>NZ_SADV01000002.1 GCF_006864135.1 Lysinibacillus sphaericus | reverse complement strand
AAAATCGAACAAGAAGTGCCTTATTTTTATCTGAGAAAGGTTCGCTTTTATGAAAACGTAAGTTTTTCAGTGCCCTCCTTCAATGGAGAGCCCTTTTTACATGTGTTTATTAATTATCTTTAACGTCTTTTCGGTTTTTCTTTAACATTTTAGATAGCATTTCATAAACGATTGGTACAACTACTAATGTTAATAAAGTTGAGGATAGTAGACCACCGATTACTGTAATTGCTAGGTCTTTTGAAATTAGACCACTGCCACCATTACCAAGTGCCATTGGAATCATCGCACCGATTGTTGCTATGGCAGTCATTAGGATTGGACGTAAACGAGTTGCACCAGCCTCTAAAATGGCCTCGCGCATTGCAAGTCCGTCACGTTCCATATGAATAATGCGGTCTACTAATACGATGGCGTTTGTTACAACGATCCCGATTAGCATTAATAGTCCCATCATAACAGAAACAGAAATTGTTTGACCTGTGACGAATAATCCGACAAATGCACCAATTACTGCGAATGGTAGGGAGAACAGAATAGCGAATGGTGCTAAACCTTCACCGAATGTTACTACTAGGATGAAGTAAACAATCGCGATCGCAGCTAACATAGCAATTCCAAGCTGTGTAAACGTTTCTTGCATGTCTGCAGCAACGCCTCCAACGCCAGTCGTTACACCTTTAGGTAAATCTAATTTATCGATTTTTTTATCAGCAGCTGAAGTAGCTTTTGAAATATCGTCACCGATAATCGTACCAGAAACTTTTGCGAAGTATTCACCTTTTGAGCGAGATAATGAGTTTAATGTAGTGCCTTCTTCTACTTTTACTAACTCACCGATTGTCATTGTTGTGCCTAAAGCTGTTTGGATTTTAGTAGCTAATACATCATCAAGAGATTTAGCAGCAGCTTTTTCTTCATGCTGTACAATAACATCAATATCTTCACCATCATACTGAACTTTAGTTAGAACTTCTGGTGATGTATTTTGATTTAAAGCCATTACAATTTGAGCAGTAGTTAAACCGTATTGTAGAACATTTTTTTGATCTACTTTTAAGGTATTCTCAACAAATGGATCTTCAGTATCAGACTTAATTTCTTCTAAACCATCAACTTCTTTTAGTGCGCCTTCTACTTGTTTCACTGCTTTACGAAGCTTATCTAAATCTTCACTATATAATGTGTAACTTACTGCATTTGAAGACGATGACATTGATGAGAAGTTTTGAGATTTCCATTCTCCTGATTGACCGATGTTAGTTACATAATCTTCAACTTCTTTACGTGCTTCAGGGAAGTCCTTCATATCTGGATCGAAGATGAGGTACATTAAGGCACCACCAGCACCGCCACCCATCATCATTGCCGAAGGATCAACATGTTTAGGGTCATTGATCGAAACTTGTAAAATATTAACGTCTTTACGTTTCATTAATTCTTTTTCTACTTTTGCAACATTTGCTTCTGTATCTTTCATTAGCTCGCCTGTACCAGGAGTGTACGTTAAGTACATAACCTTATCTTCTTGTGAGCCCATGAAACTGAAGCCAATAAGTGGTGTTAAAGCAAGAGAACCAACAAGCAGTACAATCGCTATAACTGATGTAATGATTTTATGATTTAATGATTTTGCTAGTACACCTTTATACCAAAGAGCTAGTTTACCAACTTCTTTATGTTGACTTTCTTTTTTCTCACCGTATATTTTTTTACGGAATAGGAAGTGAGATAAAGCTGGAACAATTGTAATCGCCACTATTAATGAAGCACCTAGCGCAAACGACATTGTTAACGCAAACGGCATGAATAATTCGCCAACCATACCGCCTACAAACATTAGTGGGGCGAATACTGCTATGGTTACTAATGTAGAAGAAAGGATTGGTTTGAACATTTCAATTGTCGCTTCACGAATAAGAGCGCGACCTGTTAGTTTTTCATCTTTTAAATGGATACGTCGATAAATATTTTCAACAACTACAATGGAGTCATCAATTACACGACCAATCGCCACGGTTATCGCGCCGAGAGTCATAATGTTTAATGTGATATTCATCCAGTTTAATAGTAGTAATGCCATGAATACTGAAACTGGAATAGAAATAATCGAAATAATTGTTGATTTGAAATCACGTAAAAATAGTAAAATAATTAATACGGCAATGGCACCACCGAATACTGCTTTTTCAATCATTGTAAACACTGAATCTTCAATCGGTTTACCTTGGTCAAGTGAGATATCCACTTTTAGGCCGTCTAATGATTTTTCTTCGTCTTTCATTAAATCTTTCACTGCATTTACGACTTTTACCGTATTGGCATCTTGAGCTTTAACGATTTGAATCGCAATCGCATCTTTGCCGTTTGTACGTGATACGGATTGTACTTTACCTTCGACTTCAATCGTTGCAATATCGCCTAAGCGAACGAATGGAGAAGGATTTGTAGCTGAAGGTGTAACTGGAATCAATAAGTCTTTTAACTCATCGATAGATTTAACTTTACCGTCTACTGAAACGGCCTGTTCACCTACAGTAAATTGATATAAACCAAGTGAAAGTGACATATCACTTGCTTGAATCATTTGCTTGACTGAATCTTCTGTTAAGCCAAGAGCAGCCATTTTTGCTTTATCATATTTAAATGATATTTCATTAATGTGCTGACCGTTGATAGTTGCTGAAGCAACGCCATCAATTTTTTCGATTTTAGGAAGTAGAATGTTTTCTACTGTTGACGTTAATCCGACAATATCTTCCTTAGAGCTACTAACCGATAAAGCGACAACAGGCATCATATTCATGCTAATTGCCATAACTGTTGGTTTTTGAGCACCTTCAGGTAATTTTATACCTTCTAAAGCGGACTCTAATTGGCGTTTTTTCTCATCCATATCAATTCCATAGTCATATTCCACTTGAACTTGTGCTACGTTTGAAGAGGATGATGAGTAAACTGCTTTTACATCTTCTAAGCTTTCAATTGATTTTTCAAATGGTATGGAAAGCTCATTCATTACCTGTTCAGGTGTTGCACCAGGATAAACACCCATTACAATTAAATATGGTATAGAAATGTCAGGTATGGATTCCATTTTCATTTTTGTACCTGAATAAATACCAGAGACAGTGATGATAATTGTTAATAACCACACTGCCAATTTGTTTTTCAATACGAAATTAACTAAACCTTTCACCTTCACACCTACCCTTTATTGACTAACTAGATTTCGTTATATATACTAATGACTAATCGGTCATTTGTCAATGAAACACATTAGGAGAGAATTAAAAGTATGTTAAAAAAGCAACTTATTATGGAGAAAGCGTTGGAGCTATTCTCAGAACAAGGCTTTGAAGCTACATCTGTACAGCAAATTACAGAACGATGTGGGATTTCAAAAGGCGCATTTTATTTATCTTTCAAAACAAAAGACGAGCTTCTAATTTCAATGGTAGAGAATTATCTACAACAGTTTGTCACTGACGTTGACCAAGTAGTCAGAAGTTCACTTAGTAAAGATATCATTTTAGTTGAATTTTACAAAAGTATTTTTCAAGCTTTTAAAAAACATGCTGCATCTGCCCGTGTGTTTTTTAATGAGAAAGTACTTCTTACAAAAAAAGAATTGTTTCAGAAAATAATTGCCTATGATGTCGAGATGTCTAAGTCGATTATCTATATGCTTGAGCAGCTATATCAGGATGAACTCGACGAAACAAAATATGATGTTATGTATTGCATTAAAGGATTCATGAAAAGTTATTCAGAACTTTTTATTTTTTCTGATATACCACTCGATTTAGATCAATTGTCTAAATCTCTAGCTGAAAAGACGGAAATTCTTGCAAGGTATACAACGATTCCATTTATGACCGAAGAACTCGTTCAATTAACAGCAAAACCTTGTAATGAAGAATTTTCAAAGGAATCTTTGCTAGAATTAATCGAACAACATCTAGATGGCTTAATAGAAACTATAGAACGCGAGTCTCTAGAATTATTAAAAGAACAAGTCGAAAATCCAACCTATAGTAAACCGATTATAAAAGGTTTAATTGAAAACATACGCTTGCAGCCAGATTATCGTTGGATTGCTTATGTAATAGCTAAATACTTTAATATGTAGGCATAAGGATAGGATTGCACACTCTAAGACGGGTGAGCGATCCTTATCTACATTTAACAGTGTCTGTAACGATAGTTAAAGTTATGACACTGCGAAATTAGTTAAGATTAAAGAATACTGTAAGAAAACTTGAAGTGTTAGCGGCAATTAAGAAATAGTCTAGGTGACTAGAAGTGTGGGCAGGGTTTCTGATAGTGTTAAAATAGGGATATAATTACTCTAATTCATTGTCGTTTGAAATGGTTTTAGAGTCGTCATACTATATACGAAAAAAAGAGCAAAGAGGTTCCAAAAAAATGAAAATAAAAAAACTACGCAATTTTGCGTAGTTTTTTAATGATGTTAAACCTCCATAATTATCGGTAAAATCATAGGGCGTCGTTTTGTTTTTTCAAATAAATATGGTCCTAAAACGTCGGTAATTTCATTTTTCAGCTCAGTCCATTGAGGAGTTTTGCCTTGAATGGTCTCGTTTAGGTGACGGTTTAGCATTTTTTGTGCTTCATTAATCATCGTACCTGACTCACGCATGTAAACAAAGCCTCGTGAAATAATGTCTGGACCGGAAACGATTTTTTGGTTTTCCATATCCACACTTACAACAACGATCACTAAACCTTCTTCAGAAAGAATGCGTCGATCGCGTAATACGATATTACCGATATCTCCGATACCATTGCCATCAATATAAACGTCTCCTGAAGGAATACGACCTGCTACATGTGCTTCGTTGGCACTTAATGCTAGCACGTCACCATTCTCCATGACGAATGTATTATCAAGCGGAACATCACAATCTTCTGCTAGATGAGTATGCATTTTCAACATACGGAATTCACCGTGAATTGGCATAAAGAATTTAGGCTTCATTAAGCGCAACATCAATTTTTGTTCTTCCTGTGAACCGTGACCAGAAGTATGGATATTATTTAGTGCACCATGTATAACTTCTGCCCCTGCACGGAAAAGTAAGTTGATGATCTTGTTTACACTTACTGTATTTCCTGGTACTGGTGAAGAAGAGAAGACAACTGTGTCACCAGGCTGGATTTGGATTTGACGATGTGTACCATTGGCAATACGAGAAAGAGCAGCCATTGGTTCACCTTGAGAGCCTGTACATAATATCATTACTTCATTGGCAGGAAGACGATTAATGCTTTGGGCATCAATAAATGTATCCTTTGGTGCATTAATATAGCCTAGTTCACGACCAATTGTAATGGCATTATCCATTGAACGTCCGAAGACAGCAATTTTTCTTCCGTATTTTATTGCAGCATCTGTTGCTTGCTGTAAACGGTGAATGTTAGATGCGAAAGTTGCGAAAATAATACGACTATCAACCTTACGGAAAATTTCATCGATACTTTTACCAACTGTACGCTCTGACATTGTGAAGTTCGGCTTTTCTGCATTCGTACTATCTGAAAGTAAGCACAGTACGCCATCACGGCCGATTTCAGCCATTTTTGTTAAGTTAGCTGGCTCTCCTACAGGTGTAAAGTCAAATTTAAAGTCACCTGTATGCACGATGTTACCAGGTGGTGTTTTTACAACGATTCCGTAAGCATCTGGAATACTATGTGTTGTTCTAAAGAAGCTAACAGATGTTTTTCTGAACTTTATAACATCTTCTTCTTTAATTTCGATAAGCTTTGTTGTACGTAGTAAGCCATGCTCGTCTAACTTATTGCGTAATAAACCAAGTGCAAGCTTACCGCCATAGACAGGGACATTTACTTGACGTAATAAGTAGGGAATACCACCGATATGGTCTTCGTGTCCATGTGTAATAAATAATCCTTTAATTTTGTCAACGTTGCGTACTAAATACGTATAATCCGGAATAACGTAATCAATACCGAGTAAGTCGTCTTCTGGGAATTTAATGCCGGCATCAATTAAAATGATTTCATCTTGAAATTGAACGCCGTAAGTGTTTTTGCCGATTTCGCCCAGTCCGCCGAGCGCGAAAACAGCTGCTTGGTCATTTTTAACAAACTTCATGTTTGTTAAATTTCCTCCAAGATAAAGTTCGGGCTTGCTTGTTCGTAGACTAAATAGTTACCTTCAAGCAATTGAACGAACTCGATGTTGTAGTTTCGGTCTTTTAGCTTTTCACGTACTTCGCGTTCTGAAGCAGCTTCTAGGTATAGACTTTTAGTGTTTTCGCGAACTGGAATTTCATTTGCTTTTTCTTGATAATAAACTTTGTAAATCATAGTTTGCTCTCCTTTAATTGCGTACAATTTTCTTGCACCTTTGACTAATACCACACACGTACTACAAGAAAAAACAGCAAATTTCTAGTAAGCAAAAGAAGAAATTAGGCGTTTGAAGTTCTTGTATTCTCAGTGTTACAATCCAGACGTAATTACAACAAGGTGTAATTGAATTAAGCAATGAGACAGTGGTTGCACATAGCCAAATAAATGCATTTCCTTTATATTATCACGCAGTTACTCTAAAATAAAGAAAAGCCCTTCAAATAATGAAGGGCAAATGTTAGGCAATTGATTTTTTTCCGAGTATGCCGCGAAGTTGCTTCAACAATTTACGTTTGAATTTCTTCAACATGGCACATCACTCCTTAGGATCATTATAATAAAAAATATTGCCTCTGTAAAGTCATTAACCTTGCAGAATAATACATAATGAAGGGGACTATAAGATGAAGAAAATATTATTTTTTGATGTAGATGGTACACTTTATAATAGTGAGAAAATATTACCGGCTTCTGCGAAAGGGGCACTTCTTGAAGCTCGTCGTAATGGATATGAGATAGCGATTGCAACTGGACGTGCACCTTTCATGATTCAATCCTTACTAGAAGAGCTAGATATTAATACGTATGTGACATTTAACGGACAATATGTTGTTTATCGTGGTGAGGTTATCTATGCAAATGGTGTTGGAAAAGATGAACTAGCCAAAATCATTGCCTTTGGTGAAGCGCGAAATGAACCTGTAGTATTTTTAGACGACAAGCGTATGATTGCATCTGTAGGAAATAACGATATGGTAGTAGAAAGTCTAAATACATTGAAATACGAGTATCCAACTATAGACTCAACTTATTATATGCAGAACGATGTCTATCAAACACTTATTTTTATGGAAGAAAAAGATGAACATTTATATCGTAAGGCATTTCCAAACGTGCAGTTTGTACGCTGGCATCACTATTCTTGTGATATTTTACCGAAGGGAGGCTCGAAGGCTGCTGGTATTGAAAAGGTCCTTGAGAAGATAGGGCTGACGTTAAATGATGCGATTGCTTTTGGGGATGGACTCAACGATATTGAAATGTTGCAAGCTGTTGGGACTGGCGTGGCGATGGGGAATGGACATGAGAGAGTGAAGGCTGTTGCTACTCATGTTGCAGAGCATGTGGACGAGGATGGTCTTGCTAAAATCATGCGCCAATTAAATATTATCTAACTAATTTCAGCGGGTTCAAACATCCGCTGAAATAAGTAAAGCCTCCGGCGCGTTAATAAAGGATATAGGCTAATTGACCTGCATCCTATTGTCGCTGCCGCTCCGCTTTCGCGCAAAAGACATCTGCAGGCATAAATGATTGAAAAAAGAAACTAAAGAAGCAACTAGTTGTTAATCAATTCTTACAACTAGTTGCTTTTGTATTTAGTAAATTATTCAGTGTCTTTAATGTTTGTTTTTACTATTTTTAGTTGTATACCTTTATCCGTGAAATGATTGATCGTGTCTTCTGGTAGAGCGTAATCAGTAATAATCATATCTACCTCATTTACTGGACAAACTTGAATAGCGACATCTTTGTTAAATTTTGAAGAGTCTGCTGCTACAAAGACAGTTTGAGAAATATTTATAATTTGTTTCCGGGTAATAGCCTCTTCTAAATTGAAATCGGAAATTCCTTTTTCAATCGATACGCCACTAGCACAAATAAAAGCTTTATTAATATTAAGGTGATCGAAGCGGAAGAGGAAATCATTAGACGTTACAGATTTTTCGGAATGTCGAATTTTACCACCGAGGATAATCACTTCGATATTGGAGCCAATTAAATCAAAGGCTACTGGAAGTGAGTTTGTAATGACAGTTAATTTTTCTTTCTCTAATAAAAATGGTGTCATTTGGTATGTGGTTGTTCCGCTATCTATAAAAATACATTCCCCGTCTTGTACTAAAGAAGCACATGCTTTTGCAATAGCGATTTTTTCTGGTAGCTGTTCATGAAGTCTGTGATCAATCAATCCCTCAACAGGCTCAATATATTTTACACCGCCATAAAACTTCTCGATTTTCTTTTCTTGAACAAGTTGTTGAATATCACGACGGATTGTTTCCATGGATACGTTGAACTCATTTGTTAGTGTTACTAATTTTACTACCTTATGTTTCCGTACAAATTGCAAAATAAGCTGTTGCCTTTCTATTGTATACATTTCATCACCTCTCCTTATTATTTACCCAAAATACTTATAACTTTGTCAACACTTGGTCATGATTTACTCAACATTTACACAAATCCGTAATTTCCTTTACAAATTGCCCCTAAACTAAAACTAAGAACTAAAGAGAGGTGAAGGATTTGTTAGAACTAAAAAATATCTCGAAAAACTATAAAAATAAAAAAGTTATAGAGAATATAAATTTAAGCATTCAATCTGGTGAAATAGTTTCTTTACTAGGACCGAGTGGCTGTGGAAAAACAACTTTACTCAATATTATTTTAGGTCTTACAAAACAAACGAATGGACAGCTTTTTTTCAATGGACAAGATATATCGAAACAATCAATGCGAGATCGAGGGTTTAATATTGTTTTTCAGGACTTTGCATTGTTTCCGCATTTAAATGCGTATGACAACATCGTGTATGGTTTAAAAAATAAAAAAGAAGGAATGTCAAAAGCGGAGGTTCAGGAATATATAGACTTTTTAGAACTGACTCCACATTTACATAAAAAGATTCATGAATTGTCAGGTGGACAAAAACAGCGTGTCTCTATAGCTAGAACACTTGTCATGCAACCTAAAATTTTATTGTTGGATGAACCGTTAAGTGCGCTTGATGGAGTAATAAAAGAATCGATTAAGGAACGTATTCAATCCATTGCTCGCCAATTTAATTTAACGACAATCATTGTAACTCATGATCCAGAGGAGGCTCTCACACTATCGGATAAAGTGTTAATTATTAATGAAGGAACTGTTTCGCAATTTGGAACGCCGCAAGAAATAGTAAATACGCCAGAAAATAAATTTGTGGAAGATTTTATATTAAGGCAGCTTCATATAAAACGTCATAACATTTATCAACTATTTGGAGAATCTTATGCTTAAAACAAATAAAATGATGAAATTGATTTTTCTGCCGATTCTTTTCTTTTTAGTATTCTTTTTAATTGTTCCGTTACTTTATATGTTTTGGCAGTCTTTAAAAAAGGGGAAGGCCATCACCATTCAAAACTATGTGGAAACATTGCAAAATGTAGAGATTCGTGATGCGTTTTTAAATAGTTTTCAAGTCTCTTTAGTAGCGGCTTTGATTACGACAATTTTAGCTTTTTTATTGGCCTATGCTGTGCATTTTACAACGATGCACCGCTCTACGAAAAAGCTTGTCCAAGTTGGTATTACATTGCCGATGCTATTACCGACCATTACATATGGTTTTGTACTAATTTATACCTTTGGCAATCAAGGGATTATTACGAAGATATTTGGTCAGCCCTTGTTTACGGTATATGGATTTAACGGTTTGTTAATTGGTTATGTACTTTATACATTACCTGTTGCCTTTATATTAATGCAAAATTCTATGCAATACATTGATAAACGTTTTCTGCTAGTTTCCATGCTGATGCATGATCGTCCATTACGAAGATTTTATCATACAGTATTGCGACCGATGCTAGGGGCGATTGGTGGGGCATTCATATTATCGTTTGTTTTAAGCTTTACAGATTTCGGGATCCCCGCGTCAGTTGGTGGAGGCTACAAAGTTATTGCAACTGAGCTATATCAAGCAATGCTTGGCTCCATTGTACATTTCGAGAGAGGTGCAGTGATTTCGATTTTAATGTTAGTACCTGCTGTACTTGGAGTTGTTATGTTAACTATTTTAGAACGATTTAATTTTCAATATAAGCAAGTTTCTAAAAGTGACCTCGTTGTTCATCGGTTACGTGATTTGATATTTACTGTTTTCTCATTGGTCTGTGTAGGTTCAGTGTTAATCATGTTTTCAACAATATTTATAGTACCTTTTACCAAGGGCTATCCATATGATTTCGGCTTTACTATAGAGCATGTGAAAAACGTTTTAGCTGAACAAGGCTTGAAGCAAGTCTATATGAATTCACTAATTGTTGCTGTTTTGACAGCTGTTTTAGGTGTAGGTGTAGCATTTGTAGCCGCTCTATTAAATGTACGAACGCCACTTAAAGGGAAGAAAAGCTTAGATTTTGCTTCGATGATTACGAATACTGTGCCAGGCATGGTACTTGGTCTTTCTTATTTGTTTTTCTTTAACGGAAGTACCTTAAAAGGGACTTTCCTTATCATTATTGCGTGTAATATTGTTCACTTCTTTACAACACCATATTTAATGGCGAAAAATTCATTGCAAAAAATGGATCCGACATGGGAAGTAACGGCGGAACTATTAAAAGATTCGTGGTTAAAAACGGTTATTCGCGTTATATTGCCGAATATCAGGCCTACGATTTATCAAATGTTTAGCTATTATTTTTTAAACGCTATGGTGACTGTTAGTGGGGTGATTTTCCTTGTCAGTACGAAAACGATGCTTGTATCGACACGTATAAAAGAACTTCAACATTTTGCGAAGTATACAGATATTTTTGTCCTATCGATTTTTATTTTATGCACAAACCTTATTGTGAAATTAGGTTGTGATTATATAGCAACACCTAAAGAAAAAACAAAGGAGCATAAAGATGAAAAAATCAACGGTAATGATGTTAGGTACAGTTAGCTCTGCAATTGTTTTAGCTGCTTGTGGAGGAGCGGAAGCGGGTTCGAAAGATCAAGTCATTATTTATTCAAATGCGGATGATGAAGCCATTCAAGTAATGGAAGCAACATTAGATAAAAAGGGTTACGAAGGTAAATATTTAATCCAATCATTCGGAACTTCTGAACTGGGTGGGAAAATAATGGCGGAGGGGAAAGACATTGAGGCGGATGTCGTTACAACGGCTTCTTATTTTATTGAAAGTGCGCAAAAATCTCAGTCAATGTTTGTAGATTTATCTTCTGATTTAAAGCCTCTAGATGATGGCTCTACATTTGCGTTACCGATTTTAGGGAATATCGGCTCGATTTTTATCAATACGGATTTGTTAAAACAAAAAGATTTGCCAGTTCCAACATCTATAAAGGATTTAACAAACCCTGCCTATAAAGATTTATTGTCATTTCCTAATATTCTTGACTCTTCAACAGGTTGGTTGTTAGTACAAGCAATTATTAATGAGTATGGAGAAAAAGAAGGTAAACAAATATTAGCTGATTTAATCAAAAATGCTGGACCACATATTGAAAGTTCAGGTTCAGGACCAATTAAAAAAGTAAAAACGGGCGAGGTAGCTGTAGGGTTTGGCCTACGTATTCAGGCGATCGATGCTAAAAAAGAAGGGTTGCCGATTGATTACATCGATCCAAAGGAAGGTAACTTTACATTAACAGAATCAGTGGCTGTGGTAGATAAAGAGGGGGATGAAGCGTTAGCGCGCGAAATAGCCAAAGTAATAGCAACAGATGCCCGTCCTGATTTGTTGAAGCAATATCCTGTTGCCCTTTATGAAAGTGAACAAGTAAATGAAGAGTTTGTTCCTAAATATTTAAAGAAATGGGACACAACATTAACGGTAGATTTATTAGAAAAACATCAAGCGTTCTTTAAAGAAGCACAACGATAAGGAGCTATTAATTTTATGAACAACTATAAATTATTAACACCAGGACCATTAACGACAACAAAAACAGTAAAACAAGTGATGTTAAAGGATCGTTGCACATGGGACGATGATTATAAAAATGTCACGCAAACAATACGTAAGCAGCTTTTAGAGTTAGCGCAAGTGAAAGAACCAGATTATACAACTGTTCTTATGCAAGGAAGTGGTAGTTTTGTTGTAGAATCTGTGTTAACAACGGCAATTGGTGAGGGAGATAAAGTCCTTATTATCACAAATGGTGCTTACGGTGAACGCATTGTAGAAATGGCCAAAGTGCTTAAGCTACAGCATTCGGTCTATAGTGTTCCTTATAATGAACAACCGTCTCCATTCGAAATTAAAGCACTGTTGGAAAATGATTCAACAATAACACATGTTGCTATTGTACATTGTGAGACGACAACTGGAATTTTAAATCCTATTAGTGAAATAGGAGACGTTGTGAAAGGGTTGGACAAAACGTTTATCGTTGATGCAATGAGTAGCTTTGGTGGCGTACCGATGGATGTATCGGCATTAGGGATTGATTATTTAATTAGCAGTGCCAATAAATGTATCCAGGGGGTGCCGGGGTTCGGGTTTGTTATTGCAAGAATAGAGGAGTTAGAAAAGTGCAAAGGGCAAGCGAGAAGCGTTGCGTTAGATTTATATAATCAGTGGGAAGTGATGAAACTAGATGGAAAATGGCGTTTTACATCACCTACACATGTAGTGGCAGCTTTTGCGAAGGCATTAGAGGAGCTCGCAGAAGAAGGTGGAATACATGCTCGCTACGCACGATATGCGAATAATAATCATATACTTCGCTCTCGTTTAAAAGCACTTGGGTTTAATGCCTATATTTCAGAGGAGCTACAATCACCTATTATTACAACGTTTTTATTCCCTAATGAAGGGTTTTCCTTCGAGCATTTCTATGGTGCGATGAAAAAATCAGGTTTTGTTATTTATCCAGGGAAATTAACAGATGTGGATACATTCCGAATTGGCAATATTGGGGATATTCATGAAGACGATATGACTACATTATGTAAGGTTATCGAAAATTATATGGCGGTGATGAGTAATGAAGGTTAAAGGTGTTATTTTTGATTGGGCAGGTACAACCGTTGATTTTGGTTGCTTTGCTCCTGTGAATGTTTTCTTGACGGTTTTTGAAGATGCGGGAATCAAGGTAACGCTAGAGGAAGCGCGTAAACCAATGGGCATGCTGAAAATCGATCATATTCGTACAATGCTCAAAATGCCTAGAATTCGTGAGGTATGGAACCGAAAATATGGCCGAGATTTTACGGAACAGGATGTCCTAGCATTATATAGGCAGTTTGAATCAAAGCTAATGGAATCGTTAGCTACTTACACAGATCCGATTCAGCATGTGAAAGAAACGGTGCATCGATTAAGGGAAGAGGGTATTCGTATCGGTTCTACGACGGGATATACAGACGCTATGATGGAGGTAGTGACTCAATATGCAGCGGCAAAAGGATATGAACCTGATTTTTTAGTAACGCCTACTCAAGTAGGAGATAAAGGACGTCCGTACCCATATATGATTTTTAAAAATATGGAGGCATTAGGTATTGAGGCCACGAAGCAAGTTGTGAAGGTTGGAGATACAACTTCAGATATTCGAGAGGCTTTAAATGCAGGGGTCTGGGCTGTTGGTGTTATTGTTGGAAGCTCTGAGATGGGGTTATCTGAAGAAGAGTTTATGGCTTTATCTGAAGAAGAGCAGCAAGTAACTATTGAAAAAACAGCACGAGTATTTAAAGAAACAGGTGCACATTATACGATTCAAACAATGGAAGAGCTGCCTGTACTGCTGGAAAAAATAAATGAACATTTAGAACCAGGGATAGAAATATCATAAAAATAAAGTTGAAAATGATGGGTAGAAGATCGAAACGAGCTTGTAAAAAAGTAGACCCCGCAGTTTATAGTAACTGCAGGGGTTTGCTTTCGTTCTATGCTCCTAATCGCGCTCGTATGGTGTAGAATCTGGAATTTCCGCAAATGGATTTTTTTCATTGATACGATCGTAAAACAGAATGCCGTTTAGGTGGTCTAATTCGTGTTGGAAGGCTATAGCAGGTAAGCCTTTAAGTCGCATTTTCTTCTCTTCGCCGTCAATTGTTTTAAATTTAACTGTAACACGAGCATGACGTGGTACATAGCCTGGAACATTGCGGTCTACAGAAAGGCAGCCCTCACCTGCTGCAAGGTATGAGTTTTCTACAGAGTGGCTAACGATTTTTGGGTTGATCGCTACAAAACTTAATTGTTCGCCATTGTCATCAGGCAAATGAAGGGCAAACATTCGATGTAGACTATTTACTTGATTGGCAGCTAATCCAATACCGCCGCGTAAATTATATTTATCTGCCATTTCAGGATCTTGGCTGTTTATTAAATATTGAAGCATGTCTTCTGCAAGCTGTCTTACTTCATCAGTTAAAGGGAATTTGACCTCCTCGGCTTTTGTGCGTAAAGTCGGATGACCTTCGCGAATAATATCATCCATTAAAATCATATATAAATCTTCCTTTCAACTTTGTGGTGCTTACTTATAAGTATACACCACGTCTTAAAACAATCACATGAAAAAAGACCTTATTTGAATATACTTAAAAATTTTTCTAAAGCTATTAGATTGTCTAGAACTGGGCATTCTACTATTGGTAATCATGTAGGGGAACTAAATAATTGTGTACTTTCGACAAGGTGTTATAATACAGTTTTTCTTTATTGGTGGTACAGTGTGGGACAGGTTTGTTTATTTGTTATGTTAGAAAAAATCTTTGTTTACACGCGAATTATATGATTGACCGACAGTATTTTATTCAGTATACTGAGTGCAAAGAATAAGTTGTACTAGTTGAAATGGTGATTTATTTTAATACAGCTGAAAGGGAGATGTGACAAATGGGCAAGAAAAACAATAATATTTTTGACGCTAAACAAACGCTAACTGAAATAGAAGATAAATTTGAAATGTTTCAAATTTTGAATGAAGAAGGCGAAATTATAAATGACGAGGCAGACCCAAAGTTATCTGATGAGGAGCTAGTTGAGTTAATGACGCGTATGGTTTATACACGTATTTTAGACCAACGTTCCATTTCTCTTAACCGTCAAGGTCGATTAGGCTTCTATGCACCAACGGCTGGGCAAGAAGCTTCACAACTTGCTTCACACTTTGCATTAGAAAAAGAAGACTGGATTTTACCAGGTTACCGTGATGTACCACAAATCGTATGGCATGGTTTACCTTTAGATAAAGCGTTTTTATTCTCACGTGGTCATTTTATGGGAAATCAAGTTCCTGAAGGGGTAAACGTATTAGCACCTCAAATCATTATCGGTGCACAATATATTCAAGCTGCAGGTGTAGCTCTTGGTATTCAAAAACGTGGTAAAAAGGCTGTGGCTGTCACTTATACAGGTGATGGTGGTTCATCGCAAGGGGATTTCTATGAAGGCATTAACTTTGCAGGTGCGTTTAAATCACCAGCAATCTTCATTGTACAAAATAACCAATATGCAATTTCAACACCTCGTGAATTACAAACAGCTGCGAAAACAATTGCTCAAAAAGGTGTAGCAGCAGGCTTACCAAGTATTTTAGTTGATGGAATGGATGCGCTAGCAGTTTACGTAGCAACACGTGATGCACGTGAGCGCGCAGTTAATGGCGAAGGTCCAACTTTAATTGAAACACTGTGCTATCGCTATGGTCCTCATACAATGGCAGGGGATGACCCAACGCGTTACCGTACATCGGATACAGATACTGAATGGGCGCAAAAAGACCCTCTTGTACGCTTCCGTAAATATCTAGAAGCGAAAGGTTTATGGGATGAGCAAAAAGAAGAGGCTGTTATTGAGCGTGCAAAAGAAGAAATTAAAGAGGCAATCAAGAAAGCCGATGCTGCTCCAAAACAAAAAGTAACACAGTTAATGGAAAACATGTATAAAGGCGAAATGCCATCAAATTTAAAAGAACAATATGAAATCTATAAAGAGAAGGAGTCGAAATAACCTATGGCACAAATGACAATGATTCAAGCAATTACAGATGCACTTCGCACAGAATTAAAGAACGATGAAAACGTTCTTGTATTCGGGGAAGATGTAGGTGTCAATGGTGGGGTATTCCGCGCAACTGAAGGCCTACAAAAAGAATTCGGTGTTGACCGCGTTTTCGATACTCCATTAGCAGAGTCAGGTATTGGTGGCTTAGCAGTCGGACTTTCTCTTCAAGGTTTCCGTCCAGTTCCTGAAATTCAGTTCTTTGGCTTTGTTTATGAAGTAATGGATTCAATTAGTGGTCAATTAGCACGTATGAGCTATCGTAGCGGTGGTGTCTATAATGCGCCAGTAACAATCCGCTCTCCATTTGGTGGTGGTGTACATACACCAGAAATGCACTCAGATAGCTTAGAGAGTTTAATGACAGCACAACCAGGGTTAACGGTTGTTGTACCGTCTACACCGTACGATGCGAAAGGCTTACTGATTTCATCTATTCGAAATGATAACCCAGTAATTTTCTTAGAGCATTTAAAATTATATCGTTCATTCCGTGAAGAGGTACCAGAGGAAGCATACGAAATTCCACTAGGTAAAGCGGATGTAAAACGTGAAGGTAAAGATCTAACAATTATTGCCTATGGTTTGATGGTTCACGAAAGCTTAAAAGCTGCAGAAGAACTAGAAAAAGAAGGTCACTCTGTAGAAGTTATTGATTTACGTACAATCCAACCAATTGATATTGAAACAATTATCGCGTCAGTTGAAAAAACAGGTCGTGCAATCGTTGTACAAGAGGCTCAAAAACAAGCAGGTATTGCTGCAAATGTTGTGGCTGAAATTACAGAACGCGCGATTTTAAGCTTAGAAGCACCTGTACTTCGTGTGGCTGCACCTGATACTGTGTACCCATTCCCACAAGCTGAAGGTGTTTGGTTACCAAACTATAAAGATGTAATGGAAACAGCAAAAAAAGTTTTAACATTCTAATGTAGCTTCTAAACGACGGTAATATAGAAAGGATGGGTACACATGGCATTTGAATTTAGATTACCAGACATAGGCGAGGGTATTCACGAAGGCGAAATCGTGAAATGGTTCGTTAAAGCTGGAGATACAGTAAAAGAAGATGATATTCTTTGTGAAGTACAAAATGACAAAGCGGTAGTAGAAATTCCTTCTCCGGTTGAAGGGAAAGTAGAGGAAGTTTTAGTAGGAGAAGGTACAGTAGCGGTTGTTGGTGATGTCTTAATCCGCTTTGATGCACCTGGCTATGAAGACTTAAAGCTAAAAGGTGATGACCATGCTGAAGCGAAAACAGAGGCTCAAGTTCAAGCAACAGCTGAGTCTGGTCAGAAAGTAGAGAAGGCACCTGTTAAAGATGAGCAGGCTCCAGAAAAAGCTACTGAAAAGACTGAAGCTGTAACTGTAGCTGATGACAATAAGCGTGTCATCGCAATGCCTTCAGTACGTAAATTTGCACGAGAGCATGATGTTAATATTCGTGAAGTTAAAGGTACAGGCAAAAATGGTCGTATTTTAAAACAAGATATTGAGAATTTCCTAAAAGGTGGAGGCGCTGTAGAGGTTGAAGTAGCAACTGTAGCTAATGAAGAAGCTGTTCAGCAAGAAACTACTGCACCAGCTGCGCCAGTAGTCCTTGAAGGTGATTTCCCGGAAACACGTGAGAAAATGTCGGGCATTCGAAAAGCGATTGCAAAAGCGATGGTTCACTCGAAACAAACGGCTCCACATGTTACACTAATGGATGAAGTCGATGTAACAGCTCTAGTAGCACATCGCAAAAAATTCAAAGATATCGCTGCTGAAAAAGGTGTCAAATTAACGTACTTACCATACGTAGTTAAAGCGCTTATTTCAACTTTACGCGAATTCCCAGAATTTAACCGCTCATTAGATGATGCAACACAAGAAATTATTCAGAAGCATTATTATAATATTGGTATTGCAGCAGATACAGAAAAAGGCTTGTTAGTACCAGTTATTAAGCACGCAGATCGTAAATCTGTTTTTGCAGTATCAAATGAGATTAATGACTTAGCGACTAAAGCACGTGAAGGCAAACTTGCACCACATGAAATGAAGGGCGCTTCGATGTCGATTACGAATATCGGCTCTGCAGGAGGACAATGGTTTACTCCGGTAATTAATCATCCTGAAGTAGCAATTCTAGGTATTGGTCGAATATCAGAAAAACCTGTAATAAAAAATGGTGAAATTGTAGCCGCACCTGTGTTAGCATTATCATTGAGCTTTGATCATCGTATGATCGATGGAGCCACTGCGCAAAATGCTTTAAATCACTTAAAGCGTTTGTTAAGTGAACCAGAATTATTATTAATGGAGGCGTAACAAAAATGGTAGTAGGAGATTTTCCAATCGAAACAGATACTCTTGTCATTGGTTCAGGTCCTGGAGGATATGTAGCCGCAATCCGTGCAGCTCAAACTGGCCAAAAAGTAACAATCGTTGAAAAAAATGTACTTGGTGGTGTGTGCTTAAACGTAGGTTGTATCCCATCAAAAGCATTAATTTCAGTAGGTCACCGTTTTGAGCATGCTAAACATTCAGATGACATGGGTATCATCGCTTCTGACGTGAAATTAGACTTCTCAAAAGCACAAGCATTTAAAGACAGCGTTGTTAAAAAATTAACTGGCGGTGTTGAAGGCTTACTTAAAGGTAATAAAGTTGAAATTGTACAAGGTGAAGCTTATTTCGTTGACGCTCATTCAGTGCGTATCATCAATGGTGAATCTGCTCAAACTTACACATTTAACAATGTAATTATCGCAACAGGTTCTCGTCCAGTTGAAATTCCAACATTCAAATTCTCTAAACGCGTACTAAATTCTACTGGCGCACTTTCTTTACAAGAAGTACCAGGTAAATTAGTCGTTATCGGTGGAGGTTATATTGGTACAGAGTTAGGTTCAGCTTATGCTAATCTTGGCTCACAAGTAACAATTATCGAAGGCGGAAAAGATATCTTAGCTGGTTTCGAAAAACAAATGACACAAATCGTGAAAAAAGGCCTTAAAAAGAAAGGCGTTGAAATGGAAGTAAACGCATCTGCAAAAGGCGTTGAAGAAACAGAAAACGGCGTAGTAGTAACATATGAAGTTGGCGGAGAAGAGAAAAAAGTTGAAGCTGACTATGTATTAGTAACTGTAGGTCGTCGTCCAAATACAGATGAAATGGGCCTTGCTGAAATCGGTATTGAATTCGGTGAACGTGGTCTTATCAATGTTGACAAACAATGTCGTACAAATATTCCAAACATCTATGCAATTGGTGATATTGTAGCTGGTCCTCAACTTGCTCATAAAGCATCTTATGAAGGTAAAGTTGCTGCTGAAGCAATCGCTGGTGAAAAATCAATCGTTGATTATTTAGCTATTCCTGCTGTATGCTTCACAGATCCAGAAATGGCAACAGTTGGTTATAATGAAGATGAAGCGAAAGCTGAAGGCATTGAATACACTGCAGCGAAATTCCCATTCGCAGTAAATGGTCGTGCACTTGCATTAAACCAAACAGAAGGTTTCGTGAAGCTTGTTGCGCGTAAAGAAGATGGCTTATTAATCGGTGCTCAAATCGTAGGTGCTGGTGCATCAGATATGATCGCTGAAATGGGCTTAGCAATTGAAGGCGGTATGACTGCTGAAGATATCGCGTTAACAATCCATGCTCACCCAACATTAGGTGAAATTACAATGGAAGCTGCTGAAGTATTACTTGGCAATCCAATCCATATTGTAGCAAAAAAATAATAAAGTTTATAAAAACGGCTATAAAGCATGTGCTTTGTAGCCGTTTTTTTGTATATTACTTGTAATTTTGATAAAGTAATACTATCGAATGAATATTCTAAAAATATAATTCGGCTTGGATTATAGTAAATACCGAATAGATTTAGCGAATGTGTTAGATAGTCTCAGAAATTAACTGTTAGATATTCGAAAATGCTATCGATGTTTGTGTAACAAGAGAAGTTGAACAAAAAACTGGGGTGATAACAATGGAACTAGGCTTAAAGGGGAAAGTAGCAGTTATTACAGGTTCAAGTAAGGGGATTGGTTATTATACAGCGATGCAGCTTGTGAAAGAGGGGGCAAAGGTTGTACTTTGTGGTCGTGGTGAAAAACAGCTTCAAGTGGCTGCTGGTTGTATTAAAAACGAAACAGGCGAGGACGTTTTAATTGTACCGACTGATATTACAAAGGAAAAAGATTGTAAGTACTTAATTGAGCGAGCAATAGAACATTTTGGTCGCCTTGATATTCTTATTAATAATGCAGGGACAGCTTCAGCTCATCCATTTGAATCGGTTAGTAGTGAGCTATGGCAAGCTGATATAGATTTAAAAGTGTTTGGTGCTGTCAATTGTTCAAAATATGCTACACCTCATTTGCGTAAGGTTGGTGGTGGTGCAATAGTTAATGTGACTGCGGTAATGGCTAAAACACCACCAGCAAACTCACTCCCCACTACTGTAAGTCGTGCGGCAGGACTTGCGTTAACAAAGGCTATGAGCAAAGACTTAGGTAAAGATAATATTCGTGTGAATTCTGTTTGTATTGGGCTTATTCGTAGTGATCAAATAGAGAAGAAGTGGAAAGAAGAAGCGCCAGAATTATCGTGGGAAAATTATTCCCGTACTGTAGGTCAAACGATTCCGCTTGGTCGGATAGGGGATACTCAAGAGGCGGCGAATGTCATTACTTTTTTAGTATCAGATGCAGCTAGTTATGTGACAGGAACTTCTGTAAACATTGATGGTGGTTCAGGACATGCATTATAGAAAAGCCTTAACTAGTAATTTTTTGAGAAAAGGAATATTTAAGGCCCATCACCAAAAGTTATGGATGACATTTGTTAAAACGCTTACTTTGTAAATAAGTTGATTGGAGCGGAGGATGGGCGACTCCTTGGGGATTAGCAATAGAGGAACGAAGGCTAAAGCATCACATCCTGTGATAACGCCTTCGTGACCAACATCGTGTTGGCCCGAGACCCCGGAGCGAGCTATGCGAGTGAAGCGGCTCATCGGACGCCCCCAGGAAAGCGCCCAGCCGGAGCGGAAATCAACCACACGTTATGGTGATGACCCCCATTTACTGGTGTCTAACGAATGAATGTAGAACAGTTTTAGACAACCTATTTAAGTTATATAGAAAAAGGATGGCTCAAAGTGTTTTGTAGTTATCCTTTTTTTTCTATTGTTTTCCTAAAATTATAATAGACAGAAAATTCCTGCAGATGTAGAATGAACGTTATAGGGGGTGAAATGTGGCGAAATGTTGAACGAAAATTTTGCTTCGACGTTAAAGAGAGTTGTTCGTATTATTGTTCAGATTGGGATACTCAATATTTTTTATTACATGGGTGTCGGTATTGTGGCTTTACTACATGTACCTCTTCCAGGAAGTGTAATTGGATTACTATTACTAGCACTTTCACTCAATTTCAAAATAATTAAAGTAGAATACATTCAAGATGGAGCCGGTTTCTTAATTGGCGTGTTAACCTTGTTTTTTATTCCTGCAACAGTAGGAGTGATTGACTACCCTGAACTTTTTTCAACAACTGGCCTCTTGATTATTCTAGCCGTTATAGCAAGTACGCTAATCTCTATTTATGTTACAGGATTACTTAGTCAAATGGTTGAGAAAAAAGAGCTGGCTAAAAAAGAAACAGAAGCCGTTGTAGAAGAAGGAGAGGGGGAATTAACGGTTGATTGAAATTATTGTTGTCGCTGGCACCGTTGTTTTATTCGTTTTATTTACAAAACTTTATCAACGTTACCCACATCCTTTAATGATTCCACTAGTGACGACAACGATCGTCAGTGCTGTTATATTATTAATCTTTAATATTCCATATTCTACTTATATGGAGGGAGGGCAATGGCTTCAAAAAATGCTAGGTCCAGCAGTTGTAGCTCTAGCTTATCCTCTATATAATCAACGTAAGATCATTATGAAATATAAGTATGCTATTTTGTCAGGTATTTTTATCGCTATGATTACAGGCTTAGCAACAATATTTGTTATGCTGAAATGGATTGGTGTCAATAAAAGCTGGCTGCTGACAGCCTTACCTAAATCATTAACGACACCTGTAGGTATGCAGGTGAGTGAGACCATTGGCGGTATTCCACCATTAACGGCTGTACTCGTAATGCTAGCAGGGTTTGTAGGCGCTATTATTGGACCTTTAGTCATTAAATACGGCAAAATTGAATCAGCCGTTAGTAGAGGTGTTGCAGTAGGTAGTGCTTCACATGGCGTTGGGCTTGTTAAATTAAGAGAATACGGAGAACAAGAATTATCAGTAGGCTCACTATCAATGGCCTTAACGGCAATTGTAGGCGCATTTTTATGTCCGCTATTTGTTTATTTGTTTTTGTGAAAAAAAGCTATATACAGATATAAACTGTATATAGTCTTTTTAATTTTTTTCGATAATAAATTGAATGGTATGAGCAAGTCCTGTGTGGAGTATACCTTCATTTCGCATTTGTTCACCTGTGGAAAAATGGATAATCTTATAAGGTTGACACCATTTTAGAACATCTAAAGGGTCATATAAAAAATCAAGTTGTCTTGGGCCACCAGACGCGTAAGATAGTTGATAAATTGAATAAAGTTCCATCATAATACGACCACCAGATTTTACTGAGTTTACAATCCGCTTAAACACTTCTTGTTGCTGCTCGGCTTGGGAATGTCCAAACACCATAATAGCAGCATCAAACTTTTCTACTGGTAGTTCATCTTGCAGTAAGTCAGTAAGCTTTGTGTGAACCGAAACATTATGTTTTTCTGCGAGTTGTTTTGTTTTTTCAAGACCGCTTTCCGCATAATCAAAGGCAGTTACTGTATGCCCCTGTAAAGCTAAAAATACAGCATTTCGACCTTCACCTTCGGCATATGCAGCCACATTTTGATAATCTTTTAAATAGTGTACATAGTTTTCTATAAATGCATTTGGCTTCTCACCATAAACATATTCGATCGTTTTGAAACGTTGATTCCATGTGTTCATCCCATCACTCCTTTAACTTCTTTCAGCGGGTGTCCAAACATCCGTACCTGTCACTACGCTTTCGGCACAAAAGATATCTGCTGAAATATAATTGTAAGTGAAATATGCTCTAGAATCGAATTTTTTGCTTAGTTCATGGAAGCAACTATGCGTTGCGAATTAGCAAATAACAACTTCTAGAATAAAGTGTAATAATCCATTATTATTTGATCAAAATCCGATAAGTTGGAGGTGAAGTTCAATGAATTTAGAAAACCGTTTAAAGGAATTAAGAGAACAACATAAGTATACCCAAGATGATGTCGCAAGTTTTTTAAATATTTCAAGACAATCCGTTTCGAAATGGGAGTTAGGAAAGGGCTATCCTGATATTGATAATTTAAGAAGGTTAAGTGATTTATATAAAATTTCTTTAGATCAGCTTATTACAGGGGAAGAAAAATATCATAAACTAGAAGCCTCAGCCCCAGTTTCAGCTCCTGATACAAATAAGTCCGATCACAAAACTGTTGGTGATTTTTTGTGGAGGTATTGGTGGCTTGTTTTCCCTATATTTGGTATGGTCTCTTCTTGGTTTTATTATCATTAATAATTGACAAAAAGCTACCCCATTCTGAGGTAGCTTTACTATTAAATAATAGGTTTGCGTTCTTTAATGACGCGAATTGTTTTTAATGTAGTATCTTCTGGTCCTTGTACTGGTAAACCAGCTTCAATATTCATTTGAATATAACGAATATTTTCTAGAGTAATTATTTCCCCGGGAATAAAAATCGGAATACCTGGGGGATATACCATAACGAATTCGGCGCAAATACAATTATCCGCTTCTGCAAGTGGAACAACTTCAGTATCTGCATAAAATGCATCACGCGGTGACATAGCAAGTGCAGGGATTTCTGGAACATTGACCATTGTTTCAGTAATTGCAGCTTCTGAATCGAATGCTTTTGACATACGACTAAGTGCATTGATTAGAAGATTGATGTCCTTTTTCGTATCACCTAATGTCACTAAACATAAAATATTGTATAGATCTGATAATTCTACTTCAATATTTGCATTGTGACGAAGCCACTCTTCAGCTTGATGACCTGAGATACCTAAATCTTTAACGCTTATTAATAGCTTTAAAGGATCCATATCATAAGTTGCTGATGAATTTAATTTTTCTTTACCAGCACATTTTAAATGTGGAATTTGGTTAATACGTTTACGTGCATCTTTGGCCAAGCGAAGTGCATCCCCAATTAAATCATAACCATGGATCGCTAGCTGACGTCTTGCTGTGTCAAGGGAAGCGAGTAATGGATAGGATGTCGATGTTGTTGTAAGCATCGACAGTATAGCTTGTACACGTTTGGCAGAAACAAGTCCTTCACGAACATTTAAAATAGACGTTTGAGTCATAGAACCACCAAGCTTATGTACGCTGGTTGCGGCCATATCAGCTCCAGCTTCCATTGCAGAGTACGGAAGATCATCATGAAATTTAATGTGTACACCATGTGCTTCATCGACAACTACCGGAGTATTGCGACTATGGACTATTTCGACAATCCGCTTTAAGTCTGCAGAGAAGCCGAAGTACGTTGGATTAATAACAAGAACTGCCTTTGTATCTGGATAAGCATTTAATGCTTTTTCAACAGCTTCAGGCGATATTCCATGAGAAATACCATACTCACTATCTACTTCGGGATGAATAAAAATCGGGATTGCTCCAGCGAAAACAATCGCCGACATAATGGATTTATGAACATTCCGCGGTACTAGAATTTTATCACCTGGACCGACAACGGTCAGAATCATCGCCATGATGGCGCCACTAGTACCTTGAACGGAAAAGAATGTATGATCAGCACCAAAGGCTTGGGCAGCAAGTGCTTGCGCTTCTTTAATGGCGCCCTTCGGTGAATGTAAATCGTCTAGTGGAGCAATATTAATTAAATCAATTGATAAAACGTTGTCGCCGACGAATTCTCGGAACGCAGGGTCCATACCTTGCCCTTTCTTATGGCCTGGAATATGGAACTGAATTGGGTGTCTGTTCCGATGTTTGAGTAATACGTCGAACAATGGAGTCTCTAATTGTGACAACGCAGGTACCACCTCACTTTATAATATGTAAGAAAACAAATGAATTATAGCACCTAATTGCAAGAAAAAATAGACTTTACAGAAAAAAATAAAATAAAAAGGATATTTTGATAATTTCGAGAAAATAGTATCGAAGGAAAGGGGAGATATTATGAATTGGAATTCACGTGTGACGGAGCTTTTAAATATTAAATACCCAATTATTCAAGGAGGATTAGCCTATTTAGCATATGCTGATTTAGCAGCGGCGGTATCAAATGCTGGGGGGTTAGGGCAAATAACAGCTATGAGTTTAAGAGATCCTGACTTATTGCGCGCAGAGATCCATAAAGTAAGAACATTAACGGATAAACCGTTTGGTGTAAATTTTGCAATTGGTATGTATGGCACTGGTTATGAGGATATGGTGCGTGTTGCAGTGGAAGAAAAAGTACCAGTTGTTACAATGACTGGAGGAAATCCTGCACCTATTTTTGATATTTTGAAAGGAACGGATATTAAAAAATTAGTACTAGTTGCTGCACGTAGACAAGCTCAAAAGGCGGAAGAACTAGGCGCAGATGCTGTTATGGTTGTTGGGCAAGAGGGTGGAGGTCACCTTGGTCGCGATGATATTGGAACAATGGTACTTGTGCCACAGGTTGTAGATAGTGTGAAAATACCTGTTATTGCCTCGGGCGGAATTGGTGATGGACGTGGCTGGATGGCAGCTCATGCACTAGGAGCAGAGGGAATTGAAATGGGTACGCGTTTTATAGCGACAAAAGAATGTGTTGATGCTTCTGAGGCTTATAAAGAAGCCTTAATTGCAAGTACCGAGGCAGATACGACTGTTATAAAACGCTCTATAGGTGCACCAGCAAGAGCGTTGAGCAGTGAATTTACGCAAAAGATTTTAGAAATTGAGCGCACTACACCTACGTATGAGGCATTAAAAGATTATATTAGCGGGAAAGCAAATAAACGTTTTATTTATGATGGTGAAAAAGACGAAGGGATTGGCTGGGCTGGACAAGTTACAGGAATGATTCATGATATTCCAACAGTCGAGGAGCTAATCACCCGAATGCTTGCAGAAGCAGAAAGTATTCGGGTAAAATGGGCTTAACGTCATCCGAGCCAATCATTTATATCAATGTTCTAATGAGATTGTGAAAACCATGGAATATTTAAATGTAAAAGGTATGATGAAAAATATACATCTGGCGAAGGCGGTAGCCAGGCAAAAGCTATATGAATTCAATACAATAGTAAAAAATACGGAATTGAATTTGTTGAAGCCGACAGATCGTTTCCGTATCAAAACTTGTTGTAGTTGTGGACAAATCAAAACCGATTTGAAACTAAAAGGCAGATTATATATCTGCTCTTGTAGATTAAAATTGGATAGAGATTTGAACGTAAGCTTTAACTTAGCAAATTACTTAATCTAAGGAATTCAACTGAACTAACTTTAGATGTGTACGCAACGATACTGCGGAATTTATGCCTTTGGAGAGTCATACTAAATGGCAGTAGCTTTATGCGAAACCAGACTCCGAGAATAAGGAAGACACAAATACGGAAGTCGGAAGAAATAAGTCGTGTCACAGTAGAGATGTCTACATTTTTTAGAAATGTAGATGTTTTTCGTATCGGGTCAGTAATATAAAGGTGGTTTGTCTAATGGAATACTCTTATCCGTTTTCAACTGATTGGTCAACTGAGGAAATTGTAGATGTTGTCCGATTTTTTGAAGGAATTGAACAAGCTTATGAAAAAGGCATTAAGCGTGAAGTAATGATGGTGAAATATCGTCGTTTTAAAGAAATTGTTCCTTCACAGGCCGAGGAAAAATCAATTTTCCGTGAGTTTGAAGAAGCAAGTGGCTATGTCAGTTACCCTGTTGTGAAACAAGCGAAAGAAGGAACTGATGGTACGATTATTAAAGTTGCCCCGAAGCAACGTCGATAAAAAATGAGGCTAGGACAAAACTGGTCAAAACCTTAAAAAGCGCGAGAAATCAATTTTAGCAACGTTGATTTCTCGCGCTTTTCTAATGAGAAATTTTTAACATTTTTCTTTAAAAATATACTTATGCCCTAACCGCTTCATAGTGTTAAAAAACAACAAGCTTTCGTGAAGCGGTTGATTGGAGTGGGATGAGCATGAATGTGGACGCGAGAAATACTCACGTCCACTTTACACTATGTCTGTGTTAAAAATTAGCTTATTTCATATACTACATAAACAAAATAAAAAAATTCCTAATTTTTAAAAAGTAGGAAAAAAGGTTCATCACCAAAAGTTGTGGATGACTTTTGTTAAAACGTCTACTATTAAATAGTTGGTTGGAGTGGGGACTGGGCGACTTCTCGGGGATCAGCGATAGAGGAACGAAGGCTAAAAGCATTATATCCTGTGATAACGCCTTCGTGACCAACATCGTGTTGGCCCGAGACCCTGCAGCGCAGCGGATGTTTTCTGTGCGAAAGCGAAGCGGCAGCAACAAATGTTTTCTGTAGCGAAAGCGAAGCGTCAGCTACAAATGTTCTTTTTGTGCGAAAGCGAAGCGGCAGCAACAAAGCGCCCAGTCGGAACGGAAATCAACCACACGTTTTGGTGATGATCCAAAAAAATAATTTCCCCATACCCTCATCCACAAATAATCTTCAAACAAATTTTCATTTGCTAGGAATAATAACGAAAATTTTCCACAATATATAAATATCGTTGAAAACTGTTTTAGTTATTATTTACAAAGCTTAAAGCACAATCCGTCAAACTTTATTTTCCAACAATGATGTTATAAATAGGGAGTAAACGGCTAAAGGTTTCTTCCGTTAATTGATGAAGTTGGCTAGCTGACAGCTTGACAGCTTGATCTTTTGGAATATGACGACCTACTAAAAATTCTCCTTTTTTAACATCACGTAAACGGATAAGTAATTCCTCTAGCTTGTCTTCCTTTGCATCTTGCAAGGAGCTTGCTGCTGGAGACATGTGATCTCCAGAGACAATGAAATCATCAGGAAGCTGCTGTAGCATTGCTTTGTTGGCAATTAAACGTTCTGCCATCACATTTTTTTGTGGAGCTTCATAAATAATAGCTAAGACGATGAATAAATGTGTGCTCCAAAGTCCAATCTGAAAGTGAGGTAATGATTTATAACCTCTTTTGTACGGAGCGAATGCAACCCAGCTATCATTTGGGGGATTTACTGTTCTACGCGCATGCTTCGCAACATGAGGATAAAATTCTTCCCCAAGATGACTTGAAAAGAAGGAAGAAAAATCCTCTCCAAGCAATTGGAATTTTGGTCGTACACATTCATTTAAAGCATCCATTCTCTGTTCTAGCCCGTCTATTTGAAAAACATTAAAGTCTTTGTTAGTCCACTTTATTTTCGGCATTTTTATGAACTCCTTTCGATTTATAAGGTTTATTTTATAAGAAAAATGGGAAAAAATCTTATAACAAGCATTTTATCGAATGTGATAAGTTTTTGTGAAAAATAAAAAAAGGAAGTGATTTTTATGAAACCAATCGTAAAAATTATACGTAAAGTCGACATTGAAAAGCAATATGAACACATTTTGCAATTAGAATTAGATTATGAATTAGCCTCGCTATTCTCGGCAATGAATGAAAAAAATGAATTTGAAATTGAAAAAAGTAAAAAGCGTCTGGTTGAAATACAGCTGGAACTTGAAAGCTTGCACGCCTATGCGTAATGAGAATTATATACCGATTTGAAAAATCACTTGCTGAATATTCCGACAGCAGGTGATTTTTATTGCTATAAAGGGTAAAATAGACAATATATCATAATGCAAAGTTATATTTTTAGGGAAGAATTATTAACAAAAAAGTATTTTAACTTCTTCAGTGGGTGTCCAAACATCTGTACCTGTCGCTACGCTTTCGGTACAAAAGACATCCGCTGACATAGAGGAACTAGTGATGTAGGCTAAAAGCATAGGGCCTTTTCTTATAATCGAAGGGTGGGTTTTTATGGATTTACAACAAATTGATCAATTTGCGAAAAGTATTATATATGAAGCGGGTAGCCGTATTCGAGAGGCCTTTTCGTACAATCTAGTTATCGAGACAAAATCAAGCGCAAACGACCTTGTCACAAATATTGACCGAGAAACAGAATTATTCTTTATCGAAAAAATACGAGGTTTCAATCCAACCCATAAAATTTTAGGGGAAGAGGGAATGGGAGAGAAAGTAGAGTCGTTAGAAGGTGTTGTATGGATTATTGATCCAATCGATGGCACGATGAATTTTGTGAAACAACATCGTCATTTTATGATTTCTATCGGTATTTTTGTTAATGGGGTAGGCAAGCTTGGTTACATATTTGATGTCATGCGTGAAGATTTATTTTATGCTATTGCAGGTGAAGGGGCATGGTACAATGACTCACCATTACGTAAATTGCAGTCAGTCAAAATAGAAGAATCGGTCATTGGTATAAATGCTCACTGGGTAGCACCAAATCGACATATTCACAATGAAAAAGTAATTGAAATGGTTAGGAAAGTACGTGGTACGAGGTCATATGGTTCAGCTGCCATGGAAATAGCGTTTGTTGTCAGTGGTAAATTAGATGCTTATGTGTCTATGCGACTATCGCCGTGGGATATTGCTGGAGGTACGATTATCGCTAAGGAAGTTGGTGCTATTACCACTAATTTACATGGAGAAGGCTTTGATTTCTTGCATCAGGATACGTTTATTATTGCCAATCCTTCTATCCACAAAGAGTTATTAGAAAAATATATTGTGCCTTATGAATAATAAAAAGAGCCATGTCTATTTTTTAGACAGGCTCCTTTGTGCTATTAAAGTAGTCCTTGCTCACGCAGTTTACGTTTCATTTTAAAGGCTGTCATGAAGATGACACAAGTAGCCACAATGCCTGCTATTATACCTAACCAACTACTAGCTGCCACTGAATATCCGATAGAACACATTGCTAAAACAGCCGCTAATGCGTAAACGGCCATTACGAATTTTGCACGATTCATAGCCGAGCCTCCTATATAAAAAATTTATAATGCAAATATATTTTTTAGAATGAGGAAAATTCTAATAAGGACATTTCTATCCTTCTTGTGCTATAATATCACAGTTAAACATTCGAAAAAAGAATATGGAGTGGAATAATGACAAACTTACGTCAAGATCTTCGCAATATCGCAATTATCGCACACGTTGACCATGGTAAAACTACTTTAGTCGACCAATTATTAAAACAATCGGGTACATTCCGTTCAAACGAACGTGTTGAAGAACGTGCAATGGACTCTAACGATATTGAACGCGAACGTGGTATTACGATTTTAGCTAAAAATACAGCAGTAAACTATGAAGGAACTCGTATCAACATCCTTGATACGCCTGGACACGCTGACTTCGGTGGTGAGGTAGAACGTATTTTAAAAATGGTAGATGGCGTTGTACTAGTTGTCGATGCGTATGAGGGTTGTATGCCACAAACACGTTTTGTGTTGAAAAAAGCATTAGAACAACGTTTAACACCAATCGTTGTTGTTAATAAAGTAGACAAAGATTCAGCTCGTCCACTAGAAGTAGTAGATGAAGTACTTGAATTATTCATTGAACTAGGTGCAGATGAAGATCAATTAGACTTCCCTGTTGTCTATGCTTCAGGTGTAAATGGTACAGCTTCTTTAGACGCTGATCCATCTAAGCAAGAAGCGGATATGAAATGTCTATTTGAGAAAATTATCGAAGCTATTCCAGCACCAATTGATAACTCAGAAGAGCCATTACAATTCCAAGTAGCTTTACTTGACTATAACGACTTCGTTGGACGTATCGGTATTGGTCGTGTATTCCGCGGAACAATTTCTGTAGGTCAACAAGTATCTCTTATGAAGTTAGACGGAACAGTGAAAAACTTCCGTGTAACGAAAATCTTTGGTTTCTTCGGCTTAAAACGTGAAGAAGTTGAGACAGCAAAAGCTGGTGACTTAATCGCCGTTTCAGGTATGGAAGACATCAACGTTGGTGAAACAGTTTGCCCTGTTGAGCACCCAGACGCGCTAACGCCATTACGTATTGATGAGCCAACTTTACAAATGACTTTCTTAGTAAACAATTCTCCATTCGCAGGTCGTGAAGGGAAATGGGTTACTTCTCGTAAAGTAGAAGAGCGTTTACGTGCTCAATTACAAACAGACGTATCTTTACGTGTTGAAGATACTGATTCTCCAGATGCTTGGACAGTTTCAGGTCGTGGGGAGCTTCACTTATCTATCCTTATCGAAAACATGCGTCGTGAAGGCTTCGAATTACAAGTGTCAAAACCACAAGTAATCGTGCGTGAAATCGACGGCGTGAAATGTGAACCTTTCGAACGCGTTCAAATCGATGTGCCTGAAGAAAATGTTGGTTCAATTATTGAATCAATTGGTACACGTAAAGGTGAAATGCTTGATATGGTGAACAACGGCAGTGGTCAAGTTCGTTTAACGTTCTTAGTACCAGCTCGTGGATTAATCGGTTATACAACTGAATTCATGTCGATGACAAAAGGTTTCGGTATTATCAACCATACGTTCGATTGCTATCAACCATTAATACCAGGAAAAATTGGTGGCCGTCACCAAGGTGTACTAGTTTCAATGGAAACTGGTAAATCAACTACTTATGGTATGATGCAAATTGAAGACCGTGGTACACTGTTCTTGGAGCCAGGTACAGATATTTACGAAGGTATGATCGTTGGAGAAAATACTCGTGACGCTGATATCACTGTAAACATCACAAAAATGAAACAAAAAACAAACATCCGTTCAGCAAACAAAGACCAAACGAATGTTATTAAAAAGCCACGTATTTTATCACTAGAAGAAGCGCTTGAATACTTAGGTGATGACGAGTACTTAGAAATCACACCAGAATCTATTCGCCTTCGTAAACAAATTCTAGATAAAAACGAACGTGAGAAAGCAGCGAAAAAATTAAAAAACGCTGATAAATAATTTTTTGCTGCCACGAAAGGAAGATGAGTCTTGGATATTAAGTCCGCTTTATTAGGTGAACTAAATGTTATTCAAGTTGCTGCACAAACAAACGTAGAGGAAACAGCTGAAGCCTATAAAAAAATGGCAGGGATAACGCGTTTTTTATATCAAAACTTACCGAACTATGATATGGCAGGCTATGTTCTGTTTGCTCTAGTGTTTTTGCTCTCTGCACTTGTTTATAAACTAGGCTTTGCAAAGAAATTAAAACTATCACAAAATATAGTTATTTATATTTTCCTGTTTTTAGGGTGTATTATATTAACATTTTTTGCATTATATCTTCCGATGGTAGAAGGGCTCATTGTAGCAGCGTTAATCTTGATCATCTATAAAACACGTTTATGGCGTGAAAAAAGAGAAGAGCAACAAGCTACAAATCAGTGAAATAACTTTACCTTAATAGAAACAGCCTTAGCTTTGAATAGCTAAGGCTGTTTTCTTTTGGTTCATCACCAAAAGTTGTGGGTGACTTTTGTTAAATCGTATACTGTGCAAATAGTTGATTGTAGTGGAGACTGAGCGACTCCTCGGGGATCAGCGATAGAGGAACGAAGGCTAAAAGCATCACATCCTGTGATAACGCCTTCGTGACCAACATCGTGTTGGCTCGAGACCCAGCAGCGCAGCGGATGTTTTCTGTGCGAAAGCGTAGCGACAGCAACAAAGCGAATAGAACATCATTCAAACATTGGGTATTTGAACAATTTTAAAATCTAGGCACCGAAATCTTCCGATATGAATAAGTTAATGTCGATAGGCTTATTTTCATCAATCAAGGAGGAAATGGAATGCGGTGGCTAAAAAAAGGTTTACTATTTAGTGTTATTGCTTTATTACTCCTTTCTTTGACGGCGTGTAATAAAACGGAGCTTGAAAAAGTCAAAGTTGGGGAAGTGACGCGCTCGATTTTCTATGCGCCGCAGTATGTAGCACTTGAAAAAGGGTACTTCAAGGATGAAGGGCTTTCCGTTGAGCTACAAACAATTGCAGGTGGCGATAAGACAATGACGGCGCTACTTTCTGATGGCATTGATATTGCCTTAGTTGGATCGGAGACTTCTATTTATGTTACGCTCCAAGGCGCCAATGACCCGATTCAAAATTTTGCGCAGTTAACACAAACAGATGGCACATTTTTAGTGGTACGTAACAAGATGGATAATTTTTCATGGGATCAGTTAAAAGGCTCTACATTTTTAGGTCAACGTAAAGGAGGGATGCCACAAATGGCTGGTGAGTTTGTCCTGAAAAAACATGGCATTGCCCCTACCAATGATTTAAAACTCATTCAAAACATTGATTATGCTAATATTTCTACAGCCTTTGCTTCTGGAACAGGGGACTATGTACAGCTATTTGAACCACAAGCTAGTATCTTTGAGAAAGAAGGTAAGGGTTACATTGTCGCTTCATTTGGTACTGAATCGGGGCAATTACCTTATACATCGTTTATGGCGAAAAGTAGCTATTTAAAAGACAATGCGAAGACAGTTCAAGGCTTTACAAATGCTTTGAAACGAGCACAGGATTTTGTGCAAAAAGCGAGTCCGGCCGAAATAGCGAAAATTATTCAGCCATATTTTGAAAATGTAGATGTAGGCTTAATTGAAACAGTGGTTGAGCGTTATAAATCACAAGGTTCCTATGCTACAGATCCTATTTTGGATAAGGGGGAATGGGATAACTTGCAAAAGATCATGGAGGAAGCAGGTGAACTTCCTCAACGGGTGGATTATGAAAAGCTTGTGAATACAACCTTTGCTAAAAAGGCAGCTGAGTAATATGGGTTTTTTAAAAGTAGAAAATATTCACCATAGCTATTTTTCGAAAACGCAGGCTAAGGATGTTTTACATGATATAAATTTGGATATTCGTGAAGGTGAGTTTGTTTCTTTTATAGGACCTAGCGGATGTGGGAAAACGACGTTATTATCAATTATTGCGGGCTTGTTTTCGTCAACAGAAGGTAAGGTATACATTGATGGTGAGGAATTTTCATCACACAATCAGTCTCTCATTGGTTACATGCTTCAGCAAGATTATTTATTCCCTTGGAAGACTATTGAAGAAAATGTCACGATTGGTTTGAAAATCATGGAGCGAAGCACTAAAACGCATAAAGTAACTGCAAATGCACTTTTGCGAGAAATTGGTTTACCGCATGTAGGGAATAATTATCCGAGAGAGTTATCGGGTGGCATGCGTCAACGAGTAGCGCTGGCAAGAACTTTAGCGGTGGACCCTAAAATTTTATTGCTAGATGAACCGTTTTCGGCACTTGATTATCAGTCTAAATTAAAACTGGAGGATTTGGTTGTTGAAACGTTAAAGGCCTATCAAAAAACTGCAGTTCTTGTAACGCATGATATTGGTGAAGCCATTGCGATGAGTGAACGGGTATTTCTATTCTCGGCAAATCCGGGTACATTGCATAGAGTTTTTGAAATACCTACTGAGTTACAAGAGCTTTCACCTTTTGATGTTCGACAGCATCCAACATATTCAGATATATTCCAAACTATTTGGAAGGAGCTGGAGAGTCTTGGATAATGCTTTATTTAAACAGTATCTGCAAATGTTAAAAAAAGAAAAGCGCTATGTTCGATTATATCAGCTTATCATCTTACTCGTATTTTTTTGTGGGTGGGAGCTTCTTTCAAGATTTGGATGGATTGACCGTTTAATTTTTAGTTCACCAACGCAGGTATGGCACACATTAGTAGAAAAAGTGAGCGATGGTACGTTAACATTGCACGTTGGTGTTACGTTAATGGAGACGGTCATTGGCTTTATTGCTGGTACATTAATAGGCACTTTAATAGCAATCGTATTGTGGTGGTCGCCGATGCTATCAAAGGTACTAGATCCGTATTTAGTTATTTTAAACGCCATGCCGAAAGTTGCCTTAGGACCAATTTTAATAGTCGCTCTTGGTCCGGGGTATTTTTCAATTATAGCGATGGGTGCGTTGATTTCAATCATTATTACAACCATCGTAGTTTATACAGCATTTAAAGGGGTAGATCCGAACTACAGCAAAGTATTACAAACTTTTGGGGCAACTAGATGGCAAATATTTAGGGAAGTCATTTTACCCGCTTCATTTCCAACGATTATTTCTACTTTGAAAGTAAATGTAGGACTTTCTTGGGTAGGTGTCATTGTAGGTGAATTTTTAGTTGCTTCAAAAGGGCTAGGTTATTTAATTATTTATGGCTTCCAAGTGTTTAATTTTAATCTTGTGCTTATGTCACTTCTCATCATCGCTTTTTTTGCGACGATTATGTATCAGGTTGTCGAGTTGATTGAGAAGGCGATTGTAAAAAATAATGGTTAGACGACAAAGGAGGTGTCTCAAATATAATGAACCACCTCCTTAGTTGCTGTTAAAATTCTTTATCCATTTGTGGTGAAGTACGATAAAAACGGAAATTTCCTGTTTCAATGCGTGCAACGGTATTTTCTTCAATACGATCATGGCAAGTACCGCACATATACGTATGAATTGGTCGATTACGTAATTTTTTTGCTAACGGTAAATTATCATCTAAATTGTTAATTGTATCGCAAATAACGCATTTTACGCGCATTGCATTCCCTCCTACTCAGCACGAATTGCTACTATATTTTTGATAGGGTTGTCTACATTTGAACCGTCTCTAAATAGCACATGAACAGGGCCATCTTCCGTTAATGGCTTGCCATCTTGGCTGTATTTTAAAATGAATGTGTAAGCTTCTTCAATTGAAAATGAATATTCTTTGCCATCTTCACATTCAATGACGATTGTTGTTGCTTCAGGTTTAATCTCAGCATTTTTCAAGAAGTGACTTAATTCAATCCCGAAAGTACCTGTTTCCATTCCTTTGCGGTCAAATTTTCGTTCTGATTTCAATGTTGGTGGAAAAGTAGCTCCTTCCATAATCTCACGCGACCAGTGAGCACCTACTTCACGCATATATTTAATATCCGAATCTTCCTCAACTTCTTTTGTATCGAAGTACGTTTTTAAATCTAATTTACGATCATCGAAAATCCAAACAGTGGGATCTAATGTTAGTTGGAATGTAACTGCGCCCTTGATAGGAATTATTGTTTCCATTATAGAAATCCTCCTCAAATCTTGTATATCCATGAAATAGTATAACGCTAATGACTAGAGATAATAAAGAAATATAATTCGATTTCTCTATTTTCCAATGTAGACACTTGCATTTTTAACGACTAAAAGATAAACTTTATTAAGATAGAATCGAAGAAATATCAGATAATGGGGGCGTCCTCATGGATACTAAATCACAAACTTCTTTTCAGGAGAAGGCTTTGGAGCTTTTAGTTGCTGATGCAGATAAAATTGCTCGCCTCATTCGAGTACAAATGGATCATTTAACAATGCCACAATGCCCTTTATATGAAGAAGTATTAGATACACAAATGTTCGGCCTTTCACGTGAAATTGACTTTGCTGTGAAGCTTGGACTCATTGATCGCGAAAAAGGCAAAGAAATTCTCGATTCACTCGAGAAAGAGCTTTCTGTACTACATGACGCGTATACAGACAAATAAAAAGAAAAAACTCAAACGCAATTTGCGATTTGAGTTTTTTTTCTAGAATGAGGTTTTCCGATGAAACAATACTTAAAACGTTATGCACAAAATTTTGATTACCCATTATTTTTTACTGTCCTATTGTTAAGTTTATTTGGATTAGTAATGATTTATAGCTCAAGTATGATGGTAGCAATTGCAATAAAAGGAAAGGCACCAGACTTTTTTTATCACAAGCAAGTAATCAATTTAACTGTAGCTTTTCTTGGATTTTTAGTAGCAGCATTTTTCCCTTATAAGCATTATGCAAATAAAAAAGTTATGTTGTTACTTACGGCTGTACTAGTTGTGCTATTTACTTGGGTAAAAGTTGCTGGTAATGATGAAATAGGAGTAGGATCCAAAAGTTGGATACAAATTCCCGGTCTAGGGAACTTTCAGCCTTCTGAATATGCGAAGCTATTTATAATTTTATATTTTGCTGCTGCTTTTTCTCGGAAAGGACAAAAATACACACTTGAAAAACTACAACCAACAGAAATATTTTATCCAATATTCCTCTGGATTCTTGTTGTTGCTGGTGTAGCATTTGAAACCGATTTGGGAGCGAGTATTATTCTTTGTGGCATTGCTGTTTGTGTAGTAGCAGCGAGTGGCATTCCCTTTAAAACGTTTTGGAAGTTTTTTGGGGTATTGGGCGCGTTTGGGGGAGCCATCTTTGGTATACTATTGCTGTTTAAAGGCAGCATGTTAACTGATAACCGTTTAGGCCGTATTAAATCATTTATAAACCCATTTAATTATGAAGATGGTAGTGGTCACCAAGTTGTCAATAGTTATTATGCAATTGGCGGAGGCGGTTTAGAAGGAAGGGGTCTCGGTCAGTCGATTCAAAAATTAGGGTATTTGCCTGAACCACAAACCGATTTTATTATGGCGATTATTATGGAGGAACTCGGAATTCGGGGAGTTCTAATCGTATTAGTTGGTTTAGGATTTATTGTATATAAAGGGTTTTCGATTGCGTTGCGCACGAAAGATCCACTAGCACGTATGATTACGGCAGGTATTGCGAGCTGGATTGGCTGGCAAACGTTTATCAATCTTGGGGGTGTAACTGGGTTAATCCCGTTAACCGGTGTAACGTTACCTTTTATTAGCTATGGCGGGACATCTATAATTATTCTATCTTTAGCGATGGGAATATTAATCAATGTTTCTATGTTTGAAAAGGTAGAAAGGAAAAAGACACAATCATAAAGGGGGATATCAATGGGGTCAATGAAAAAAATTCTCGTAGCCAATCGAGGAGAAATTGCAATTCGTATTTTCCGTGCATGTACGGAGTTGAATATCCGAACAGTAGCCATTTATTCGCGGGAGGATAGTGGTGCATTTCATCGCTTTAAAGCAGATGAGGCCTATTTAGTGGGGGCTGGCAAGAAACCAATTGATGCTTATCTAGATATTGAAGGCATTATTACAATTGCCAAAGATGCTAATGTTGATGCGATTCATCCGGGTTATGGTTTTTTATCAGAAAACGTAGAGTTTGCACGTCGATGTGAAGAAGAGGGGATTGTCTTCATTGGGCCGACTTCTCAGCATTTAGATATGTTTGGAGATAAGGTGAAGGCGCGTGAACAAGCAATTGCTGCAGGCATTCCTGTTATTCCTGGTACAGATGGTCCAGTAAATAATTTAGCAGAGGTAGAGGCTTTTGCTAGCGCATACAACTATCCAATTATGATTAAGGCAACATTAGGCGGCGGTGGTCGTGGAATGCGTCTTGTTCATACAGAAGAGGAGTTAGCTTCCTCCTATGAACGTGCAAAATCAGAGGCGAAGGCAGCATTTGGCTCTGATGATGTATATGTAGAAAAGGCTATTATTAAGCCAAAGCATATTGAAGTCCAAATTATAGGCGACCAACAAGGTAATATCATTCATTTATATGAACGTGATTGCTCGATTCAACGTCGTCATCAAAAGGTTGTTGAAATCGCACCATCTAATTCAATTTCGGAAGATTTAAGAAGCCGAATTTGCGATGCGGCGGTTCAATTAATGAAAAATGTCTCATACATAAATGCAGGGACAGTAGAGTTTTTAGTTGCAGGCGAGGATTTCTACTTCATCGAAGTTAACCCTCGTGTTCAAGTAGAGCATACGATTACTGAAATGATTACGGGTGTTGATATTGTGCACGCCCAAATTAAAGTAGCAGCAGGCTACGGACTGCATAGTGAGGAAATCCACATTCCACAACAGGCAGATGTTCCAATGATTGGCTATGCGATTCAAGCGCGTGTCACAACGGAAGACCCCGCTAATGACTTTATGCCAGATACGGGGAAGCTTATGGTATACCGTTCAAGCGGTGGCTTCGGCGTTCGATTAGATGCCGGAAATGGCTTCCAAGGGGCTGTAGTAACACCGTATTATGATTCATTGCTAGTGAAAATTTCAACGACAGGGATGACGTTTAAAGAAGCCGCAGCAAAAATGGATCGAAATTTAAAGGAGTTCCGTATTCGTGGGGTGAAAACGAATATCCCATTCTTAAATAATGTCGTGACGCACGAGAAATTTTTAACGGGAGCATTTGATACAAGCTTTATCGATACAACACCTGAGCTATTCAATTTCCCTGAGCGCAAAGACCGTGGGACAAAGCTCTTAAGCTATATTGGTAATGTGACATTAAATGGCTTCCCTGGAGTAGAGCAGAAGGCGAAACCAATTTTTGTACAGCCGAGCATCCCGAAAGTCGATAAACTAATCGTTCCTCCGGCGGGGACAAAGCAAATTTTAGATGCCCAAGGAGCAGACGGGCTAGTGAAATGGATTCTAGAGCAAGAGGATGTGCTATTAACGGATACAACTTTCCGAGATGCGCACCAATCACTTCTTGCGACACGTGTACGTTCACAGGATATGTTCGAAATTGCAGATGCAACAGCGCGTATGATGCATGATTTCTTCTCACTTGAAATGTGGGGAGGTGCGACGTTTGATGTGGCTTACCGTTTCTTAAAAGAAGATCCATGGGAGCGTCTTGCCAAGCTGCGCGAACAAGTTCCGAATGTGCTATTCCAAATGTTATTACGTGGTGCGAATGCAGTTGGTTACACAAACTATCCAGACAATTTAATTCGTGAATTTATCGCTGAATCAGCGGCATCAGGCATTGATGTTTTCCGTATTTTCGATAGCTTGAACTGGATTAAAGGAATGGAAGTAGCCATTGATGCTGCACGTCAATCAGGTAAAATTGCTGAAGCAGCGATCTGTTACACAGGAGATATTTTTGATGAAACAAGAGCAAAATATTCAGTTCAATACTACAAGGAAATGGCAAAGGAGTTAGAGGCAGCAGGTGCCCATATTTTAGCGATAAAAGATATGGCTGGATTATTGAAACCAGAGGCAGCATATCGTTTAATTTCTGAGTTAAAAGAGGCGACAAGTCTACCAATCCATTTGCATACGCATGATACAAGTGGTAATGGTATTTATTTATATGCCAAGGCGATCGAGGCAGGAGTGGATATCATTGATACAGCGCTCGGTTCGATGGCAGGTTTAACGTCCCAGCCAAGCGCCAACTCCTTGTACTATGCTATGAAGGGTAATATGCGTAACGTTCGTGCCGATATCGATGCGCTTGAAAAGTTATCGTACTATTGGGAAGATGTGCGTAAGTATTATAAGGATTTTGAAAGCGGCATGATTAGCCCACATTCTGAAATTTATGTCCACGAGATGCCTGGTGGTCAATACAGTAACTTGCAGCAACAGGCTAAAGCAGTTGGCCTAGGGGACAGATGGGAAGAAGTGAAGCACATGTATTCCCGTGTAAACCTTCTATTTGGCGATATTGTCAAAGTAACCCCATCATCGAAAGTAGTCGGTGATATGGCGTTATTTATGGTACAAAATGATTTAGATGAAAATTCTGTACTGACAAGAGGGCAAACTATCGACTTCCCAGATTCTGTGATTGAGTTCTTCCAGGGTTATTTAGGACAACCTCATGGTGGCTTCCCAGAGGCACTGCAAAAGGTTGTGTTAAAGGATCGTGAAGCAATTACAGTACGTCCTGGCGAGCTATTGGAGCCTGTGAATTTTGAGCAACTAGAGGCGGTACTAGAGGGAAAATTAAATCGTGCCGTGACGAAACAGGATGTGCTAGCGTTTGCTTTGTATCCAAAAGTGTTTGAAGAGTATGCAAAAACTGTGAACTCCTTCGGCAATATTTCGGTATTAGATACGCCAACATTCCTATATGGGTTAAAACTAGGCGAAGAAATTGAAGTCGAGATCGAAAAAGGAAAAACACTGATAATTAAACTTGTTTCCATTGGTGAACCACAGCACGATGGTACGCGTGTTATTTACTTTGAGCTAAACGGTCAATCCCGTGAATTAGTGATTCAAGATATGACTGTCGAAGTAGATGGTAGCTTGGCATTAAAAGCTGATCCAAGTAATCCAAATCAAATTGGCGCAACGATGCCAGGTACGGTCTTAAAGGTAGTCGTATCGAAAGGAAGCCATGTAAAACGTGGGGATCACTTATTAATTACTGAAGCAATGAAAATGGAAACGACCGTCCAAGCACCGAAAGATGGCATTGTGAAAGAAGTATACGCAAGTGCGGGCGACGCCATTTCAACAGGTGATTTGTTAATTGAAATTGAATAATTGATAAAATAGAAGGTTATTAGATGGCTTTTATAGCATACTAATAACCTTTTTTGTTTTGCTATTTTGGTTCATTATCAAAATGTAGGGTTGATTTCCTGAGGGCGTCGGGGCAACAACTGCGTTTTGTCTGTGCTTAAAGCGAAGCGACAGGATGTTGGTTACTAAGGCGTTATCACAGGTGATAGTTGTAGCCTTCTCTATTGGCTCGCTCTAATCAACCTATCCCCGTGGCATACTTAACATAATATCATCCAACTTTTTAGTTTTATCGGAACACTTTCAGGAATTATCGTCCAACTTTTGAATTTTAACGACATCCACCTACCTATAAATATTACTATTTTTTAATAATAAACTTGTCGATTTTTTGACATATTATTGAGATAGAAGCGTTTGAAAATAAAAAAGATTCGCCATTGAAAAATATGGCGAATCTTTTTCTATTATTATTTGTTTTTTTCATTATAATTGCTACGTGCAACTAGCATTACCATATAGCAAAGTAGACCAAACAGCATTGAAATAAATAATGAATGAAGTAATGCGACTGTTAAATTCAATTTAGTTAGAACTACTAGCATACCAGCAATTACTTGTAAAATTACTATAGTAAAGGCAATAATCCAGCCATAGTAAATTACACGTTGATGTTTATATTCTTTTACAGCGTGCCACGTTATGTATGCAATCCAAATGAAAAAGATAAGAACAGCTAGACGATGCCCCATTTGCATCCATTCGTACATATTATTAAAAGCTGCGAATGGTGTATCGTTATAGCAAAATGGCCAGTCAGGACATATTAAGCTTGAATCTGTATGGCGAACAAGCGCCCCTGTATAAACGACTAAATAAGAATAAATTGTGACAGCAATCGTATGCCAACGTAATTTTTTTCCAATAAAAACGTTATCGGCATCAAATTTGCGATCGACTTCAAATACAATCATAGAAAGGAGGAGAACAGCAGCAAAGGAAATAAGAGAAATCCCAAAGTGGAGCGCTAATATGAAATCCCCTTGTCCCCACAACACTTGAGCTGCTCCAATAAGAGCTTGTGCGATTAAGAAAAACATTGCTAAGAAACCTAATAATTTTACTTCGCGAATATGGCCGATTTTACGCCATGTCCAAACTGTTAACGCAAGAATTGAAATAGATACGATCCCAGTTATAAGACGATGTGAAAATTCAATTAAGATTGCTGGTGTAATTTCTTTTGGAATAAGAGAACCATTGCAATCAGGCCAGTTTCGACCACAGCCTAAGCCACTGTCTGTTTTGGTAACAAGTGCCCCACCTAGTAAAACTAGGAGCATTCCAACTGTAGCGGCAACAGCAAACCATTTCATATACCTGTTTTGTTGCATAAAATGAGTCACCTACTTTATCTATGGACATTACATGAAAGTAATGTTTCTGCTACTAGATAATATCGAAAATACAATTAAAATACAACTTGTAAAGAGTAGGGAGTATTAGATGTCGATTCCATTTCACAAATTGTTCATAATTTCGTGCTCTAACCTTCACAATTCATTTTAGAAAATGATTTACTATAGATATGTTGTTTTTAATATATTTCTAGACAAAGCTAATTTTTACAACTTCATCTAAATTTCACTTAATGTCTAGAAATCAATCGCAAATTTCGCTATAGTAATTGGTAGCGGAATATGCTTACAAAAATGAAAGGAGAAGGTATCATGTCAAACGGTCGTGCTCTGACGGCTACTAGAAATAGTGGACCAGCATCAACATCATTTGTAAAAGATTTCTTAGCACTAATAAAAATTGGAATCGTTAACTCGAATCTTGTCACAACGTTTACAGGGATGTGGCTGGCATTTCAATTTACTAGTAGACACTTCTTGCAAGAGCTTGATGTCATATTGTTCACCATGCTGGGTGCGGCATTAATTATAGGTGGCTCAGGCGCAATGAATAACTTTATTGATCAGGATATTGATCCAATCATGAAAAGAACAAAGGGTAGACCGACAGTAACGGGTAGATTTAAGCCGAATTTTGTATTGACTATTGCCCTCTCATTTTTAATTGTAGGTGAAATTTTGTTATTTGCGGCATCGTTTGCGGCCGGCATGTGGGGACTAGTAGGGATATTTGCTTATGTCGTTCTGTACTCAATGTGGTCAAAGAGGAAGCATGTTAGTAACACGGTTGTAGGAAGTATTTCAGGGGCGATCCCACCAGTTATTGGGTTTGCAGCGGTTGAACCTGCATTAGGTCCTGGAGCACTTGCTCTATTCCTTATCATGTTTGCATGGCAACCACCGCATTTTTATGCACTTGCTATGAAACGTACTGAGGAATATCGTGCAGCTAATATACCAATGCTACCTGTAGTAAAAGGATTTAAACGTACAAAGTACTCGATGTTTTTCTGGATTCTTTTATTATTACCATTACCATTCCTTTTACCAGAGCTTGGTGTTGGCTTCTTAATTCTTGCCACTGCATTGAACTTAGGCTGGTTGATTCTAGCTTTTAAAGGCTTTACCACAAAAGATGATATGAAATGGGCAAATAAAATGTTTATCTATTCTTTGAATCATATGACCATACTATTTGTAGCCATCATAATTTTTGCGTTGTTTAGCTAAATTTAGGAATTCTTTCTTTTGAATTCATATAGACAGAACTTATTTCCTAGGTACACATGAAAAATACAACAAAGAAAGAGGGGTTTAATTAAGCTATGATGAAAGGGCTTAAAAAATGGCGTCTTTTTTCACTACTAGCAGTGATGATGGTTTTCCTTTCTGGTTGTGGTGAAGATTATATTTCTGCACTGAAACCGTCTGGTCAAGTAGGTAAAGAACAATTCAATCTATTAATGCTAGCTACTGGAATTATGACGTTAGTTGTAGTAGTAGTATCCGTTATCTATTTACTTGCATTCTTAAAATTCCGCCGTTCAAAAGTTGGCGAAAACGTTATTCCTAAGCAAGTAGAAGGAAGTCACACTCTTGAAATAATTTGGACAGTTATTCCAATTATTTTATTATTAATCTTAGCTGTACCAGTCGTTACGGCTACTTACAAATTTGCAGATGTTGCTGCGATGGACGAAGTAGATGAAAACGGTGACAAAACAGCACTTACTGTAAATGTAACTGCAAATTTATATTGGTGGGAGTTTGAATACCCTAACCAAGGTATTATAACTGCACAAGAATTAGTTGTACCAACAGGTCAAAAAGTTTACTTTAACTTAAAAGCTGCCGATGTTAAGCACTCATTCTGGATTCCTGCTATAGGCGGTAAAATGGATACGAACGTTGATAACTTAAACAAGTTCTATCTAGAATTCGATAAAGAATCAAAAGACCTTAAAGACGGCGTATTCTATGGTAAATGTGCTGAGTTATGTGGTCCTTCACACGCTCTAATGGACTTCAAAGTTAAAGCATTAAGCCCGGATGCATTCGACGCATGGGTAGCTTCAATGAAAGCAACAGATAAAAAAATGCCAGACAAAACTTCAGCTGATCTAGGCGAGGCAACATTTGCTAATAGCTGTATGGGTTGTCATGCTGTATCTGGTACAAGCGGTCCAGGTTCAAAGGGTCCTAACTTAACTACATTTGGTGACCGTAACCGTGTCGCTGGTTTCTTAGATCATGATGAAGAAAACTTAAAAGCTTGGATTAAGAATCCTGAGCAATTCAAGCCAGGTAACTTAATGATGAACGCAGAAGGTACTGCGCCAATTTATGGCGATTTAACTGACGAAGAAATTCAAGCTCTAGCAACTTATATCATGGGCTTATCTGTTGAGAAATGATTTTAACTTTAATGTAACAAACTTTGAGGGAGGTAAAAGTTGTGAGCTCATACACACAGAAAAAGAGCTTTGGAGCAACTGTCTGGGACTACATTACAACTGTTGACCATAAAAAGTTAGCAGTAATGTATTTATTAGCCGGTACATTGTTCTTCGCTATCGCTGGTTTTGAAGCGTTATTAATGCGTATTCAATTAATGCAACCAAATAACGATTTCGTCTCAGCAGGTTTTTTCAATCAATTATTAACAATGCACGGAACAACAATGTTATTCCTAGCTGCAACTCCATTACTATTTGCATTTATGAACATGCTTGTACCATTACAAATTGGTGCACGTGACGTAGCATTCCCGTTCCTTAATTCGTTAGGGTTCTGGTTATTCTTCCTAGGTGCAGTATTCCTTCACCTGTCATTCTTTATGGGTGGCGCGCCTGATGCGGGCTGGACGTCTTATGCATCATTATCTTTATATTCTCCTGGACATGGTATTGACTTCTATGTTCTCGGTTTACAAATATCAGGGGCGGGTACATTAATATCAGGTCTTAACTTTATCGTTACGATTATTACGATGCGTGCTCCAGGTATGACATTCATGCGTATGCCATTATTCACTTGGACAGCGCTAGTATCAAGTGCATTAATTTTATTCGCATTCCCTCCATTAACAATTGGTTTATTAATGATGTTATTTGACCGTATGTTCGGTGGTAACTTCTTTGACCATACTATGGGTGGTAACACAATTATTTGGGAACACTTATTCTGGATCTTCGGACACCCAGAGGTTTATATCTTAGTATTACCAGCGTTTGGTTTATTCTCTGAGATTATCCCAGCGTTCTCTCGTAAACGTTTATTTGGATACTCTTCAATGGTATTCGCAACAATTTTAATCGGTTTCTTAGGGTTCATGGTTTGGGCTCACCACATGTTTACAGTTGGTCTTGGGCCAACAGCAAACGCAATCTTTGCTGTTGCAACAATGGCAATTGCCGTTCCAACAGGTATGAAAGTATTTAACTGGATCTTAACTATTTGGGGAGGATCTATTAAAGTTACAACACCAATGCTTTATGCACTTGGTTTCATCCCGTCATTCGTTGCGGGTGGTGTTACAGGGGTAATGCAAGCATCTGCACCTCTTGACTACCAATTACACGATTCTTACTTTATCGTTGCTCACTTCCACTACGTAATCGTTGGTGGTATCGTAACAGCGTTATTTGGTTCAGCGCACTTCTACTGGCCAATTTTCTTCAACCGTATGTTAAACGAAACACTTGGTAAAATTACTTTCTGGGTATTCTTTATTGGATTCCATTTAACGTTCTTCGTTCAACACTTCTTAGGTTTAATGGGTATGCCACGTCGCGTATTCACTTACAGAGAAGGTCAAGGTTGGGATCAGTTTAACTATATCTCTACAATCGGTGCATTAATGATGGGTGTAGGGGTTATCTTAATGGTAATCAACTGCTTAATGTCAATCAAAGGCAAACCAGCAGGTCGCGATCCATGGGGCGATGGACGTACATTAGAATGGTCAATTCCACAACCAATCCCATTCTATAACTTCCGTCAAACACCACTTGTTCGTGGTTTAGATCCATGGTGGATTGAAAAGCAAGAAGGTAATAAAGAAATTACATTTGCTGAGCCAGTCGGTGATATTCATATGCCAAACAACTCAGCCATCCCATTTGTTATTTCTATGGGCTTGTTTATCGCAGCATTCGGTGCTCTTTATAATCAAGATGCAGATAAACCATGGTCAATTTATGTTTTAATTGCAGGTCTTGCAATTACATTCGGTGCTATGATTTTCCGTTCTGTTAAGGACGATCACGGTTTCCACTTACACAAAGAAGAAATTCTTGAAATTGAAGAACATCTTTACGGCAAAGGAGGAAATAAATAATGGATTTCAATACTAAATTTACTCCTCATACTTGGCCAGATCATCCTGAACAAGCGACGATGGAAGGGAAAAATAAAGTTGTTGGTTTCTGGATTTTCCTTGCCTGTGAAGTTGTACTTTTCGCGAGTTTATTCGCTACTTACCTAGCGCTTAAGAACAAAGGGCCTGCTGGCATGGAGTTCACAACACAAGGTTTATTTGAATTACCTTTAGCTTTCGCTATGACGATGTTATTATTAACATCTTCACTAACGTCTGTTTATGCCATTTACCATATGCGTAACTTTAACTTTAAAGCTATGCAAACTTGGTTTGGTATTACATTACTTTTAGGTCTTGGATTCTTAGGTCTTGAAATCTATGAATTCAATCATTATGTAGGTCTTGGTTTTACATTTGACCAATCTGCATTCTCAACTGCGTTTTATTCTTTAGTTGGTACACATGGTTTCCACGTAACATTAGGTCTTGTATGGTTTGCTACGTTAATGCTTCGTAATGCTAAGCGCGGTCTTAACTTATACAATGCACCTAAATTTTTCGTAGCTGCTTTATACTGGCACTTTATCGACGTAGTTTGGGTATTCATCTTTACAGTAGTATACTTGATGGGAGTGATCGGATAATATGTCTACACACGATACACCTATAGTTGCTAAGACACAGGCACAATACGAGTATGACCGTCATCATAATGCCGTTCATATGCGTAAACAAGTACTCAACTTTGCGATTATGATTTTCTTTACGTTCATCGCATTCGCTGTAGTTGCTGCTGATTTTTCTAAATACTTAGTATTACCGCTTATTTTATTGCTTGCTGGTGTTCAAGTTGTTCTTCAACTTTACGCTTTCATGCACTTAGAAGACAAAAAAACACACTTCGGTGGTGTAATTGGTTTCTTCATGTGGATGGGTATACTAATCGCATTTACATTCTTCTTAGCATTTTTAACAATTATTTGGTGGTAATCACCAAAAAAAGCACGTTCTCTACTTTCAGTAGAAACGTGCTTTTCTTTTTGGGTTCTATTCAAGTGAATGAGCCGCTAAGAATTAATATAATTTATGTGAGAGTGATTTCCGTTCCAGGCTACTCGCTTTCCTGTGGGCGAGTAGCCTTCCACTCCAATCAACAATAGTGGAGAACTTTTATAAATATTATGCATTTCAAAAGTTGACACTATGTAAACGCGCCTTAATTGAACAGAATAGACTTATAATAGTGACGTGATTAGATCTATTTTTGCTGTATCTATGCTTTCGCAGAGACAAACTATTTTGCTTAAGTTAAGTTTTATTGCTTAAATTGTAGCGACAAGGCAGAGGATACATGCCGTATGAATCAGTTGATTGTAGTGGAGACTGGGCGACTCCTTGGGGATCAGCGTCACAGATGAGACCATGGAGCGAGCAGCTAGGGGAACGAAGGCTAAAAGCATCACGTCCTGTGATAACGCCTTCGTGACCAACATCCTGTTGCTGCCGCTACGTTACACTACGCTTTCGCACAAAAAACATCCTGTTGCCCCAAGCCGCTACGCCCCCAGGAAGCTTTGCTCTGTGCGAAAACGAAGCGTCAGCAACAAATGTTTTCTGTAGCGTCAGCTACAAATGTTTTTTCTGTGCGAAAGCGAAGCGGCAGCAACAAAGCGCCCAGTCGGAACGGAAATCAACCCCACGCTATGGCTGACGACCCACAAGAAATAAAATACTCTTAATGGATGCTCTAGCTTGTTCAAGTAATATACTATGGTTAGTAATTTGTTCACCTTTCGTTCATTGCAGAATAAGTGTAAGCGTTCTATAATAGGGGTATTGAAGTAAAAGGAGTGCGTTCTGTATGCCACTTAGTATATTTGGTTTCCAAGCTTTATGGAGCCCATACTTAATAGGGGTTCTTGTTTTCATAACAGTCATCTATTTTCTAGTCACAACAAAGTGGCGCAAAGATTTTAAAGTAAGTGAGCCTTTGAAAAAGGAAGAGGCTATTTATTTTGTACTGGCAATGGTAACGATTTATATTATTAAAGGATCTCCAATAGATTTAATGGCACATATTATGTTTACGATGCATATGGTGCAAATGGCTATTTTATTATTACTTGTACCGATTTTCTTAATTAAGGGAATTCCTTGGTGGGTATGGAAAGTTGCGATTGAAGCACCGGTTGTTAAATCTTTATTTAAAGTATTTACACTCCCTGTCGTTGCGGTATTTGTGTTTATTGGGTTATTTTCTTTCTATCATTTACCTGCAGTATTAGACTACATTAAATTAAACGAAACTTTACATGGTACATATACATTTGTATTATTTGTTTCTGCTACTTTAATGTACTGGCCTTTGATTCAAAAGATGCCTAATAGTTCGCATATGAAACCCTTGTATAAATTAGCCTATATTATTGCTAACGCGGTATTAATTACACCTGCGTGTGCGTTAATTATTTTTGCGCCAAACGCAATGTATGAAACATATACAAATGGTGATGCATGGCTAAAGGCAATGGAACTTTGTGTACCTGTTTCTACATTGTCTAGTTTATCTTTATCAGGACCAGAGCTCTTTACAAATATGACACCTGTTGCCGATCAGCAACTAGGCGGCGTTTTAATGAAGATTTTACAAGAGCTTATTTTTGGTGTATTACTTGGATCAATATTTATTAAGTGGTATCGGTCAGAACAAAAGGATCCTGATAAAATTACTGCTGATGCATTAAAAGAACATCAAAAGAAATGGGAAAATCAACAACAACAACATCAGTTGTAAAAAGAAACTTTAATTTGTATAAGGGGTTTTGTAAATGGAATTGCAAATTTTGCCTACTATAAGTACGTCATTCATCGTTATTAGTGCTGTACTTGTAGCTATTGGTTGGGGCTTAATTATAAAAAGAAAAGTAGAGGCACATAAAAAAGTAATGCTTGCAGCAGGAGTTGCAGCACTTATCTTCTTTATTATTTACGCTTCACGAACAGTCTTTATTGGTAACACAGCGTTTGGTGGTGGAGAAGATTTAAAGCCATATTATACTTTCTTCTTAATTTTCCATATTACTCTCGCAACAACTGGAGCAGTATTTGGAATTGTTAGTATTATTTCTGGTTTGAAAACTAATCTCAAGCTTCACCGTCGTATTGGACCGATTACAAGTATTATTTGGTTCTTCGTAGCTATTACAGGAGTTTTAGTATACTTTTTACTATACGTTATGTTTGAACCAGGTGAAACAACATCTGTCATTAAAGCTATATTAGGCTTTTAACCTCTTTTAACGGGTGCTCGAACATCTGTACCTGCGCACTGGGCTTTCCGCAAAAAACATTTATTGGCCTGAAGCCTCCGGCGGATGTCATGGAATCGGAATGAAGTTCTATATGCAGCACAAAGCAGAATTCTGGACGCGATTATGCCGAGGCATAATTGATTAAAAAAAAATCTCCCTCCTTATTTTTGAGAAGGTGGGAGATTTTTTATGGATGTTTGATTAAATAGGGAAACGATAACAACAACGAGTAAAGGGCCAATTAAAATACCGGAAAATCCAAACATTTTAAAACCGATAAACATAGCAATAAAGGTTGTTAGTGAGGAGAGTCCAACTTTATTTCCAATAACTCTAGGCTCAATCATTCGTCGAACTAAAAATTGTGCGATCGTAAGTACGACTAACATAACAGCATAAATGTATTCACCTGTAAAAGCTTTGTATATTGCCCAAGGAAGAAGCAAAATAAATGAATCTAAAAAAGGCACGAAATCTAAAATGACTAGTAAAAGTGCTAAAATAAATGGGAACGGTGTTTTAAGAAAATAAAAGGTTCCAAAAGCGATAACAAAAATGCAAATACCAATTAAAAATTGAGCTTTTACAAAACCAAATAAAGCAAGTTTTACACGCTGTCCAATAAATAGTATTTTTTGATGATAGTGAAACGAAATAGGCGCTAACATTTTACGGTTAATGTTCGGTAATTCTAAAAGAAACATATATAGTACAATCCAATAAACGAAAATATCAAACAAACGAGAAGTTATATACGTAAGTGAAGATGACCAAACATTTACATTTGTTAAAGAAAGAGCATATTTCTCGATTGAAGAGAGAGCTCGTGCTATCATAAGTTGAATTTGTATAACAAGATCTAAGGGCAAGTGATAAGTATAGTTGGAAAGCTTGGATTGTGTTTGAATCCATAGTGCAGATAGCTGGTTGAGGTACTCTGGAATATGAATGATAAATGTCGAAAATTGTTTCCAACTTATAAATATAATGAGAATACATAAAAGTAATGTCATGCTTGAAAAGAACAAGAAAAAAAGAGATGCGACTATTTTGCGTTTTTTTCGGAACCGTTTACTAATTCGTATGATGACAGGTTCCAATAATAATGCAGTTACGTAGGCAAGCAGTATGGGTAATGACAGAGATATAAACCAGAGAATTGCAATTCCGATAGCTATAACAATGATCGGATGGCGAAAAAAGGGGTGTTTTAAAAATTGTAACATTTGTCTCACCTACATCATGTAAAAGATATAGTTAGTATGAGAAGAAATAAAATTTTTACTCAAAATAAAAAAGACTGGACCACCAGTCTTTTCAGATTTAGCTATTGCACTGCATGTTATTGCCGATTTACTGTAAACCCTAATAAAAAAATAAAATAATTTCGATGTTTAATCGACATCAATGCAAAATGACATAACTATCTAAAATTAAGCATGAATTTCAAAAGCTTCTAGGTCTAATTTAACCTTTTTTAAGATTTCTTCACATTTTTTTACAAGATGAGCTGGATAAACTTCATCATCACCATACTCAACGCCGTGTGGATAGTAGTACTTACCAAGTACTGGTTTCATTAATGTTAAAATGGCATCGTGTGCACCAACATCACCAGATTTAGCATATGAGAATACACGTAGATAATAACGACCTTCGCGAGTATCGAAACGCTTATCAAATGTCATACGTTCGTAATCCCAGCCGCCATCACATTCTAAACCGTTTTTTTTCATGACGCTTACAATAAGTTCTTGATCAGCTGTTAAATTTTCAAGGTTAGTATTTTCGAAATACATCTTTAATCCTCCTTTAGGTTCTCGTACAAAGTATACGCTCATTTTTATAATAGAGCATATTCGACATTGTTGCAATGACAACATTGTGTCAACCCAATTATAATTGATATAATAAATAGACTAATGTGATAAGAAGGAGTCATGTATGAAAGCTTTATTTCGCATTTTTATGGCATGTGCTGCAATTACATTAATTGGCTTTATGTTTTTTAATACACCGCGTGAAAACGAGCCACTAAAAGGCCCGAATGCCAATTCAAATGTTATTCCCAAAACCGAATTAAAGCAGCCTGAAATGGGAGCAACGACACGTCCAAAAAGCGGGATGTCGACATTAATCGGTCAAGAAGCTAAGGTAGTTTTGGAGAAATATGGTGAACCAGTACGAAAGGAACCATCCTCCTTTGGATATGATTGGTGGATCTATAACTCCAGTGCTTCTACATTTTTCATGGTAGGCGTTGACAATCACATTGTGACACAAGTTTACATCGCTGGTGATGATTTGGATGCTTCTCCTTTTAAGGTTGGTCAGAAGCGCGATGAGATATACCGAATGACAATTATTGATTATGAAGTAACTGCGAATGTCGGTGAAAATATTTTCGTTTTCTCGATGAGTGAAGAAGATATGCAGACACGACTGCTTGTAAAATTTGAAGGGCTTTTTGCACAACTTTATATAGATAGAGAAACGGGTAAGCTACAAGGAATACGTTTTACTAATAGTAAAACCCTTGTTCTTCATCAACCGTATGAAATGACTTATCAAGGTGAGCTAGTAATACCAACACCACCATCTTCCTTTTTACAGCAGGAAATTAATGAAGCAAATGCTGCGCAGCTTAACGATTTAATAAATGTAACGAGAGTTCAACATGATTTAACACCATTAAATATGGATGATTCATTAGAAGAAGTTGCAAAAATGCATAGTGAAGATATGAAGGTGCACAATTTCCTTGCTCATGAATCACCAACAAATGGAGATTTAAAAAAGAGATTAGAAACACGGGGAATCGAATATAGTGAAGCAAATGAAAATCTTGCGACTGATTATTTTGATGCGATTGAAGCAATGCATGGCTGGCTTAATTCACCTGAGCATCGAAATGTCATTTTAAATGATAAATATACGACAGTGGGATCTGGAGTATTTTTAAACTATTATACGCAAATATTATTAGAATCATCTTCACAGGGGCTGGATAGTGAGAAAGACTCCGAGGAACCAGTAGAAAATATTGATGAATCATCACCATAAATAGAAATTTGAGACTGAAGATAAACTTGGCGAAATCAAGTTTATCTTCAGTCTTTTTCAAATGTATTGAGAAGCGAAAGCAAAACCTCACCTATAGAAGTCTCCCACTTCTATAGGTGAGATAAGCACAATGATCGCCGCCTACATTTTTCGTCACATCGTTACATACGCCGTCATATGATAGAGAACCGAAAGGGGGAATGAAGCTTGCAATTAGCGGAGCTATTAAAAGACTGGCCGTGTAGCATAACTGGGGGATCTATTCGCACAATTATTACAGGAGTCGAGGATTATGCTCAGGCAGTAAAACCTGGGGATATTTTTATTGTACGTAAAGGTAAGAAGACATCGGGAAGTCGTTTTGTAAAAGAAGCATTAGCCCGGGGTGCTGCCGCGATAGTATCAGAAGAAAGTATTTCAATGCCTATTACCGATCAAAATATTCCTTTTGTTTGGGTTCCAAATACAGCCTTATTTTTATCGTATGCGAGTGCAAAGCTTTCAGCCTTTCCCGCAGAAGCATTAACAGTCATTGCGATTACAGGTACAAATGGTAAAACAACAGTGAGTCATTTCGTGAGCCAATTATTAAGAGCCCTACATAAAAACGTTGCAGTTATTGGAACTGTAGGATTTTTCATCAATGAACAGAAACAACAAACCGTGTATGAGCAATTAACTACATTACAGGCGAAAGAGTTGCATCCAATTTTAAAGCAATGTGTACGAAATGGTGTTACACATGTTGTTTTAGAAGCTTCATCAATGGGATTACAGCAAAATAGACTTGATCATTGTGATATCGATTGTGGTGTTTTTTTAAATTTATCGGAGGATCATTTAGAAGATCATGGAGGACTCGAGGCATATAAGCGTGCGAAAAAAAGGCTGGCAGATTTATCGAAAAAGCTAGTGCTAAATGGAGATGATAATTTTTGCCGTTCCGTCGGTATTTATGATAAGAAAAAATCTTGCTCATTTGGCTTTGATAATCATAATGATTTACATATCCAAATTGTCAGTGAATCATTTGGAAAAACGGTACTTTGTTTACAAACATCATCGACTGAGCATATTGTAGAAATCCCTTTTGTTGGTAAATATCATGTGCAAAATGCTGTAGCCGCGTTGATGACTTTATGGCGCCTAGGTTTCTCAATTGAAGAGATAGCAGAGCATATGTGGTTGTTAAGGCTACCAGAAGGAAGACTTGAGAAAATAGACAATCCATTTGGGATTGATGTGTATGTAGATTATGCACATACTGCAGAGGCATTACAGGCTGTTCTGCAAACTTTTGATCGCTCGAAAACCCTTTACCTTGTATTTAGCTGCGGGGGGAATCGAGATAAGGCGAAACGTTTTGCGATGGGAGCAGTAGCTAGTAAGTATGCGGATGTCATTTTTTTAACAACTGATAATCCGCGTGATGAAGACCCAATTTTAATTAATGAAAGTATTATTGCTGGTTTTACTGAGCAGCAATATTATGAAGTCTATCTAGATCGGAAAGTTGCTATTCATCAAGCATTAGCAAAGGCAGAAAAAGGCGATATTGTACTTGTTGCCGGAAAAGGGCATGAACAAACCCAACAAATAAAAAATCAAAAATTCCCTTTTTCCGATCAACAATGTATTCGAGATTACTTTTTAAATCTTATGTCTAAGGACGGCGTTGAATGACAAAGAAAGAACCTGTCGCAATAGCAAGTTTTCGTCCTGTCTCATCCTCGATATCACATTCCATCACAAGTGTCTGACGCCCTTTATGTACGAAACGTCCACGAGCAATAAGTTCTTTGTTGGTTGTTGTAGCAATATAAGTGATATTCATATTTGTTGTGACAACATTAAAGCCTTCTGGCACTGAACGTGAAGCAAGTCCTCCCATTGCTGCATCTGCAATTGTTGCAATAATCCCGCCGTGTGGTACCTTAATGGTATTATGGATAACAGGTGTAATGGGCATGCGAACTTCGCTAATTTCAGGCTCAAATTCGCCAACCATGTGTAAGGCAGCATTAATATAGCGTCGATGAATACCTTGTTGCTTATCGTGAAGGCCAGACAATAAATGTAGTAATACTTCCTCATCTTCAGCTGTACTATGTTGTAAAATCTCTGCAAGTAATTGCTCTATTTCTTTTTTAGACGATGGTACCAATTTAAAAACTCCTTCATTTAAAAATATCAATAATGTAAAATTACCATAAAATCTGTTATGATGGAAAAGAGATTGGGGGAATTAAAAATGATGATGACCTCTGACTGGGCAATCATTTTGGATGAGGCCGATGCGCTTTGTGAGATGATTCTTTCCTCTGAACCTGCGAAAATGCTACAGCAAGCATATGATGCTGTGTATAGCGATGTCCAAATAGTCGAAGCTATTTATGCATTTAATCGCATGAAAGAGCAGTATGAAGATGTACAACGTTTCGGAAAATATCATCCGGACTATCATACAATTATGAAATCGATTCGTCAGCAAAAGCGCGCACTCGATTTAAATGGAAAGGTTTCAGCTTTAAGAATTGCTGAGAACGATTTTCAAGATTTACTTGATCAAATAAGCTTACTTATAGGGAAAAATGTTTCAGAAGCGGTAAAAGTTCCTGTAAGTAATCCGTTCTTTGCATCAGGTTCTTCATGTGGTGGAGGATGTGGCTCAGGCGGTTCTTGCTCTTGCTCTGCATAAACAAGGTAATACTTTTTCTTAGACTGTATGCAAACTCGGGTGAGTTTCTATACAGTCTTTTTTTATACTGCGACAGCCGTAAACATCAGGGTGTAATTACTGCAGAAAAATTGTATAGTCATTGCATAGGTGTTATAGAAATTAAAGGAGGATTAACAGATGAAGACTTATCGAATTGCCGTTATACCAGGAGATGGGATTGGTAAAGAGGTAGTACCAGCGGCGATAGAAGTTCTTGATAAAGCCGCTCAATTAGATGGCAGCTTTCAAATTGAATGGACCACATTCCCATGGGGTTGTGATTATTATTTAGAGACAGGTAAAATGATGCCTGATAATGGTATTGAAATTTTGAAAGATTACGATCAAATCTTTTTAGGTGCTGTAGGCATGCCAGATTTAGTACCAGACCATATTTCATTATGGGGCCTACTTATTAAAATCCGCCGTGAGATGAAGCAATCTATTAATGTGCGTCCAGCAAAATTACTTCAAGGTTTACCTTCACCTTTACGTAACCCAAATGGCTTTGATTTTGTTGTTGTACGTGAAAACTCAGAGGGAGAGTATGCTGAGAGTGGTGGCAGAATACATAGTGGACAGGATGAGGTCGCTATCCAAAATGCTATTTTTACAAGGAAGGGAACAGAGCGTGCAATGCGATATGCATTTGAAATGGCGAAAACTCGACGCCAGCATGTTACAAGTGCCACAAAATCTAACGGAATTACATACAGTATGCCTTTTTGGGATGAAATATTTGCGCAAGTAGGTAAAGATTACGAGAATATAGGACAAGTATCTAATCATATTGATGCTTTAGCTGCCTTTTTAGTAATGAAGCCAGAAAACTTTGATGTCATTGTTGCATCCAATTTATTTGGGGATATTTTAACAGACTTAGGTGGTGCGATTATGGGAAGTATCGGAATTGCTCCAGCTGCAAATTTAAATATAGAAAGACAATATCCATCCATGTTTGAACCAGTTCATGGCTCTGCTCCTGACATTGCAGGACAAGGTATAGCAAATCCGCTTGGACAAATTTGGACAGGTAAAATGATGCTTGATTTCTTAGGCTATCATGAAATTGGTACAAAAGTGCTGAATGCGATGGAAGCGACACTAGCAAAAGGTATTAAAACAGGCGATTTGGGCGGAACAGCGACATTACGTGATGTAACGGATGCTGTATTACATCATCTACAATAAAGCAAAACTTTAAACAGTGGGGTTTTCTTCAGCCCCGCTTTTATTAGATTTTGGCTGTTTTCTTAAAGATTGTTGCTATTCAACTAACGAGAGCAGATTAAACTTCATTATCTTTCGTTTTCTGTGGTGAAGAGCTGAATTTTGCGCTTCATGGATGGCTAACGGGGCAGTTTTCTTTATAAGTTGGAATAGTTTTTGCAAATCAAAATGGACTACTTATATTCTTTTTACCGTATTAGACATTCGGGCAGTCCTTCGTAATAAGATCTTATTAAAAATTAATTGGAATAATATAAATGAAATCGTAGGGAGAATATTCTTCCTATTTTTTTATGGGAAAATGTAAATTAGTTAAGCTAAATCATGAACTAAATTGTCTAATGTATAGAAGGGAGTGAGTTACATTATTCGTTTAATTAAAAAAGCTCAAAAAGGAAATGAAAAAGCCTTTTTAAAACTTTTTCAAATGTATGAAGCAGATATATATCGAATGGCATTTATTTATTTAAAGAATGAAGAGGAGGCTCTAGATATTGTACAAGAAACCGCTTATAAAGCGTTCGATAAAATTGAAAGCTTAAAAGAACCTGCGTATATTAAAACATGGCTTATTAAGATTACCATTAGTAATTCACTGAATCGTTTAAAAAAGCTAGAAAAGATTGTGCCTATGCAAAATGAATACATAGACAATATACAGTTTGAACAGGGTGACCATACCGTTAAAGTCTTGCTACAACAGATACTAGAGGAATTAACAAGCGATGAAAAAGGGATTGTATTACTGAAATATTATGAGGGCTATACTTTTCAAGAAATTGCTGACACGCTCCAAATCCCATTAGGAACAGTAAAGTCAATCCTTTATCGTGCATTGAAAAAGTTACGTGTTCAAGTAGAGGAGGCAGATTTTTATGGATAAGTTAAAAGAGTCAGTAGAGTCGATTCCATTACCGCAGGATTTACACAAAAGAGCGAAAATGGGTGTTAGCCAAGTAAAGAAAAAAAGGAAGAGAACATGGCTCATTCCATTAGTGGCTACCGTATTTCTAGCTAGCTCTATTACAGTTGGTGCTGCAATGAATGACAATGTAAAAAATTTGCTATGGCAAATTAGCCCTGAAATAGCTGCATTACTTGAACCAATAGAAAGTACTGTTGAATATGATGGGATAAAAATGGAAATCGTTTCAGCAATGCGGGATGAAGATATGGCAGTAGTGTATGTGACATTGCAGGATGTTGAAGGAAACCGTATTGATGAAACATTGGATATTTATGATTATTCCATGTCAAAAGGAAGGTCTTTTACTGTGGAAAGAATTGGTTATGATGCTACAACGAAAACAGCCTTAGTTCGATTCATGTCATTTAATGGGAGTAGTACAGATGATTTTAAGTTGAAAATCCGTTCTTTTTTAAATGATAAATCAGTGTTAGAGGATGTAACATTCCCACTAGATTTACAAGATGTAAAAGAACAACAAACAGAGCTTTTGCCAGATGGGACAATTCGAGGCGGAGCGTCTCCTGGAGAGGATGTATATGTACTGCCTGCAGGTAAATTGAATATTCAAACTCAACTATATGACGGAATGCGAATGACAAATATAGGACTTCAAAATGACAAACTCTATGTGCAAATAGAGTGGCCAGCCAATAATGCGATTGATCACGGACAATTTTATTTGGTAAATCAAGCCGGGCAGAAGATTCATCCTACAGAGAGATATTCCTATGGGAGAGATGAACAAGGAACACCCATTTATGCTTATAATTATGAGGAAAATATATTTGATGTGAAGGATATCGATCTAGCTGAGTATGAGTTGCAGGCCAAGATTTATACAGCTGGTCAATATGTGGAGGGTGATTGGGAAGCAACCTTCAAACTAAAAGAGATGAGAGGGCAGTCAGTGCCATTTGCTATGAATTTTGGTGACTGGAAAGCGAAAGAGCTAAAGATTTCTCCACTGGGTTTAACGTTCATAGGGGAAGGCGATGCGACAGAAACGGAAGAATTAACGGCTACAATTGTTAATAATGACGGAAGTCATAAGGAATTGACAAGTTTAGTTTCCTTTACGGATGAAAATCAAGTGAAACTAAAGTTAATGTCAGAGGAACCATTAAAGCCCGAACAAATTAAATCCATTATGATTAATGGATTTAAAGTGGATTTTTAACAAAAGAGGACGTTTCTGGTATCGTGAATAATGAACTTTATCGGGAGGGATAAATAGTTTAAGTATATATTGCAACTTATAATTGGAATTTTAATTTTGCTGTATCAACATGTATAGCTTGGTATGAGGGAAGTGCCATTATAAAAAATTCTTTGGAATGGAAGTATTCAACACCGTTTACAGAGTTATTTAACATTGGTATTACAAATGGGCATGATATTAGCCAACTCGATTAGTTTGTTTATTCAGCTAAATTCCAGCCTTTTTTCCCTACTATTATGATGGTTAGTGTCCTCTACATTCTGAGTGTAATTGGCTACTATTTAATAAAACGCAATACTAAATGGGCAATTGGCTTTTGGGGATTAACAGGTTATATATGTGTTTTTCAACTATTGGAGGGAGAATTTTTTTTGGGGTGACTTTAATAAGTGGAATTTTAAGTATAGCAGTTACCGTTATAGTATGGTTAAGAAAAATTCCAAGCATTATCACGAGAAATTTGTGAAGAAATGTACTTAAAGTAACGAGTGCTTGACTTCAATATGGTTCACTATTTTTCACCAATCCCTAAATCTATTATAGAAACGAAGCAAGATGGTAAAATCAAAAAACTGCATCCATTTGGATACAGTTTTATTTTTTTCTAAACAGTGTATCCCCAAGAGGGATGCCAACCACAACAACCAAAACCGTTAGAATTACCAGTGCTTGAAAAATCAAATACGCAACTTGATCGAACATCGTATCTCTCCTTCTTTTTTGTAATCCCTACCTAATATTCTGTAATTATCCAACTCCTGTTGAAGAGTAATAAAGAACAAAATCATTTGTGCTTTTAATAATATAGTTTACTTCATTACAACGTATGTATGCAGTCGTTATTTTTTATATTTTGTGATCTTCAACAATAGGACGCGGCTCTTTGGGTATAAATGCTTATACTAAAAATGAGATTTTGCACCAAGTTATTGCGCATAAAATTCATCATATAGGGCAGCTGTCTTTGTACCCGCTAATTATAATAGGTAGAGAAATTAAAAAAGGTAAGGGCTGTTAAAAGAAGGCCCTCACCAATTAAGTGTTAATTATAATAAAATGAAGCCAAATCTCCATTTTATTATTTTTGTTTTTGTAGTAATTCTACAGCAATATCAGGTCGATCTGTAATAATACCTTTTGCACCGTTGTGAATTAATTTATTCATTGTTGCTACGTCATTGATAGTCCAATAATGAACAGGAATGTTTAAATTGTTTAGAAACTGGATAAACTTCGGAGATTCCAGTGTGATTACTCCTGATTTAGGCGGTATCTGGAATACGTCTACCTTTGGATGATATAAGTGTCCAAACTGGCTTGAGAAAGAAGCAAATGCTTTACGAACATCTGATTCACCTGCACCGAGCGCTACTTGATTTTGTGCATATAAATTAAAGCGATCGATCTGTTCACCGTAAAAGCTTGTGACAACTACTCGATTCTCAGCACCAAGTTCTTCAATTAAACGCCATAGTTTAGATGGCATTAAACTTCCTTCATACGTATCTGGTGCATCTTTAATATCAATATTTACTAACATGTTTGGATAAGTTTCTAATAGTTCACGTAATGATACAACGTCTATTTTTTCATCTCGATAAGGATATCCCCCATTTAAATCTTCGAATTGATAACCGTGGTTTAATGCATTTATTTCCGCAAAAGTCATATCTGCAACAAGTCCATAGCCATCTGTCGTACGATCGACAGTATCATCGTGGAAAACGATAATTTCCTCATCTTTGGTTAAGCGAATATCTATTTCAAAGCCGTCAACACCTAACTGTGCGGCTTTTTCAAAAGCAGGCATTGTATGCTCAGGTGCTATATGAGCACCGCCACGATGTGCGAGAATAATTGGGTGATCAAATTGTAATGCTTGTTTCCCCTCTCGTTGTTGAGGTTTAGAAATAGCTTTACTACCTGCCCAAGCAGCTGCACTTGCCGCTGCGATTGCAAGAGCAATCTTTGTTTTCTTACCCATATTCGTCCTCCTTAACGATTAAATTAATATAAATAGTACTGGCAATTTCACTTTTTCACTTTTTCAGCAATTGTATTGTGTAGCGAGAGCAAAGCGTCAGCTACAATTATGCCTAGGCATAATTGATTTTTCAGTGAGCAATCTAACGTAAACTAGAACTCTATAACTTACATAAGTGAATCTAAAACGTGTAGTCAAAGTTGTATGCTTTTCCATTATAACGGAAAATTGAGCGTTCTGTCAGCTAAACTCTGTTGCTATCATTTTCCGGTCTATGGTATTCTTTTATGTAAGAAATGAGGGGAATACTATGAACGAACGCCAAGGACTAATCGTTTACGTCCATCAATTAAAACATGCGAAGTCTCTTCGAAAATATGGTCATGTTCTTTATATTTCTCGGAGGCAAAAATATGTAGTAATTTATTGCGAGCGAGAGGAAATTGAACCAATGACAACAAAACTACAACGCCTTCCATTTGTGAAAGACGTTGTAAAGTCTTATCGTCCATTTGTTAAAACTGAGTATGAAAATGCAAAACCAGATAAAGCGAAAGAATATGACTACAAAGCGGGTCTATAATACTATGTCAACGATGGAATATAGTGATGAAGTCTCATTATTCCAATTAAGTATTGATAAAATAGTTTTGATTCCGAAAATATAGAAGAGTGCTTTATTTCTACAACAACCGCTTTTCGATCTAGTCGTTTAATACTTTCTTCAAACATTTTTTGTCGCTGCGAAGGCTGCTCTTCATTATAAGGGATGCCTTCTCGACAAATATAAATCGGCATGAATTTACTTTCACCGACTGGTTTTAAAGCGACTGCTAAAGAGGCAACCTTTTTTTCTTCTTTAGTGGATGTTAGTATAAAGGCTTGGTGGAAGCGATCTTGGTTGGTTCTCACTATTTCAAGTAGCTCATAAACATCACCATAGCCCTCACCTAATTCTATAAATTGTTGTGGCATAAAAATTGCACATCCTTTCCAATACACATAGTATCATGCTGCGGGAGGTCAAGCACATGAAATTTGCAATGAGTTTTTTTTCTATTCTAGCACTAATCATTACCGGAACGTTATTTTTTCAGTACCATGCTTATTCTTCTGACTTAGAGACAGGCGATGGCGAATTCCGTTATTCACAAGAGATAGAAATTGTCTATCGAGAAAATAGTTTGGATATTCGTCAACATTTTAAAAATTTACCCAACCAAAAAGTGAAGATAGAGTGGCCAGAAAATGCGATAAATCCTAGTTGCTTTATCGATAACGAAAAAAGTTGTGATCGCTTATCAAAAGAAGTCTCGTATTTTCAAAAAGGGGAGACTAAATCACAATCTGTTTCATACATAATTCCAATTAAGGATGGCTTAAAAGATAAAATGCTCATCCAAAATGCTTTCGCCACATTAACGAATGGTGAATCATCTTACTCTGTTGTACATATTTCAACGGATAGTAAAATTGTTGGTCAGTGGGTAACGGGCTTGCCTTTAGTAGGTCAGCAAAAACTATCACTTGTTAACTATACAATGTTTAGTGGATATGGTACAGTTCGTGATATTTATTGGCAAACGGCTAATTTAAAAGTACAAGAGCAAACTCCTGTATTGTCTATTTATGCCCCGGGAGCTATTTCGAAGGATTTCTTGAAATCATTGGAGAATTTTAAGTTTTTGAATGATCAACATATTGCTATTATTCAAGAAAAGAATCCAGTGAAAGAACATGATGACCGACTTTTATTTTTACCAGAGCTAACGGAACAAGCTGTTGAACAGGAAGTTATACTGTCACAAATAAAGTCGCAATATAAGTTTAAAGATTCACCGACATGGTTGCCGGAAGTGGTGGCATCCTATTTAGTGAAAGATACGATTGGCTCAGATAAAACAAAGAAAATCGTGAAGACGTTAAAAGAATATATGACAGCTAATCAAGAGTCGACATGGCAGGAAGCTTTGAATAAAATTGGGGAAGAGCCGATTTCCCCTGCATCAATGGACGATCTTTTATCCGAGGTATTAGATGCAAAAACGTCTTATTTTAAGTTGAATGCTGCTCAAGAAAATGGCACATATCCACTATTATTTGAGGATGAACGAAGTGTTTACGTGAATGATGTTTTGAAAGAAGACGTTCGTGTAATACTTTATGAAGGGCAAGTATTATATAATGCTGATAAATTGTTACCTTATTTAGGCTATACTGCTGGTGAAGGTGAAAATGGGTATTATATCAATAGTGATAATCGTACCTTCCGATTCCCGAAAGAACCAGGATTTTATGTATTTAATCAACGTAGATATTCGACTATTTCAGAACCGATTATTAAAATTGCCAATAATTATTATATTGAAGAAGCTTGGCTACAACGATTATTTTTAGTAGAATTACAAAAAAGTGATGGTCGTATCAATATTAAGTTATTAACACAAGAACAAGAATAAACTTTTTGCAGCGGAGGTTCGTCTTTCGCTGCAAAAATGCTTTTATCTTCAATCAGCATGTTGTTGTTGCGGCAACAACTGAGTTTTGACTGTGCGAAAAGCGACAGCAACAACAATTACGCCAAGGCGAAATTGACTTTGGAAAAAGAAAGTACGGTGATTTACCTATGAGAGTTGTAGCAGGAGAACGTAAAGGGATGCCTTTAAAGGCAATTGCAGGGAACACGACGAGACCTACAACTGATAAAGTAAAGGAATCCATATTTAATATTATTGGCCCATTCTTCGACGGAGGTATAGCGCTCGATTTATTTGCAGGGAGCGGTGGCTTAGGTATCGAATCTTTAAGTAGAGGGGCTGAGCACGCCGTATTTATTGAAAAAGATGCAAAGGCGTTCCAAGTACTACAGGATAACATAAAAAAATGTCGTTACGAGGATTGCTCTGAGCTTTTTCGTATCGATGCGAAGCGTGCTGTGAAAGCGTTATTAAAACGTGATATTACGTTTAAATTAGTATTTTTAGATCCACCATATCATCATAAAGAATATTATGACTTAGTACAGATTCTTGTTGACAATGATAAAATTCAACATGATGGCATTATTTTATGTGAGCATGCAAAAGAAGTAGAATTACCACAAATATTTGGGGATTTTGTATTAAAAAGACAAGAAATATATGGCGGAACGATTATATCCGTTTATCTTCATTCGGAAGGTGTCTAAGCACCCCTTGGACATTGATCGTTGCATAGAGGAAGAGGGAGAATAAGTTGTCAGAGAAGATTGCTGTAGTTCCTGGAAGTTTTGATCCGGTGACATTTGGTCACTTAGATATTATTAAACGGGCGGCAGATGTATTTGACACAGTTTATGTTGCTGTTTTAAATAATTCATCCAAGCAGCCGTTATTTTCAGTGGAAGAGCGCATGGCATTAATGGCAGAAGTCACTAAAACATTGCCTAATGTACGTATTGAAAGTTCATCGGGGCTATTAATAGACTATGCTAAGGAAAAAAAAGCAAAAGCGATTGTCCGTGGTCTACGTGCTGTTTCGGATTTCGAATACGAAATGCAAATTACTTCGATGAACCGTTTTCTTGATGAAACCATTGAAACGTTTTTCATCATGACAAAAAATCAATATTCATTCTTAAGCTCAAGCATTGTTAAAGAGGTTGCGAAATACGGTAGTGATGTTAGCGAGCTTGTTCCTGCTTGTGTTGTAGAAGCTTTGAAGGAAAAGTATCATTTTTAACTTTTTTTAGCCCGTGTCCAAACATCTGTACCTGTCGCTAAACTTTCGGTACATAAGACGAAATAGAGGTCTAAGAACGCCACGCAAGCGACAGCAACGAGGCATAATTGTTAAATAAACTAAAAGAATGAGGCTGGGACAAAAACTAGTCTAAGCCTTAAAAAGCGCGAGAAATCAATTTTAAAAAAGTTGATTTCCCGCGCTTTTTTGACGTAAAATTTTGTCCTGGTTTTATTTGTTTGACAAAAAATGGATTTAGGAATTATCATAATACTTTCTGCGCTATTATTTGTGATTAAATCCGAGGGAAGCTATAGGAGTAGGGGAATGATTGATTTCCTCTGCTATGCTTACTCCTAAGTCCATTCTTTACTCCTCATGCCAATCATTAAATAGTAAACCTTATCTTTACTCTAAAGAACGATTATTTATTTTAAGAAAAAAAGAGCATAAATAGTGGGTACAATGATTATGCTAAGTAGGCGGAATTTTATATATGGTCGAACGGAAAGCTTGGCTGATTTCGCAATTACGAAAATTTGTAAGTGAATGCTTATACTTTGCATTGTTAACAACATAACAACTAGTAATGGTAAATATGGGAGATCTGGAAATGCTGAGACGGTCATTTTAAGTCCATTTGTAACTTCAAGAATGGCTGCTATGGAAAGCTCAGCTGTATAGGGAAGTTTAGGTATTAGTGAATCTAAGCCTTGCTGGACAATCGTTTGGATGGTAGTGAAAAAAATTATTGTAGTTCCAACTAAAAGTATTGTCGGTGCTGTTTCTTTAATACTTTCAGAAAATGGTGCTGTATGCAAAGGTGTATTGTGTATGGAGATGCTAGGAGGATCCGTTTTACGAAATAAGAAGTAACCAGTTATTAAACAGCAAATATTAAAACTATGTAGTAAACATAAAAACATCCATCCGAACGTATTACTGTGTAATAAATCAAGGCTTACAAAGCCTAGCACGAAAAGAGGACTAGGTGCGTGACATACGGCTAATAAAAAATTTGCTTCTTTTGGATGTAGTTGCCCACTGTTTTTTAAGTAAACAATCGTTGTTGCTCCAGATGGATACCCTCCGAGTGCGCTAATAATGTAGGCTTGTACGTATAAAGAAGCTCTTTTTGTTTTAGTTCGCATAGGAGCTGTTAAACGGAGAAGCCATTGCGTTAAAATAAGGTAAGGTAATAAATACGGAAAAAGGGCCTCCATAAAGAGGTTTAAACCTAAATCAGTACCATTATGAGCAGTTTGTGGGAATAACAAGAGTAATAGAATAAGAACTATGCAAATCGCTATTTGAATTATCGCATACATGTTATCATCTCGTTTCAACTTTTTGTCATTCACATAGGCAAATGCTAAAATCAATATATGTAAAAAAGGCAAAAACATGAACGTATGGTTTTGCGAGCGTCCTAGGAGGTGTTTTTCTTTGAAGAAAAAAATTAGTATTTATGCAGTGTTAATAGTCGTGATTTGTTTTTTAATGTTGTTCCGACTAGACGCTTATATCATGAAGCCGGGAAGTGCTTATGATGTCAGTAAATTTGTTAACGTTGAAAATAGTCACACCGATGATAAAGGATCATTGAGCTTAATGACGGTGGCTATGCAGCAAGCAACTCCTTTTTCATATTTATGGGCGAAAACTCAAAAATATCAAAAACTAATGAATATTGAACAAGTTCGAAATCCATTAGAAGATGAAGAGGAATATAATGTTCGACAGTTTAAATTAATGTCTGATTCTCAATTTAATGCAAAGTATATAGCTTTTCAGAGGGCTGGCCTCCAAACAAAAATTCTCTTTAATGGTGTTTTTGTATTAAATGTCCTAGATGGCGGTGCTTCGGATAATTTATTAAAAGCTGGTGATGAAATTATTGAGGTTGATGGACAAAAAATTAAAAATCAACAAACGCTTGTAGATCTTTTAAAGCCAAAGCAACTTGGAGATAAGGTGACAATTAAATTTAATCGTAATACAAAAGAACAAGAGGTAACGATTACATTAAAGGAAATCCCTAAATCAGAAGAGAAAAGGGCAGGATTAGGTATTACTTATACTGAAAGTAAATCTATTGAAACAAATCCAAATGTGTCTATGAAAACGGAGGATATTGGAGGTCCGTCTGCTGGGCTAATGTTTACCTTAGAAATTTTAGACCAACTTCTCGAAGAAGATTTAACGAAAGGTTATGCTATTGCGGGGACAGGTGAAATGCTGGTAGATGGCTCTGTTGGAAGAATTGGTGGAATAGACTATAAAGTGATTGCTGCTGATCGTGATGGTATGGAAATCTTTTTTGCACCAGATGATGAAATTACTCCAGAAATGAAAGCTAAATATCCTGAACTGGAATCAAATTATGCTACAGCAGTAAAGACTGCGAAAGAAATTGGAACAAAAATGAAAATAGTTCCAGTTAAAACTGTGGATGATGCAATCGAATATTTAAAACAGTTACATCCGAAATAGGTTTTCACTGTAACGATCGGTTAGTTTCCGTTGCGGTTTGGTTCTTTCCTGGGAGTGTCCAATGAGATGCTTGGGGTTTGTCTAGCAACAGCGACAGGAGGTTGATACGAAGGCGTATTACAGGGAGTGATGCTCCTAGTCTTCGTTTCTCTAATTGCTTGCTTATGTTGATGGAAAAAAACGACAAAAAAGCCTGGTTACTCAAAATTAATTGAGTAGCCAGGCTTTTTTGTTTACCTTGATGTTTTAAAAATCTAACTTAATTCTCTGCTACAAGTTTTATTATTTTTCCTTCTTCATTAACTACGGCAATCGCTTTTGAAGTATCTAAGTTGTTAATAGCATAAATTTTTGTTCCAACTGGATAAATATTTGAAGACAATTCTTTACTGTCTTGCTCTTTGTTGAGGTCGTATTTTACTTCGCCTAACTTTTCGCCAAGTTGGTTATTTTCTAAAACTTCTTCAGTCATAATGTAATGTGTATTATTGTACTTTACGAATTGAAATGCCCAAGAAGATGAAGAATTGCATCCTATTAACAAGAAAATTAACAAAAAACAATAAAAATATGAAAAATACTTCAAAGCCATACCTCCTGAAGAATTTTTTTGTGGTTTTCCATTTCTTAAAAACGAATCGGTGGTGTTTGATAATCTTTAGGAAGACTTTGCCCTTTTGTTCCTTGTTCTATACTTAAATTGTAAACCTCTGCTGCATGTATATCTACAGCAAGCATAGCATCATCCATAGCAGCTACACGACTGATCAAAGGTAAAGGTATATCTTTTTTATGCATTCCTAAATAACGTTGTCCCTTCTTGCTCATACCAAGTAAACGTATGCTAGATGGGGCGTCAAAGCTTTGCAACTGTTCCTTTGTAAGCCCAGTATAAATGTGTGTAAGCATGCGTTGAAGTCGCGTCCAAGTATAGCGTTTTGATTTAATTTTCTCCATAAAGCTACTGAATGAATGACTTGTTTTCGCTGCTTTAATTAGAGCGTTTTCAATGCCTTCTGTTACTTCTGCATAGCGCGTAAGTTCATGAGGTGTGTGACGAATAAGCGTAAACTGTAACAATGGCCAAAAAGTTTCCCAACTTGCAAATTCACCATATTTTTCGTACCAATCAGCTAAATAATCAAACGATGCTTTAGGGAGAAAATCTTCCACACTTTGAAGCGTGTTGGTTGTTGCTAGAGCCTTGCGTATTCCTGTGGCACTAGCTATGGATGCTCCTTCTTGCAAAGCGTCATGGTAACCTGCAACAATGCGCGGGATCGTTAAAGGTTTAATGTTACTACCTAGAGTCGTTGCAGCCTCAATATAATGAAAACCAAGTATATTGTTTGGTTGTCCCAAATCAATGTATGTTGCAGGGAATTTTTGAGAAAGCTGTTCATAGGCGTAATGTAGACTTTTGGGATAGCTTGCACCCGTTTTAAGGCTTTCTTTAATAAGAGTGTTATATTCAGTGCGATGATTATTAATGAGCTGAAACGTATTCGTAAAGGGTTGAATGGAACCGTCTTCACTTCCAAAGGCAAAAGAACCGCAACCAATTGCAGATAGTAAGGAAATTGCTCCTTTTGCGAAATCAGTTGCAGGTGCGGTACTATAAACGTAGGGTAGTTCAATGACAATATCAACACCACCTGCGAGAGCCATTTTTGTGCGTGTCCATTTATCAACCATGGCTGGTTCACCACGCTGCAAAAAATCTCCACTCATGACTGCAACGACAATATCCGCTTGTGCTACTTTTTTTGCCTGTTCTAAATGATAGGCGTGTCCGTTGTGAAAAGGATTGTATTCAACAACTATTCCGACTGCTTGCAAATTTAAGCCCCCTTTACCAATGTCATTTGCTTCTCGTTCTTACTTAGAACCTTTTTCTTATATAGAACGGTTTGGAGCAAATACACTTTTTATAATATTTAATTATAGGTGGGTTTTATTGTGGTGACAAGAAATTATCTTGACATCTATTTTTACACATTATATAATCAACAGTGTTGTCTCGAGGTGATTAAACGAATGAAATGGTCAATTCATCAATTATCTAAATACCGCCAAAACGGGATGCCAATCGATGCCTATGTCCAGCTGGACGAGGTGATGGAGCGAAACCAGGATATTCGAGCAATTTCGCCCGTTCATGTAAAAGGGCTATGTACTTTCGGTGCATCGCAAATGACATGTCAGCTAACTGTGGAAGCGACGTTAACATTACCATGTGCACGCACATGGGAAGATGTTGAGTTTCCTATCGAAGTTGAGACAGTTGAAGTTTTCAGCTGGATTGACGAGGAAAAACGAGGGGAAGATGACGGAGATATTCACTATATTAATGGTGAAGTAATCGACATGAAGCCGGTTATTGAGGAGTTAGTGCTTCTTGAAGTACCTTTGCAAGTGTTTAAGGAAAATTCCGAAGGGCAAGTGCATGGTGGGAAAAATTGGTCTTACGCGACGGATGAAGACGTTAAACTACACAAAAAAGCTGACGAACAAAAAGTGGATCCAAGACTTGCTAATTTAGCTAAGTATTTTGATCAAACAGACGAATAGACGATCTGTAAGGAGGTGCCATCAATGGCTGTACCATTTAGAAGAACTTCTAAAACTGCAAAAAGAAAGCGTCGTACGCATTTCAAATTATCTGTACCTGGTATGGTAGCTTGCCCAAACTGTGGTGAAGCTAAATTATCACACCGTGTTTGCAAAGCTTGCGGACAATACAAAGGTAAAGAAGTAGTAAGCAAATAATACAGTGTTTGCTCACTTAAAAGGCTAGTAGAGAGACCATGGCTCTTTACTAGCCTTTTTGTTGGTTTAAAGAGACGGAATTTTCCGGCAATAACGAAAAGATATATAGTACTATAATAATTGTATGATACAATTTATCCATCAGGACAAAGGGGGAAATAGTATGGCTTACATAATTGATAACAAAGAAGGTATTATGACGTTTGTGATTAATCGAGAAGAAAAACGGAATGCCGTAAATGATGAGGTTATGGATGGGCTACAAGAAGTCATTACATATATTCGAAATCATGAGGATGTTCGTTTTTTAGTCGTTACGGGAGTAGGGGATAAATCATTTTGCTCGGGCGGCGACTTATCTGAATTCCATGCGCTCGAAACGGAGGATGAAGCGTTTGGGATGTTAGGTAAGATGGGCGAAATATTATACGATCTTGCAACGTTACCTGTGCCAACAATTGCGTTAATTAACGGAACAGCGGTTGGTGGAGGTTGTGAAATTGCAACAGCTTGCGATTTTCGTCTAGTGGCAAGTCATGCGAAGTGCGGTTTTATACAGGGGACATTAGCAATTACGAGCGGTTGGGGAGGCGGTACATACTTATTCGAACGAGGATTACGCCATGATCGTGCGATGAAGATGCTAGTCGATGCGAAGCCATATTCAGCAGAATTGCTATATGAGATTGGTTGGGCAATGCGCGTTTTTGAAGGTTCAAAAGAAGCGGCATTGAATAATTTTATCGAACATATGCGTAAAATTCATCCTTCTGTTCATAAGGCTTATAAAGAAATTGAGCTTCGTAAGTGGCGTGAGCGTAATATGTATGAGCGTGTTATGGAGGAAGTTCGTACATGTGCTAAATTGTGGGAAAGTGAAGCTCACCACGAGGCAGTTGCTAATTTCCTAACAAAGAAAAACAATAAATAATGTATAACGGCAGTGATTATAACAAAACATAATCACTGTCTTTTTTAATTCGATGATTCTATTTTGCTCGTTCACGCATATAGTAGTAAAAAATGCGAGGGTGATAGATTATGGAATTGAAAAAAAGAAAAGATCAATGGACAAAGGAAGACGATGAAAGATTAGCAGAAATTGTGTTGCATAATGTGCAAAATGGCAAAACACAGCTAGAAGCTTTTGAATTGGCTGCTGCTGAACTAGGTCGTACAAAACAAGCTTGTGGTTTCCGTTGGAATAAAACATTACGCAGTCAATATAGTCAGTCACTACTAGCTGTCCGAAATCAGCCACAACAATCGATGCGAAGTCATTTGAAACTGGCATTAACAAGTTTTGATGAATTAACAGAAGCCTATCAAAGTCTCGAAGTAAGGCACCGTGAATTACAAAATGAACATGATAAACTAGTGAAATGGTTGCAGCAAGGGTATTCTTTAATGAAAGATTAAATAAGGAAGCTGCCAAAAGTTAAACGTGCTGTAGAGTAAGTTACTTAGAAAAAAATTTAAACTTGAATGAAAACATAATGCTGCGCTGAGTGTTTCAAAAAATATTCATCCCTCATTAACGGTCCGTAAAATTCCAATAGGTGAAGGCTGATAATTAGTGAGAAAAAACTACTGATTAAAGTTTCACTTTTTATATTATCGTAAACACTTAGTCAATCCTGTATAATAAAAGAACCTGCATAGGAGGTGCCTTAGAGATCATTCTAAGGCACCTCCTTCTGTAGAAAGGGATGAAAAGGATCATTTAATTTCTTTCAGTGGGTGTCTTTTGTGCTGAAAGCAAACGACAGGTACGGGTGTCACAACATCCGCTGAAATAGAGGAACTCAGTCTAAGAACGCCACGTCCTGTGGCAATTTATCTGTGAGAAAGCGAAGCGTCGGAAACAAATGTTTTCTGTGCGAAAGCGAAGTGGCAGCATCAATTATATCGAGGTAAAATTGAGTGATGGTCGGTAGCGGCTAAAATGTAATGGCAGTAGAACTGTTTAGGAGGGCGTTCTCTTATGTTAGATCGTCCATTGTAAATGTGGGAGGTGTAATGAGTTGTGGATGTAGCGGTTATTGGTGCAGGTGCTGTAGGTCTGTTAACGGCAAGCTTTTTAGCTGAGTCTGGTATGTCTGTAACGTTGGTTTCAAGAAGGCTGGAACAGATAGATGAACTTAATGCGAAGTATTTAACACGAGTGAATGTTGATGGAACGAAAACTGCACAAAAAGTTGCTTCAACTACGAACTTAATGGAGTTATCACAGCAAGATTTAATTGTAATTGCTGTTAAGTATGGTCAATTACAAGAGCTTTACGGACAATTATCTGCGTTGCCGAGTACAGTTTCGTTGTTGTTTATGCAAAATGGTTTAGCACATTTTGATGAAGCTCTTCGTTTGCCACAAAAAAATATTGCCTTTTGCTCTGTGTCATTTGGTGCTCAAATGATAGATCGGGCAACCGTGCAACATAGGGGTGTGGGTGTTTGTAAAATTGCGATAGAGCGAGGAAACGGTGATACGTTTAACGATTTGTTGCAATTAAAAAATTCCTTGTATTCGTTTGAGTTAGTTGCTAATGCTGAACAAATGTTATTTGAGAAAGCGGTATTTAACTGCTTGATTAACCCATTAACGGCTATATTGCAAGTGAGGAATGGAGAGTTAATAACGAATAAGCAAGCGTTTTTATTGATGCAAACTATCTATCGAGAATTAACGGATGCTTTTGAAGACATAGAACAAGCTATACCTTTTTTCAAAGTGATAGAGTTATGTGAAATAACAGCAAGCAATACATCATCTATGCTAGCGGATCGGATACATGGGAAAAAAAGTGAAATTGACACGATTGTAGGAGTAATTTTAGAAAAAGCTCTAGCGAAAGGTCATAATTTGCCTACTTTACGCACTTTATACTTCCAAGTACTTGCGATAGAGGAGAGCGGTGAAAGACGTTGAAAGATTTTTTACATATAGTTATAAGTATCGTTATTTTTTGTCCAATCCTTCTTTTTGTGATTGTCTATTTAATTAGTCGGAAGGTTAAAATTCGAGGAACTCATGCTTTTGGAGTAGCATCGGACGTGACAACAGTGTGTTTGTTTTTTTCAGTACCACTAGTAATTAGTGTGCTGTGGAATATCGATGTTAGTGCGCTATTAGTAACGTTTGCGATAATGATGGCGATGATTTTTACATATATTGATTGGCGGACGAAAAAGGAAATTGAAGTGAAATCGCTCCTTAGGAAAATTTGGCGCTTTCAATTTTTAGTGTTAAGTACGGCATATATTGTTATTTGTATAGTAGGTGTTATTCGATCTGTTATTGAATATTTACAGGCTGTCTAAGCATTTTCTTTTCATGTTGATGCCATAAGCGTTAAAATAATAGCATTAAAGATTGTTTTATATTAATAACTCTATATTGCAAATAAATTAAATAAAATTCCAATGTACGACAACGTTTGAGTAGCTAACAAAAATCGTATACCGTTTTTTGAATATTTGTTGGAGTTTGTCGATTTGATAAACGTTCAAATTGCTTAGTAGTATCAAAAGGGATTTATTTTATTTCAAGTTTGCTTATGAAGAGTAAGAAGATGATTTAGTGAGTAGAGGAGTTTGTGTTAAATGAAACTGGAGTCAATCCAAGTACCCATAAAAAATCGTTTGCTAGCAGATTATTGGTCGTCGAATACTGCTATCCATGAGTTTTTTGAATACGCATATAACGATAAATCTTTTGAAAAACGAGCGCAATATTTAGATCAGCATGCATATGATCAAAAAGAATTAACAGCCATCATACGTCAATTTATGGAGCCGCTCGGATTATCGAAGAAAGCGAATGAACATTTGCAGCAACTAGAGCAAGGGGCTGTTGCAGTTGTCGGTGGGCAACAAGCGGGTATATTAACAGGCCCTCTTTACTCAGTGCATAAGGCGATTTCGGTCATTGCATTAGCGAAAGAGCAAAGTGTAAAACTTCAGCGACCGGTTGTTCCTGTTTTTTGGATAGCTGGTGAAGATCATGATTTAGAGGAAATTAACCACACGTATACAGTATGCGGTGAAGATATTAAAAAACGTGTTTACGGTGAACGTTCAAGACGTAAAACGATGGCTTCTGAAACAAGTATAAACAGAGAATCAATGACACAATTAATAAATACGATTGCGAAGGATATGGGCGAAACAGCATTCACTGAAATGCTTGTGAAACAATTAGTGGATACTCTTAATGAGTGTGAAACATTTACGGACTTCTTTGCGCAACTTATGAACCAATTGTTTAAAGATGAAGGTTTATTGATGATTGATGCAGCTGACTTTAAATTCCGCCAATATGAGCGTGATAATTTTACCCGTATCATTCATAAAAATGAAGAAATTGCTAGAGTGGTGACAGAAAAAGAAGCGGAGCTTGAACGTGCAGGCTATGGCAATCCTATTTTGGCTTCAAACGAGGCGGCCAATTTATTTTATGTAGAAGATGGAGAGCGTCATCTTTTAGAAAGAAAAAATCAGCAATTTGTAAATCTAGCTGCAAATATCAAGCTATCGCGTGAAGAAGTTTTAGAAATTGCAGAAAAACATCCTGAGCAGTTAAGTAATAACGTTGTGACGCGTCCGCTAATGCAGGAAATGACATTGCCTGTGCTTGCGTTTGTTGGTGGACCAGGGGAGCTGGCGTACTGGGCGACATTGAAAGATGCGTTTGCGGTATTAGGTTTACAAATGCCGATTTTTGCTCCGCGTCTTCATATCACGATTGTCACACGTCATGTAGAACAACTTTTACGTGAGTATCGTTTAAATGTTGCCGATGTTTTGGGTGGAAAAGCGGTACAGCTTAAAGAACAGTTTATTGCTGAAATACAGGATGCTGAAGCGAAGCATCAAATTCAGGCGATGCAACAAGATCTTTTAGAAAAGTATGAGGCCCTTCAACTTTATTTAGAAGAGCAACAACTATTACTAGATAAAATTCTTGTGAAAAATAAAGAGAATCATCTAAAGCAATTTGAGTATTTACAGCAAAAGGTTGAACAAACTGTCCTTAACAAGCATGAAACGACAATTCGAAAATTTATGACGCTACAAAATGAGTTGTATCCGAATGAAGGATTCCAGGAAAGAACTTATAACCCGTATCAATATTTTAATGAGTTTGGGCCTATGCTAATTACTGAAATGCTGAAACAAAATTATAGCATTGGCAATCACCACTATTTAATTTATTTATAATCCTAATATTTGTAACTTTATACCCAATTAACAATTTAATTCAATATTAATTTGATGAACAATGATGATATAAATAGTAAATGGAGAGCTATCCTACTAAGGGTAGCTCTTTTTTTGTGTCATTTATCATGGGTTTGATATGTTGTTAAAGGTCTATTCACATATTAAGTATTAAAATGTCAAGTTTTTTTTAAAAAAAGTGGTGGAAAGTGGGGGGATGTGGTACATTATTTAATAAAGTGGGGTGAATAGCATGTTCATGGGAGAATATCAACACTCTGTTGATGCGAAAGGACGATTAATCGTGCCCGCAAAATTTCGTGACGCCTTAGGTGAAACATTTGTTGTAACGCGCGGACTTGATAATTGTTTATTTGGCTATCCTATGAATGAATGGCGAAAACTCGAAGAAAAATTAAAGGACTTACCGATGACTAAAAAGGATACACGTGCTTTTGCAAGGTTTTTCTTTTCAGGAGCAACGGAAGTAGAAATAGACAAGCAGGGGCGCATAAATATTCCTTCAACTCTTATGCAGCATGCACATCTTGTGAAAGAATGTATCGTGTTAGGAGTTTCGAATCGAATTGAAATATGGGCGAAAGATGCTTGGGAAGCTTACTTCAGTGAGTCGGAACAATCCTTTAATGAAATTGCAGAAAATATGATTGGCTTTGATTTTTAAAATTTATTTAGTTAAGGCCCGAAGGGAGCGAGTGGTATGTTCGATCATACAACCGTGTTATTAAAAGAAACTGTTGATGGGTTGAACATCGATCCTGATGGTGTATATGTGGACTGTACGTTAGGTGGAGCAGGACACAGTGAATATTTAGTACAACAATTATCTGAAAAAGGGCGTTTAATATGCTTCGATCAAGATATGACAGCTATTAACAATGCAAAAATTCGATTGGCGCCATATATTGAGCGTGTGACATTTGTTCATTCGAATTTCCGCTATTTAAAAGAAGAGCTATTAGCGCTTGGTATTGAGCAAGTTGATGGTGTTTTATATGATTTAGGCGTATCTTCACCTCAGCTAGATACACCAGAACGTGGCTTTAGTTATCACCATGATGCACCTCTAGATATGCGCATGGATCAAACAGCAACACTTACAGCATTTCATGTTGTGAATGAATGGGCATATGAAGATTTAGTACGTATATTTTTCCGTTATGGGGAAGAAAAATTTTCCAAGCAAGTTGCTCGTAAAATCGAAGAAGCACGTAAGGTGGCACCGATTGAAACAACCGGCCAACTTGTAGAACTTATTAAAGAGGGTATTCCAGCAGCGGCTCGCCGTAAAGGTGGACATCCAGCGAAGCGCATATTCCAAGCAATACGAATTGCTGTTAACGATGAGCTAGGCGCGGCAGAGGATTCGTTAGTCGATGCGATTGATATGATAAACGTAGGTGGACGCATTAGTGTCATTACGTTCCATTCATTGGAGGACCGCCTATGCAAGACTATTTTTAAGGAAGCGTCATCATTACCGGAATTACCACCGAATTTGCCAGTGATTCCAGATGACATGAAACCAACTTTAAAGCTTATCACGAGAAAGCCGACTCTTCCTTCTGATGAAGAATTGGCAGTAAACAATCGTGCTCGTTCAGCAAAGCTTAGAGTGGTTGAGAAAATTAACGACAAAGGGCGTGAGTAAATGGCAGCAGTTCGTGTAAGGCAGCACCAGCAACAACAAGTGCAACAACCGATAACACCCCCTAGTCCACAACCCACTATTATCCGTCGTAAAAAAACGAACCAGAAGTTTGAAAAAACAATGCTAATTGTTTTAGTTAGCATTGTTGCTGTATTATCGGTACTAGTTTTGAACAAGCAAGCAGCAATTCAAACGACAAGCATGGACATTCAAAAAATCGAAACTGAAGCAGAAGAGATTGCAAAAAAGAATGTTGACTTGACAGTTCGTGTGAGTGAACTTTCTACATACGATAACATATGGAAAAAAGCTAAAGAACTCGGTTTAACTCAAAATGAGAAAAATGTAAAGGTAGTGCCGGGAGAATGAAAAAAAAGAGATTTCGATTCCAATGGGGAGCCTTTCTATTATTAATTTTTTATGGAGGGCTCTTTTTTCTATTGTTCTCAAGAATGTTTATGTTACAGGTGACAGGTGAAGTGGAAGGACAAGAGCTTGCAGCCAGAGCAGCTGCGAAATATAGCAAAGAAAGTGCAATATCAGCAAGCCGTGGGAAAATTTACGATACAAATGGACAAGTTATCGCGGAAGATACACTTAGTTATCGACTAATCGCCGTCGTCAATGAACAAGCAACGACGGATGAAAAAAAACCTCGACATGTAGTAGATGCTGAAAAAACTGCAAAAATATTAGCAGAATATATTCCTATGGACGAAGAAAAAATCTATAAACAGCTTACTAGGGTAAATAAGGGCAAAAAGCCTTATCAAGTTGAATTTGGAAGTGCAGGCCGTGGATTAAGTCATGATACTATGAGTAAAATCAAAGCGGAGAAATTACCAGGGATTGTATTTATCAACGATTTAAAACGTTATTATCCAAATGGTATCTTTGCCTCGCACTTAATTGGTTTCGCACTAAAAGAGGATAATAAGGATGGTACGTTTACGACAAAAGGGAAAATGGGTCTTGAGCTTACCTACAACAAAGAACTAACCGGAAAAGACGGTAAGGTTGAATATGAGACAGATGCATTCCATTATTTATTGCCGAGTAGTGAAAAAATGGTGACGCCTGCGAAAAATGGTGATGACATTTATTTAACACTAGATAAAACAATTCAAAGCTTTTTAGAGGAAGCGATGACAGCGGTTGAAAAGGAATATAACCCTGAATCGATGACAGCTATTGTGGCAAATCCGAAAACTGGTAAAATCCTAGGGATGTCACAACGACCTACGTTTAATCCCGATACACGAGAAGGCAATAATATGAAATGGCTGAACGAAGCTATTGAAGAGACCATTGAACCAGGCTCGACAATGAAAACGTTCACGCTCGCCTCGGCTATTGATACAGGTGCGTGGGATCCAAATGCATGGTATAAGTCAGGAACATACATGGTTTTTGGTAAGCCTATTAGAGACCATAATAATGGGATTGGTTGGGGTCCGATTCAATTTTTAGAAGGCTTCCAACGTTCATCTAATACGGCAATGGCTCACCTTTTAAAGCGAATTGGTAACGATGTATTTTTTGATTATTTAGATCGATTTGGATTTGGTAAGAAAACCGGCATTGATTTACCAAATGAAGCGTCGGGTACACTTTTATCGAAATATCCAATAGAGCGAGTGACAACAACGTTCGGTCAAGGTTCTACAGTAACGCCGATTCAGTTAATTCAAGCGATGACAGCGATAGCGAATGACGGGAAAATGATGCAACCGTATGTGATAGATCGTATCGTGGACCCTTCGACAGGAAAAACGATGAAAAAGCATGAGCCGATTGTCAAGGGACAACCAGTTTCAGCCGACACAGCGAAGCAAGTAAAAGAAATCCTTGCATCTACGTTAACAGCTAAAAACGGTACAGCGAAGGATTTTATCCTTGATGAATATGAAGTTGCAGGGAAAACAGGTACTGCCCAAATTCCACTAGGAAATGGTAACTATTCATGGGGAGCAAATGAATTTTTATATTCTTTCTTAGGGATGGCTCCTGCTGATAATCCTCAGCTCATTATGTATGTTTCTGTAAAAAGGCCAAAGCTAAAGAATGAACTTGGTTCTGTACCAGTTTCAAAAATATTTAATCCAGTTATGTTAAATAGTTTAAAGTATTTAAATGTTAATCCTGAAGATGTAAAGCATGTTGACGAAACAACAATACAAGATTACACAGGTCAAAGTGCTGAGGCTATACAAGTAGAGCTTGCGAACGATGGTCTAAAGCCTGTTATTGTTGGTAGTGGCGGTAAAATTATTGACCAATATCCAAAAGGTCCTCAAAAACTAGTAAAAGGTAATTTTGTATTTTTAAAGACTGAGGGTAAAATAACGCTACCAGATTTCACCAACTGGTCGTTACGTAATGTACTTGCTTTTAAGACGATGGCAAATTTAGAAATTGAAGTTGTCGGAGAGGGCTTTGTAGCTAGTCAGAGCGTCTCGGCAGGAACGGTAATTTCAGATAGTTCACCGATTGTTGTGAAGCTGAAAACGCCAGCTGAAAGCTTTAAGCAAGATGTAGAGACCCCACCCGAGGGTGAAACAACTGAATAACCCCTGAATAGAAGCCCACTTTATTTCATACGTTGTAAAAAACAAGGTGTGATGTCGAATGAAGTGGATTTCTATCCATTCCAAAAAGCGATTGCGTATATTATACGTATTGTTTATGTTTGTAGCTGTTGCGGTTGTTATTAGGCTTGTCTTCTTACAAGTATTAGATCAAAAAGATCTGACAAAGAAAGCCGAAGAGAATTGGGACCGAGAAATTCCTTTTGCCAATGAGCGAGGGCATATTACTGACCGTAAGGGGAAAAATATTGTCACAAATAAGCTTGCGCCAACTTTGTATTTCATGCCTTCGCAAAGTAAGGATATTGAAGGAGCAGCAGCGAAAATTGCACAAGTCTTGGGAGTAGATGAACAAAAGCTGTTGGTAAAAATGAAGAAAAAAGCATACTTAGTAAAGCTGGCACCTGAAGGAAAAAATATTTCGTATGAAAAAGCAGTGGAGTTACAAGGTATGCAGATTGAGGGATTATATAGCGGTGTCGATTATTCAAGGGATTATCCATACGGTACCCTACTATCTCGTTTTTTAGGCTTCACAGGTTATGATGCTCAAGGTTTAGCAGGAATTGAATATGAATACGATAAGTTGTTAAAGGCTAATTCTTCTGCAATACGGATCTTTACAGATGCCAAAGGGAATAATTTACCGAACGTAAAGAGCGCCTGGAAGGCTGGGGAAGATGGCGCAACGATCGAGCTAACTGTAGACGTAGATGTACAACAGGTCGTCGAGCGTGAACTGTCACAGGCAATGGAACGTTATGATGCTGACCAAGCAATGGCGATTGCTATGAATCCAAATACTGGCGAGATTTTAGCGTTATCCTCATATCCAACCTTCGATCCGGCAGCATATCAAACGGTAGAGCCTGCTATCTACAATCGGAATTTACCAGTTTGGATGACATATGAGCCAGGGTCAACGTTCAAAATTATAACGCTCAGTGCTGCTTTAGAAGAAAATGTAGTAGATTTAGAGAAGGATACTTTTTATGATCCAGGCTATTCAATGGTTGCAGGAGCAAGATTGCGCTGTTGGAAGCGTGAAGGTCATGGCTCTGAAACTTTCCTTGAAGTTGTAGAAAATTCTTGTAACCCTGGCTTTATTGAATTAGGTCAACGAATAGGTAATGAAAAACTACTACAATATGTTAAAGATTTTGGTTTTGGCAAAAAAACAGGTTCTAACATCGCTGGCGAAGCTTCAGGGATTTTATTTTCCAAAGATTCTTTTGGACCTGTTGAGCAGGCCACAACTTCATTTGGCCAAGGTGTTGCCGTAACACCAATTCAGCAAGTGCAAGCAGTAGCCGCAGCAGTAAATGGGGGCAAGCTTTATACGCCATATGTTGTGAAGAAAATTATTAATCCTAATACTGGAGAAGTTATAGAAGAGACTAAACCGGAAGTTAAAAAACAGGTTATTCGTGAGGAGACGTCTGCAAAGGTACGAGGTGCATTAGAATCTGTTGTAGCAAAAGGCTCAGGACGTCAAGCTTACCGAGATGGATTACGAATCGGCGGCAAAACAGGTACAGCACAAAAGGTGGAAAATGGGCGCTATAAAGACGGTGAATATATCGTATCGTTTATTGGCTTCGCACCTGCGGATAATCCGCAAATTGTCGTTTATGTAGCAGTAGATAACCCGAAAAAGGGAACACAGTTTGGCGGTGTGATCGCAGCTCCAATCGTTGGACAGATTATTGAAGACGTTGCACCTTTTGTTGGCATTGAAAAATCGAAGGAACAGCTTGAAAAGGATTATCGTTGGGGTGACCCAATCACTGTGAAGGTACCAAGTTTTATTGGTCAAACGAAGGATGATATTGCCAAGCAACAATATCCATTCCGTATTGAATGGCATGGAGAAGGTACTAAAATTGGCAATCAACTGCCTGAAGTGGATAGTGTTATTAAACAAGATGGCACCATTCACCTTTATTTAGAGAACTAATATAACTTTACCTTTAAAAAATGGGAAAGAACCACTATTATAATGAAGGGTAGTAATAAATACATGAAAGTATGTGCTTTTTTCTTCAAGAAGAAAGTGAAACAAGATTTAAAGGAGATTTTTCAATGAAACTCGCAACAACACTTACCATTTTAGCTCTTGCTTTTATAGTAACAGTTATCCTGGCACCAATTAGTATTCCACTTCTTCGCCGATTAAAGTTCGGTCAAAGTATTCGTGAAGAGGGACCACAATCCCATATGAAAAAAGCTGGTACACCAACAATGGGTGGCATTATTTTCTTACTGGCCATTATCCTCACTACTGTTGGTGTAGGTAGCTTTTTAGATTTATTTACAACATATACTGTCGTACTGTTATTAGTATTAGTAGGATTTGGGTTAATCGGCTTATTAGATGATAGCTTAAAGGTTGTTTTTAAACGTAATTTAGGACTAACATCAATTCAAAAGCTTATCGGTCAAATTGTTATTGCGGTCCTGGCTTATTTCTTACTAGGATCGTTTGATACAACACTTGCTATACCATTTACAGATTGGACGATCGATCTTGGTAATTTCTATGTAGCCTTTTTAATTTTCTGGTTAGTAGGCTTCTCAAATGCTGTGAATTTAACAGATGGATTAGATGGGCTTGTGGCAGGTACTGCATCCATTGCCTTTGCAGCATTTGGTGTTATTGCTCTATTCCAAGAACAAGCTGATATCGCCTTATTTGCATTTGCGGTGACAGGTGCATTATTAGGATTTTTACTTTTCAATGCGAATCCTGCAAAAGTATTTATGGGAGATACGGGTTCGTTAGCATTAGGTGGAGCTTTAGCCATGGTATCTGTATTAGTAAAAGCAGAACTTTTACTGTTGTTAATTGGATTGGTGTTTGTTATTGAAACATTATCCGTTATTTTACAGGTAGGTAGCTTCAAACTTCGTAAAAAACGTATTTTTAAAATGAGTCCTATTCATCATCATTTTGAATTATCAGGTTGGTCAGAATGGAAGGTAGTACTTGTCTTTTGGTCAACTGCTTTAGCAGTAGCATTGATTGCAGTTTTATTGACTGCAGTTTCATTGGAGGCATTCTTATGAGAAACTTTTCAGATTTACAACATAAAAAAGTCCTTGTTTTAGGTCTAGCTAAAAGTGGTGTGGCTGCAGCTGAGATTTTACATGAGCTTGGCGCCTTTGTGACGGTCAATGATTCTAAACCATTTGATGAAAGCCCAGATGCGCAAGGTCTATTGCAAAAGGGAATTACGGTTATTTGTGGCCGTCACCCAGAGGATTTACTCGATGAAGGCTTTGAATTAGTAGTGAAAAATCCAGGGATTCCTTATAGTAACAAAATAGTAGCTGATGCAATAAACCGTGGAATCCCCGTATGGACAGAAATTGAGCTTGCCTATTTAATTAGTGAAGCCCCGTTTATCGGTATTACAGGATCAAACGGTAAAACAACAACGACAACAGTAATTTTCGACATGCTGAATAACGGTGGTTTACAACCGTTAATTGCAGGGAATATAGGGACAGTCGCCTGTGGTGTTGCAAGAGAAGCACAAAAGGATAATGTAATCGTTACAGAGTTATCGTCTTTCCAATTAATGGGAATTAAAACTTTTAAGCCAAAAATTTCCATATTAACAAATCTTTATGATGCTCATCTTGATTATCATGGGACGTTTGACAACTATGCTGAGGCAAAGTTTGGTGTTACACGTAATCAAGATGAAAGCGATTATTTTATCTATAATGCTGATCAGCCGATCGTTGTAGGCTATGCTACACAATCAAAAGCTAAAAAGGTACCATTTAGTTCTAAGGGACGTACGGATGAAGGAATTAGTGCGGATGATACAACAATTTACTGGCAAGGTGAGCCTTATCTAGATCGAGCAAATATCGCTTTGCCTGGTAAGCATAACTTAGAAAATATTTTAGCGGCTGTCGCAGCTTGTATTTTAGTCGGCTGTGACAAAGCTAAAATGGAAGAAGTTTTAGCGAAGTTTGGGGGAGTTCGTCACCGTACTCAGTTCGTGCGTGAATGGAACGGCCGCAAAATTTACAATGACTCAAAAGCTACAAACTGCTTAGCAACAAAAAGTGCTTTAGATGCATTCCAAGCACCTGTTATTTTACTGGCAGGTGGCTTAGATCGAGGACATTCGTTTGAAGAATTACGTCCATGTATGAGCCATGTAAAGGGTGTTGTTGCCTTTGGAGAAACAGGACTACGCTTTGTAGAATTTGCAAAATCATGTGGTGTACAACAAGCTGTCATTGCCCAGAATGTTGAGGATGCAGTCCATTACGCGGCGCCAATGTCAGCGGAAGGCGATGTTATGCTATTATCTCCAGCATGTGCAAGTTGGGATCAATATGACAGCTTTGAAATACGAGGCGATGTTTTTATTGATGCTGTAATGAAGCTGTAATGAGCCTGTAACTATTTTAGAATATACTTGACTTGGAAGGATGGCAATACTGAGAGGGAAAGAAAGCTATTTATTGCTCGTCACAACATTGATGCTTTCTATAATCGGCATTATTTTCGTCTATTCTGCAGGTACCTATTGGAGTGCCGTTCATTATAGTGGAAAAATGCCGTTTTATATGAAGCAAAGTCTATACTTTGCGGTAGCTATTGTAGTGTTTTTAATCACTTTTCGATTAAATATTTTGAAAGAGCAGTCCTTTTGGAAAATGGCCTATATATTTTCGTTAATTTTACTAGTCCTTGTACTTATACCAGGAATTGGACTAGTTCGAAATGGTTCTCAAAGCTGGATTGGCATAGGTCCTTTAACAATTCAGCCAGCAGAGCTAACGAAAATTACAGTCATTGTATATATGAGCCATATTTTAGCACAGCATAAAACAGGTAAGTCGATTGTTAATTGGCGGCATGGATTGATTTTATTATTGCCTGTAGTACTTATTATGCTTCAACCTGATTTTGGTTCAGTATTTATTCTCGTTGTGTCTGTGTTTTTATTGCTTTTTGTAGCAGGGTATCCTTTAAAGCTTTATGCCATGTTTTTGATAGCTGGAATTGCTGGTTTAGTAGGCTTGATTGTTACAGCGCCATACCGGCTAAAGCGGATTGAGGCGTTTATCGATCCGTGGGTCGATCCTTTAGGCAGTGGGTTTCAAGCTGTACAATCATTAATGGCTATAGGCCCTGCTGGAATTTTCGGGCATGGTTTTGGACAAAGTAGGCAAAAGTTTTTATATTTACCTGAACCACAAAATGACTTTATTTACGCAATAATTCTTGAAGAGGTTGGATTGCTTGGTGGACTTGGTATTTTAGCACTTTTCGTACTGGTGATTTATGCAGGCTATAAATTTGCAGTGCGCGCTAAAACAAGAACATCATATTACGCAATCATCGGACTTGTAACAATGCTTGCCGTACAAGCATTTCTAAACATAGCAGTAGTGATTGGCTTAGTTCCTGTAACAGGTGTTACATTGCCTTTTATCAGCTATGGGGGAACATCTTTAGTAACAATGTGGCTAATAATAGGTATTATTTATCAATTAGCGAAATAAATATAAAGGAGGAGTACTTTTTTGGAGAAAGTAATTGACATAGAAGATCGCATACCTACGCTAAAAAAGCGACGAAAAAAGCGTACAAATCGGAAATTTATAGTGCTAATATTACTTTTCTTTATCGTGTTAGCAGTACTCCTTTATTTTCAATCTCCTTACAGTAAAATCAACAAAATAACAGTCAACGGTGCTCGATTAGTAGAAGAACAATATTATATGAAGACAAGTACTCTTACAACTGGGAAGTCGATGTGGGGATTTAAAGTAGAAGACGTAGAGAAAATATTACTAAAGGATAAATGGGTGAAAGAAGCACATGTTAAACGTAATTGGCTTCGGGGTGTGACAATAGATATTAAAGAATGGAAAAAGGTTGCTTACTTAGCTGGTGACGGTACTTATTATCCATTGCTTGAAAATGGCAAGCGCTTTGAACAAGTTGGGGATGATATCCCGATTGATGCACCTGTATTTATCGGCATAACTGGCGAAAAGACAATTAAGAAACTTGTCAAGCAATTAGCACAATTAAACCCAGAAGTATTAGCATTAATTTCTCAAGTCAATACAAATAGTAATGAAACAAATCCTAATGCAATCAAGCTCTATATGAACGATGGCTATGAAGTTCGTGCCGTTATTCAAACTTTAGCAGAAAAACTAAATCATTACCCTTCACTTGTGGCACAAATTCCAAATTTGGAGAAGGGGGTTATCGATTTAGAGGTCGGCTCGTATTATCGTCCTTTCAATACTGAGTACAACCAAGCAAATATTGATTTAGATCAAGATGCGGCCAACCAGGAAGTGAAAAAAGATGAACAACAAGAAAAAGAATAGCAAAGAAAATTTCTTTTCAAGAAAACAATTTCAGTTGCTTATTGTTTGTGTGACTATGGGGTTTATCATTGGCTATTCCTACAACCAGGCAAAAGAAAATCGAGATGCAGGTTCGACTAATAAGGAGCTTTTCGAGCAAGAGGAATCTTATCGTGAGGAGTTAATTGCACAACAAGAGCGAAATAAAGAATTATCAGAAGAGGCGAATGCTTTGCAAGAAAAAATTCGCAAGTATGAAAAATCGTTTGTCGCTAGCAAAAAGGCTTATACAAAGCTTGTTGAAGAAGCAGAGGATTTACGCTTGTTGTTAGGTGATTTAAATTCAGAAGGAAAAGGGATACGTATTACCCTTCAAGATGGTGATTACAATCCAAAATCTGCTAATCCTAATGATTATATCGTGCATGAAAGTCATATTTTTAAATTGCTCAATGAACTTAAAATTTCTGGTGCGCAAGCAATTGCTATTAATGGTCAACGTGTTTTAGCGAATTCTTATATACGCTGTAATGGACCAGTCATCACTATTGATGGCAAGCAACATCCAGCTCCATTCGTCGTCGAAGCTGTAGGAGATTCAGCAACATTAAAAGCTGCCTTAAACTTAACTGGTGGCGTTGTGGATCAATTATTAAATGACAATATTGTTGTATCATTAGAAGAAGATCAAAAGCTTGCAATGCCAAAAGCAAAAGTAGAAAGTTAAACGATTTCAAGTCAATATTTACAGATTAAATTTGGTTATAGCCTCTAGGTAGCTTATAGATTTGCAAAGTTTAAGATCTAAGGCGTAAATCTGTGAGGGGTTACGATACGTCTAGGAGGGGCTATTTTGAAAAAAAATATGTTTACCCGAATAACGATCGTGCTATTTATTATCGGTTTGATGATAGCGGTACAATACAATACCATAAAGCAACCAGCTGAGCGAGATACACGAGATATTTGGGCCATAAGAGAGGAATTAGCAGAAGAGAAGCAAAGGCATTCCGCATTATTAGCAGAAATTCGCTCACTTAATGAAGTAGTGGGTCGCTATGAGCAATCTGAGAAAGCAAATTTACAGTCAGCATTAAATGAAACGCTGAATCGTTTAAAACTACAGGCAGGGCTAACGGAAGTCACAAGTCCAGGAGTTATACTTCGAGTTGAACCAGCACCCGAATTAGTTGAAATGGGGTATGAAATCAAAGAAATTACACCTGATTTACTAACCCAATTACTAAATGCTCTGTTTAAAAACAATGCAGCAAGTGTCGCGATAGATGGAAATCGCGTTGTTCAGACGACAGCCATTCGAGACATAAATGGAAAGACTACAGTGAACAGTGTACCACTGTCCTCACCACCCTTTGAAATTTATGTTGGGACAAGCTCTTTTAAAGAAGCTCAAAAAATGTACAACTCGTTACAAGCTTCTACATTTATCGATTCCTTTTATTTGGATAACTTTAATTTATTAATAGAGGAACCATCTGAGCATTTAACAATCCCAGCATTTGATCAGCCATTGACAAATGATTATTTAACAGAGGTGGAAAAAGGAGAATAATATATGTGGCTACCATTTTTAGGTTTGATATTTGGACTTGCCCTTGGCTTGTTAACAAATATACAAATACCCTCTATATATGAAAATTATCTGTCAATAGCTGTTTTAGCAGCTTTAGATACATTATTTGGCGGTATTCGTGCTCAATTACAGCAAGTATATGACGATAAAGTATTTGTATCAGGATTCTTTTTTAATATAGCTTTAGCAGCAGGATTAGCCTTTTTAGGTGTGTATTTAGGGATAGATTTGTATTTAGCTGCTATTTTCGCTTTCGGAGTACGTTTGTTCCAAAATATAGCAATAATTAGGCGTATTCTACTAACTCGCTTAGATGAGAAACGTCATAAAAAGAACAAAAATTCCATAGAATGAGAGAAAAATTGAGCAAAATGCTCGATTTGCTTAGACATTATGCTGAATTTACAATAGAATGAGAATAAGAGCATTTTTTCAAGGAGGTGCAGCTAATTGAATCAGCAAGATTTATATATTTCTCTTGATATAGGATCCTCCTCTATCAAGGTATTAATAGGTGAAATGAGCGACGGCCAATTACATGTAATTGGAGTCGGAAATGTAAAATCGAATGGTGTTCGAAAAGGTGCAATTGTTGATATTGATGCAACAGTTCAATCGATTCGAAAAGCAATAGATCAAGCTGAACGAATGACAGGGTATCAAATTAATGAAGTCGTTTTAGGTGTTCCTGCTAACCAGACGATGTTACAACTAGTTAAAGGTGTTGTCGCTGTAAATAGTGAAAATAGAGAAATTACAGATGATGATTTAGATAGAGTGGTAGAATCTGCACAAGTCATGTCAATACCTCCTGAACGTGAATTAGTAAATATTATTCCAAGACAATTTATTGTGGATAATTTAGATGAAATAAAAGATCCGCGAGGTATGATTGGTATTCGTTTAGAAATGGATGCCACAATGATCACAACTTCCAAAACACTTTTACACAATGTTTTACGTTGTGTAGAACGTGCAGGTCTAAGTATTCGAGAAATCTATTTACAACCACTAGCAGCAGGTTACTTTGCATTAACAGAGGATGAAAAAAACCAAGGTACCGCTTTCATTGATTTAGGAGGCGGTTCAACGACTATCACAGTATTCGACGAAGGACTGTTAACTCATACGGGTGTCATTCCAGTTGGTGGCGATCATATTACGAAAGATATTTCAATCGTCTTAAAAACACCAACAGAACAGGCAGAACAAATTAAACATCAATTTGGACATGCCTTTTATGATGACGCATCAGATGATGAACTCTTCGAAGTACCAGTTGTAGGGACAGATTCAACAGATCAGTACAGTCAGCGCTTTATATCAGAAATAATTGGCGCTCGTTTGGAAGAATTATTTGAGTTAGTCATCGACGAGTTAGCCCGTCTAGGTGTTAGAGATTTACCAGGCGGTGTTGTTTTGACAGGAGGCGTTGCAAAGCTTGAGGGAATTGCTCAACTGGCACGCCAGATACTGCAAACACGTGTTAGAATATACACACCTGACTATATTGGCGTTAGAGAGCCTTCATTTACGACGGCAGTTGGACTTATTCGTTACGCCTATTTAGAAGATGATTTTTATGGAAAAAGTACAAATACGCAGCCTCTTGAATATGCAGTTGTAGGATCCCCTGCAGCCACACCAAAGAAGCAAGAATATGCTGCACCTTCAGAATCAAAAGGAAGCGTAATCGGAAGAGCAAAAAAATTATTTGATAAATTTTTTGATTAACTTCTTTCAGCAAATGTCCTTTGTACCGAAAGCGTAGCGACAGGTACAGAAGTCTCCACCTCTATAGGTGGTGAGATGAATTCGGATTTAAGCTACTTTTCAGCAGATGTCCAAACACCTGCCGAAAGAAGTTAATGCCTCCGGCGGATGTCACGGAATCGGAAAGGAGTTCTAAGAGGATGTTAGCCTAAAATCATCGCATCCATGCGATAACGGCTAACTGACCTGCTAAGCACAAAGCCGATTCCGGACGCAATTATACCGAGGCATAATTGATCTTGAATGCGTAATGAATGATACAGAGTCGAGTTACCGTGGGAGGAAAAAGAAATGTTAGAATTTGATACAAGTGTTGATCAACTTGCAGTAATAAAAGTCATTGGTGTTGGTGGCGGCGGTAACAACGCTGTCAATCGAATGATAGAACATGGTGTACAAGGTGTTGACTTTATCGCAGTAAACACAGATGCACAAGCGCTAAATTTATCGAAAGCAGAAATAAAGCTACAGATTGGAACAAAACTTACACGTGGATTAGGTGCAGGTGCAAACCCTGAAGTAGGGAAAAAAGCTGCTGAAGAGAGCCGTGAACAATTAGAAGAGGTTCTACGTGGTGCAGATATGGTATTCGTTACAGCTGGAATGGGCGGAGGAACTGGTACTGGTGCCGCGCCAGTAATCGCTCAAATTGCTCGCGATTTAGGAGCTCTTACAGTCGGTGTTGTAACGCGTCCATTTACGTTTGAAGGTCGCAAACGACAAACACAAGCTATCGGCGGTATTGGTGGCATGAAGGAGTCTGTTGATACTTTAATCGTTATTCCGAACGACAAGCTGTTACAAATTGTTGATAAATCTACGCCAATGCTAGAGGCATTCCGTGAAGCAGATAATGTTTTACGACAAGGTGTACAAGGTATTTCGGATTTAATTGCAACGCCAGGTCTTATTAACTTAGACTTTGCAGACGTAAAAACAATTATGTCTAACAAAGGTTCTGCGTTAATGGGTATTGGTATTGCTACAGGTGAAAACCGTGCTGCAGAAGCAGCTAAGAAAGCTATTTCAAGTCCTTTACTTGAATCATCAATTGATGGCGCAAAAGGTGTCCTCATGAATATTACTGGTGGCTCAAATCTAAGTCTATTTGAAGTACAAGAGGCTGCAGATATTGTAGCATCAGCATCAGACGAAGAAGTAAATATGATTTTCGGTTCTGTTATTAACGAAAATCTAAAGGATGAAATTATTGTTACAGTAATTGCGACTGGTTTCTCAGAGGAAGCTTTACAGCAACAGCGTAATCCTACACGACCGACGTTAAATACAAATAGACAAGCTGCACAACAACAGCAAGCTCCGATTCGTGAGCAACGTCAAGATGTGCATGTACAGCAAGAACAACCACGCCAAAATCAACAAAATTATGTACAGGATGACATGCTTGAGGTACCAGCATTTTTACGTAACCGTAAAAATCGCGGATAAATCAGCATTCAAACTTTAAAAAGCTCGTATTTTACATTATGTGAAATACGAGCTTTTTTGTGTTGTTGAAAAACTTGGTTGATTGGAGTGGAGACTGGGCGCCCCCCAGGAAGCTCTGCTCTGCGCGAAAGCGAAGCGGCAGCAACAAATGTTTTATCTGTGCGAAAGCGAAGCGGCAGCAACAAAGCGCACAGTCGGAACGGAAATCAACCCCTCGCCTTGCAGAAAAGCCATATACTTTATTTAATATGACAGCATAATTCATTGATATTCCCCTGACTATTTTCAATGACTTAAAAATTAATTATGTTCAAATGTGTAAGGAAAGGATGTATTTTGTCAAAACATTTTAATAAAATGATGCGATTGTTTGACAATATTTGTGGGAGTAACATGCTAACTTTGTATGTAGGAGGCGGCTGTTATGTATGGAGAATGGCTGGTGCTCATTAATACACTTTTTAATCTAGCGATACTCAAGTTTACGGCAAAAGTAACAGGGGTTTTTGTAAAGAACACAAGATTATTAATGAGTTCTATTTGTAGTAGTTTTGTAGCTGTAATAGGTGGGCAAATGCTGTTAACGACGCTACTGAGCTTTATCTTACTGATTGGACTAGCTTTTCGCTTCAAGATTCGAAGCTTTCAAAAGCAAGGACCAATCGTTTTAACAGCAACAATTATTATTGGTGGATTATTAACAGCATTACAACCGTATTTAAAGAATCTTTCTGTTGTCCATTTTATAATGATTTGCCTACTACTAGCTGTTGGTAATCTTGTAGCTTTTTATAAGCAATGGGGATTTGTAAAGCTTGAGCGGTTAAGTGGTCAGTTTGTGTTTGCTACGACGTTAAAAATTTTTGATGTAAAGATACCGCTTTCTGCATTTGTGGATACGGGAAATCAAGCGATTGAGCCACTATCAGGAAAACCTGTACACTTTGTCTCTTATGCAGCATTACGTCCACACTTACCTGCAGCATTTTGCAAATCATTATTAGAATGGCAAGAAACTGATCCGTATAATGTATCCATGTTTTCAGAAGATTATCAGCGTTATATTCGATTTATTCATGTCAATACAGTACAACAGCAATCGGTTGTATTAGGTTTTCGCTTTGAAGAGTGGCATATAAAGGGGGAGCACTCACAAGTGAAAACGAATGAATATATCGTTTTAACAAAAAAGGCTAAAAATTTTCCACATAGCACAGCAGCAATTTTGCATTTTTCAGCGCTTTCAAATAACTCATAGAGGGGGAGAACTATTGCTTCTTAGGCTACTTGCTAGCTTGAAAAAATTTTGGAGTAAGTTTCGGAGTCGTGAAACGTACTATATAGGGGGAAATGATTCATTGCCAGTGCCATTAAGTCGAGAAGAAGAAGTTACAGTCATTGCATCCTTTATGAATGGTGATTTACGAGCTAGAGATACACTAATTGAACGTAATTTACGTCTTGTTGTTTATATTGCTAGACGTTTTGATAATACGGGAACGCCGATTGAGGATTTAATAAGTATTGGCTCAATCGGTTTAATAAAGGCGATTGAAACGTTCAATACAGATAAAAATATTAAGCTTGCCACATACGCATCTCGTTGTATTGAAAATGAGATTTTGATGCATTTACGTAAAACAAGTCGCATGAAGGGTGAAGTTTCACTAGATGAACCATTAAACTCCGATGCTGATGGAAACGAGTTGTTATTGTCTGATATTTTAGGAACTGAAGAGCATATTATTTTAGACAATGTAGAGAAAAAAATTGAGCGTCAACATATGTTTCATGCCATTAATTTACTAGGTGCGCGTGAAAGATATATTATGGAATGCCGATTTGGCCTCAATGGAAAAATTGAAATGACTCAAAAAGAAGTTGCTGATCATTTAGGTATTTCGCAATCCTATATTTCCCGATTAGAGAAGAAAATTATTCAAGATTTACGTGAAAATCTGAATCAGCCAATATCTTAGAGAGGGAAATTTAACCTACCTAAAATTGGTCTTAGCTTTTGTGCATATTCTCGTTTCTCTCGGACAAACTGATGTAACGGTTTAGTCAGAGAATAACATCCGGAGGAATCGAATATGCGAACTAAAGTAGATCTTTGCGGCTTAGATACATCGACTTTGCCAATTTTAAAGCACGAGGAAATGAAAGAACTATTCATTCGTTTACAAGCTGGAGAAAATGAGATTAGGGAAGAGCTTGTAATGTGCAATTTAAGGTTAGTGCTCAGTATAGTCGGTAGATTTGCCTACAGGGGTGAACAGGCAGATGATTTATTTCAGGTAGGCTGTATTGGCCTCATGAAAGCTATTGATCATTTTGATTTGAAACATAATGTACGTTTTTCAACATATGCTGTTCCAATGATCATTGGTGAAATTCGTCGCCATCTGCGTGATCATCATGCATTGCGCGTTTCTCGTTCTTTAAGAGATATTGCATATAAAGCAATGCAGGCAAAAGAACAATGGATAACCGATAATTTACGAGAGCCAACAATTGAAGAAATTGCTGAAATGATTGACATGAAAAAGGAAGATGTTTTATTTGCTTTAGATGCCATTCAAGACCCAGTTTCCTTACAGGAACCCATTTATTCAGACGGTGGAGACGCTGTTTATATGATGGACCAATTACGTGATGATGATGTATCGGAAGATCAATGGGTTGCCTACGTGTCAGTAAAGGAAAGTTTGCAAAAGTTAGATGACCGTCAACAAATGATTGTTGCAAAGCGTTTTTATTACGGTGAGACACAAACTGAAATTGCAAAAGAATTGGGGATTTCTCAAGCGCAAATTTCACGTCTAGAAAAAAATGCAATTGAAACAATGCAGAAAGATTATAAGTGAAAAAAATGCGCACCCGAATTCTCGGTGCGCATTTTAATTTATATCAATGAAATAGAGTATAGCTCTTGCAAAAATGAGGAGTTGATTTCCATTCCGACTGGGCGCTTTCCTGGGGGCGATGAGCCGCTTCACTCGCGTTGCTCGCTCCAGGGTCTCGGGCCAACAGGATGTTACGAAGGCGTTATCACAGGACGTGATGCTTTAGCCTTCGTTCCTCTATATCGCTGATCCCCAAGGAGTCGCCCAGTCTCCACTCCAATCAACTAATTCATATAGCATGTATCCTCATCCAATCGCTATAATTTAAGTGATAAAACGTTACTTTAGCAAAAAGGTATGTTGTTATAGCGTCCACTATTGAATTTCTACGCTATCGCTGATTGGAGTGGAAGGCTACTCGACTCCCGTGGGAAAGCGAGACAGTCGAGACCCTGGACGAAGCGAATGTTTTCCGTGCGAAAGCGTAGCGGCAGCAACGAAGCGGAGGAAGCGGCTCGACGCTCGCCCACAGGAAAGCGAGTAGCCTGGAACGGAAATCACCTCTTCTTTTTGCCAAAGAGAGATTCCTTAATCATTTCATTTTCATTTAAACAACAATAAACACATAAATATATAGAGAAAACATAGTTTGTTGAGATAAAACGATGTTGAGAGTAATTGATTTAGGGAGGGATAAAATGCGTTTCTCGATGTTACAGCAAAAAGAAGTTATTGAAGCAGGCAATGGACGCTTTTTAGGATTTGTGGTAGATGCAGAGGTTTCCAAAGAAACAGGCTATGTAACGGCTTTTATGATTGCAGAACCCCGTAAATATCTAGGCTTTTTTCGCGGAGAAGAATCTGTTAGGAAAGTGTATATGAAAGATGTACTTGTAGTGGGGAAAGATGTAATTTTAGTAAAAGCACTATCCTAAAGAGAAAAATATTTATACAAATTAAGCAATTTTAAAGCATAGGCAGGGTATAAGTACTTTCACATAGTCCAGGCTATTCATTGATAATTCAAGCATTGCTTGTTACAATAAAAGAAACTATTGTTGTAAAGTTGGGAAAAACAGTGACAAAAATCTTAGTAAATTTGAAGAAAATTAATGATCTTATACAAACAGCAAAAAAACGTGCAAATCGTGAAACGGAAAAAGTCCAAGTTATTGCAGTGACAAAAGAAGTTTCTGTAGAAAGAACACAAGAAGCAATTGATGCAGGGCTTATACATTTAGGTGAGAACCGTCCTGAAGGCTTAAATCGTAAAATTGAAACGATTCAAGCTGATGTATATTGGCATTATATCGGGTCTTTACAAACCCGTAAGGTCAGACAAGTTATTAACAGTATTGATTTTTTACATTCATTAGATCGTTTGAGTTTAGCACAGGAAATTGAAAAAAGAGCAGACAAACCTGTCAAATGTTTTGTACAAGTTAATGTATCTGGCGAGGAAGCAAAACATGGTTTATCGATTGAAGAAGTCCTGCCTTTTATTGAATCATTAAAGGATTTTACAAAAATTCAAATTGTTGGTTTAATGACAATGGCACCAAACACAGATGAGGATACAATTATTCGCTCTGTTTTTAAGCAATTAAAACAATGTCAACAGCAAATAGCCGAGCAAGGATTCGCGCACGCTCCTTGTACCGAGTTATCAATGGGCATGTCTAATGACTTTGAAATTGCGGTAGAAGAAGGGGCTACATTTGTTCGAGTTGGAACGGCTCTTGTTGGATATGAAAGAAGGGAACAGGATGAGCATGAAAAATAAAATTAAAAATTTCTTTTATCTTGAGGAAGAACTAGAAGAAGAAATCACGCAAGCTCCTATTCAACAGCAACAACCCGTACAACAACAGCAACAGATTCAATCTGCGAAGCCTAAAAAAGTTATGAAGGAGCGTAAAGCACAAGTTCAGGAAATTTTTCCACAAAGTACAACACCTACAAACAACATAGTAAGTTTGCAGGCAGCAATGAATTCTAAAGGCGCAAAAGTTGTCTTAGTTGAACCTAGAGTTTATGCCGAAGCACAGGATATTGCTGAACACTTGAAAAATAAGCGTGCAACGATCGTCAATTTACAACGTATTGAGCGAGAGCAAGGTGTACGAATTATTGATTTTTTAAGTGGCACAGTTTATGCACTTAGCGGTGATATCCAAAGAATCGGTAAAGACATTTTCCTATGCACACCTGATAATGTAGAAGTGTCTGGCGAAATTTCAAATTTTATTTTAGACGATAATTAATAGCGAGGATTGTAGTTTATATGGATTTATGGATAATTCTAAGTTATATATCATTAGCATTTAACGTGTATTCTTATATGTTAGTTGGATATGTTTTAATGTCATGGGTGCCTGCTGTACAAGATTCAGCAATTGGCCGTTTCCTTAAAATAGTATGCGAGCCTTATTTGGGTATTTTCAGGAAATTCATCCCTCCGATTGGGATGATTGACATTTCACCGATTGTGGCGATTTTTTTACTTAATTTTATTAAAAATGGGCTTTTTATTGTTATTCAAAAAATATACTTTATGTTTTAATAAAAGAAATCCTCACGAACGGTGGGGATTTTTTATTTATGGGGAATACTAAATTTAAACAATATTTAGTGGTGATCTCCCTAGAACTCCTAAGCAGGAGCAGCAAGAACCCTGTGCGAAGCGGCTCGTCGGATGCCCAAGAACGGAAATTAACCCCTTTTTATAAATCCTTAAAATACCAATGAAATTGTACAAATAAAAGAGTCATAATAGAGGTGAAGTTATATGGAGCATTTAATACAGCATTTTAGGAAAGATGAACAGCCTTTCATTGAACAAGTTGTAGGCTGGCAGCATGAGGTAGAGGATCGATATGCTCCAAAGCTTACTGATTTTCTAGATCCTCGACAGCGCTTTATTGTAGCATCGATAATTGGGCAGTATGATACATTAAAAACAGCTAGTGCTGGGCTCTTTGATGAAGCAGAAAGACAACGCATGCTGATTTATCCTACTTATTATGAGCCTATGGAGGAAGATTTTCAGCTTACAGTATTTACGATTCAATATCCTGTGAAATTTGTCCAATTAAGCCATCCAGATGTCCTTGGAGCTTTGTTATCTTTAGGATTGGATCGTGGCAAATTCGGTGATATTCGTGTCAGTGACCATCATGTACAATTTGTAGTAGCGATTGAGGTGGCTGAATATGTACGCTTACATTTAACAGGCATTGGCAGGGTAAAGGTACATGTAGAATCGATTAAAGAGACGGAGCCATTGCTACAAAACGAGGATGAGTGGCTAGAAGAATCTCATACTGTTTCTTCTATGCGTTTAGATGTGATTATTTCAACGATTTTAAAAATTTCTCGCCAGAAGGCACAAGCATTAATTACAGGTAAAAAGGTACGTGTCAATTGGACTGAACGAGATTCAGTTGCTTTTGAATTACAAGAAGGAGATATTTTATCTGTACGTGGAAGTGGTCGTATAAAAATGATGCTGACTGAAGGTCGTACAAAAAAAAATAAAATTCGTATACAAATCGGTCGATTGACCCAAAAAAGCTAAAAATCAGTGAATTCCATTAATTTTTACTGCTAAGTTGTTGGAACAATTGTATAATAGAAAGTACGAATGTACATGTAAAGGAGAGAAGGATCGTATGCCATTATCACCTATTGATATACATAATAAGGAGTTTACTAAATCTTTCAGAGGTTATGCCGAAGATGAAGTAAATGAATTTTTAGATCAAATTATCAAAGACTATGAAATTTTGTTACGTGAAAAGAAGGAAGTAGACAGACAACTAGAAATTTCCTTAGAACAAGCGAGACATTTTAACACATTAGAGGAAACGTTACAAAAATCAATTGTTGTTGCACAAGAAGCAGCTGATGAAGTACGAAGAAATTCTCAAAAAGAGGCTAAACTCATTGTGAAGGAAGCAGAAAAAAATGCTGATCGTATTATCAACGAGGCTTTAACAAAGGCTCGAAAGGTGACAATTGAAATTGATGAGCTGAAAAAGCAATCAAAGGTATTCCGTAATCGTTTTAAAATGCTTGTAGAAGCACAGCTTGATTTATTAAATGCTGACGATTGGGACCATTTGCTACAATATGATATTGACCTTACTGAAATTCAAGCATCTGTTGAAGAAGCACAGGAAGCTGATCAAGTTTAATCCTATAGTAGGTAGCAATAAGTGAAACTTGACGTGATTGTATGATTTTCATATACTAATGTAATAGTAATTATTTTGAACACATATGCAAAATAGGCAGAGACGAAGACAGTATTTGTTAGGCGTAGTTAAGCGATTTGGGGATAGTGTGAGCCCGAACAGCAAATAACAATGAACATCACTTCTGAGCTAAAATAACTGAATGCAGTAAGTTATTTCGTGATGCACAACGTTAATGTGCTTTAAGAGTGGTAGTACGATTTTGTGCTACAATTAGGGTGGTACCGCGAGTATAAGCTTCTCGTCCCTTTGAGGGATTGAGGGGCTTTTTTTATGTTCAAATGGCGGAAGGCTTCCATTTTTAGTCGTGTGGCTCTATACTTTCGTTATTGAAAAGTATTGATTTTGCTAATAACTAAAACTTAAAACGTATGCCGTGAATATAAATTATCATGCACACCCTCTAGAAAGCGCCAAGTCGGAGTGGAATCAACCCTGCGTTATGGTGATGAGTCTAATAATTGTCGTATGTGAATGAGCGCCTAATTGCATATGTTCTTTGTTTGTAAACATAAAGGAGGAATTGAAAAATGGTTGAGTACAAAGATACTTTATTAATGCCAAAAACAGATTTCCCAATGCGTGGAAATTTACCGGCAAATGAACCGAAGATGCAAGAAAAATGGGATGAAATGGACATTAATAAATTACAGATGGAGCGTACTAAAGGTTACCCTGAGTATGTATTACATGATGGACCTCCATATGCAAATGGTGATATCCATATCGGCCATGCATTAAACAAAGTGCTGAAAGATATGATTACACGTCATCGTTCTATGACTGGCTACCATGTAAACTATATTCCAGGCTGGGATACTCATGGTTTACCAATTGAGCAAGCACTTACGAACAAAGGTGTAAAGCGCAAAGAAATGTCTGTTGCTGAATTCCGTAAATTATGTGAAGAGTATGCTTACGAGCAAATCGACAACCAACGTACACAATTCCGCCGTTTAGGTGTTCGTGGTGATTGGGAAAATCCATATATTACATTAAAGCCTGAATTTGAAGCTCGTCAAATTGAAGTTTTCGGTAAGATGGCTGAAAAAGGCTATATTTATAAAGGTTTAAAACCAGTTTACTGGTCTCCATCATCTGAATCTGCACTTGCAGAAGCTGAGATTGAATATAAAGATGTTAAATCGGCTTCTATTTATGTAAGCTTTGCGCTAAAAGATGCTAAAGGTGTTGTCCCAGCAGACGCTAAAATGATCATTTGGACAACAACACCTTGGACGATTCCAGCGAACCTAGGGATTTCTGTAAACCCTGAGTTTATCTATGTAGTTGTTGCAGTTGCCGATAAAAAATTCATCATTGCAAAAGAATTATTAGAAACAGTTGCTAACGTACTTGAATGGGAAGCGTATGAAGTTGTTCAAGAAGTTAAAGGTGAAGCATTAGACCGAATTGTTGCACAGCATCCATTCTATGACCGTGAATCTCTTGTAATGGTTGGGGAGCACGTAACTGCTGAAGCGGGTACCGGCTGTGTTCATACAGCACCAGGACACGGGGAAGATGACTATCATATTAGTAAACAATACGGTCTACCTATTCTTAGCCCTGTTGATAATAGCGGCTGCTATACAGATGAAGCACCTGGTTTTGAAGGTATTTTCTACAATGATGCAAACAAATTGGTTACAGAAAAATTAAAAGAAGTAGGCGCTTTAGAAAAGCTTAACTTCTTTACACACTCATATCCACATGACTGGCGTACAAAAAAACCAGTTATTTATCGTGCAACACCACAATGGTTTGCGTCAGTTGATGCATTCCGTGATGAGTTACTAAATGCTGTAAAATCAACATCATTTACACCTGCTTGGGGTGAAACTCGTCTTTATAATATGATTCGTGACCGTGGAGACTGGGTAATTTCACGTCAACGTGCATGGGGTGTGCCAATTCCAATTTTCTATGCTGAAAATGGCGAACCAATTATTACACCAGAAACAATTGCCCATATCTCTGCATTATTCCGTGAGCATGGGTCAAATATTTGGTTCCAAAAAACAGCTAAAGAATTATTACCTGAAGGCTTCACACACGCTGGTAGCCCGAATGGTGAATTTACAAAAGAAAACGATATTATGGACGTTTGGTTTGACTCAGGTTCTTCTCACCAAGGTGTGCTAGTAGAACGTGGTATGAAGTATCCAGCTGATTTATATTTAGAGGGTTCTGACCAACACCGTGGATGGTTTAACTCATCATTAATTACTTCTGTAGCTATTAATGGCTATGCACCATATAAGGGACTATTAACTCATGGTTTCGTGCTAGATGGTGAAGGTCGTAAGATGAGTAAATCTTTAGGGAATGTCATTATCCCGAAAAAAGTTATGGATCAATATGGAGCAGATATTCTTCGTTTATGGGTTGCTTCTGTAGATTATACAGCCGACGTTCGTATCTCAATGGATATGTTGAAGCAAGTATCTGAGGTTTATCGAAAAATCCGTAACACATTCCGTTTCTTACACGGAAATGTAGCTGATTTCGATGCAACGAAAGATCGAGTAGCATATGAGGATCTTCGTGAAATGGATCAGTACGTTTATATGCGTCTACAGGATGTATTAAAAACTGTACGTGCTGCATTTGATCGCTATGATTTCGCAGCTGTTTATCATGCAGTGAATAACTTTGTTGCAGTAGAACTATCTTCATTCTATTTAGATATTGCAAAAGATGTTGTGTACATCGAAGGCCATGACAACAAAGATCGCCGTGCAATGCAAACAGTTATTTATGATACATTAATAACATTAGTAAAAGTAATGTCACCTATTATTCCTCATACAAGTGACGAGATGTGGTCTTACTTACATGCTCAAGGTGTTGTAGAAGAGGTATCTGTACAATTATCAGACTTCCCAGAGGTAGATGAACATGCAAACTTCGAAAGTCTACGTGCAAAATGGGTGAAAATTATCGATGTTCGTGACGATATTTTAAAAGCATTAGAGGAAGCTCGTAATGCAAAAACAATTGGTAAATCACTTGAAGCAAAAGTGACAGTTTATGCGAAAGAAGATGTGGCAGCATTATTAAATGATGCAAGCATTGATTTTGCACAGCTTTCAATCGTTTCTGCTTTTGAAGTAGCGTCAATTGAAGCTGCACCTGCAGATGCATTAGCTCTAGAGCATGCATCGATTGTTGTAGAAAAAGCAACAGGTGAAAAATGTGAACGTTGCTGGTCTATTTCTGAAACAGTCGGTTCAAATGAAGCACAACCAACTGTGTGTGCCCGTTGTGCAGAAGTTGTAGAAAAGTATTACGTTTAAAATAAGCAATAGTAATGCAAACTAAAAATAAGAATCTACATTCTATGTAATGAATAACGCAAGTCTCCTTAGTAATGGGGGCTTGCGTTTTTTTTTGGAGGCCGAGAGCGAAGGATGAAAATCAAAGCGACGGAAAGAACAGAAGAAGCGACGGATAGAGAGTTCAAAGCGACGGAAAGAAGAGCTGAAACGACGGAAGGAAAGGTCAAAGCGACGGATGAAAACCAGAGCGACGGAAAGAAGAGCCGAAACGACGGAAACGACGGATAGAGCAGCCAAAGTCGTGGATAGAATGGTCAAAGTCGTGGATAGAGTAGCCAAAGCGACGGATAGAAAGACGTAAGTGACGGAAAGAAGAGCTGAAACGACGTAAAAACCAGAGCGACGGAAAGAAGAGTCGAAGCGACGGATAGAAAGGCTAAAGCGACAGAAATAAGAGTTGGAATGACGGATAGAAAGGCCAAAGCGATGGAAATAAGAGCCGGAATGACGGATGAAAACCAGAGCGACGGAAAGAAGAGCCGAAGCGACGGAAGGAAAGGTCAAAGCGACGGATGAAATCCAGAGCGACGGAAAGAAGAGTCGTAACGACGGATAGAGTAGCCAAATTCGTGGATAGAGTAGCCAAAGCGACGGCGAAACGACGGAAAGAAGAGCCAAAGCGACGGACAGCACACCAAATATCCGCAGGAAAGCGCCCAGTAGGAACGAAAATCCCTCCACACAATGGTATTGATCCATATTTTCATGCTATATTAGTTATTCTGAGATGGGCTGTTATGGTAGAATAGGTTAGACGTTGAGCGAACGGAGGAGTGTCTGTGTATAAATATTATGGATTGGCCGCATTCGTAGTTATTTTAGATCAATGGACAAAATGGCTAATTGTGAAAAATATGGAGTTTGGCGAACGAATTTCAGTATGGGATCCGTGGTTTGGGATATTGTCTCATCGAAATAGAGGAGCGGCATGGGGAATGTTAGAAGGACAAATGTGGTTATTTAGCATTGTCACGATAGGCGTTATTTGTGCGATCCTGTACTTTTATCATAAAGAGGCTAAAGGTAAACCTATTTTTCAAGTAGGCTTAATGTTTTTATTAGGTGGAGCTGTAGGTAATTTTATTGACCGTATCTTTAGAGGTGAAGTGGTCGATTTTGTAAATGTCTTAATTCCAGTAATTAATTATGATTTCCCAATCTTCAATATTGCAGATGCTGCTTTAACAATGGCGGTAGTGATATTAATGATTGGCTTAATCGTTGAAGATAAAAAAGGAAAGAAACAGGTGAAAGAATGACGCAAGTATCATATACAATGGAAGAACAACAACAGGGAGAGCGCATTGATAAGGCGCTTTCGGGTGTGCAATCAGAGTGGTCGCGTACACAGATCGGGAATTGGATTACTGAGGGTATTGTCAAAGTAAATGGAGAGACTGTTAAGGCGAAGTATAAGGTGAAAATAGGGGATATTATAGAGATTGATGTACCCGAAGCAGAGCCATTAGATGTTATTGCTGAAAACTTAGACATTGATATTGTTTATGAAGATGCAGATGTCCTTGTTGTGAATAAACCAAAGGGCATGGTTGTCCATCCAGCACCTGGACATTTAAAGGGTACGCTTGTAAACGGCTTAATGTATCATTGCAAGGATTTATCGGGCATTAATGGTATCATGCGACCAGGAATTGTTCACCGTATCGATAAAGATACATCAGGATTATTAATGGTTGCTAAAAATGATGCAGCTCATGTATCGTTAGTGAATCAGCTAGTCAATAAAACAGTGACACGTAAATATACTGCGCTAGTTCACGGGCACATTGCACATGACAAAGGCACTATTGATGCACCGATTGGTCGCGATCAAAAAGATCGTCAAAAACAAGCAGTTGTCGATAAAGGGAAGCATGCAGTAACTCACTTCCAAGTTATCGAACGCTTTGGTGAATACACGCTTGTAGAATGTCGCTTAGAAACGGGACGAACTCATCAGATTCGTGTGCATATGAATTATATTGGATTCCCACTTGTTGGTGACCCGAAATATGGACCGAAAAAGACAATCGACTTTGGTGGACAAGTATTACACGCGGGTGTATTAGGTTTTGATCATCCTACATCAGGTGAATATTTGCAGTTTGAAGCACCAATTCCTGCTGATTATGAACAATTATTAAATGATTTAAGAAATAGGCATTGACGTATAGTAAAAGAAGGTCTATACTAACGAAAGTGAATGAACAACTTAACTAAATATTCACCTTTAATGACAGTCCAGAGAGGCTGAGAAGGTACATGTGAATGTGTTGTAAAAAATTTGTGCTGCAAATTTTTCGACATACTATTTAAACACGTATATAACCCTCTCAGGCCATTCGCCTTGAGAGGTTTTTTTATGGACACATGGCCAACAATAAATAAAAGAGAGGAGGAAACTTACATGGCACAAAATGAGTTATTAGATGGCCCATCTATGGCAAGAGCGTTAACACGCATTGCACACGAAATTATTGAACGTAATAAAGGAATCGATGAATGTATTTTAGTTGGTATTAAAACACGAGGTGCCTTTCTTGCAAGACGTCTTGCAGAACGAATTGAAAAAATTGAAGGCAAACCGATCCGTACAGGGGAGCTAGACATCACCCTTTATCGAGATGATTTAACGACAAAGCATGATAATGAACAGGCACATGTTGAACAAGTAGATATTGATGATGTGGTCGTTAATCAAAAAATTATTTTAGTCGATGATGTACTTTACACAGGACGTACAGTACGCGCAGCACTTGATGCAGTAATGGATTTAGGGCGACCTTCACAAATTCAACTTGCAGTACTGATCGATAGAGGTCATAGAGAACTACCAATAAGAGCTGATTATGTTGGCAAAAATGTACCAACATCTGGCGCTGAGCGAATTGTCGTAAATTTACAAGAGGTAGACGGAGAAGATTGCGTCATCATTTTTAAAGAAGACTAACTATAAAGTGAGGAAACCTTATGTCAAATGCAGTATTAGATATTAAAGATAAACCGACCCCAGTCCAACTAGTGACATTAAGTTTCCAGCACATGTTTGCCATGTTTGGGTCAACGATCTTAGTTCCTCAGTTGGTTGGTCTTAGTCCAGCGATTGCCCTTTTAACAAGTGGAATTGCTACACTGTTCTTCTTATTAATTACGAAATTTCAAGTGCCAGCATATTTAGGTTCATCCTTTGCTTTTATCGCTCCAATTTTACTTGCCGCAGGTGGTTTAAATAAAGATGGTTCAAGTGTAAATCCAGGTCATGCGATGATTGGTGCAATGGCAGTCGGGATTACATATGGAATCGTATCCCTAATCATCTGGAAAAGCGGCTACAAATGGATAATGAAAATTTTACCGCCGATTGTAGTAGGACCTGTCATTATGGTAATTGGTCTTGGGCTATCAGGGACAGCGGTAAGTATGGCGATGAATGTAGATGGTAAATATAGCTTTTTACACTTCTCAGCAGCGTTAGTGACATTATTTACAGCTATTATTTTCACGATTTTCTTTAGAGGCATTTTAAGCACAATGCCAATCTTAATTGGCTTAATCGTGGGATATATTTACTCAATGATGATCGGAATTGTAGATTATTCACCAATTGCCAAAGCAGATTTCTTTGCAAAGCCTGATTTTTTAATCCCAGGTGTTCACTATAACTTTGAAATCACAACTAAGCTACTACTAACAATGGTGCCAATCGTTATCGTAACTATTTCAGAGCATATTGGTCACCAATTAGTATTAGGGAAAGTTGTTAATCGAGATTATATTAAAGAGCCAGGCTTACACCGTTCACTTTTAGGTGATGGAATTGGAACATTTATAAGTTCATTAATCGGTGGTCCACCGAAAACAACTTACGGTGAAAATATCGGTGTTCTTGCTATCACACGTGTTTACAGTGTGTATGTCATTGCAGGTGCAGCAGTCGTAGCCATTTTACTATCATTCTTCGGGAAAGCAATGGCAGTGATTGCAACGATTCCAACAGCTGTACTTGGTGGGGTTTCCATCTTGCTTTTCGGTATCATTGCAGCAAGTGGATTACGAATGTTAGTTGATAATCATATCGACTTTGGAAATAGTCGTAACTTGGTCATCGCCTCTGTTATTTTAGTCATTGGCATCGGTGGTGCGAAGTTCGTTATTTCAGAATCACTAAGTATCGAAGGTATGGCATTAGCAGCGATTATCGGTGTTCTTTTAAATGCTATCCTACCAGGTAAAAAAGAAGCGGAAATACCAGTACCGTACAATCAAAATAAAGATTCATAGAAGTACCTTTTAATGAATTGTCCAGAGAGGCAAAAAAAGGGAAGTTGTAGACAGGCTAAAAGTAGGAGTGTATCCTGCTGTAGTTTGTCGCGCCTCCTTATGCCTCGTTGATGACATCAACGAGGCTTTTATTATCTTCATTCATCCCACCTCTGAAGGTGAGATGAATGAAGATAAAGCCTCCGGCGGATGTCACGGATTTTGAAAGGAATGAATAAAGGATGTTAGCCTAAAACCTTCGCATCCTGCGAAAACGGCTAACTGACCTGCATCGTGCAGGCTTGAGCACAATTCAAGATCCGGACGCAATTACGCCAAGGCGAAATTGATTTTATAAAACGTTAGTTATACATAACGTTCATGAAACACAACCCAATGGAGGTACATGATGAAAAACTTATTATCGATGGAACATTTAACAATTGAAGAAATTAACCACATTCTAGATCGTGCGCAAGCTTTTGAGAATGGTGAAACTTCATCATTATCTCGCCCATACAACGTCGCAAATTTATTTTTTGAACCAAGTACACGCACGAAAACAAGCTTTGAAATGGCAGAGCGCAAAGTTGGTTGTATCGTTATCCCATTTGATGGAAGCTTTTCGAGCGTCTCTAAAGGGGAGACATTGTACGATACGGTAAAGACGCTAGAAATGATTGGCATGGATGCAGTAGTCATTCGCGCAAAGGAAGATGCGTATTACAATGAACTACTTGAAGATATCAATGTGTCGATCATTAATGGAGGTGACGGCACTGGTCAGCATCCGTCTCAATCATTATTAGATCTTTATACGATCAAAAAAGAGTTTGGTTCTTTTGAAGGGTTGAATGTGACAATTGCTGGAGATATATGCCATAGCCGTGTAGCGAAATCGAATGCATTAGCGTTACAGCGCTTAGGGGCAAATGTTCATTTCCTTTGTCCAGAAGAGTGGCAAGGCAGTTTTGAAGCACATCATTCTTGGGATGATTTAATCGAAATAAGCGATGTGATTATGTTACTTCGTGTACAGCATGAACGCCATAAGGTAAATAAAAGCTTCTCAAAAGAGAGCTATCATGAAGAGTACGGTTTAACAATTGAACGTGAGAAACAAATGAAAGAAAAAGCAATTATTATGCATCCAGCACCGGTCAATCGTGATGTAGAAATTGCGTCAGAGCTAGTAGAATGCGAGCGTTCTAGAATTTTCGAGCAGGTTCGTAATGGTGTCTATACACGGATGGCTATTGTTGAAACAATATTAAAGGGGAGAGAGTAACATGACAAAGGTTCTTCAAAATGTACAAATGCTAAATGAACAAGGCGAGTTACAAACAGTGAATATCGCTATGGCGGATGGCAAAATTACGGCAATAGGTCAAAACGTCAATGTAGTAGGCGCAGAAATAATCGAAGGAAATGGTTTAGTTGTTGCACCAGGCTTTGTCGATGTTCACACACATTTACGTGAGCCGGGCTTTGAACATAAAGAAACAATTGCTACAGGGTCAGCATCAGCAGCAAAAGGTGGCTTTACAACAATTTGTGCGATGCCAAATACAAAACCAGTGCCAGATTCAGTAGAAAATATGCAGTTGATTAACGGTCTTATTAAAGAAAGCGCAGTTATTCGAGTACTTCCATATGGCTCATTAACAAAAGATATCTCAGGTGAGGTTCGTACAAGTATTGAAGAATTAAAAGCACATGGGGCTGTCGCATTTTCAGACGATGGTGTTGGTATCCAGCTTGCATCCACAATGTATGAGCAAATGAAGGATGCCGCACAGCACGATATGGTAGTTGTAGCACACTGCGAAGATAACTCATTAATTTACGATGGGGTGATGCATGAAGGGAAGCGTAATCAAGAGCTTGGTTTACCAGGAATTCCATCGATTTGTGAATCTGTTCAAATTGCACGAGATGTTCTACTGGCAGAAGCAGCTGGAGCACGCTACCACGTATGTCACGTATCTACGAAGGAATCTGTACGTGCAGTACGTGACGCGAAGGCAGCGGGTATTCGTGTCACTGCAGAAGTTTGCCCACATCATTTATTACTTGAAGAAATGGATATCCCATCAGATGATGCGAACTGGAAAATGAATCCTCCATTACGTGGAGCAGATGATAAAGACTCACTGCACACAGCCATGCTAGACGGCACAATCGATTGTATCGCTACAGACCATGCTCCACATACAGTAGAAGAAAAATGCTGTGGTATGGTTGGTGCACCATTTGGCATTGTAGGCTTTGAAACAGCATTCCCACTGCTTTACACGCAGTTTGTAGAAACAGGGAAATGGTCGTTAAAACAGTTGATTGACTGGATGTCTGTCAAGGCAGCTCAAATTTTTGATCTACCATATGGCACATTAGAAGTTGGTGCTTCGGCAGATATGATTTTAATTGATTTAAAAAAAGAGCAAACAATTGATGCAGAGGGCTTTGTATCAAAAGGACGCAATACACCATTCAATGGTTGGGTTGCAAAAGGGTGGCCGGTCCTAACAATTTTTGAAGGCAATATCGTATACCAGGAGGCAGAGTAATGAAAAAACGTTTACTTATTTTAGAAGATGGCACAGTATTTACAGGCACAGCGTTCGGTAGTGAGCGAGCTTCGCAAGGTGAGGTTGTATTCACAACAGGAATGACAGGTTATCAGGAAACAATTTCAGATCCTTCATTCTACGGACAAATCGTAACGTTAACTTACCCTTTAATCGGGAATTACGGTATTAACCGTGATGACTTTGAATCGATCACACCAGCTATTCGTGGATTTGTAGTTCGTGAATTAGCAAAAACACCTTCAAACTTCCGTTGTGATTTAACGGTAGATGAGTATTTAACTGCAAAGGATATTCCGGGGATTGAAGGAATTGATACACGAAAATTAACACGCATTATTCGCAGTAAAGGGTCAGTAAAGGCTATTTTAACAGCGGCTGATGAAGAAGTGAATGTGGATGAAGTCGTAGCAAAATTACAGGCAACACCAGCGATTACACATCATGTTCGTGAAGTATCACCGAAAGCAGCCTATCCATCACCAGGTCGTGGCAAACGAGTAGTATTAATTGATTACGGTATGAAGCACGGTATTCTTCGTGAATTAAACAAACGTGATTGCGATGTACTTGTAGTCCCTTACAATACACCGGCAGAAGAAATTTTAGCGTGGCATCCAGATGGCATTATGCTGTCAAACGGTCCAGGTAACCCTCAAGACGTAGTAGAGGGCATTGAAACTGTACGCAATTTAATCGGAAAAGTGCCAATGTTCGGTATTTGCTTAGGTCACCAAATCTTCTCGCTGGCATGTGGTGCACAAAGCTTTAAATTACCATTCGGTCACCGAGGTGGTAACCATCCGGTAAAAGATTTACGCACTGGTCGTACAGATTTAACATCTCAAAACCATGGTTATGCGATAGACATCGATTCATTAAAAGATACAGATTTAGAAATAACGCATATCGCATTAAATGATAGTACTTGTGAGGGTGTACGTCACAAGAAATATCCAATCTTCACGGTGCAATATCACCCAGAAGCATCACCGGGTCCAGAGGATTCAAATCACCTATTTGATGAATTTATCGAAATGATGGAAGTAGAAGCAGGGAAGGGGAAACAACATGCCTAAACGTACAGATATTGAAACTATTTTAGTAATCGGATCAGGTCCAATCGTGATCGGACAAGCAGCAGAATTTGACTACGCAGGAACACAAGCTTGTCTTTCTTTAAAAGAAGAAGGCTATCGCGTTATTTTAATAAACTCAAACCCTGCAACAATAATGACAGATACAGAAATTGCCGACAAAGTATATATTGAGCCAATTACACTGGAGTTTGTTTCACGTATTTTACGTAAAGAGCGTCCAGATGCTATCCTACCAACACTTGGTGGTCAAACTGGTTTAAATATGGCCATTGAATTAGATAAATCAGGAATTCTAGATGAGCTAGATATTGAAATTCTTGGTACAAAATTAGAAGCGATTCATAAAGCAGAAGACCGCGATCTATTCCGTAATTTAATGTATGAGCTAGGTGCTCCAGTACCTGAATCAGATATTATTCATAACTTAGATGAAGCGAAAAACTTTGTAGCGAAAATTGGTTACCCAGTAATCGTTCGCCCTGCCTTCACACTAGGCGGTACAGGCGGCGGTATTTGCTACAACGATCAAGATTTAGAGGAGATCGTGACATCAGGTCTAAAATATTCTCCAGTAACACAATGTTTACTAGAAAAATCAATCGCTGGTTATAAAGAAATCGAATATGAGGTAATGCGTGATGCTGCCGACAACGCTATCGTTGTATGTAACATGGAAAACGTTGACCCAGTTGGTATTCATACAGGTGACTCTATCGTAGTGGCACCTACACAAACACTTTCAGATCGAGAAAACCAAATGCTACGTAATATTTCATTAGATATTATCCGAGCACTAAAAATTGAAGGTGGCTGTAACGTACAGTTAGCACTTGATCCATATAGCTTTAATTACTATGTAATCGAAGTAAACCCTCGTGTATCACGTTCATCAGCGTTAGCATCAAAAGCAACAGGCTATCCAATTGCAAAGCTAGCAGCAAAAATCGCAGTTGGTTTAACATTAGATGAAATCAAAAACCCTGTAACAGGTTCTACGTATGCTTGCTTCGAGCCAGCTCTAGACTACATCGTGGCGAAAATTCCACGTTGGCCGTTCGATAAATTCGAATCAGCAAAGCGTAATCTTGGTACACAAATGAAAGCGACTGGTGAAGTAATGGCACTTGGTCGTACATTTGAGGAAGCTATGCTTAAAGCAGTGCGCTCACTTGAAACAGGCCAAGTTCACTTAGAGCTGAAACATGCAGAAGAGAACACTGATTCTTGGATCGAAAAACGTATTCGCAAAGCAGGTGACGAGCGTCTATTCTTCATCGGTGAAGCACTGCGTCGCGGTGTAACAATTGAGCAAATCCATGAATGGTCTGCCATTGACTTATTCTTCTTAAATAAATTCAAAAACATCGTAGATATGGAGCAAACACTTGCTGACCATAAAAACGATAAAGATGTGTTACGTACAGCAAAACGTCTAGGCTTTGCAGATAAGAAAGTTGCCGAGCTTTGGGCAACAACACCAGAAGAAGTATATGCATATCGTAAAGAAAATGGCATTATTCCTGTATATAAAATGGTTGATACATGTGCAGCCGAGTTTGAATCTGAAACACCATACTTCTATGGCACATATGAAGATGAGAACGAATCGATTAAATCAGATAAGCCGTCAGTTGTTGTACTTGGTTCTGGTCCAATCCGCATTGGTCAAGGGGTTGAATTCGATTACGCAACAGTACATTCAGTATGGGCAATTCAAGAAGCGGGCTACGAAGCAATTATTATTAACTCGAATCCAGAAACAGTATCTACTGACTTCTCGGTTTCAGATAAATTATACTTTGAGCCACTAACAATCGAAGATGTTATGCATATTATCGACCTTGAGCAACCAATTGGAGTAGTTGTACAATTCGGTGGTCAAACAGCTATTAATCTAGCTGATAAATTAGTTGCCAATGGGGTGAAAATCCTAGGTACAACGCTTGAAGATATCGACCGTGCAGAAAACCGAGATAAATTCGAGCAAGCATTACGTGACTTGGACATTCCACAGCCACAAGGTGAAACAGCTGTATCTACGGAGGAAGCACTTGCTATTAGTGATCGACTAGGCTTCCCAGTACTAGTTCGTCCTTCATACGTACTAGGTGGACGCGCGATGGAAATCGTCTACAACCAAGAAGAATTAAAACACTATATGGAGAACGCAGTAGAAGCATCACCTGATCACCCTGTATTAGTAGATCGCTACTTAACAGGTCAAGAAATTGAAGTAGATGCCATTTGTGACGGTGAAAATGTCTTAATTCCAGGTATTATGGAGCATATCGAACGCGCAGGGGTTCACTCTGGTGACTCTATCTCTGTCTATCCGCCACAAAAATTAACACAAGTGCAAAAAGATACGTTAGTGGATTATACAACTCGACTTGCAAAAGGTCTTGGCATCGTAGGCTTAATGAACATTCAATATGTAATTTCACAGGGCGAAGTATTTGTCATCGAAGTTAACCCGCGTTCATCTCGTACAGTACCGTTCTTAAGTAAAATTACAAACATTCCGATGGCAAATATTGCAACGAAAGCGATTCTTGGTAAATCGATCGTAAAACAAGGCTACCCAACAGGCTTAGCGCCAGAGCAAAAAGGTGTCTTCGTTAAAGTGCCAGTATTCTCATTCGCTAAATTACGTCGTGTTGACATTACACTCGGGCCTGAAATGAAATCAACAGGTGAAGTAATGGGGAAAGATGCAACATTAGAAAAAGCCCTTTACAAAGGCTTAGTTGCAGCAGGTATGGAAATTCGTACAGAAGGAACAGTCTTGTTCACTGTGTCCGATAAAGATAAAGACGAAGCAATTGCACTTGCAAAACGCTTCTCAACAGTAGGCTACCGTATTGTCGCAACTGAAGGTACAGCTCAAGCGTTCGAAGCGGCTGGCGTACGCACAGATATAGTTGGCAAAATCGGTGCAAAAGGTGAAACATTAATCGATTTAATTCAAAACGGTGAGGCACAACTTGTTGTTAACACTTTAACAAAAGGCAAGCAGCCAGCACGTGATGGCTTCAGAATTCGTCGTGAGTCTGTAGAAAATGGCGTACCTTGCTTCACTTCATTAGACACAGCGGAAGCGATGGTTCGAGTTATTGAATCAATGACATTCACAGCAGAACAAATGCCAAAAGCGGAGGTAGTACATTAATATGATTCGTCAAGAGAAAATGACGGTCGTCTCTCAAAAGCATATTGCGACAAACATTTTCGAATTGACACTTCATGGAGAACTGGTTCAGGATATGACACCTGGCCAGTTTGTCCATGTAAAGGTGTCAGATTCATTGGAGCCGCTTTTACGTCGACCAATTAGTATTGCAAATATAGATAAAGACAACAACGAATTTACAATGATATATCGTGCGGAAGGTCGCGGAACAAAAGTGTTAGCGACAAATCGTGAAGGGCAACTTGTCAATGTCCTGGGTCCAATCGGTAATGGATTCCCTGTAGAAGCTGTAAAAGAGGGTGGTACAGCTCTACTAGTTGGTGGGGGAATTGGCGTACCTCCATTACATGAGCTTTCCAAGCAATTGAATGCACGTGGTGTTAAAACAATTCATGTGCTAGGCTTCCAATCGGAAGATGTTTGCTTCTATGAGGAAGAATTCAGTGCCCTTGGTGAAACGCATTATGTAACGGTTGACGGTTCTAAAGGAACAAAGGGCTTTGTTACAAATGTTTTAGAGTCACGAGCACCTGAATTCGATGTCTTTTATTCTTGCGGTCCTCTCCCAATGTTAAAAGCACTTGAAGGCTTTTATCCAGAAAAAGAAGGTTATTTATCATTTGAAGAGCGTATGGGCTGTGGGATTGGTGCTTGCTTTGCATGCGTATGTAAAACAACAGATCAGGTAGCAAAAGACTATGTCAAAGTATGCTCTGACGGTCCAGTTTTCCCGAAAGGTACGGTGGCATTATGAGTCGTTTAAACATTCAATTACCAGGCTTAGACTTGAAAAATCCAATAATGCCAGCATCCGGTTGCTTTGGCTTTGGACGTGAATATGCACAGCTTTATGATTTATCCAAGCTTGGCGCTATTATGATTAAAGCTACGACTGTGGAAACACGTCCCGGCAATCCAACCCCACGAGTAGCAGAAACAGCAGCAGGGATGTTGAATGCCATTGGTTTACAAAATCCCGGAATCGAAAAAGTAATGCATGGAGAATTAAAATTTTTAGAAGCGTATGATGTGCCAATCATTGCAAATGTTGCAGGTACAGAGACAACGGATTATGTAGAAGTAGCGCAACGCATTTCTACTGCACCAAATGTTAAAGCATTAGAGCTTAATATTTCTTGTCCGAACGTTAAATGTGGTGGTATTCAATTTGGAACAGATCCTGCAACTGCACGTGAGCTAGTGAAAGCTGTCAAAGCTGTTTCTGAAGTGCCAGTATACGTGAAATTGTCTCCTAACGTAACGAGTATTGTAGAAATTGCACAAGCTGTTGAAGCGGGTGGTGCAGATGGCATTACAATGATTAATACACTAATTGGTATGCGTTTAGACGAGCGTACAGGTAAGCCCGTGATTGCCAATGGTACAGGCGGCTTATCTGGTCCTGCAGTAAAGCCAGTTGCGATTCGTATGGTGTATGAAGTGTATAAGGCTGTCAATATTCCGATAATTGGGATGGGTGGCGTGACAGAAGCACAGGATGTTATTGACTTTATGTCGGCTGGCGCTTCTGCAGTTGCTGTTGGAACAGCAAACTTTGTCGATCACTTCGTTTGTCCAACTATTATTGATGAACTACCAGCAAAGCTCGATAAATTAGGAGTGGAGCATATTTCAGAAATTATCGGAAGGAGCCATCGTCTATGAATACAAAACCAATACTAGCACTAGATTTTCCTGGAGAAGCAGAAGTATTCAACTTTCTAAAGCACTTTAACGAGCCTCTTTTTGTGAAAATTGGTATGGAATTATATATGCAGGAAGGGCCAGATATTGTACGAAAAGTAAAAGCTCTAGGCCATGATATTTTCCTTGATTTAAAGCTACACGATATTCCTAATACAGTGGGCTCTGCTATGAAAGGCCTAGCAAAATTGGGCGTAGATTTAGTCAACGTTCATGCGGCAGGCGGACGTCCAATGATGGAGGCAGCAGTTGAGGGGCTTGAAGCGGGTACTCCGGCAGGACGTGAACGTGCGGCATTAATTGCCGTAACACAGCTGACGTCTACAACAGAAGAGCAAATGCAGACAGAGCAAAAAATTGTTTTATCCTTACAGGACTCTGTATTACATTATGCAAACTTAACAAAACAAGCTGGTTTAAATGGTGTTGTCTGCTCCGTACATGAGGCAAAAGCTATTGCTGAAGTGTGCGGTGAAGATTTCTTACGTGTGACACCTGGTATCCGATTAGCAGGTGGCGACGCACACGACCAAAAGCGCATTGCAACACCAGACGGCGCAAAGCGTGACGGTTCTTCATTAATCGTCGTTGGACGTGCCGTTACAGGTGCACAAGATCCAGTAGCAGCATATAAAATCGTAAGTGAATTATGGGAGGCATAACTATGACATTACAAAATGAAATCGCACACGCTATGTTAAAAGTAGGTGCAGTAGAATTAAATCCAACAGAACTATTTACATGGGCATCAGGCATTAAATCTCCAATCTACTGTGATACACGTCTGACAATTTCTGACCCTGTAATTCGTAAGCAATTAGCAAATGGTCTAGCATCTCTTATTAAAGAAAACTTTGGTACAACTGAAATCGTAGCAGGTACAGCAACAGCGGGCATTCCACATGCAGCTTGGGTAAGTGATATTTTAGAATTACCAATGGTTTATGTACGCTCTAAAGCAAAAGAGCATGGCCGTGGTAACCAAATCGAAGGAAAATACGCAGCAGGTCAAAAAGTCGTAGTAGTAGAGGACATCGTTTCTACAGGCGGCTCATCCATTACAGCAGTGGAAGCCTTACGTGCTGCAGGCTGTGAAGTACTAGGCGTTGTTTGCGTCTACACATACAACCTTCCACGTGCTGAACAAGCATTTGAAGAGGCAGGCATAAAATATGTATCTCTAACAAATTTTGATTATTTAATTGAAGCAGCTAATGAATCAGGCACTATTAAAGAAGAAGATATTCCATTCTTAAAAGACTGGCATGGAAAATTAAAAGCAGGAGAGCTTTAGCGGGTGTCACGGAGTCGGAAAGGCATTCTTATAGGATGTTAGCCATCCATGCGATAACGGCTAAGTGACCTGCATCGGTCAAAGGCCACGTCTTGTGGCATTACCGAAATGATCGACCTCATGTCGGCCCTCGTGCAGGCCTAAGCACAAAGCCGATTCCCGACGCATTTATGTTGAGGGATAATTGATATAAAAAAGGGTGGTATGAATTTTTTCATACCACCCTTTCATGTTGTTCTATTATGTCAAACTAAATAAAGCAGGGCTCTTCGGCAAAACGAGGGGGTGGTTTCCGTATCGCTGATAAAATGCCAAGAATCGCTGATAACATCGAGAAAACCGCTGATAACATGCTGAGAATCGCTGATAACAATTTCAAGAACCGCCGATAGCATCATGAATCGCACCCGAATTTACAGTAGGGGAGAAATGAGTCGCATAAGTGATTCAAGCATGCGTTTTTGAATACTTCGCTTTTGAAATGACGCCCATGTAATTTCTATGGAGTCTTTAAAATCTTGTTCAAAATCATTTTTAATATCTAGAACCGTTTTAGATTCATATAGGACCGCAATGATTTCATAATTAAGTTCAAAACTACGAATATCCATATTTGCTGTACCAATTGATGCAACTTCATCATCAACAAGTACAATCTTAGCGTGCATAAAAGCTTCTTTAACGCGATAAATGGAGACACCCGCTTTTAGAAGCGGTGTAAAGTATGATTGGGATGCTTGATCACTAATGATACTATCGCCTTTTCCTGGGTATAAAATGCGGACATCAACTCCAGAAAGCGCACTCAAACGTAATAATGTTAATGTTTCCTGATCAGGAATGAAATATGGAGTGGCAATCCAAATTGACTTTTTAGCAGAGCCCATAATTTTCAATAAAGCATTTCGAATATTTGTATCATCTGAGCTAGGTCCACTTGCGACGATTTGTACGGCACCTTCTGCTTGATGAATTCCTTGACTAGGAAAGTATGTGCTATCCATAAATTGATTCCAAGACTCCGTATTTAAACTACTAGTGGCATAGAGAAAATCTTCTAGAAAAATGGCCTGCAGTTTATATAAGGCTTTTCCTTCTATTTTTAAATGACTATCACGCCAAATAGGAAACTTCTTTGAACGACCAAGATATTCATCTCCGACATTGAGCCCACCTGTAAAACCAATCGTCCCATCTACAATAACAATTTTACGGTGGTTACGATAATTGACGGTTTCTAATAGCCAAGGTGAAAGAATAGAATCAAATTCAACTACTTCAATCCCTGCATCTTTCATTGGTTGTAAGAAACTCCTACGTAATTTATTACTGCCGAGTCCATCGTAAAGAAAGCGTACGATCACGCCAGATTTTGCCTTCCTAATTAAGGCATCTCGTATGGCTGTGCCGATTTCATCTGATCGATAAATATAGTATTGAATATGAATATGATGTGTAGCATTTTCAATTGCTTGTAGGATTTCGGAAAATGTTTCATTCCCGTTTGTTAAGAGCTTTGTTGTTGTCTCATTCGCAACAGGACCACCGCCAAATTTTTGGATAATTTGAGTCAAATAGGTGGATCTTTCATTTAGAGAGGAAGAGATGTCTAAGTTAAAACTTCTCCCTTCTAAAATCTCACGGAATATCATTCTTTTCTCTTCTGAACGTTGTAAATGTTTCTTTCTTCTCCAGCGACTTCTTCCGAACAGTAAGTACAGTAGTACACCGATAACAGGGAGAATGGCTAATACTAAAAACCAAGCTAATGTACTTTGCGGGGAACGGTTTTCTATAAAAATAACAAAGGAAATCCCGATAATTGTGATAGGCAATAGTATGCCGATTAAGGTATATAAGGAAATGACGGACTTATTTAAGACGATGAGCATAATTGCCGCAATTGCAAATACAAATAGTAATTGGACTACGCGATTCTTCATATGTATACATTTTCACCTATTCTTTTTTCAATTTTTATAAGAGGAAGTAGTACTTTTATAGTTTTATGATAAATTGTTTTCTTGTTATTTACAATATAGACACTTCTATGTTAGATGGATATTGTAAGTAATGGGACAATTTATATATCCTCTACTGTGAATCAAAACAGATAAACAAGTTCGGAATCAACTTTGTGCTTAGGCCTGTATGAGGGCCGACACGATGTCGGTCATAACGGTAATGGCAGACTGAGATTCTTCTATTATAAGCGGATATGTACACTCGCTGAAAAGTAACTTAAACCTGCATTATTAGACCACCTATAGGGAGGGGAGATACCAGTACCTGTCGCGAATATTTGTTGCTGCCGCTTTGCTTTCGCTACAGATAACATTTTGCTGGGATAAGTTGGATATTGCCGATAATAATTCTCCTAAATGATAAATCAACTTAACGGAAAATAATAATTAACAAGTCATTAAGCGTAATATTTACCGCTTGAAGATATGTAATATTTGGAATATTCATAATAATAGAATAATTTACTCGAAAAAGTAATATTAAAAAATTTATAAATTATTTGTAAGAGGTATGTATATTTTCATTGAAGAAAAATAGAAGTTTAATGTTATCTAAATATAATGAAATATATGTAGTTCGTGATATTTTCTATTTTATAAATAATAAATATTTATTGAAATTATGTTTTTTTAGTTAATAAAATAAGTTTTTTATTAATATTTAACCATTATTTTACATTAATTATTTTATTAAAATAATACAATGTTGAGATATGAAATAATAAATAATGAAAAATTGTAAACTCGATTTCTAATGATTTTGATGATGATGTAAAGTCGAAATTGTATTTATTTTTACAATAATTTAAAAATGTACTTGATTTAGTATATTATTTCTAGATAAAATGATGATACAATTAATTGTCAGATAATTCTTTTGTTGGAATAATAGTTCGGGAATGAGAGTGATTATTAATGACAACAATTTATTTGAAATTAAGATGTAAATTATATTCAAGGATGAAACTGTTTTGATTTTTCCGAAAATTGAAATACGCGGTAAAGGAAATATTAAGTAAACCGTTATAAACAAAAGCAAATTCATTTAAATTGAATATGGTGTTAGTAAGTTGGTTTTTTCTTTTGATTTGATAGGGAGGTAATCGTGTGACAAATAATCATGAAATGATTATTGAGATTAATAATTTACGTACAAGCTTTCGGCGAGCAGATGAATATTTCGCTGCAGTAGATGGTGTTGATTTGCGCATTCGAAAAAATGAGGTGCTTGCAATTGTAGGTGAGTCAGGTTGTGGTAAAAGTACTTTAGCTACATCAATTGTTGGGTTACATAATCCTATCAACACAAAAATTGAAGGTGAAATATTATATAAAGGTCAGAATTTGGTAGATATAACGGAGCAGCAATATACTCAGTTACGCGGTAGTGATTTCGGTTTTATTTTCCAAGATCCACTGGCTGCATTGAATCCGTTAAAGAGAATCGGTTTCCAAATTGAAGAACCGCTTATATACCATACGGATTTAAATGAAACACAACGCCGTGAGCGTGCAATGGAGTTATTACAGCAAGTAGGTATACATAACCCGGAACGTATTTATAAGCAATATCCGCATGAATTATCAGGTGGTATGCGGCAACGCGTAATGATAGCGACAGCAATTGCATGTAAGCCACCTCTTATTATAGCAGATGAACCAACGACGGCATTAGATGTAACGATTCAAGCGCAAATACTAGATTTATTAAAAGAATTACAAATAGAAACTGAGTCAGGCATTTTGTTAATTACCCATGACTTAGGTGTAGTAGCTGAAGTAGCAGATCGTGTTGCAGTCATGTATGCTGGACAAATTGTCGAAGAAGCACCAGTTATTGAATTATTTAAAAATCCTAAACATCCATATACACGTTCGTTACTGAACTCTATTCCTCAATCCCATAAGGTAAATGAAAAGTTAGAGGTTATTCATGGTATGGTTCCTTCATTATTTAATTTGCCACGTGGAGGTTGTCGCTTTGCAGCACGTATTCCATGGATTGACGAAAGCGCCCATGAGGAAAATCCAATATTACATGAGGTTGGACCAGAACATTTTGTTCGTTGTACGTGTTGGAAAGACTTTCACTTTAAGAAGGATGGGGGAAAATAATATGAGCTTTATGCAAATTAATGATTTATGCGTACATTATCCTATCCGTGGTGGTTTCTTCAATACCATTGTAGATCATGTTTATGCGGTAGATGGCATTACTATGGAGTTTGAAAGAGGAAAAACTTATGGTCTTGTTGGAGAATCAGGTTGTGGTAAATCGACAACAGGTAAGGCAATTATTGGTTTAGAGAAAGTGACATCTGGTCAAATAATCTATGAAGGACAAGATGTAACGAAAATGCGTCGTAGCGGTAATTCAGGATTTAATCGTGACGTACAAATGATTTTCCAAGATTCTCATTCCAGTATGAATCCAAGAAAACGTATACGTGATGTTATTGCAGAGCCTATTCGAAATTTCCTGCGTTTAAGTGAAGAGGAAGAACGAAAACGAATTAACGAGCTTTTGGCGATTGTTGGCATGCAAGAGGATGCCCAATATAAATATCCACATGAATTTTCTGGTGGTCAAAAGCAACGATTGGGTATTGCACGTGCTATGGCATGTCGCCCCAAATTAATTATTGCAGATGAACCTGTTTCTGCTCTTGATTTATCTGTACAAGCGCAGGTTTTAAACTTTATGCAAGATATACAAGAGGAATTTGGCGTAACATACTTATTCATTTCACATGACTTAGGTGTTGTAAAGCATATGTGTGATGAAATCAATATTATGTACCGAGGACGCTTCGTGGAAAAAGGACAAAGAGCAGATATATATAATGATCCACGTCATATTTATACACACCGTTTATTATCTGCCATTCCAGATATTGAGCCTGAAACACGTGTAGAACGTAAGCAAGAGCGTTTGAAAGTAAGTCAGTATTATAAAGAAAATCAGCATAAATTTTTTGATAAAGACGGAAAAGTTTATCCTTTACAATCAATTTCAGATACACATGCTGTTGCATTGGCGTCGATTGAAGGAGGAATGTGATTATGTGGAAAACGGTTCTTCGAAGAGTCATCATCATGGTTCCACAAATTATTATTTTAAGTATGTTAGTGTTTATCATTGCTAAGCTAATGCCAGGCGATCCATTTACAGGTTTAATGGGACCAGAGACAGATCCTAACCGTATTGAAGAGTTACGCGAAGCAGCAGGCTTAAACGACCCATGGTATCAACAATATGCCAGATGGGTGTCAAATGCAGTACATGGCGACTTAGGTAAAAGCTACACATATCAACGCAGTGTAACATCACTTATTGGTGAACGAGCGCTCAATACTTTCTACTTATCATTAGTTGCAATGATCCTAACTTATTTAATCGCTATTCCATTAGGACTTTTAGCAGGTCGTTATCAAGATTCTCGATTAGACCGTGGAATCGTGTTTTATAACTTTTTAAGTATGGCAATACCGCCGTTCGTGTTTGGTTTAATTTTAATTTATGTATTCGGCTATAAATTAGGCTGGGTTCCAACATCAGGTTCAGTAGATGTATTAACCGAAAAAGGTACTTTTTCTTACTATTGGGATAAACTGTATCATATTATTACACCTGCTATTACGATGGCGGTTTTGGGGACGTATACAATCATTCAATATTTACGTTCAGAAATTATTGATTCTAAAAACCAAGACTATGTTAAAACAGCACGTAGTAAAGGTTTACCTATGAATAAAGTATATACACGACACATTTTCCGTAATTCATTAATTCCGATTGCGGCGGGTCTTGGGTTCACTATTACAGGTTTACTAGGCGGAACAATCTTTATTGAAACAATCTTTAGTTATCCAGGTATGGGAGAACTATTCATGTCTTCGATTGCGAGTCGTGACTATAGTGTAATTACAGCACTTATTGTGTTGTATGGTTTCTTGGGGTTACTTGGAAGTATGTTATCAGACATTATTTTAAGCATTGTAGACCCACGAATTCGTATCGACTAACTTGCAAAGAATAGAGGTGACTTTACATGGATAAAACAGAAGAGAAAAAATTAGAAGAACAACATCGCCCAGCTGTAGGTTTCCAAGTTGTTTGGCGCGAGTTTAAAAAAGATAAATTAGCGATGTTTTCATTAATATTTTTAACATTATTAATAGCGGCAGTGTTTATTGCTAGTTTTATTATTGATGTAGACGAAATAATGAAAGTTAAATTACTAGGTCGCTTTGCGGAGCCGGGTGCTGATGGATATATTTTAGGTGCAGATGACGCAGGGCGCGATATTTTTGGACAATTAATTATCGGAGCGAAAAACTCTTTAATTATTGCTATATGTATTACGATTATTGCAGCAGTTATCGGTATCGTTATCGGTTTAATCACTGGCTATTACGCAGGTAAAGTTGACCTTGCTATTATGCGAATTATGGATTTCATTATGATTTTACCTAGTTTTATGATTACGATTGCCATTGTTTCAACGCTAGAGAAATATTCACCGATCCACATCGTTATCTTATTAAGTATGTTTGCTTGGATTGGGAAGGCAAGGTTAATACGTAGTAAAACATTAACTGAGGCTCGTCGAGATTATGTAAGTGCTTCAAAAACGATGGGTACAAGTGATTTTAAAATTATGTTTAGAGAGGTTTTACCAAACTTAAGCTCTATTATTATCGTTAACTTAACATTAAGTCTAGCGGGTAATATGGGTGCTGAAACCGGGCTTTCATTTTTAGGGTATGGCTTACCACCTTCAACACCAAGTTTAGGTACTCTAGTAAGCTATGCAAGAGATCCTGAGATTTTAGTAGATAAATGGTGGATTTGGTTACCTGCAGCATTATTTATTTTAGTAATGATGCTTGGTATAAATTATGTTGGTCAAGCGTTACGACGTGCGGCTGACTCAAGACAACGATTAGGTTAAGGAGGAAGGGTAAATGAAGAAAAAGAGTTATGTTCTTTTAACTTTACTATTGACACTAGTTTTAGCACTAGCGGCATGTAGTGGAGGAGGCAAAGAATCTTCAAAGGATGATAAGGATTCTGGTAAGAAAACAGCATCTCGTAGTTTTCCAATGGAAGTAGAGAATGAAGGAGAACCAATAAAAGGTGGCGTTTTACAAGTAGCTTTACCAAGTCCATCACCGTTCAAAGGTATTTTCTTACAAGAACTTTACACAGATAGCAATGACTCATCAATTTTGAAGTTTGCTAGTAATACACTTTTTGAAAATGACGGTGACTTCCAAGTAACAGATACAGGACTTGCAACTCTGAAGGTCGACGCAGATGCAAAAAAAGCAACTGTAAAAATACGTGAAAATGTAAAATGGTCAGATGAACAGCCTTTTACAATCGACGATGTTATTTTCCCTTATGAAATTATCGGTCACCCTGATTATGAAGGCGTTCGTTATGACGATGATTTCAAAAATATTATTGGTGCTGAAGAGTACCATGATAAGAAAGCTGATACAATTTCAGGTTTAAAACGAGTAGATGATTATACATTAGAAATTTCATTTAAATCAATTTCACCAGCAATTTACAGCAGTGGTGATGGATTATGGGGATATGCTGCACCAAAACATCAATTGAAAGATATTCCAGTGAAAAAAATGATAAGCTCTGATGCGGTGCGTGTAAATCCAGTAACTTTAGGGCCTTTCAAGTTCGATAAAATTGTTAATGGTGAGTCTGTGAAATTCGTTAAAAACGAAAATTACTGGAAGGGTGAACCTAAACTCGACGGTGTAGTAGTAAAAGTCGTTTCACCAGAAACATTACCGAAGGCATTAAATTCAGGAACTTATGACATAGCAGTTGATGGTTTCCCAGGTTCAAAGATTACACAAATTGAAAATTCTAAGAACTTATCAATTTTATCGCGTCCTCGATTAGGTTATAGCTATTTGAGCTTTAAGCTAGGTAAATTTGATAAAGCAAAAGGAATTAATATAACAGATAAAAATGCAAAGTTAAGCGATCCAAAATTACGTCAAGCATTAGCTTATGCAATCGATGTAGAAGGGGTAAACGAAAATTTAGGCAATGGTATTAATACACGTGCGACAACGTTAATTCCTCCGGCATTTGCATCATTCCATACAAAAGATATGCCAGGCTTCACTCATGATAAGAAAAAGGCGCAACAATTATTAGATGAAGCAGGCTATAAAGATGTGGACGGCGATGGCATTCGTGAAGACAAAGATGGTAAACCATTTACAATCAAATTAGGTGCACAAGGTGGTACTGAGGTTCTAGAATCTACGATTGAATACTACCGCCAAAACTGGAAAGAAGTCGGTATCAATGTTGAATTAGCTTCTGGCCGTCTAATGGAGTTTAACTCATTTAGTGATAAACTTAAAAAAGATGACCCTGAAATTGAAATGTTCTTTGGTGCTTGGGGTACAGGAACAAATCCATCTCCAAAAGGATTATATGGTGAGGGTGCATTATTCAACTACTCACGTTTTGTATCACCTGAATTAACTGCAATTTTAGATGATATTGATTCTAAAGAATCTTTAGATATAAATCATCGAAAAGAAGCATTCCGAAAGTTTGAAGAGTATATGTTTGAACAAGCTACAACAATTCCAACTGTAGCAATTACTGAGATCGTTCCAGTTAATAAACGTGTAAAAAACTATAATGTTGACTATGCAAATGAAACTCAATATCAAGATATCGAGTTAACTGCTGATGCTCCATTAAAAAACTAATAGCAAAATAGTTAAGTGTGAGAGTGTAAAAATGTAGGCAAATCCCTTAAAAGGAATTGCCTACATTTTTTTGCGTTTATTTAACTTCTTTCAGTAATTATTTTCTGTAGCGAAAGTGCAGCGTCAGCTACAGAAGCCTCCCACCTCTATAGGCGGTGAGATGAATGCGGGTTTAAATTATTTTTCAACGTGTGTCCGCACGATCAAAGGAAACAGGTCTGTTTCAAAGTGTAGGACCGTACATTAACTAAAATGGGCAAGAAAAAGCATTCGTTGCGATATCACATTATTGCTTTGGTTAATTACATAATGCGACAATAAGGAGCAATTTAGTCAAATCAAAGTCCCCTTGCAGCTTGTCATTCATCAAATTAAAACACAATCCATAATTATTATCTAATTTTATGTCGAGAAATTAATTTATTTTTTACAAAAAAATAAGTAGATGTCCGTAACAAATAGTTGAATTAAATTATTTGTCCTCTATAATAATTCTTGCTTTAAGAGGTTGATGTGTTAATAGAAAAAATTATTTATTAATAATTATTAGGGAAAAGATAGTTCATCACCAAAAGGTGTGGATGACTTTTGTTAAAATGTCTACTAAGTAAATAGTTGATTGGAGTGGAGACTGGGCGACTTCTCGGGGATCAGCAATAGAGGAACGAAGGCTAAAAGCATCACATCCTGTGATAACGCCTTCGTGACCAACATCGTGTTGGCCCGAGACTCTGTAGCGCAATCGGACATCCTCAGGAAAGTGCCCAGTCGGAATGGAAATCAGCCACACGTTATGGTAATCAGCTAAAATTCATCTAAAAACAGAATCCGAATAAATGTAGGATTTATGAGGAAAAGTACAAGGGATAAATGAATATTTGCTATATTGTAATAATAAAAAAGTAATGCTTTAAACCGATAAAGTGGGAAGTCAACAAAATACTCATTGAAGAAAAATACAAATTTATTGAGTGAAATTGGAATAGTTGTATGGATTAATTTGTATATAAGAATATAAGGAATGTAAAAATTCACTTGATTAAACATGTTATTTCTAGCTAAAATGATATTACACTTAATTATCAGAATATTATTTCATTTGGGACTTATCTTAAAATTCTTTACAAAGAAGAGATTGATATTCTTTTATTTTGATGATTTTTATATTGAAATGATTTTGAAATAAGTTTATCTGATTTTTTCGGGCTATTAATTCAACGCCTTTTAGCAATTGTTTTCTGTAGCGAAAGCAAAGCGTCAGCTCAGAAGTCGCTGTGGTATTACCGAAAGGATCGGCATCGTATCGCACTCATACAGGCCTAAGCACAAAGTCGATGAATTTTTAAAAGGAATTTTTATGTAAAAAGGATAGTACTTAACACGCGGCATCTAACTTACTACATTGCAACAGTAGTTAAGTAAAAACTCTTAAAAGGTGTGATGTAAAAATGAGCTTAATGTTAGAAGTGAAAAACCTTAAAGCTGGTTTTGATATAGACGGGGAGCTATATCATGCTGTTGATGATGTTTCATTTTCAGTTAAATCTGGTCAGATCGTTGGAGTAGTTGGTGAATCAGGCTGTGGAAAAAGTGTAATGTCTCTTTCTATTATGCAATTACTTCCAAAAGGAGTTGGTAAAATCACGGGAGGTGAAATAAGATTCCACGGGAAAAACATAGAGAATTATTCGAACGACGAGATGAATAAAATTAGAGGAAATGATATTAGTATGATTTTCCAGGAACCTATGACATCCTTAAATCCTGTTTTTACTATAGGCTCACAAATTGAAGAGATTATGCTTAATCATAGTAAAATGTCTAAGGTTGAGGCTAGAAGTAAGGCGATTGGTTTATTAAAACAGGTTGGCATTCCAAGAGCTGAAAAAATTGTGAATGAATACCCTCATCAATTGTCTGGTGGTATGAGGCAAAGAGTAATGATCGCTATCGCTATTGCTTGTCAGCCTAGACTTTTAATAGCGGATGAACCAACTACTGCACTTGATGTAACAGTGCAGGCCCAAATACTAGATTTATTGAAAAGTATTCAGGGTAAAAATAACATGTCTATTGTACTGATTACTCACGATTTAGGTGTAGTTGCGGAAATATGTGATGAAGTAATTATTATGTATGCTGGAAAGATCGTAGAACGGACAACTGTTGATAACTTGTTTTACAATCCCAAACACCCATATACCAAACTCTTAATGGCATCGATTCCGAGAATAGATACAGAAGTAAATGAGTTAGCTACTATTAAAGGCATTGTACCATCTTTAAAAAATATGCCTCAAGTAGGCTGCCGTTTTGTTGATAGATGTCCATCGGCGATGTTTGAATGTAGTAATGTTACGCCACAACTTACTTTCGTAGATGATAATCATGAAGTCTCTTGTTTACTTTTTGAAGGCTGTAATTCTAGAAAGGGTGTGGGCAGACAATATGAATCAAACTACAAATAATAAAGAAAATTTATTGGAGCTAATTAATTTAAAAACCTATTACCCGATTAAAGGTGGATTATTCAAACATACGATTGGACATGTTAAAGCAGTTGATAATATTTCTTTTTCAATAAAAAATGGTGAAACATTAGGGTTAGTAGGCGAATCTGGCTGTGGAAAGTCAACAACAGGTCGTACGATTTTAAGATTGTTAGACGCAACCGAAGGAAAAATTATTTTTAATGGTCATGATATTACAACATTGCAAGGGAAATTATTAAGAGAAATAAGGAAAGATATCCAAATGGTGTTTCAAGATCCATATGCATCATTAAATCCTATGCAAATGGTAGGTAGTATCATAGCTGAACCAATTATGAATTATCATAAAAAACCACTTAAATCATTAAAAAATGAAGTGATGGAGCTTTTACAAAAAGTTGGTTTACCCGAAGATGCATATTACAAATATGCACATGAATTTTCGGGAGGACAGCGTCAACGGATTGGTATTGCTAGAGCACTTGCACTTAAACCAAAACTAATTATAGCGGATGAACCAGTTTCAGCATTAGATGTCTCTGTGCAATCTCAGGTGCTTAATTTGCTAAAAGAGTTACAGGATGAGTTTGACTTAACATTTTTATTTATTGCTCATGATTTAAGTGTTGTAAAACATATGAGTGATCGAATCGGTGTGATGTATTTAGGAAACATTGTGGAAATTGCAGATAAAGAACATATTTATGATGAACCACTTCATCCGTATACACAAGCGTTAATCTCTGCCATTCCGGTACCTGATCCAAGGAAAAAGAGTAGCCGTATCGTATTAGAGGGGGATATCCCTAGTCCGGCTAATCCTCCTCAGGGGTGCCCCTTCCATCCACGTTGTCCAAAGGTAATGGCAGAGTGTTCATTATCTAAACCAACCTTAAAGGAGGTGAAGCGAGGGCATAGAGTTGCATGCCATTTGTATTAAAAAATAATAAGAAAATCGTGTGTTAATTATTTTCAAAATAAAATTCACGGGGGGATAAACAATGAAAAAATCAGCATTATGGGCTTTCATGCTAATGCTAGTAACAGCTTTGTTTTTAGCAGCGTGTAATAGCGATAACTCGACAACTGACAAAGATAAGGAAAAAGATAAAGGTGATTCCACAAAGACTAGTGAGACAGCAAAAAATAAGGTTGTAACTTTCGGTACTGACCAAGCGCCTGAAGGTGTATTTGACCCAGCATTTAATGGAAGTATTGTAGATAGTTATATTCAAAATTTCATAATGGATGGTATTTATGATGTAAATGATAACTTAGAATATGTTCCTAATTTAGCAACTTGGGAAATTAGTGAGGATAAATTAACTTATACGTTCACCTTTAAGAAAGGTGTAAAATGGCACAATGGTGAGGAGTTAACAGTTGATGACTGGGTATTTGCATTAGAGACAATAGCTAATAAGGATTACGATGGCCCACGATTCAATTATGTTGAAAATATTAAAGGGGCAAAAGCAAAAAAAGCAGGGAAAGCTGACAAAATCGAAGGGATCGAAGTCGTTGATCCATATACTGTGAAAATTACTTTTGACAAAGTGAAAGTTAATAATTTAGAAAATCTTTGGTCTTATCCAATGCCAAAGAAACATTATGAAGGTATTGCTGTTAAAGATTTAAGCGAGTCGAAACAAGTTCGTGAAAATCCTGTTGGCGTAGGGCCGTTTAAAGTGAAAAAGGTTGTAGACGGTGAATATTCTGAATTAGAGCGTTTTGATGATTACTGGAAGGGCAAGCCGCAGCTTGATGGGGTGATTGTAAAAGTAATTGACCCATCATTGGCAGCTGGTGCGTTCCAAAACGGAGAAATTGACATTATGGATATTAGACCACAAGCTGTGAAAGAATTGTCAGCATTGAAAAATGTACGTATTGAAGAAACGAATGGTGTAAGTTACTCATATATCGGTCTTCGTTTTGGTCATCGTGATAAAGCTACTCTTAAAAATGTAGCAGATTTTGATAAGTTTAAATCAAAAGAATTGCGCCAAGCACTATTATACGCAATTAACCGTCCAGCAATGATCGATGCTTTCTTAGAAGGAAAAGCTATAGTTGCAAATACTGTGATTCCAAGTGCTTTCTGGACTGCTGCAGAGGAATCTGACTTAAATCAATATGCATACAATTCAGAAAAGGCTAAAGAGCTTCTTAAGTCTGCAGGTTATGTAGATATTAATGGTGATGGCTTTGTAGAAGATCCTAAAGGGAAGCCATTTAAAATTTTATTTGGTCACTATGCTGGTCCTGCTGCCTTTGAGGGTCGCTCTCAAGCGATTATTCAAGCTTGGAATGATATCGGAGTGAAAACAGAACAAGCAACTGGTACTTTAATCGAGTTTAACTTATATAATGATATGAAAAAAAATGATGATGCTGCATTAGAAGCATTCTTCGGTACTTGGAGTACAGGTGCAGATCCTGACCCATCTGGATTATGGGGGAACGATGCAGAATGGAACTTCGGTCGCTATATAGATGCTAAGAACCAAAAATTATTAGATAAAGGCTTAAGTGAAGAAGCATTTGACAAAGATAAGCGTAAGCAAACTTATGTGGAATGGCAAAAATACTTCAATGAAGAATTACCAGCCCTACCATTATGGGAAGCCTTAGATTTATATGGCATTAATAATCGACTACAAGGTGTTCATATTAACGCTGTTGGTTTCCAAACAGATGTCTATAAATGGTATGTTAAGGAATAAATTGTAAACTGTTAAGCCTACTAACTAGGCCTACTTCATGAATTGGGCCTAGTTAGTAAATTTCTAGATAAGGAGACGTCACATGCTTCAATACACACTTCGAAGATTTCTCGGCATGATTCCATTGTTACTCCTTATTTCTGTGGTGGTGTTCTTTTTAGCGAAAATGATGCCAGGAGATCCATTTGCTGGTGAAATCAATCCTTCTAATACGAATCCACAATACATTGAAGAAATGAGAGAAAAATTAGGCTATAATGACCCGATTATCGTGCAATATGGTAGATGGGTCAGTAAATTTATACAAGGGGATTTCGGGAAATCTACAGTTTATAAAAAACCGGCTGCAGAGATTATTGCTCAGCGAATACCAAATACAATATTTTTAGCGTTAACATCATTAGTTTTTACGTACTTTTTTGCATTTCTTATGGGAATGTATGCAGGAAGAAAACCTTATACACTCGGAGATAATTTAATTGCAACTTATAATTATTTAGCTTTAGCCATTCCATCATTTGTTGCAGGGATTGTTGCTATTTATTTCTTTTCCTTTAAGCTAGGATGGTTTCCTTTCAGTGGTTCCGTAGGTGTAGGCATAGGGGAAGGAACTTGGGCGTACTACATGAGTAGGATGCACCATGTTTTGTTACCTGCACTTATTTTAGGATTAATGGGAACGGCGTCCTATACACAATTTCTACGAAATGACATTATTGAAAATAGTAGGAAGGATTTTGTAAGAACAGCGAGAGCAAAGGGAACAAAAGAGTCGAAAATATATAACAAACATATTTTACGGAATTCTATTATTCCAATAATTACGTATCTAGGTTTTGATATTGCCACATTAATTAGTGGTGCGGTAATAACAGAAACCATCTTTACTTATCCGGGAATAGGCGCACTCTTCTTAGAATCTGTTGGACGTAGAGATTATGCGGTCATGATGTCGATAACAATGTTACTTTCGTTTTTAACACTTTTTGGAAATTTAGTAGCGGATATATTATATGGTGTGGTAGATCCGCGTATTAGACTAGATTAAGGAGGGGAAAATATGACATTGGTAACTGATCAAGAAGTTTTATCGCCAAAGACACCGAAAAAAAGCCCCTCGCCATGGGTGATAGCGAGACGAAAGTTTGTTAAAAATAAATTAGCGATGATTAGTCTAATTTTTTTACTAATAGTTATTGTTGTATCGTTTTTAGCTCCTTATATTACAACAAAAGATATTGTACGTGTCGACTTTATGAAAATTAGTCTACCTCCATCAAGCGAGCATTGGTTAGGAACAGATACGAATGGACGAGATGTTTTTACTAGAATGCTCTACGCTGGTAGATCATCTTTAACAGTTGGATTAGGCTGTATGATTTTTATTGTAATGATCGGAACAGCTGTTGGCGCTATTTCAGGGTATTTTGGAGGAAAAATAGATCAAACGTTAATGCGATTTACTGACTTTGTATTAATGTTTCCATTTTTAGTTTTCTGTATTGTTTTAAATACTATACTTTCAGGAAAAATATCTGGTCTATGGACATTAATAATTGTTATTTCACTTTTAATGTGGGGAAGCGTTGCAAGGATAGTACGAAGTAGGGTTTTAACTGAAAAGGAAAATGAGTATATATTAGCTGCTCAGTCAATTGGCTGTAAACCATCAAAAATAATCATTAAGCACTTATTGCCTAACGTTGCATCGACGATTATTGTACAGGCAACATTATTGATGGCGGTAACAATTGTTGCAGAATCTAGTTTAAGTTTTTTAGGCCTTGGGGTTCCGGCTGATACACCTAGCTGGGGCAATATGCTATTTGAGGCTAGAAACTCAGATGTACTAAAGGATAAGCTTTGGATGTGGGTACCACCTGCAACGGCTATTACTCTAGTTATTTTGTCTATCAACTTTATTGGAGAAGGATTAAAAGATGCTTTAAATCCAAAATCAAGAAGGTAATAGATAAGCTGGATTTGTTATAGAAGAAAATAAAGCACCTTTAAAAGTAATAAATTCACTTTTAAAGGTGTTAAATTTTCATTTACATGAATGGCGAATAAAAAAAGATGAAAATCCATCCAGTAATAAATAATGGATGGATTTATAAGTTTTTATCGATTAGCAATCCAAGTTTTCATAAGGTCTGCAGTACCATAAACGTAATGCTGATCGCCAACTTCGTGGTATGTTGCGCTATCGTCAACCTCTGTATGCTTGTACGGAATACGTTGTCGGCGTTTTTCTGACATTGGGTCAGGAAGTGGGATCGCAGATAATAATGATTTTGTATACGGATGAACAGGGTGATTGTATATATCATCTGCTTTACCGATTTCCATGATTTTACCACGGTACATAACAGCGATACGGTCACTGATATACTTAACCATTGATAAGTCATGGGCAATGAAAAGATATGTTAAGCCACGTTCTTTTTGCAGTTGTTTTAATAAGTTTACAACTTGCGCTTGAATCGAAACATCAAGTGCAGAAATAGGTTCATCGGCGATAATAAACTTAGGATCTAAGCTTAGCGCACGAGCAATTCCAATACGTTGACGTTGACCTCCAGAGAATTCATGAGCATAACGGTTTGCGTGCTCTTTGTTTAAGCCAACAGCCTCTAACAGTTGATTTACTTTTTCACGGCGCTCTTTTTTATCTTTGTAAAGACCGTGAATTTTAAAGCCTTCACTAATGATTTCTCCAGCTGTCATACGCGGGTTTAATGAAGCGTATGGATCTTGGAAAATCATTTGCATTTGACGATTAAATTTCTTTAATTCATTTTTGTTTTTTTTCCCATGGACGTTCTCGCCATCGAAAATAATTTCCCCATCTGTAATGTCGTACAGGCGAATAATGGAACGCCCAGTTGTTGATTTACCACAGCCTGATTCTCCTACAAGACCGAGTGTTTCACCTTCGTAGACATCGAAGCTAATACCGTCAACTGCTTTAATAGGGTTACTTGCTGAACCGAAATGCTGCTTTAAATTTTTAATTTCAAGAACTTTTTTTGCGCCTGATTTAGTCATTTGATTGTGCCTCCTTTGCTAAATATCCTTCAATACGTTTAGCAACCTCATCTGGAAGCGGAATTTTTGGTGCATCAGGATGCATCAACCAAGTTTTTGCAAAGTGCGTTTCACTTACTTGGAACATCGGTGGCTCTTGCTCATAGTCAATAGCCATTGCAAATTCATTACGAGCGGCAAACGCATCGCCCTTTGGAGGGTGAATAAGATCTGGTGGTGAACCAGGAATTGTGCGTAATAGCTCATCCGTATCGTTATCTAAGTCAGGCATTGAACCAAGTAGACCCCATGTATATGGATGCTTAGGGTTATAGAAAATATCATTAACAGTACCATATTCAACGATTTGTCCGGCATACATAACTGCAACTCGGTCAGCAACGTTTGCCACGACACCTAAATCGTGAGTAATGAAAATGATCGATGTTTTCGAATTTTTTTGAATTTCTTTCATTAGCTCTAAAATTTGCGCTTGAATGGTAACGTCTAAAGCTGTTGTTGGTTCATCGGCAATTAGAAGCTTAGGATCAGCTGCGAGTGCGATAGCAATAACAACACGTTGACGCATACCGCCTGAAAACTCATGCGGGTATTGATTATAACGTTTTTCAGGGAAGGGGATACCTACCTGTGTTAAAAGCTCGATTGCACGTTTTTTAGCATCAGCTTTTGATACTTTTTTATGTTGTAAAATAACTTCAGTTATTTGACGTCCGACCTTCATCGTCGGGTTTAAGCTTGTCATTGGATCTTGGAAAATCATTGCAATTTCATTTCCGCGTATTTTTGACATTTCCTTATCACTTAAAGGCACTAAATCACGACCGTTAAATAAAATTTGTCCTGACTCATAAATACCAGGTGGCTGTGGAATTAGTTTCATTAATGCGTTACTCGTAACACTCTTACCAGAACCGGATTCACCAACGATTGCTAGTGTTTCACCTTCTTTTAAGTCAAAGTTTACACCACGAACAGCGTGAACTAGTCCTGCATACGTTTTAAAGTTTATTTTTAAATCTTTTACTTCTAAAATGGTTTTACTCATATTCGGCCACCTCCTTATTTACGTAGTTTTGGATCTAATGCATCACGTAAGCCGTCACCAACTGCGTTAAACGCAAAGATTGTTAGTGAAATGAACAGTGCAGGGAATATTAAACGCCAAGGAGCATTGGCAATCGCGCCATTTCCATCAGATGCCATTGTTCCCCAAGAGGCTTGTGGGGCAGGAACCCCAAGTCCTAAATAACTAAGGAAAGACTCAGTAAAAATAGCAGTTGGCACTGTTAATGTCATGGATACTAAAATCGCACCAAGTGCATTTGGCACTAAATGTTTGATAATTAAATGTCCTGTTCTTGCGCCCAATGTACGAGCCGCTAAAACATACTCTTGATTTTTAATAGATAATACTTCACCACGTACAATACGGGCCATATTGATCCAACCTGTAATGGATAATGCAATAATCATTGGAAAAATACCTTGTTCTAATACTACTAAAAGTACGATTACTACTAAAAGGTAAGGTACTGCTGTTAAAACATCGGCAATACGCATCATAATATTGTCAACACGACCGCCTGCTAAACCAGAAATACTTCCCCATAATACACCAATGATCAAGTCTATGATTGCCGCAGCAAACCCGATGAATAAAGAAATACGAGCGCCAGCCCATATGCGAACGAAAATATCTCGACCCAAATCATCTGTACCAAACCAAAATTCTGATGATGGTGGGGCATTAAAAGCACCTAATTGATCGCTATAGTGGTATTGTGAAAACATTGGTACAAAGGTAGCCATTAAAACAATAATTATTAAAGCAATTAAGCCAAAAATGGCCATTTTATTATGGGAAAAACGGATAAATACTTCCTTCCAAAAAGAGACAGATTTATCAGTTAATTTTTCGGTTGCTTCATGATTTCCGCCAACAATTTTAAATTTATCTTTTTCGATTTGTTGCTGTGTCATTACTTTTTCGCTCCTTTCAGTCTAATTCGCGGATCGATCACGCTATATAAAATATCTACGATGAATACCGCAAATAAAAGAATGATTGCGTAGAACACGGTTGTCCCCATAATAACAGTATAATCACGGTTCGTAATACTTTGCACAAAGTGCTTACCTAATCCAGGAACCGCAAAAATTGACTCTACAATGAAGCTACCTGTAACAACAGCAGCTGTTAATGGACCTAAATAAGTAACGACTGGTAAGAGGGCGTTTCGTAAAGTATGGCGGAAGACGATTGTCCATTTACCTATACCTTTTGCACGAGCCATTTTTACGTAATCACTATTATTTTGATCGAGCATACTTGAACGTACTAGTTTAGCAATAAAGCCCATATGCGATAATGCAATAGCTAAGGCTGGCAATATACTATAAGCAAAGCCTTTCCATCCACTTATTGGGAATAATTGGAGCTTGTATGCAAGGAAATACTGCATAAGTCCAGCTAATATAAAAGATGGAACGGAAATTCCGAGCACCGCAAAGGTCGTTGCCAAATAATCTGGCCACCTATTATGATAAAGCGCAGCAATTACACCGATTAATACACCAAATCCAATTGCTAGCAGCATCGCTTCAATTCCTAAAGTTAATGATACAGGGAAGCCTTCTGCAATCATATCATTTGTAGAACGCGCTTTATATTTCATAGATTCACCGAAATTAAAAGTGGCCGCATCGATTAAATAATCTTTGTACTGAATATACCAAGGGTTATTTAATCCATACGTTTCGTTTAACTTTGCCTCTATTTGAGGAGGTAAATTACGTTCAGATGCAAATGGGTTACCAGGAGCAAGACGCAATAGGAAAAACGTAGCCGTTACGATGACGAAAAGCGCGAGAAGTATATACATCAGCCTTTTCAAAATATATTTAATCACATAAAACTCCTCCTTCTATTTGTCAATTTTCTGACAAATAAGTGCCTTCGTATTTTAAAAAGAGCTGACTCGCGCCGCAGTGGCTACGAGGCAGCTCTCCGCTTAGAGCTTAAAAGAAATTATTATTTAATCTTTACGTATTTAAGGTGAATATCACCAGTTGGATTTGGATCTAAGTTTTCAATACCTTTTTTAACTACTGACAAGTTAGTGTAGTAGTAAATAGGTGCAACTGGGAATTCTGTCATAATAATTGCTTCGGCTTGTTTTAAATAATCAAGACGTTTAGCTTCGTCAACCTCAGCAACTGCTTTGTCCAATAATTTTTTGTACTCAGCATTTTCCCAGCCTGTTTGGTTGTTACCATTTTTAGCTGTATCGAACTGTTCAAGGAATGTATATGGATCAAGATAATCAGCTACCCAGCCCATACGACCAATTTGATAGTCACCAGTTTTTAATTTGTCAATATAAACTTGCCATTCTGAGTTATCTAACTGAGATGAAATACCAAGTTTTTTGCTCCATTCTTCTTGAATATATTGAGCGATTGCTGCATGCGCTTCAGAAGTGTTGAATGAAATATTCACTTTAATATCTTTAGCGTCTTTAATACCAAGTTCTTTCATCCCTGCTTCAAGAGCAGCTTTTGCTGCAGCAACATCATTATCTTTGAAGTAACCACGGTCTTCTGTAAAGTTAGGAACTGCTACCGGAATCATACCTGTAGCCGGTTTTTGTTCACCTTTAGTTACGTTGTCAATTAATTTTTGACGATCGATTGCTAGAGCAAGAGCTTTACGGATATTTGCATTGTTCATAATTTTGTCTTTTGTATTGAATTTATACCAATAAATACTTGCTTGGTCCTTGATTCTTAAAGAACCATCTTTTTTGAAGCCATCAATTGCATTAAGATCTACTGTTTGGAATGGTGCACCAATATAGTCAAGCGAGCCAGATTTAAAGTTAGTAGCAACAGTTGGTTCTTTTTCAATCATAGCAATATTTACAGTATCAACATCAACATTTGAAGCATCCCAATAATCTTCAAATTTTGTAAGAGTGATAGAAGCGTCATGTTGCCAATCGCTTAATTTATAAGGACCATTTGTTACGTAATTTTCACCTGCGTCTGCGTACCATTGTTTATTAGCTTCAGTCACTTTTTTGTTAACTGGTAAATAAGTTTTGAATCCTGTTAATTCTAGGAAATACGGAGTTGGGTTTTCTAAAGTTACGACTAAAGTTTTGTCATCTTCAGCTTTGACACCAACGTCATCAGCAGAACCGCCATTTTGGTGGTAAGCTTGAGCCCCTTTAATTGGGTAGAAAATAGAAGAATACGCAGAAAGGTTATCTGGATTTAATGCCCATTTCCAAGCATATTCGAAGTCGCCAGCTACAACTGTATCGCCATTTGACCATTTTGCATCACGTAAATGGAAAGTGTAAGTCTTTTTATCAGGACTGATTTCCCACTTTTCAGCCATACCTGGAGTAGGCTTACCTTCAGCGTCTGACACAGTTAGACCCTCAAAAACATTAATTAAGATTGCACTAGATGTAGTATCCTCTGCAAGTCCTGGGTTTAAAGATGGTGGTTCTGAAGTAATTGCTAAGTTAAGCTCTTTAGCTTTTGAACCAGAATCTTTACTGCCGTCTGAAGATGAAGAATTATCAGACTTTTCACCACCGAAGCCACATGCAGCCAGTACTAATGAGAATACTGCAAGGACAGTTAATAATAAAAACTTTTTGTTTTTATTCATGTAAATCCCCCTTATACAATTTTAAGCCTTCTATGAAGCTCTTATTTAATATACCAAAAAAATCATTGTGTACAAAATAAAAAATATTCCAATTTGTATAGTATTATCTGACATTTTTGAAGATAATAACTTTTTCTGATTCACCACTCTAAATCGAGAAAGCGCTTACATGATAAAAAAATGATATTTATTTGGTGTATACATCAAAAATGGAATAAAAATAAAAAAGTAACATACTATATCGAAAATTCTTATTGTTCAGATAACACTATTGTTATTTGAAAAATGAGTCTAAAGTCATGCGTGGGATATTTAAGATATTTGTGTAGATTTGTAGAAAATAATTGTAAAAAAGAGTGATTTAGATTCCTAGAAACGTATTTTTTGTAATTTATTTTCTCGAAGAATGAATATTTTTATCTATTAATGATATATAAGAAACTTGTTTTGTATTTATCTAAGATTAACCAGTATAAAAGAGAAGAAAGAAAAATTAGAGTAAAATGTGCCTCTCTTAAAGAATAAATATCGGGTATTTAGTAAAATATGTTTTTTTGAAATAATTTACACATTACTTGAATATACAATGCTGTATAAAAACAATGCATAGAATTAATTATATAAATGTAGGATTTTGCATGCAATAAATGGAAAAACACGTTTATTTTTGATGTTGTTTTATGGAGAAATTCAATTGTCTTGCTTAGGAGGAAAGCTCCTACATAAAGTTACTATCCGTTATGTAGCTAGAACTTAAAGAGCAGAAATATAATGCGCATCTTTGCATGGTCTATTTTACCATATATCAATAACTAATTGGTAGTCTTCCTGAAAATAAACAGTTAAGTTGCGATTAACGGTCGTTAAAGGCTAACGTTTTCTTAGGCGTGTGAAGGATTATTAGCCCGTATATGAGGGTAGTCTCCTAACTATGGTAGCGTTGCACGTACGCTTTCGATGAAAGAAATGCTCTGCTTAAATGAATCAATTATGCCGAGGCAGCTTTTCATCTCTATGATAAGCTCACCATAGAGATAACGAGTCGTATCTCCACAACATACTGAATTACGATTAAATCTAATAATTCAAGAGTTTGTCTACAGTTTGAGAGGCTAGGAAGATACAATAAAAAATAACATTAGTAAAGCGCGAGAAATCAACATTTCTAAAATGGATTTCTCGCGCTTTTTAGGTTTTAACCAGTTAGTCCCAGCTTCAATCTTTAGGACTGTTTTTTTAGTTGTAAAATGACAGCTTCATCTGGATCGATGTATACAGTCTTTTGTTCAAAGTAAATAACAAACCCAGGTTTAGCGCCATTTGGCTTTTTTACCTGACGTATTTCTGTGTAATCTACTGGAACAGAGGAAGAGTCTCTTGCTTTTGAAAAATAGGCAGCAAGTGTTGCAGCTTCTCGTAATGTCGTTTCGTCAGGTTCACTTGTATGGATGACAACATGTGAGCCTGGAATATCCTTCGTATGCAACCAAATATCCGTGCGTTTAGCAATTTTAAATGTAAGCATGTCATTTTGTTTGTTATTTTTCCCAACAGAAATCGCTACGCCTGTTGAAGAGACGTAACGTTCAGGCTCAGGCTTCGCTTGTTTTTTCTTTTTTCGTGCATGACGTAATTTCAAATAACCTTGTTCTGCTAATTCTTCGCGAATTTCTTCAATATCTCCAGGAGCAGCTTGTTGTACTTGCTGAGCAAGCATTTCGAAATAGGCAATTTCTTCTTTCGTTTTTTCTAACTGTTCTTGAACCATAATAAGGGCATTTTTTGCCTTTGTATATTTTGTGTAATAGCTTTGAGCATTTTCAACAGGTGTTTTACGTTCACTCACTGGAATGGTGATTTCTTCATCTCCAGTGTCACTATAATAGTTAGTGACAGTTACTTCCTTTTCACCTTTTTCGAACGCGTAAATATTTGCCATCAGTAATTCTCCATATAATTGGAACTGATCTAGCTTAGATGCGCGTTCGTAGTCTTTATTCAACTTTTTAGTTTTTAAGATAAGTTTGTCAATTTCATTTTGTAGCCATCGCTCCAAATCACCAGCCTGCTGTTTGACACGATCACGCTCAGCTCGAGCAAAGAATACACGGTCAAGTAGCTCATGGACATTTGGATAAATCGTTACATCTCCTTGCAAATGTGTTAGCGCGATTGGTGAGAAGTACGTTTTATTATTTACGTTTACATACATCGGCTTTGTTCCGCCATTATTAAAGGAAGCAATAAAATGTTTAAAGCAATTTACACGATCATCTGTGTCTGTTAATCGGCATAATAATTCCTCAGCATGTATAGGCGAGAAACCAATAAATTGCGAAACTACTTCCTTAGCTGTTTTTGGTTCAGAGAAAAACAGTGTAAGCTGTTCGTCGGTTACTGCTAAAGGGTGCCACTTATTCTGTGCGGGCGGTGCGATATAAGGCTGACCAGGTAAAACTGTACGGAAACTATTCACGGAAGGTGGCAAATGCTTTAAGCTGTCGACTATTTTTCCCTGTTCTTTATCTATTAATAACAGGTTACTGTGACGGCCCATAATTTCAGCATGTAACTCCCGTACAATAGGGTCGCCTATTTCATTTTTACTTTCAATTTCTACTATTATAATTCGATCAAAATCGTGCTGTTTAATAGAAGAAATAAAACCACCCTCTAAATGCTTTCTCAACAGCATGCAAAACATAGGGGGCTCTGCTGGATTTTCTATAGATTGCTCAGTAAGGTGAACACGTGCGTAAGAAGGATGAATCGAATAAAGTAATTTATGATTACTGCCGTTCGCGCGGATATGTAGCACAACTTCCTGAGCGTTTGGTTGATGTATTTTAGTAATCCGACCTGTTACTAATTGTTGGAGGTCGGCTGTCATTGAATAAGTAAATAAGCCATCAAATGCCATCTGAATTCCTCTTTCCAAAGATATAAGCATCTTGGTACTTTCGTATTTATTATTTTTTTATGGTGCATTCTCATCACTTTGCTGGAGCACAAATGCACTTTATTTATGACTCATCGGCATAACGTGTGGTTGATTGCTGCGCTTTCCTGGGGGAGTCCGATGAGTCGCTTCACTCGCGCTGCTCGCTCCAGGGTCTCGAGCCAACAGATGTCAAAGGAAGTGATGGCTTTAGCCTTCGTTCCTCTATTGCTGATTCACAAGGAGCCGCCCAGTCTCCACGCCAATCAACTTCTAGACATGGCATGAATTTTAATACAAAGGTCATCCCTTCTTTTTTAATGAGTTTTTTCTTATGTTTATCATAGCATTTTTTAGGTGAATATTAAAATATAGCTTCGAATGTGGTAGAATTAGCTTTTGTTCTATTTTCATTTATTGGTTGTCCAACGACCTATCACAGCAACAAATGTTTTCTGTAGCGACAGCTACAATTTTGCTAAGGCGAAATTGATCTAATTTTTTACGGAGAGACATCATAAATGACAGAGCTTATGTTATAATAATGCCAGTATGCAAAGAAAGGTGTGACGAACCTTGGTGCGTAGTATGACTGGTTTTGGCAGAGGTGTCACAATAACAACAGACTTTCAATTAACCGTAGAAATGCGCTCGGTCAACCATCGATTTTTAGAAATCAATGCAAAATTCCCGAAAGAATGGCTTGAAGCAGAAATTTTTGCAAAGAAATTAATTTCGCAAGCTTTGTCACGTGGCAAGATTGATGTGATGGTTTATGTTAAGGATTTAGAGAACGTCGAGCAATCTATTGAAATTAATTGGTCATTAATTGAAGCGTATCGTAAGGCAAAAGAGCAATTAGCAAGTAAAGTACCACTAGAAGAAAAATGGACAATGCAAGAGCTATTATCGCTTGAACAAGCGCTTGTACAGGAAAAGGCACAGCTTACACCTGAGGATTTACTCTTTGCTGTTGAAAAGGCTATTTCACAAGCACTTGAACAGCTCATTCAAATGCGTGAGCGTGAAGGGCAAGAATTACATGATGTTGTTGTACAATATAAAGCACAGTTAATGGAACAAGTGAACCAGATTCGTTCATGTGCATCTCTTGCTGTAGAAAAATATCGTACACGATTATCGGAACGAATTTCTCAAGTGGCGGATGGAGCGTTGTTAGAAGATCGCCTACTTGCCGAAGTAGCGATATTCGCAGAACGTGTGGACATCACTGAAGAATTGGACCGATTAGATAGTCACTTTAATCAGCTGGAAGAAACATTACAAGAAATGATTTCAGTTGGTCGTAAATTAGACTTTTTAATGCAGGAAATACACCGCGAGATCAATACGATTGGTTCCAAAAATCAATCAACAGAGGCGGCCGTTGCAGTAGTTCAGGCGAAAACAATTTTAGAAAAGATGCGTGAGCAAGTTCAAAATATCGAATAGCTTGCCTGTATCTGTTATAAATTAAGGGAGATATAGAGAATAAATGATAAAAGAACGTGGATTATTAATTGTTCTGTCTGGCCCATCTGGTGTAGGTAAAGGGACAGTGCGCAAAGAATTATTTTCTCAGCCGAATACGAATTATGAGTATTCCATCTCGATGACAACACGAAATCCTCGCGAAGGTGAAGTAGATGGTGTAGACTATTTTTTCAAGACACGTGAAGAATTTGAAGCGTTGATTGAACAGGGTGGCTTATTGGAGCATGCTGAATTTGTAGGGAATTATTACGGAACACCGTTAGCCTACGTAAATGAAACACTTGATGCAGGACGCGATGTGTTTTTAGAAATCGAAGTGCAAGGTGCTGCACAAATCCGCAAAAAGGCACCAGATGCATTATTTATTTTCTTAGCCCCACCAAGCTTAACGGAATTAAAAGACCGTTTAGTTGGTCGAGGGACAGAAACAGCAGACGTTATTGCGAAGCGTATTGCAACTGCAAGTGAAGAGCTTGAAATGATGAGCCTTTATGATTATGTAGTTGAAAATGATGAAGTGACAAATGCTTGTGATCGTATAAATGCGATTATTAAAGCAGAGCATTGTCGTAGAGAACGTGTTGAAAAAAGATATTTGTCAATGTTGAGAGGAGAATAAACCTATGTTATACCCATCAGTAGATACATTAAAAAAAGAAATCGATTCAAAATACTCTTTAGTAAGTCTAGCATCTAAACGTGCTCGTCAAATGCAAGAGGAACAAGACACTGAACGTTTACACAAATACGTTTCCCATAAGTACGTAGGGAAAGCACTTGAAGAAGTAGCAGCAGGTGTACTTACGAAAGTATCACAGGATGAGTCAACTGTGTACGAAGACGAAATCTAACATTGATAAGAGAGCTTTTGCCAAATTGCTAAATTAATGTTAACTTCTTTCAGCATTTATATCCTGTAACGAAAGCGAAGCGTCAGCTACAGAAGTCTCCCACCTCTATAGGTGAGATGAATGCCGATTTAAGCTACTTTTCAGCGGATGTCCAAACACAAGCTGAAATAGAGGAACTCAGTCTAGGAACACCACGTCTTGTGGCAACGACTGAGTGACCAACATCGTGTTGGCCTAAAGCCTCCGGCGGGTGTCCCGGAATCGGAAATGAGTTCATAAAGGATGCTAGCCTAAAATCATCGCATCCGTGCGATAACGGCTAACTGACCTGCATGTGCAGGCCTAAGCACAAAGCCGATTCCGGACGCAATTATGCCGAGGCATAATTGATCGTCTGCAGTGGATTTTTGATTATACAGAATGTCGAGAGCTCCCGGGGAATGTTCCTTTGGGAGCTTATCATTTGAAAGGACGATTGTGCATGAATAAAAATATTTTACTTTGTGTTTCAGGTGGTATAGCAGTTTATAAGGCTGTCGCTTTAGTTAGTAAGCTATCTCAGGCAGGAGCAACTGTAAAGGTTATCATGACAGCATCAGCAAGACAATTTGTGAATCCGCTGAGTTTTCAAGTTATGTCCAAAAATGATGTTTTTTTCGATACTTTTGATGAAAAGGATTCGAGTGTGATTGCCCATATTGATTTGGCGGATTGGGCAGATTTAATTTTAGTTGCACCAGCTACTGCAAATGTCATAGGGAAACTGGCGAATGGAATTGCAGACGATATGGTAACGACGACCTTGCTTGCAACAACTGCCCCTGTATGGCTTGCACCAGCGATGAATGTACATATGTATGACCATCCAGCGGTAAAACGAAATTTGGCGCAGTTACAATCTGATGGCTATCAATTTATTGAGCCTTCGGAAGGATTTTTAGCATGCGGCTATGTTGGTAAAGGTCGTTTAGAGGAGCCAGAAAAAATAACGGCGATTGTGCAAGCGTTTTTTTCAGAGAAGCATAAGCCGTTAGCTAGTAAAACGGTTGTAGTTACAGCTGGAGCGTTTTATGTTCCGATGGACGAGCGCCATATAATTAGTACACAGTCGAATAGTAGAATTGGTCAGGCAATAGCAAAAGAGGCAAAAACACTTGGGGCAAATGTAATCCTCATAGATGAGAACGAAAGAAGCATGCATAAGCTTTTTGAGCAGCTTGAGGATTATAAAAAGCAATATCCATCTGCATTTTTTATCCATGCAGCAAATACGCCTACAATTGAAGGGGCGCCGATGCTATCCGTAAAAGGCATGACCGCAATAACTTTTGGGCAAAAGGTTATTGGTGAGCCAATGTTAACAATTATGTCTGACACGTGGATTGATTTTAGTGACACGGCAGAAGTAAATGGTCAACTGTGGGATACGACAAATGCCACGCAGTTTGCGCAAGCATTTTGGACATATATACTACAGGGTGAGAAGCGATGAGTTGGTTGATTGCAGAGGTTATAGTGGATGTTTCGACATACCATGTAGATCGTCCATTTGACTATGAAGTGCCTGCAGAATGGGCACATATTATCGAGCTGGGTTGTCGAGTAAAAGTACCGTTTGGGCCAAGAAATGTTCTAGGCTTTGTGGTCGGATTAAAAAATGAAACGGATGTACCATCTAATAAATTAAAGTCTATTGCGCAAATTTTAGATATAGAGCCGGTATTGACCGAAGAAATGTTGTTAATGGCGAAATGGTTGAAAAACGAAACGATTTGTTATGAAATTGATGCCTTACAGGTCATGCTCCCTTCAGCGCTTCGTGCGAAGTATGAAAAAATCATAACGCTATTAGAAGAGAAAGATGCTTTGCCAGATGAAGCTCAAGCTATTTTTGGTAAGCGACAACAGGCTAATTTCAAAGAATTCGAGCGTGCACAATTACTTCCTTTATTAAAACAGCTTATGACTAATAAAATTGTAAAAATTGAAAATGTTGTGAAGCAGCAAGGCAATGTGAAAGAAATACGGATGGTCAAAATATCCGATTATCAGCAAGATATAGACAAAGCAATGGAAGGTGCAGCGAGAGCAGCTAAACAACGCCAACTGATTGAATGGATGGGCAGACATCTTGGAGAGGTCCTTTTGCCACAGAAAATCTATGAGGAAACAGGTGCATCTTCCGCGGTCTTGCAGTCAGTTATTGACAAAGGGGCCGCTCATTTTATACAAGAAGAGGTATATCGTGACCCCTTTACGAAGGAGGTTTCCCGTACTCAATCTTTACAGTTGACGAATGAGCAGCACATTGCACTTAAGGCTATTACTAGTTCGATGGAAGAACAGACGGCGCAAACTTTTTTACTACACGGCGTCACGGGAAGCGGTAAAACTGAAATATATTTGCAAGCGATACAAAAGGTGTTAGATGAAGGTAAGGAAGCCATTATGTTAGTACCTGAAATATCATTAACACCACAAATGACAGAGCGTTTTCGTAGTCGTTTTGGTGAGATGGTGGCTGTGATGCATAGTGGATTATCTGTCGGTGAAAAGTATGATGAATGGCGAAAAATTCAGCAAGGAAAAGTAAGCGTTGTTGTTGGTGCTCGTTCAGCCATTTTCGCACCTTTTACAAATTTAGGCCTCATTATTTTAGATGAAGAGCATGAATCAACCTACAAGCAAGAAGATTCACCTCGTTATCATGCTAGAGATGTTGCGATTTGGCGAAGTAAATTTTACAAATGTCCTGTTATATTAGGTAGTGCAACGCCTGCACTTGAATCATTTGCGAGAGCAAAGAAAGGTGTATATAGTTTGCTATCCTTAAAGCAACGTGCTTTGAATCAAGCGTTACCAACTGTTTATATTGCTGATATGCGTGAAGAACTTCAAAAAGGGAATCGTTCTATGTTTTCGGAGCAGCTTATTGATGCAATACGTGTACGGCTTGAGAAAAAAGAACAGATGGTGCTATTTTTAAATCGTCGTGGCTATTCTTCTTTTGTGCTTTGTCGTGATTGTGGAACGGTTGTACAATGTCCGAACTGTGACATCTCGTTAACGTATCATCGAACAACCGAGAAATTAAAATGTCATTATTGTGGTTATGAGGAGCGTGTTCCTCAAATATGTCCCCAATGCCAGAGTGAGCATATTCGTTATTTTGGTACGGGAACACAAAAAGTCGAGGAAGAAATTTATAAGCTATTTCCTGAGGCAAGGGTTCTCCGAATGGATGTGGATACAACGAAACAAAAAGGTGCACATGAAGAAATTTTGCAGTCATTTGGAGAAGGACAGGCAGATATTTTGCTCGGGACGCAAATGATTGCTAAAGGTCTTGATTTCCCTAATATTACGCTTGTTGGTGTACTTAGTGCAGATACATCTCTGCATTTACCCGACTACCGTGCAGCGGAGCGTACATTCCAATTATTAACGCAGGTTAGTGGTAGAGCTGGACGTCATGAAAAGCATGGTGAGGTTATTGTTCAATCGTATACACCTGAGCATTATGCAATTGAATTGGCCAAAATACAAGATTATGAGCCATTTTACGAACGAGAAATGTTTTTACGTCGCCGCTCTAGTTATCCACCGTATTATTATGTAGCACTTGTTCAAATATCTCATGAGGATGTCATGCTGGCAGCAGAGTATGCTGGACGTGCAGCGGATTGGCTAAGGGAAAACTTATCAAACCGGGTAGCCATTATTGGACCGACAACTGCAAGCATTAGTCGTCTCCAAAATAGATATCGTTATCAATGTTTGATAAAATATAAAATTGAACCAAATCTCATTCCTGTATTACAGCGCCTTTTAGCGATGTATCGAGCGGAATGGATTAAACAGGGTATATTAATGACGGTAGATTTAGACCCGTCAACTATATAAAATGCTCCATCACTCAAAGTTTGGGATGACATTTTGTTAAAACTGATGTCATGTGGATTAGTTGATTGGAGACTGGGCAACTTCATGGGGATGAGCAATAGAGGAACGAAGGCTGAAAACCATCACATCCTGTGATAACGCCTTCGTGACCAACATCGGTGCCGCTGTCGCTTCGCTTTTGCACATTTAAAACATTTGCTTACTTAACGCCCCAGGAAAGCGCTCAGTCGGAACGAAAATTACCTACGAGTTATGATGCTGAGCATATTAAATGCTGAAAGAGTCGTAGTTAGTGATATGGAGTCAATTAAATAAGGTATAACTTTAAAATCAGGCATGTTGATTGGTAAATATAGGTTTGTTGTTGGCTGATAGAAGAATTTTTTTGTTGCTATCTTGCTAATATATCCCCATTTTTTACTGATTGTAGCGAGGGCTACTCGACTCCCGCAGGAAAGCGAGTAGCCCGTAGCGGAAATCAGAGCCTTCTAAATAATTAGAATGGATAAAAATAGCTAATCAACACTTGACCTTAAATATAGAAATGAGGAACATAAGATGGCAATTAAAAAAGTTGTTGAACATCCAGCAAAGGTATTATCAACGCAGTGCGCGGAAGTAAAAGAAATCAATGAAGAAATTATTACATTACTAGATGATTTATATGACACAATGGTTGAATACGATGGTGTTGGTATTGCTGCACCGCAAATAAATGTAGGATTACGTGTTGCTATTGTCGAGCTTGGCGAGGAACGAGATATTTTAGAAATGATTAACCCGACTGTCATTGAAACAGATGGCGCTGAAGTTGATATTGAAGGATGCTTAAGCTTCCCGGGATTATACGGTGAGGTTGAACGACCTGACTACGTGAAAATTGAAGCATGTGACCGTGAAGGACGTGTATATGAGTTGGAAGCGGGAGGCTTTGATGCACGAGCAATTTTACATGAAATCGATCATTTAGACGGCGTGCTATTTGATTCGAAAATCAAACGCATTTTAACTGAAGAAGAGCTTGAAGCGATGTACGCTGAAGAGGAGGAATAACATGACTTCAATAATTTTTATGGGAACACCTGATTTCTCCGCGCCAATTTTGCGTATGCTACATCATGAAGGTTATGATATTAAAGCTGTAGTTACACAACCAGACCGTCCAGTTGGGCGTAAGCGTGTGCTAACACCACCACCTGTTAAAGCAGCAGCTATGGAATTAGGTTTACCTGTTATTCAGCCTGAAAAATTGCGTGGTTCCGAGGAATTACAGCAAATTATTGATTTACAGCCTGACCTAGTCGTAACAGCCGCTTTTGGACAAATTTTGCCGAAAGAATTACTTGATACACCACCGCTTGGTTGTATTAACGTCCATGCGTCACTTTTACCAAAGTATCGTGGAGGAGCACCTATTCACCAAGCAATTATTGATGGTGAAAAAGAGACGGGTGTAACGATTATGTATATGGCACAAAAGCTTGATGCCGGTGACATCATATCTCAAAAGGCTATCCCAATTGAAGAGGATGATCATACAGGTGGACTATTTGATAAGCTAAGTGTTGTAGGCTGTGAATTATTAAAAGATACACTTCCTTCTATTATTAATGGAACAAATAGTCGTACAGTGCAGGATGAAGCACAAGTAACCTTTGCGAGCAATATTTCACGTGAACAGGAACGTATCGATTGGACAAAGGATGCGACAACTTTATACAATCAAGTGCGTGGTCTTCATCCGTGGCCTGTTGCCTACACAACATTTGAAGATGGAAACTTTAAAATTTGGTGGGCGCAGCTTGGTAACACAAAGCATGATACTTTACCAGGTGAGGTTGTTGCGATTTCAAAGGACCATTTTGAAGTTTCAGCAGGAAATGGTACAACACTAGCCCTGTATGATGTACAACCAGCTGGTAAAAAACGCATGACAGCAGAGGAATATTTGCGTGGTACAGGTTCTAAATTACAGATCGGGGACCAATTTAAATGAGTAAAAAAAGCGTAGTAATTTGGGATGGAAATGTGCGTGATGCTGCACTTTCTATTCTGTTAGCAGTAGATAAAAATCAAGCCTATAGTAATTTGCTTTTAAATGAAACGATCAAGCGACATAAAATTGAAGCGAAGGATCGTGCGCTTTTAACAGAAATTACGTATGGTACTTTACAATATAAAATGACACTTGATTATTATCTAGAGCCATTTATTCGTGGCACAGTGGATCATTGGGTACGCTGGCTTTTACGTTTATCTTTATATCAAATGCATTATTTAACGCGTATCCCACCACATGCAGCGGTAAATGAGGCTGTTGAAATTGCTAAGCGTCGAGGTCACAAAGGGATAGCTTCAATGGTCAATGGTATTTTACGATCTATTTTACGTCAAGGTGTAGCTTCTACGGATGACATTAAAGATCCAATTGAGCGCCTTGCTATTGAAACGAGTCATCCTGAATGGTTAGTGCAGCGCTTTGTCGATAACTATGGTATTGAAGCAGCTGCTGAAATGTTACATGAAAATAATGTGCCTCCAGTGCAGACTGTACGTGTAAATACGACGAAAGCAAGCGTTGAGCAAGCGATTGCTAGCATAGAAGCGGAAGGTTTATCGGCGCAAAGAAGCGAGCTAATGCCTGAATGTTTATATGTAACAAATGGTCAGCCAGCTCGAACAAAGGCATTCCAAGAAGGGCTTATTACTATTCAGGATGAAAGCTCAATGATTCCAGCAAATGTTTTACATCCATCACCTGGCATGCGCGTCTTAGATATGTGTGCAGCTCCGGGAGGAAAGACAACACATATAGCTGAGATTATGAAAAATGAAGGTTCAATTTTAGCGACTGACCTTCACCCCCATAAATTAGATTTAATCGACCATAATACGGATCGTCTAGGGATTGATATCGTAGAGACTGCTCCGATTGACGGACGTAAGGCACCGGATTTTCTACAACTAGAATCATTCGACGCTATTTTAGTCGATGCACCTTGTAGTGGCTTAGGTGTTATGCGCCGTAAGCCAGATATTAAATATACAAAACGAGAAGAAGATTTAGAAAGCCTCCAAAAAATACAATTGGCACTATTAGATGCTGCAACAAAAGTATTAAAAATAGATGGCAAGCTTGTGTACAGTACATGTACAGTAGATAAAAGAGAAAACGAAGGTACTGTAGAAGCCTTTTTAACAACGCATCCAGAAATGGAAGCTATACAACTAGAATCTTTACCAACAAAATTAGCGGAAAAGCAAGCAAATGGCATGCTTCAAGTCTTTCCACAAGACTTTGGCAGTGACGGTTTCTTCGTTGCCGCCTTTCGTAAAAAAGGAGGATCCAACTAATGGTGGATCAAGAGAAATTTAATGAGCGCATTAACGACTTAGTTGATGAAGCAGAAGACAAGCCTGTTCGACGCGCAAAAAAAGAAAAACCAAATTTAAAGGAATCGGTATACTCATTACAGCCGGAACAATTAGAAGAATGGTTAAAGGAAAATGGTGAAAAACCATTCCGTGCAGCACAAATTTTTGATTGGCTTTATAATAAACGTGTAAAAACATTTGAAGAAATGTCAAACCTTTCAAAGGGATTACGTGAAAAGCTTGAAGCAAGTTTTGCATTAACGACATTGTCAACAATTATTCAACAGGAATCCAAAGATGGTACGATCAAGTTTTTATTCCAGTTACAAGATGGCTATTCTATTGAAACTGTATTAATGCGTCATGAGTATGGGAACTCTGTTTGTGTGACGACACAAGTAGGCTGCCGAATTGGCTGTACGTTTTGTGCATCAACTTTAGGTGGATTAAAACGTCACTTATTAGCAGGAGAAATCGTGGAGCAAGTTGTCAAAGTACAACAAACTTTAGATGAATTGGACGAACGTGTGTCACATATCGTCATTATGGGTATTGGAGAACCTTTCGATAATTATGATGCGATGATGAACTTCTTAAAAGTCATCAACCATGAAAAAGGGTTAAATATTGGTGCTCGTCACATTACTGTCTCAACATCAGGAATTGTTCCTAAAATTTACGAATTTGCTGATGAACAGCTACAAATCAACTTTGCAGTATCCTTACACGCACCAAACCAAGAGGCTCGTCAAAAGCTGATGCCAATTGCACGTGCTTACAAATTAGATGAATTAATGGAAGCCGTTCGTTACTATACTAAAAAAACTGGCCGACGTGTTACTTTTGAGTATGGTTTAATGTCTGGTGAAAATGATTCAGTTGAAATTGCAGAAGAATTATCTGCATTAATAAAAGGACTTAAATGCCACGTGAACTTAATTCCTGTAAACTACGTACCAGAACGTGATTATGTTCGCACATCTCGTAGTCAAATTTTTGCCTTTGAAAAAACATTAAAGAAGAATGGTATTAACGTAACGATCCGCCGAGAGCAAGGTTCTGATATTGCTGCTGCGTGTGGTCAATTACGTGCGCAAGAGAGATCTGAAGAGACGAGGTGACCAGTGTTGGAATACACAGTCGAAAGTGATATTGGGTTAAAACGAGCAATTAATGAAGACCGTGCGGCATTTTTCAAACGTCCAAACGGTCTTGCGCTAGCACTTGTAGCGGACGGCATGGGTGGTCATAATGCTGGCGATGTAGCGAGTGATATGGCGATGAAACAGATGGAATCCGTTTTTTTACAGGCAGAAGCACATCATTTTGCATCAACGACAACAAAAAAAGAGTGGTTATTACAGGCAGTCAAGCAATTGAATAAAAGTATATATGACTATTCTTTATCACATGAAGACTGTAAAGGAATGGGCACGACGTTTATTGCAGTGTTAATTGAAGAACATCATTGCTTTATCGCACATGTTGGTGATAGTCGTGTGTATTATTTCTTTGATGATGGTGCACAACAAATAACAAGAGATCATTCCTATGTAAATGTTCTAGTTGAAAATGGTGAAATTAGTGAAGAGGAAGCGTTGACACATCCTAAAAAAAATTTCATCTTAAAAGCTGTTGGTACAGAAGAAACGATTGAACCAGACTTTTATGAAGTTGATTTAGCATCAGAATCGTATTTACTCATTTGCTCTGACGGTTTAAGCAATAAACTTACAGTGTATGAAATGGCATCAATTATTACGTATCCGGATTCAATAGAAGAAAAAGGACGAAAACTTGTGGAATTAGCAAATGCAAGCGGGGGAGAAGACAATATCTCCCTCGTGCTACTCACAAGGCAAGATGAGGAGGTGTAAGTATGCTTGTAGGTAAACGAATTAGTGATCGCTATAAAATTATAGGGCTAATTGGTGGCGGTGGTATGTCCAATGTTTATTTAGCACATGACATGATTTTAAACCGTGATGTAGCGATCAAAATATTACGCTATGATTTTACCAATGAGGATGAATTGCATCGCCGTTTTCAACGTGAAGCACTTTCTGCTACAAGCCTTACACATCCACATATTGTTAGTGTTTATGATGTAGGTGATGATGGTGATTTACATTATATTGTGATGGAGTATGTCCAAGGGAAAACATTAAAGCAGTACATACAGGAATTTGCACCAATTTCTCCTGCTAGAAGTGTGCATATTATGAAGCAGTTAACATCAGCAATTGCCAATGCTCATGAAAATCATATTATCCATCGTGACATTAAACCTCAAAATATTTTAATGGATGCTGAAGGCAATGTGAAAATAACTGATTTCGGCATAGCGATGACGCTTAGTGCAACGTCATTTACACAAACGAACTCCGTACTTGGAACGGTGCATTATTTATCACCAGAGCAGGCTCGTGGTGGTACGGCAACAAACAAGTCTGATATTTATGCACTTGGCATTGTTTTATATGAATTATTAACAGGGGAATTGCCCTTCTCAGGCGAGTCAGCTGTTTCTATCGCGCTTAAACATTTACAATCTGAGACGCCGTCTGTTCGTGCATTCGATGCCACGATTCCACAAAGCCTGGAAAACGTTGTGCTAAAAGCTACAGCAAAAGATGCTTCTCATCGTTATTCGACAGTAGAAGAAATGCAAGCAGATTTAGAAACAGTTTTATCGCCAAATCGTATGAATGAACCGAAGTTTGTCATACCGGAAGATAATGATGTGACAAAGGCTATTCCAATTATAAAAGAGCCAGTTATACGTAAAGACGAAGATTTAACGAAGACAAGAGCAATCGAACCAATTGCGCAATCAAAGCCGAAACCTGAGACTAAGAAGCCTGTTGAAAAGACAACACCTGTGAAGAAAAAGAAAAAATGGCCAATAGTTGTTGCTGGACTAGTAATAGCCGCTATCGCTATCTTCCTATTCTTTTTCTTTGCCACAGATTTATTTAGCCCGAAAAAGATACCTGTACCTAATGTGGCTAATATGACCGTTAAGGAAGCTACAAATAAATTAGTGACTGAAGGTTTTACTGTTGGTGAAGAACATCAGGAGCGTTATGATGAGAAAGTTGAAAAGGGTAAAGTTATTGAAACGGACCCTGCAGAGAGTACGGAGCGTGTAAAAGGTACGGAAATAGATTTAATCGTCAGTCTTGGAGTAGAAATGACGAAAGTGGAAGATTATAGAGGGCAGCAAATCAGCCAAGTTGAATCAATGTTAAAGGATAAATTTTTAGAGCCAGATATTACCTTCGTGCATTCAACAGAGCCAGAAGGGCAAATTATTGATCAAGAGCCAAAACCTCAAGAAGAGGTAATCGCAAAAGATACAAAGATGAAATTTAAGGTAAGCGCAGGTATACAAATGGTTACCGTAGGTAATGTTGCGAATTATACGAAGGCTCAAATGGATGAGTATGTAAGAAGAAATAGCTTAAAATGGAGTATTGCTCGTGAAGACTATCATAATACAGTAGCGGCCGGAAGTGTTATTTCCCAATTGCCAAGAGCAGGGACTTCAGTTGAAGTAGGATCTACAATAGCTGTTGTAATAAGTAAAGGACCTGCCGAAAAACCTGTAAAAACGTTGGTGAAAACTGTGCACTTGGAAATACCATATGAGCCAACAGAGGAAGGTATGGAGCAATCTATTCGTATTGAAATTGAAGATAAAGACCATACAATGTCATCAGCTGCCGATCAATTTACTATTACGGCTAATAAACCGTATAAAATCCAGCTTGTCATTGAAGAAGGCAAAGTAGGCGCATATAGAATTATACGTGATTCGCAAATTATTGCTGGAGAAAGTTTTAATTATGATGATGTTAAATAAGGGGGAATTGGATGGCGCAAGGCCAAATACGTAAAGCATTAAGCGGTTACTACTATGTATATGATGGAGAACAACTAATACAATGTCGAGGACGTGGGGTTTTTCGCAATCGCGGGGAATCTCCACTCGTTGGCGACAATGTAGAATACACTCTGGAAATAGAGGGGTCAGACGGTACTATTCAAAAAATTATGGAACGCCAAAATGAATTAGTACGTCCGCCAATAGCTAATATTGATCAAGGTATTTTGGTATTTTCTGTAAAAGAACCTAGTTTTAATACAATTTTACTGGATCGTTTCTTAGTTGTTTTAGAATCATTCCATGTTCATCCGATTATTTGTTTAACAAAGATGGATTTACTAGAAGATCATGAACGCGAGGAATTGCAAAGCTATATAGCAGATTATGAAAGCATGGGTTATACAGTGCTACAAACCTATAAAGGTGAAGAAGAATTAGTTGATCGTCTACAACCTATTTTAAAGGGAAAAACTTCTGTATTAGCAGGGCAATCTGGAGTTGGGAAATCCACACTACTAAATACTTTAATTCCAGATTTAAATTTAAAAACCGGCATTATTTCGCAAAGTTTAGGGCGTGGAAAACATACGACTCGCCATGTCGAATTAATCGAGGTATGTGACGGCTTATTAGCAGATACTCCAGGATTTAGTTCATTTGATTTTGATGAAATAGAAAAAGAAGAATTAGGCGCATGCTTCCCTGAGATGGCCCGTATGGCAGATGATTGTAAATTTAGAGGCTGTTTACACTTAAAGGAGCCAAAATGTGCAGTAAAGGCAGCTGTTGAGGCGGGAGAAATTCGTGACTACCGTTATAAACACTACAAACAATTTATGCAAGAAATTATGGATCGAAAGCCGAGGTATTAATGATGATACAAATAGCACCATCAATTTTAGCAGCGAACTTTGCTAAATTAGGAGAAGAAGTAAAAGAAGTAGAGAAGGCAGGGGCACAGCTTATTCATATCGATGTTATGGATGGTCATTTTGTGCCAAATATTTCTTTCGGCTCTATTGTTTTAGATGCCATTCGCCCTTTAACTGATTTGCCACTAGACGTTCATTTAATGATCGAAAATCCTGATCAATATATTGAACAATTCGCCAAAGCAGGAGCGGACTATATTACGGTGCATGTTGAAGCTTGCCGCCATTTACACCGCACGATTCAATTAATTCGCTCATATGGAGTTAAACCTGGTGTTGTATTAAACCCACATACCCCAATAGAATCTATTCAACACATTTTAGAAGATATTGATATGGTGTTGTTCATGACAGTAAATCCAGGGTTTGGTGGGCAAAAATTCATTCATTCTGTTGTGCCAAAAATTGAAGCACTAGCAGCTATCATTAAAGAACGTAATCTCGATATTGCTATAGAGATTGACGGTGGTATTAATGCAGAGACTATTATTCCTTGTGCCAAAGCAGGAGCAACAATTTTTGTAGCTGGTTCCGCTATTTATAGTAAAGAAGATCGTTCTGCGGCCCTACAGGAAATTTTAGCTGCTGGTGAGGCAGCGATTCAAGGATGACAGTAGTCGTTGTTTGTGCAGGTGGGCCAAGAGCGGAACTCTGTTCATTTAGTCCGTATAAAGAACAAAGTGATGTGTTATTTATCGGAGCAGACCGAGGAGCGCTATATTTAATCGAGCAAGGAATCACACCGCATGCCATAGTAGGAGATTTTGACTCACTATCGCAAGAGGAATACAAGCTGGTGATGGCACATACAAATGATAGACAACGATTCCAGGAAGAAAAAGATGAAACAGATACGGACTTAGCATTATTAAAAGCTTTGACCTATACACCGCTAGAAATTGTACTTACAGGTGTTACAGGTGGTCGTTTAGATCATTATGAGGCAGCAGTTCGTTCGATTTATCGATTACAAAAAGAGCATCCACAGGTAGTATTGAAGATTATTAATCATGCAAATATGTTGCAATTTTTAATGCCGGGCAAGCACTTCATTGAAGCAGACGAGCAATACCGTTATTTGTCTTTCTTTGCACATGAAGAGCCGATTAAAGATGTGACATTAAGGCATGTGAAGTATGAAACAACAAATGAAAAAATCTCTCTTGGTACATCTCGCTTTACAAGTAATGAAATAATAGGGAATTCAGGGTCTATATCTTTCTCGCAAGGCATATGTTTAATGATAAGAAGCATAGATTAGCGTAAGGGGGAGAGAGTCCTGAAAGTATATACGTTCCAGTTGCCGAAATTTGTAAGTAGTATTACGCGTACATGTATCAACATTTTTAAAAAAGAAAAGAAAGTAAAAAAATCCGACTAACACTAGTCGGATTTTTTTTATAGTATTGAAAAACAAAACGGTCAAGGGATTCTTTGTGAATATTATGGTGGATGATTTCCGTTCCAGGCTACTCGCTTTCCTGTGGGCGAGCGTCGAGTCGCTTCCTCCGCTGCGCTCCGTGCAGGGTCTCGCCTGTCTCGCTTTCCCACGGGAGTCGAGTAGCCTTCCACTCCAATCAGCGGTAGCGTAGAACTTTTATTAATTTTATGTATGTCAAAAGTGAACGCTATGGCTACTCACCATAATCAAACAGAAGAAACTTATTACAATAATGCTATTGTACACCTGATCTTGCTGACGCTACGTTAATTCTAGGCTTTCGCGAAAGACATGCCAGAAGATACATACTATGAGAAGTGGTTGATTGTAGTGGAGACTGGGCGACTCCTCGGGGATCAGCGATATAGAGGAACGAAGGCTAAAAGCATCACGTCCTGTGATAACGCCTTCGTGACCAACATCCTGTTGGCCCGAGACCCTAGAGCGAGCAACGCGAGTGAAGCAGCTCATCGGACGCCCCCAGGAAGCTTTGCTCTGTGCGAAAGCGAAGCGGCAGCAACAAATGTTTTCTGTAGCGAAAGCGAAGCGGCAGCAACAAAGCGCCCAGTCGGAACGGAAATCAACCCCTCGCTTTGTTGAAGAACTATACTTTATTATATCGTAACTGCCATTCTGCATAGGTGTTTTGTTGTGCTGCTATATGTAATGAAAGCCGCTAGGAATTACTATGAGAAGTAATTCCTAGCGGCATAGTCATTTTATTATATAAATATTCACAAAGGCGGTTGGTAGTTTGCCCAGTTAATAAGACAGAAAAAAATCGATTTGCGCCAAATGCGAAATCGATTTTTTGGAAGCAACGATTAAACGCGCTCGATTTTACCTGATTTTAATGCACGTGCAGAAACCCATACACGTTTTGGTTTACCGTCTACTAAGATACGAACTTTTTGAAGGTTAGCACCCCAAGTACGTTTGTTAGCGTTCATAGCGTGGGAACGGTTGTTACCAGTACGAGCTTTACGTCCAGTGATTACACATTGTTTAGGCATGTAGTATTCCCTCCTTACTGTTGATGCTGAAAGATTATTATTTCAGTTCGATATTTCACATACCATAATAATTTAACATACCATGACGTTCAGTGCAATAGTTTTCACATAACCTTTCAAGAAAAAAACCTTTACAGACAAAAATACTTGTTAAATAATGGTTGTAAATTCCTAGGTGTTGCAATCCTGGTATATAGTAGCTCGATTTTAACTCGCGCTAACCGCACGCCTGATTGTAAGGGATTGACAATCAGTGGAAGATAAAAAAACCTTATTTTCCTCGGTAGCCAAGCTTCATTGAAACACGTTTACCAGTTTCCACTAAACGCTCTGTTAAGGTATTAATATGTTCTGCAGAAACGTTAAAGCAACAAAACCTATACTTACTGAACCGACTACTTCATCATCTCTTTTAAATTCTATGTAATGTGCTAAGTGGTAAATTGCATTTTGCTGAAAGCTCTGAAATGGACAAGCTGTTTTCATTTGCTTCAGAAGCCAAAACTTGAGCGATTGTCATAGCTTGTTCTAGTAATTGCATTGGTGTCCCACCTCCTTGCCTAATCGTCGAGCTTTTAATAATAAATTGACACAAATAGGGCAACAACTAAGTAAACCAAAATCTTTATCTGTCATGATGATTGATCTTGATTTCTTTAAAAAATTAAATGATTATTACGGTCATTTACAAGGTGATGAAGCTTTAATAAAAGTGGCAGCTCTATTAGATGAAATTGCAGAAAAGTATAATGCATTTGCAGCACGTTGGGGAGGCGAAGAGTTCGTAATCGTTAGCCAACATGCGGCTAAATTTTCAGAGCATGTGTGTGAGGAAATTTTAGAGGAAGTACGCCATTTAAATATACGTCATGAGCATTCAGAAGTTGCTGATATTGTAACAGTCAGCATCGGGATGTGTCATGCCAAAATCTCAAATAGCGAGCAATTGAAAATATGCTGTGAATTAGCTGATCAAGCACTATACACAGCAAAACAAAACGGTCGTAACGACTTTTTCAGCAAAAGTGGAAATTTCGATGAAGATGTATGTTTCCCTTTAAAATGTCAGTAAAACGTTGATACAATGCGCTTTAATGCCTTCTAAGGTTGCTTAATGCATAACGAAAGTGTTACAATATCATTTAGTCAAAAAGAGCCAAGGGGGCATTTCTATGTCGATTGAATTAAACAATGAATTCGGCCAAATTGATATTTCAACAGATGTACTTGCACAAATAGCTGGTGGTGCTGCTGTAGAATGCTACGGTATTGTTGGCATGGCATCTAAACATCAAATTCGTGATGGTCTAACTGATATTTTACGTAAAGAAAATTTTGCAAAAGGTGTTGTTATTCGAAAACAGAACGACGATTTACATATTGATATGTACATTATTGTTAGTTACGGGACAAAAATTTCGGAAGTTGCTTATCAAGTACAGTCGAAAGTGAAATATACAGTGGATAAAACATTAGGTATGAGCGTGAAATCTGTCAATATCTTTGTGCAGGGCGTTCGTGTAGCGAATGATTAAGAGGAGGAACTAATTCTAATGCAGTCTTTAGACGGAATAAAGTTTGCAGAAATGGTGCAAATGGGTGCCCATCACCTATTCCAAAATGCAAATTATGTTGATTCATTAAATGTATTTCCAGTACCAGATGGTGATACAGGAACGAATATGAACTTATCGATGACATCTGGGTCAAAGGAAACAGAGCAGTATGCGTCAGAACATATCGGCAAAACAGCTCAAGCTTTATCGAAAGGTTTACTTATGGGAGCACGCGGAAATTCAGGCGTTATTTTATCGCAGTTATTCCGTGGCTTTGGTAAATCTATCGAAAAAGAAGCGACGATTGATGCTAAGGGCTTTGCTGGTGCCTTCCAAGCAGGCGTAGAAACTGCTTATAAAGCAGTAATGAAGCCAGTTGAGGGAACGATTTTAACGGTTGCACGTGAAGCGGCGAAAAAAGGTGTAGAAGTGGCACAAACTGAAACCGATATCATTGCAGTGATGGAGGCATTTACTGCTGAAGCACAGGCTTCGTTGCAACGTACGCCTGAACTTCTACCTGTTCTAAAAGAAGTCGGAGTTGTAGATAGTGGCGGTCAGGGTCTGCTATTTGTGTATGAAGGATTTTTAGCATCCTTAAAGGGCGAGCCATTACCGGTGAAAAATGAAGCAACTTTAGATGATTTAATTAATGCAGAACATCATAGAGCACAAGATTTCATGAATACTATGGATATTGAATTTGGTTATTGTACTGAAATCATGGTACGTTTTGAAGAAGGAAAAGAGCCATTTAGTGAAGAACAATTCCGCAATGAATTAAATCCTCTAGGTGATTCTTTACTCGTTATTTCAGATGAAGAAATTGCAAAAGTGCATATTCATTCTGAACAACCAGGCGCTGTATTAGCAATGGGTCAAAAATATGGTAGTCTTATTAAAATTAAAGTCGACAATATGCGTGAACAGCATTCTGCCATTGTTGGTGAGGATCATAAAGCACCTTCTTCAGCTAAAAAAGCAGAAAAGCACCCATATGCAATTGTAACGATTGCAATGGGCGAGGGAGTTGCTGAATTACTCCGTTCAATTGGTGCCTCTTATGTTATTGAAGGTGGTCAAACAATGAACCCTTCAACTGAAGATATTGTGAAGGCAGTAAAAGAAATTGGTGCTGAAAAAGTATTGATTTTACCAAATAACAAAAATATCGTGATGGCAGCAGAACAAGCGGTAGAGCTATTAGATATAGAAGCGGCTGTAGTTCCAACGAAAACGATCCCTCAAGGTATGGCAGCGATTTTATCGTTTAATCCAGAGGCGGCAGTTGAAATGAACCAAGCAACAATGACAGAAGCCTTCGCAAATGTTAAAACAGGCCAAGTAACTTATGCAGTTCGAGATACATCTATTGATGGTGTGGAAATTCATAAGGATGATTTCATGGCTCTTGCAGAAGGGAAAATTGTATTATCTACTCCAGCATTAAAAGATGCTGCTGAGAAGGTAATTACTGATTTAGTGGATGAAGATGCAGAAATTGTAACAGTTATCTATGGTGAGGATACAACCGAAGAAAATGCTTCAGAATTAGTGAAATTCATTGAAGAGAATTATCCAGAGGTTGAAGTAGAGTTATTTAATGGTAAACAAGGATTATATCCATATATTATTTCAGTAGAATAATTCACTCTACTTTGCGCATAAGTAGACAAAGCAGTGCACAAGCCGTGTACTGCTTTTGTTTATGGTACTGGGAGAATAGGGGATCATACACGAGCTGAAGTAGCTAAAAATAAATGATTCGATGTATGTGTCCAGTGGACAACGAACTTGGAAATATTGGAATAACAGCATTTTGAAATTATTGTGTATACGGAGTAGACAAAGGTTAATCAATATTGCCATTGTGAAAAACATAGTCGTGTAAATTTTCTGAAAGTTGATAAAGAAGTGCTTTACTTTTATAGTAACTATCAAGCATGATATAAATAAAAAATCGATATTATTATATGGATAGAATAGAGGGGTGTTATTATGAAGTTTACTTCAGTATTTGATATTATTGGACCAGTGATGATTGGGCCTTCATCTTCTCATACGGCAGGAGCCGCACGAATTGGACGCGTTGCTAGAGATTTATTTGGAAGACAACCAAAATGGGCGAAAATCCACTTGTATGGTTCGTTTGCTGAAACGTATAAAGGACATGGAACAGATGTAGCTTTGGTAGGGGGCCTATTAAATTACGATACATTCGATGAGCGGATCAAAACAGCTTTTGCCGATGCAGAAAAGGCAGGATTAGATTATGAGTTTATCCCAGAAACAGCAAATATGGAGCATCCGAATACTGCCCGCCTTGTAATTGGCGATGATGAAGGAGAGATGTCTGTCGTTGGTATTTCTATCGGTGGCGGTAAAATTGAAGTAAGTGAGGTTAATGGCTTTAAGCTACGTTTAACAGGTGGTATGCCAGCAATCCTTGTTGTTCATGATGATCGTGCTGGCTGTATTGCCAATGTGGCAAATTGCTTAGCGATGCATGCAGTCAACATTGGACATATGGAGGTTTCGCGTATAGAACGTGGTTTAACGGCCCTTATGGTGATAGAAGTCGATCAAAACATTGAGGATAAAATATTACAACAAATTTCTTTAATACCACATATTTCGAAGGTTTCTAAAATTAATAACTAAGGAGGTGCACGAATATGGACGTATTGTTTCATAATGTTCGTGAACTAGTTGAACGAGCGGAGCAAGAAGGAAAGCTAATTTCTGAAATTATGATTGAGCAAGAAATGTTAATAACTGGACGCTCAAGAGATGAAATTATACAGCAAATGGACAATAATTTAACGGTGATGGAAGAAGCTGTTGAAAGAGGTTTGAAGGGTGTAAAATCTGTAACAGGCTTAACGGGCGGTGACGCAGTATTGCTTCAAAATTATATTGCGCAAGGTAATTCACTGTCGGGGGATTTATTACTAGACGCGGTGAGTAAGGCTGTTGCAACAAACGAAGTGAATGCAGCTATGGGTACAATTTGTGCTACCCCAACCGCGGGTTCTGCTGGGGTTGTACCAGGGACGTTGTTCGCGGTAAAGAACAAGCTAAATCCGACACGTGAGCAAATGATTCGTTATTTATTCACATCGGGTGCTTTCGGCTTCGTTGTTGCTAATAATGCTTCGATTTCAGGTGCTGCCGGTGGCTGTCAAGCAGAGGTTGGCTCAGCTGCTGGTATGGCGGCCGCAGCGATTGTAGAGATGGCTGCTGGTACGCCGCAGCAATGTTCAGAAGCATTTGCCATTACACTGAAAAATATGCTAGGGCTTGTTTGTGACCCGGTAGCGGGATTAGTAGAGGTTCCTTGTGTTAAGCGAAATGCAATGGGAGCGGCAAATTCCCTTGTGGCAGCGGATATGGCACTTGCAGGGGTTACAAGTCGCATCCCGTGTGACGAAGTGATTGGTGCGATGTATCGAATTGGACAATCTATGAGTCCGAATTTAAAAGAAACTGCACGTGGAGGACTTGCTGCAACACCAACAGGTAAAGCTATTAGCAAAGCCATTTTTGATAATGGCGATTTAGAAAGTATCAAGTCACTTCAAAAATAAAAATATGAAACACGCTATTCCTAAGGGAGGCGTGTTTTTTTGAGGTTCTCTATGCTATAGATTTTTTATAGTTAATGAAAAGCATGCTGAAATAGTACGCCATGTAAATAAGTTGATTGGAGTGGAGGCTGGGCGACTCCTTGGGGATTAGCGTCACAGATGAGACCCTGGAGCGTAAGCGAAGCGGCTCATCAGACGCCCCCAGGAAAGCGCCCAGCCGGAACGGAAATCAACCACACGTTATGGTGATGAGTCTAGAAAAGGAGTATCATTATGAAAATGCAATAGGATGAAAAAGTGTTAATTCATTCGATATAATTAACTATCAATCAATTATTAATAGATTGAATTGCTATCCTACAGAAAATGAAAAGTTATATAATAATATTGAGAATAATAATACGTGTGTTCAGATGTGTTAAACGCTAAGAGTAATCGTATGAAAGGGGAAAACTCATATGCTGAAAAATAGTATGATGATACAAATGACTGCAGGTAAAGTACTTGTGGTGAAAAACTTTGGAGGAGCTGTCGTGCAAGGTGACTGATTTAACGACTCCCGTTACTGAATTAAAGGGAATCGGGAAAGAAACAGCAGGACATTTAGAGGCATTGGGCATCGAGACGATTGCGGATTTGTTATGGACGTTTCCGCATCGGCATGAGGATTTTCGTTTAAAGGATTTAGCACAAACACCACATAATGAACGTGTCACAGTTGAGTGTAAAGTTGAACGGGAACCGACAGTACTGTTTTTAGGGCGCAATAAATCACGATTACAAGTTACGGTGCTAGCAGGGCGACATTTAGTTAAGGTTGTTTTTTTTAATCAAGGTTATTTGAAACAAAAGCTTGTACCGGGAGCTATTATAACCGTTACGGGAAAATGGGATCGCGGCAGACAAGTAATAAATGGAACGTCTGTAACGTTTGGCCCTAAGACAGATCAAGTCGATTTTGAACCTGTTTATAGTTTAAAAGGTTTGATTCCACAAAAACGTTTTCGTAAATATATGCGACAAGCATTAGATGAGTTTGGTGTAGAAATACCAGATGCTGTTCCGCAGCGTTTACAAGCCGATTATAAACTTACGACAATGCGTGAAGGGCTTGAGGGCATTCATTTTCCTCTTGATGCTGGGCATGCGAAACAGGCTAGAAGACGCTTTGCCTATGAAGAGCTACTAAACTTTCAAGTACGTATTCAAGCGTTACGTAAAATTAGAAAAGATAGTGAGCGCGGTACAGTTATACAGTTTGATTTACAAAAGTTACGTGTTTTTATTGCATCATTACCCTATGAATTAACAGGTGCGCAAAAACGCGTTGTCAATGAAATTTGTAAAGATTTGAAAGAGCCACATCGTATGAATCGCTTACTTCAAGGTGACGTAGGGTCGGGGAAAACAGTTGTTGCGGCAATATGTTTATATGCAGCAGTAACTGCTGGTTTCCAAGGGGCATTAATGGCGCCAACGGAAATTTTAGCAGAGCAGCATGCTGAAAATTTGAAGGAATGGTTTGAGCCGTTTGGCGTACGTGTAGCTTTACTATCAGGATCGACGAAAGCAAAGGAGCGTCGTTTACTTTTAGAAGAACTGGCAAACGGAGACATAGATATTTTAATTGGTACACATGCGTTAATTCAGCCTGATGTCGTTTTTTATAAACTTGGTTTTGTTATAACGGATGAACAGCATCGTTTTGGTGTAGAGCAGCGTAGAATATTACGTGATAAAGGAGAAAATCCAGATGTGCTCTTTATGACCGCGACACCAATCCCGCGTACACTCGCGATTACAGCATTTGGAGAAATGGATGTTTCGATGATTGATGAAATGCCAGCGGGGCGTAAGCAAATTGAAACGCATTGGATGAAAAAAGAGCAATTGGGCTCTGTTATGTCAAAGCTAGAATTAGAGCTTGCTGCTGGTAGGCAGGCTTATGCTATTTGTCCACTAATCGAGGAATCAGACAAGCTGGATGTACAAAATGCGGTAGAAATCTATGAGCAACTTGCAACGTATTTTAATGGGCGTTACAAAGTCGGGCTAATGCATGGTCGCCTATCAGCGAATGAAAAAGACGCTGTTATGCGAGCCTTTAGTGAGGGAACTATTCACGTGCTCGTGTCTACAACTGTTGTTGAGGTTGGGGTGAACGTACCGAATGCAACTTTTATGATTATTTATGACGCAGAACGCTTCGGCTTAGCTCAGTTGCATCAGTTGCGTGGGCGTGTTGGACGAGGTGAACATCAGTCATATTGTGTGTTGTTAGCCGATCCGAAATCCGATGAAGGCAAAGAGCGAATGCAGTCGATGACGGAAACGAATGATGGCTTTCGTCTAGCTGAAAAGGATTTGGAACTACGTGGCCCAGGTGACTTTTTTGGGCGTAAACAAAGTGGTTTGCCTGATTTTAAAGTAGCGGATTTAGTGCACGATTACCGAATACTTGAAACGGCGAGAAAAGATGCAACGGATATGCTTGAGACTGATGCTTTTTGGCATGATGATGAGTACAAATATTTACGTGAAATGCTTGAAAATTCAGGTGTTTTACAAGGGGACCGCTTCGATTAACTGATTCTTTGATGCTCAATTAGGAATGTGAGCACTTGTTTTAAAAACAAGTCTTGCATTCTTTTTTTATACTCTATATACTGATATTAGTACCAAGTGCTAATAACAACTGAAAAGGTGGCGAATGATGTTGAGACGAACGAAAAAAGAGCGACAGCGACAATTATCCGAAACGATAGCTGATAATCCATTCGTCACAGATGAACAGCTAGCAACACAGTTTCAGGTTAGTGTCCAAACAATTCGTTTAGATCGTATGGAATTATCTATTCCAGAATTACGAGAACGAATTAAAGATGTTGCTTCGAAAACCTATGAAAATGAAGTGAAATCACTACCGATTGATGAAGTTATCGGAGAAATAATTGATATTGAATTGGATAATCGTGCATTATCTATTTTTGACGTAAAAGAAGAACATGTTTTTCAGCGCAATGGCATCGCACGTGGACATCATTTGTTTGCACAGGCAAACTCATTAGCGGTAGCAGTAATTGATGACGAACTAGCATTAACAGTACATTCTAACATTACCTTTGTGAAACCTGTTAGAGCTGGAGATCGTGTTATTACAAAAGCAATCGTTATCGGACGTGATGAAAAAAATCATCGTACAAAAGTAGAGTTAACGTCCACTGTTAACGGTGAAACAGTTTTTGTTGGTGAATTTGATATGTACCGCACGAAAGGTAAAGGTGAACAACAATGAAATTAGCGCTTGATGGAATGGGTGGAGACAACGCACCAAAATCAGTTGTTGAAGGTGCTTTATTAGCATTAGAGCAAATTCCAAATTTAGAAATTCAATTATATGGTCAGCAGCAAAAGCTCGAACCATTTTTAAAAATACATGATCGATTAACTGTAATACAGTGTGATGAAGTTGTCGAAGGAACAGACGATCCAGCACGCGCTGTTCGTCGTAAAAAGGATTCATCCATGGCACGCATGATGGATGCGGTTGAAGAAGGAAAGGCGGATGCTTGTCTTTCGGCGGGTAATACAGGTGCTTTAATGGCAGGAGGATTATTTAAAGTAGGACGTATTGAAGGGATTGCTAGACCTGCTCTAGCCACTACACTGCCTACTTTAGATGGTAAGGGCTTTTTAATGCTCGATTTAGGGGCAAATGCGGACGCACGACCTGAGCATTTATTGCAATATGCCATTATGGGCGATATTTATGCGAAAAAGGTAGGTGGCTTACAAAAGCCACGTATCGGCTTATTAAATATCGGTACTGAGGATAAAAAAGGGAATGAATTAACGAAGGCAGCTTTTGGCTTATTAAAAGAAGCTGATTTAAATTTTATCGGTAATGTAGAAGCACGAGATTTACTTGAAGGGGTAGCGGATGTTGTTGTAACAGATGGCTTTACAGGTAATATGGTGCTGAAATCGATCGAAGGTACTGCTGGAGCGTTATTTTCAATGCTAAAAGAAGCGTTTATGTCTTCAACAAAAACAAAAATTTCGGCAGCACTTATGAAAAATAATTTACGTGACCTAAAAAATAAAATGGACTACACAGAGTACGGTGGTGCAGGCTTGTTTGGTTTGCAAGCACCTGTCATTAAGGCGCATGGCTCATCTAATGCTAAAGCGATATACAGTGCAATTCGCCAAGCAAATACGATGGTTGAGCATACAGTCATCTCGACGATTACAGATACAGTACGTCACTTAGAAATTGATTAACTTATTTAAGCAAGTGTCTTTTGTGCCGAAAGCAAAGCGACAGGTACAAGATGAACTCAGTCTAAGAACGCCACGCCCTGTGGCAATTTATCTGTGCGAAAGCGAAGCGACAGCAACACGGTTTTATCTGTGCGAAAGCGACAGCAACAACAACACACGACTGAGTGACCAACATCACGTTGGCCAAAAGCCTCCGGCGGATGTCACGAAATCGGAAAGGGATTCAATGTAGGATGTTAGCCTAAAATCATCGCTCCATGCGATAACGGCTAACTGACCTGCATCGGTAAAAACGCCACGTCCTGTGGCATTACCGAAATGACCGACATCGTGTCGGCCCTCGTGCAGGCCTAAGCACAAAGCCGATTCCGGACGTAATTATGCCGAGGCATAATTGATTAAAAAGGGGATTAATAAAAAATGACGAAAATAGCATTTATTTTTCCAGGACAAGGTTCCCAAGTAGTTGGGATGGGGCAAGAGTTTATTGAAAACGCTGCAGAAAGTAAAGCATTTTATGACCGTGCAAATCAATCGCTTGGCTTTGAGTTATCTAAGCTTATGTTAGAGGGACCAGTTGAGGAACTAACATTGACTTACCATGCACAACCGGCACTCTTAACTACTGGTGTAATGGTTGCAGAAAAATTACGTACAGCAGGTATAACGCCAAATTTTGCAGCTGGACATTCGCTTGGAGAATATAGTGCATTAGTAATCGCTGGTGTGCTCTCATTTGAGGATGCAGTTTCAGTTGTGCATAAGCGTGGGCTTTATATGAATGAAGCTGTACCTGCAGGACAAGGTGCTATGGCAGCTATTTTAGGGATGGAGCTTGAGGCACTGCATGAAGTAACTGAAAAAGTATCTGCAACAAGTGATCCAGTTCAGGTAGCGAATGTAAACTGTCCGGGGCAAATCGTTATTTCTGGTACGAAGGAAGGCGTTGAAAAGGCTTCTTTAGCGGCAAAGGAAGCTGGTGCAAAACGAGCTATTCCTTTAGTTGTTAGTGGTCCATTCCACTCAGAGCTAATGCGACCATCATCTGAAAAATTAAGAGCAGCATTGGCTACTATATCATTATCAGCTCCACAAATTCCTGTAATCGGAAATGTAATGGCGAAAGTATTAGAGGATGTTCCAGCTATTCAGCAGGAGTTAGTAGAACAAGTATATAGCGCTGTACAATGGGAAGCATCTGTGCGTGAAATGATTGCACAAGGTGTGGATGTCTTTATTGAGTGTGGACCAGGCAAAGTATTAAGTGGATTAGTGAAGAAAATCGATCGATCTGTTGCGACATACTGTGTTTATGATGAAGCATCATTAGAGGCTGTACTAAAAGCGGCGAAGGAGTGGACAATTAATGCGTAAACTAGAGGGTAAAGTAGCTGTTGTAACTGGTGCTTCACGTGGAATAGGAAGAGCTATTGCATTAAAGCTTGCTGACGAGGGTGCTAAAGTTGTCGTTAACTACAGCGGTTCACAGGCAAAGGCAGAGGAAGTTGTAGCTACGATTCAAGAGAATGGCGGCGAGGCTATAGCCGTACAAGCGAGTGTTTCAAAAACTGAGGAAGTTTCTGCGTTAATGGATGCAGCGGTGAAAACATTCGGCTCGCTTGATATTTTAGTCAATAATGCGGGTATTACGCGTGATAACTTGTTAATGCGTATGAAAGAAGATGAATGGGACGATGTGCTAGATACGAACCTAAAAGGTGTTTTCCTTTGTACGAAAGCAGTAACACGTCAAATGATGAAGCAACGTGCAGGCCGTATCATCAATATTTCTTCAATTGTTGGTGTAGCTGGTAATGCAGGGCAAGCTAATTACGTAGCTGCAAAAGCAGGTGTTATTGGGCTAACGAAAACAACTGCAAAGGAATTAGCATCACGTAATATTTTAGTGAATGCAATTGCACCAGGATTTATAGAAACTGAAATGACAGAGCAACTACCAGAAGATATAAAGCAAGGTATGCTTACGCAAATTCCTCTAGCAAAACTTGGGCAGCCTGAGGATATTGCAAAGGCAGTAGCTTTTCTAGCTTCAGATGATGCTAACTATATGACAGGTCAAACATTACATATAGATGGCGGTATGGTAATGTAATTTCAATTAGTCATAAATAATGATTTTTTGTATAATCATTGAGGGGAGGTGAATGTTTTGTCTACAGTATTAGAACGCGTAACAAAAGTAATCGTGGACCGTTTAGGTGTTGAAGAAAGTGAAGTTACACTAGAAGCTTCTTTCCGTGATGATTTAGGTGCTGACTCATTAGACGTAGTTGAGCTTGTAATGGAGCTTGAAGACGAATTCGATATGGAAATTTCTGATGAAGATGCTGAAAAAATCTCAACAGTTGGTTCTGCAATTTCATACATCGAAAGTAAATTAAACTAATTCATTTAACTTTATATAGCTGAGATTAATCACCTCTACTGGTGCTGACATGGATGCGGTCATTATACAATAAATGTTTATGATTAAATAAAGTTAAAGCCTTTGGCAGAAATTACGCATGCTTTTCTTCATTGTGAAGAGCAAATACTATGCTGAGGGTATGTTTAAAAAGGGGCGAAATGGTTCGTTTAGCGAACTGTGATCGTCCCTTTTTTTATCTTCATTCAGTAGAGACACTCATTTTTCAAGGTAGTAAGAAGAATGCAAAAGTTACCCCTTTTTAGTGAGTGCCTAACACCTACTGATATAAAGGAACTCAGTCTAAGAACGCCGCGTCCTGTGGTGACAACTGAGTGACCAACATCACCTTGGCCTAAAGCCTCCGGGCGCAATTATGCCAAGGCAAAATTGACCTTTAAAAAAATAATTTCCAAAACATTGTATTTAAGCCGAAATACTTTTGCATAAATGCCTTGAAAAAGGTACACTTAAACGGTAGAAACTATTAGGAAGGCAGATTGTTCAATGGCTATGAAAAGAAAAGGAACTATGCAGAAATCTGGCGTGCTTCCTGAAAAAGTACGCAATCAATTCGAGCTGTTACAGCATGAATTAAATATCACATTTATTAATAAAAATTTATTGTATCAAGCTTTCACACATTCATCTTATGTGAATGAGCATCGCCGTAAATTGTTTACGGATAATGAGCGTCTTGAATTTTTAGGAGACGCAGTACTTGAACTGTCTGTTTCTAAATACCTTTTTGAGAAATACCCACATATGAGTGAGGGTGAGCTGACGAAGCTACGAGCATCCATAGTATGTGAGCCGTCACTTGTTATCTTTGCAAATGAATTAGGCTTTGGTCGCTTTGTATTACTTGGAAAAGGTGAGGAATTAACAGGTGGACGGGAACGCCCAGCGTTACTTGCAGATGTATTTGAGTCATTTGTAGGTGCCCTTTATTTAGATCAAGGCTTACAAACGGTTGTGTGCTTTTTAGAACGAATCGTATTCCCGAAAGTAGAAATCGGTGCTTTTTCGCATGTGATGGATTTCAAAAGCCAATTGCAAGAAATGGTACAGCAAACAAATAATGGTCTTCTTCATTATGAAATTATTGATGAAAAGGGTCCTGCACATAATCGTACCTTTGTATCGAGCGTGCTATTAAATGGGCAAGAACTTGGTATTGGTCGTGGGAAATCAAAAAAAGAAGCCGAGCAGCAAGCTGCGCAATGTGCGATGCGTTCAATACGTGAGCAAACTGCAAAAGAGGAGGCTTAAATAGATGTTCCTAAAACGACTCGAAGTGATTGGCTTTAAATCTTTTGCGGAACGCATTGGAGTTGATTTTGTACCTGGTGTTACAGCGGTGGTTGGACCAAATGGTAGTGGTAAAAGTAATGTCACTGATGCTATTCGTTGGGTACTTGGGGAGCAATCGGCAAAGTCGTTACGTGGGGCAAAGATGGAGGATGTTATTTTTGCTGGAAGTGACTCACGTAAGCCACTAAACTTTGCAGAAGTAACATTAATTTTAGATAACACAGATGAACAGTTAGCTTTTTCATATACAGAAGTTAGCGTAACAAGACGCGTATACCGTTCAGGTGATAGTGAATATTTACTAAATAACCAGCAGTGTCGCCTGAAGGATATTACGGACTTGTTTATGGACTCAGGACTTGGGAAAGAGGCCTTCTCCATTATTTCGCAAGGCCGTGTCGATGAAATTTTAAATAGCCGACCTGATGACCGTCGTTCAATTTTTGAAGAGGCAGCTGGCGTATTAAAGTATAAACTAAGAAAGAAAAAAGCAGAGCATAAGCTTGTTGAAACAGATGAAAACTTGTATCGTGTTTTGGATATTTTACATGAGCTAGACAGTCGTCTAGAGCCGTTAGAAATTCAGGCATCAAGTGCAAGAGATTATGTGCAAATGTCAACAGAGTTAAAGGATTTTGATATTGCTATCCTTGTGCACGATTTAAAAAATTGTGCACAATCTTTGCATGCTCTGAAAGCTGAGTATACGGAGCTATATGAAACGGAGCAAAAACAAGCTCATCATATTTCTTCGATAGAACAGCAAACTGTAAGTATTCGTAAGCTTTTAAAAGAGTTAGATGATTATCTAGATACGACTCAGGCTGAGTTTGTTAATGCAACAATGGAGGTAGAGCGTTGGGATGGTCGTAAAGCGTTAATGGCTGAAAAACGACAAAATGCTTCTAATCAACTACTTCAATTGAATACGGCATTACAGGAAGCTAAAGCTGAGGTTGAGTCTCTTATAGCCCAAGAGCGAGAGAAAAAAGAATTGTTCATTGAAAAACAGCAAGAGGTTGCAGCGCTGAAACAAAGCATTAAGCAATTAGAACAATCTTTAAATCGCTCAGTTTCTGAAATTGAAGAAGAAATTGAAGAACAAAAGAACCGCTATATCGACTCTTTAAACGAAGAAGCAACAGTTAAAAATGAATTAAAAAATATCGAACAACAGTTAGCGCAGCAAAAAGCGATGGCGACACGAATGTTAGATCAAACTGATGAAATCGGGCAAGAGCTTGCGCAAATTCTAGCTGAAAAAGAGAAGCTAGTTGTTGCTCATACTACAACAACTAATGACTTACAGGAAAAACTTGAGCAATATGAAGCATTGCAAATACAGCTTAAAAACGTCAATGCATCATTTAATGAAAAGCAGGATATGCTTTATAAAGCTTATCAGCATCAGCAGCAACTGAAAGCTAGAAAAGATACGCTTGCTGAGCTTGAAGCAGATTTCTCTGGGTTTTTCCATGGCGTAAAAGAAGTATTACTAGCACGTGATAAAAGTGAATTAGCTGGGATTGAAGGAGCTGTTGCTGAGTTAATTCAAGTTGAAGGGAAATATTCCCAGGCTATTGAAACAGCATTAGGGGCAGCCTCTCAGCATATTGTGACAACCAATGAACAATTTGCTCAACAGGCAATTCATTGGTTAAAACAAAAGAGAGCTGGACGGGCAACATTTTTACCTAAAACAGTTATCAAGTCACGGAAGATCAATCTATCTATGATTCAGCTAGCAACTGAGCACCCAGCATTTGTCCAAATGGCTGATGCACTTGTAACGTTCGATGAAAACAACCGCACAATTGTTGAGAACCTCCTTGGTAATGTTATCGTTGCATCAAGTTTAGAAGGTGCAAGTCAAATTGCTCGTTTATGTGGGTTTAGGTATCGTGTTGTAACACTTGAAGGTGATATCGTTAATGCAGGCGGTTCATTAACAGGTGGTGCAATGAAGCAACAATCGTCACTCTTTACAAGAAAAGCGGAATTAGATGGTTTAATAGTAAAACTAGAATCGCTGGATGCATCTATTTATAGTGCTGAACAGGCTGTCTCAGTTGAGAAAGAGAAGCTTGCAACATTGCGAGACAAAGTAGAACAATTGAAGCTTGACGGTGAGCAACTTCGAAAAGATGAAATGCAACAGGCAAGTCGTATTCGCGAGCTAGAGGTTGTCGAGAAAAGCTTATCCGCAAGAGTATCCTTTGCTTCAAATGAAACACAAGATGTAAAAACACGCGAAGAAGCATTGTTAGCTCAAAAGGAAGCGTCTACGGAGCGTTTAACGGCACTAGCGACAGAACTGCTAGAGATAAACGAAACAGTGGAGCAATTAAGCAAGGTGAAGCTACAAAGTGAATCGGAGAAAGATTTACTTCGTGAGCAGTCAGCTGAAAAACGCTCGCAGTTAGCGGTAATGCAGGAGCAAATGTCACAAGTACAAATTGCTACAGCAGAGTTAGCCCTACAATTAAACAAAGCTCGTCAAAAAGACGAAAATATTTCTCAGGAAATAATCTGGCTTCAATCTGATGAATCGACAAAACTTTTAAGCGATGAAGAAGTGGATGAGCAAGTTGCTACGTGGAAAACGACAAGAGATTCGTTGCAAGACACTATTTCACAGAAAAAAGATGAAAAAGTAGCACAACAACAAGAGCTTACTACTTTAGAAGAACAGCTGAAGGAATTGCAACGTACGCATAAAGGCTACCTTGAAGCGATACGTGCAAATGAATTGAAGCGAAGTCGCGTAGAGTTTGAAATTAATAATTTCAATGAACAGCTAGAAGAAAACTATCAGCTAACATATGAGGAAGCTGAGGAGTTAGCCCTTGCAATTGAAGATGAAGAGCATATGCGACGTCGAGTGAAATTACTGAAGAAATCGATAGAAGAGCTAGGTCCTGTTAATTTGAGCGCCATCGAGGAATACGATCGCGTACTTGAACGCCATTCATTTTTAACAGAGCAGCGTGAGGATTTACTTGCTGCACAGGAAACATTACATGAGGCTATTAAAGAAATGGATGAAGAAATGACGCTACGATTTAGCGAAACCTTCTATGCCATTCGAGAGCAATTTAAACGTGTATTCCGTGAATTATTTGGTGGAGGACAGGCGGATTTAGTGTTATTGGACCCTCAGAATCTGCTAGAAACAGGTATAGAAATTGTAGCACAACCTCCAGGGAAAAAATTACAAAATCTAACTTTGCTTTCCGGTGGTGAGCGTGCACTAACTGCAATCGCGTTATTATTCTCCATCCTAAATATTCGACCTGTACCATTTTGTATTCTCGATGAGGTAGAGGCGGCTTTAGATGAGGCGAATGTCGTTCGATATAGCCAATATTTGAAGAAATTTAGTCGCAATACGCAATTTATTGTGATCACCCATCGTAAAGGGACGATGGAGGGAGCGGATGTATTGTATGGTATTACAATGCAGGAATCTGGCGTATCTAAACTTGTATCAGTAAAATTAGAAGATGAACCCGTACTTGCGGAGCAAAGGAGCGAACAAGCATGAGTTTTTTTAAACGTTTAAAAGATAAATTGACAGGCAATCCCACCGAGGAAGAAAAAGTAGTAGCAATCAATGAAGAAGAAGCTGCTGAACAGAAGCAAGACGAAGCAACAGAGCCTGCTCAAATTGAAGCAACTGTAGATGAAATGGAAAAAATTGAAGAAGTTTCTGAAACAGAAACCTCAATTGAAACAGAAACTCCTGTAGCAATTAAAGATCAAGAGCAACAAGAAGTGCAAGAAGTCGCAGTAGTAGAAGAACCTGAAAAGGAGAAAAAACCTTCTGCATGGTCTATTACACAAAAATTCAAGGCTGGTCTTGAAAAAACGCGTAATTCATTTACTTCTAAAGTAAACGATCTAGTTGCTCGTTATCGAAAAGTGGATGAAGATTTCTTTGAAGAATTAGAAGACTTATTATTACAGGCAGACGTTGGCTTTGAAACAGTAATGGAGCTAATGGACAAATTACGCTTTGAGGTTCAGCGTAAAAATATAAAAGATACAAACGGTATTCAAACGATTATTTCTGAAAAACTTGTGGAAGTTTATGAGCAAGGAGAAGAGGATTTAATCGAGCTTAATATGCAACCTAAAGGTGAGCTTACGGTAATTTTATTCGTAGGGGTAAACGGTGTTGGGAAAACGACGACAATCGGTAAACTTGCCCATCGTCTAAAATCGCAAGGTAAAACAGTTGTTTTAGCGGCAGGTGATACTTTCCGTGCTGGTGCCATCGATCAATTACAAGTTTGGGGAGACCGTGTAGGCTGTGAAGTGATTAAGCAATCGGAAGGTTCAGATCCAGCGGCGGTTATGTATGATGCCATTCGTGCAGCGAAAAACCGTAATGCAGATGTGTTAATTTGTGATACAGCAGGGCGCTTACAAAACAAAGTAAACTTAATGAATGAGCTTGAAAAAGTTCATCGAGTAATCTCTCGTGAGATACCGAATGCTCCACATGAAGTACTATTAGCATTAGATGCAACAACAGGCCAAAATGCACTTGTTCAAGCACAAACATTTAAGGAAGCTACAAATGTAACGGGGATCGTTTTAACAAAGCTTGACGGCACTGCAAAAGGCGGTATTGTTCTTGCTATTCGTAATAAATTACACATTCCTGTAAAGTTTGTTGGTCTTGGTGAAAAAATGGATGATTTACAACCATTTGATGCAGAGCGTTATGTGTATGGCTTATTTGCTGATGGTTTAGATAAAGAATTACAAAATAGTGAGGACTAATGGCTCACAAGTAATTTGAAGCGCTCGTCTGTAAACAGGGGAATCGCATTGTTTAAAAGGGAAATACTGGCTATAGGTGGAAAACACCTAAAAAGCAGTTAATTAAAGCTTTTAGACAAGGAGATTACCTTGACACAGACGGGCGCTTTTCGTTATGATACAAATGACTAATAACGGGAGGAGAAACATTCGATGCTACTTGAAAAAACAACACGCATGAACTTTCTCTTCGACTTTTATCAAGCATTATTAACAGATAAGCAACGAAGTTATATGGAACTCTATTATTTAGATGATCACTCACTTGGAGAAATCGCTGAATCGTATGGGGTTTCACGCCAAGCTGTTTATGATAATATTCGTCGAACAGAAGCGATGCTTGAAGAATATGAAGAAAAACTATGTTTACTTGAAAAATTTCAACAACGTACACAAATGCTTGCGCAGCTAACAACAGGGATTACAGAACAAAGTATGACAATTGAAGAGCAGCTAACGCTTATAGAACAGTTGAAAGAATGGGATTAGGAGGCGAAAGCAATGGCTTTTGAAGGATTAGCGGAACGACTCCAAGGAACGATCCAAAAGATTAAAGGTAAAGGTAAAGTATCGGAACAAGACGTTAAAGAAATGATGCGCGAAGTCCGATTTGCTTTAATCGAGGCGGATGTTAACTTAAAAGTAGTCAAAGAATTCGTTAAAAAGGTCAGTGAACGTGCTGTCGGTGTAGATGTTATGCAAAGCTTAACACCAGGTCAGCAAGTTATTAAAATCGTACAAGAAGAATTAACAGAATTAATGGGTGGCGAGCAAAGCCCAATTAAATTTAATACAAAGCCACCAACTGTCATTATGATGGTCGGCTTACAAGGTGCAGGTAAAACGACAACTACAGGTAAATTGGCAAATGTGTTACGTAAAAAATATAATCGTAAGCCATTACTAGTTGCTGCAGACGTTTATCGTCCAGCGGCTGTTCAGCAGTTACAAACATTAGGCAAGCAGTTATCCCTACCTGTTTTTGCATTAGGAACCGATGTATCTCCAGTAGAAATTGCACGTCAGGCAATTGAATTGGCAAAAGAAGAACATCATGATGTCGTTATTATCGATACAGCTGGTCGCTTGCATATCGATGAAGATTTAATGCAAGAATTAAAGGATATTCGTGCGTTAAAAGAGCCGGATGAAGTATTCCTAGTTGTAGATGCTATGACAGGTCAGGATGCTGTAAACGTGGCAGAAAGCTTTAATGAAGCAGTCGGTATTACAGGAGTCGTTTTAACAAAGCTAGATGGTGATACACGTGGTGGTGCGGCGTTATCAATTCGTTCCGTTACACAGAAGCCTATTAAGTTTGTTGGTATGGGTGAGAAGATGGATGCGCTGGAACCTTTCCATCCAGAGCGTATGGCGTCCCGTATATTAGGAATGGGTGACGTTCTATCACTTATAGAAAAGGCTCAGGCGAATGTTGACGAAGCAAAGGCTAAAGAACTAGAGGAAAAATTTAAATCCCAGACCTTTACGTTCGATGATTTCGTGGAACAATTGCAACAAGTAAAGAAAATGGGCCCACTTGACGAAATTTTAAAAATGTTGCCAGGTGCCGGCAAAATCAAAGGCTTAGACAATGTTAAAGTCGATGATAAGCAAATGGGTCGCGTAGAAGCGATTATTTATTCGATGACACCTGCTGAAAAGACGAATCCAGAAATTATTAACGGTAGCCGTAAAAAGCGTATAGCGAAGGGTTCTGGGACATCAATTCAAGAGGTAAATCGTCTATTGAAGCAATTTGAAGAAATGAAAAAAATGATGAAGCAAATGACAGGCATGGCGAGTGGAAAAGGAAAGAAAAAGATGAAACTACCAGGCTTCGATTCATTGTTTAAATAATATTTTATAGGTGTTAAGAAAAAACACTTTACAAACAACCTAAACATTGATAATATACTATCTTGTGTGAAACTTATTCGGAGGTGCTATTAAAATGGCAGTTAAAATTCGCTTAAAACGTATGGGAGCTAAAAAATCTCCTTTCTATCGTATCGTAGTTGCAGACGCTCGTTCACCACGTGACGGTCGTTCAATCGAAACAGTTGGTACTTACAACCCACTAACTAAACCAGCTACTGTAAACATTGATGAAGAGAAAGCTCTTAAATGGTTAACTGACGGTGCAAAACCATCAGATACAGTGCGTAACTTGTTCTCAGAACAAGGTATCATGGAAAAATACCATAACCAAAAATTCAGTAAATAATCGGGGGCGAGGTCTTTGAAGCAGCTGATTGAAGCAATCGTTTTACCGTTAGTCGATTATCCAGAAGAAGTTCGTATAGAGACGGATGAAAATGCAAATCGAATTGTTTATAAACTTTTTGTTCATCCAGAGGATCGAGGGAAAGTCATAGGCAAGCAAGGGCGAGTAGCGAAAGCGATTCGTACAATTGTTTATTCAGCGGCGGGTAGTCACCATCAAAAAAAGACCTACGTCGATATATTGGATTGAAAGAAAAGATTTTCACGCTCTTTTATATGCAACAAGCACTGGAGAGTCCTAACAGGTATGTTTACATGCGCTTAGGAATTCGAAGTGGCCTTGAGGTAAAGCGTAAAATCTGGACTTAAAAGGAAGGAGCTTGCCGGTTCCTTCCTTTTTTCATTATCTTAGTTACATTGAGAGATAATTGAACATAATGACATTGAGGAAGACTGGTCAACGTCTTAGCTATAACACCGTCCACCAAAAGTTAAACTGTTTTTGTAGGTGAAAGGTGAGAGAAATGTTACTTTTTGATCTGGCTAGCAAGTAGCTTGACGGGGACGAGCATGTTTTAGCATTTTTTATCTTCATTCAGCTTAAGACTCCCGCCTCTTAAGGTTGTGAGATGAATGAGGATGTGATTCCTTTTCAGCGGATTTCAAACTCCCGCTGAATGAAGATAAAGCCTCCGGCGGATGTCACGGATTTTGAAAGGAATGAAATGAAGGATGTTAGCCTAAAACCTTCGCATCCTGCGAAAACGGTTAACTTACCTACCTACTTCGCGTAGGCCTGGGCACAATTCAAAATCCGGACGCAATTACGCCAAGGCGAAATTGATATGAGGTGAGATTTGAATGGAATGGTTTAATGTAGGTCGTATTGTCAATACGCACGGTATTCGCGGTGAGGTGCGTGTATTATCAACAACTGATTTTGAGGAAGAGCGCTTTGCAGTGGGAATAAAGCTTGCGGCGTTTAAAAAAGACGATAAAAAGCCAACGTGGGTAACAATTGAATCAGTGCGTCGTCATAAAAACTTTATTTTGTTAACCTTTGAGGGAATGAATAACATCAACTTGGTTGAGCCTTTCAAAGAAGGAATGCTCAAAATTACGAAAGATCAATTGACAGATGATTTATTAGAGGAAAATGAATATTTCTTCCACGAAATAATTGGCTGTACAATTGTATCTGAAGAAGGCGAAACAATTGGAGCAGTGACCGACATTCTTCAAACAGGTGCAAACGATGTGTGGGTAGTCAAAGGCACTAAAAAAGAGCATTATATCCCGTATATCGAGGATATCGTCAAGGAAATTAATATTGATGAGAAGAAAATAGTGATCCATGTAATGGAAGGTCTACTATGATGAATATTCATGTGTTAAGTTTATTTCCGGATATGTTTACAGGCGTTTTTGGAGCGTCCATATTAAAGAAGGCGCAGGAAAAAGGTGCTGTAAATCTGGAAGTCACTGATCTCCGTGGATTTTCGGGTAATAAGCATAATCAAGTAGACGATTATCCGTATGGTGGTGGTGCGGGAATGGTCTTAAAACCAGAGCCGATGTTTAGCGCTGTCGAGGCCATTACAGAAGGGAAAAATCCTCGTATCATTTTGATGTGCCCACAAGGTGAGCGCTTTACTCAAAAAAAGGCAGAAGAGCTGGCGCAAGAAAAAGAGCTAGTATTTTTATGTGGTCATTACGAAGGTTATGATGAACGCATTCGTCAGCATCTTGTCACAGATGAGATTTCAATTGGAGATTTCGTATTAACTGGTGGCGAGCTAGGGGCTATGACAGTTATAGATAGCGTTGTACGACTTCTGCCGGGGGTTTTAGGACAAGAGGATTCCCACATACAAGATTCGTTCTCAACGGGTCTTCTAGAGCACCCACATTATACACGCCCCGCTGAATTTCGTGGGATGAAAGTACCTGATGTCTTACTATCGGGCAATCACGCAAAGATTGAGCAATGGCGTATGGAAGAATCTCTGAAAAGAACATTCGAGCGTCGTCCTGATTTGCTCGAGAATTATCCATTAACAGACAAGCAAAAATTGTATCTAGAAAAACTTAAAAATAACGATAAAGATGCTTGATTGCTATCTATATTTATGATAACATCTATTCTGTACTTCTATGTGAAGTACTGAATTACGGTGTTCCGCTGTGGCATAGATTGCGTGCAAGAGCATCTGTCTAAGGAGAGAAAACAATGTCAAACATTATTACAGAGATTACAAAAGCTCAGCTTCGCACTGATCTACCAACTTTCCGTCCTGGTGATACTGTTAAGGTACACGTGAAAGTAGTAGAGGGTACTCGTGAACGTGTACAAGTATACGAAGGTGTAGTAATTAAACGTCGTGGTGGCGGTATTAGCGAAACTTTCACAGTTCGTAAAATTTCTTACGGTGTAGGTGTTGAACGTACATTCCCTGTACACACACCAAAAATCGCTAACTTAGAAGTTGTACGTCGTGGTAAAGTACGTCGTGCTAAACTTTACTACCTACGTAACCTACGTGGTAAAGCTGCTCGTATTAAAGAAATTCGATAATTATGACTTAAAAGTGAGGGGCTTGTGTAACAAGCCCCTTTTCTTTTTGCTTGTCATCTTAAATAGCTATCAACTAAAATGAGGATAGACAAGGGGGCAAATCTCGATGGAAAAACAGATAAAGGAAAAGAATGAACTATGGGAATGGACAAAGGCACTTCTAATTGCATTTGCGATTGCAGCGATTATTCGTTATTTTTTATTTACACCCATTGCAGTAGATGGCCAATCCATGATGCCAACCCTTGAAGATGGCGACCGTATGATTGTGAATAAAATCGGTTATAAAATAGGTGAACCAAAACGCTTTGATATTGTGGTATTCCATGCTCCTGAAAAGAAAAACTATATTAAACGTGTTATTGGGCTTCCAGGAGAGACATTGGAGTATAAAAATGATCAATTATACATTAATGGTGAACCGATAGATGAACCTTATTTAGATGCTTACAAATCAAAAATTACAGAAGGTACTTTAACCGAGGATTTTACATTAAAAGACATTGATGTAAACCTAAAAGATAATGTAATTCCAGAAGGCTATGTTTTCGTTATGGGAGATAATCGTCGATACAGTAAGGACAGTCGTATTATTGGAGTCGTCGATCAGAAAGAGATTATTGGAAGTACAAGTCTGATTTTCTGGCCGTTTAGTGATATTAAAATTGTAAAGTAATTCTTGAAAGGGAGGGCTAAACACTCCCTTTTTCTTTTAGTTTAGGAGGTATAGATATGACTATACAATGGTTTCCTGGGCATATGGCAAAGGCCCGCAGAGAAGTTACAGAAAAATTAAAGCTAGTTGATATTATATTTGAATTAATAGATGCACGTTTACCGCTATCTTCCCGAAATCCGATGATCGACGAAGTAATCAATCAAAAACCGCGTCTCCTTATCTTAAATAAGTCAGATATGGCAGATGAGCACGAAACACGTAAATGGGTTGAATACTTTGCGCAACGAGGTCATAAGGCGGTTGCAATCAATTCTCTTGAAGGCAAAGGATTACAGCAGGTGACAAAGGCTGCTCAAGAAATTTTGAAAGAAAAATTTGAACGCATGAAATCACGTGGGATGAAGCCAAGAGCCATTCGTGCAATGATTGTTGGCATTCCGAACGTAGGAAAATCGACGCTTATTAATCGCTTAGCGAAGAAAAATATCGCAAAAACAGGGAATACGCCAGGGGTCACTAAGGCTCAGCAATGGATAAAGGTTGGCAAGGAGCTAGAATTACTCGATACGCCAGGTATTTTATGGCCGAAATTCGAAGACCAAGAAGTAGGCTTTAAATTAGCCTTAACAGGTGCTATAAAGGATACTATAACGAATATGGAGGATTTAGCTGTATATGGTCTACGCTTTTTATCCGTTCATTATCCGGCACGAATGGAAGAACGCTATGGCTTCCAGTTTATCCATGAAGATTTAGTGGATACCTTCGATCATATCGGTAAACTTCGCCGTGTTTTCGGTCCTGGAGGAGAAATCGATTATGATCAAGTAGCTCAACTAGTCGTTCGCGATATCCGTGGGTTGCAATTAGGTAAACTAACATTTGATTTTGTTGACGAACAACTTGAAAAAGAAACAGAACAGTAATAAAACTGTCACACTCACGCCTTAAATCGTGAGTGTGACAGTTTTTCTTTTAGGAATACGCCATCTTGCCGATAAATGATATAGAGCGAGAAAAAAGCAATAAATATTTTTGAATGGATTTGGAGCTTTTCGTTATAACGTAGGGATTGATTGTAGTGAAGGCTTGCGCTTCGCTTTCGCAAAAGAGCAAAGACTTCTGGGGGCGTCCGATGAGCAGCTTCACTCGCGCTGCTCGCTGCGTGGTCTCGGGCCAACAGATGTTTTTTGCGTGAAAGTGAAGCGGCACCGGTGTTGGTCATGAAGGTGTTATCGCAGGATGTGATGGTTTTAGCCTTTGTTCCTCAATTGCTGATTCCTAAGGAGTCGCCCAACCTCCACTACAATCAATTAATATACACGGAATACCATTAAATGTAATACGATTCCAAACCTGTTCTTTCTAAAAAAGTATTGTTAGTATAAGAGCATGGACGAGAAGACTCAGGCTGCAAATGTGCGGCATGAAGAGTGCTGTGCATTCAAGTACATATTACAAAAAAGGATATATTGTGAAGAACGCCAAAACGTTAGGGTTAATCCTTAGCCCACTAAAAAGTAAAATTAGCGAATAACTGTTAAGAACCAATAGGGAGTAAATATATGAAAACGATTAAAGAAATTACTACAGCATTGAAAGAAGCGGAGGAATGGCAGGACTGGATGACAGGGGTAGCAACCGATGAACGTGCAGGTGTGCAAAAGGCTTGGCAAAGTTGGCAAAAGTGCCAAGAGAAAAAGCAACAGATACTGCAGGAACATCAAGCGAAAATTGATTTCGATCGAAGTTACGGAGGAGAGAATACTTTAATTGCAGGGGTAGATGAAGCAGGGCGTGGACCGTTAGCAGGGCCGGTAGTAACAGCAGCTGTTATTTTACCTGCGAACTGTGAAGCTCTAGTCGGCTTAAATGATTCAAAGCAATTATCAAAAAATAAACGCAATGCTTATGCTGCTTTAGTAAAAGAGCATGCATTATGTTACTTTATCCATTTCCAATCAACACAGCAAATTGATGAATTAAATATTTACGAAGCGACGAAGCAATCGATGAAGACAAGTGTAGAATCGTTAGCTATAAAACCTAATTATGTGCTAGTTGATGCTATGACGCTGCCAATCTCTATTCCGCAGGATTCAATAATTAAAGGGGATGCGAAAAGCTTAGCTATTGCAGCTGCATCCATATTGGCAAAAACAGCTCGAGATGATTATATGGATCAATTGGACGAGGAATTCCCTATGTATGGTTTTGCTCAGCATGCAGGATATGGAACAAAACAGCATTTAATAGCCCTTGAAGAGTTTGGTCCAACTATTCATCATCGCAAATCATTTGAGCCGATAAAGTCAATGCTTTAATTTGTTTCAGCGATGGTTTATGTAGCGAAAGCAAAGCGACAGCTACAAGTGTTTTATGTAGCGAAAGCAAAGCGACAGCTACAAATGTTTATTGTACAAACATCCGCTGAAATAAGTTAATGTTCCGGCGGATGTCATTTTTAAAACATAATAGCAAGCAAAAAATAAAAGGCACATTCAAGCAGTTAGAAATGACATTTGTAAAAACGTATATCATGTGAATAAGTTGATTAGAGCTCCGACTAGGCCCTCTAGGAAGGCGCCCAGTCGGAGCAAAAATCTACCTCACGTTAAAAAGGACGCCAATTACAAGGAGTAGTTGATGAAAGGAGTACGTATATGACAGCCACATCTTTTAATCCGATTCAAATGCAACAAACTGCTTTAACCCTAAATAATCAGCCACTTACTTTAAAACAAGGGCAAGTATTTCAAGGAACAATCAAACAATTATATCCAGATCAAATGGCAGAAATACAGGTTGGCCATCAGAAGTTTATTGCTAAACTCGAAGTGCCGCTAAAAGCAGGGGATGCCCACTTCTTCCAAGTAACTGGTACAAGCCCACAAACAGAACTAAAAGTTGTTACGGGCCCTATGGGACAAACGGCTTCTCAAAGCCAACAAATTAATCAGTTACTTGACTCAATGAATTTACCCAAAACAGCTGAGATGCAGCAACTTCTAGCTCATTTTATGAAAGCGCAGCTACCGATTTCAAAAGAGCAGCTAATGCAGGCAGAAATGTGGTTAAAGGCATTACCAGAGGGTGTTACTAAGATGGATGCCCTACAAGCTATTCAAAAAATGGTGGAGCTTAAAATGCCGATGACAAATGATGTTTTTCATGCTCTTATAAGTGGACAAAAAACTACTGGCATGGTTTCCGTAATGGATAACTTTACACAGCTTTTAACGAAAGAAATAGCTTTACCAGAAAACCTTAAGCAAAATCTAATCCAACAGGTAATGGCTATTGCAAAGCCTTTTGAAGTAGAAACAGGTAGTTTAGTACTTGCCAAATCCATACAAATATTATCGAATAATGCTGCTTCTATGAGTGAAAAGATTCAAGCCATGACTATTTTAAAAGAGGCAGGGATACTTCCTCAGCAGGCAACCTTGCAAAACTGGTCGAGCCTTAGCAATGTAAAGTCTATTCAATCAAATCAGTTTCAACAGGCTGGAGAAGTTATTCAATCAATTTTAACGACAAAATCTGACAATATAAATCATCTAGTTGACCAGCTTAAATCTTGGACAGCAAATCAAAGCTTGCTAACCAACGAACAAAAGCAGTCATTCAATCAACTTATCGATCGATTTAATCAGCTACCAGCAACTAAACAAACGCTAGAGATTTTCGCAAAACAGATGCAAGAACAATTTATAAAAGCGTTTGCAGAAAATTCTTCGGAGCGTTTATTTACACAAGACGCCAATGCTCTTTCAGTAAAGGACCATTTATTATCGCTTTTAAAGCATGAAGCTACTACTCCGCTACAAAATGAAGCATTCATGCGAAGTCTTATGAAAAATAGTGTTGAATCCCCGCAAGCAATGATTCAGCAAATCGTGACGCAAGCAGATGCCCATGTACAAAATTCTATGGACAGTAAAGCAATGGAACATGCACTTAAAACAGTATTAAAAAATCTAGGAGTTAGCTATGAAGCGACACTTAGTAATAAGTCAGCAGATTTACAGCAGATTGCACATCAATTAAAACCGCAGCTACATACATTATTGCAGGAAACACATATTTCTCCGCAGCTGAAGGAAGCAGCAGAAATGTTAATGGCACGCATGAACGGCATGCAGCTAGCATCAGGGGAGAATGGTCATCAGCATCAGCTTATTATGCAAGTACCATTAGAATTCTTTGGTAGGAAAATGGATGCAACATTGCAGTGGAATGGGCGCATGCAGGAAGACGGTAAAATTGATGCCAATTATGCGCGTATACTATTTTATTTACAAATGGAATCTATGAAAGAAACCGTTATTGATATGCAGGTTCAAAATCGTGTAGTTTCTGTGACAGTATTTAATGGAAATGATGATATTATTCCACTTGCAGAACCGCTGAAAGCAGCGTTGAAAATTGGCCTAGCAGAAAAAGAATATCAACTTTCAGGCGTTTTTATTAAGCAATTTGAAAAAGCCCAACCTGCAAAAACACCTGTAGTAGAACAGCAGGAGGAACATAATGGGGTGGATTTTCGCGTATGAGTGAAGAAAAATTTACTCGAAAAGAGGCTATCGCTCTCACGTATAAGTTAGGAAGTTTTGATAGTCCAACAGTAGTAGCAAAAGGAAAAGGGAAAATAGCAGAAAATATATTAGCACGCGCGAATGAGCACGAAATCCCAATTTATGAGGATCCTAACCTTGTTCATTTACTTGGACAATTAGATTTAAATGAGTCAATCCCGGAAGAATTGTTTGAAGCTGTTGCTGAGGTTTTTGCATTTATTTATCGATTAGACCAACAATATGCCGAAAAAATAGAAAAAATAGAGAATTCTGATTTTCATAAAACTCTGTTTTAGTACACAAAACAGTAAAAAGCGTCATATTAAAAGATAAAAAATGAATAAGAGACAAGGTATAGACTTTATCAGAATCTTTCGTTAGAATAGATTATGTTAGTAAAACAATTTTATGCAAATGTTTGATGGGAGGATGTATTATGAATATCCATGAATATCAAGGGAAAGAGATTCTTAGAAAATATGGTGTAGCTGTACCAAACGGAAAAGTAGCTTTTTCCCCTGATGAAGCAGTGAAAGTAGCGAAAGAACTTGGCTCTAATGTGACAGTAGTCAAGGCGCAAATTCATGCAGGTGGACGCGGTAAGGCGGGAGGCGTAAAAATCGCTAAAAACCTTGACGAGGTGCGTGCATACGCAAAAGAATTACTAGGTAAAATTTTAGTAACTCATCAAACAGGTCCAGAGGGAAAAGAAGTAAAACGCTTATATATTGAAGAGGGTTCTGATATTCAAAAAGAATATTATTTAAGTCTAGTATTAGACCGCGCAACATCCCGTGTAACAATGATGGGGTCTGAAGAGGGTGGCATGGATATTGAAGAAGTAGCAGCATCAAATCCAGAAAAAATCTTCAAAGAAGTTGTGGATCCAGTTGTTGGATTAACAGGTTTCCAGGCACGTCGCATGGCGTTTAATATGAATATTCCAGCTAACCTAGTAGGGAAAGCTGTTAAATTAATGTTAGGTTTGTATCAAGCATTTATCGACAAAGATGCTTCTATTGTAGAAATTAATCCACTTGTTATAACTGGACAAGGAGAAGTTTTGGCATTAGATGCTAAATTTAATTTCGATGCAAATGCGTTGTATCGTCATAAAGATATTGTCGAATTACGCGATTTTGATGAAGAAGATCCAAAGGAAATCGAAGCATCAAAATATGATCTTAGTTATATTTCTCTAGATGGCAACATTGGCTGTATGGTTAATGGAGCGGGTCTTGCAATGGCTACAATGGACACAATTAGCTATTATGGCGGAAGCCCTGCTAACTTTTTAGATGTAGGTGGCGGTGCAACGGCAGAAAAAGTAACAGAAGCTTTCAAAATTATTCTTTCTGATCCACATGTAAAAGGTATTTTCGTAAACATTTTTGGCGGAATTATGAAATGTGACATTATTGCCGAGGGTGTTGTGACAGCTGCCAAAGAAATTGGCTTAGCTGTGCCATTAGTTGTACGTTTAGAAGGTACAAATGTGGAACTTGGAAAAGAAATATTAAATGCATCTGGTTTAAACATCGTTGCAGCGGATTCAATGGCTGACGGTGCACAAAAAATTGTGGGACTAGTAGGCTAAGGAAGGCAGGGAGAACAATGGCTGTATTTATTGATAAAGATACGAAGGTAATTGTACAAGGGATTACGGGCGAAACAGCGCTTTTCCATACGAAGCAAATGCTTGATTATGGTACTAAAATTGTAGCTGGTGTAACACCAGGTAAAGGTGGTCTGGAAATCGAAGGAGTGCCTGTATTTAACACTGTAGTGGAAGCTGTAGCTGCAACAGGCGCAACAACTTCAGTTATTTATGTACCTGCTCCATTCGCGGCGGATGCTATTTTAGAGGCAGTTGATGCTGAATTAGAATTAACAATCTGTATTACTGAACATATTCCTGTCCTTGATATGGTTAAGGTTAAACGTTATATGGAAGGTAAAAAGACACGTCTAGTTGGTCCGAACTGTCCAGGTGTTATTACAGCAGATGAATGTAAGATTGGTATTATGCCAGGTTATATCCATACGAAAGGGCATGTAGGGGTTGTTTCTCGCTCTGGTACGTTAACATACGAAGCTGTACACCAATTGACACAAGCTGGTATTGGCCAAACTACAGCTGTAGGTATCGGTGGAGACCCTGTCAATGGTACGAACTTTATCGATGTTTTGGAAGCGTTTAACAACGATACGGAAACATATGCAGTGGTAATGATCGGGGAAATTGGAGGTACAGCTGAAGAAGAGGCGGCTGAGTGGATTAAAGCGAATATGACGAAGCCTGTCGTTGGCTTTATCGGTGGCCAAACAGCGCCTCCAGGAAAACGTATGGGTCACGCTGGTGCTATTATTTCAGGTGGTAAAGGAACAGCAGCAGAGAAAATTAAAGCAATGAATGCTGCTGGTATTGAAGTAGCAGAAACGCCATCTGTCATTGGTGACACACTTATTAAAGTAATCAAAGAAAAAGGGCTATACGAAAAGTGTAAAACCCATTAAAATGGAAGATGTAGCACGTTGTGGCTACATCTTTTTCTTTATTTAGACACGGCTTTAAGAGATGAAATAGCTAACTCCCTACTTACTGTCTAAAAAAGCTATGTCATTAAAGATGCGGTCATTTAATTTCTTCTATTAAAAGGAGGTTTTTAAATGATTTTATCAGTTGATACACAGAGATTACTAGCTTTACATTATATATACCCATTGCCACTTCAAAAACTTCAGCAATTATTGTCCCCGGTGGATATACTAAGTTATTTTGAAGAAGTGCCCCCCAACGAGATTGCCAAAGCATTGCAAATATCATCCCAAAGAGCGTTGGAAATATCCAAGAGTTTTCGACAAATTATGACATTTTCGTTTCGGGAAGCGTATGAACGGGCTAATATTTTCCCTATCCCTTTTCATCATCCTTTATACCCGGCGCAATTATTTGAAATATCCAGTCCACCTACTGTATTGTATGTGAAAGGTCGGTATTCTTTATTAACGAAAGAAAAACAAGTAGCCATTATAGGCTCTAGAAAGGCTACAACTTATACAAAGACTGCGTTGGACCTAATTGTCCCGCCTCTTGTTGAACACGAATATATTGTCGTAAGCGGGCTTGCAAGAGGGGCAGATACGATCGCTCATGAGACAACCATAAAAGTTGGTGGTTCCACAATTGCAGTGCTTGGACATGGGTTTAATTTTATATACCCTAAGGAAAACCAGTCGCTCGCTGAGCATATGGCGGAGCATCAGTTACTTGTCACAGAGTATCCCCCATATATGAAGCCAGAAAAATGGCATTTTCCAATGCGGAACCGAATAATTAGTGGATTGTCCAAAGCTTTAGTTGTAACCGAAGCAGCATTAAGAAGTGGCACACTTATTACAACAGAATATGCTTTAGAGCAAGGAAAAGATGTATTTGTTGTACCGGGTCCAATTAATGCGGAGCAATCAAAAGGCACAAATAAACTACTATTAGAAGGAGCTATTCCGGTGTGCAATGGTCACGAAATCGTTGAAACACTTACTCTCTTTTCTAACAAAAATTGAAAAAAAGTTGCATTATCTTAAAATCTGTTATACATTTTGCAACAGGTAACTTAAAAAATAGCAATAGACCTCTCTAAGGGGGAGACATAGATGGCGGATTATTTAGTGATTGTAGAATCACCAGCAAAAGCAAAAACAATTGAACGATATTTAGGGAAAAAATATAAAGTGAAAGCGTCAATCGGGCATGTTCGTGATCTACCACGTAGCCAAATGGGTGTTGGTCCTGAAAATGATTTTGAACCTAAATATATTACTATTCGTGGTAAAGGTCCTGTTTTACAGGACTTAAAGTCTGCAGCTAAAAAAGTGAAGAAAGTTTTCCTAGCGGCCGATCCAGACCGCGAGGGAGAAGCGATTGCTTGGCACCTTGCGACTGCGTTAAATATTGATATTAATTCAGATTGTCGTGTTGTTTTTAATGAAATTACAAAGGATGCGATTGTAGAATCCTTTAAAAATCCACGTCCTATTAATATGGATTTAGTAGATGCACAACAAACACGCCGTATTTTGGATAGACTTGTTGGTTATAACATTAGTCCAATTCTTTGGAAAAAGGTTAAAAAGGGATTATCAGCAGGACGAGTACAATCTGTAGCACTACGCATGATTATTGATCGTGAAAATGAAATTAAAAACTTCCAACCGGAAGAATATTGGACAATTGAAGGTTCTTTTGAAAAAGGTAAGAAAACGTTCGATGCGCTTTATTATGGTAATGGCAAAGAAAAAATTAAATTAACAAATGAAGAGCAAGTAAAATCTATTTTAAAAAATGTTAAAGGTACAAGTTTTGAAGTTGTCAATGTATCTAAAAAAGAACGTAAACGAAATGCAGCACCTGCTTTTACAACATCTTCTTTACAGCAAGAGGCCGCACGTAAGTTAAATTTCCGTGCTAAGAAAACGATGATGCTTGCCCAACAATTATATGAAGGTATTGATATTGGTAAAAAAGAGGGGACAGTCGGTTTAATTACTTATATGCGTACCGATTCTACACGTATTTCGGACACAGCAAAAACTGAAGTAATTGCCTACATTGAATCCAAGTACGGTAAAGAATTCATCTCCACGGAGTCGAAGCAGGCTAAAAAAGCATCCAATGCACAAGATGCCCATGAGGCCATTCGTCCAACTAGTACGATACGAACTCCAGATGAATTAAAAGCAGTGCTTAGTCGCGACCAATTGCGCTTATATCGTTTAATTTGGGAGCGCTTTATCGCTAGTCAGATGGCGCCGGCTGTACTTGATACAGTTGCTGTTGATTTGCAAAATGGGGATGTTTTATTCCGTGCAAACGGCTCACAAGTTAAATTTGCTGGCTTTATGAAGTTATATATTGAGGGTACAGATGATCAAACTGAAGAAACAACAAAGCTGCTACCTGAAATGGAAGTTGGCGATCAAGTAAAATCTCTTGAAATTGAGCCAAAGCAACATTTTACACAGCCACCACCACGCTATTCTGAGGCGCGTCTTGTAAAGACAATGGAAGAGTTAGGTATAGGGCGCCCGTCCACATATGCACCGACCCTCGATACAATACAGCGCCGTGGCTATGTCGTATTAGATGCAAAACGGTTTATGCCGACTGAGCTGGGAGAAATCGTGCATCAACTCGTACTAGAGTTTTTCCCTGATGAAATAAATATCGAATTCACAGCACAAATGGAGCAAGATTTGGATGATATTGAAGAAGGTAGTCGTCAGTGGAAAGAAATTGTCCGTGAGTTTTATAAGGATTTTGAGGTCCATGTAAAGTATGCAGATGAGGCTATGGAAAAGGTTGTTATAAAAGATGAACCCGCTGGCGAGGATTGTGAGCTTTGTGGATCTCCAATGGTCTTTAAGCTTGGACGATATGGGAAATTTATGGCTTGTTCAAACTTCCCAGATTGCCGCAATACAAAAGCTATTATGAAACCTATTGGTGTAAAATGTCCTTCCTGTGAAACTGGCGAAATTGTAGAACGAAAGAGTAAAACAAAGCGTTTATTCTATGGTTGCAATCAGTACCCTGAGTGTGAATTTGTTTCTTGGGACAAGCCAATTAGTAGACCATGCCCTAAATGTAGTGCATTATTAGTAGAGAAAAAAATTAAAAAAGGTGTACAAATTCAGTGTACGAAATGTGACTATGAAGAGACACCTACTCAATGATAGAAAGATGGTAAGAACATGACTGAACAAGTAGTAAATGTAATAGGCGCAGGTCTTGCGGGCAGTGAGGCAGCTTGGCAAATTGCTCAACGTGGTGTGAAAGTTAAACTTTATGAAATGCGTCCGGTAAAGCAAACTCCAGCACACCATACTGATAAATTTGCAGAGCTTGTTTGTTCAAACTCATTACGTGCAAATGGATTAACAAATGCCGTAGGTGTGATTAAAGAAGAAATGCGTATTTTAGATTCTGTTATTTTGAAGGCAGCAGATGCATGTTCAGTACCGGCAGGCGGTGCATTAGCAGTGGATCGTCATGAGTTTGCGGGCTATGTGACAGACTCTGTGAAAAATCATCCTCTTGTCGAAGTAATTCATGAAGAAGTCACTGAAATTCCAGAAGGCATTACTGTGATTGCCACAGGACCACTAACATCGAAAGATTTAGCTGAAAAAATTCAGGGCTTAACAGGTTTAGATTATTTATATTTCTATGATGCAGCAGCACCAATTATTGAAAAAGACAGCATCGATATGGAAAAGGTTTATTTAAAATCTCGTTACGATAAAGGGGAAGCAGCTTATTTAAACTGTCCTATGACAAAGGAAGAATTTGATCGTTTCCGTCAAGCGTTAATCGAAGCAGAGGTTGTGCCATTAAAAGAATTTGAAAAGGAAATTTACTTTGAAGGTTGTATGCCTATCGAAGTAATGGCTGCTCGTGGGGAGAAAACAATGTTATTTGGACCGATGAAACCAGTAGGTCTAGAAGATCCAAAAACAGGGAAACGACCTTATGCTGTTGTTCAATTACGTCAAGATGATGCAGCAGGAACTCTTTACAATATCGTTGGCTTCCAAACTCATTTAAAATGGGGACCACAGAAAGAAGTACTGCAATTAATTCCGGGATTAGAGAATGTTGAAATCGTTCGTTATGGAGTTATGCATAGAAATACGTTCATTAATTCACCAAAAGTTCTAGAGAAAACTTATCAGCTTCGCGAGCGAAAAAATATTTTCTTCGCTGGTCAAATGACAGGTGTCGAAGGATATGTTGAATCTGCTGGTAGTGGTTTAATTGCTGGTATTAATGCGGCTCGTTTAGCATTAGGACAAGAACAACTTATCTTCCCATTTGAAACGGCATTAGGAAGTATGGCGCGTTATATAACAGAAGCACAATCGAAAAACTTCCAGCCAATGAACGTTAACTTTGGAATTTTCCCTGAACTACCACCAGGACGTCGTTCAAAACCAGAGCGTGCAGAGATGCATGCTACACGTGCAATAAGTACAATTCGTAATTTTGTGAATTCACAAACAATTTGATTGCAAAAAGCCTCTAAAAGTTGATATACTCTTAGAGGCTTTTTCTTTTTTGTAGGTAAAATGCTAATTTACACGTATTTTATTATTTTGTATGGAGATTTTCTCAAAATATAAACATTTCCACTTGCTATATGATGAAGATAGGTATAGTGTCAATATGTATGTTTTCTACATTAACGATACCCAACATGACAAACTAAAGAGATACACGAAATTGTACATTTTTAATAGCAAGGTGTAAGTATTTGGGTTCATCACCAAACGTTAGGGATGACGTTGAAACGTATGCTATGTATAAATATTGGTTTCCTGTTCAGACTGGACGCCCTCGGGAAAGCGACTAGCCCGAACAAAAAAACCAATCCCACGTTATGGTAATGAGCCGTAATATACAAAAGGTTTATAATAATTCGTTGGTGGTGAATCTTTTAATGTTAGTTTCGTCCCAAGATGCACTTGAGCAGTTTATGCTTTATATTCAAATTGAAAAAAACTTCTCTGTTCATACAGTGCGGGAGTATGAATCGGATCTACTAGATTTTTTAGCGTTTTTGCAGGCGGAGGGCGTAAATGATTTAGCTAGTGTTGAGTATATACATGCACGTCTTTATGTGACGAAGTTGTACGATGAAAAGAGAGCAAGATCATCGGTATCAAGGAAAATCTCCTCAATACGCTCCTTCTATCGCTTCCTAAATAGACAGTACGGATTTGATGATGGGGCATTTCGATCACTTTATCATCCCAAAAAAGAATCACGCTTACCTAGTTTTTTCTATGAAGAAGAGTTGAAGCAGCTATTTGATGCGAATGTTGGCGATGATTTGAAATCATTAAGAAATACGGCTATATTAGAGCTGTTATATGCGACAGGTATTCGTGTAAGTGAGCTTACCTCTATTCAAGTAAAAGATATTGATTTCCATTATTCAATTATTAGAGTAATGGGAAAAGGGCGAAAAGAACGTATCATTCCATTCGGGCAATTTGCGAGTTTAGCTATGCTAGATTACATAGAACAAGCTCGTCCTCGATTGATGAAAAACACAAGTCATCAGCAATTGTTTGTCAACATGCGCGGTGGGGAACTTACTCCTCGAGGTGTACGTCATATTTTAACTGAAATGATTGACAAGGCCTCGCTCCATACGAAAATATATCCACATATGCTTCGCCATACTTTTGCCACGCATTTATTGAATAATGGCGCAGATTTACGTACGGTGCAGGAGTTATTAGGTCACGCTCATTTAACTTCTACACAAGTTTACACACATGTAACAAAAGAGCATCTTCGTCAAACATATATGAATGCTCATCCAAGGGCATAATAAGCTAAGGAGGAAGGCAAATGGGACAAATTCATGCGACAACGATATTTGCGGTTCATCATAATGGAGCTTGCGCAATGGCAGGTGATGGTCAAGTAACCCTAGGGAATGCGGTTGTGATGAAGGGTACAGCAAGGAAGGTCAGACGTCTGTTTAATGGGCAGGTACTTGCCGGATTTGCCGGATCGGTTGCCGATGCATTTACACTTTTTGAAATGTTTGAAGGAAAGTTAAATGAATACAATGGCAACTTACAACGTGCAGCAGTTGAAGTAGCTAAGCAATGGCGCGGTGATAAAATGCTACGTCAATTAGAGGCGATGCTACTTGTAATGGATAAAAGTACGCTCCTTCTTGTTTCAGGTACTGGAGAAGTAATTGAACCGGATGATGGAGTTTTGGCAATTGGTTCTGGGGGTAATTATGCACTATCAGCAGGTCGTGCTTTGAAAAAATATGCGGGTGATACAATGTCTGCTCGCGAAATTGCCGAAGCGGCATTAGAAACCGCTGCTGAAATCTGTGTGTTTACGAATCATAATATTATCGTGGAGGCGCTTAACTAATGACAAAAAATAATTTAACGCCAAGACAAATTACTGAGCATTTGGATCGTTATATCGTTGGACAAAATGAAGCGAAGCGAGCGGTAGCTATTGCGTTACGTAATCGATATCGTCGCTCATTGTTAAGTGATGAGATGAAGGCTGAGGTAATTCCAAAAAATATTTTGATGATTGGACCTACAGGTGTCGGGAAAACAGAAATTGCACGAAGAATTGCAAAGCTAACGAATGCACCTTTTGTGAAGGTAGAAGCAACAAAGTTTACCGAAGTAGGGTACGTTGGACGCGACGTAGAGTCAATGGTACGTGATGTAGTAGAAGCTTCTCATCGTCTTGTAAAAGAAGAAATGATGGAGTCTGTAAAGGACCAAGCAGAAGAATTGGCAAACGAAGCCATCGTTAAGCTATTGGTTCCTTCCTTACGGAAAAAACAATCTATGCAAAACCCATTTGAAATGTTATTTGGTGGGAAAGAACCGCAAGCCAATGACGATTCCTCTGAAGAAACTGAAGTACGCTCCAAACGTGCGCAAATCGCTATCGATTTACGTAATGGTAAATTAGAAAATGAATGGGTTACAGTTGAAGTAACGGAACAAAATCCTTCTATTTTCGATGCGTTACAAGGAACGGGCATGGATATGTCAGCTAACAGTGGCATGCAGGATATGTTATCTAATTTGATGCCTAAAAAGCAAAAGAAACGCCGTGTACAAGTGAAAGACGCGCGCCGTATTTTAACAATAGAGGAAGCGAATAAGCTCATAGATGCAGATGAAGTTGCCCAAGAAGCTATTTCGAGAGCTGAACAGTCAGGTATTATTTTTATTGATGAGATTGATAAAATCGCTAGTAAGGATAGTAACTCCTCTGCGAATGTATCGCGTGAGGGTGTGCAACGTGATATTCTGCCAATCGTTGAAGGTTCTACTGTAACGACGAAGTACGGTGCTGTAAAAACAGACTTTATGCTGTTCATTGCTGCTGGAGCATTTCATATGTCAAAACCATCAGATTTAATTCCTGAGTTACAAGGCCGATTCCCTATCCGAGTAGAGCTTGAAAAATTAACGAAACAAGATTTTGTACGTATTTTGAAAGAGCCTGACCAATCACTTATTTTGCAATACAAGGCATTATTAGAAACAGAAGGTGTGGAAATAAACTTTACGGAAGACGCGATTGAACGAATTGCAGAAATTGCAACCGAGGTCAATCAAGCGACCGATAATATTGGAGCTCGACGTTTACACACGATTTTAGAGCGTTTATTGGAAGAATTATCGTTTGAAGCTGCAGAAATTGCGCCTGCAAATATTCCGATTAATGCTGCGTACGTAGATCAAAAACTTGCGGGTATAGTAAAAAACAAAGATTTGTCACAGTTTATATTGTAATATAAGGCTGAATAGTTTCATTCAGTTGTAAAAAACTTTAGAATATTAAGTAAATACTCTTCGGATTATTTATAGGAGGAACATATAATGAATTTATTAGAAAAAACGCGTAAAATTAACTCGATGCTTCAAGCATCTGCTGGTAAGCCAGTAAACTTTAAAGAAATGGCAGATACTTTAGGAGATATTATAGACAGTAATGTTTATATTGTAAGCCGTAAAGGGAAGCTATTAGGCATTTCAATTCATCAACAAATTGAAAACGAACGTATGAAAAAGATGTTCGAAGAGCGTCAATTCCCAGAAGCGTATACACATAGTTTATTTACAATTTCTGGAACATCTTCAAACTTAGATATTAATGACGAACATACTGCTTTCCCTGTTGAAAACAAAGAGCTATTCAAAAATGCATTAACAACGATTGTTCCAATTGTTGGTGGTGGTGAGCGTCTAGGTACATTAATCCTTGCTCGTTTATCTTCACAATTTGAGGATGATGATTTAATTTTAGCTGAGTATGGTGCAACAGTAGTTGGTATGGAAATTTTACGTGAAAAATCTGAGGAAATTGAAGAGGAAGCTCGTAGCAAAGCTGTTGTACAAATGGCAATTAATTCTCTTTCATACAGTGAGTTAGAAGCTATTGAACATATCTTTGAAGAGCTTGACGGCCATGAAGGCTTACTTGTTGCTTCAAAAATTGCAGACCGAGTTGGCATTACACGTTCAGTAATCGTAAACGCATTACGTAAACTAGAATCTGCAGGTGTAATCGAATCTCGCTCTCTAGGTATGAAAGGTACTTACATTAAAGTACTAAACGGTAAATTCTTAAACGCATTAGCTGAAATTAAAATGAAATAATAAAACGTTCTTTCGGAACGGTGTCAGGCATCTGGAATGAATTTTCTAGATGCCTTTTAACTTCTTTCATCAAATGTCTTTTGTAACGTAAGTGAAACGGCAGTTACAGAAGTCTCCTACCTCCATAGATGGTGAGTTTAATGCGGATTTAAGTTACTTTTCAATGGGGCCCAAACACCTGAACTTGTCGCTATGCTTCCTCTTTTGCGCAGATAAAAAAGCGGCTCCTCGGACGCCCCTTGGTAAGCGCTCGGCGGAACGGAAAGCATCCCCTCGCTTTGCAAAAAGATATAATATGACATCTAAAACTTAATAGTAACATGAAGGCATCAGGAATAATTATGTTCCGGATGCCTTTTTAAACTTTTTCGTAATTCGACAAGGATTCGACGAAATTTTCAGCTGATTTACAATGCTCTAATTAAGTCGAACTGTGATATAGTACTAAATAGGGAGGAGAAATAATCTATGTTTTAATTCTTTTTCTCATTTCTTATAGGTAAGTTTTCGACCTTTATAGACGCAATTATCATTGCTTTCTCCCTAAATTAGATTTTTTGAGTGCGCATTACTATTTGCATAAATGAAAAAAATAGATGCTCCAATTGTTACTTATAAGACAGTCTAGAATAACTATTCTGAATTTTTCGCAATCTCGGTAGCGTGGGCTTGAATAGTAAAAAGGAACTCTAATTTAGACATTGTGTCTACCGATGTTTTGTAAGAAAAAGGAAAAAAATCAATCCTAAAACCGTAAACACTATCCAAGTAGTGTAAATTAACTAGATACGTGTTGTGTCCCATGAAGCCTGTCGTAGCAAGGGGTGCAGAAGTATTGTCCTGGTTGTTCGTGAATAAAAATAGGTCTGATTTACTATCAAAAAGGGACAAAAGACAATAGACACTAGGTATCATCTTAATTACAATTGGGTTATTGGATAAAAAAAGAAATACATAAATGAGGTGAATGTTTTGGATTTGTTTGGAGGAACTATTAGTAGCCTGGAAAACGGACTTTCTTATGCAACTTTGAATCATAAAACAATCGCTAATAACATTGCGAATGTCGATACGCCGAACTATAAGGCGAAAAGTGTAAGTTTTAAAGATATGTTGGAGAAAGAACAACAAATGTCCCTGTCGGCATATCGTACTGATAGTAGACATTATGATTTCGAGATTCGACAATCAACACCTGGTGTGAATAATATTAATGGCTTACGTTATCGGAATAACGGTAATGCCGTAGATATGGATGCTGAACAGGCGAAACTAGCGGAAAATCAAATTTATTACAACGCATTAATTGAACGTATGAACGGTAAGTTAAACACATTAAATACTGTTATTAAAGGAGGTAGGTAATAGATGTCTATTTTTCATGGAATGAATACCACTGCCTCAGCTTTAACAGCACAGCGTTTACGAATGGATGTCATTTCTTCAAATATGGCTGGCATGGATACAACGCGAGCTAAACAAGTGAATGGGGAGTGGGAGCCATACCGTCGGAAGTCTGTGACATTTACAGCGCAAGAGGGACAGTTTTCAAAGTTCTTTAATGTAGCACTTGGTAAAAACGCAAAAAGCGGCGTTGGTAACGGCGTAAAAGTTACACAAATAAAAGAGGATACAGAAACACCTTTCAAACTTGTGTATGATCCAACTCACCCCGATGCAAATGCAGATGGCTATGTAAATATGCCAAATGTAGATCCATTAAAAGAAATGGTAGATTTAATGTCAGCCACTCGTTCCTACGAAGCAAACGTAACTGTATTGAATGCAAATAAATCCATGCTGACAAAGGCTTTAGAGATTGGAAGATAAATAAGAAGAAAGGAAGATACATAATGACAATTTCGTCCGTTTCACAAATGACACCTACGCAGGTTGTAAATGAAACAAATAAACTTAAAACGACACCTTATGAAGCACAACAGAGCTTTGCGAACTCGTTAAAAGAAGCAATATCGAAAGTAAATGATCAACAAATTACTTCTGACAATCTTACTCAAAAGTTAATTAATGGAGGAGATGTAGAGTTGCACGAAGTGATGATTGCATCACAAAAAGCGAGCATTACATTAAATGCAACAATTGAAGTTCGCAATAAGGTGATTGAAGCTTACCAAGAAATAATGCGAATGAGTGTCTAACTTTATTTGAACAAGTGATTACAATCACTATTGAAGTAAAGAATATATCCCATAATTTATCCTTATTTAAATGAATGAATGAAAGATGTAGAGGATTGACGACTCCTTAAGGATTACGTTACAAATAATACCCTGGAGACAGAAGTGATGAAGTTTAAAAGCATCAAGTCTTGTGATAATGCCTTCGTGACCAAACCATGATTGCCAATAGTGGCTCATCGGACGCTCCTAGGAAAAAGACTAATCGAAACGGAAATCAATCCGTTATGGTGATGATATTGATTGAATGTTATGGGATACCACTGTTTTCGCGAATTATTAGATGGATAGGTTATTCACTATAACCGGAGGATCATAATGAATGAACGATTGACGAAAATAAAAAACGACACCAGCCAATTTTGGACAAGTCGTAGTAAAAAACAAAAAGTTGTAATGATCGGTTCTTTAGTAGGGGTTGTAGCACTTGCTATAGTTATTACAATTTTTGCTACAAAAACTACATATGTACCACTTTATAAAGATTTATCGACAAGAGAAATCGGACAAGTGAAAGAAGCGCTAGACGCTAAAGGTGTAAAGTATGAAATTGAACCGGGAGGGACATCGATTTCAGTACCTGAAGACCAAGTAGACTCATTGTTAGTGTCGTTGGCATCGGAAGGATATCCGCAAACAGGGTCGATTGATTACTCTTTTGCAAATAGCTCTGGATTTGGTATGACAGATAATGAGTTTAACCTCTTGAAAAAAGCGGCAACTGAAACAGAAGTTGCAAAGCTCATTAAAAATCTAGATGGTGTAAAAGATGCAAAGGTAATGATTAACATTCCAGAAGAAGGAGTTTTCTTAAAGGATGTTAAAGAGGAAGCGACAGCATCTATTGTTTTAAGTACAGACCCTGGCTATAAATTTACAGAGCAACAAATTGCCACTATGTACAATTTAGTAGCAAAAAGTGTTCCAAATTTAAAAACGGATAATATTGTTATTTCTAACCAATTTTCTGATTACTTTGATCTGAATGCTGCGACTACTGATGGAGCTTCAACAACGACCGCAGAAGGTCAGTTACAAGCGAAGAAATTAGTTGAGCGTGACCTACAGCGTCAAGTTCAAAATATGCTAGGTACGCTTATGGGACAAGACAAAGTAGTAGTTTCTGTGACAACAGACATTGATTTCAAAAAAGAAAATCGTGAAGAAAAACTAGTTACGCCAGTTGACGAAGAGAATATGGCAGGAATAGAAATTAGTGCTCAACGTATTACAGAGCAATATTCTGGAGGGGCTGCAGCTACTGGTACACCTGAAGCTGAAACGACGACAGATAACTTCACAACTTATAACGAAGGTGTAAATGGTAATGGAGAATCCGAACGTACTGAAGAAACAATTAATAGTGAAGTAAATCGTATACGAAAAGATATCCAAGAGGCACCATATAAAATTCAAGATATGGGGATCCAAGTAATTGTTGAACCACCGACAGGAACTGACGCGGGAACGTTACCAAATGGGGTTCAAGAGGATATCCAGAAAATTTTAAGTACTATTGTTCGTACGACGATTTCTAAAGATGTAGCAGCTGAACTTACACAACAGCAAATCGATGAAAAAGTAGCTGTTTCAGTGCAACCTTTGAATGGTAAAGCAACAGAGACAGCTAGTGAAAAATCTGTTATTCCATGGTGGGTTTGGGTAATCGGTGGCATATTACTAGCAGTAATATTATTGCTTGCATTCTTCATTATCCGTTCACGTAAACGTGCGCAGGAAGAAGAAGAACTTAGTATCCTAGATGAACAAGAAGAATTAATGATTGAAGATATTAATGAAGAAATTGAAACGGAAGCTACAATGCGTCGTAAGCAGCTTGAAAAAATGGCAAAAGATAAGCCAGACGATTTTGCGAAGTTACTGCGTAGTTGGATTGCGGAAGACTAACTAGGAGGTTAGGCTGTGTCCAAGAAAGATAAGGAATTAACCGGAAAACAAAAGGCCGCTCTCTTGTTAATTTCATTAGGGCCTGAGGTTTCAGCCTCTGTCTATAAACATTTAACAGAAGAAGAAATTGAACGTTTAACTTTAGAGATTTCAAGTGTTAAAAAAGTAGAAGCAAATGTTAAAGAGGAAATTATTGAAGAATTCCACAATATTGCACTTGCTCAAGATTATATTACACAGGGTGGTATTGGTTACGCGAAGACAGTATTGGAAAAAGCACTTGGTGTAGAACAGGCGCAAACAATTATTAATCGTCTAACATCTTCTTTACAAGTGCGTCCATTTGACTTTGCGCGTAGAGCTGATCCAGCACAAATTTTTAACTTTATTCAAAATGAACATCCACAAACAATTGCCCTTATTCTATCTTATTTAGAAGCAGGGCAAGCGGGTGTTATTTTATCTTCATTACCACAGGAAGTACAAGCTGATATTGCTAAACGTATTGCTGTAATGGAATCCACTTCACCAGAAGTTATTAGTGAAATTGAATCAGTTTTAGAGCGTAAGCTATCATCAACTGTTACACAGGATTACACGGAAACGGGTGGCGTTGACGCAGTTGTTGAAGTGTTAAATGGTGTAGACCGACAAACGGAAAAAACGATTCTCGATGCACTCGAAATTCAAGATCCAGAGCTTGCTGAAGAAATCAAAAAACGTATGTTTGTATTCGAGGATATTGTTACACTTGACAACCGTTCGATTCAACGTGTTATTCGTGATTGTGAAAATGAAGACTTATTGCTTTCAATGAAAGTTTCAAGTGAAGAAGTAAAAGATATTATTTTCCGCAATATGTCACAACGTATGGCTGAGACATTTAAGGAAGAAATGGAAATTATGGGACCTGTACGTTTGCGTGATGTAGAGGAAGCGCAATCTCGAATTGTTGCTGTCATTCGTCGCTTAGAGGATGCTGGCGAGATTATTATTGCACGTGGTGGAGGAGATGACGTCATTGTCTAGAATCATCCGTTCTGTATACACACAGTCCAATGGCGATCATGTCAAAAAAATTCAAATTCGTGACATGTTTGAGATGCAAGAGATAGATGAAGGAGAAAATTCACTTCAAAAACAAATGACTATGGAAGAAGTGCTAGAAGAGCGCGAACGTTTATTTGCAGAGGCCAGAGCTACTTTACAGGCTGAACGTGAAGCTTTTGAACAAGAAAAGCAAATGTTCTTTCAGGAAATTGAGGTTTTAAAGCAAAGTTGGGAAGAGGAACGACCTAATCGAGTGCAAGAAGCTTATGATGAAGGATTTGGTCAAGGCTATGAGGATGGGATAAACAAAGCTTCTGAAGCGATGGCACAATCTCTCCAAACGGCCAATGAAATAATCATTCATGCGAGGGAAAATGCTCGGAAATATATTGAAGATCAAGAATCGATTATTTTAGAGCTTGGTTTAACTGCAGCAGAGCGAATTATTGATGCATCTTTAGAGCGAGACAACGAATTGTTTGTTTCAATCGTTCACAGAGGACTTAAAGAAGCGAGAGAAATGAAGGAAATAAAAATTTACGTTTCGCCAACCTACTATGCGTTAATTACTGCTAATCGGGATGAACTAGCTGAAATGTTCCCAACTGACGTACCATTTATGATTTTTGTAAATGAGGAGTTAGAAAATGAAACAGATTGTTATATTGAAACAAATCATGGCCGTATTGTTGTAAGTATTGATGAGCAATTGAATGAACTAAGATTAAAGCTACATGAAATATTAGAAAGTAAGGAATGATCTAGATGAAAACGGCTCAATTAATCGAACAAATTCCTCAAATACCAACCTTTAAAAAATTTGGTAGAGTAACTAGAGTTGTCGGCTTGATGATTGAGTCACAAGGTCCAGATAGTTCCATTGGTGATGTTTGTAAAATTCATGTGGAAACTTCTAAAAACGGCCATCAAATCATCTTAGCAGAGGTTGTAGGCTTCAAAGATGAAATTGTCGTCTTAATGCCTTTTACTTCTCTTCGGGAAATATCAATTGGCTGCCTAGTCGAAGGTACAGGGGCACCGCTTGAGGTAAAAGTGGGCCCTGAGCTAATCGGTAAGGTACTTGATTCTATGGGAAATCCAATAGATGGAACTGTATTACCGAAAGGATTAATGACAGTTCCGACAGAGCAGGATCCACCGAATCCGCTAACGCGCCCACCTATTAATGAAAGACTTGAAGTAGGTGTTAAAGCAATTGATGGCATGCTAACAGTGGGTAATGGACAACGTGTTGGTATTTTCGCTGGTTCTGGGGTCGGGAAAAGTACATTGCTCGGTATGATTGCGCGAAATACCCAAGCAGATTTAAATGTAATTGCGCTAATTGGGGAACGTGGTCGTGAGGTTCGTGAGTTTATAGAGCGTGATTTAGGACCAGAGGGTTTAAGTCGATCTATAGTAGTAGCTGCTACCTCTGACCAGCCTGCACTAATGCGAATTAAAGGTGCCTTTACCGCAACAGCGATTGCCGAATATTTTAGAAATCGCGGCTTAAATGTCATGTTGATGATGGACTCTGTGACTCGTGTTGCTATGGCGCAGCGTGAAATCGGTCTTGCGACAGGTGAACCACCAGCTCAAAAAGGATATACACCATCTGTATTTGCCATTCTACCTAAACTATTAGAACGTACAGGTACGAATGAGAAAGGCTCTATTACTGCCTTTTATACAGTGTTAGTAGATGGTGATGATATGAATGAGCCGATAGCAGATACGGTACGAGGGATTTTAGATGGTCATATAGTCCTTGATCGAAACCTTGCTAATAAAGGTCAATATCCAGCTATTAATGTATTAAAAAGTGTCAGCCGTTTGATGAATCATGTGGCAGAGCCAGAGCACAAAAAGGCTGCAGAACGATTAAGGGAGCTCTATTATACATATGACAAGTCCGAGGATTTAATTAATATCGGTGCCTATAAGACAGGAACATCAAAAGAAATTGATGAAGCCATTTACTATGAACCGCTCATTACCGCTTATTTAAAGCAGGGCTATTTAGATAAGGTTACCTTAGAGGAAAGCAAGAATGAGTTAATTTCATTATCGATCGGTGGTGGAAAATAGGGTGGTAAGCTATATATATCGTTTTGAAAAAGTGTTAACCATTCGAGAGCAAGAAAAAAATGAAACAGAAATTGCCTATAAAGAATCTGTACGTTCTTTTGAAGAAATTGCAACTAAGCTATATGACTTGTTAAAAAAGAAAGAAGATTTAATAGAGTTTCAGCAGGAGCGTTTAGCTGTAGGTTCATCAATAGAAGAAGTTCATCACTATGCACGGTTTATTGATAGCCTCGAAAAAACAATTGTTGATGTACAGCAAAAAGTTGTTCAAGCTCGTGCAAAAATGACTTGGCACGAAGAAAAATTATTAGAAAAAAACTTGGAAGTACGTAAATTTGAAAAAATGCGAGAGAAAGATTTTAAAGTGTTTCAACAGGAACAGGATCGTATCGAAGGCATTTTTTTAGATGAGATTTCATCGCTGACGTATAACAAGAGAGAAATCAGGTGATTTCATGGCGAAAACAGACAATCGACTTAAAGCAGAATTAGTAGAACAACCGCCTAAACGTAAATCAGGAGGCTTGCGAAAGGTTTTTACGTGGTTTGTAATACCTATCATGTTCGTAGCGGCAGTTCTACTTGTTGTTGCAACCCTTATGAATACGAATGTCTTTGATTTAGGGAAGAAGGCAGTTCAAAGCTTACCATTCGTTCCTTCAGAAGAACAACAAGCAAAAGATGCTGTTGTTAATAATGATTCAAAAGTTGTGAAGTTACAGGCCGAAATACAAGAAAAAGAAGCAGAAATCGTACAGCTTCAAAAAAAGATGGATACGGCAACAACTGAAAAAGAAAAGTTAACGACAGAAAATGAACAGTTAAAATTTGAAATGGAGAAATTAAATAGGGAGCAAAGTGACGTAAAGCGTGACTTTACTGATATTTTAAAAACATTTGATAAGATGTCCCCTAAAGCAGCAGCGCCAGTTCTTATTAAAATGAGCGATACGGAAGCACTTCGTATTTTAACAAACTTAAAACCAGATAAATTAGCCGCGATTTTAGAAAAAATGGATCCACAAAATGCAGCGAAATATACAGAAATGATGGCTAAACAATAAGAAAATCTGAAGGGAGGTGAAAAAATGGATGTAGCAATGATGCAAATGATGTCTAAGCCTATGCCAACTAAAGCAGCGGCTACAAAACCTACAACATCAGGCGATTCCAATATTAAAGCTAATGGACCGTCGAACAAGTTTGGGTCTGTTTTTGGACAGATTATTTCTTCTTCAAATCAAATACAGCAGCCTACACAGTCAGCAGATACAAAAGATACCTCTGATTTGACAGCAGTTTTAAATGCTGAATCTATAGAAGACGTACTAGACTTACTGGGGATTCCACACGACGATGGTTTGTTAATGCTTCAAATTGGTGATGAAGGCAAAGCTGTTGCAATAGATGAAATGTTAAATCTAAATAACCTAATGGATGCATTGGGGATTGATGCCGAGCAGCTTCAAAAATTAGTACAACAGTTGCTAGGAGAAGATAAAGAAGCAAAAGATGTTTGGGAGCTTTTAGCACTAGTAGACGCTCAGGCACCAATGCTTCAAACGCAAATCGTAGCAGCTTTACAAGGTGAAGGACAAGTGACGCCAAAGGAAGCAGCGCCATTACTTCAAGTGATAAAGTTAGCACAATTAGTTGGGCAAAAAACGGACTTAACAGCATCACAAGAAAACTTGCTAACTGACATAAAAAGTCTTTTGACAACGATTCAAACACAAGTAGAAACGACTCTATCTGAACAGCAAGTAACAACTAAAACAACAGTAACGCTTCCGTTGCAAGTCTTCCAAAAAGTCGTTCAACAAGTTCAGGTTACAAAGCAGACAGATACAAGTGCTAATGAAATGGTGACTTCTAATACAGTCCAAACAAAAGCAGACACGTTCCAAGTGACACTGCCAGCAGCAAAGCCAGCACAGTCTGAGGCATTTTTGAAAGAGATGCAAGCAATCATCAATAGAGCCCAAATCTCGAATGCACAAGGTATTACGCGCTTAACATTGAAATTGTATCCAGAAAATCTAGGAACAATACGTATCGAGCTTGTGCAAAATGACGGTGTCCTGACAGCAAGACTACTCGCTTCAACAGCTCAAGGACGTGAATTACTTGATAGTCAGGCACATCAATTAAAGCAAGCCTTTGTACAGCAAAATATTCAAGTTGATCGACTCGATATTGCTCAATCATTGCAAGACGCAGATCGCCAACAACGCGACCAAAGCTTCTTCAATAATTTCTTTAAGCAACAACAGCAAGAAGAGCAAGAGCAAAAAAACGACGATGATGATGAAGGTAAATCATTTAGTGATTTTTTAATAGGTGAGGAGGTGTAAAGATGGCAGATGCAACGTCTAATACAAAACCAGTAAGTACAAATGTAACAGATGACTTTTATTATTCCAACTATAAGAAGCCAACGAAGCAAACGGGTAATAGTGACCTTGGCAAGGATGCGTTCCTAAAATTATTAATTACGCAATTACAACACCAAGATCCAACAAATCCAATGGACGACCGAGAATTCATTTCTCAAATGGCCCAATTCTCTTCGCTAGAGCAAATGCAAAATATGACAAAAGCGATGGAATCATTACTTGCCTCACAGCAGCAAACACAGCTTATGAATTATACATCATTTGTTGGTAAGGAAGTAAAATGGCATGAGGTAACGGATAAGCTAGATGACAAAGGCAAACCTGTTATTAATGAAGGAACAGGCACAATTAAATCGGTGAAGTTTGTAGATGGTAATGCAGTGTTTGAACTAGCAGATGGTAAAGAATTAACGCCTGGTAATATTTCAGCTATTTTAGGTGGTTCGAGTGATAATGCAGTAACAGAATCAGAATCTCCACTTGTACAAGCTAGCAAACTAATTGGTAAAAATGTTACGTATATGGACGGCGAGCAAGAACTACAAGGACGTATCGTTTCTGTAACGAATAAAGATGGCGTAATTCAATATGTCTTGGACAATGACAAAAAATTAACAGCTAAAGAATTTACCGTAATCAGCGAATAAAGGTGGAGAACAATGATGGATAAATTTTCAATACATCGTGTACCATTGCATCCATCTATTCGCCAGACACAACCTAAGCCAATAAACGCACAGCAATCGTTTAAAGCTCATTTGCAAGAAGCTACAAATCAACAAGAGTTAAAAGTGAGCAAACATGCCCATGAACGTATTATGGAGCGTAAAATCGCGATTTCTGAACAAGAATGGCAGGTTGTATCGGACAAGGTATTTGAAGCACACTCAAAAGGTGTCAAACAACCATTAGTCTTGATGGATCAAGCAGCTCTAATTGTCAGTGCTAAAAACGCAACTGTCATTACAGCGATGGACCGCATGGAAGCAAAGCAGCAAATATTTACAAATATAGATGGCACTATCGTGCTTTAAGGGCTGGACCTTTGAAAGGAAGCCTAGGTGTGCTGATTGATAGAGGCACACAATATAAATGAAGGGAGAACGACATTATGTTACGTTCTATGTATTCAGGTATTTCAGGTCTTAAAAACTTCCAAACAAAACTGGACGTTATTGGTAATAATATTGCTAACGTTAATACAGTTGGTTTTAAAAAAGGACGTGTTAATTTTAAAGATTTAATGTCTCAAACAACAGCAGGCGCAGCTGGATCTACTGCAACGCGTGGAGGTGTCAACCCAAAACAAGTAGGTTTAGGTTCACAATTAGCTGCTATCGATACTATCCACGGTGGTGGATCTTTACAGGGTACAAACCGTGGACTAGATTTAGCTATTGAAGGCGATGGTTTCTTTATGGTGGCTGATGCGAATGGCGCTCCAGACGAGACTACTGGATTTATTAATGAAGCTGGATTCAATAATACGTTATTTACACGTAATGGTATTTTCTACATGGACAACAATGGCTACTTAGTAAATGCAGATGGGAAATATTTAGTTGGGGTCACTGCGGGTGGAGATATTGTTACCGAGAAGGATGATAAAGGTATTTTAGCGGATGATGCACCAAATGCATCTGGTGATGAAGGTGCTAATTTATTTGATGATGCAGGAGTGTTAACACCTGCTAATGGTACTGTAGGACCTATTCGTATCCCTACATCAGCTAAAGAAGTAAATATCGGAACTGATGGTACTATTACTTATACAGATTTAAACGGTGATCTACAGTGGGCTGGACAGCTGGTAATGGCTAAATTCCCGAACGCTGGTGGTCTTGCTAAAGTAGGCGGTAATTACTATCAACAAACTACAAACTCAGGCGTAGCATATGCACAAGTAGCAACTGTAGCAGGTATGGGCAAAGTTGTTGCGGGAGCGGTAGAAATGTCTAACGTCGATCTTTCTGAAGAGTTCACAGAAATGATTGTGGCGCAACGTGGTTTCCAAGCCAATACACGTATTATCACAACTTCTGATGAAATTCTTCAGGAGCTTGTGAATTTAAAACGCTAAGTTTTATAAAGTAGATTTTAGTAAGAGATATATACTTCATATAGTCATACAGGTAAAGAAAATACTAGTTAGATTACAAAGTGCTCAAAACTAAAACATAATTTCATATGAGGGAGGGTCGGGCCGGCTCTCGTGTTAGACCCGGCCCTATTTCAATGATTGAACTAACACGTTTAAATGGCAAAGCATTTACATTGAATGCTTTATACATAGAAACGGTCGAATCTTTTCCAGATACGACCATTACATTAACGACTGGAACCAAAATCATTGTTTTACAGAGTGAAGATGAGGTGCGACAAAAGGTAACAGCCTTTTATAAAAATATACAAATACTATCAAACCCGCATCTACGAGGTGAAGAAGATGAAGAATAACAAAATGTTAACGATGATTATCATCGTACTAGTAGCAATCATACTTATCGGGGGTATTTGCTTTGCATTGTTTACCCAATTTAATAAGCCAGCAAAGACTCTTGAGCCTACTATTGATGAAATCGTAGAAGCTTCTGTTGAAATTCCGGAAATTACTACAAATCTAGCTGATAACAAAGTTGTACGCTTTTCGTTAAAAATTCAAACATCAAGTAAAGATGCTGCTGCTGAATTAACGAAGCGTGATTTCCAAGTGAAAAATATTGTTATTCAAGAGCTTTCCGAAATGGAGCAAAAAGATTTAGAAGGTAAGCAAGGAAAACAAGTTTTCCAAAAATCATTAAAAACAAAAATTAATGAATTGATGCAAGAGGGAGAAGTTCAGGAAGTTTATTTTACCTCCTTCATCACCCAATAATTAAAGAAACTGCTTGAAATGGAGGTGGGCAAATGGCAGGAGATGTGTTATCTCAATCCGAGATAGATGCGCTGCTTTCCGCAATATCAACCGGGGAAATGTCAGCGGACGACATGAAAAAAGAGGACGAGGGGCGCAAGGTTAAAGTGTATGACTTTAAACGAGCACTTCGTTTCTCAAAAGATCAAATCCGAAGTTTGACCCGAATACATGAAAATTTTGCACGATTACTGACAACCTTCTTTTCTGCACAGCTAAGAAGCTATGTGCAGATTACTGTTGCATCAGTGGACCAAATACCATTTGAAGAGTTTGTACGTTCGATTCCGAATATGACACTCATTAATGTGTTTGAAGTGCCACCATTAGATGGTAATATATTGATGGAAATAAACCCAAACATCGCCTACTCGATGTTAGATCGTTTAATGGGCGGTAGTGGGGCGAGTCATAGTAATGTGGATAACTTAACAGAAATTGAAACTAAAATTATGACAAACCTTTTTGAACGTTCATTCGACAATTTACGCGAGGCATGGGAAAATGTTGCGGAAATTGATCCAATTTTAGTAGAACTTGAGGTCAACCCTCAATTTTTACAAATGATTTCACCAAATGAAACAGTTGTCGTTATTTCCTTAAATACGATCATCGGTGAGACAAGCGGTATGATTAATATTTGTATCCCGCATGTTGTATTGGAGCCAATAGTTCCAAATCTTTCTGTTCGTTACTGGATGCAGACTAATACAAAAGAGATGTCTCCAGAGCAAACAAAAATGCTTGAAACACGTGTGAAACAAGCACAACTACCTGTTTCCGTTGAACTAGGTATTACAGACATTACCATTGAGGATTTCCTCACAATGCAAGTTGGAGATGTTATTCAATTAGAACAAAAAATTGAAGATCCACTACTGTTAAAAGTAGGGACATTACCGAAATTTACAGTTCAACCAGGAAAACAAGGCAAAAAATTAGCAATCCAGATTATCGACCCTTTGAAAGGAGGAGACGAAGATGAGTGATGAAATGCTCTCCCAAGAAGAAATTGAAGCGTTATTAAGGGGCGAAACGTTGGAAGATAAAAACAGCGGCACTGAAGCTTCTACAGATGAGGAAATTAATGATTTAAAAGTAGAGGATTACCTCGATTCGTTTGCCCAAGATGCGTTAGGTGAGGTAGGAAATATATCTTTTGGTAGCTCTGCAACGGCGCTTTCAGCGTTACTAGGTCAAAAAGTAGATATTACTACCCCAAGTATTTCAATGATTAACCGAAATAAATTAGAAGAGGAATTTCCTCATCCTTATGTAGCCGTACAGGTTGAATATACAATCGGGTTAACAGGTATGAATTTGCTTGTTATTAAGCAATCCGATGCAGCGATTATTGCTGATTTAATGTTAGGTGGAGATGGCTTAAATCCGAAACCAGATTTAGGTGAAATTCAGCTAAGTGCCGTGCAAGAAGCTATGAATCAAATGATGGGTTCCGCGGCTACTTCAATGTCGACAGTATTTAATAAAAAAGTGGATATTTCTCCACCTACTATTGATTTAATGAATATTTCTCAAAACGAAGGACGAGAAAATATTCCTGAAGATGATTTACTCGTAAAAGTATCGTTTAGATTGAAAATTGGTAATTTAATTGATTCGAATCTAATGCAATTATTGCCGCTGAAATTTAGTCAAAACATTGTAAAATCTCTGTTAGGAGAAACAGAATCAATCGGTGAACCTGTGGCTGCAACAATAGCACCTGAAGCGCCAGTAGCTCCTGCGCCTGTACAACCACAAGCGCCCGTAGCACCACAGCCTGAACAGCCAATATATCAACAGCAGACAGCTCCTGTGCAGCAACCAATGTATCAAGAGCAACAACAGATTCCTCAAGCAACAAGACCTATGCAACCGGTCAATGTTCAACAAGCACAGTTTGCTAGTTTTGATCCAAATGTTATCTCGCAATCTGAAGCTAGAAATTTAAATATGCTACTTGATATTCCGTTGCAAGTTACTGTAGAGTTAGGACGTACAAAGCGTTCTGTAAAAGAGATATTAGAACTATCTAGTGGTTCGATTATTGAACTAGATAAATTGGCTGGTGAACCAGTTGATATTTTAGTAAATAGTCGTTTAATCGCTAAAGGTGAAGTCGTTGTTATTGATGAAAACTTCGGTGTCCGTATTACAGATGTTTTAAGTCAAGCAGAGCGTTTAAATAATTTAAGATAGTTTCAATTGGAGGAGTTAACCATGTCTAAAAGAATTTTGATTGTAGATGATGCCGCATTCATGCGCATGATGATCAAGGATATTTTATCGAAAAATGGGTTTGAAGTTGTTGGAGAGGCTGCTGATGGTTTACAGGCCGTTGAAAAGTACAACGAATTAAAGCCAGATCTAGTAACAATGGATATTACGATGCCAGAGATGGACGGTATTGCAGCGCTTAAAGCAATTAAAGGTTCAGATCCAAATGCAACTGTCATTATGTGTTCGGCAATGGGACAACAAGCAATGGTAATCGATGCAATTCAAGCTGGTGCGAAAGACTTTATTGTGAAACCTTTCCAAGCTGATCGTGTAATTGAAGCGATTCAAAAAGCTCTAGGATGATTGAATGCAAATGTTAAAATCATTTCGTCTAACGATGATTTTCGCATTTCTTGTATCCTTCCTGTTTTTGTACCCTACAACGACTTCTGTATATGCAGAATCTAACACGAATTCTGTGAGCGACTGCATCAAAAAAGGAGATTGTGAAGAAGATAGTACTCCAGCTGCTAAGAAAGATTCAGATTCACAAGCGGCTGGAGGTGTATCTACGTGGGAATACATAAAAATGGTGTTGGCGCTTATTTTTGTTGTAGCTTTATTTTATGGATTAATGAAGTTTTTAAATAGAAGAAATTTAAACTTTCAACGTAATCAATTAGTACAAAATTTAGGCGGTTTATCGTTAGGTGCCCAAAAGTCGGTACAACTATTACAAGTAGGTAAAACACTCTATTTAGTTGGGGTCGGTGAGGATGTCCAGCTATTACGTGAAATTACTGATCCGGATGAAATTGCAACACTTTTAGCGCTATATAATGAACGACAAGAACTTGCAGCAACATCACCGTATATTGCAGAAGTATTATCTAAGTTTAAGAAAAAAAATAATGAAAGTTCAACAGTACAACAAAAACAAAACTCTTTTGGTGAGCTGTTCGAAAAAAAGATTTCCGAAATTAAACAGGAGCGCAGTGAAGAACTGGAGAAATGGAAGCAAAAGGAGAATGATGATAAATGAATGATGTAATCAGTGTTTTTTCCAACAGCGACCCGACAAATGTCTCTAGCGCAGTGAAGCTTCTCTTGATGTTAACAGTTCTTTCACTGGCACCTAGTATTTTAATTTTGATGACATCGTTCACACGAATAGTTATCGTATTATCGTTTGTTCGTACTGCGTTGGCGACACAGCAAATGCCACCGAACCAGGTCATTGTAGGCCTTGCCTTGTTTTTAACTTTCTTTATCATGGCCCCAACATTTCAAGAGGTCAATAAAGAGGCATTACAGCCATTATTTTCTGAGGAAATTGGCATTGAAGAAGCGTATGATCGAGCCAGTGTGCCGTTTAAAGAGTTTATGAGTAAGTATACAAGGCCAAAGGATCTTAATTTATTTTTAAAGTATAATAAAGCAGAAACACCAGCATCTGTAGAAGAAATTCCACTGACAATGCTAGTACCTGCTTTCGCATTGAGTGAGATTAAAACAGCATTTGAAATTGGCTTTATGATTTTTATTCCATTCCTAGTGATCGACATGATTGTCGCAAGTACGCTAATGTCGATGGGGATGATGATGTTACCACCGGTTATGATTTCATTGCCGTTTAAGATTTTATTATTTGTACTCGTTGATGGTTGGTATCTTGTGATGAAATCATTACTACAAAGTTTTTAGGGGATGATACAGTATGACAGGTGAATTGGTTATTTCCATTGCAGAGCGTGCCATTATGGTTATCCTTCTAACAAGCGGTCCGCTACTATTAGTTGCTTTAATCTCTGGTTTAGCGGTAAGTATTTTTCAGGCAACTACATCGATTCAAGAGCAAACTTTAGCATTCGTGCCAAAAATCATCGCTGTATTAGCAGCCATCGTATTTTTCGGTCCTTGGATGTTATCACAAGTGACTAGCTATGCGAGAGACATTTTTGAGAATTTAACGCGTTATATAGGGTGAGTAGATGAATGAATTAATCCCGCATTTTACGGTTTTCTTATTAGTGCTTGTGCGCGTATCGGCATTTTTTGTCACGGTGCCTTTTTTCTCGTACAGAACGATTCCGCCACAAGTTAAAATAACGCTCGCATTAGTTTTAGCTTGGATGATGTATTACACAATTGACGTCGAACCATTTGTATTTAATGGTGATTACATACTTTTAGTGATGAAAGAAGCACTCATTGGACTGTTACTCGGTTTAGTAGGCTATATCATCATGTCGGCAATTCAAATTGCCGGAAGCTTTATAGATTTTCAAATGGGTTTTGCCATTGCCAATATTATTGACCCGCAAACAGGTGCACAAAGTCCATTGATAGGACAGTTTTTTAATACGCTAGCATTACTTTTTCTACTAGCTATAAATGGACATCATATGATTCTCGATGGAATTTATTATAGTTATCAATTTTTACCGATGGATCAAGGATTTCCTAATTTCGCAAATGATAATTATATAGAGTTTATCATCACAAAATTTACAGCTGTTTTTGCGATTGCCTTTCAAATGGCTGCTCCAGTAGTAGCTACTTTATTTTTAGTCGACTTGGCACTAGGAATCACGGCGAAAACTGTACCGCAATTAAATATTTTTGTTGTTGGTTTTCCTATTAAAATTGGTGTTAGTTTTCTAGTGTTATTCACAATGATGGCTGTAATGGTTCAAGTGATACAAAAGCTTATTACAATTATGATTTATGCGATGCGTGATGTAATGGCTATTTTAGGTGGTGGGTAAAATGTTGCTACTACTGGATCTAGATTTACAGTATTTTGCGGGAGAAAAAACGGAAAAGGCAACGCCCAAAAAACGACAAGATGCTCGAAAAAAAGGTCAGGTTATCAAGAGTCAGGATATTTCCAGTGCAATTGTCATGCTCATGGTATTTATCTTTTTATATTTCTTTGCAGGTTCAATGCTAGACGATCTTTTAGCTTTTTTTAAGCAAACTTTTATTCATAACATACGCGTAGAAACACTAACAATTGATAGTGTGATGCGCTTATTTACAGAAACATTGGCGCAAATGGCTTTTGTTATTGGTCCAATTATGGGAATTGCATTTGTTGGAGCGTTGGCAGGTAACTTTCTACAGTTCGGTTTTCTATTTACATTAGAACCAATGAAGTTTGATTTGAAAAAAATGGACCCGATCAAAGGGTTGAAAAAAATATTTTCTGTTAAAGCCATTATAGAGCTTATAAAGTCAGTATTAAAGATTGGCTTCATCGGTGGCGTTACGACAATTATAGTTTGGACAAATTTACCGAAAGTTTTGGCGTTATCCTTTAAAAGCCCATGGATAACTCTTATTACCGTGGGTAAGCTTGTTGGTATTATGGGGATTGCTGCTTCGCTTGTCTTACTATGTGTATCCCTTTTAGACTGGATGTATCAAAAATTTGATTACGAAAAAAATCTTAAAATGTCTAAGCAAGATATTAAAGATGAATATAAAAATAGTGAGGGCGATCCGCTGATAAAATCGAAAATTAAGCAACGCCAACGCGAAATGGCGATGCGTCGAATGATGTCAGAGATTCCAAACGCCGATGTTGTCATCACTAACCCAACTCACTATGCGATTGCCCTCAAATATGATGAGGAAAGTATGGAAGCCCCACGCATTGTTGCCAAGGGTACAGACTTTATCGCTCAAAAAATTAAAATGATTGCGAAAGAACATGATGTGATTATGGTTGAAAACAGGCCATTAGCACGAGCAATGTACGATCAAGTTGAAATCGGTGATCAAGTACCAGAAGAGTTTTTCAAAGCAATAGCCGAAGTGCTTGCTTATGTTTATCGAATTAAGCGGAAAATTTAAAGCTTTTTGTAGGAGGGACACAAATGAAAGTTCGCGATATAGGGGTTTTAGGTGCGGTTATTTTAATCGTTGCGATGCTCATCATTCCTCTTCCTCCGTGGATGTTAAGTTTCTTAATCGTCATTAATATTACATTAGGATTAATCGTACTGTTAACAGCAATGAGTATGAAGGAAGCGTTAGACTTTTCTATTTTTCCTTCAGTTATTTTATTGTTAACTTTGTTCCGACTCGGACTGAGCGTTTCTACAACACGTGCCATTTTAGCCAAAGGTGATGCTGGTGCGGTTGTTGAAACGTTTGGTGATTTTGTAGTCGGCGGGAATGTACTAGTTGGTTTAGTTGTATTCTTAATTCTTGTGTTAATTCAGTTTATCGTTATTACAAAAGGAGCGGAGCGTGTAGCTGAAGTAGCAGCACGTTTCACACTGGATGCGATGCCGGGTAAACAAATGAGTATTGATGCTGATTTAAATGCAGGAGTTATTTCTGAAAAGGAAGCACGTGAACGACGCGAAAAAGTAGCGGGTGAAGCGGACTTTTACGGAGCGATGGATGGTGCCACAAAATTCGTAAAAGGGGATGCCATTGCCTCTATGGTCATGGTTATTATCAACTTATTATTTGGTATCATCATCGGTGTTGTGCAGATGGGTCTTCCATTTGCAGATGCAGCGAATCATTTTTCTAAGTTAACAGTTGGGGATGGTATTGTCTCACAAATTCCTGCGCTACTTATCTCTACTGCGACAGGGATTGTCGTAACACGTGCATCTTCTAAAGGAAGTCTTGGTGAAGATATTACAGGGCAGCTTTTTGCTCAAGCGAAACTGCTTTATGTAGCTGGTGGAACAATACTTTTACTTGGATTTTTCACACCTATCCCTTTATGGATAACGCTTCCAATTGGTGGTTCGCTAATTGCTGGTGCTTATATGATGGATCATAAGAAACCAGAGGATGAAGAAGAATTACTTGAAATTGAGGAAGAAGTGGCAACAGACGGCATGAAGAGCCCTGAAAATGTTGTGAATTTATTAAATGTGGACCCAATCGAGTTTGAATTCGGCTATGGTTTAATACCGTTAGTAGATGCTGCTCAAGGTGGAGATTTATTAGATCGAGTCATTATGATACGTCGACAGTTAGCATTAGAATTAGGGATTGTCATTCCGGTTGTCCGTATTCGCGATAATATTCAATTACAACCGAATGAATATCGAATTAAAATAAAGGGTAACGAAATGGCACGTGGGGAACTTCTACTTGATCATTATTTAGCAATGAGTCCAGGAGATGATGATTCCATCGAAGGAATTGACACAGTTGAACCGTCATTTGGTTTACCTGCAAAATGGATTACTGAGCAAGTGAAAGAAGATGCCGAAATGTTCGGCTACACAGTTGTTGACCCACCGAGCGTAGTGTCGACTCACTTAACCGAAATGATTCGAGCAAATGCTTATGAATTACTCGGTCGTCAAGAGACGAAGCAGTTAATTGATCATTTACGTGAAACACATCCAATTTTAGTCGAAGAGCTGACTCCTACACCGTTATCGACTGGAGAAATTCAAAAAGTACTGGGTAAACTCTTACGAGAAAATGTTTCAGTGCGAAACTTACCAATTATTTTTGAGACGCTAGCAGACTATGCAAAGTTAACGAGCGATACCGATATATTAACGGAGTATGTACGTCAATCATTGGCACGTCAGATTACTTCTCAATACGTAGGAGACAACTCATCATTAAAGGTTATAACTGTTTCGGGTAAAGTAGAGAAAATGATTGCTGATAGTATTCAACAAACTGATCACGGAAATTACTTAGCGATGGATCCGCAAGACTCTCAAACTGTCTTGGAGACTATGGCTGCAGAAGTAGAACGCGTTTCCTTTATGGAACAATCTGCTATTATCTTATGCTCTCCAGCAGTTCGTATGTATTTACGTCAACTAACGGAGCGTTATTTCCCGCAAATTCCAGTTCTATCATACAATGAACTTGATGCTACAGTTGAAATTCAAAGTGTTGGGGTGGTGAATGTTGAATGAAAATGAAAAAATATTATGCATCCTCCATACCAGAAGCGATGAAGCTTGTACGTGCTGAATTAGGTGAGGACGCTGTCATTTTGAATTCGAAAGTAGTCGTTACAAAAAAGTTTTTTGGAATCATTAAAAAGAAAAGTTTTGAGGTTGTTGCAGGGATTGATTCAATGGAGCCAGGTAATGTGGCTCCAGCACCTGCAGCTTTACCTATAACAACAGCTAAAAAAGAAAATGTAAGGTTACAAGAGATTACGAATGCTGTGCAAGCTAAAACGCACCAAGTACAGCCACAGAATGATGTGCCCTTGCATGAGGAAACTGGCATTTCTGAAGATTTGAGGAAGGAAATCGCAGATTTAAAATCTTTAATGCATTCTATGCATAAGAAGACTATCCAAGATCAATATCCCGATGAACTCTTACCCTTCATTGAATACTTAAGACAGCAGGAGCTAAGTGAGGAGCTCATCACAACGATTGGTGATGAGCTTTTTACGCATTTCAAAGAAGCATCAGAAATCAATTTTTCTCAATGTAAGATGGTTACGAAAAATTTATTGCGCAAAGAGCTAGAGAATCTCCCAGTCGGGGGCTTATCCTATGACAAAAAATATATTAATGTTCTAGGTCCAACAGGTGTCGGAAAGACTACGACAATTGCTAAAATGGCAGCTAGAGCAGTTTTAGAAAAAAAGAAAAAAATAGGATTTATCACGACAGATACTTACCGTATTGCCGCAATTGAGCAATTAAAAACGTATGCTGGACTGTTACAAGCTCCTGTCGAAATTGCCTATAATGCAACAGATTTTGAACAAGCAATCCATCGTTTGTCCCATTTAGATTTAGTGTTTATAGATACAGCTGGCCGCAATTATAAAGAGGTAAAATATGTAGACGATTTACAGCGTCTCATAAAATTTGATGATCAGGCTGAGTCCTTCTTAGTACTTGCTATGACAACGAAAGAAAAGGATATGGCAAACATTGTAGAGCAATTTAAGCAATTACCAATTGAAAAATTCATTTTTACAAAAATTGATGAAACAAATTCTATTGGCACAATGATTAATTTAATGATTAAATATAATAAAGGACTTGCTTACTACACGAATGGTCAAGAAGTACCAGAAGATATTGAGGAAGCTGATCTAGAAGCAGTACTAAATTTATTTTTCCAAGGTGAAGAAAAATGAGAGACCAAGCTGAAACATTACGCTTGAAAATGTTAAAACAGCAAGGCGAATTAGGCAGGGCAATTGCGGTTGTAAGTGGAAAAGGTGGAGTTGGTAAAAGTAACTTCACGATGAATTTTGCCATTACAATGGCCAATAAAGGGAAAAAAGTTGTCATCGTTGATATGGATATTGGTATGGGAAATATCAATATTTTAATTGGAAAAAATGCATCCTATAGTTTGAAAGATTACTTAGAAGGAAATAAGTTACTAGATGAGGTAATATTTGAAGGTCCTTACGATTTAAAGTATATTTCAGGCGGGTCTGGTATGTCGGGCGTCTTACAATGGTCAGAGATTATGTTTGATCGACTCATTCATGCATTTGAGCAGCTTCAAAAAAGCTTTGATTACATCTTATTTGATATGGGAGCAGGAGCAACTAACTGGTCATTAGATTTACTAACTTCTATAGATGAAATCATTGTTTTATCAACAGCAGAGCCAACTTCTATAACAGATGCCTATTCAATGATGAAATATATTTATACGAGAGATGTAGACAAGCAATTTTATATACTCTGTAATCGAGCTTATAGTAAAGAAGAAGGACTGGAAACCAATGAACGACTGAAGCGTACGATGAAACGTTTTTTGGACAAAGAGGTTACAATATTAGGCTCATTACCTGAAGATTCTGTTGTGCGTAAGGCTGTGCGTGAGCAAGTGCCTTTTTCACTTGCCTATCCAGACGCGCTTATTACAAAGACGCTTCATCTTATAGTGGCACGTTTTATGGAATACCGTGTGGAGGAAGTTCATGCACATGATCAGTCAGCGGGTAATTTCTTAACTAAATTAAGAAGTATTTTTTCGAAAGGGCGTGATTAATTGGACTTTTTACATAAAAGCAAGCTATTAGTTGTTGATGATTCTGCTTTTATGAGAAAGCTAATTAGTGACTTTTTTGTTGGCAACTCGAAGGTTGAAGTAGTTGGAACAGCACGAAATGGGAAAGATGCGATAAAGAAGATTCAATCATTGCAGCCAACAGTTGTGACAATGGATATTGAAATGCCTGAAATGAATGGGCTTGATGCTTTAAAAGAAATTATGACTATATGTCCAGTACCTGTTGTCATGCTCTCAAGTACAACTCAACGAGGAGCAGAAAATGCCTTGTCAGCAATTGAACTTGGTGCAGTAGATTTTGTCGCAAAGCCGAGCGGAACAATTTCTCTTGATTTACATAAAATCCAAACCGAACTTGTTCACAAGGTTGAACAAGCATCATTGGTACCTATTTCAAAATTAAAAAAACCTTCTGGTAGTAAAAGACAACAAGAACATTCATTAATAGCGAGTACTGTTAGACGAGAATCTTTTAGTGAAGGCATAGTGGCTCCTCCTGTCAATGTTTTTCCGGCAAGGGCAGAATTATCAAAGCCACATGTTGAATGGAATAAAGTAGGGCGGAAAATTGTACTGATTGGGACTTCTACCGGCGGACCTAGAGCATTACAAGAAGTAATAACAAAAATCCCAAAATCAATTCAAGCACCAATTTTAATTGTCCAGCATATGCCAGCAGGATTTACAAAATCTCTTGCAACTCGTTTGGATCAATTGAGTGAGATTACCGTAAAGGAAGCTGAGCAAGGAGATATTCTTCAAAATGGCACGGCGTATATTGCACCTGGTGGGTATCATTTAAAACTTAGAAAAGTAGGTACCTCCTTTGGCATAGTTCTTGATAATAATGAACCACCTAAATCTGGACATCGCCCTTCTGTAGATGTCATGTTTGAAGATGTCAGCCAATTTAATGATTTTGATAAAGTGGCAGTTATTATGACAGGTATGGGCCATGACGGCTCTGATGGACTAAAAGCACTAAAAAGTACTGGAAATGTGATTGCAATCGCTGAGTCAGCTGAAACTTGCATAGTGTATGGTATGCCGAAAGCAGCAGTGGAAACGCAGCTTGTCGATGAAGTAGCAGATGTAGATGATATTGCACAAACAATAATGAAATATTTGCCTTAAAGGGGTGTCCTCTTATGGAAGTCAATCAATATTTAGAGATGTTTATTGAAGAAAGTAAAGACCATTTACAAGCGTGTAGTGAACATTTATTAGAACTAGAAAAAAATCCAGACGATTTGGCGATTGTTGGAGAAATATTCCGCTCTGCGCACACATTAAAAGGTATGTCTGCGACAATGGGCTTTGAAGATTTAGCAGATTTAACTCATAAAATGGAAAATGTGTTGGATGCGATCCGCAATGAGAAAATCCATGTAACTCCTGAAATTTTAGATGTTGTCTTCGAGTCTGTTGACCATCTAGAAGAAATGGTAATGGACATTGCAAATGGCGGAGATGGAAAACGTGATGTATCTTCAACTGTTGCTCAATTAAAGCGTATTGAATTAGGTGAGGAAGCGATTCCTGAAGTAGTAGTAACTGCCGAGACACCAGCTACAGCTGTAGCAAGTGTGTTAGAGTATGACGGCTTTGAACAAACAGTTATTGCTCAATCTACTGAACAAGGTTTCAATGCATTTGAAATTTCAGTGCGATTACGTGAGGACTGTCTTTTAAAAGCAGCACGAGTATTTATGGTGTTTGAGATTTTAGAAAAAGATGGAGAAGTTATTAAATCAACTCCATCTGTAGAAAAGCTTGAAGACGGACAGTTCGACCAACAATTTTACGTAGCTTTCGTAACTAAAGAATCTGCTGAAGATATGCAGAAAAAGATTATGAGCGTTTCAGAAGTTGAAGAAGTTATTGTCGCAACTATTGAGACACCAACTACTGCTGTAGCAAGTGTGTTAGAGTATGACGGCTTTGAACAAACAGTTATTTCACAATCTGCTGAACAAGGTTTCAATGCATTCGAAATTTCAGTGAAATTACGTGAGGACTGTCTTTTGAAAGCAGCACGTGTATTTATGGTGTTTGAAATATTGGAAAAAGATGGGGATGTTATTAAATCAAATCCATCTGTAGATAAGCTTGAAGACGAACAGTTCGACCAACAATTTTACGTAGCCTTCGTAACAAAAGAATCTGCTGAAGATATACAGAAAAAGATTATGAAAGTTTCTGAAGTCGAAGAAGTGATTGTCACAACGATCGAACAAAAGCACCATAGCGAAAAAGAACAAGCAATTCAAGAAGTAGTGGCAACAGCAACGGTAGAAGTTGAGGCTCAACCTGCTACTGCACCTAAAACAAATACTGCAACACCTACACCTGCAAAAGCAGCGGCGCCTGCTAAGGCTGAAAAAAGTCATGCGCCTGTTGGTAATAAAACAATTCGTGTAAATATCGAGCGACTTGATATATTAATGAACTTATTTGAAGAACTTGTTATCGATCGAGGACGACTACAGTCTATTGCAACTGAGGTTAACCATGGAGAGTTAAATGAAACAGTAGAACGTATGAGCCGCGTCATGGGTGACTTACAAACTATTATTTTAACAATGCGTATGGTTCCGGTTGAAACAGTATTCAATCGTTTCCCGAAAATGATTCGTCAGTTATCTCGTGATCTAAACAAGAAAATTAACCTCGAAATTATTGGTGCTGAAACAGAACTAGATCGTACCGTAATCGATGAAATCGGGGATCCTCTTGTTCATTTAATTCGTAATTCTGTTGACCACGGTATTGAAAATCCGACTGCTCGTCTTGCAAAAGGTAAACCAGAAGAAGGAACAGTTGTCCTGCGTGCTTATCATAGTGGTAACTATGTCTTTATTGAAATTGAAGATGATGGAGCAGGTATTAACCGTGAAAAAGTACTTGCGAAAGCTATTTCTAAAGGTATTGTTACACAAGAGCAATCATATTCAATGTCAGATAAGCAAATCAATGAGCTTATTTTGGCTTCTGGTTTCTCAACGGCAGATGTTATTTCTGACGTATCAGGCCGAGGCGTTGGATTAGACGTTGTTAAAACAACAATAGAATCATTGGGTGGAAATATTTCAATTGAATCTACACAAGATGTAGGATCAGTATTCTCGATTCAATTACCACTGACATTGTCGATTATTTCTGTCATGCTAATAGAAATAGAGAAAGAGATTTATGCAATTCCACTTTCATCAATTATCGAAACTTCCATTATCCGTTCATCTGAAATTATGAATGCGCATAATCAAAAAGTAATCGACTTCCGTGGCAAAGTAGTACCACTAGTATTTTTAGAAGAAATCTTTGAGGTACCTCGCAAAGAACCACAGGGTGACGAATTCCATTCAGTGGTCATCGTTCGAAAAGGTGAGAAGCTTGCTGGTTTAGTTGTGGATTCATTCATTGGCCAACAAGAAATTGTTCTGAAGTCATTAGGAAACTACTTAACGAATATTTTTGCAATTTCAGGTGCAACAATTTTAGGTAACGGAAAAGTAGCCTTAATTGTGGATTGTAACGCACTTATTAAATAAGGTGAATGAATAAGAGAGGTGTAAACAATGACAAATGCAGTGGAACAAGAAAGTATTAAAGTAATTGTTTTTCAACTAGCTGATAAAGAATATGCGATTCCGGTGTCACATGTACAAGGAATTGAAAAACTAATGCATATTACGCGCGTACCGAAAACGGCGAAATATGTAAAAGGTGTTATTAACCTACGTGGTGTCGTAACACCAATTGTAGATTTACGTGAACGGTTTGAATTACCTATCTCTGAGCACGAAGAAACAACGCGTATTATCATTATTTCATTAGAAGATATGGAAGTAGGTTTCGTCGTAGACTCTGCAAATGATGTGTTAGACATCCCTGCTGACTCTATTGAACCACAGCCCGAAGTAGTAGGTTCATTGGAAGAAGAGTTTATTTCAGGGGTGGCTAAAATAGATAAACGATTATTAATTTTATTGCATTTAGAAAAAGTACTAAATCCACTAAAGTAGGGATCGATAATGACATATAATCAAAAGATTACATCACTACATTTAGATGTATTAAAGGAAATTGGTAATATAGGTGCTGCGCATGCGGCGACAGCACTTTCCAATTTACTCGGTAAAAAAATTGATATGCGGGTACCAAAGGTTGAAATGGTTTCATTTAATGACATGATGGAGCTTGCTGGCGGATCTGAAAATGTCGTAGTTGGAATCTATCTACGCATTGAAGGTGATGCTGAAGGTAGTATGTTCTTTATTCTGCCAATTGAACAAGCAAATCGTTTTATTCGTCGTCTCATATTTGATGAATCATTCGACTTTAAAAAACGACCTGTTTCAGAGTTAGGTTTATCAGCTATGCAGGAGATGGGTAATATTTTATCTGGCTCTTATTTATCGGCGTTATCTGACTTTACAAATTTAAAAATTTATCCAACTGTGCCGGGACTAAGTGTTGACATGTTTGGTGCCATTATTAGTATTGGTTTGATTGAATTATCACACGTTAGCGATAATGTTATCGTCATTAACACATCCATTTTTGAAGACGGTGTAGAGGATCAGGAAACAGTAAGAGGGCATTTCTTTTTATTACCAGATCCAGACTCATTTGATGCTATTTTTAAAGCATTAGGAGTTTCATAGATGATGCAAAACAGTGGTAATGGGCAAGTTATAAAAGTTGGAATTGCACAAATGGATGTAGTAAAGTTACCAAATACGATAAGAACATCAGGTCTTGGATCTTGTGTAGGTGTTATTTTATACGATGAATCAAAAAAAATAGCTGGTTTAATTCATGTGATGTTGCCAGATTCGAGTTTAGGTAGACAAGAGTCAATAAATGTGGCTAAATTTGCTGACACAGGCATTGCGGCAATGATTGACTTATTAAAGTTAGAAGGCGTTCAAAAATTCAAGCTAAAGGCAAAAATTGCGGGTGGTGCGCAGATGTTTCAATTTACTTCAGATAAAGATTCCATGCGCATCGGCCCGCGTAATGTAGAAGCTGTAAAGCATGAGCTAAAGCGTCATGGAATTCGTTTAGTTGCCGAAGACACGGGCGGAAATAGTGGTAGAACAATTGAATTTAGTCCTGCGACTTCGATATTACATATTCGAACGGTTAACCAAGGAGTGAGCGAAATATAATGTTTGGTTCTATTTTTTATAACCTATGGGGAGCATTAATTGCCTTTTCTATATATTTTTTTAGTACTTTTCTAAAACCTTATACACCATTACGTATTATCATAGGGTCATTTGTGGCGGGAATAATTGTGTTTTTCATCATGTATATTGTAAGATTTTTAATTGCCTACATTTTATTCACACCAGAGGATGCTGAAGAAGTCGTTGAAGGTGAGCATGAAGAAAACGAATCCGGCAATCGTGAGGAAGACAATCAAGAAACACCGACGGCCAGCTCTACCGTTGAGTTTCAAGATGAAAACTCAGAAGAAATTGCTCAAGTTGTACGTACAATGATGATTCGTGAGGATGATCCGCAATTAAATAATGCTTAAAAAATAGGAGTCGCGAGTAGCGGCTCTTTTTATAGTTATCTTAATTCTTGTGCATTTTTTAGTTTTGACTATGTCCAAACTAAAAAATGCCTGACACAAAAATGTAAAGAATCTGTGATTGAGTCTGAGAAACAAATGAAATTAAAGTCGATTCTTGTTATAATATAGGAAAGAATTACATTGGTTTTTATGTTAGAGGCTGGATAGCTAGTAACGCTTTGTTACCCTCTGTAAATAACTAAATTTCCTAGGAAGAAGTACAACAGAAAACAACAAGGTAATATAAGACAGTGGCAAACAGGCGCGTAAATGCGTTTTTCTTAGAGAGGTGGATTACATGACACAACCAATTCTGAACGATGAACAAAAGCTGTGGAACCGCTGGATAAATGAACGTGATCCAGATGCTGGTGATTTACTTATAAAAAAATATATTTCTCTAGTATCTTATCATGTACAACGCATTGGATCGAGCTTACCAAAGAGTGTATCGCGAGACGATTTAACGAGCTTAGGTATGGTAGGTCTTTTTGATGCATTAAATAAATTTGATATTAATAGAGACTTAAAATTTGATACATATGCTTCTTTTAGAGTAAGAGGAGCAATTATTGATGGTTTACGTAAGGAAGATTGGTTGCCGCGTTCCGCACGTGAGAAGGCAAAAAAATTAGATGCACAGATTGAACAGTTAGAACAAAAATATATGCGTCATGTAACACCTGAGGAACTTGCGGAACATATGACTTTACCTGTTGAGGAAGTTTACCAAACTGTACAGGAGCATTTCTTTTCAAATGTTCTTTCCATTAATGAGCAGCAAGATCAAGATGAGACTGATGGAAAGTCATTTGTTATTCGTGATGATACAACAACGACACCTGAGCAAGCTGTCGTTAAGTCTGAACTGCTTGGGGATTTAGCAGAAAATATCCAAAAGCTCAATGATAAGGAGCAGCTGGTGCTTAGTTTATTTTATACTGAAGAATTAACATTAACAGAAATTGGAGAAATGCTTGGGTTATCAACATCGCGCATTTCACAAATCCACTCAAAGGCGCTATTAAAGCTACGGAAATTATTATCTAATGAAATGATTAATGCATAATAATCCTTATATACATATCGTTGAAGGAGGGAGTCACATGAGTTTAAAGGGTGTCGAACTACAAATAGCTATTCCAAAAACATTTGAAGCAGGGAAAATGGCGGATCAGGCCCAACAACAAACTTTGGCTCAGCAAGCACATGCAAATGACGCGTTAAAAAAAGAAATAGAACGCAAGCAAAAAGTTGTGAATACTTCAGAGGGTATGGATGAGATTAGTGAAGATGAAGAAGCAGGTGGCGAGTATATCAAAGGTACTCGAAAAAAGAAAAATAAGGATAACGAGAAGCGAGAAACGCAAGCGCAGCATCCGTTTAAAGGAAATTTTGTGGATTTTAGTGGATAGGAGCTTACTATGACAATCATACTAATCGCGGTTCTTTTTATTTTACAGCTACTTTCATTTTATTTCCTTATTATATTAAATACGAAGCTAGCAAAATTTAAGGACTTAGAAAAAAAGCAGGAGCGCTTAATGCGTGAAATGGATGACACCATTAGTGTTTATTTAGCTGAGATGAAAGATGAAAATGATCGCCTAATTCAAGAGCTACAACGAGTTTCAAAGTCTGAAACTCAAACGAATGCTGTGAAACATGAAGAACAGATTGAGAGACAAAAGGAGCAGGAGCAATCGCCTTCTTTGCCAAAGGAAAGCACAGTAGACGGTTCTACTAGTCTAGATAATGAACCGCGTTTCTATGTGCCCAAAAATATTGTAGCCAATGCTTATTCACGTCAGCAGCAAACTGAAGCTAAAACAGAAGCTAAAGTGGTGCATTCGGCCCAGCAGCCAACTAATGCAACCAAAAAGGAAGAAGCGAAGCCCTTAACAATAGAACAACAAGCTGTTGAATTAGCGAAACAAGGTAAAACAGCAGAAGAAATTGCCAAGCAGCTGCAAAAAGGAAAAACAGAGATTGAGCTTTTATTGAAATTTCATCACTAAAACAGTTGCGAATGGGATAAAGCTATGATATAGTTGCAAATGGTGTTATTAATACACACGCATTTTGATGTAGTAAGTGGTGCTCTAAGTATAGGGTAGCTTGTTGCAAGTGATAAATGCGGAGGATAAAAACCAAACATACTAGGAGGAAATTCACATGTCAGTAATTTCTATGAAACAATTACTTGAAGCTGGTGTACATTTCGGTCACCAAACTCGTCGTTGGAATCCAAAAATGAAGAAATATATCTTCGTTGAGCGTAACGGGATTTACATCATCGACTTACAAAAAACTGTTAAAAAATTAGAGGAAGCTTATGACTTCATGCGTCAAGTTGGTCAAGACGGTGGTAAAGTTCTTTTCGTTGGTACGAAAAAACAAGCACAAGAAGCGATCAAAGATGAAGCTGAACGTTCAGGCAACTACTACATCAACCAACGTTGGTTAGGTGGTACTCTTACAAACTTCGGTACTATTCAAAAACGTGTTGCACGTATGAAAGCAATCGAAAAAATGGAAGAAGACGGAACTTTTGAAGTTCTACCTAAAAAAGAAGTAATCCAACTTAAAAAAGAACACGAACGTCTAATCAAATTCTTAGGCGGTATCCGTGATATGCACGCTCTTCCAGACGTAATGTTCGTGGTTGACCCACGTAAAGAACGCATTGCTGTTGCAGAAGCTATTAAATTAAACATCCCTCTAGTAGGTATTGTTGATACAAACTGTGATCCAGATGAAATCGACTACGTAATCCCTGCTAATGATGATGCTATTCGCGCTGTTAAACTTTTAACTGCTAAAATGGCTGACGCTTTAATCGAGTCAAAACAAGGTGAAGAAGAAGCTCCAGCTGTAGAAGCTGCTGCTGAGTAATTCACGTTTACAAAAAGGTGATAAGTGGCTCAGGACCCTTATCACCTTTTTTAGAACCTATCACTAAAATTTGTACAACCAATTTGAGGAGGAAACACTAAATGGCAAACATTACTGCACAATTAGTAAAAGAATTACGTGAAAAAACTGGCGCTGGAATGATGGATTGTAAAAAAGCGTTAGTACAAACTGATGGCGATTTAGATGCTGCAATCGATTTCCTACGTGAAAAAGGTCTTTCTTCAGCTGCTAAAAAAGCTGACCGCATCGCTGCAGAAGGTACAACTTACATTTTAGAACAAGGTAACGAAGCAATTATCCTTGAAGTAAATGCTGAAACTGACTTCGTTTCTAAAAACGATAAATTCCAAGTATTAGTTGCTTCTCTAGCTGAACAATTACTTGCTGCTAAACCTGCATCAATTGAAGCTGCATTAGAGCTTACAAATGCTGAAGGTGTAAAAGTTGTTGACCAAATTTCATCAGCAATTGCAACTATCGGTGAAAAAATTACTCTTCGTCGTTTCGAAGTGAAAACAAAAACTGATGCAGATGCATTCGGTTCTTACTTACACATGGGCGGCCGCATTGGTGTATTAGTTTCTTTAGAAGGTTCTACAGATGCTTCAGCTGCTAAAGATGTTGCTATGCATATCGCAGCTATTAACCCTACTTATGTTTCTCGCGATGAAGTTTCTGCTGAAGAAGTTGAACGTGAGCGTAAAGTATTAACTGAACAAGCTCTTAACGAAGGTAAACCAGAAAACATCGTAGCAAAAATGGTTGAAGGTCGTCTTGGTAAATACTTCGAAGATGTTTGCTTACTTGACCAAACATTCGTTAAAAACTCAGATCAAAAAGTACGTGACTTCGTTGCTTCAACTGGCGGTTCAGTAAACGGCTTCGTACGTTACGCTGTAGGTGAAGGTATCGAAAAACGTGAAGATAACTTTGCTGAAGAAGTAATGAGCCAAGTTAAAGGTAACTAATTTACTTGCGTTTGATCCTAATCAAATAATATCTAGATTTTCTAGACAAAAAAATGGGGAACACAACATAGCGTGTTCCCTATTTTTCCGAAATGAGGGTTCATCACCAAAAGTTGTGGATGACATTTGTTAAAACGTATGCTATGTATATACGTTGATTGGAGTGGAGGCTGGCGACTCCTTGGGGATCAGCGATAGAGGAACGAAGGCTAATACCATCACATCCTGTGATAACGCCTTTGTGACCAACATCCTGTTGGCCCGAGACCCTGGAGCGAGCAGGCAGAGGAACGAAGGCTAAGAGCATCACGTCCTGTGATAACGCCTTCGTGACCAACTTCGTGTTGGCCCAAGCGGCTCATCGGACGCCCCCAGGAAGCTCTGCTCTGCGCGAAAGCGAAGCGTCAGCTACAAGCGCCCAGCCGGATCGGAAATCAACCACACGTTATTGTGATGAGCCATATAATTTCCTATTCTGCCTTATTCACAACTAGCAATTATTGTTATTTATACTATAATGGAAAAGGGAATAGAGATGTTTTAAATAAAGTCTGACGGAGGTTTACAATGAGTGTGCCACAATATAAACGAGTAGTTATAAAATTAAGTGGTGAAGCGTTAGCTGGGGAAGCGGGCTTCGGTTTATCACCAAAAATTATCAAGTCTGTTGCAGAACAGGTAAAAGAAGTAGTAGATCTTGATGTAGAAGTTGCTGTTGTTGTAGGTGGCGGTAATATATGGCGTGGAAAAATCGGTAGCGAAATGGGGATGGATCGTGCAGCAGCTGATTATATGGGTATGTTAGCAACGGTTATGAACTCTTTAGCGTTACAAGATGCACTGGAGAAATTAGGAATTGAAACACGTGTGCAATCATCTATCGTAATGACACAAGTAGCGGAGCCATATATTCGCCGTAAAGCAGTTCGTCATCTAGAGAAAAAACGTGTAGTAATTTTTGCAGCAGGTACAGGTAACCCATTCTTCTCTACAGATACTACAGCTGCGTTACGAGCGGCTGAAATCGACGCAGATGCGATTTTAATGGCGAAAAATAATGTAGATGGTGTTTATTCTGCAGATCCGAAAGTAGATGCAACTGCCGTTAAATATGATACACTCACATACTTAGACGTTATTCAACAGGGCTTACAAGTAATGGATTCAACAGCTTCTACTTTATGTATGGATAACGATATTCCGTTAATTGTCTTCTCAATTACGGAACCAGGTAATATTAAACGTGCCGTACAAGGCGAGAAAATTGGAACAGTTGTTAGGAGGAATGCATAATGGCTAAACAAGTTTTAGAACAAGCTAAAGACAAAATGAACAAAACAATTGCCGCTTTTTCACGTGAACTAGCTTCAATCCGTGCAGGTCGTGCAAATGCTTCTCTATTAGACCGCATTACGGTTGATTATTATGGTGCACCAACACCGATTAATCAGCTTGGAGGTGTATCGGTACCAGAAGCGCGTTTATTAGTTATTACACCTTACGATAAAACAATCTTAGGTGAAATCGAAAAAGCGATTATGAAATCAGATATTGGTATTACACCAACAAATGATGGATCTGTCATTCGTTTAATGATCCCGGCTTTAACAGAAGAGCGTCGTAAAGATCTTGTGAAGCAAGTGAAAAAAGAAGCAGAGGATGCAAAAATCGCTGTACGTAATGTTCGTCGCGATGCGAATGATGATCTAAAAAAACTTGAAAAAGCTGGCGAAATCACAGAAGATGATCTACGTGGCTACGGTGAAGATATTCAAAAATTAACAGATGATTTCATCGTTAAAGTAGATCAAGTGACGAAAGAAAAAGAAAAAGAAATTCTAGAAGTGTAAGCAACTCGTTTTGCATATCTATGATGGAACTTTTTGATGAGATGAAGGCGTCCTATATATATAAAGGACGTCTTTTCTCTTTACTGTTAAAGGGTCTTTATTCAGGCAGGTATTCAAACACTTACCGAGACAGAGCATCTTTAATTGTTTTAAGGGAAATACCTTTCATCTATTTTTGCTTTCATTTAAGATTAAGAAGAACTATTCTTTACGTGAACTGAAATACATTATTATGAACAAAATAAGGGAAGCAATTACCCCTTCAATTGAGTGGGCGTGATAAAAGTCTTAAAAGCCCCTCTACTAAAGAGTTCATCACCTTAGGTTGGAATATGTCATGATAAGTTGATGTTCGTTTCGACTACACTCAGTTGTAACGAAAATTAACTCAACATATGGTGATATCTTAAAATGTGTGTAGTTCTAAAATAAGGTAGTTCGTACATAGTCAATTTAGAGGGAAAAAAAAGACAAAACGCGCTTTTGTTTGTTATGATAGGTTAGTATACGTCCGATTAGTTGTAGTGGGGGAGTTAGCATGTTTAAAAAGCTATTAGGTAAACAAATAAATATAGATTCACTATCATTGGAGGAACGTGTTGCCCTTGCTAAAAACGAGCCGATTCCTGCCCATGTAGCGATTATTATGGACGGAAATGGACGTTGGGCAAAGAAACGTGCCATGCCACGTGTTGCTGGGCACCATGAAGGTATGAAGACGGTACGAAAGGTAACTAGATTTGCGTCAGATTTAGGTATTAAAGTTTTAACGGTGTACGCATTCTCTACAGAAAATTGGAAGCGACCAAAACCAGAGGTCGATTTCCTAATGCGTTTACCTGTAGAATTTTTAGGTTCCTTTTTACCTGAAATGATGGAACGCAATGTACGTGTTGAGATGATAGGAGATCCATCTTTATTACCTGCACATACGCAAAAAGCGTTGTATGAAGCGATGGAGGAGACGAAGCATAATACAGGATTAATTCTAAATTTTGCTCTGAATTATGGAAGTCGTTCGGAAATGGTTAACGCCATGAAAATAATGCTTCAGAAGGTGCAGGATGGTCAATTAACGATGCAAGACATAACAGAAGAATGCTTGACATCTCATTTAATGACGGCTCATTTGCCAGAGCCAGATTTATTAATTCGTACAAGTGGTGAAGTGCGATTAAGCAACTTTATGTTATGGCAGCTCGCCTATACAGAATTTTGGTTTACAGATACATTGTGGCCAGATTTTAGCGAGGAAAACTTACTGGCAGCGGTGGAAAACTACCAGAAACGTAATCGCCGTTACGGTGGGTTGAAGGGAGAAGAAACAACTTGAAACAACGAATTATTACAGCAATAATTGCAGCAGCACTATTTATTCCATTTGTTATTTATGGAAAAGTGCCATTTACAATACTTGTGCTTGCAATGGCTGTTGTCGGCTTTTATGAAATACTAAAAATGAAAGGTATTTCACTTTTTTCTGTACCTGGTTTTTTAGGGTTACTAACATTAATACTTCTTGTTATACCATCAGACTGGTCAAATAAGGTAGTAGATGCAATTGGCTATTCCTCCAATTTAATGGTTGTGTATGGTCTAATGATGCTATTACTCATATATGTAGTCCTTGTAAAAAATAAAATTACATTCGATGAAGTTGCATTTATATTATTAGGTGCGTTTTATGTCGGGTTAGGCTTCCATTACTTAATCGAAACACGAAGCTATGGTCTAGAGTTTGTCGTATATTGTTTACTTGTAGTTTGGACAACTGACTCAGGTGCATATTTTGTAGGAAGAAAACTAGGCAAAAATAAGCTATGGCCCGAAATTTCACCGAAGAAAACCGTGGAAGGTTTTCTTGGGGGAATTGTCATTGCTGTAATCTTTGCTGTTGGAATGCAGGCAATTTATCCGTTTGCGAACGGCTATGTCTCACTTATTTTCATCACAATTTTTGCGTCAATTATTGGTCAAATGGGCGATTTAGTGGAATCGGCTATCAAGCGTCATTTTGACGTAAAGGATTCAGGCAATATCTTACCTGGACATGGCGGTATTTTAGATCGCTTTGATAGTCTATTATTTGTCGTGCCTTTACTACATTTTTTACATCTTTTTGGTAACTAGGAACAATAGCGGCTCGTTGGACTCCTCTTGGAAAGAGTCTAGTCGGAACCACAAAATCAACTCTACGTTATGGTGATGAGCCATAACAATAGCATTTACCTCTAAACAGAGTGGTAATAATCGTGCTATATCATTTTTGCTGAGATAGAAAAAGGGGACAACTCGTCGTGAAAAAAATTAGTTTACTTGGTGCAACTGGTTCAATCGGTTGGCAAACCTATGATATTTTAAAAGAACAACGCGATGCCTTTCATTTAGTAGCGTTTTCTTCAGGAAAAAATATCGAAAAAACTCGTGAAATGATTGAAACTTTAAAGCCTGAGCTTGTATCTGTTCAATTAGAAGAAGATGCCATTATGCTCGCTAAAGAATATCCACAAGTACACTTTACGTTTGGTGCAAAAGGGCTCATAGAGGTCGCTACACATCCTGATTCGACAGTGCTAGTAAACGCGGTTCTTGGAAGTGTTGGACTAGAATCGACATTAGCTGCAATTCGCATGGGCAAAACAATTGCCATTGCCAATAAAGAAACACTTGTAACCGCTGGACATTTAGTGATGGCAGAGGCTAAGAAATATAACGCAGCAATTTTGCCGGTTGATAGTGAGCATTCTGCGATTTTTCAATCGATGAATGGTGAGAATCCGAAAAATATTGAACGATTAATTATTACGGCTTCTGGTGGTAGCTTCCGTGACAAAACACGCGAGGAATTGAAGCATGTAACGGTTGCAGATGCACTAAATCACCCGAACTGGTCAATGGGTGCGAAAATTACGATAGATTCAGCTACAATGATGAATAAAGGGCTAGAAGTCATTGAAGCACATGTGTTATTTGATATGCCTTATGATAAAATTGATGTACTTTTGCATAGAGAAAGTATTATTCACTCCCTAGTTGAGTATCATGATACTAGTGTCATTGCACAGCTAGGTACGCCGGACATGCGTGTACCTATCCAATATGCATTAAGTTACCCAGATCGTATGCCGCTACATAACGGACAACGACTTAATTTAGCGCAAATTGGTCAGCTACATTTTAAAGAAATGGATTTTGAACGTTATCCAGCATTGCGACTAGCATATGAGGCTGGGCGTACAGGCGGTACAATTTTAACAGCGATGAATGCAGCGAATGAAGCTGCAGTTGCGGCATTTTTACAAGGGAAAATAACATTCCTTGAAATTGACGAAACGATTGAGCGTGTAATGCAAGCACATAACAACATATTAGTGCCAGATTTGCCAACAATTTTGCATGTAGACAGTGAAACGAGAAAAACAGTGTTAGACATGGTAAAATAAAGAGAGAAGATATCGTTAACTATTCGCTTTTAAAGGTGGGATTTTATGCAAACAGCTATTGCATTTATTTTAATATTTGGCCTACTTGTATTCTTCCATGAATTTGGTCACTTCTTATTCGCGAAACGAGCAGGAATTATGGTTCGGGAATTTGCTATCGGTATGGGACCAAAAATTTATGGAAAAACACATGGTGAAACAATCTATACAATACGTTTATTGCCAATCGGCGGTTACGTGCGTATGGCTGGTGAGGACATGGATGGCGCCGAATTACAGCCGGGCTATCGAGTAGGGCTTATTGTAGATGAAGATAATGTTGTAAAGAAAATTATCTTTAATCAAAATAATAAGCAATTACCAGATTTGTTATTTTTAGAAGTTGAGCATGCCGATTTAGAAAAGGATTTGTTTGTAGAAGGCTATGATGAAGAGGAAAAATTAGTTCGTTATAATGTTGCAAGAGATTGTATTCTCGTAGAAAACGGAAAAGAAACGTTAATTGCACCATACGATCGTCAATTTAACGCTAAGACAGTCGGTCAACGAGCTATGGCAATCTTTGCAGGCCCGTTATTTAACTTTATATTAGCGTTTATTATTTATATGCTGATTGGATTAATTCATGGCGTACCTACGTATGAGCCAATCATCACAGAAGTAGTAGAAAATGATCCAGCTGCACAAGCAGGAATGCTTGCAGGGGATAGAGTAGTTAACATTGGCGGACAAGCGGTTGAGAAATGGCAAGATTTAGCTGCCATTGTACAAGATCATCCAGGTGAAGATATTGCTGTTACAGTTGAACGAAATGGTCAGCAAGTTAACTTGAATATGACGGTAAAAGAAGTTGAACAAAATGGCGAAAAGTTTGGTCAAATAGGGGTTAAGTATGAGAGCCCACGTGAATTTAATCCGTTAAAGTCTGTTGTTTATGGCGCTCAAGAAACGTATAATATGACTGCTAAAATATTTGAATTGCTTGGTATGTTAATTACCGGTAAATTTACGATTGATGCTTTATCAGGTCCAGTAGGCATTTATAAAGCGACAGAGCAAGTAGCTCAATATGGATTCATCAATTTAATGAATTGGGCCGCGATGTTAAGTATTAACCTTGGAATTATGAATTTACTACCGCTTCCAGCACTTGACGGTGGTCGTCTATTGTTCTTCGGCTTCGAAGCAGTAAGAGGCAAACCAATTGATCGTCAAAAAGAGGGTCTTGTGCATTTTGTCGGTATCGTACTATTGATGATCTTAATGGTCGTAGTTACATGGAATGATATACAACGATTTTTCTTTTAACTTATTTCAGCAGATGCCAAACATCCGCTGAAATAGAGGAACTCAGTCTAAGAACGCCACGTCCTATGGCAACAACTGAGTGACCAACCTCGGTGCCACTGACGCTTCGCTTTCGCGCGAAAAACATTTGTTGGCCTAAAGCCTCTAGCGGATGTCACCTAAAATCATTGCATCCATGCGATAACGGCTAACATGGCCTAAGCACAAAGCCGATTCCGGACGCAATTATGCAGAGGTATAATTGAGCTAAATAAATGAAGTTAAGTTAAGTTTTTCAAGTGAAACATAGTTAGAAGATGCCAAGGCAAGTATGCCAAGGTGAAAATTGATTGAAAAAACATAGCTTTGAGCGCAATTTTTTTGAAACATTGCGTTCAAAGCTAAATTTGTTTATGCTAATTAGAGTATAAAACTTATCTATTAAAAAGGTGGAACACTGAATGAAGCAAAGTAAAACATTTATCCCAACGCTACGTGAAGTACCTGCTGATGCAGAGGTAAAATCACATAAGCAATTACTACGTGCAGGGTTTATTCGTCAAAATACAAGTGGGGTATACTCGTATTTACCGCTTGCAAAACGTGTGTTAACAAAAATAGAAAATATTATTCGTGAAGAGATGGAAGCGATCAATTCTATTGAGCTTTTAATGCCTTCATTACAATCTGCGGAACTTTGGCAGGAATCAGGCCGCTGGGAAAAATACGGTCCAGAATTAATGCGTTTAAAGGACCGTCATGATCGTGATTTCGCATTAGGGCCAACTCATGAAGAAGTGATTACAACTTTAGTACGCGATGAAATTAAATCCTATAAAAAATTACCGCTAACACTTTATCAAATTCAAACTAAATTCCGTGATGAAAAACGTCCTCGCTTTGGTTTATTACGAGGCAGAGAGTTTATTATGAAAGATGCATACTCTTTCCATGCATCACGTGAAAGTTTGGATGAAACATATGATGATATGTATCGTGCTTATTCAAATATTTTCTCTCGTCTAGGTTTAAACTATCGTGCAGTTATTGCAGATGCTGGCTCAATTGGTGGGAAAGGTACACATGAATTTATGGTGCTTTCTGAAATTGGGGAAGATACAATTGCATACTCTGACACGTCTAATTATGCTGCAAACATCGAAATGGCAGAAGTTCTTGTAGACTATCAACCATCAGATGAAGCATTAAAAGAGCTTGAAAAAGTGGCAACACCAGACCAAAAAACAATTGAAGAAGTATCAGCTTTCTTAAATATTGAGCCTTCAAATGTCATTAAATCATTAGTATTTGATGTTGATGGTGAATTAGTTGTTGTACTTGCTCGTGGAGATCACGAAATAAATGATATTAAGCTGAAAAATGCGCTTAATGCTGGTTCTGTTGAACTAGCTAGTGAAGCGGCAATCCGTGATTTATTAGGCTGTGGAGTTGGTTCAATCGGTCCTGTTAAATTACCAGTAGACGTAAAAGTAGTGGCTGACAATGCTATTAAATCTATACGTAACGGTGTAGCTGGTGCAAATGAAGATGGTTTCCATTTAGTTAATGTTAATCCAGAGCGTGATTTTGCAGTGAATGAATACTTAGATATTCGTTTTATTCAAGAGGGTGATCCATCTCCAGATGGACAAGGAATGATCAAATTTGCAGAAGGTATCGAAGTTGGTCATATTTTCAAATTAGGAACAACTTACTCTGCAAAAATGAATGGTACTTTCTTAGACGAACAAGGTAAATCACAACCGTTTATCATGGGATGCTATGGTATTGGTGTATCACGTATTTTAGCTGCTGTTGCAGAGCATTTCCAAGATGAAAATGGTTTTGTTTGGCCAACACAATTAACGCCTTATGATATCCATGTTGTCCCTGTTAATACAAAGGATGAAACACAGGTTGCCTTAGCTGATGAGCTATATGGCTTATTAAAATCATACCGTTATGATGTGTTATTAGATGATCGTGCTGAGCGCGCTGGGGTTAAATTCGCAGATGCTGACTTAATTGGCTTACCGGTCCGAGTAACAGTGGGTAAAAAAGCAACAGAAGGTGTTGTTGAGGTTAAATTCCGTCAAACAGGTGAAACGTTCGAATGGAAAAAAGAAGAGGTCATTGATCGCTTAAATGAATTTTTCCGCAAAAATTAACTCTTTTTAGCTGAAGTCTCACACTTCAACGGTGGTGAGATGAATGCGGGTTTGAACTACTTTTCAGTGGGTGTCCAAGCACCCGCTGAAATAGAGGAACTCAGTCAAAGAACGCCACATCCTGTGGCAACGACTGAGTGACCAACTTCGTGATGGCCTAAAGCCTCCGGCGGATGTCATGGAATTGGAATGGAGCTAAGGTTGCTAGCCTAAATTCATCGCATCCATGCGATAACGGCTAACTGACCTGCATACGTAGGCCTAAGTACAAGGCCGATTCCGGACGCAATTATGCCGAGGCATAATTGATTTTCCTTTAGAAATGCTTGTCCGAAAAAGGATGAAATGGCATTAAATAGATAAAGATTCGCGCCACTTCTCGGGGACAGCGAGCCAAGCATGAATTCATAGACGTTTAGGATTTGTGAGGCTTGATAATCGCCCGCGGAAAGGGAGCGAATTTTTTCTTTAGTTCGTAAACGTTGGTGAGGAAATAAAACAAGGGGCTTTTAAGACTGCCTCTTTCTGAAAGTAGGTGTCAATAGATTGGAACAGCAACAAGAAGCAAGAACGAAGTTTCAAATGCTCTTGCAACAACTAGAGTTAACAGATGATGTGTATATGTCCTTTTTTGAGGAAGGTGAATTATCACGCCTAACTGTACACAAAAAGAACAGGCTATGGAATTTTACCATTAAATTACGAGATGTACTGCCTTTTCCACTATACCAACTATTTCGTACTCGGTTGACTGAAAAATTTTCAGCTATCGCTCAAATCCACACAACTTTTGATACGGTAGAGAAAAATGTTACGGAAGAACTTGTCCAACAATATTGGTTAACAGTAGTAGAGCAAATAGATGAGATGGCGCCACCTTTAAAACATTGTCTAGTATCGCAAATGCCTATGTGGAATGGGCAAAAAATCACTTTATCCTGCATGCAAGAATTGGAATTTATGATGTTGAAAACAAAGTATGCAGAAAAGCTTTCCGAAAGCTATAGTCACTTCGGCTTTCCACACATTGTGATAGATTTTGTGCTTCAAGATCAAACGGAAGAAATGATCGCGGCACAGGAAGCTTTCATGGAACAGAGGCGTTTAGAGGAAGCAGCTTTAGCCCAACAAGCGGTACAAGATTACCAAAAACGTGAGCAAGAGAAGAAAGAAAATCCAGCTCTTGCGAACCTTGGTGACCGTCCATTCCAGCTTGGTATGTTAATTAAAGATGATGAAACGATGGAAATTAAACGCATTGTTGAGGAAGAACGCCGTGTTATCATAGAAGGTTTTGTTTTTGATACGGAAATTAGGGAGCTGAAAAGTGGTCGCTCTTTATTACAAATTAAAATTACCGACTATACGGATTCTATCGTAGTAAAAATGTTCTCACGTGATAATGATGATGCAGAACTTATGAAGCATTTGAAAAAAGGCATGTGGGTAAAAGTCCGAGGCTCTGTACAAACTGACACATTCATTCGTGATTTAATCGTTATGGCAAATGATATCAATGAAATCAAAAAAGAAACACGACAGGATAAGGCGTCAGAGGGAGAAAAACGAGTTGAATTACATTTGCATACACCAATGAGTCAAATGGACGCTGTGACACCAGTTGATAGACTTGTTGCGCAGGCGGCAAAGTGGGGTCATCCAGCCGTGGCTATTACCGACCATGCAGTTGTGCAATCCTTCCCAGAGGCGTATTCAGCAGGGAAAAAGCATGGTATAAAAGTTATTTATGGCTTGGAGGCTAATTTAGTAGATGACGGTGTACCGATTGCTTATGCAGCTGAGCACCGATTATTAGCTGATACTACTTATGTCGTGTTTGACGTAGAGACGACAGGTCTATCTACTGCTTACGATACGATCATTGAGCTTGCTGCAGTTAAAATTCAAGATGGAAATGTTATAGACAAATACGAAAGCTTTGCCAATCCACATCATCCACTTTCAGCAACGACCATTGAGCTGACAGGTATTACAGATGATATGGTACGTAACGCGCCAGAAGTAGAGCAAGTCATTAAGGAGTTCCATGAATTTATCGGAGATGGCATAGTAGTAGCCCACAATGCATCGTTCGATATGGGCTTTTTATACACAGGCTATAAAAAATATGGGCTTGAGGGAACGATTCATCCAGTTATTGATACGTTGGAGCTTGCGAGAATGCTGTATCCAACGATGAAAAATCATCGTTTAAATACGCTTTGTAAAAAATTCAATATCGATTTAACCCAGCATCACCGAGCTATTTATGATACAGAAGCAACCGGCTTCTTACTTTTACAACTGTTAAAAGATGCGGATGAATTAGGTATCAAATATCACGACGACTTTAACAAGCATGTTGGCGGTGGGGATGCTTATAAAAAAGGACGACCAATGCATTGCACGATATTAGCAGTTGATAATGCGGGACTAAAAAATTTATTTAAATTAGTCACTCACGCCCATACAAAAACTTTCTATCGTGTACCTCGCGTAACACGAGCGGTTCTTGAGCAATATAGAGAAGGTTTATTAGTCGGATCAGGTTGTAGTAATGGCGAATTATTCGAGACGATGATGAATAAATCCCCAGAGGAAGCCGAGCAAGTTGCAAGATTTTATGATTATATTGAAGTTCAACCAAAGGCAGTGTATGCACCGTTAATTGAGCGCAATGTCATACATGATGAATGGACACTTGAAGATATTATTCGTAAGCTTGTAAAGCTAGGGAAGAAAATTGATAAACCAGTTGTAGCTACCGGTAATGTCCATTACTTAGATCCGACAGATGGGATGTTTAGACAAATACTAATTGGCTCTCAAGGTGGTGCCAACATCTTAAATAGATCAAAGCTACCTGAAGTTCATTTTAGAACGACTAATGAAATGCTTGAAGAATTTGATTTTTTAGGACCGGATCTTGCGAAGGAAGTCGTTGTCACCAATTCTCAAAAAGTCGCAAATATGATTGGTGATGTTAAGCCGATTAAAGATGATTTATATACACCAAAAATTGAAGGTTCAGATGATGAGGTTACAAATTTAACCTATGAAATGGCACATCTTATATACGGAGAAGAGCTACCAGAAATCGTGAAGGCGCGAATTGAAAAGGAATTAAAGTCAATTTTAGGCCATGGCTTCGGCGTAATTTATTTAATTTCAGCGAAGCTTGTGAAAAAATCATTAGCGGATGGCTATTTAGTAGGTTCTCGTGGATCTGTTGGATCTTCATTAGTAGCGACCTTTATGGAGATTACTGAAGTAAATCCACTTCCACCTCATTATATTTGTCCAAATTGTAAGCATTCCGAGTTTTTTAATGATGGTTCAGTAAGCTCAGGCTTTGACTTACCAAATAAAGATTGTACAGAATGTGGAACACCGTATAAAAAAGATGGGCAAGATATCCCATTCGAAACGTTCCTTGGCTTTAAAGGGGATAAGGTACCTGATATCGACTTGAATTTCTCTGGGGAATATCAACCACAAGCTCATAACTATACGAAGGTATTATTCGGTGAAGATTATGTATTTCGTGCCGGAACAATCGGCACAGTAGCGGAGAAAACAGCATATGGCTACGTAAAGGGCTATGCTAATGATAACAACTTACATTTCCGCGGTGCCGAGGTAGACCGGTTAGTGCAAGGCTGTACTGGCGTAAAACGTACAACAGGACAGCACCCAGGAGGAATTATTGTAGTACCAGATTATATGGATATTTTTGATTTCTCCCCAGTGCAATTCCCTGCGGATGCACAGGATGCAGAATGGCGTACAACGCACTTTGATTTCCACTCCATTCACGATAATATTTTAAAGCTTGATATTCTTGGGCACGATGACCCGACTGTGATTCGGATGTTGCAGGATCTATCAGGGATAGATCCAAAAACGATTCCAACAGATGATCCTGTCGTTATGAAAATCTTTAGTACTCCAGAATCTTTAGGTGTAACAGAAAAACAAATCGGCTGTAAGACCGGGACACTCGGTATTCCTGAGTTCGGTACTCGTTTTGTACGTCAAATGCTTGAAGATACGAAGCCATCAACATTCTCAGAGCTTGTGCAAATTTCAGGACTTTCACACGGAACAGACGTATGGCTTGGTAACGCGCAAGAATTAATTCAAAACGGTACATGTGTGCTGAAAGAAGTAATTGGCTGTCGTGATGATATTATGGTGTATTTAATTTACCAAGGGCTAGAACCTTCACTGGCATTTAAAATTATGGAGTCCGTACGTAAAGGGAAAGGTTTGTCTGAAGAGTTTGAGGCAGAAATGCTAGCGAATAAAGTACCAGGTTGGTATATCGATTCATGTAAAAAGATAAAATATATGTTCCCGAAAGCCCATGCAGCAGCTTATGTGTTAATGGCTGTTCGTATTGCATGGTTTAAAGTACATTTCCCGATTCTTTATTATGCAGCGTATTTTACAGTACGTGCAGATGATTTTGATTTAATTGCCATGGTACAGGGCTCGCAAATGATTCGTGCAAAAATTGATGAAATCAATATAAAGGGCTTAGATGCTTCAACAAAAGAAAAAAACTTATTAACTGTGATGGAACTAGCACTTGAAATGTGTGAGCGTGGCATGAGCTTCCAGAAGGTAGACTTATATCGTTCGCAGGCTAGTGAATTTATCATTGATGGGAACTCTTTAATTCCACCATTCGATGCGATTCCTGGACTTGGTACAAACGTTGCTAAACAAATTGTGGCAGCACGTGAGGACGGAGAATTTTTATCGAAGGAAGATTTACAACAACGAGGTCGAGTATCCAAGACATTAATTGAATACATGGATCAATTGGGTTGTTTAGAAGGAATGCCTGATGCAAATCAATTATCACTTTTCTAAAAGCTTTAAGAAAAGCGTCACTTATGCGGATGCAAAAGTATATATGATCCAGAGACGAATAGCTATAGACTGACAGAACTTTTCGGTTAGTAATCATTTCTATTTACAAGATAAAAAGCTATATTACCTTCTAAAACGGAAGGATAAAGATAAGAAACATTGCTTTGATTACCCAAAGTACTTTTAAAAAGATGAAAATAGTAATAGAGAATAAAAAAAGGTCCTGCACCCCTAAAGTTTGATATGCTCCTCATTTGGTTGACAGATTAAAAAATAAAATCTGTTTATCAAATGGGGAGTTTTTATGAGGAAGCATTCCTTTTCTAAAGAAGAGAGGTTAGAAATTTTTAAGCTGTATCACGAAGGTCCGCTTACATTAAAGAGCTTGAGTGTTAGAAGTTTCTGATTGGGATAAACAACCCTATATTATTGATTTTCCAGATAAACCTCAACTTCAACCTCAAAGTTATGATTGGAAGCGTCACATTTTTAAACTGTAAGAAAAAAGCCATATCCATATACATTTCAGAAGATGTATTAAAGTTAAACGGTGTTACCGTCCCGGATTAGTGCATCTTGTTAAAGGAAAGAATTAATAAATTTCATCAACTTGGGTTCTATATTGTAAGGGCTCAGGTTGTTTCATTTAATTTTAGTGATTAGACAATCGGATATAGTATCTTATGGCAAGCAGGAAAGATAGAGTGACGGAAAGAAGAGCCGAAGTGACGGATAGAATCGTCAAAATCGTGGATAGAGTGGCCAAAATCGTGGATAGCCCCGATAAAGCGGCGGAAAGAACAGCTAGAGTGACGAAAAGAAATCGAAGCGAAGAAAAGAAATCAGAGCGACGGAAAGAAGAACCAAAGCGACGGAAACGCTGATAAAAATAAAGCTGTGCATTCAAATAAATTGCCATATTAGGTGTTCCGATCGTAAACAGCAGTCCTGCAATGGCTGAACCGGTGCCAGAATCAAGTAAGCCTCGAAGTGAGTTAAAACGTTTTCTTTGTTCAATTGGTATCAACCCAATGGTAATGCCTCCATCGAATCGTTTCATTCCTCGCTAAAGTCTGAAAAATCTTGATAAGTTGAGAAGCGCTTAAGAGGGTCATCGAAGTGTAAACTACCGAAAATTGTTATCCCATATATGTATTCGAGCGAAACTAAACAGCCGTCACCGGTCAAATCCCGGCAATTGGCTGTTAAATGTTTTTTGATTCCTATATTGAAAACGGGGGCAACCGGTCAATGCTCTTTTTATTTCTACTCTCCATAGGGAGAACTTAGGCTGTGGATTCACTTGATTATAGATAATCTAGAGTGTTAAAAATTAATATTAACCCAACAATGCACATTATCCAAGATAGTGCGGAATTTGAAGTGTTTGATAGTTTATGATGAAGATTAACTAATTTAGAATTTATCCAACTTCCAAATAATTTATATCCTAAAAAGATAAGTAATGCTGGTAAAACCATAATAATGTTATACGTGGCGATAATTGGCAACCATTGAGAAGACGGTATATTATTTGTTGTTAATAAACCAATAGCAGCAAAGTACGGAAAAGCTGCACTTGCCTCAATTAAAAAAGTTGTAATACCAATAAATATAATTGAGGATATACTTTGAGTTTTAGGTTTGGGAATATTATTTTTTTTATTTGTAGGGATAAAAAAGCTACCCACAAATAAAATAACCCCTACTATAAAAATAATCCAACTGAATATTTTATTTTGAAATATGTTAGAGAAGGTTTCAATAATATAATGTAACCCTAACATCATTGCTACACCTAATGAGAAATACAATAGTGCAACTGTAAATAGATATAAAAATAATCTTGAAGTTAGATTTCTTTTATTTGTTAAAATAAGGTATAGTGTAACACCAACTATTGTAGGACTTAAAGTGTCTAATAGCGCTAAGCCACCTATATAAACCAAAATATCTGTTCCCATATATTCCTCCACATCGATAGATTATGATAAAAAACTATGACTTCTTAGCGGTGTAATGAATATAAGCTTTTTCCATAAAATCGAGGACCTCTTGATCAATAGGATAAAGGTTATGTTTTTTTGACTCCTCAGGTGACATTCTAATTTTCCAAAGGGTATCTAAAAAAGCATCTTCGTCATCAAAATCTTCACTTTTTTTCACATCCATCCTTTTAATAATATTTTGTATGCGTGTAGCACTATAACCAAGGTGCATATGTTTTTTTAATTGACCAAGTAGAGCAATCCACTCTAAAGAATCAGGATCACTACTTGACATATTCGGAAGTCTATATAGTACTTCAGCATTTTTAATATTTAATTCATCACTATTATGAGTCAAAATATCTTTTGAATCCCTAGTATATAAACTCATAATTTTTTGAATTCTAAATTCCTCTCCTTCAATTGCTATCCCATTTATTAGTTCTCTTAAATTAATTTCTATATTTGAGAGTCGGTCCTTTTCATTTATTACATAAGATAGTTGTTTCATTAGACTAATGGACCAGTCCCATTCTTCAGACTCTAACATAATTTTGATTTCACTTAATTGAAAGCCTATCGTTTTTAAGAATTGTATTTGCTGTAATTTTTTTAACTCTGAATTTGAGTATAATCTGTGACCTCCTTGAGTTTTTGATGCAGGTTTTAGCAGTTCTATCTGGTCATAATATCTTAAGGTTCTAACGGACACACCACTCATCTTTTTCACTTCATTAATATGTAACAATGTTATTCCTACTTCCTTATTCTTTATTCGTCGTATTAAAAAATAGAGATTTAAATAAGTAACCTACTCCCAGGCCAATAAGCACCCCAATAATACCATTACCAAATTGAAAAGCTATACCTGCACCAATAATAACGCAAGCATAAATAACAATATCTTCTTTTTTCAAAGGAAATTTCCCCCTCCTATAGATAATGATGTAAAAGGTATATTAACAGTATAAAAGATGACGCTAGGTCACTTTCAACTAATTTAAACATTATACTGCGTAAAGATTGAAAATGACCTTACGTCATTTTATATAATTGGCATAAGGAGGAAATTTCATGTTAAAAAAATTTGCTTTAATTTTGTTTTTAGTATAGTAATCATTCTTGCAGGATGTTCATCAGGGGAAAAAGAGGTAAGTGTTAATAAAGAGTCGATAGAAGATGTTGAGGAAATAGTTATAAATTTTGCAAGTACCGATGTTAATTTCCGGCCAAGCGAAAAAAGTGAATTAGAAACCTATCTAACGGCTTATGATAACGGACCAGGTGTAACATTGGATAAGTCATCAAAACGGTTATCAATTGATCTTAGTAATGATATTAGACGCTTAATCAATTTCAAAAAAAAACCTACTTTAGAGGTTAGAATCCCTCATCAATTTAAGAGGAAAATAATTTTGGATGGATCCTCTGGCAATGTTTCTGGACAGGATCTCGTTCAAAATAATATTGACATACGATCTAGCAGTGGTGATATTAAACTCCACGTTAAAGAAATAAATGGTGACGTAGAACTTTCAACTACAAGTGGCAATGCCTCAGTAACTTTTGATGAAAAGCAACCTAATCTAAATTTGGAAATCGCTACAAACAGTGGAAGACAATCCGTAAACCTGTCCCTAAGCGAAAAAACACAAACAAAGAAAGGTTTTAAAGGTTCCTCGGGTAATGGAGAAAATAAAATGAAAATTGAAACTAAATCAGGAAATATAAGTTTGAACTGAAAATTTAGCTTAAATAAAGTGTCTCTCCCAAACTTTTTATTTTAAAACAAGTAGGGTTCACATGATGTCCAATATTGTGTGCTTTGTATATTACAAGATATGAAAATGAACTAGTTACAAAAAATCATCGGCCTTTAAATTCCGGTCAATGTTAGGGGGAAAATGAAGATCTCGGAATTATCATTTATTATTTTCTATGAGAGATAATAACCTCTCAATAGGAGGTACATTAGAAATAGTGATATTCCTGTAGGAAGGGGTTAGCAAGTTCCTCTGCAGACTTAGTTACGTGTCAAGGGCAATTGAATCAGCTTATGAAATCTTGCTAGTATAGAACTAACAGACGGAGTAATGTACGCATCTACTGTTTCTTTTTATCATCGAGAAGCAAAATTAAAAGATTATATTACCTGGGATTAACAATCATTTCGCACGAGAAGAGGGAGAAATTAATACTATTGACTTTAATAGAAAAGATATATAGCAACGAGGTCGTATCTCTAAAACATTAATCATCGAATACATGAATCGGCTAGGCTGCTTAGAGGGGATGACTGATACTAATCAGCTGACGCTTTTCTAATATCGAATGTGGGATTAAATTAAGGTATCAGATATAATGTTCATGCAAATAATACGGATAAAGTGAATTCTTTTGACTAAATAAAGTGTCTATTCAAATTTCAGACATATCAATGGCTATATACAAATGTTGTCTAGTTGAAGGAAATTTGCATTATGCTGTAAACTATGCTATCCTTATGGTAATAATTTGTTGATATTTTTCCAGCAAAAGAGTGGGACCTTCCCGCTCTTTTCTGTTGTTATACCGTAGCAAAACAAATTTTTGACTAACAGCAGGTAAGACCGTTAAATTTCACCAAAGCTACTGGTGGAATTTCTGTTTTATTACGCCAGAATTTGATAGATACAGGAGGAAATAATGAGCAAAGTACCATCTTTAATTGAAGAGCTCGCCAAACCGATTGTTGAAGAGTTAAATCTTGAACTTGTAGATGTCGAGTTCGTAAAAGAAGGACGTAACTGGTTTTTACGTGTTTATGTGGATACACCTGAAGGTGGAATTGACATTGAACAATGTGCTCAAGTTAGTGAACGACTAAGTTTGCTATTGGATGAAAATGATCCAATTACACAAAACTATTATTTAGAAGTTTCTTCACCTGGAGCAGAACGTCCATTAAAAAAAGATACTGATTTTGAAAATGCGATTGGCAAATTTATTTATGTTAAAACCTATGAGCCCATCAAGGACATGAAGGAATTCCAAGGCTACTTAACGTCATACGATGAACATACATTAGTGATGGAAGTACGCATTAAAACGCGTAAAATTACAGTAACAATTGAACAAGAAAAAATCGCATTGGCACGACTAGCCATCGATTTTTAAGCATAATGCATATTTAGGAGTGAAAACAAAAATGAGTAGTGATTTGTTAGATGCGCTAAATGCGCTAGAAGAACAAAAAGGAATTTCAAGAGATGTGTTAATTGAAGCAATAGAAGCGGCATTAGTTACAGCTTACAAACGCAACTTCAATCAAGCACAAAATGTTCGTGTTGACTTAAATTTAGATAAGGGCTCTATTCGTGTCTTTTCACGCAAAGATGTTGTTGAAGAAGTAGAAGATGACCGTTTACAAATCTCTGAAGAAGATGCTAAGGCTATCAACCCTGCATACCAGTTGGAAGATGTGGTTGAGCAGGAAGTAACACCTCGAAACTTTGGTCGTATTGCTGCACAGACAGCGAAACAAGTTGTAACACAACGTGTTCGCGAAGCAGAACGTGGTTTAATTTACGAGCAATATGTCGACCGTGAAGATGATATCGTGACGGGTGTAGTTGAGCGTCTAGATGCTCGTAATATTTACGTAGGTCTTGGAAAAGTAGAGGCTGCATTACCACAAAACGAACAAATTCAAGGTGAAACATACCATCCACACGAGCGCATCAAAGTTTATATTACAAAGGTTGAACGTACAACGCGCGGACCGCAAGTTATTGTTTCACGTACACATCCTGGTTTATTACGCCGCTTATTTGAAATGGAAGTTCCTGAAATTTATGAAGGTATTGTAGAAATTAAATCAATTGCTCGTGAAGCAGGAGATCGTTCTAAAATTTCTGTTTATGCACATAACGAAGAGGTAGATCCAGTAGGTTCATGTGTAGGAGCAAAAGGCGCTCGTGTGCAAACAATTGTAAATGAATTAAACGGCGAAAAAATCGATATCGTTGAATGGTCAGAAGACCCGGTTGTATTTGTAGCAAATGCTCTTAGCCCATCTAAAGTTTTAGATGTTCAAGTCAATGAAGAAGAAAAATCTACTACTGTTGTTGTGCCAGACTATCAACTATCACTAGCAATTGGTAAACGTGGTCAAAATGCTCGTTTAGCTGCTAAGCTAACTGGCTGGAAAATTGATATTAAGAGTGAAACAGATGCACGTGAATTAGGCATTTATCCATCTGCAACAAGCACTTTCATACCTGCTGAGGATGAAGAAAGTGATTTTGATGATGTGACAGTTGACTTATATCAAGACGACGAAGAATAAGTAAGAAAGCCCGTGTGACTTGTTAGCTGCCATTATTCAGTGGGCGTTGGGCTGCGTCGACTGAATAATGGCAGAGCCTACATTGGAAAATATTATGGTTTAATTCCGAATATATAACAATGTAGTGCATGGCTAGTCCACCTCTTACGACAAGCTTCAGAGAGGAAAGGTGATTCTTATGGCTATTAATAAAAAAGTACCTCTTCGAAAATGCGTAGCAACCGGAGAAATGCTACCAAAGAAAGAAATGATCCGTGTCGTTCGTTCGAAAGAGGGCGAGGTAAGTGTAGATGTTTCCGGGAAAAAACCCGGACGTGGTGCCTATGTCTCTAAATCGGAAAAAGCGATTGAAATCGCCCGTAAGAAAAATGTTTTAGGGCACCAACTTGATGTAAAAATTCCTGAAGAAATCTACGATGAGCTTATTTTGTTGATTCGTAGGGAGTCTATTATATGATTAATAATCAAGCGGTGTATAATTTGCTTGGGATAGCGGCAAGAGCCCGTAAAGTGATTTCAGGAGAAGAGTTAGTAGTAAAGGAAGTCCGCAATGGTAATGCTAAGCTAGTACTGCTTGCAAACGATGCTTCTAAAAACTCTAGCAAAAAAATTCAAGATAAATGCACGTATTACAACGTTGAGTATCATGTAATTGGTGATCGTTATGATCTAGGACATGCTACAGGTAAGGAGGCCCGAGTGGCTTTAGCTATTACCGATAAAGGTTTTGCAAGTAAATTGTCTAGTCTACTCAACGAAAAATAATCGGGGGTGAGCAGATGACCAAAATCAGAGTTCATGAATATGCGAAACAAGTGAATAAAACGAGTAAAGAGGTTATTGAAGCACTAAATAATTTAAATGTTAGCGTAACAAACCATATGTCAATGTTAGAAAAAGACGTAGTGTCAAAGTTAAACCAAACATTTAAAACGATAACAGACGCGAAGCAACCTACTCAAAATGTTTCGCAAAAATCACAGCAATCGGTGAAAAAGCAAGATGGGCAAAAGCAGCAATCTGCTACTTCCAAGCCTAAGGCCAATAATCAGCAACAAACGCATCAAAACTCAAATTCGTCTAACGAAAAATCTAAGAATACAAAAGGTAGTCAAAATCGAAATATGACAAATAATAATAATAATAACAATAATAATAATAATAATCGCAGAGGTGGCGGTGGTTACAACCAACGTCCAAAACCAGGAATCCATGGCGGGAAACGTCGCCATCCAAAAACACATCAACCAACTCTACCAGTGAAACAAAAGGAATTACCAGAAAAAATTACTTTTGTTGAATCACTTTCTGTAGCGGAATTAGCAAAAAAATTACACCGTGAGCCATCAGAAATTATTAAAAAATTATTTATGCTTGGTGTAATGGCAACAATTAACCAAGAATTAGATAAGGATGCAATTGAATTACTTTGCGCAGACTATGGTGTAGAAGTTGAAGAAGAAATTCGTGTAGATATTACGGATTTAGAAACACACTTCGAACAAACAGAAGAAATTAACGAGGCGGACTTATCAGAACGTCCTCCTGTAGTAACAATTATGGGTCACGTTGACCATGGTAAAACTACATTGTTAGACTCTATTCGCAATACTAAAGTTACAGCTGGAGAGGCTGGAGGTATTACTCAGCATATCGGTGCTTATCAAGTAACTGAAGGCGACAAAAAAATTACGTTCCTTGATACACCAGGACACGCTGCGTTTACAACTATGCGTGCGCGCGGTGCGAAAGTAACGGACTTAACGATTTTAGTAGTGGCTGCGGATGATGGCGTTATGCCACAAACAGTAGAAGCAATTAACCACGCAAAAGCAGCAGAAGTACCAATTATTGTTGCAGTCAATAAAATGGATAAACCTTCAGCTAATCCAGACCGTGTGATGCAAGAGTTAACAGAGCATGGCCTAGTTCCTGAAGCTTGGGGTGGCGAAACTATTTTCGTACCAATCTCTGCATTAAAAGGTGAAGGCATTGACACATTACTTGAAATGATTTTACTTGTTGCTGAAGTTGGAGAATTAAAAGCGAGCCCTAATCGCTTAGCACTTGGTACAGTAATTGAAGCACAGCTAGATAAAGGTCGAGGCTCTGTTGCAACGCTTTTAGTACAAGATGGAACATTAAAAGTAGGGGACCCAATTGTTGTCGGCCATACTTATGGACGTGTACGTGCTATGGTGAATGACAAAGGCCGTCGTGTGAAAGAAGCTGGACCATCAACGCCAGTTGAAATCACAGGTTTAAACGATGTACCACAAGCTGGCGACCGTTTCGTTGTCTTTGAAGACGAAAAAACAGCACGTCAAGTTGGAGAAACTCGTGCAATGACAGCGATTCAAGCACAACGTTCAGAAAAACAACGCGTAACGCTTGATAATTTATTCGAACAAATGAGTCAAGGCGAAATGAAGGAGCTTAACTTAATTGTTAAAGCTGACGTTCAAGGTACTGTAGAAGCTATGGCTGCATCATTAATGAAAATTGATGTTGAAGGCGTAAACGTAAAAATTATTCACACTGGCGCTGGAGCGATTACAGAATCAGATATTTCTCTTGCTGCGGCTTCTAATGCAATTGTTATCGGCTTCAACGTTCGTCCAGATGTCAATGCAAAACGTGCAGCAGAAGAAGAAGGCGTAGATATTCGTCTACACCGCATAATCTATAAAGTAATCGAAGAAATTGAACAAGCAATGAAAGGTATGCTTGATCCAGAATTCGTAGAAAAAATTATTGGTCAAGCAGAAGTTCGCCAAACAATTAAAGTATCAAAAGTTGGTACAATTGCTGGTTCATACGTAACAGAAGGTAAAGTAACTCGTGATTCAGGCGTACGTGTAATCCGCGATAACGTAGTAATTTTTGAAGGTGAATTAGATACACTTAAACGTTTCAAAGATGAAGTAAAAGAAGTTGCCCGTGGTTACGAATGCGGTATTACAATTACAAACTTCAACGATATTAAAGAAGGCGACATTATCGAAGCCTATATTATGGAAGAAGTTAAACGTGCTTAATGATTGTTTACGCAGAGGTTGAATTCATTATTCAAACTGCCCATTCGTTGAAGGAAAAACGTGCTGTCTTACAGCGTATGCTTACCCGCACGAAACAAAAATTTAATGTATCCATCGCGGAAATTGATCATCAAAATGTATGGCAACGCACGAAATTAGCGCTTGTTGCTGTTTCTTCTTCAAAAGAAGCAGCCGAGCGTGAAATTAATCACGCGCTCCACTACTTACAGTCAAATCCATCTTGGGAACAGCTTAATGTGTGGCGAGACTATTTATAAGTAACATTAGAAGTTGTGTTGTATGATTTAGTCATACCTTGTATGTAAATATATGTGCAAGTGAAGACATAACTTTCTGTACATCGAAATTGAGGTGACAAACTATGTCTCTACGCTCAAACCGTGTCGCTGAGCAAATGAAAAAAGAACTCGGTGATATTATTGGACGTAAAATAAAAGATCCGCGTGTTGGTTTCGTTACTGTTACTGGTGTTGAGGTGACAGGTGATTTACAACAAGCGACAATTTATATTACAACTCTAGGCAATGAACGTGAAAAAGAGGAAACATTAAAAGCTTTATTAAAGGCTTCTGGTTTCATTCGCTCAGAAATCGGGTCACGAATCCGTTTACGTCGTACACCAGAACTAATCTTTGAATTCGATTCATCGATTGAATATGGTAACCGTATTGATTCATTGCTACGTGGTTTACACGAAGAATAAGCTTAACTTAAAAAAGTCTGCCTATGCATGTTCATGCAGGCAGACTTTTTACATTCAGCAGAAAATGAACAGAACATTTTACGACTCTATGTAAAGCTTCACTAAATGTTCTGACGGCTTTCCACCGACTGCCCAGACTCCTGCTGCCATTTTTTTGTAGAAGGAGAAGTGTTAGGGTATTTAACTATATAAAACTAGCGAAAAAACAAAATACGCTAAAAATGAATTTAGGAGGGAATTTATGAACGGTATTTTACCGCTTTGGAAAGAACGTGGCATGACAAGTCATGATTGCGTCTTTAAATTACGAAAAATTTTACGTACTAAAAAGGTTGGCCATACTGGCACACTTGATCCAGGTGTTGAGGGGGTTCTTCCCATTTGTATAGGTCAAGCAACACGCATCGCAGAATACTTAACTGATGCAGGGAAAACCTATGAAGCTGTTATTTCAATTGGCCGTACAACGACAACGGAGGATGCAGAAGGAGAAACGGTTGAGCAAGATAGTACGACTAAAAAGTTCACACGTACTCAATTGCAAGAGGTTTTAGCATCGCTAACAGGTGTTATTCAACAAACGCCACCGATGTTTTCAGCTGTCAAAGTAAATGGTAAACGTCTCTATGAATATGCTCGAAAAGGCGAAATTGTCGAAAGACCTACACGTCAAGTTACCATTTATGCATTAGAACTACTAGATGATGTAGAAATATATGAAGGGCAAGAAATTACATTCCCAGTACGTATAGCGTGTAGTAAAGGGACGTATATTCGAACACTAGCTGTGCAAATCGGAGCGGCACTTGGCTATCCAGCACACATGAAGGAGCTCGTACGCACAGCCTCAGGTACATTTACGCAAGAGAATTGCTTTACGTTGGCACAAGTTGCTGAACTGATGGAAGGTGAACAAATTGATACATGCATTTTACCAGTTGAATATGCTTTAACAGATTATCCATATATGGAGATCACTTCCGTAAACGAAAAAGAAATTTTCAATGGACAAGTGCTTCCCGCAGATGCATTATTAAAGATACATGATAAAATTGTTTTTGGAATCAGTGGGAAAGCAATTGCGGTCTATCATGCCCATCCTACAAAGGAAGGGTTTATGAAGCCACATAAGATGTTTCCGACGATAGAGTAGGAGGATTTTTAGTATGGAGGTCATTCATTTAAAATACCCACACCAACTACAGCAACGAGAAAGCATGCAGCCATATTCATTGGCTCTTGGTTTTTTTGATGGTGTACATAGAGGGCATCAGGCAGTTATTAAGGCGGCGAAAGAAGAAGGAGACAAGCGCCAAATTCCAACGGCTGTTATGACATTCGATCCACATCCTTCTTTAGTGCTTGGCGGACGTAACGAAAAAGTATTTTATATAACGTTATTACAGCAAAAATTGCAGCTTTTTGAAGAACAGGGTGTTGATACAATATTTGTTGTACATTTCACATCTGATTTTGCAAAGCTTTCACCTGATGCATTTATTGATACATTTATTCGTGGGTTGAACATTCAACATGTTACAGCTGGCTTTGATTATTCTTTTGGTGCATTTGGGAAAGGTACAATGGAAGAAATGCGTGCATTGAGTAATGGAGATTACGGCGTAACAGTTGTTGAAAAGAAAACTGATGATATTGAAAAAATTAGCTCTACACGTATCCGTAAGCTTTTGCAAGACGGAGATATGGAGGAAGCAAGATTACTCCTAGGACGTCCATTTGAAGTTACGGGAATCGTTGTACATGGTGATAAGCGAGGACGCACAATAGGTTTCCCAACTGCAAATGTCCAAGCGTTAGAGGGAACTTATATTCCAGCAAGCGGTGTATATGCGGTTCGAGTACTTGTGCAAAATAACTGGTATGATGGTGTATGTAATGTAGGCTATAAACCAACATTTAAAGATCCAAACGACAAACAATTATCTATCGAAGTCCATATATTAAACTTCGAAAAAAATATTTACGGTGAAGAAGTGCATGTCGCTTGGTATAAACGTATAAGAAGTGAACGAAAATTCGATGGCATTGAAGCTTTGAAAGCGCAAATCGAAAAAGATAAACAGGAAGCAATTGAATATTTTGGGATCATCGCCGAAAGTTAAAACGTACGCCATGAGTTGATTGGAGTGGAGGTTGGGCGACTCCTTCGTGACCAACCTCGTATTGGCCCGAGACCCTGGAGCGCTAGCGAAGCGGCTCATCGGACGCCCCCAGGAAGCTTTGCTCTGTGCGAAAGCGTAGTGCTAACGTAGCGGCAGCAACAAAGCGCCCAACCGGAACGGAAATCAACCACACATGTTATGGTGATGAACCATATTTTATTGAGATCTAACAGAGACTTCAAATAAAGTTTATTAATGTAAATCAAATCTGCTTTAGCCAATGAATAGGTGCTTATGTTAACACTTGCTTGACCTTTTGATTTATGGTAACATTCATAAGTGCATAATATGCTTAACCTTAGCTCGGTATATCGATGACTCCAACGTTTACTGTGCTAATGGCGATTAACAATTATTTAGGAGGTCCATACAAATGGCTATTACAAATGAACGTAAAAATGAAATTATTGCTGAGTACCGTACTCACGAAAGTGACACTGGTTCTCCAGAAGTACAAGTTGCAGTATTAACAGCGGAAATCAACGCTCTAAATACTCACTTACGTACACACAAAAAAGATTTCCACTCTGAGCGTGGTCTTCTTAAAATGGTAGGTCGTCGTCGTCACCTATTAAAATATCTTCGTGAAACTGACGTACAACGTTACCGTGAACTAATCACTCGTTTAGGCTTACGTCGCTAATTGTCGATCTAAAAGCGGGATTAATCCCGCTTTTTCTTTATGTTTATAAACATTAAGAAGACATTAACTTTACTATTGCGAAAAAAGCATATATGACACGAAATTCAAGCAAAAAAACTTGGTTTCAATCGAATACAGAAATAAATCCTAAATAAATTGGCAATAACTGAATTTAAATGTATGATTATTTGATGAAATATTTAGCATAGAACAAGCATTTTTGGTACACTTACTATTAGTACATACAGACGAAGTAAGTGTTTTTATAATAGAGAGGGGTTCATTGAATGAACGAAAAGAAAGTCTATTCCTATGAATGGGCTGGCCGTCCACTTGTAATCGAAGTTGGACAGTTAGCAAAACAAGCAAATGGGGCCGTATTAGTACGCTATGGTGATACATCTGTACTTTCAACTGCAACAATGTCAAAATCACCGAAGCCACTTGATTTCTTCCCATTAACAGTAAACTACGAAGAACGTTTATACGCAGCGGGTAAAATTCCTGGTGGCTTTATTAAGCGTGAAGGACGTCCATCTGAAAAAGCAATACTAGCAAGCCGTTTAATAGACCGTCCAATTCGTCCAATGTTCCCAGACGGTTTCCGTAATGAAGTACAAGTGATTTCGATGGTCATGTCTAACGATCCGGATTGTACGTCTGAAATGGCTGCAATGCTTGGTTCATCAATAGCGTTAGCTATTTCAGATATTCCATTCGACGGACCGATTGCAGGTGTACAAGTTGGATATATCGACGGTAAATTTATCGTGAACCCAACAGTGGAACAATCTAATCAATCAACAGTCCATTTATCTGTAGCAGGTAACAAGGATGCTATCAACATGGTTGAAGCAGGTGCACTAGAAGTACCAGAGGAAATAATGCTAGAAGCCATTATGTTCGGTCATGAAGAAATCCAAAAAATTATTGCTTTCCAAGAGCAAATCGTTGCAGAAGTAGGAAAAGAAAAATTATCTATAACATTATTTGAAATTGATGAAGCGATTCAAGCAGATATAAAAGCAGCTTGTGAGACTGACATGCATGATGCTATTCAAACTGCTGAAAAGCATGCACGTGATGAGGCTATTAAAGCGGTAAAAGACCGTGTTATTGCTTCTTATGAAGAGCAAGAAGCTGATGATGTAACAATGAAGCAAGTTTATACAATTCTAGATAAAATGGTTAAAGACGAAGTACGTCGTCAGATTACAGAAGATAAAGTACGTCCAGATGGTCGTAAGTTAGACGAAATCCGTCCACTTTCTTCTGAAACAGGCATATTGCAACGTACACACGGTTCAGCATTATTTACGCGTGGACAAACACAAGCCCTTTCTATTTGTACATTAGGTGCACTTGGGGATGTACAAATTATCGACGGTTTAGGTGTAGAAGAATCAAAACGCTTTATGCATCACTATAACTTCCCTCAATTCTCTGTAGGGGAAACTGGCCCAATTCGTGGACCAGGTCGTCGTGAAATCGGGCATGGTGCATTAGGAGAGCGTGCTCTTGATGCGGTTATTCCAGATGAATCTGTATTCCCATATACAATCCGTTGTGTATCGGAAGTACTTGAATCAAACGGTTCTACATCTCAAGCTTCTATCTGTGCTTCAACGTTAGCGATGATGGATGCTGGTGTGCCATTAAAGGCACCTGTAGCAGGTATTGCAATGGGTCTTATTAAAAAAGGAGAACACTACTCTATTTTAACGGATATTCAAGGTATGGAAGACCACCTTGGAGATATGGACTTTAAAGTTGCAGGTACAGCTAAAGGTGTAACAGCACTTCAAATGGACATTAAAATTGATGGTTTATCACGTAATATTTTAGAAGAAGCATTAACACAAGCTAAAATTGGCCGTATGCACATTTTAGAATCAATGCTTGCTACTCTTGCAGACCCACGTGAAAAATTATCTAAATTTGCACCGAAGATTGTTATTGTGAAGATTAATCCTGATAAAATTCGCGATGTTATCGGACCTGGTGGTAAACAAATTAACAAAATTATTGAAGAAACTGGCGTGAAAATTGATACGGAGCAAGATGGTACAATTTACATCTCTTCTGCAGACGAAGAAATGAACGCTCGTGCAAAACAAATTATCGAAGACATCGTACGTGAAGCAAAAGTTGGCGAGTATTACTTATCAACAGTTAAACGTATTGAAAAATTCGGTGCGTTCTGTGAAATATTCCCAGGTAAAGATGGTTTACTTCACATCTCTGAAATCCAAGAGGAACGTACAAAACAAGTTGAAGACGTCTTAAAACTTGGCGATCAATTACTTGTAAAAGTTATTGAAATTGACAAGCAAGGTCGTGTGAATTTATCTCGTAAAGTAGTTATCCAAGAGGAAAAAGAACGCGCTGAGCAAGATAAATAATAAATTGTAGAAAAGGCTGCGTATAATGCGCAGCCTTTTTTAAATCAAATATAAGGAAAATGGTTCTATAAGGGATATTTTGGGGGAAGCTTCGCTCTGTGCGAAAGCGAAGCGGCAGCAATAAAGCGCCCAGTCGGAACGGAAATCAACCACACGTTTTGGTGATGACCCCACATTATACCTTTGATGTAGAACCAGAGATAAATTGGGGGAGATTTTTTGGTACAAGTACATACATGTCAGAATGGTGTGCGTATTGTGTCTGAGCAAATCGATCATGTAAGATCTGTTGCGCTTGGCATTTTTGTTAATGCAGGATCTCGTTATGAGCTACCTGAGGAAAATGGTATTACGCATTTTATAGAACATATGCTTTTTAAAGGGACAAAAACGCGAACAGCTCGCCAAATTGCTGAAGAATTTGACCGAATTGGTGGAGAATTAAATGCCTTTACATCCAAGGAAAACACTTGTTATTATGCAAAGGTTTTAGACCATCATGCTGAGCTTGCAGTTACAATATTAGCTGATATGTTCTTTAATTCTACGTTTGCAGGGGAAGAGTTAGAGAAGGAAAGACAAGTGGTACTAGAGGAAATATTAATGAGTGAAGACGCAGCTGATGACGATGTTCATGAAAAGCTATGGGGCGTCATGTATCCAAACGACGCACTAGGTCGTCCAATTCTCGGAACTGCGGCTACTTTAAAAACATTTACAGCAGATATGATACGTAATTACATGGCTAAACATTATGGTCCAGAATCAGTTGTTATTTCAATAGCGGGAAATATTTCTGCGAAGCTCATGCAAACAATTGAAGACTTATTTGGCCAATATCAGCCATCTCCACTTGCGGTTGAGCCTGTGCTTTCGAATCCTCATTTTTATCCAGGAGAGGTTTCTAAAACTCGCGATACGGAGCAAGCGCATTTGGCTATTTCTTATCCAGCAATTGGTGTAAAGGATCCAGATATGTATAGCTTTATTGCACTTAATAATATTATTGGTGGTAATATGAGCTCTCGTTTGTTCCAAGAAGTACGCGAAGAACGTGGTTTAGCCTATTCAATATTTTCTTACCAATCTTGTTATGCGGATGTTGGAGCATTTACGATTTATGGTAGTACAAGTCGTCAACAATTATCACAGCTTCAACATACAATTGATGCGACATTACTTGATATCGTAGCAGGTGGCGTGACAGAGGAAGAACTTATGAATGCGAAGGAACAGCTGAAGGGTAGTTTTGTACTCGGTCTAGAGGGGACAGGTGCTCGTATGAATCGCAACGGTACAAGTGAGTTAGTACATCGTAAACATCGTTCAGTAGATGAAGTATTAGCGTCAATCGATGGCGTCTCAATGGAATCGATCGATCGCTTAATAGCTAAAATCTTGAAAGTTGAGCCAGCCATTTCAATTATCGGCCCAGAAGATTAAAAAAAGGTTGCCGTAATAGGCAACCTTTTCTCGATTCTGTTGCTTTAAAAAACCTCTCTTGCTAAATATAAGGTATGGCTTTGACGAAAAATATAATTACTAATGAGTATACTTATTAGTGTAGGAATTAACATAATGATCAAGTTTTCCGCTATTTGAGATAAATAGTAATGAATAGGGAAATTAATTATAAAAATAAGGAAGATGGCTATTATCATTCTAAAATAACGCATCCGCTTTTCTAGATGATGGATATAAAACTGGATGGAGATGAGTAAAGAAGCACTGCTAATATAGGCGAAGTACATGGCAAAATGCTCTGGAAAATTATCGTCAGCTGCTGTTTGTGAAAAATAAGCAGGTGCTATTAGAACAAAAAGTAGCATCACGATGCCGTGACAATATAGAAAATCAGCTTGTAGCTGTGTTTTTCTTGTCAAAGGTAGACTATTCACAAACAATTCCCAATTTACTTTTTGATCGTCCTTATAGATCCCTTCCACAATGGAAGCAGAAAAAACTGCAGCAAATATTACTATTGCGGGATTATCTAAAAAAGGTATTTCCATATAACTTATGATCGTACAAATAATAACTGCAAAAAGAATGGACCATTTTTGGATCATTATTCTTTGTAAAAGTAAAGCCTGCATTTACTCTTTCCCTCCTAGAATTCTTTGTGTTGATAAATTGCGGTTGAAATGAGAGAGGACAACCATAAGATTAAAAGTCCAGCAAAAGGAGCAAAAAACATATACTGTTTTAAGTTGGATAATAGTAATGTCATATCTGGAAAATACTCTTTTAAAAGACCAAATAAAAAACCAGGTATGAAGCAAAGAGCAATAAGAACCATTCTTCCCTTTATAGAACCGAATTTAATGTAGATCGGTAATAAAAGTGCTAGCATACAAAAGGCTAATGTCACAAGAAGACTAAAGGTTGGAAAAAACTCTGCTGATGCCCAGTTATTCGTAAAACGATGAATAATAAAGACAATCGGTAGTGCGAGTATAAGCCCAAAAAGCATAAGAAGGATACTAAGTATATATTTACTAAGTATTATGTCCCCTTTTGAAATGGGTAAAGTATTTGCATATTTATCCCAACTGCTTTGTTCATCATAGGTAAGAGCAGTTATAGTTTGAAAGGTGACGATAGATATAATTATTGTAAAGAGCATTAACCCTTGTTGCATAAAAGTTGATATAAATAGGAAGAAAATTAGCACGAAAGCCTGTGTTTTTAGTTGACGTTGAATCGTCATTAAATCTTTTAAGATAAGACTTGTCATGTTCAAACACTACCTTTCACATAAAATAGCATGATATCTTCTATAGATGGCTTTTCAAGGGAGAATACCTCATTTACTTCATTTTTTAAAACTAAAGCTTCTGTTCCAAAGGTGCCATTACGTTTTCTTATAATGGCATGTTCTGGTATTACACTTACTTCTTCATTATTTCCTTTAAATATGCCGTACTCATAGACAAGCACATCTTTACTTTCGCTAAATAAAATTTCCCCATTATGAATGAATGTAATGTAGTCAGCTATCTTTTCTAAATCACTTGTTATATGAGAAGAAAATAGGATGCTATGTGTTTCATCCTGCATAAACGTTAAAAACAAATCGAGAATTTCATCACGAATAATTGGATCTAGCCCACTCGTAGGTTCATCTAAAATTAATAGCTTTGGATGATGCGACATGGCTAATGCAATGGACAGCTTCATCCTCATTCCTCGAGATAATTCTTTTACCTTCTTCCTCACTGGAATTTTAAATTGTGCTAATCGTTCAAAATAATAGCCTGAATCCCATGTTTTAAATACTTTTTTCATAAATTTGTCGAGCTGCGTCGCATTGAGCGTTTCAGGCACATGTAAATCGTCAAAAACCACACCGATGTCGTTTTTTATCGATAATTCATGTTCGACAACATCCTTACCAAATAGCAAAATTTCGCCATGTTCTTTTTTAAGTAAGTTAAGTATGCATTTAATTGTAGTAGACTTCCCAGCACCGTTTTCTCCTACAAAACCCATGACAGTGCCTTGAGGTACTGAAAAACTTACATCATTAAGAGAAAACCCTTCAAAGCTTTTCTGTAAATCATAAACTTCAATAGCATTCATTTAGTTGTCCTCCTCCAAAATTAATGAAAGTAACTCCTGTAATTCCTCTTTTGTCAGCCCTGCAGTTTTGGCCGTTTTCACTGCCAGTTGCATATGTTTTTCAACTTGACGTAATAATTCCTCGCGTAGAAAATCCTGATTTCGTTCTGTAACAAAACTTCCTTTTCCGGCTACTGTTTCAATAAATCCATCTCGCTCTAAATCAGCATAAGCTCGCTTCGTTGTCATAACGCTAATTTTTAAATCCTTTGCAAGTGCACGGATAGATGGTAGTGCATCACCTGCTTGTAATTTATTGGCCAGTATCGCTTCCTTAAGCTGTACGGTTATTTGCTCATAGATGGGTTTATCACTGGCATTGCTTAAATGAATATGCACAAATTTCTCACCTCACACAACTGTATATATACACTATACACGGACTGAAGAATAATTGCAATATTTTCATACTTTGGGTAAGGGTCACGAATTGCAAAAACTCGGCATATATTGGGGTAACGGTTCAAGGAGGGAGATGAGGCATGCTACTATCAGAGATGGTGGATAAAGAGTTAATTCAAATTGAGGGTGGCGTACATTTTGGTATATTGGCACATACAGAATGTCTATTAGATGTGCAAACAGGAAAGATTCATGGTTTTGAGATTGTTAAAGATAAATTGCCATTCCAAAAAAAGAAAGTAAAAGTTAGTGAAATGATACCTTGGCATGAAATTATACTAATTGGAGAAGATCGAATTTTATTTAACAAAACAACGACGGTACAGTCAGAATTTTTACAGTGAGGTGAGCTTTTGGAAAATGAAAAATGGCTTGTTATCGGTGAGGATCTAAGGTTAAAGGAATTAGCTACTATGCTAAGAAGCCCATCGAGAACAGTATTTTATAAAAGAACATCAGTTTGGAATGAAGAGTTAAATAAGCTTGTATTAGAATTCCAACCAAATAGAATTGTTCTTCCCATCCTGCCACTAAAAATTGAAGTGGAACAGCTTTATGGGATATCCCAAGTTAAGTTTTATACAGGGCGTTTGACTATGCATTGGAAGCAATTGCTTGAGAAAAATGAAACAAATTGTTATTTACAACAAGAATCTTTTATTTGGCAAAACGCAAGATTAACAGCCGAAGGGTTTATCGCCACGTTTTACGGACTCGAGCAAAAATGCATTCACGGACAAAACTTTACGATCGCAGGTTTTGGACGCACAGCCAAAATGCTTGCCTCTTTACTCGTCAAGATGGGCGCTAATGTCCATATAGTTGCGCGTTCAGTTGTACAAGTGAGTGAAGCAAAGGCATATGGTTATAAAGCTACGAATTTAGACGACCGCAAATGGTCAATTAATGATGGGATTTTTATCAATACGATTCCAGCTAAATGGATTACAGAATCATTCCTAGATCATGTCCCAGCTGTCCTATATGATTTGGCTTCAGAGCCGGGCTGTTTAGATATAGACGCTGAACAATTACAAACGTACGTACTATTGCCATCATTACCTGGGAAATACTTTGCACATGATGCAGCTACAATATTGTGCAAGGCAATAGAGGAGGAAGAAAATTGCTAACGGGTAAACGAATTGGTTTAGGTATTACAGCCTCGCACTGTACGTATGAGGATGTAGTACCTAAAATTCAAAGCTTTAAAGATGCAGGAGCAACAGTTATTCCAATAATTACGCATTCTGTGTTACATGCGGCTACGCGTTTTGGTACCGGAGAGGAGTGGATTGCAAAAATAGAGGAATTGACTGGTGAAAAGGTAATATCCTCTATTAAAGAGGCAGAACCATTCGGACCATCCAATCCATTGGATGCGATGGTTATAGCGCCGATGACTGGCAATAGTATTAGTAAATTTGCTAATGCAGCAACAGATAGTCCAGTATTGATGGCTGCTAAGGCAACATTGCGAAACGGTTCTCCTGTTGTCCTAGGCATCTCAACAAATGATGCGCTTGGCTTAAATGGTATGAATATTATGAGGCTGCTAAATGCTAAAAACATTTACTTTATTCCATTCGGGCAGGACTCCCCGCATTCCAAGCCAAATTCCTTGATTGCTGATTTTGATCAAATGGTCGCAACTGTACATGAAGCAATTACGGAGAAAAAACAATTACAACCACTGTTTATACAATATTTCAAATAATTCACGAATTACACACAATTTTCAGTATTTTTGTGATACAATAGCACACATTATGGAACATGTATTCAAGGAGAGATGACAGATGACAAAGCAGTTAACAGTTGCGGTTGTTGGAGCAACAGGGGCAGTAGGCACAAAAATGATGGAACAGCTAATTAAACGGAATTTTCCAATCGGAGATATAAAATTTTTAGCTTCTGCACGTTCAGCAGGGAAACCAATCGAATTTAATGGTAAGACATATACAATTGAAGAAGCGACACCTGAAGCTTTTGTAGGCGTCAATGTCGCTTTATTCTCAGCTGGTGGTTCTGTATCAGCGGTACTGGCGCCAGAAGCGGCAAAACGTGGTGCCGTAGTAATCGATAATACGAGCCATTTCCGCATGGATCCAGAGGTACCACTAGTTGTGCCTGAAGTAAATCGTGGCGATCTTGCTAAGCATAAAGGGATTATTGCGAATCCAAACTGCTCTACAATTCAAATGATGGCTGCACTTGAACCTATTCGTAATGCATTTGGCTTAACTAAAATTATTGTATCAACATACCAAGCCGTTTCAGGTGCAGGTATTTCTGCTATTCAAGAATTAAAGGCACAAAGTGAAAATTGGGATGCAGGTAAGGATGTAGAAGCAAATATTTTACCTTCTGGCAGCGACAAACGTCATTATCCAATCGCTCGTAATGTCATTCCACAAATTGATAAATTTACAGACAATGGCTTTACATACGAAGAAATGAAAATGATTAATGAAACGAAGAAAATCATGCATGCACCAGAACTAAAAGTAGCAGCAACTTGTGTTCGCGTGCCAGTCGTTTCAGGACACTCTGAATCTGTTTATATTGAAGTAGAAAAAGAAGCAACGGTACAGGAGGTTTTTGAAGTATTACGCAGTGCATCTGGAGTAGTATTACAAGATGATATCGCAACACAAACTTACCCAATGCCTATCTATGCAGAAGGGGAAGATGCTACTTATGTAGGACGCATCCGTCAAGATTTAGACAATAAAAAAGGATTCCACCTATGGATCGTTTCTGACAATCTTTTAAAAGGCGCTGCATTAAACTCTATTCAAATTGCAGAAGCAATGCTGGAGGATAACTTACTATAAGAGGGGTGTAAGGATGAATTTAGGTCGAATTGGAACGGCGATGATTACGCCGTTCAAAGAAGATGGCACGATTAATTATCCAGAACTAGAACGTATTATTAATTATTTGATTGATAATGGTACAGATTGTATTGTCGCATGTGGCACAACCTCTGAAAACCCAACTATGTCCACAGAAGAAAAAATTGAAGTTGTACGCTTTACAGTAGAAAAAGTAGCAGGCCGTGTACCTGTAATTGCAGGTACAGGGGATAACGAGACTGCTTACTCTATTGCAATGACGCACAAGGCTGAAGAAAATGGTGCAGATGGTATCATGCTTGTAGCACCATATTATAATAAGCCAAATCAACGCGGTATTTTTGCGCATTTTGAAACAATTGCAAAAGAAACAAGTTTGCCTGTCATGCTTTATAACGTGCCAGGACGTACAGGCATCAATGTTGCCTATGAAACTTCCGTTGCTTTAAGTAAAATCCCTAATATTTCCTGGATTAAAGAAGCGAGTGGCAATTTAGATCAAATGGGCGATATTATTGAGAATGTTGATTCAGATGATGATTTCTTCGTTTATAGTGGGGATGATGGTTTAACACTCCCACTACTAGCAATAGGCGGAGCAGGAATTATTTCTGTTGCTGCTCATGTTGTTGGAAATGATATGCAATTAATGATTAAAGCGTTTGAAGAAGGAAATCACGAGCTAGCAGCCAAAATTCACCGAGCATTATTACCACTTGTACGTGCGTTGTTCGCACAGCCAAACCCATCGCCTGTAAAATACGCGATGACAAAATTAGGCTTTGATACACTTAATGTTCGTCTGCCAATGATGGAAATGACAGATGAAGAAAAAGCAAACTTTGACCGAATTTGGGATACGTATCAAGAAAAAGCGAAAAGCTTTAGAAAAATAAGTACCTTTAGTTAAATCCTCAGACCGTAAACAAACGTGAGATTTTTTAGTTTGTTTACGGTCTTTTTTCTTTTGTTAAAAATATAGAAGAATAAGATCGTTGCTCGAAGGGATGCCCCCCCTCATGGAAGATAGTATCCGCTCGGGTAGGAAAGAGAACTGCTCAAGTAAGACTGAAATCCGCTTAAGCGCTAGAACAACCTTACAGAGAAAGGCTTACAATCCACGATATACCCCATTTCCAAAAGCTACGTTGCTAAATAAAAGACAAAAATTAGACCTTTCACAATGCTACATACTCAACCAGCTTTCCATCTATTAGTAATAAAATTAGCAAAAAATTTCTGTTTCCTTCATGAAAGTTGAATTTTTAATTTGTGCAAAAGCTTTGCAAACCGTATAATAAATCTTAAGTGGTTGCTGTTCGGGATATTTTTTAGGAGGAAATAAATTGACAAAAAAGAAAAATGAATTAATTCGCATCATCCCACTTGGTGGCGTGAGCGAAATTGGGAAAGCAATGTACGTAGTAGAAATTGACGAAGAGCTATTTGTAGTGGATAGCGGCTTGATGTTCCCTGAAGACGAAATGCTGGGCATTGATATCGTAATTCCGGATATTACGTATTTAGAAGAAAATAAAGATCGTGTGAAAGGGATTTTCTTAACACATGGTCATGAAGATGCAATTGGCTCGATTGCCTATGTATTACAAAAAGTGAAAGCGCCAGTGTACGGATCAAAATTAACAATTGCACTTGCAAAGGAACATTTAAAGGAATTGCCTGCACCACATCAGGTGAAATTCTTTGAAGTTACAAACCGTAGTCGTATGAATTTTAACTCAACGTATGTGACATTCTTCCATACAACACATAGTATTCCCGATTCATTAGGGGTAGTGTTCCATACATCTGAAGGAGCAATTGTTCATACAGGGGAGTTTAAATTCGATCAATCAGCGACAGGTAAATTTAAGCCTGATTTAGCAAAAATGGCTCAGTTAGGAGAAGAAGGCGTATTTATTCTATTATCTGAGTCGAGTGAAGCTGAGCGACCAGGTTATACGACATCTGAGATTGTCATTGAAGAGCAATTATCAAAAACATTCCATTCAGCACCAGGTCGTATTTTAGTTGCGGTTTATGCATCGAATTTTATTCGTATTCAACAAGTATTTACACAAGCTCAAAAGTCTTTCCGTAAGGTAGTCATCGTAGGAAAACCTTTAGAGAAAGCTGTGGATTTAGGTGTACAGCTAGGTTACTTAACGGCTGAGGAAGGTACAATCATCCCTATTTCAGAAATGCAAAAGTATCAAGATGATGAGATTATTATTATTGCTACAGGTAATAAAGGGGAGCCACTTGATGCATTAGAGAAAATCGTCCGCAAACATCACAGAGACATTAAAATTAAGCAAGATGATACCGTATTAATTACTTTTACACCATCTCCTAGTATGGAAGTACAGATGGCTAATACGATGAACTCTATTGCAAAAGCAGGCGCTGAAATTCTAACATCTAGCAAAAATGTACATGTGTCGGGTCACGGTAGCCAAGAGGATTTAAAATTAATGCTAAACTTAATGCAACCGAAGTACTTTATCCCTGTGCAAGGTGAGTACCGTATGCTTATTGCTCACTCTAAGCTTGCTCAACAACTAGGTATGCAAAAATCACAAATTTTTATCGCCGATAAAGGGGATATTGTAGAATATAAAAATGGTAAAATGCGAATGAGTGGCCGTGTACAAGCTGGTAATGTATTAATAGACGGTATTGGTGTTGGGGATGTAGGCAATATTGTACTTCGCGATCGTAAGTTATTATCGCAGGATGGTATTTTCATTGTTGTTGTAACGTTAAACCGTGCTCAAAAGAAAATTGCATCTGGTCCAGAAATTTTATCGCGTGGTTTCGTATATGTACGCGAATCAGAAGAATTGATGGTAGAAGCTTCTGAGATTGCGAAAACTGTTATTGAAAAATACGTTGGTAAAGATACATTTGAATGGACAAACATTAAACAAGAAATTCGAGATACACTGAATACGTATTTATTCCAAAAAACGAAGCGCCGCCCAATGATTATCCCAATCATTATGGAATATTAAAAATGAAAGATCATCGTTGAATGAAAAAGGATTTTCTAACCGAATGTAAACGGTGGAAAATCCTTTTTTTGGCTCGAACCTAAATGGTAAGAATGATATTTGTTAAAACGTATGTCATTTATTTCCATTGAGTAGAAGGCTCCCACCTCTGAACCTGCATCGGTAAAAATGCCGTGTCCTGTGGCATTACCGAAATGACCAACTTCGTGTCGGCCCTATTGCAGGCCTGAGCACAATGCAAAATCTGGACGCATTGTTTATTTGTAGCGACAGCCACAATTACGCCAAGGCAAAATGGATAAGAGAGTAGATTTCCGTTCCGGCTGACGCCTCCAGGAAAGCCCAGCCGGAACGAAGATTAACGACACGTTATGGTGATGAGTCTATTTTTTGAAATAAACAAGTTCTACATGATATTATTCGCTACATATATAGAATGGATTACAAAAGAAGGTGAAATAGATGGCGACTAGTAAAAAAAGAAAAGTCACGAAAGGTAAAACGTCTACAGAAAAAAAAGAAATGCATCCACTTATGTATGAAATTTTAGGACTTATTTTCATTGCATTAGCGGTTATTATGATTTTTGAATATGGCATGATTGGACGTGTTCTCCAAACAATTGCAATGTTTCTTTTAGGAAATTTACATTTTGCTGTGCCATTTATGCTTATATTTGTTGCGTTATTACTGATGATTGGGCGGAAAAAAGTAAGCATTTATGATCGTCTCATATTAGGGATGCTCCTCATTGTTATGAGTTTAACAATTTTTAGTCACGGTATTCTTTTTGAACAATTATCAAAATCTGGTGGTTTATTATCAGACTCTGTGTTGCGAGAATCTTGGCGAATATTAATTAATTCAGAGGGTATTATCCATCGAAGTAACGCACTTGGCGGAGGTATGATTGGTGCACTGTTATTCAGCGCTCTACATGTATTATTTGAGGCAACAGGTGCGAAGGTCGTTGCATGGGTTATCTTCTTTATCGGCTTAATTTTAGTAACAGGAAAGGCGCTTGTTCCATATTTAGCAGAAAAAATGCCTGACCTTTTTGGGAAATGGCAAAAGAAACATCGTGAAAAGAAAAAAAATATGCCAAAGAAATCTAAAAATCGCCGTTCAAAAGTAGAAAGCAAGGATGAAATCGCAGCTGTCGAACAGGAGCCTGAGGTACAAGAAGATGAAAATTCTTATGAACCAATCATCTCTGCCTTTACTCAAAATGTATCTCATGAACGAGAAGAATATGCAACAGCTGAAAATGAAGATATTGAACATGGAGATATGGTTGATGATGTCCATATCGAAGGGGCAGATGCTGTAGAAAATGCAGATTATCAACTACCGTCTTATAATCTATTACAATTACCGCCACAGCATGACCAAAGTGGCGAATATTCTGTCATTCAGGCCAATGCGAAAAAGCTTGAGCAAACGTTGCAAAGCTTTGGTGTAAAAGCAAAAGTAACGCAGGTTCATTTAGGCCCAGCTGTAACGAAATACGAAATATTACCGGATATAGGCGTGAAAGTAAGTAAAATAGTAAATTTACAGGATGATCTTGCCTTAGCACTTGCTGCAAAGGATATTCGTATGGAAGCACCTATTCCAGGGAAGTCTGCGATTGGCATTGAAGTACCAAATAGTGAGGTAGCAATTGTTACATTGCGGGAAGTGTTAGAGTCTAAAGATGGTGCCAAGCCAGAAGCTTTATTACAAGTTGCATTAGGTCGTGATATTACTGGACAAGCAGTACTCGCCGAGCTCAATAAAATGCCACATTTACTTGTTGCAGGTTCGACGGGTAGTGGGAAAAGTGTGTGTATAAATGGTATTGTCGTATCAATCCTAATGCGTACAAAACCGCATGAGGTAAAGCTAATGATGATAGACCCGAAAATGGTGGAGTTAAATGTGTATAATGGAATACCTCATCTACTGGCACCAGTTGTTACGGATGCTCGTAAAGCGTCTCAGGCGCTAAAGAAAGTTGTGGCTGAAATGGAGCGCCGCTATGATCTATTTTCGCATACAGGTACTCGTAATATCGAAGGCTACAATGGTCATGTACAAAAAGTTAATGAGCAAACGGATGAAAAACATCCGAAATTACCTTATATTGTGGTAATTGTAGACGAGTTAGCAGACTTAATGATGGTTGCCTCAAGTGATGTAGAGGATTCTATTACACGTTTAGCACAAATGGCACGTGCAGCAGGGATTCATTTAATTATTGCAACCCAACGACCGAGTGTTGATGTATTGACAGGTGTTATTAAAGCAAATATTCCTTCGCGTATTGCCTTTGCGGTTTCATCAGCAATCGATTCTAGAACGATTTTAGATATGGGTGGAGCAGAACGTTTACTCGGTCGAGGCGATATGCTGTTTTTACCTGCCGGTGCATCTAAACCGAAACGTGTGCAAGGTGCCTTTTTATCAGATCAAGAAGTTGAGTCAGTTGTTAGCTTTGTTATAGAACAGCAAAAAGCACAGTATCAGGAGGAAATGATTCCGACCGAAGAAGAGACAATTTTAGAGGAAACAGACGAATTATTTGATGAGGCTGTACAGTTAGTTGTGAGTATGCAGACGGCCTCTGTTTCGATGTTGCAACGCCGATTCCGTATCGGCTATTCGAGAGCTGCTCGTATTGTCGATCAAATGGAACAACGCGGTGTTGTCGGGCCTTCAGAGGGTAGTAAACCTCGACAAGTGCTCATTAATCAATACGATAATTAGTGCCAAAACAACGACAAAAAAATGAATAATGTTGAATATATCAAATAGGCCCAAATTCATTTCAAAATTCGGAAGCAATTACGCTAAGGTGTAATTGCTTTCAGTCTATAAAAATGTTATATTTATGAACGATTAGTAGGAATGTTGTACATCAGATGTCTGATCTCTGATTTTGGTGGTGATATATGTGACTATTAAAGCAGATCATCGTCATCTCTATCTTCAAGTAATTGATCGTTTAAAGTCTGACATTGAAACAGGCATTTTTAAAGAAAATGAAAAACTGCCTTCAGAGTTTGAATTATCGAAATCACTAGGAGTCAGTCGAGCAACTCTTAGAGAAGCGCTACGACTGTTGGAAGAGGAAAATGTTATCGTGCGTCGACATGGGGTGGGGACATTTGTAAACCCTAAGCCTTTGTTTACATCAGGTATCGAGCATTTATCGAGCATTTCTTCTATGATCGAGGCAGCAGGTATGGAACCCGGTTCCCGCTTTTTAAAGGCGACGGAAAGTATACCTTCTGAGGAAGATTTAAAACGCTTCCAATGTGATGGCGAAGATAAAATACTCACAATTGAACGTGTCAGAACAGCGGATGGCGAGCCGGTAGTATACTGCATAGACAGATTACCAGCAAGTTTCCTGCCAACTGACTTTGTTGAAAAAAAAGAAGTTTCACTTTTCTCTGCACTTGAACAATCTGGTAAAATTCATGTTGCCTATGCCGTTACATATATTGATCCAATCGGGTATCATGAGCAAGCTTCACCGATTTTAAATTGCGGGCGTGAAACAGCTCTTTTAGTATTAAAGCAGTTGCATTACGATGATCATGATCAAGTAGTGCTGTATTCAAAAAATTATTTCCGAGCTGATAAATTCAGCTTCCATGTAGTTCGTAAACGGGTGTAGAACATTTCTAAATATTTTCCTGCTAATTACAATACCTTTGGGGGGTTAACAGAATGAAGAAACGTAAATTTGGCTTAGTATTATCATCAGTTTTAGCTGCAAGTGCAATCTTAGGTGCATGTGGTACGAAAGACGAAGAAAAACCTGCAAAAGACAATGGAAATGCATCATCAGGCGAAGACAAAAAAGAAGCATTCTCAGTAGCAATGGTTACTGACGTAGGTGGCGTTGATGATAAATCATTCAACCAATCTGCTTGGGAAGGTGTTCAAGCTTACGGTAAAGAAAATAACCTGAAAAAAGGTAATGGTGGCTTCGATTACTTACAATCAAAATCAGACGCTGACTATGAATCAAATTTAAACGCATTATTACGTCGTGACTTTAATTTAGTATTTGGTATTGGTTATTTGATGGAAGATGCTATGACTGCAATAGCTGAAGAAAATCCAGATAAAAAATTCGCAATCGTTGATGCTTCAGTAAAAGCAGACAACGTAGCATCTATTATGTTCAAAGAGCAAGAAGGTGCCTTCTTAGCTGGTGTAGCAGCTGCAAAAATGTCTAAAACAGGGAAAATCGGCTTCGTTGGCGGAGGAGATATTCCCGTTATTAATCGCTTTGAAGCTGGATTCGTTGAAGGAGCTAAAACAGTAAATCCGGATATTGATATTCAAAGAAAATATACTGGTGCATTTGATAAAGCTGATCTTGGTAAAATGACAGCTAATAGCATGTATTCTTCAGGCGTAGATATTATCTTCCACGCTGCTGGTGCAACTGGTAACGGTGTATTCTCTGAGGCAAAGGAACGTAAGAAAAAAGATCCTAATGCAAATGTATGGGTAATTGGTGTAGATGCTGACCAATACGAAGAAGGTAAAGTGGATGATAAAACAAACATTACATTAACTTCTATGTTAAAAGGTGTTAACGCAGCAGTTATAGATATTTCAAATAAAGCTAAAAACGGTGAATTCCCTGGTGGCAAAACACTTACTTATGGTTTAGCTGAAGACGGCGTGAAACTTGCAGATTCTCGTGGTGCAATCCCAGCAGATGTTCAAACTGTCATTGATGAATATAAAGAAAAAATTGCTAAAGGTGAAATTAAAGTTCCAGAAAAAGTGAAAAAATAATTCATCTTTTGATCATCATAAGGGACTTTAAAAAGGCCCTTATGATGATTTTTCAATCTATCGTTATATTTCGACTATTTGCAATACTCTGTTGGATTCTATTTGTTTACCATAGAGGTAGTAATTTTTCTATGAGTTTATCGAAAGAATAGTAATGATGGTAACAAGTTAATAGAAGAAAGGTTTCTAACGATGACCTTTCCTGTATTAATTTATCTTCATTCAGAAGAATATCTACCTCTATTAGTGGGACATGATATGCGTGAATTTTTGTTAATAGGGTACATAATGCCACTGAGCGAAGATGGAACCTCTGGCTGAGGTCATTGCTGTCGATGTGAAAAAACGTTGAACTAACAGTGACTATAGCTAGTATTAAGTTTGTCTAAATAACGGTTTCAAAAACTGGACGTATTGTTTATTTGTGCGAAAGCGGAGTGTTAACAAAGCGTCAGTAATGTTTTATGTAGCGAAAGTAAAGCGACAGCTACAAATGTTTTCTGTGGCGACAGCCGCAATTACGCCAAGGCGAAATTGATAAAAGTGCCTATTAAGGGAGTGACGAAATTGGAATACGTGATTGAGATGCTAGGAATCCGAAAAGAATTCGGTAATTTCGTGGCGAATAATAACATCACCCTCCAACTGAAAAAAGGCGAAATCCATGCATTACTAGGTGAAAATGGTGCAGGTAAATCGACTTTAATGAACGTCCTTTTTGGTTTGTATCAACCAGAGGGTGGCGAAATTCGAGTTCGTGGGAAGGCTGTTAAAATTACAAATCCAAATGTGGCCAATGATCTAGGGATTGGTATGGTGCATCAGCACTTTATGTTGGTGGAAAATTTTACAGTAACAGAGAATATTATTTTAGGCTCTGAACCTACAAAAATGGGTGTTATTAATATTAAAGATGCGGCAAAGAAAGTACAGGCACTTTCTGAGAAATATGGTTTAGATGTTGATCCATATGCCAAAATCGAGGATATTACTGTGGGGATGCAACAGCGTGTTGAAATTTTAAAAACACTATACCGCGGTGCAGAAATTTTAATCTTTGACGAACCTACGGCATCTTTAACTCCACAGGAAATTACAGAACTAATTCAAATAATGCGCCGTTTAATTGCAGAGGGCAAATCCATTATTTTAATTACTCATAAGCTAAAAGAAATTATGGAAGTTTCTGACCGTGTGACGATTATCCGAAAAGGGGAAGGGATTGGGACAGTTATAACTGCTGAAACAAATCCTAACCAATTAGCTGAAATGATGGTTGGACGCCAAGTCGAATTTACAACAGAAAAAACAGAAGCAAAACCAACTGATGAAGTACTTACAATCGAAAACTTGGTTGTTACAGACTATCGTAATATCAATAAAGTAAAAGGTTTGAACTTAAAAGTACGTAAAGGTGAAATTGTTGGTATTGCGGGTATCGATGGCAACGGACAATCCGAGTTAATCGAGGCGATAACGGGTCTACGTAAAATTAAAAGTGGTAACGTTAGATTAAATGGCAAAGATATAACAAATATGAAGCCTCGAAAAATTACGGAGGAAGGCGTTGGGCATATCCCACAAGATCGCCATAAGCATGGTTTAGTGTTAGATTTCCCAATAGGTCATAATATCGCACTACAAACATATTATCAGTCTCCAATCGCTAAGGGCTTTGTCATGGACTACAAGAAAGTGTCTGAAAAAGCACGCCAAATCATTGAAGAATATGATGTGCGTACTGGTAATGGTGAAATGACTCCAGCACGTGCCCTTTCAGGCGGTAACCAGCAAAAAGCGATTATCGGTCGTGAAATTGATCGTAATCCAGATTTATTGATTGCTGCTTTACCAACACGTGGTCTTGACGTAGGGGCAATTGAATTTATTCACTCTCGCCTTATTGAGCAACGTGACAAAGGAAAAGCCGTACTGTTAATTTCATTTGAATTAGATGAAGTCATGAATGTTTCGGATCGTATTGCTGTTATTTATGACGGTCAAATTGTGGATGAGTTAAATCCAAAAGAAACAACTGAACAAGAGCTGGGCCTATTAATGGCAGGACAAAGTAATAAAAATAACATGAATGATGCGAAGGAGGGGAACGACTAATGTCAAATCGTGTCATTAATATACTCGTTCCTATCATCTCTATCATTATCGGTTTAATTGTTGGTGCTATCGTAATGGTAGTTAGCGGTTATGACCCAGTACAAGGTTATAGCGCCCTTTGGACAGGTATTTTTGGAGATTCATATTCAATTGGGAACACAATTCGTCAAATAACACCGTACATATTGGCGGGTCTTGCGGTAGCATTTGCCTTCCGCACAGGTTTATTCAACATCGGTGTAGAAGGTCAGTTAATTTTAGGTTGGTTAGCAGCAGCTTGGGTAGGATCTGCATTTGATCTACCTAAAGTCATTCACTTACCATTAGCATTACTTGCAGCCGCAGCTGCAGGTGCATTTTGGGCCTTTATTGCAGGTTTCTTAAAAGCGAAATTTAAAGTTCACGAAGTTATTGCGACAATTATGTTAAACTACACTGCGCTTTATATTGCAAATGCAGTGATTAAAAACTTGTCTGACGGTGGCTTTAAAACAGAACGCGTTCATGTATCAGCTTCATTACGTTCTCCGTTTTTAAGAGAGCTTACAGACAATTCAAGTCTTCACTATGGGATCATTATTGCACTATTAATGGTAATGGTTATGTGGTTCATTTTAGAAAAAACAACACGCGGGTATGAGCTAAAAGCGGTAGGCTTTAATAAGAATGCTGCAGACTATGCTGGTATGAGCGTCAATAAAAACATTATTTTAGCTATGACAATTTCAGGTATGTTCGCTGGTCTTGCTGGTGCTATGGAGGCACTAGGTACTTTCGGAAACGCCTCTATTAAACCAGGCTTTACAGGTATAGGTTTCGATGGGATCGCCGTGGCCTTACTTGGTGCCAACACGCCACTAGGGGTTGTATTCGGGGCTTCATTATTCGGCTCACTTAAATACGGAGCGCTAAATATGCCGAATGCTGCAGGTATTCCAGAAGAAATCGTGTCTATTATTATCGCGTTAATTATTTTCTTCGTGGCATCAGGCTATATTATTCGAGTAGCATTACAAAAGTTGAGCAAGAAAAAGGAGGGACAATAACATGGGCTTTTTAGAAATGTTATATTTCATCATCCCTTCGGCGATTCTTTATGCAACACCGTTAATTTTTACGGCAATCGGTGGTGTATTCTCTGAACGTTCTGGTGTAGTAAACATCGGATTAGAAGGTTTAATGATTGTTGGAGCATTTGTTGGTATTTATGTCAATTTAGAATATGCTTCAACATTCGGTTCAGCAACAATTTGGATGGCAATGCTGGCGGCTTTCATTATTGGGGGAATCTTTTCACTTCTTCATGCAGTTGCGTCTATTTCCTTCCGTGCCGATCAAACAGTATCGGGGGTTGCTATCAACTTATTAGGTTTAGCGGTATCCGTATTCTTGGTGAAAATGATTTATGATAAAGGTCAAACAGATATGATTGACCAAACCTATGCAATAAATCGTTTCGCTATCCCTTATTTAGAGGACATACCGTTCTTTGGTCCATTATTATTCCAAAATGTCTACAGTACATCGATATTAGCTTTTGCAGTAGCTATTGGGGCATGGTTTATCATTTATAAAACACCATTTGGCTTACGCTTACGCGCTGTTGGTGAACATCCAATGGCTGCAGATACGATGGGTGTAAAAGTGAATAGAATGCGCTACATTGCTGTTGTCATCTCTGGGGCATTAGGTGGTCTTGGTGGTGCAGTATATGCGCAATCGATTGCAGGCAATTTCTCACATGCAACAATTGCTGGTCAAGGCTTTATGGCTATTGCTGCGATGATTTTTGGGAAATGGCATCCGATCGGTGCATTAGGTGCAGCTTTATTCTTTGGAGTAGCACAAACGTTAAGTGTTGCAGGAAGTGGAATTCCTTACATTCAAGATATTCCTGCCGTTTACTTACAAATTTTACCGTACGTCTTAACGATTTTTGCATTAGCAGGATTTATCGGTAAAGCAAATGCACCAAAAGCTAGTGGTCAACCTTATATTAAAGGGAAACGCTAATAACAAACAGATAATTGTTGACACGAAAGACTGGGCGAAAATGCTCAGTCTTTTTCCTTGTACATATTTCAAGTGTTTGGGAAAATAATGGTTGGTGGTTGATCTTTATGTGCTTGTATGTACAGGTTCCTCAACAACCAAATGTAATTTCACACATTTCATATACATACTTTGGATTCTTTTTGCAATTATAGACAATAGACATGTATAGTATGTGTAGTACTTTGTTATATTAAGAAAGATAAGGAGGGTTCTATATATGTTTAAAACAATACCTTTTGCAAAAGGTGTCAATTTGCATATCCGACAAACGACCCAATTTAAAACCGTAAATTTTTCAATTAAATGGAGAAAAGCATTAACGGCGACAAATGCGTCTGAACGTACTGTGTTAACAAATGTTTTGCAACACAGTAATGCTAAATATAAGACAACCGCGGCATTCCGAAGTTTCTTGGATGACTTGTATGGCACAGTGTTATATTTTGATACATCTAAACGTGGTAATGAACATACAGTACTGATGAATGTAGAAGCCGTTAATGATCATTATTTGGCAAATGCAAGTGTTTTAAACGAGGTACTTGATTTATTGCACACAGCAATATTTGAACCGAATTTAGAAAATGATGTATTTAAGGAATCGATTGTGGAACGTGAAAAGAAAACAGTCATTCAGCGTATTGAGTCCATTTTTGACGATAAATCTCGTTTTGCGCAGCAACGCATTCAACAAATATTACGTCCGAATGAACCGGCCTCTATTTCTGCTAATGGAACTGTCGAGGACATTCAAAAAATTACCCCTACATCATTGTTTGAAGCATATCAATCCATGCTTGCTAACGATAAAATAGACATTTATGTCGCGGGTGATATCAATGAAGACGAAATCGTAGCGAAACTAAAAGAAGCGCTACCATTTAATGATCGTACACCTGAAGAAATTCCTGCTGTACTTCCACAACAGCATCCGCAAAATGATTATGTACGTGAACAACAAGAAATGAAGCAAGGAAAGATGCATATTGGCTTTAGTACACCAGTACGATTTGGTGACGCTGATTTCGCCAAAATGCAAATCTTTAACGGCGTATTTGGTGGCTACCCTCACGCCAAATTATTTATGAATGTTCGTGAAAAGGAAAGTTTAGCCTACTATGCGTCTAGCTCATATGCATCACATTATGGCTTAGTCTTTGTTGTATCTGGGATTGAACCAAAGAATGAGGAAAAAGCGTTATCACTAATTAAGGAACAACTTGCCGTTATGCAAGCGGGCGATATTACAGATTTGGAAATAGAGCAAACAAAGGCAATGCTGACGAATCAGCTAAAAGAAGCATTGGATTCTGCTCGAGGACAAATAGAAATTTTTGACCAATATAAAGATTTACCCGAAGAGTTCTCTGTTGAGGCTTGGGCAAGTAAATGGAAAGCTGTGACCAAGCAAGATATTGTTGAAATGGCGAAGCAAGTACAGCTAGAAGCGGTCTATTTCTTAAGTGGGAAGGAGCAAGCCGCACAATGAAAACAATTGAATTCAAACAATTAGATGAAACATTGTATTATGAAAAACTAGAAAATGGCTTAGATGTCTATATATTACCGAAAAAAGGCTTTTCTAAAACTTTTGTAACGTTCACCACAAAATATGGTTCTGTTGACCGTACTTTTGTGCCAATTGGTGGAACTGAAAGCATGACAGTACCAGATGGTATTGCCCACTTCTTAGAGCATAAAATGTTTGAAAAAGAAGATGGAGATGTCTTCCAAAAGTTTAGTGGATTCGGCGCTTCAGCCAATGCCTTTACATCATTTACACGTACAGCGTATTTATTTTCTTCAACTAACAATATTTATAACAGCACAGAAACATTATTAAATTTTGTTCAAGAGCCTTACTTTACAGAAGCAACTGTTAATAAGGAAAAGGGCATTATTGGTCAGGAAATTACGATGTACGACGATCAGCCGGATTGGCGCTTATATTTCGGTACAATCGAAAATATGTATCATAATCATCCAGTAAAAATTGATATCGCTGGTACAATTGAGTCAATTGATGGTATTACTGCCGACCATTTATATACGTGCTACAATACATTTTATCATCCGTCCAATATGTTATTGTTTGTCATTGGTGCAGTAGATCCTAATGAAATGATGACGTTTATTCGTGACAATCAAGACAAAAAAGAATTCCCTGAACCAACACCAATTCAACGCTTTTTCGATCAAGAGCCGACAGAAGTTGCTATCAAACAACGTGAGCTGCATATGGATGTACAAAAACCTAAGGTCTATATCGGCTTAAAAGCAAAAGAAACAAATCTTTCTGGGCGTGACATGTTAAAACATGAGCTGTCTGTTCAAATTGCACTTGAACTTATTTTTGGACGTACATCTAAATTTTATGAGAACGTTTATGATGACGGATTAATTGATGAAACATATGCATTTGATTTCACGTTAGAAAAAGGCTTTGGATTTGCTATGATTGGCTCAGATTCTACAGACCCGGCTGCATTAGAGAAAGCTATTAAGGAAGAATTAGCAAAGTATGATGGAGATGCACATTTTGAAAGTACCGATTTAGAACGAGTAAAACGTAAAAAAATAGGTTTCTTCCTACGTGCACTGAACTCTATTGAATTTATCGCCAACCAATTTACACGTTATTCGTTTAATGAGATGAATTTGTTCGATGTTGTGCCTGTACTAGAAGAACTAACGATTGAAGATTTGAAAAAAGCGTTTTCTTCAGTTCAAGGTGAATCTCAACAAACTGTCTTTAAAATTTTACCTACTGAGAAGGGCGTATAGTGAAAAAGTTTGCGCTCGTTTTAGGTGCATCGGGTGAGATTGGCCGTGCTATTTGTCGAAGTCTGGCAGAAGACGGTTGGTCCATCTACATACACTTTTCAAACAATGAAAAAGCAGCACAGGCTCTATACTGCTCCCTTTCAGAAAGTTTCCCTGCACAGGAGTTTATGCTTGTACAGGGAAATTTTTCGAAAGCGTCCGGGGCACAATTGCTAGCATCTCAAATTTTTAATGTGCAAGCGATTGTCTTTGCAAATGGTCAAGCACATTATTCTCTGCTGGAAGATACTACGGTGGAGGATATGGAGGCATTATGGCGTGTCCATGTACAAAATCCAATGCGTCTTACGGCATTGCTGTCATCAAAGCTACGCGCTCATGATGTCAGCTATGTGCTTTTTATTGGTTCAATTTGGGGAGAGGCTGGATCAGCTGGTGAAGCACTTTACGCCACTGTGAAAGGCGCCCAACATGCTTTTGTGAAGTCATATGCGAAAGAAGCCGCACTGTCACATATTCGTGTTAATGCCATTGCACCTGGTTTTATTAATACCTCGATGAACAGTCATTTAAGCGAAGAGGAGCTTGAATATATTTTAGAGGACATTCCACTAGGTATAACCGGACAAACAACGGATGTTGCTGAAATGGTACGTTTTTATCTTTCTGGAAAAGCAGATTATGTAACGGGACAAGTTATTAGATTAAACGGTGGCTGGTACATATAATGTTCTTTTTCGCACATACTACTTGTGTAAAGGAGGAGGAACATATGACTATTTTAGAAAACTGGCAAAAATGGACTTCGTTTTTAGGTCAAAACGTTATGCGAGCAGAATCAAGCGGTATGCCATCGCAAATGATTCAACAAGCTGCTGTACAAATTGGAGAATATTTGGCGACAAATGTCGATCCTAAAAATGAACAAGAGCGAGTGCTGTCGGATTTATGGGGCGTTGCCTCTGAAGAGGAAAAACACGCACTGGCGAATTGTGTCGTTAAACTTGTACAAAATAAACATGTACAGTAAAACAAAGAGGAGAGTTATCTCCTCTTTTTTCTATATAAAAAAGCAATTTTTACATAGAAAAGGGAACGTATGTAAGCCTATTTCGTACGTTAAAAAAAAAAATAGTAAGTTTTTAAAAATAACCTCATAATTCCATGTATTCTAACTTTCCATTACATAAAAAATCAGCTATGATGGAACTTATAAAGGATTTTTTACGTTAACTAATAGGAAGGGAACGAGTGTGTTTGAGCGATTGGTACTTTGAATATGAAATTCAGGTGAATCGCCCTGGATTATTAGGAGATATTGCTTCACTTTTAGGGATGCTTCGTGTCAATATTATTTCAATAAATGGTGTCGATGAGGATCGACGTGGTATGTTAGTGCATACAGACAACGATGAAACAATTGAGCGTTTTCGTACAATTGTTTCGACAATGGAACATATTAACGTTACCAAATTTCGACAACCTAAGCTCCGTGATCGTTTAGCCATTAGGCACGGTCATTATATTCCTCGAGATGCAGATGAAAAAAATACCTTCCGCTTCGTACGAGATGAACTTGGTATTTTAGTTGACTTTATGGCTGAGCTATTTAAAAAAGACGGGCATAAGCTTATTGGGATTCGTGGAATGCCTCGTGTTGGAAAAACTGAATCAATTGTAGCGGCAAGTGTATGTGCCAATAAAAAATGGATTTTTTTATCGTCTACAATGATTAAGCAGACTGTTCGCAATAAACTTGCTGGTGATGAATTCAGTGACAATAATATTTTTATATTAGATGGCATTGTGACACGTCGTTCATCTGATGAGCGACATTTGCAACTAGTGCGTGAAATGATGAGTATGCCTTCCATTAAGGTCATCGAGCATCCAGACATGTTTGTTCAGCATTCAGAATATAAGATAGAGGATTTTGATTATATCATTGAATTGCGTCATCACCCAGATGAAGAAATTACGTATGAAATAATGGAAAAAAGCCAAATGATGTCCGAATCTAATTCATTTGGTGGATTTAATTTTTAATTTGATATTAAAGTAGGTGTTATGAGTGGCAGAATTAGGGACTCGACTGAAAGAGGCGAGACTGTCTAAAGGCTACAGCTTAGACGATTTACAAGAAATAACGAAAATTCAAAAGCGTTATTTAATAGGTATTGAAGAGGGTAATTATTCGATTATGCCTGGTTCGTTTTATGTACGAGCTTTTATTAAACAATATGCTGACGCTGTTGGTTTGGACGCAGAGGAGCTTTTAGAAACTTATAAAAGCGAGCTACCAGGTACTCCAAACAATCAAGTAAGTCAATCCATGACGAGTAGCCCAAGTAGAAGAAAAGTTTCGAAAGGTCCTTCTACTAAAATGATGGAGGCAATGCCGAAAATAACCGTTGGTTTATTTATCATTGTCATTATTGTGGTGATTTGGGTGCTAATGCAGTCTAAAAATAAAGTAGTGCCAGATGATGCTATAGGCGATACTCCATCGGAAATAGAATATGATACAAAAGTAAAACCAATAGATACAGAAAAAGATAAAGAGCAAAAAAAAGCTCAAACAAATAACAAACAAGACTCAGCAGATTCAAAAGATTCAGCACAGGAAACACCTGACGAAAAGCAAACTGAAGAGGTTAAGCAATCGATTTCAGCTGGGGTTATTGAAGCAGATCGCGCGACAACTTCTTATACGTTAACAGGTACAGAAGCATTTAAAATACGTATTGAAGTATCAGGTCCTACATTTATCGGTATTCGTAACCAACAGCAACAAGAATTACTGTCAGATACTCGTGTATATAATGCAGGAGAAGTAGTAGAATTCGACGCAACATCTCAAAATTACGCCCGTATCCGCTTAGGTAATTCAGCGCAAGCTAAAGTATACATTAATGACGAGCCTTTAACGTATGCACAGCAAATTGTAACGCAAAACATCGTCATCAATTTCAATAAAGAATAGTAGTCATCTACCGATGACTACTTTCTTTCATCATGAAAGGTGTTAGAAAAATGAACATTCCAAATAAAATTACCATCTCTCGAATCTTACTTATTCCGTTTTTTGTCATTGTTATGATGTTTGATTTTGGCTGGGGAACAATGTCACTATTCGGTGCGACGATGCCTGTTCATCATTTTGTAGGTGCACTCATTTTTATTATTGCTTCAGCGACTGATTGGGTGGATGGTTTTTATGCACGTAAGTACAATCTTGTGACGACATTTGGGAAATTTTTAGACCCACTTGCTGACAAGTTGCTAGTTTCAGCGGCTTTTATTTTAATGGTAGAGCTTGATATGGCGTCTGCATGGATAATAATCATTATTATTAGTCGTGAGTTTGCAGTTACTGGCCTTCGTTTAATATTGGCAGGTGAAGGAGAAGTTGTTGCGGCCAACCAGCTTGGCAAAATTAAAACGTGGGCTCAAATTGTGGCCATTGGTGCAGCACTTTTACACAATACAATTTTTACACTTATCGGTCTTCCATTCGATAAAATTATGCTATATATTGCATTGTTCTTTACGCTATGGTCTGGATGGGATTATTTCTATCTAAATCGACGTGTCTTACTTGAGTCTAAATAAGAGAGGTCTTGAGGGTCATGAATGCTGAAATTCTTGCAGTTGGCTCAGAGTTATTGCTTGGTCAGATTGCGAACACAAATGCAAGATTTATTTCTAGTCAGTTGTCCGAGTTGGGAATAAATGTGTATTATCACACTGTTGTTGGAGATAATGCACAACGTTTGGAAGAGGCTATTTCCATTGCAGAGACTCGTGCTGATTTAATCATTTTCTCTGGTGGGCTTGGGCCTACAAAGGATGATTTAACAAAGGAAACGATTGCGCGTCATCTGGACGTTTCTCTCGAATTTGATGATATCGCACTGGCTAATATTGAGCAGTTTTTTGCAAAACGAGGACGTCCAATGACGGATAATAATCGTAAGCAGGCTTTAATACTAGCGGGTAGTGAGGTGCTTGCAAACCATCACGGTATGGCACCTGGCATGATAGTAACTAAGGATGAACGTACGTATATTTTACTGCCGGGGCCACCTAAAGAGCTTGAGCCAATGTTCCAGTTTGAAGCAAAGCCAAAGCTTGGTGCGATGTTAAACGCTGGAGGGGTAATTACATCGCATGTTATGCGTTTTTATGGAATTGGAGAGGCGGAGCTTGAGGTTCGTGTCCAACATATTTTAGATTCGCAAACAAATCCAACTGTTGCTCCACTTGCTTCTGACGGCGAGGTTACATTGCGTGTAACAGCTAAAGCAGAAACGGAGCAAGAAGCGCAGCATCTTATTGCCGCAAAGGTAACAGAGATTCAAGCGCTTGTTGGGGACTATCAATACGGTATAGATGACGATTCTCTTGCCTCTAAAACAGTAGAAATGTTACTAGATAATAAGTTAACAATTTCGGCAGCAGAAAGTTTAACAGCAGGATTATTTCAGTCAGAACTTGCTGAAATACCGGGTGTAGGGGATGCCCTTGTTGGTGGCGTTGTTACGTATACGGAAGAGGCTAAAATTAAGCAACTCGGTATTTCAAAAGAATTTTTAGCTACACATGGGATTGTAAGCAGTGAATGTGCGGCGGCTATGGCTAGTGCTGTATGTAAAAAGTTTGATACGGATATTGGTATTGGATTAACAGGTGCGGCAGGTCCTACAGCCCATGATCATCAACCAGCGGGGACGGTTTGGATTGGTATTGCTATTGGCGATGAAAAACCAATAACGTATTTACTTCATTTATCAGGTATGCGCAATACAAATCGACTGCGCGCGGCGAAATTTACTTGTCATTATTTAATGCAACTTTTGGAAGAAAGAGGCTTTAAAAAACGTTAATCAATTATCCCTCGGCAAACTTGTAGCTGACGCTTTGCTTTCGCTACAGAAAATATTGCTGAAAGAAGTTAAATATGTTGAAAATAAAAATTTGGGTAATGGAAAGTTACCCAAATTTTTATTTTGAAGAAAAACGAATAAACGTTCGCTTTTTTCTTGCGTCTTCTCTCAAAAACAAGTATAGTAGAGATAGAGAAAAACAGTGAACAGTTTTCAAAGGAGGAAAATGAATGAGTGATCGTAAAGCTGCCTTAGAACAGGCGTTAAAACAAATTGAAAAGAATTTTGGTAAAGGTTCCATCATGAAACTTGGTGAAAAGACCGATTTAGAAATCGCTACATCTTCAAGTGGTTCGCTAGCACTTGATGCTGCATTAGGTGTTGGTGGCTATCCACGTGGACGTATTATTGAAGTATATGGCCCAGAATCATCAGGTAAAACAACGGTTGCTCTTCATGCCATTGCAGAAGTGCAGGCAAATGGTGGACAAGCAGCGTTTATCGATGCTGAGCATGCGTTAGATCCAATATATGCACAAAAATTGGGTGTCAATATTGATGAGCTTCTATTATCTCAACCAGATACAGGAGAACAAGCGCTTGAAATCGCTGAGGCATTAGTACGTAGTGGCGCTATCGATATCATCGTTATTGACTCCGTAGCAGCATTAGTTCCGAAAGCGGAGATCGAAGGAGATATGGGTGATTCGCATGTTGGTTTACAAGCACGTTTAATGTCTCAGGCTTTACGTAAGCTTTCAGGTGCGATCAATAAATCGAAAACGATTGCTATTTTCATTAACCAAATTCGTGAAAAAATCGGTGTCATGTTCGGAAACCCAGAAACAACACCTGGTGGTCGTGCACTTAAATTCTACAGCTCAGTACGTTTAGAGGTTCGTCGTGCGGAAGCTATTAAACAAGGCAATGACATTATGGGTAACCGTACAAAAATTAAAATTGTGAAAAACAAAGTAGCGCCACCATTCCGTACAGCTGAAGTTGATATTATGTACGGTGAAGGGATTTCAAAAGAGGGCGAAACAGTTGATTTAGGTGTTGAACTAGACATCGTTCAAAAAAGCGGTTCTTGGTATGCTTACGGTGATGAGCGCCTAGGTCAAGGTCGTGAAAATGCTAAACAATATTTAAAAGAAAATCCAGCAGTACTAGACGACATCGCAAATAAAATTCGTGCTTCTTACGGTATTGCATCTTCAGCTTACACAATTGCTGCGCATGATGAAGAGGAAGATATGGATGAGGAATTAAAGCTTCTTCTTGAAGATGAATAATATAAATGCATTGTTCCCACTCTTTATAGTGAGAGCAATGCATTTTTTTATTTACACATACTGGAGAATGCGGTTTTGTTGTTAGGTTATCCATATATTCTTCGAAAGTCATGAATGACATTTTTATAAAAATAATTCCTAAGTACTGCTTCTACGCATTAATGATAAAAGATAAAATAAGCGTTAGTGTAAAAAGCATTAGGTAATTAATTCTCCTAATGGATATGACTTACTTTTTTTCTTGAGAGGGCGAACAGATGCCCGACTATCCTTGACAGAGTTTAAGGCTAGCTATACAATTAAAAATGTATAATTTCTGAATTATGACTTTAAATAGGCAGTACATTCTGACTTCATTTATAATGGCTTTTGAAGATCTATTAAATGAAGACTTTGGCAGATGTCTATTATTATGCCAAGGCGAAATTGATGTATGCGCCGACTGAAACTGTAATACCCAAATAGCAAGAGGAGGTGTTCATATGGATGGAATTACTATCATCTCCGCTTTGCTTGGACTCATCGTTGGTGCCGCTGTTAGCTATATCTACATGAAAAAAGTGAATGACTCAAAAATCACTGGTGCTAAACATGTCGCTGAAACAATCGTTGAAGAAGGAAAACGAGAAGCGGAGGCATTGAAGAAAGAAGCACTACTTGAAGCCAAAGATGAAACTCACAAATTTCGTACTGAAGCAGAAAATGACATTCGTGAACGTCGTTCAGAACTTCAGAAACAAGAGAACCGTTTATTGCAAAGAGAAGAGAATCTTGATCGCAAAGATGATGCTCTAAATAAGAGAGAAGCAGGTTTAGAGCGTAAAGAACAAGCTCTAAGCGAAAGACAACAGCATATTGAACAGATGGAAAGCAAAGTGGACGAGCTCGTTGCCTCGCAAAAATCAGAGCTAGAGCGAATTTCTGCTTTAACTAGAGATGAAGCAAAAGCTATTATCTTAGGAGAAGTAGAAAAAGAGCTAACAACTGATATTGCTGTGATGACGAAGGAAGCTGAGACACGTGCGAAGGAAGAATCAGATAAAAAAGCACGTGAAATTTTATCACTGGCACTGCAACGTTTTGCAGCAGATCATGTTGCTGAAACAACAGTATCTGTCGTGAACTTGCCAAATGATGAAATGAAAGGTCGTATTATTGGTCGTGAAGGTCGTAACATCCGAACTTTGGAAACGTTAACAGGTATAGATTTAATAATTGATGATACTCCAGAGGCGGTTATTTTATCAGGCTTTGATCCGATTCGTCGTGAAACGGCTCGACTTGCACTTGAAAAACTTGTACAGGATGGCCGCATTCACCCTGCTCGAATTGAGGAAATGGTCGAAAAATCTCGTCGTGAAGTGGATGAACAAATCCGCGAAACAGGGGAGCAGACAACATTTGAAATTGGCATTCATAATTTACATCCAGATTTAATGAAGATTTTAGGCCGCATGAAATATCGTACAAGTTATGGACAAAACGTCCTAAAACATTCCATTGAGGTCGCATATTTATCAGGCTTGCTCGCTGCTGAACTTGGTGAAGATGTAGCATTAGCTCGCCGTGCAGGCTTATTACATGATATTGGTAAGGCAATTGACCATGAAGTTGAAGGTAGCCATGTCGAAATCGGTGTGGAATTGGCAACAAAATACAAGGAACATCCGGTCGTTATAAACAGTATTGCTTCACACCATGGTGATACAGAAGCAACATCTGTCATCGCGGTATTAGTGGCTGCAGCTGATGCATTATCAGCAGCTCGTCCAGGTGCTCGAAGTGAGACGCTTGAAAACTATATCCGCAGACTTGAAAAGTTAGAGGAAATTTCTGAAAGCTATGATGGCGTAGAAAAATCCTTTGCGATTCAGGCTGGTCGTGAAATCCGTATAATTGTACAACCTGAAAAAATTGATGACTTAGCTTCACATCGCTTAGCGAGAGATATCCGTAAGCGAATTGAAGAAGAACTTGATTATCCAGGTCATATTAAAGTAACGGTTATTCGTGAAACACGTGCCGTGGAATATGCGAAATAATTGTAATACAGAAACGTCTTTTACTCGAAATAGAGTAAAAGACGTTTTTTTTAGTAACTTGGTTGTAGGTGAGCTACTGTCATATTTATCGTGAAATGGCATATATACAATAAGTACCTTTATTTATAATCAATTAGATTTTTACTAAATTGGTGAAAACGTTTAGGCGACGAATTGGGATAGGGAGATGATAGAGCATGGTTGATATTCACAGTCATTTATTATACGGAGTTGACGATGGACCACAACAACTTGCAGAGTCACTGCAAATAATAGAACATGCTGTGATGCAAGGCATAACAGCCATTATTACTACCCCTCATGCCAAACATCCAATATACGATGTGTCATATGAAAATGTATTACATCAAGTACATACTTTACAGCTAGAAATAGCAAAAAGAGCATGGCCAATCAAAATATTTCCTGGACATGAAGTGCACATAAATGAAAATATTTTAGAATATAGCACAACTAAACAGCTTCATATGTTGGCAAACTCAAACTATCTATTACTGGAATTACCTTCGGAAACGATACCTTTTTATTGTAAAGAAATGATTAAGTTATTAGTAGCATCAGGTATTACCCCCATTATTGCACATCCTGAGCGAAATAGAGCTATTCAACAAAATGTAGCACTTCTTGAACAATTAATTCGTGAAGGGGCATTAGCACAAATTACAGCGGGTAGCATTACTGGGCATTTTGGAAAAAAAACCCAACTGTGTGCAATGAATTTAATAGAAGCAAGACTTGTTCATACGTATGGCTCAGATGTCCATAATATGTCTACAAGACCACTGCTTTTTGAAGCTGGGTTAGATTACTTGGAGAAAATGAAACAGCTGGATATGGTCAACCTTTTCCTTGAAAACAATGAGCGTGTTTTAGAAAATAAGCAGCTATTAATTGCAGAGCCAATCGTTATAAGCGAAAGAAAATGGTGGCATCTTTTCACAAAATAAATACGAAATAAAGCAATAGTGGGGTGATGAAAGTGCGGTTTTTTATACTAACAATGTGTATGAGCGTATTATTACTCTCTAGTGCATTATCTTATGAAATACCCATACTAATTTACTTTACTGTCTTTTTTTCCATCTTTCCAATCATCCTTTTTATCTATAATCGCAACGCAAATATTCGTAGAATGTATGTGAGCGATTTATTTTTCTATCTATTTATTATTTGTGGGCTCATAAGTACTTTAGCCAATTCAGATATGGGATCACTTAAGAATATTGTATGTATGCTTGTGATGTATATAGGGTTATCGATTATATATAACTCTTTTCAAACATCTACTTTACATGTACTAGCAATTAGTATTTGTATCTCACATCTCATTATTTTACTTTTATCTTTTTTCATGAATCGAGTTGTTTTCAACGCATTTGCAGGGATTTATAGCAACCCGAACATGATGGGATTGGTCATGGCATTATTTGCAGTCGTATTACTAGCTGGGGCTGTTCAATATTTTCAGGTTGATACGAAAAAAGTTACAATCGTATTCCTAGTAAGCCTATTCTTTTTTGTTTTTTATACTATTTTACTAACACAAAGTAGAACGGCTGCCATCACCGTACTAATCGGTGTCATAATGAGTATAACCATGTTAGCTATTCAAAACACTTCAAGTATTAGAATAGTAGGCGCACTCGTTTCAGTTCTATGTGTACTAAGTATGATATTCATTTTTAGTCTAAGTAAATTTCCGATACTAAACGAAGCAGTTCAAAATATTGTAGGGAAATTTCAGCGAAAATCTGCTGATATATCTGATGGACGAATGGCTATTTGGCAAAACATAATAAAAGATTCCACATTATTTGGGCATGGAGAGAATTATCATGTTGGCCAATTGGATGCACATAATACTTTTATCGCCCTATTAGCTCAGTATGGTTGGTTGGCGGTTACATTTTTTCTATTATTCGTAGCAACATTAGTATGGAATGCATTTTCTTTTGCCCAAAAAAAAGTAAAGCATGCGAAAATGCTACAACTATTACCATTTTTAATACTTATCACCTATATTCTACTTTCAATGACGGAAATAATTATTTATACAACGCCGATAATGATCGTTTTATTTGTTCTTTCTGGCAATTCATTTACCTATCATAAAACTCATAATTGATAGTTCAAATATGAATAAAACGAGAATCAAAGTAATAAAAATAGTAAAAAGACCAATTTAATGAAAAATAGCGTTTGTAAAAAGGAGGGATAATCTATTTGAAGATTGGATTTGTCAATAGCGGAAAATCATTTTTACCAGAAATCTCAGCCTATGTAGCATATTTAAATCAGCAGGATAATATGGAAGCTATAACCATTTTAACAGCGGAGATGAATGAAATTCCGATAGCCAATATAGATTTATTATGGAAATTTACTGGTTTAGATATTAAAAAATATTCAAGCGAGACAAAGATTATCCATGAATATAATTCGTTATCAATTGGTCACTTTGCGATGTTGAAAAATTATGTAAAAAAGACATGTAATATTAAACCGCATGGTCGCATATTTTTGAATGAACTTGTAGAAAAGGATTTAAAGATGAAGGGCAATATTCCAAAAATTCATCGAGATATGGGAATATCAAAAGACTTTTTTATAAAAACGTCAAAAAAAGAGTACGATTTTGTATATGTTGGTGATATGGGACATGGAAGAGGTATCGATCATGCGCTAAAGCCCTTTACGACAACTTTAAAAGATAACACTATTTTATTAATAGGAAATCCAACAAATGAATTATATAAATCTTTCAAAGACTATAAAAATATTATCTTTTCAGGATCGCTTCCTTATCATGAAGTTCCTCTTCTAGCGTCAAAAGCAGAATACGGTCTGAATTATATACCAGATGTGTACCCCTTTAATTTACAAGCTTCAACAAAGCTCCTCGAGTACTGCGCATTAGATTTGAAAATTGTTTCGACTGATTATCCTTGGGTCAACAATTTTGAACAGAAAACACAAGGGCGCTTTTTTAAATTACACCGAAATTTAGCAAACTTAACGATGACAAATTTAAATAGCTTTGAATTTGTGACGCCAGATGTTAGTTATCTAGAGTGGAACCTATTGTTAGATAGGGTAAAACTGATAGAGTTTATCAAATTAGTAATGGGATAGTTTGATAGGTGATATGCATTAATTTATTTGCATAACAGAAAGGAAATTGTATAATGATCCCTAAAAAAATTCACTTCTGTTGGTTTGGAGAAAATCCTTACCCACAGGTAGTTGAAGCGTGTATTGCCTCATGGCAAAAATTAATGCCTGACTATGAATTAATTGAATGGAATGAAAAATCATTTGATATTCAATCCAATCAATTTGTACAAGAAGCCTACGAATCTAAAAAATATGCTTATGTAGCTGATTATGTAAGGTTATTTGCACTATATACACAAGGTGGCATTTACTTGGATACAGATGTTGAAGTTGTGCAATCGTTAACACCCTTTTTATCCCATCGGGCATTTACTGGCGGAGAAAGTAGTGATACATGTGTAACTGGTATTATGGGTGCAGTAAAGGGGCATCCGTGGATTAAGTTGCTACTGGATTATTATGAAGATAAAAGCTTTTATACGGAACAAGGCCAACAAACAAATACTGTCATCATTACGGATTTAACGAGAGAAAAATATGGATTTACAGAGTCAAATCAACATAGCCAATTGGATGACGATCTACACATTTATCCATTTGAATATTTCTGTTCGAAAGACTTCGAATCAGGAGAGATTAACCAAACTGTTAATACTTTTACAATCCATCATTTTAATGGGTCATGGTTGTCAGAAGAACAAAAAAAACGACATAAAAAAGTCATGCGATATAAATATGCAATAAACAAATTATTTGGACCGAATGCTTTTGATATGTTAAATAAAACACGTAAAAAATTAAATGGTACAAAGATTTTCGAGTAAAGTGTAATCCATAAATGGACTAGTGGAGGCAAGATGGACTAATGAAGGAAATTCGGATGGGTGCTATTCTCTCTTACTTATCTATTTTTTGTACATTTATTGTGGCAATTGTGTTTACCCCTATTATGATTCGAATTCTTGGTCAAGAAGAATACGGATTATACACATTAATGACAGTTTTTGTTGGGTATTTAACTATATTAGATTTTGGTTTAGGGAATGCAATTATTCGTTATATTTCTAATAATCGAGTAGCAGGCGATAAGGAGATGGAAGCTAGACTAAATGGCTTTTTTCTGCGGCTTTTTTCGATTATAGGTGTTTTCACCCTTGCCATTGGTTGTGTTATGTATTTCCAAGTTGAGACAATTTTTGGACAAAGCTTATCTTCCTTGCAAATCGAAAAGGCAAAAGTAATGGTTATGGCGATGATCGTAAGCTTTGCCTTGCAATTTCCATTAAGTGTTTTCTCTTCTATACTTAAGGCCTATGAAAAATTCATACTAATTAATTTAACTTCATTTATAAAAGTAATAGTACAACCGTTACTGATGTTGTTTTTCTTGTTACAAGGTGCAGATGCATTGGTGATGATTTTTATTGTAGCTAGCTTAAATGTATGTGTATTAATAATAAATTCTGTAATCTGTATGAAAACTTTGAAAGTACGATTTATATTTTCTGGTTATAACTCTGGCCTTATGAAAGAAATATTTGTCTATTCATTTTTTCTATTTGTGACAGTCATAGTGGACAAAATTTATTGGCAAACTGACCAAGTATTACTCGGGATTATTAAAGGAACAGAAGATGTAGCGGTTTATGGGATTGCTATACAATTTATTATGATTTTTATGGCACTAGCACTTGCAATCAGTGATTTGTATTTGCCAAAGATTTCAATGTTAGTGACACAAGCGAATGGCCTAATAGAGATTAACCGGTTATTTGTCAATGTTGGTGCCATTCAGCTAATGATTCTTGGCTATGTACTAAGTGGCTTTTTTTTATTTGGTAAAACTTTCATCTCACTATGGATAGGTGATGAATATTTAATTGTCTATCCTATCGTACTGATCATCATGTTGCCTTTTTCTGTCGATTTAATTCAAAATATAGGGCTAAGTGTGTTAAAGGCAAAAAACATGTTTAAGTTTCGAACGGTTTTATTAATCATACTTGCTAGCATAAATATTATTCTATCTATTCCTGCCATCTATTTTTACGGGGTTATTGGAACAGCTATTATAACGGCTTTATCATTATTTATTGGGAATGTATGTATTATCAATGTTTACTATGCAAAAAAAATACACCTAGATATTAAAAGATTTTGGCTACGCATTAGTAAGCTTTTCATAGCTATTGTTATTGCGTCCCTTTTAATGAAAGGCATTATTATTGTTTTCCCACTTACAAATACCTGGTACATTCTAGGACTATATATTGCTTTATACAGTATTATTTTCGGTATATCTTTGTTCACATTTGGTATTCCCACTTCTGATAGAAAATACTTGATTCGAAAAGTGAAAATGCTCAGCCTAGCTGGAGGGATGAAATTTTGGGGTCAGAAATCCTCGTAACAGTTATTATACCGGTATATAATGCAGCACCATATTTAAAGAAATGTCTAGCAAGTATTTGCCAACAAACGTTAAAGTCAATCGAAATTATTACGATTAATGATGGCAGTACTGACGAATCCCTTTCTATTTTACAGCAATTTGCCTTACAAGATCAGCGAATTATCATTCATAATAAAGCAAATGGTGGGGTTAGTCATGCAAGAAATAGAGGGATTGACCAGGCAAGAGGTCAATACGTTACGTTTGTCGATGCGGATGATTGGATAAAGCCTTCTATGTTGGAACGTTTATATAGCGCTATTAAAGAATCAGGAACTGAAATAGCTAAATGTGATATTTTTGTAGATGGAAAAAACGGTGGTAACTGTTTGAATTATCCCTCAACAGTAAATGAACTTTTTGATCCTCAGGAATGTTTACATTTATTATTTACTGAATTTAATGAAAAACATTTCGGTTTTGCTTGCTGCAAATTGTATTCTAAAGTTTTTCTTGATAAGTTTGGAATTCGATTTGAAGAGGATATGAATTTTTCTGAAGATGTTTTATTTATAACAAAAGCTATCTCAAAGAGTAAGGCAATTTGTTATGTGCCTCAGCAACTGTATCATTACAATGTGTTGACACAGCAATCATTAACGAGAGGCTATCGTATGAATGGAAGAGAAAAATATGATGTAATCTATGAACGTGTTCGTGAGACATTAGTAGCTGAAAATATTTTTACATCTATTGAAACTAGTTTTAACGGATATGTATTTTCAGGTTTAGTAAATTTAACGCTTCATATGCGGGATTCCCCATATAAGGGGCTCCATTTATTAAGAGCGATTAAAGAAGAAATAGTCAGTTTTGTTGATGACTACCCTCATGTTCTCGAGTTAAAACCAATAAAATTTTCATTGAAAAAAAAGCTCTATTATCAGCTGTTGAAAAAAAATGCTGTATCTACGCTAGCATTTTTCATTTTTTTATCTATAAAGAAAACTGACTAAAAAGGTCTTGAAGTCATTTTCACTAAATATTGACACTATCTAGGAATAACATAGGGCATAAATTTATATATTAAATATAGCTACTATAACAATTAACTATGAATATCACCTGACATTACATAAATTTAGACAGTTTAGGGGAAGGAGATCTATTCGGTGGAGACTTCTATTCAAGTAAAAGCGCTAGTAAAAATTTTACGCAAACGTTTGCTTCTTATTCTATCGATAATCGTAATGGCGATGGCATTGGCTGCTTATCTTAGTTATTATGTCATCACACCTGTGTATCAAGCTGAAACTCAAATATTAATCAACCAAAAAAATACGGATCAACAACTTTATACGGGTGGGTATTCAATTGAGACGGATTTACAATTAATTAATACGTATAATGTCATTATAAAAAGCCCAGCTATTCTATCTAAAGTAATTAAAGAATTGAAATTAGAATTATCTCCTGAACAATTAGCAGAGAAAATTACGGTCAGTAATGAAAACAAATCACAAGTAGTTTCTATAAAGGTTCTTGATGAACAATCAGCACGAGCAGTGGAGATTGCTAATACGATAATAGATGTCTTTAAAGGAGATATTCAAAAACTGATGAACGTAGATAATATCAATGTCCTATCAGTAGCTACATTAGCTGATGACTCACAACCAGTGAAGCCGAAAAAAATTCTAAATATTTCAATTTCAGGACTCCTTGGACTCCTTTTAGGAACAGGCATTGCATTTAGTCTAGAATTTTTCGATTCAACAATAAAGACTGAGCAGGAAATTGAAGAACTATTGAATTTACCGATATTAGGATTCGTAAGTTCAATAAAAGGAGGCAGAGGGTCTATCTCTACTAGAAGAGGGAGGCGAGTCACATAATGTTTAAAATGAAAAATAAAAAAAAGAAAGTATTAGCGATGATGCCACGAAAACTATTGACTAGCGAACACACAACTTCTATCATTTCTGAACAATTTCGAACAATACGAACAAATTTGAAATTTGCACTCCCTAATTTAACGTGTAAAACAATTTTAGTGACATCATCTATCCCTGGTGAAGGAAAGACAACGAATGCAGCAAATATTGCGATAGTTTTTGCACAGGAAGGAAAAAAGGTTTTATTAGTGGATGCTGATATGCGAAAACCTACAATGCACTATACATTTGAATTGCTTAATATTTCAGGCCTATCGAGTGTATTGATACAAAATGACACTTTGAGCGAAGCTATACAAGAAACGTTTATTGAGGGATTATTTGTCCTCACTAGTGGACCAATCCCACCTAATCCAGTAGAGCTTCTTGCTTCAGAAATGATGGATACTTTAATAGAAAAAATGATAGCGTATTATGATGTAATAATCTTTGATACGCCACCTGTTAATTCTGTGACCGATGCTCAAATTTTAGCAAATAAAACAGATGGTGCACTACTTATTGTTAATACTGGAGTAGTAGAGAAATCTAGTGTTGTCAAAGCAAAAAATTCCTTATTAGTGGCACAAGCGAAAATATTAGGGGTCGTCATGAATAACTATACTTTGCAAAAAAAACAATATAAGAGCCAGTATTATCATGTGAAAAAATAGAAATCAGTACCGTCCGCCTGACAAGTACCTAATTACTTGTTAGGTGTTTTTTTATAGACAATGAGAAAGAGTATGAGTACCTACTTTTTCAAGACCAGTTTAATACGCTGAACGGACATAGTTTTGCGTTTGACTTTGAATTAGTGGTAAAATATAAGGTGCTAATTAATGAAAGAGTGGTTATGAAAATGAAAGTTTTATTTATTGGGGATATTGTAGGTTCAATCGGTCGAGATGCAGTAGAAAAATATTTACCCCGTTTAAAGAAAAAATACAATCTAGACGTTGTTATTGCCAATGGTGAAAATGCAGCAGCAGGACGCGGAATTACACGTAATATTTATAATGAGTTATTGCAAATGGGTGTTGATGTTATTACGATGGGCAATCACACTTGGGATAATAAAGATATTTTTGATTTTATAGATGATGCAGATTATTTAATACGCCCGGCGAACTTTTCAAATGATGCACCAGGTAAAGGAATGGTGCAAATTTCAAAAAACGGTGCAACACTATCTGTTATTAATTTACACGGACGAGTATTTTTACCTCCTCATGAAGATCCGTTTGCGATGGCAGAGAAATTAATCGAAGAAGCACATAAAACGTCACCGCTTGTATTCGTGGATTTTCATGCAGAAGCGACAAGTGAAAAAATTGCACTTGGATGGCACTTAGATGGGAAGGCTTCGGCAGTCGTTGGTACACATACACATGTGCAAACAGCCGATGCACGCATTTATCCAAATGGAACAGCCTATATTACGGACGTTGGTATGACAGGTCCATACGATGAAATTTTAGGGATGACGAAGGAAAGTGTCATTTATAAATTCCAAACAAACATGCCATCTCGTTTTGAAGTGCCTAAAAAAGGACGCGAAGTGTTAAGTGGTTTCTTTGTAGAGATTGATGATAAAACAGGAAAAGCTCGACATTGTGAGCGAATATATATAAACGAAGATTATCCGTTCCAAGCATAAGAAGAGAAACTATTGTGTGTTAAAAAATGCACAATAGTTTTTTTATGATTAAAAACAAAATAGTTAAGGAAATATTTGAGAATGTTGTGTCACTTTAAATAGTAATGATTTACGTTCAGGCTACTCGCTTTCCTGTGGGCGAGCGTCGTGCCACTTCCTTCGTTTTGTCGCTGTCGCTTCCACTACCACTGACAAAACCCTTTTATTAAATTACTTTTATCACTTTGATGAAAGCGACATGTCAGAGGATACTTGTAGTTGATTTAACAGGGCGACATAATAAAGTAAAAGGATTCACACACAGTTTTGTGTATGAATCCTTTTTTGCTCTTTGGAAGGTGGATGTCGATAAAAACTAAAAGTTGGGTGATAAAACGTGAAAGTTTATCGATAAAATTCAAAAGTTGGGCGATAATTCCTGAAAGTGTTCCGGTAAAACTAAAGAGTTGGTTGTCATTTTGTTAAAACGGATGTCATGTGATTCAGTTGTTGGAGTGGAGACTGGGTGGCTCCTTGGGGATTAGCAATAGAGGAACGAAGGCTAAAATCATCACGTCCTGTGATAACGTCTTTGTGACCAACGTCGTGCTGCTGTCGCACGTTAGCACTACGCTTTCACGCAAAAAACATCTGTTGGCCTGAGACCCTGGAGCGAGCACCGCGAGTGAATCGGTCATCTGACGCCCCAGGAAGCTTTGCTCTGTGCGAAAGCGCAGCGACAGCAACAATGTTTTTATCTGTGCGAAAGCGCAGCGACAGCAACAAATGTTTTTATCTGTGCGAAAGCGCAGCGACAGCAACAATGTTTTTTGTGCGAAAGCGCAGCGACAGCAACAATGTTTTTTGTGCGAAAGCGTAGCGACAGCAACAAATGTTTTTATCTGTGCGAAAGCGCAGCGACAGCAACAAATGTTTTTATCTGTGCGAAAGCGTAGCGACAGCAACAAATGTTTTTATCTGTGCGAAAGCGCAGCGACAGCAACAAATGTTTTTATCTGTGCGAAAGCGTAGCGACAGCAACAAATGTTTTTATCTGTGCGAAAGCGCAGCGACAGCAACAAATGTTTTTATCTGTGCGAAAGCGTAGCGACAGCAACAAATGTTTTTATCTGTGCGAAAGCGCAGCGACAGCAACAAATGTTTTTATCTGTGCGAAAGCGTAGCGACAGCAACAAATGTTTTTATCTGTGCGAAAGCGTAGCGACAGCAACAAATGTTTTTATCTGTGCGAAAGCGTAGCGACAGCAACAAAGCACCCTGTCGGAACGGAAATCAACCTCTCGCTGTACCGAAGAGCCTACTTTATTTCATTATTTCCATAGGTTTTCCAGCATATATTTTCAGTCTTTTTTGATTGTTTCAATATATAAGAAATGAAAATAGTCTATTTTCTTCTTACCGAGCATAAAATGACCTATCGACAATAACTTGAGGTCCAAAAAAAGGGAGACATGAGTTGTTGAGCGTAAACACTATTCGCGAAACGGGGAGGAATAATTGTGGATTCATTAAAAGTATCATCACGCTCTAATCCAAATTCAGTTGCAGGTGCATTAGTCGCGGTAATCAGAGAAAAAGGGCAAGCAGAAATGCAGGCAGTTGGGGCAGGGGCACTTAACCAAGCCGTGAAAGCAGTGGCCATTGCACGCGGATTTGTAGCGCCAAGTGGCACAGATTTAATTTGCGCACCGGCGTTTGCCGATATTTTAATTGCTGGTGAGGAACGTACAGCTTTAAAGCTTCTTGTGGAAAAACGTATTCGATAAAAAAGTAATGAAATAAAATGCCTTGCACATAATAAGCTGCAAGGCATTTTTTTCGTTTATATAGACAATCAGAATTTGAGGAAGAGAATCCTACATGCTCTACATACTAATATGTTAAATGTCACTTAAAATCCGCAACTTAATTTTTAAAACTTAATTGATTTAAAATTACAACTTTATGAACGCCATTTTCAGTCAAAGGTCTGATTTTCGTTTAAATCGGGGAATAACAATAGTGCAGACCGTTTCTTCGTGTTAAACTTATGAAGGAAAAATAATAGTATATACATTGGATCTAAGGAGTTGTTGACATGTTACATCAGCTTTCATGGAAAGTCGGTGGGCAACAGGGTGAAGGGATTGAAAGTACAGGCGAAATTTTCTCAACGGCAATGAATCGTTTAGGTTACTTCCTATACGGTTATCGTCATTTCTCTTCTCGAATTAAAGGTGGCCATACGAATAATAAAATTACAGTTCGTCCAACAGAAGTACGTTCAATTGCGGATGATTTAGATATTTTAGTAGCGTTCGACCAAGAAACAATCGACGTCAATTATAAAGAATTAACAGAAACAGGCGTTATTTTAGCGGATTCAAAATTTACTCCAGTGAAGCCAGAAGATTCAAAAGCGCCATTATTTGTAGTACCTTTTACAGAGGTAGCGGCAGAGCTTGGTACTTCGTTGATGAAAAATATGGTGGCGATCGGAGCAACAGCTTCATTGCTAAATCTAGAGGACGAAGTGTTCCAAAATGTTGTAGATGATATTTTTGGCAAAAAAGGTGAAGAAGTTGTTCAGAAAAATATGGAGGCCATTGCACGCGGTCATGAATTAATGAATGAGCTGCTAGGAGATCGTGTAGGTGACTGGGCTTTAGCACCAGCAGACGGTAAACGCCGTATGTTCATGATCGGAAACGATGCAGTTGCACTTGGTGCACTTGCAGCTGGGACACGCTTTATGGCAGCCTACCCAATTACACCAGCTTCTGAGATTATGGAATATCTTATTAAAAAATTACCGAAATTCGGTGGTGCGGTTATTCAAACAGAAGACGAAATTGCTGCAGCGACAATGGCAATTGGTGCAAACTTTGGTGGTGTTCGTGCTTTTACAGCTTCTGCTGGCCCTGGTCTTTCATTAATGATGGAAGCACTTGGTCTTTCAGGTATGACAGAGCAGCCGCTGGTTGTTGTTGATACACAACGTGGTGGTCCATCAACAGGATTACCAACAAAACAAGAGCAATCAGATTTAATGGCGATGTTATATGGTACGCATGGTGAAATTCCAAAAGTAGTAATTGCACCATCTACAATGGAAGAAGCATTCTTTGACACAATTCAAGCATTTAACATTGCAGAGGAATTACAATTACCAGTTATTTTAATGACAGACTTGCAATTATCTCTAGGTAAACAATCTGTTGAGCCATTCGATTACAATAAAATTGAAATTCGTCGCGGTAAAATTGTTACAGGCGACATTGAAGAAGCAGCCGATAAAGCATACTTCAAACGTTATGAAGATACGGAAGATGGTATTTCACCGCGTGTGCTACCTGGTACGTTGAATGGTATTCACCATGTAACGGGGGTTGAACACGATGAAACAGGTAAACCGTCTGAAGCATCTGGTAACCGTCAAGTACAAATGGATAAACGTTTCCGTAAGCTAGCAGCATTGAAATTTGACCATCCAGTACATTCAAATGCGCCACACGAAGAAGCTGATATTTTATTAGTGGGCTTTAACTCAACACGTGGAGCTATTGAAGAAGTACAAGAACGCTTAAATGCTCAAGGCATGAAGGTGAACCATGCACATATTCGTTTAATTCACCCATTCCCATCTATTGAGGTGGCACCACTTGTAGCAAAAGCGAAAAAAGTAATCGTTGTAGAAAATAACTACACAGGTCAATTAGCAAATATTATGAAGATGAATGTTGGTGGTCACGATAAAATCGAGACTATTACAAAATATGATGGTACACCATTCTTGCCAGGTGAATTAGAAAATCGTGTGAAGGAGTTGACTCGCTAATGGCAACATTTAAGGATTTTCGTAATACAGTGAAACCAAACTGGTGCCCAGGCTGTGGTGACTTCTCTGTTCAGGCAGCGATTCAACGTGCCGCGGCAAACGTCGGTATTGAACCAAACGAATTAGCTGTTATCTCTGGAATTGGCTGTTCTGGTCGTATTTCAGGCTACATTAATTCTTATGGCTTCCACGGTATTCATGGTCGTGCATTACCAATTGCACAAGGCTTAAAAATGGCTAACCGTGATTTAAACGTTATTGCTTCTGGTGGTGACGGAGATGGATTTGCGATTGGTATGGGTCATACAATTCATGCTATCCGTCGTAATATTGACATCACATACGTTGTGATGGATAACCAAATTTATGGTTTAACAAAGGGGCAAACATCTCCACGTTCCGCTGCAGGATTTATTACAAAATCTACGCCAGGTGGTGCGATTGAGCCTTCATTAAAACCGTTAGAAGTAGCTTTAACAAGCGGAGCTACTTTTGTCGCACAAGGATTCTCAACGGATATTAAAGAGTTAACAGCTTTAATTGAAGCGGGCATTAATCATAAAGGCTTCTCATTCATCAACGTATTCTCACCTTGTGTTACGTATAACAAAGTGAACACGTACGATTGGTTTAAAGAAAACTTAACGAAGCTTGCTGATATTGAAGGCTATGACAATTCTGACCGTGGTATGGCAATGCGTACAGTGATGGAGCATGAAGGTTTAGTAACAGGTATTATTTATCAAGATACTGAAACAGCTTCATATCAAGAAAAAGTACCAGGCTATTCAGAGCTACCATTAACGGATATCGATATTAAAATGAGCGAAAATGATTTTAATCAATTAGTAAAAGAATTTATGTAAATTAAATATTATATAGCATGATAAAAAGCATTTGGGATGTCCTCATTCCAAATGCTTTTTATTTCTAGTTATAAAGTGTGGTTCTTCTGCAAAGCGAGGGGTTGATTTCCGTTCCGTTTGGGCGCATTGTTGCTGACGCTGCGCTTTCGCACAGAAAAAAACATTTGTTGCTGTCGCTGCGCTTTCACACAGATAAAAACATTTGTTGCTGTCGCTGCGCTGCAGGGTCTCATCTGTGACGCTGATCCCTGAGGAGTCGCCCACCCCCCACTCCAATCAACTATTTCACAAAAAGTCATAAAACAAAAGTTCAGTTCAGCGTGACGATCCACAAAATCTTTTTGATATCCTTATAAAATCCTTATAATCATTTTTTACACTATAATCATCGAAAGGAAGATGATTATAAAGTGGAAGATATTATTTTACAAACAGAAGATCTTAGTAAAAGCTTTAAGGGACAAAAAATTGTGGAGGACTTGTCGTTAACGATACCTCGCAATACTGTTTACGGTATACTCGGTCCTAACGGTGCAGGGAAATCGACAACGTTAAAAATGATTACGGGTATGCTGCGTCCGAATGCAGGAAAGATACTTTTTAATGGACGTGAATGGAATCGCAATGATTTAAAAGACATTGGTGTATTAATTGAAACACCACCGCTTTATGAAAATTTAACGGCAAGAGAAAATCTAAAGGTTCGAACGATTGCCCTCGGATTGCCACAGTCACGTATTGACGAAGTATTAAAAATCGTAGACTTGACCAATACAGGAAAAAAACGAGCAGGACAGTTTTCGTTAGGGATGAAACAACGTCTTGGAATAGCTATTGCGCTATTAAACTATCCAAAGCTTTTAATTCTTGATGAGCCGACAAATGGTCTCGATCCAATCGGCATTCAAGAGCTTCGAAAGCTAATCCGATCTTTTCCAGAGCAAGGGATTACAGTCATTTTATCTAGCCATATCCTGTCAGAGGTAGAGCAGGTTGTTGATGAAATTGGCATCATTGCAGGAGGGAAATTAGGCTATCAGGGAGTTGCTCCACAAGGTCAGGAATTAGAATCATTATTTATGCAAGTAGTGTCTGCTAATAGAAAGGCAGGCATTTAACATGATTTCAATTATGAAGGCTGAAAGATTAAAATGGAAAAAGACTTTTATTCCTAAATTAGTTTGGCTAGCACCCATTGTGGCGATAGTACTAACTGCATTATTAATGGGAGGAAAGTTTTTTCAAAGTGGTGCTTATAATTTTTGGTATACAATGCTCCTACCAGGTGCACTGACGATATGCTGCACATTAGTGGTGGAAAAAGATGCTAAATTGAAATATCATAGTATTCTCGCAATGCCGATTGACCTAAAGAAGATTTGGTTTGGTAAAATACTAACATGTAGCGCCTGGTTGTTAGTAACTACACTTATTTTCTTTGTAAGTATATCTGCTAGTGGAGTACTCTTTGGCACTAGCTATTCTTTAACAAGTAGTTTTACAGGTAGCTCGGTAATTTTCTTAACGTTATTGTGGCAAATTCCATTCTGTCTATTTCTTGCGGCAAAATTAGGAACTTATATAGCAATTTTAATAAATTTAGTCGGTAATATGGCAGGTATGATTGCATTTGCGAATGGGGATTTTTGGTATAGTGTTCCTTACGCCATCACAGCAAGACTAATATGTCCAACATTAGAGATTTTACCAAATGGTCTGCTAGTGCCTGAAGGAAGTCCATTATTAAACACGTGGGTTATAGCTCCAGGTATATTAATTGCCTTAGTATGGTTTGCTTTAATAAGCTTCCTTACTGCACGATGGTTCCAAAAAAGGGAGGCGAAATAGTGCATGATAATGTTAAGATTACTTAGAGCAGAGCTTCTTAAAACAAAAAGAACGCCTTTTTTACTCACACATCTAATTGTACCTATCATTATTTCAGGAATATTTTTAGCATACTATACTTATTCACCATGGGGTTTCAATGCTAGGGTAACGGCTTATCTTCAAGGAGTAGCATGCGGATTTCCAATTATTATTGGGTTAGTTTGTGCGATGGCAGCGGAACAAGAAGCAACTGCAGGACATTTTCAGGAGATGCTAACCACTACTAAAACAAAAATAGTAGCTTATTTAAGCAAGTTGCTACTGTTATTATTATTTAGTTTTGGCGCAATATTACTGTCCGTCGGTATTTTTAGTGCTGGTTTTATTGAGCTTTTGCATGAAGATACTTTTGGTTATCAATTTTATTTCATAGCTGGATGTATTTTATTTGTAGGCTATGTATTTTTATATATTTTACATTTATTTGTTAGTCTTCATTTTGGTAAAGGTGCCTCAATCGGATTAGGGATTGTGGGATCACTAATAGTAGCCTTACTACTAACTGGACTAGGTAATGGTATTTGGTCATTTATACCTTATGGTTGGGGTGGTCACTTTGTTTCGTTATGGACAATGAAGACGTCAGGGCTAGACCTATCAACGGTGAAAGTAGGACTACAGGAAGGTATTATTGCTTCAGTTTGCGGAACATTGTGCGCATTAGTCCTATCTTGTTTCTGGTTTTGGAAGTGGGAAGGAAGAAGATCGGAGAATTAGGGTATGAAGAAATGATGAGGGTAGAAATATGGCAAAAATATTAGCAGTAGATGATGAAAAAGATATTTTAGTATTGATAAAAAATGCACTACTAAAAGACGAACATTTAGTAACGGCAGTCTTTGATGCGCCGGAAGTAAGTAAAATGGATCTTGGTGCCTTCGATTTAATTTTACTGGATGTAATGATGCCCGAAATAGATGGATTTACACTATGTGGTCAAATACGTCATGCTGTAGATTGTCCCATCCTTTTTTTAACGGCTAAATCATTAGAAGAAGATTTAATGTATGGTCTAGGTCTTGGCGCTGATGATTACATTATCAAGCCGTTTGGCATTGGAGAGCTACGTGCAAGAGTGAATGCGCATTTGAGACGCGAAAAAAGAGAAAGACGTAGTATCCTTTTTGTAGATAATGTTCACTTCAATCTATCAGGCAAAGAGCTGTTTATAAATGAAGAGAAGGTAATGCTGACAAAAAGCGAATATGCAATATGCGAATTTCTAGCTCGAAATCGAGGACAAGTATTTTCGAAAGAAAAAATTTATGAAACTATTTTTGGCTTTGATGGGAAGAGTGACAGTACTGCTATTACGGAGCATATTAAAAATATTCGTTCAAAGCTACATGCCTTTCATGTTGACGCCATTGACACTGTTTGGGGGATCGGATATAAATGGAGACAATAAAGCCCACTAAAGGAACTCGACTACATACTTTTTTTCTACGATATCTCCTTTTCCTAAGTTTAGGCACCATTCTGTTAGTCGTAATACTGTTTAGCATATTTTTGTTTACTTTTTCTACCAACATTGTTTTGCCAGCAAATTATGCAGAAAGTCAAATTACATTATCAAAGGATCGGATTGCGTCTAGTAGTTCGGTTACCGCTGATATTATTCCAGACCTTGTTGACTATGCTGTCTTTTCTAAAGATGGACAATTCCTTACAGGGAATCTTTCAGAAAAGGAAGCTTTTAAAGCATGGGATGTAATGAAAAAAAGGGAAACTAGAAATAGTCCCCAATTTTACTCGTTTATAGAGCGAGAAAATGAGATTTGTATATTACGATATTATTTAGTACCTCAGTATCGTTCAGAAATTTTAAGAAAATATTTACCTAATCCGCAACTATTAGAATTTCTAGTATTTATTATAGGGATAGGGGCTTATGCAACTGTCCTTGCTATCCATTTTGGAAGAAGTCTAAAGAAAAAAATGTTTGGCTTGCAGGAAGCGATTGAAAAAATACAAAATCAAAATTTGGATTTTACGATTAATCATTCAGGGATTCGTGAAATAGATGAAATATCGGTTTCTCTTGAGCAGATGAAGGAGGCTTTAAATAGCTCCTTAAAACAGCAATGGGAATCTGAACAGGCACGTAGAGAACAAATTTCTGCTCTTGCTCATGATCTGAAAACACCGCTCACAATTATTCGGGGAAATGCAGAGCTTTTGCAGGATACGGCTCAAGATGATATACAAAGGGAATATAATGACTATATTTTAAAAAATACAATGGAAATAGAAAAATTCACGAAAGAGTTGATTGATTTATCGAAAATGGAAAGAAATGTAACTCGTGAAAAAACGAATGTTAAAACGGATGCATTTATGACAGAAGTAGAACAACAAATGAGAGCTCTTTCGTTGGAAAAAAGGCTTCAAGTGGATATCCAAAAGGAAATTCTTCCTGCACGTATATTTATCGATGAAGAGCAGTTCTATCGTGCGATTTTAAATGTCATTGCTAATGCTGTAGAGCACACACCTGAATATGGAAAGGTAACATTAACTGTGCAAGTTGCTACTGATGTTATTCGATTTATCGTTACTGATAGCGGCTGTGGATTTTCTCCGAGAGATTTAAACGAGGCTACCAAACAGTTTTATCGCGGAGATCCAAGCAGAAATGCAGGAGATCACCATGGGATGGGACTTTATATTGCCCAATCAATTGTTCAGCGTCACGCTGGAACACTGCTAATTGACAATGATTTATTAGCTGGTGGAGGAAGAGTAACTATAACAATCCCAATCAATAATTAGTCACAATAGAGTTATGTTAATGAAGGTCATAACCATAACGTAGGGTTGATTTCCGTTCCGGCTGGACGCTTTGTGCTGACGCTTCGCTTTCGCACAGATAAAACAATGTTGGTTACGAAGGCGTTATCACAGGACGTGATGGTTTTAGCCTTCGTTCCCTTGTGTGCTCGCTCCAGAGTCTCATCTGTGACGCTGTGATCTGACCCCAAGGAGTCGTCCAGTCTCCACTTCAATCAACTTATATAGATGGTAAACGTTATACCAATAGCATATTAATGAAATTCATTAGAAAGAATGATTTTGACGAATTTGTCAAAACATTCTTTTTGTTTTTGAAAAAAGGGAAAAAATGGGGAGCGTGTTCGGGCAATAGTATTGTAAAAAATGCTACAATAAAAGAAAAAAAGAAGAGGCGATGCACGTGGATAACGTCATTGATTTTATTGCAAAGAAAAAAGAACGTGAAGAAAGACAGCGCACACAGGATTTGGAAAGGTATGTTGCGACACAATGTAATTTTCATCAACCGGAAAATATTGATGCACTTGTTGATGGAAAAATGATTGAGGTCAAGGACCATACGTTGTTTTTAGGTTTTCTCTCGATATTAAATGATAAAAAAATCGATCCACTTGATATTTTTCAAGATGTTTTTACATTAGCACCTGCCCACTTTGAGATGTCCTACAATATGAAATGGTGGTCAGTTGTACAGCTTGCCTTTACATTTTTAACAATTTTAAAAGAAAACGAGCCGCATACATATGCAGATTTTCTTGGTTTATAAAATGAATCTAGAGTGTGTGCACGTCTTAGAAAGCTACATAAACGTGCGCATACAGAACTAGATTCCTACTTACTCCTCTAAAACTTTTACAATCCCCCTACAATTAATAATCGTTTATAAATTTTCATAATTCCTTCATAATTTTTACTGAATATTTTAATGTCCTCCATACTTGCTTAATGTTTGTTTCCTAACATAAATGTTGTAAGGCAAATGAAAACAAACATAAACAAATGGAGGTTCCAACTCATGGCAATTCAAAAGTTGTGGAAGAAAGGTCTAATCGGAGCATTAGCAATTTCAATGTTGGCAGCTTGTTCCGACGGTTCATCTAGTTCGAATGAAGTGAAAAGTGATTTGACACTTGAAGAGATTACGAAAAAAGCAAAAGAAGAAGGAACTGTAAATTCTGTCGGAATGCCAGATACATGGGCTAACTGGGTAGAGACTTGGGGTGATCTTAGTACTGAATATACCCTTAAGCATAAGGATACAGACATGTCGAGTGCCGAGGAGCTAGCGAAGTTTGAGGCGGAAAAGGATGATGCCACTGCGGATATTGGTGACGTCGGAATTGCTTTTGGACCGATTGCCAAGGACAAGGGTTTAACATTACCGTATAAAACATCTTATTGGAATGAAATACCTGACTGGGCAAAGGATAATGATGGCCATTGGATCGTGGGTTACACTGGAACTATTTCATTTTTAACTGATAAAAACAACGTCAAAAATGTCCCGAAATCATGGGAGGATATTAAAAACGGAAATTATACGGTTAGTATTGGTGATGCTTTAACAGCGAATCAAGCACAGTTTGCTATTTTAGCAGCTGCTATGGCATTTGGTGGTGATGAGTCGAATATTCAACCTGGAATAGACTTTTTTGCATCTTTAGCAAAACAAGGGCGTTTAAAAGGAGATCCAACTGTAGCGAATTTAGAAAAAGGCGAGATTGATGTAGCCATCCTATGGGATTTTAATGCACTTGGCTATCGACACCAAATTGATGAGAAACGTTTTGATGTCATCATTCCATCAGAAGGCTCTGTAACATCAGGCTATGCAACAATCATTAATAAATATGCCAAAAATCCTCATGCAGCTATGCTAGCTCGTGAATACATTTTATCGGATGCAGGACAAGAAAATTTAGCGAAGGGTTATGCTCGTCCAATTCGTGACAAGGTTCAATTACCTCAAGATGTTCAGAAGCTATTATTACCTGCGGAAATGTACAAAAATGCACAGCCAGTAAAAGACCAAAAGAAATGGGAAGAAACAACAAAGCAAATTCCACAACAATATCAGGAGCAGGTATTAATTCATGGAAAATAATAAAGTTGTCTTAATTGTCGTAGATGCACTTCGCTTTGATACAGCTTGTACCCATATGGGATTTATGCACCATTTAGTTGAACGTAAACTAGCAGCACGCTACAAGGTTTGCTCAGAGGTCCCTTCACTATCAAGGCCTTTATATGAAACGATTTTAACGGGGACACCACCCATTGTACATGGAGTAACGAGCAATATGACAGTGCGTTTATCGACGCAAAATAGTTTATTTCATTTAGCGAAAGAAAACGGTCTATCTACAGCAGCTGCCGCCTATTATTGGGTAAGTGAGCTATATAATCGTGCACCATTTGTGCATATGGAGGAAAGACTACAATTAGATACCCAATTGCCGATTGAGAATGGACTGTTCTACTTTGAGGATCACTATCCAGACAGTCATTTATTTGCTGAAGCTGCTTGGCTAATGGATCAAAAGCAACCAGATTTCTTATATATTCATCCGATGAATGTAGATGATGACGGTCATAAATTTACAGCTGACTCGGCGCAATATCGAAATCGTGTTTTAGCAGTTGATGCATTATTATCTGTATTTATCCCAAAATGTCTTGCGCAGGGCTATGAAGTGATCGTGACAGCAGATCATGGGATGACGAGTGATGGAAATCATGGAGGCGCAACAGGTGAGGATCGTCATGTACCAATGTTTGTTATTTCGAATCACGTTAAAGCAGGCATTAACGATGAGATTGTATCACAGTTACAAATAGCTCCGCTTTGCTGTCATTTATTGAATATCGAACCTTCTGATGAAATGGTTCCCCTGTTATTAGAAGGGATGCATTCATTATAAAAGGTTTAATCATCAATATTAATTGGGCGTGTTTGGGAAGCTTCCAGCAGAGAAATTCTATTAGTCCATCATCAAAAGTTGGGATGACATTTTCAAAATATTTATGTGTTAGTTGATTGAAGTGAAGACAGGGTGACTCCTTGGGGATCAGCGATAGGGAAACGAAGGCTAAAACTATCACGTCCTGTGATAACGCCTTCGTGTCCAACATCGTGTTGGCCCGAGATTCTGCAGTGAAGCGGATGTTTTCTGTGCGAAAGCGTAGTGCTAACGTAACGGCAGCAACTGGTTTTTGTCTGTGTGAAAGCGAAGCGCCAGCAATAGGGTTTTATCTGTCCCGAAAGCGCAGCGCCAGCAATAGGGTTTTATCTGTCCCGAAAGCGAAGCGCTAGCAACAAATGTTTTATCTGTGCGAGAGCGAAGCGCCAGCAACAGGGTTTTATCTGTGCGAAAGCGAAGCGCCAGCAACAATGCGCCCTGTCGGAACGGAAATCAACCCCCGTTATGGTGATGAGCCTTCTAATTAATAAAAATGATTAAATCAACATGAACTGCTATTAAATATTGAAAGAAGTGATTGTTTTGATTTCGAAGCGGCAAACAGTTGCCTGGCTTTCTCCTTTTCTAGTACTTGTCTTGTTATTTTTCTTAGTACCGTTACTGTATATGCTCATCACAAGCTTTCAAAATAGTGATGGTTTTACATTCGCACAATATCGAACTGTACTAACGAACGATTACATTTTACAAGGCTTTACAAATAGTATTACACTATCTGTAATTTCGGCAGTCATTGCCTTAATTGTTACCCTATTTGCTGTTTATGCGCTTATGAGATTTTCTGAGCCAGTGCGTGAAAAAATTTTAATACTAACAAATTTAACATCAAATTTTTCAGGTATTCCGTTAGCTTTTGCCTTTATTGTATTACTTGGCAATAGCGGGCTCTTTACATTGCTATTCGATAAATGGGGTATTGACACATTTTCATCATTTTCTCTTTATAGCTGGGGTGGCTTGTTACTGATTTATATTTATTTTCAGCTACCATTAGCCTTAATGCTTTTATACCCAATTTATGATGGGATTCAGCAACAATGGAAAGACGCAGCAGCATTACTTGGAGCTTCTACATGGCAGTTTTGGGTGAAGATTGGGATCCCTGTTATGCTTCCTGGGATTGTTGGAACATTTAGCGTATTGTTTGCCAATGCAATGGGAGCGTATGCCTCTGCCTATGCACTAACTAGCAGTAATTACAATTTAGTAGCCATTCGTATTGGTTCTCTTATTAAGGGAGATATTTTTGCACAACCAGAGCTGGCAAGTGCTATTGCAGTAATATTAGCAGTAACGATGGTGACGGCAATGCTATTAAGCGAATGGAGCATTTCAAAAACAAGGAGGAAGTTATAGTGAAAAAAAGAGGCTTTGCTGATTTATTTTTCCTCCTGTTAGTGGTGTATTTATTGTTGCCAGTTGTTGCAACGATGCTTTATGCCTTTGCGACGAATTGGAATAAGACCATTTTGCCAGAAGGATTAACATTGAAATGGCTTGCGACATTATTTCAGGATGCAGAATTTATACAGGCGTTTGGACGTTCGGTTTTATTGTCTAGTGGGGCTGTCATGATTGCATTGCTCGTTATCGTACCGGCTATTTTTGTGATCGTGTTGTATTTTCCAAAATACGAAAAATGGATACAGATGGCTGTTGTGATGGTGTATTCATTCCCGGGAATTATTTTAGCAGTCGGGCTCATTCGTGTTTATAGCAAATTTGGTGTGCCGATGATTTTAGTAGTTTTAGGGGCATATGTCATCGGTATCCTCCCATACATTTATCAGGGGACACGCAATAGTTTGCAGAATGTTGATGCACGACAGCTTTTAGACGCAGCGCAATTACTGGGAGCATCAAAATTGCAGGCATTTACTAAAATATTATTACCTACTGTGTACCCAGGCTTATTTGCTGGTGCATTATTATCGTTTTCCGTACTTTTTGGAGAATTTGTACTGATTAATCTAGTGGTTGGTTCTCGCTTTGAGACGGTGCAAATTTATTTAATGAAGAAGCTTAGTACAAGTGGACATATTGCTAGTGCAGTTGTCTTTATTTATATCGTTCTTATGGGCTTATTAACGTACGCTATTGCAACATTAACGAAACGATCGAAAGGTGCTACAAATCTATGAGTTATATTGTGATTGAAGGACTTCATAAAAAATATGGATCAACGACGGTTTTATCAAATATAAATATGAAGATTGAAAAAGGTGAATTTATAACTCTTTTAGGTCCGAGTGGCTGTGGCAAGAGTACAATCCTACGTATTTTGGCAGGCTTAACAAATGCATCTGCGGGAAAAATTAACATAGAAGACAAGGATATGAATCGTGTTCAACCAAAGGATCGCCAAGTTGGTATGGTGTTTCAATCTTATGCACTATTTCCAAATATGACGGTGAAAGAAAATGTAGCTTTCGGTTTACGTATGCAAAAAGTCAATACGGCTGAAGTGGATCAACGTGTTCAAGAAATACTTGAAATCGTGCATTTAAGTGAAAAAGCGCATGCATATCCGAAAGAATTATCTGGAGGTCAGCAGCAGCGTGTTGCCCTTGCTCGAGCATTAATTGTACGTCCAAAAGTATTGCTATTAGATGAACCGCTCAGTGCGTTAGATGCCCAAATTCGTAAGAAACTTCAAGCAGACTTACGAGCTATTCAACAAAAGCTAGGTATAACGATGATTTTAGTTACGCATGACCAAGAAGAAGCAATGGCTGTTTCTGACAAAATATTTGTGATGAATAATGGGATGATTGCACAAAGTGGAACACCTACTGCGATTTATACAAGCCCTGAAAGTGAATTTATCGCGAATTTTATCGGACATTACAATGTTTTTACGCGTCAAGCCCTTGAGAAAATGATTGGCGAGGCATTGCCAAAAGAATACTCAAAATTTGCGATTCGACCAGAAGCTATACATCTCGATCAGAGACAGGGGGATGTTTGTATGACTGGAGAGGCGAAGCAGTCATTAATGAGTGGCAATGTTATTCGGACAACGTTTGAGGGTGAATGTCTCTTTACGATGGAACAGCTACACCAACGAGGGCATTCGTTTGAGCTTGGTAAGCAATATGTGTGCTATATAGCGAAGGAAGATGTGATTGCATTATCATGACATATGCAAAAATTGAACGTTTTGAATTTATTTTAAAACAATTAGAGGCTGATCGAAAAATTGTCGTTGCTAATATTGCAGATGAATTACAAGTAGCACCAGAAACGATTCGTAGAGATTTTGATGAGCTGGAGCAACAGCATTTATTAACGAGAGTACACGGAGGAGCTGTAAAGTATACGAACGTTAGAAATGAACCAGCATTTTTACGTAAGCTTCAAATGCAAAAAGAGGCAAAGCGTAATATAGCTCGTTTAGCAGCTAGTCGTATAGGTGGCGGGGATACAATTGCGGTTGATACAGGTACAACGACAGTGCATATTGCAGATTTTTTATTGGCAGTCGACGATATAACTGTCGTAACCAACTCTATCGCTGCAGCTGTACAGTTTAATTTAGCGATAGAGGAGCGACGAATGACTGGAAAGGTCATATTACTTGGTGGAACGACAAATCCGAGACAATCCTCAGTAACAGGAGCTATGACATTGGAATTGTTAGGAAATATGAATTTTGATAAGGCATTTATTTCGTGTGGTGGAATAAGTGATGGTATTGTGTACGATTATGATTTGGATGAATCATTAATTTCTAAAAAAATGCTTGATCGTAGCAAGATGAACTTTTTATTAACGGATGCATCTAAAATAAATGGTAAGTCCTTTTATCAAATTTGTCACATAGAGCAGTGCTCAGAAATTTTTTGTGATATAGCTTGCCCATTAGAGTGGCATGCGTATGAGGAAAAGTGGACGGTATGCAATGGAGGGAAATCGGATGATTGATTATCATGTACATTTAGAGGAGGGGCCATATTCATTTCGTTGGCTAGAGCGTACTTCTCGGGCAATTAGATTTTTTAATGAAGATGAAGGAGCAACAAAAGGTACTAAAGCATTTATAGAGCTACAAATGCAGCAATTATCAAAGCGTTTACAGAATGGTTGCTATAGTGTGGAATGGTTAGATTTATATTTACAACAAGCAAAGCAGCTTGGTTTGCGCGAGGTTGGGGTTGTCGACCATCTCTATCGTTTCAAGGAGACGCGAGCATACTTTGAACGTTATATGCAATTAGATGACAATGAAGTTGGTAGAGCTCAGCGTTACTGGCTTGATCGTGTGATGACGGAAAGCATGGATGATTTTGTGTCAACTATTAATCGAGCAAAGGAAAAATGGAGTCGTCATGGTATTTCCTTAAAGCTTGGCATCGAGGCAGATTATTTTGTCGGCGGTGAAGAAGAATTAGCATTATTATTAGAAGGTTATCCGTGGGATTATGTCATCGGATCTGTTCATTTTATGGATGGCTGGGGCTTTGATAATCCCCAAACCCAATACATATTTGAGAACATGGACGCAGCAGCCTTACAGGAAAACTTTGCACGTTTTTTTGCTACAGTAGAAAAAATGATCTTCTCGAATATGTTTGACTTTGTGGCGCATTTAGACAACTTTAAAGTGTTCGATTATCGAGTGAAGGACACAACTTTTCTTGACTCTTGGTATGAAAGAATTGCAAAGGCACTTGTGACCACACAAACTGCCACTGAAATAAATGCCGGTTTATTTTATCGCTATCCAGTAAAGGAAATGTGCCCAGGACCACGTTTCTTGCAAATTTTAATTGAACATGGAGTAGCCTTTACAGTTTCCTCAGATGCGCATTTCCCAGACGATTTAGGTAAATACACATTTGCGAATACAGCTTTACTAAAAAGCTATGGCGTTCAAACAATTATTGGATTTGACCAACGCCAAAAACAATCTATAGAACTATAATAAACGTCGCCGTTGATGGATATCTTCGGTGATTTTTTATTTTTAGGAAGAGTGGTGAATAGGCTTCAGCGAAGTGAAGGATGGAAAGTCAAAGTGAAGAATAGAAAAGCAAAAATCGTGGATAGAACCGTCAAAATCGTGGATAGAACAGTTAAAGTCGTGGATAGAGCAGTCAAAGCGACGGATAGAACCGTTGAAATGATGGATAGAACAGCAAAAGACGTGGATAGAACCGTCGAAATGATGGATAGAACAGCAAAAGTCGTGGATAGAACTGTCGAAATGATGGATAGAGCAACCAAAGTCGTGGATAGAACCATCAAAGTGATGGATAGCCCCGACAAAGCGACGGATAGAACCAATAAACTGAAAGAAAGCCCCATAAAACTGGTAGCACCCCTCAACCCAACAAAAATATACATCTAGCCAACGTGTAATTAAGTCTAAACCGCGACATTTAGTTCGCAAACCTTGTAGGATGTTGCAATTATTCAGTATAATAGTAAAATGGGAATTCAAATGTATGGAATTCGTTTGAAAGGAGTTACCTGATTGCAATGAATGAAGAACAACGCTTAGCAAATCAACAAGTCAATCAACCAAAAAAAGAAGACAAGCCTGAAAAGGATTATAGTAAATATTTTGAAACGGTCTTTACGGCACCTTCATTAAAAGATGCTAAAAAACGTGGGAAAGAAGAAGTTAAGTACCATAAGGACTTTAACATTGCAGAAGAGTTTGCAGGTATGGGTACGGGGCGTACCTTTTATATTCGTACGTATGGCTGCCAAATGAACGAGCATGATACGGAAGTGATGGCTGGGATTTTTATGCAGCTAGGTTATACGCCTACAGATGTGATTGATGAAGCTGATGTGGTGCTACTGAATACGTGTGCTATCCGTGAAAATGCAGAAAACAAAGTATTTGGAGAACTGGGCTTCCTACTAAAATATAAACGTAAAAATCCAGAGATGCTTATTGGGGTTTGTGGCTGTATGTCACAGGAAGAATCCGTTGTAAATAAAATTTTAAGAAGTTATCCACATGTCGATATGGTGTTTGGTACACATAATATTCACCGTTTACCGAACATTTTAAAAGAAGCATATATGTCTAAGGAAATGGTCATTGAGGTTTGGTCCAAAGAAGGCGATGTTATTGAGAATCTGCCGAAAAAACGTCTTGGCTCCATCAAAGCTTGGGTAAATATTATGTACGGCTGTGATAAATTCTGTACGTATTGTATTGTACCTTATACACGTGGTAAGGAGCGTAGTCGCCGTCCAGACGAAATCATTGCTGAAGTTCGTGAATTAGCGGCTGCTGGCTATAAAGAAATTATGCTACTAGGGCAAAATGTCAACGCTTACGGCAAGGATTTTGAGGATATTGAATATCGACTTGGTGATTTAATGGATGAATTACGAAAAATTGATATTCCACGCATTCGTTTTACAACGAGTCATCCACGTGACTTCGATGATCATTTAATCGAAGTTCTTGCAAAACGTGGTAACTTAGTTGAACATATTCATTTACCAGTACAATCTGGTTCAAATGATGTGCTAAAAATTATGGCGCGTAAGTATACACGTGAGCATTTCCTTGGATTAGTAGCGAAAATTAAAGCGGCTATTCCGGAAGTAACACTAACGACTGATATTATCGTAGGCTATCCTAATGAAACAGAGGAGCAATTTGAGGAGACATTATCCTTGTACCGTGAAGTAGGCTTTGAAATGGCCTTTACTTATATTTATTCTCCTCGCGAGGGTACACCTGCTGCAAAAATGGTGGATAATGTACCTGAAGAAGTGAAAAAAGAACGTCTTCTACGATTAAATGAAGTTGTAGGGGAATACTCTCGAAAAGCATTAGAGGGCATGAAAGGTGAAATAGTAGAAGTCTTAGTCGAAGGTACAAGTAAAAAACGCGAAGATGTATTAGCTGGCTATACGCGTAAAAATCGTCTTGTAAACTTTAAAGCGCCAGCAGATTTAATTGGTCAATTAGTGAAGGTAAAAATAGTTGAGGCTACTTCTTATTCACTAAGTGGTGAATTCGTAGAAGTAGTAAAAAATGAAAAGGTGGAAGCGTAAATGTCACAAGTATTATATACAAAAGATGATTTAATCAAGAAGTCACACGAAATTGCGCATATGATTGCCAATACGCAAGAAGTTGAATTTTTCAAAAAAGCCGAAGCACAAATTAATGAAAATCAATTTGTACGTGAGCGTATTGCCAGCCTAAAAAGCCTACAGAAGCAAGCTGTTAACTTCCAACACTTAGGAAAAGAAAAAGCGCTTAAATTAATTGAAGATAAAATCGAAAAAATTGAAGAAGAAATCAACTCAATCCCAGTGGTTCAACAATTTAAAGAATCTCAAATTGATGTAAATGATTTATTGCAATTAGTTTCAAACACAATTGCTAACAATGTTACAAATGAGATTGTTCGCTCAACTGATGGAGATTTACTTCGTGGAGAAACTGGCTCATACGTAGCCAATACAACACCAGGCAGCTGCTCATAAAAATAATAAAAGTAATAGCTCGAATGCAAGCATTCGGGCTATTTTTATATGTTTAACTTCTTTTAGTGGGTGTCCAAACATCCGTACCTGTAGTACGCTTTCGGGACAAAAGACATCTTCTGAAATAGAGGAACTCCGTTTAAGAACGCCACGTTCATTGGTATTACCGAAATGACCGACATTGTGTAGACCCTGATGCAGGACTAACAAAGCCGATTCCGGACGCGTTGCAAATGTTTTTTGTAGCGAAAGCAAAGCGTCAGCTACAAATGTTTTCTGCGCGAAAGCAAAGCGACAGCGGCAAATGTTCTCTGTACAGCTACAATTATGCCGAGGCATAATTGCATAATACTCTTGGAAATTAGCGCATTTCAGACAACATAGTATGAAAAAGTCAGTAATTCGATTCTATAAAAATATATGTTCACCCAATAGGCGCTACCTGCATATGATGGAGTGAAAAGAGTCAAAGGAGGAATTGCGCTGAAACGTTTACGACAAATCGTGACGAGAGCAGTAGTTGCCAAAGGGAAGAAAAGAACGGAAGACCGTGTAACATTAAGTCCATCGAATAAACCGACGAGTATTCTCGGTTGCTGGGTTATCAATCATACTTGCTCCGCGAAAAAAGTCGGTAAATTTGTAGAAGTATCGGGGAAATTTGATGTCAATGTATGGTATGCCTATAGTAGTCATTCGAAAACAGCAGTGTTTTCTGAAACGGTGCATTATAAAGACAAAGTGAAGCTTTCTTTTAGAGAAGGCGAAGTGAGTGCTGGTGATGATGTTCGTGTACGTGTTATTCAAGAGCCAAACTGCATAGAGGCAATTATCTCTCCATGTGGTACGAAGTTTGAAATCGTAGTAGAACGTGAAGTAGTTGTAGAGGTAATGGGAGAAACGACGATTTGCATTAGTGTACATCCACTAGATTTCGAAGAGGAATGGAGTTTTGATGAGAGCTCCTCATCGTCTTCATCTAGCTCCAGTTCCAGCTCATCGTCTAGCTCCAGTGAAGAAGGCAGGTATGTTTTAGAGTCCTCATCGTTTCCTGATGAAAGACAAAGATAATACTAAACATTCTATACATGCGAAGCGCTAGCATCTTAAAAAAGGTGAATTAAGCGTTTCGCATGTATCTTTTGTTATAATAAAAATATCTAAATGGTTAGAGCGAGGGAATTTTTAAAATGACAACATATACACCAATGATGCAACAGTATTTGCAGGTAAAGGAAGATTACAAGGATGCCTTTTTATTTTTTAGATTAGGCGACTTTTACGAGATGTTTTTTGAGGACGCTATTAATGCCTCTCAACTTTTAGAAATTACATTAACGAGCCGAGATGCGGGTGCAAAAGAGCGTATTCCAATGTGTGGCGTTCCACATCATTCGGCAAAAAATTATATTGAAACTCTTGTGCAAAAGGGCTATAAGGTTGCTGTTTGTGAGCAAACAGAAGATCCGAAGCAAGCAAAGGGTGTAGTAAAACGTGAAGTTGTTCAGCTTATTACACCAGGAACGATCATGGAAGGTAAGTCGCTTGATGGTAAAACCAATCATTTTATTGGTGCTGCGGAGCAATTTGACGATATGACATTTGGCTACGCTTATTTAGACTTATCTACAGGTGAAGCAGTAGCCTCCTCGATTGAGGGCGACGGTAAGGCACTTTTATTGCAAATGCAGGCATACGGTATTCGTGAATTAATTGTAACGGAAAGTTTGCAGCTTCTATTAGCAGAGCATGCAGTAAACGCGGGTATCGTCCTTTCTATTGGAACAGATGAAATGACAATGGCTAAAGCCGCACATTATTTAGATGCGGTGCCAAATGATTTACAAATTGCTTGCCTTCGTTTACTCGCTTATATCGATAAAACACAAATGCGTTCATTATCACATATTCAAGCATTTACTTACAATGAAATGAAAAATTATTTACGTATTGACTCTAGCTCTAAGCGTAATTTAGAGCTTATTCAATCTATTCGCGGTGGCGATCAAAAGGGCACACTTTTATGGTTGTTAGATGATACAGTGACAGCAATGGGGGGACGCAAGTTAAAGCAATGGTTACACCAACCTCTTGCTTCACGCGCTGCCATTGAAGAAAGACTAGCATACGTCACTGATTTATTAGAGGAATACTTTGTAAGAACAGAGCTACAAGCCTCTTTAAAACAAGTATATGATTTAGAGCGTTTAGCTGGACGTGTAGCTTTTGGTAATGTTGGTGGACGAGATTTAGCGCAGCTACGTGATTCATTGCGTCAAGTACCTGCCATTCAGCAGCAATTACTTGATACCGATAAAGAAACATTGCAAAAGCTAGGCGCGGCGCTTGATACGTGTGCAGATGTAGAGGCACTATTAGCGCGTGCTATTACAGACAATCCACCAATTACAATTAAAGAGGGTGACGTCATTCGCGATGGCTATGATGCACGCTTAGATGAACTACGCTATGCTTCTCGTAATGGGAAGGATTGGATTGCACAACTAGAGCAAGAGGAACGGACGAAAACGGGCATTAAAAACTTAAAAATCGGCTACAATCGAATTTTCGGCTACTATATTGAAATTACGAAGTCTAATATCCATTTAGCAGATTTAACACGTTATGAACGTAAGCAAACTTTGGCCAATGCCGAGCGTTATATTACACAAGAGCTTAAAGAAAAAGAAGCATTAATTTTAAATGCTGAGGAAGAGAGTTTAACGTTAGAGTATAACTTATTTGTGAAAATACGTGATGAATTAAAGGCGTTTATTCCACGTGTCCAAGCGTTAGCAGCGAGCATTAGTGAGCTAGATGTGCTATTAAGCTTTGCAAGTGTTTCAGAGAAATATCGTTTTACGAAGCCGGAGTTTCATGGCGGACGTTCGCTAGAAATTATTGAAGGGCGCCATCCGGTTGTTGAAAAGATGCTTAATAAGCAAATGTATGTACCAAACGATTGTGTACTTGAAGAAAATAACAATATGATGCTTATTACAGGTCCGAATATGTCCGGTAAAAGTACGTATATGCGTCAAGTTGCACTAATTGTTGTCATGGCGCAAATGGGCTGTTATGTGCCTGCTGAAAAAGCTAGATTACCAATTACAGATCAGATCTTTACACGCATCGGTGCAGCGGATGATTTAGCTGCGGGACAATCAACATTTATGGTGGAGATGCTAGAATCTCAGCATGCCATTACGCATGCTACAAAAAATAGTTTAATGCTGTTTGATGAAATTGGTCGTGGGACATCTACTTATGATGGTATGAGCCTTGCCCAATCTATGATGGAATACATCCATGACAAAATTGGGGCAAATACACTGTTTTCAACTCACTATCATGAATTAACGGCACTCGAAAAGGAGCTTCCTCGACTGCAAAATGTACACGTATCTGCTACTGAAAAAAATGGCACGGTTGTCTTTTTGCATAAGGTGAAAAAGGGTGCTGCCGATAAATCTTACGGAATTCATGTAGCACAGCTTGCACAATTGCCAGAGGAAATTTTAACAAGAGCACAAGTATTGCTTGAAAACTTCGAGGCCGGAAACGAAGCTGAAAACAAAGTAGCCGTGGTACAGGAAGTTATTGAAAAGCCAGTGCAAATGTCACTATTTACGGAGGGAGTACCAATCTCTCCAGCAGAGTCAGAAGTGCTTAAAAACCTAGAAAAAGTAAATATTCTGGGCACTTCACCAATGCAAGCGATGAATATTTTATACGAATTACAGCAGCAACTAGTAAACGCAAAAAAGTAAAGGAGTGATACGCTATGGGAAAAATACAAATTATGGACGAGTGGCTGTCCAATAAAATCGCGGCAGGGGAAGTAGTTGAGAGACCGGCCTCTGTAGTTAAAGAGCTTGTTGAAAATGCCATTGATGCAGGAAGTACGTCCATTGATGTTTTTTTACTAGAAGCGGGCCTCACTTCAATTCAACTAATTGATAATGGTAGTGGTATGGATGAAGAGGATGCATTAATATCATTCTCTCGCCATGCGACTAGTAAAATTCATCAAGAACACGATTTATTTCGTATTCGTACCCTCGGGTTCCGTGGTGAGGCCTTAGCTTCCATTGCATCGGTGTCAAAAATGACGCTTATTACATCTAATGGTGAATCAGGAACGTATTTAGAGCTTGAGGGTGGGCATATTGCTACACATAAACCTGGCCCTTTGCGCAAGGGAACAGATATTACAGTGGCACAGCTATTTTTCAATACACCTGCTCGATTAAAATATATGAAAACAATACAGACCGAACTTGGGCATACAATTGATCTGATGAACCGTCTTGCACTCGGAAATCCACAAATTGCGTTTAGATTATTGCATAACGGTCAGCAGTTGTTACAAACAAATGGACGAGGTGACGTACAACAAGTATTAGCTGCCATTTACGGTGTGCATAATGCGAAAAAAATGGTGTCATTCAATGGAGAATCACATGATTATAAAATTTCTGGCTTCATATCACTACCTGAGGTGACTCGAGCTTCGAAAAACTATATGTCATTGTTTGTAAATGGTCGCTGGGTGAAGCATTATTTGGTACAAAAAGCGATTGTCGACGCCTATCATACGTATTTGCCAATTGAACGTTTTCCGATTGTCGCGCTCTATATAGAGGGTGATCCTTATTTAACGGATGTCAATGTTCATCCTGCCAAACACCAAATACGTTTAAGTAAGGAGCCTGAGCTTCTTAAGCTAATTGAAGAAACAATACGAGAGAAAATCCGCAATGTTATTCGGGTACCGTTAATGGAAAAGAAGGAGAAAGTGGTAAAGCCTGCGACGGAGCAGTTAAATATTTGGAAACCAGCACCAAAGCTTAATGTGGAGAAAATGAATGCTATTGTAGAAAAACTTTATGATGTGCAAACAGTGCAAGAATCGAACATAATAGATCCTATAGTGCCACAACCTGAATCCGTTCCTACTGCCATTGAAGATAGCTGGCAACCGACAGCAGTGATGGAGAATCCTCCTGAAGAAGTGAAGCTAGAGGAGCTAGTGGAAATACTAGAGGATGAGCCTACTAAAGAACCATTCCCTGCGCTTGAGGTGGTAGGGCAAATTCACGGCACGTATATTGTTGCACAAATGGAGGATGGTTTTTATTTAATTGATCAGCATGCTGCTCAGGAGCGTATTAAATATGAATTTTTCCGTGAAAAGGTCGGTCAGGTGAACCCAAATGAGCGTCAAACTTTATTGCTTCCATTGACCTTCCATTATGCTGCTGACGAAGCTCTTATACTAAGAGAAAATAGTCAGGAGTTAGAAGCTGTTGGCGTATTTTTAGAGGAATTTGGACAGGCTTCATTTGTAGTAAGGGAGCATCCTAGCTGGTTCCCTAAGGGAGAAGAACAAGAAATTATTGAGGACTTAATTGAACAGGTACTGACAACTAAAAAGGCGGACGTCAAAAAATTACGTGAGGCGGCAGCGATTATGATGAGCTGCAAAAAGTCGATAAAGGCCAATCATTATTTAACGAAAGAGCAAATGGATACGTTACTGCTAGATTTACGCAATGCCGACAATCCATTTACTTGTCCACACGGACGTCCAGTGTTGATACATTTTACAACGTATGAAGTGGAAAAAATGTTTAAACGGGTAATGTAGATGTAACGCCTGCCAATTTATTGAAAGGTATTAACAGGGACTATTCAAGAGCATCATGAATAGTCCATGCTGCATAAAGGAATTTTATAGGTAGAGCATAATGCTAGTTATACAGGCTGGCATACGCAGTAGAGGTTACACGTTTTTTAAATTATAGCTAATGGGGGAAAAAGTTATGTTTTCATTTGAACATCGTCCTAAAATTATGCAGTTTTTAGAGCACTATAGCTTTGACGTTTTAGTCATTGGTGGCGGCATTACTGGTGCTGGCATTGCACTTGATGCAGCATCTAGAGGGCTATCAGTCGCTTTGATTGAGAAGCAGGATTTTTCTGCTGGCACATCAAGCCGTTCAACAAAGCTTATTCATGGTGGACTTCGTTATTTAAAGCAACTTGAAGTAGGTGTAGTAGCTGAGGTTGGGCGTGAGCGTGAAATTGTATATGACAATGCTGTCCACGTGACAACTCCTGAAAAGATGCTACTACCATTATATAAGAAGGGCTCTCTTGGACCATTTACAACATCAATGGCACTGAAGGTATATGATCGATTAGCAGGTGTTAAAAAGCATGAACGTAGAACAATGTTAAACGCTCAGGAAACGGCAGCGCTAGAGCCTTTACTCAATCGAGATGAGCTTATTGGTGGTGGCTACTACGTAGAATATCGTACAGATGATGCCCGTCTGACAATTGAAGTGCTGAAAAAAGCTGTTGAATATGGGGCGCTTTGTCTAAATTATGCGGAGATGACAGAATTTTTATATGAGAAGAAAAAGCTTGTTGGGGCACAAGTGAAGGATCATGTTACAGGGAAAACGATTGAAGTACATGCTGCGCAAATTGTTAATGCAACTGGACCTTGGGTGGACGAGGTTCGCCAAAAAGATAAAGTAGCAGACAAAAAACAATTACGTCTCACAAAAGGAGTCCATATTGTCCTTGATCAAAAGGATTTTCCATTACGACAAGCAGTCTACTTTGATATAGTGGATGGGCGTATGGCCTTTGCTATTCCACGTGATGGTAAAGCCTATGTAGGGACAACAGATACAGTTTACGAGGGAGACCCTGTACATCCCGTCGCTACCCAAGAGGATGTTAATTATTTAATCGCTGCTGCAAAAACCGTCTTTCCAACGGCAAATATTTCAAGAGATACGATTGAATCGTCATGGGCAGGTGTGCGTCCACTTATTTTTGAAAAAGGCAAGGATCCATCGGAAATTTCACGCAAAGATGAGATATGGACGGCTCCGAGTGGACTAATGACGATTGCGGGTGGCAAACTAACGGGCTACCGTCAAATGGCAGAGACAATCGTTGATAAAATTGTGAAAACACATAAATATAAGCATGCAAGTCCATGTGTAACACGTGAGTTATCACTTTCTGGTGCAAAAGGCATTAATGCCATTAATTTCACTGATTATTGTACTTATAAAGCTAAAGAGGGCGTTCAGTACGGTCTAAATTATGATGAAGCAAAACAGCTTGTTCAAAAGTATGGCACGAATGTTGATGCATTATATAACCAGGTGAAATATTTGCATGAACATGGAAGTACGATGCCCTTAGCCTTACATGCCATACTACTTTATGGTATAGAAGCGGAAATGGTGTACACTCCAAGTGATTTCTTTATCCGTCGAACAGGCTTATTATACTTCGATATTGATGCGGTAAAACGTTATAAACAGCAGGTCATTCAAGTTATGCAACAACATTTTAACTATACAGAGTCACAAAGAAATACTTATGTCGCACAACTAGAGCAAGCTATTGTAGATGCAACAAATTTTGCGGAGGAAGGAGTGTAGGCAATGCGTTATATTGAAATGTCAGATGGCCATTTTCTGTTTACTCGGACATTAAAGCCATCGAAGCCATGTATTGGTCATATTCATATTTTACATGGTATGGCGGAGCATAGTGGACGTTATGTTAAATTTGCAAATAGACTAAATGAAGCTGGTTATGCAGTGACAATGCATGATCATCGAGGGCATGGAGAAACAGCAGCCTATAATGGCACACTAGGTTTTTTCGCTGAAGAAAATGGGTTCGATCGCGTCGTGGAGGATGTACATGAAGTAGTAACAATATTGCATGAACAATTTACAGATGCACCTTTGATTTTATTTGGTCATAGTATGGGATCGTTCATTACTAGAAGATATATTCAATTGTACAGCGATCAAGTGGATAATGTCATTCTTTGTGGAACAGGAAACGTTACAACATTGCATACGATGGGAAATTTAGTAGCAAAAGTATTGGCCAAACGACTTGGTAAAGATACGGAGAGCAAGTTATTAAATAAGCTGAGCTTTGGTAGCTTTAATAAACAGTTCCCGAATTCGAAGACTGCGTACGACTGGTTATGTTCAGCAGAAGACGAGGTACAAAAATATATAGATGATCCGTATTGCGGCTTTATTCCAACAAACCAATTTTTTGTGGATTTAACAACAGGTTTTATGTCGTTAAATCGTAAAAAAGAGATAGCAAAAACAAAAAAAGACTTACCTATATTATTAATAAGTGGTAGTAAGGATCCAGTCGGAGAACAAAGCCAAGGTGTTTACGCTGTAGCACATCAATTGGCAGAAGCGGGCATACAGGATGTCACGGTTTACTTATTTGAGGATAAGCGCCATGAAATCCTAAACGAGGACAATCAAGAGGCAGTCTATCAAGTTTTATTACGGTGGTTAGAAAAATATGATACAAGATAAACTACAGCAGGCAGAGGTCGTAGCAATCGTAGGGCCAACTGCTTCTGGGAAAACGGCACTAAGCATTGAGTTAGCAAAAAAATATAATGGCGAAATCATCAACGGTGACTCCATGCAAATCTATCGAGGATTAGATATTGGGACAGCGAAAATTACTGAGGAAGAGATGGAGGGTGTACCCCATCATTTACTAAGCTTCAAAGAGCCAACAGAATCTTTTTCAGTAGCAGACTATCAAAAATTAGTGCGAGCTAAAATTGCAGAAATTCAAGCGTGCGGTAAGCTACCGATTATTGTAGGGGGCTCAGGTTTATATGTGCAGGCAGTACTCTATGATTTTCAATTTACAGAGGAGCAGGTAGATGAGGTGGCACGAAAAGCCTATTATGCAGAACTGGAGAAATTAGGTCCAGAGGCAATGCATGCTAAGCTTAAAAAACTTGATCCACAAACAGCAGAGACGATTCATCCAAATAATACTCGCCGTGTTATACGTGCGTTAGAGATGATTGAGCTTAGTGGCGTTTCAAAGGCATCCGAAGCACAAAATCGTGGAGAAATCCCACTTTACAATCATGTGATAATAGGGCTTGGGCAAAATATGTCACGTGAGGTGCTCTATGATCGTATTAACCGCCGTGTTGATATAATGATGGAAAAAGGACTTTTAGAAGAAGTAAAAGGCCTATGGCAGCAAAATATACGAGGTGTACAGTCAATCCAAGCAATCGGCTACAAAGAATTATATGATTACCTTGATGGAAGATGTTCTTTAGAAGAAGCCAGTGACAGCTTAAAGCAAAATTCTCGCCGCTATGCGAAAAGACAGCTAACATACTTCCGCAACAAAATGGATGTATATTTTGTTAATAATGGAGAAAAACTTTAATTAATTCCTAAAAATTACTAATTGCTAAATTGGTAGAACATGCTACTATAGGAATGAAGAGGTAGAAAGAGAGCATAGGGAGGCATATTTGATGAAATCAATTAACTTGCAAGATACATTCTTAAACCATCTACGTAAAAATAATGTTTTTGTAACTGTGTTTTTGTTAAACGGATTTCAGTTAAAAGGAACTGTGAAATCCTATGATAATTTTACAGTTTTATTACTAGATGCTGAAAGCAAGCAACATCTTATTTACAAACACGCTATTTCTACATTTGTTCCAGCAAAGCAAGTAGATTTTTTAGAAACAGAAGAATAGAAACATGAGAGTAAAACAGTTAGTGTTCATGACACTAGCTGTTTTTTTGCCCACAGGCTATAATGTAAGAGGAAATCGACATATTGGAGGACTACACAGATGAAAACTATGGAAACAACAGAAATATTAGGACTATTAGATGCGAACGAAGATCTATACATTATTGATGTTCGTGAAGATGATGAAGTAGCACAAGGCATGATTCCCGGTGCGCAGCACATTGCTCTTGGGACAATCCCTGAGCGCTTAGGTGAATTAGATGCTACTAAGCCATACATTATCGTTTGCAAGGCAGGCGGTCGTTCAGCAAATGCTTGTGCATACCTAGAAGCTCAAGGCTTTGACGTAACAAACCTTGAAGGCGGCATGCTTGCTTATGATGGAGAGTTAGAATTTAAATAATGGTCGATTAAACCTCGAACGCATTATCAAGACTTAAATTGTAAAAATCATAAAATATAACGGGTGATACATATTAGTCATATATAATATGTATCACCCTTTTTCTTCTTGATCAGTAATCACACCCGATTTGGATAATTATGTTAATATCGATGGTTATTTTGTGAAAAATTTTACTTCAACTAAACGAGGCAGTTTAGTTGAATAAGGAAAAAATTACATATATAAAATAAGGCTATACATTGTTAAGATTTGATAGGCCAAGTATTCTATGGAAAGAAATTAGAGTGGGAACGTTTCGCCAACAAGTGGAGACGTTTTTACTAACCATGCAGTATACTATCGAAAAATAATAAGAGTAAAGAATTAGGACATAAGAGGGTGTTTTTTATTGAAAAGAAAATTTCAAAGACTTTAAAACGGATAGAAGAGGATATTAAAAATGATGATTTAGGGAAAGCAAGGGATAGATTACACGGGTTAATAGCAACCTTTCCTAATGAATTAGAACTCCGTAAAAAGTTGGGAGACATTTATTTTGAGTTAAAATATCCTGCAATGGCTGGTCGATACTGGTATTTAGAAAAGAATAAGACTCCAAAAATGGTACATGCGTGTATTGAATTTGAAAGCTCTATGGGAAATGACATTAATAATATAGCAAGAGCTTTAAAGTATAAAGGTGATATTGGACTTTTAAAAGGACTGGATTTAGACCCAGCACTTTTATCTATCAATAAAGTAAAAGAAAAATTAGTAGAGGAACCAGATGCTTCAATAGAGGGTGAACATAACTGGATTATTTTTGGTTGTCTTTCAATCATAATTTTAATATTTATTTTTGCATTGGTTGGAGTTTATACATTTTTTAAATGGATATTTTAAATCAAAAATTTTTTTCATTAGAGGATAATGGAAAGAAATTTTTTACTAACGAGATGCAATAGCTGGCTGTATTTGAATGTATAAGGTACATAAAAAATATATTTCCAATTGTATGGAGGAGTCACGTTGGTGAATGAAGTAATTACAAATGCTAAAGAAATGATTCAAAGGTCTGGAACATCCACTAGGATAGCCACAGTTAGAGAAATAAATGACCTAAATGAAAAACTAGATATTAAACTTCCAGAGTGGTTGATAGAACTAATGACTACGGTAGAAGTGTGTGATAGTAAATTGGTAGTTCCTCTAGATGAAGAAGCTGAATTGCGAATAGAATTCTTGAATCCAGAGAGTATTAGTAAAGAATGTTTATTATATGTTCCAGGATGCGCAGTACATAAAAACGGTTATATTTGTATCGGGTTAGAAATAGGTATTGGAAATCCATACGCAATACATATACATGAAGGAAATAATCCTCCTGTCTATTTATTAGATCATGAATACGGTGAAGAGACTGAAATGATAATTGAAAATAAACTAACTGTTGTAAAAAAATTATCCGACCTTTTCCTAGTTGCGACCATAAAAAAGGAAAATTGTTGAATAGCACTTTTAAGACTTGATTTACACTTAAAAAATTTAGATAGGAAAACACCTGAATAAATACGATAACTTTTAAGTGTTTTAAAATTATGAGGTGACGAGTGAGGATAGGTGTGGAGAGATACATCAAGAAATATATACAGGGTTTTTTATTTGCAATTATGTTACCAATTTATGATGCATTATGGAAGCTTTCCTGGAATGATGGGGAGTGGAAACATTGGTTAGCGATGGCATTAATATTACCAGTCGTTGTTTATTCTTTTTATGATGCCGGTAAAGAATTCATGAAAGTTCGAACTTTTTCAAAAGAAAGTGTTTTAATGTATGTTTTTTTAAGGTTGGGAAGTATTTCGTTTATTGTGGTGGGGAATATCGTAGGCTTGTTTAACTTTTAGTAAAATATGATTAATAACATATGCAAACCTAAGGGGGTGCGTTAATTAAAGATCATTGAGTTACATACGCAGATCTTTATTCTTTTTTGAATAGATAAAGCTCAAATAATTAGTGATATCCAATTTTAGCAGTTTCCCCGTTTTCCCCAGTTTTACGTTGCAAGAAATGAATATTTTATTATGATATGTAGAGAACCCTGTAGCTCATCGGAGAATTTACGATAAGCTACAAGGTTCCTTATTTAACGAGAAATTATTTAAATTACTCTGTAATCAGTATCGCCGCTGGGGTGTTAAGCGAGCCAGCTGTAGAAGTATAGACTGAATGTGTAACACTAGTTCCTTTAGGTACAGTAAATGTAGCAATCCGAACACCTTGGGTATTGGAAGACAGTGTAGGAACACCGTAAGTTGGACCATTGTTCCAACGTACAGCGCCGCCGTATGAACCTCCACGACCTGTCAAATATACCTTTAATGTCTTATCGGCTTGAGTTGGGTTTTTGAAAGTGATATTCGCCTTGTAAATAACACCATAATGCCCCTTATTAGTTGCTACAGCATCGCCAGGCGAATAGCTAGTGTCTTTAGTCATTAAGTTGTCATTTCTTCCATTATTTATGGAGAAACTTTTATTGCCGTCTCCGACAGTATATAGAGCAGCAGCGCCATCTGAAGTACCAAAGCCGTCGATATTAGAAAAGTTCCAAGAACCACGCGGATGAGTCCCAACTGGTGACACAACTGCATTTTGATTACTACGAAGATCGGCAGTAGTATTTTTAGCAGCCACTGTTCTGACTTTATAAGACATTGGAGAACTAGACGATAAAGTAAACTCAATAATTCCCCCCACCAAATAACCATTTGGTACTTTCCATTCTTTAACTAATCCAACTTTCCCCGCTGCAATGGAACTATCAACCGGAGAACTAGGCGTTAATGTATTTCCAAGTAAAGCTTTTGCGGCACATTTCCCATGAGCTACAAAGCCGGTAATAGTATCGATACAGTCTTTAACACCAGAGACTTTATAAGTACTGCCACTTGAACCATTACCAATGGTAACACCGAACTTGATAGTTGCACCTGTGTTATTTAGATGCCAAACAAACATTCGATAAGTTACACTTGGTAATCCAGATGTAGTATCTGCCCAAAGCGTTGCATAACCATTAGTGAATGGAACAGAGCTATTAATAGTTTCTGGATTATCAGACAAGAAAAAACGTTGATTATTACTTGCTTTACCGTATAAGTTTAAAGATGGTAAAACATTTGGGATTGTCACAGCAGTTAAATCAGATTGAGAACATGAAGCCATTATTATTTCCTCCTAAAAGTTAATTGAGATGTGAGACTAGTGGATGTCGTTGAATAAGGTTATCCACGAACCTTGTTATCAACGATTTCTCGCGCTCATATAATTAAAGTGATTAAGAGGAGGAATAAAACAACCTTCGTTTTATTTTTTTTATGCAATCGCTTAGGCTACTTGGGGTTCTTTACTTGAAGATCATTGAGTTACATATGCAGCTCTTTTTTCTTTATTGAACTCCCATGAAAGAACGTAATCATTTTTCATTTACTGTGGTGTAGTGTTAATTTTACACGACATGGATGGTTAACGGGGCAGCATTCCTGTTTGAAGGATGTTCAAGGTCTTGAAAGAAAAAGAGCCCTCTAGTATGATGCATGAGTGTCAACGACCATTGACCCATCATCAAACAAGGAGGACTTCTTTATGCATTTTAAATGGAATAATAAAATTAATCAAGTTACTGAAAATACACTCGTTGTCGGCATGGATATTGCCAAGCGTATTCATTACGCATGCTTTGTAGATGAACGTGGGCGAGTAATAGAAAAAGCTTTTGCCGTACATCAATCGAAAGAAGGCTTCGAAAACTTGTATGAAAAGATTCTTCAAACGATGAAGGAAGCTAAGAAAACTGAAGTAATAATAGGGATTGTGCCTACAGGCCACTACTGGATGAACTTAGCCTATTTCTTAGATCAAATTCCAGCAGGGTAAACAACCGCTTTGGTTTAGTGCTAGTGGGAGGAGGAAAGACTACAAATAACATTTCTTCAACAATCGCGGCATTTTATGGAATAACACCATTAAAATCTGGATATTTGTGTTAAAATTTCTCTGTATTGTTTTCCAATCTAAATTGGACCAGAGAGGTATTTGAGATTTATGGGAGAAGCTTGTAATTTGAACTGCGGACATTGTTCTTACAATCAAAATGTTTTTTTAGGAATTGGATTTAGGTATATAAACTTGAGTTCGATTTTAGAATGGTATGAGGAAGAAGAAGGTCGGCAATACATCAGAGAGTTTATTAATAACAAGGAAACGTCTTTTGAATGCTACGACGGTCTATATGTTTGTCAGAACTGTTGTTACCTATTAAATAAAGTACATTTACATATGAAGTCAGGAACCCAATCTTATACGAACATTCATACTTGTCCTCGATGTAATACTCAAATGCCGTCAAAGCCTTTAATCGATATTAATCAAAGTGATGTTCTAGATTGTCCAGATTGTAGGCAAGAAAAGCTAAAGGTGAGTTTTTATATGGATTGGGACTAAAGAAGTTGGTTCTTAAAATTTCCTTATTAAACTAAAAGAGGTTTTAGCAAGATGACTGTGGAGTTATTTTACAGCTAATGTGTTTTTCAATATTAAACACTTAAAGGGGGCGATTGTTCAATTAGAGCAATCGCTTTTTCACTAACGGACAGGATAGTTGAATAAGGATGATGTTATAATTAAAGGGAAGTTTACTTTATATATACTCCAATATAGGAAAGATCAAGATAGAGGGTTAATTAGATGAATTATTATATTGTAATGCAAGGGCATACCTATTTAGAAGAAAAAGAAGCAGGTATTATTTGGTCACCGCAAAAGGATAAATCAGGTAAAGTATCGCACTCATGGAATTGAATGAAAGAAGTATTAAAAGGGGATTGTGTATTTCATTATGTACGTGGAGAGTTAGTTGCTGTTAGTATCGCACAGTCTAATTATTATGAAGCTTCAAAACCTGGTGAGATGCAAAGTTATTTACAATGGGAAAATGCAGGTTATTTAGTAGATTTAGAATATCATGAGTTGACATACCGCAAAATATAAAAGCAAATTTTGATGCGATTTTACCGCTTCTACCCTTAAAGTATTCTCCTTTCCAGCAAGATGGAAATGGCAATCAAGGTTATTTATACCCATGTAATGAAACGCTCGCAATTAAGTTATTAGAATTGATTAGTGATTTGAATATCTATGAAGAAAATCAGGAGCAATTAGAGTTTGCAATTGGCTCTGTTGTAAGTAGAGAAAGCAATAAACTTGTACCAATATTAGTTGAGACAGACGCGGAAGCAAAAGTGAAAATTCGTAAAGGTCAGCAAAAATATAAAGAGGCGTTAGCTCCATTATGGAATCATCAATGTGCATTATGTGGTATTGATTTACCTGCAATACTTAGAGCAAGTCATTCAAAGCCGTGGAAGGATAGCACAAATGAAGAAAGGTTAGATGCTTTTAATGGTTTGTTGCTATGTTGTAATCACGATGCATTATATGACAAAGGCTATATTGCATTTGATGGTACTGGCAAGATACATATCTCTGAACGAATTGATGAATTGGATTATGTAAAGTATGGTATTTATCCTAAAATGCGGGTGAATCGTTACGAAGAAAATAAGAAGTATTTTAAGTGGCATAAGAAAAACGTGTTTTTATAGTAAAAATTGACAAAGAGAAGCGAGATTTATATGCTTCTCTCTCCGTATGTTATTAGACTATTTTCTCAGAGACTTTTAATAGTAAACGTAGCGTAAAGCTTCTTTAATAGGTCTAATGTTTCTCTAGCGTTAGTATATTAGGAGCTGTTCAAGGAATTTGGTGTATATAGACTTAAGAGTTTAATGTCGATTACAAAGTATTTGCTTAAAGTGAAGTATACAAATGAAAGTAGTATGAAATGTGGGTATGGCCGTCCTTACTTAGAACGGGGTTATGCTTGTTTGAGGTTTTAAAATTAAAGGCTATTTGCTCAAAGTTTGTTGTTTTTATTGTTTTGACAAGCAATTTATGGATTATTGAAACTCATAATATTGAGATTCGTAAACAGACAGATTCCCAGCGGAAGTACACATTGAACACCCATTTGTTCAATCATTTTTAGCCTAAGGTAAATGGAAATATTTATCCATATGGATGGGATTTGAAGTATTATTAAATTAATAGTGCTAGTTTAGGAGGGGTTTTATTGAGTGATAATAAAAAGGGGATAGTGTTCTCGATTATATTCGGTAGTTTAGCCATTTTAATTGTAGTGTTTCTATTGTCTTTTGCGTTTTTTGGTAAAGAAATACTAGACGCGTTATTTAATAATGGGGATTTCTAGTCTATATCTGTAATCTTCCATTCTTTTTTGACCACTTTCAACGAAAAATCAGCACAAAAGCGTGCAACCCATGAGTTAGCCGATGAAACCCTCAAAGAAATCATTTTAAAAGCATATCATTCCTGAGAACGTAGGAAAGGTGCACGTCAAATTAAAAAGACGTTAGAAAACCAATATGGGATTACGTATAACTTAAAACGTATTCGCCGTTTTATGAAGAAATTCGAGATTGTATGCCCAATTCGAAAAGCGAATCCGGCACGTAGAATGGCCAAAGCGACAAAAGAACATCGTACATGTTCAAATGAATTGTTTTAAACAAGGTGTAGCAGGAAAAGTATTACTAGATATCACGTATTTGGTGTACGGAAACACAAACGTGCTTATTTATCAACGATTAAGGACGCTGAGACAAACGAAATTTTAGCGTATGAAGTATCTGCTTCATTAAGTATGGATATCACACTCAATACTCTTCGTAAGTTGAAGCGAAACCACCACCATTTAACGAAAGATGCATTCATTCAGATCAAAGATTCCATTATACGAATCCACAATTCCAGAAACTTGTGAAAAAATGGGACTAGAGCAATCTATGTCACACCGAGGAAACTGTTGGGATAATGCCGCTCAAGAATGGTTCTTCGGTCATTTTAAAGATGAAACTAAGCTGAAAGCGTGCGAAACATTAGAAGAATTAAAACGGGAAGTGAAAAGTTATATGATGTACTTGGAAAAAATCCGAAATAAGGGGAATGAAACTTACCGTATTTGTAGGAAATATAGTTATGCTGTTTGAATAGGAAAGGGACTAATTATCATCATATAGAGGCCAAAGAGCAAATTAAGCGTGCTGTACTGATCTATAAGGAAATAAGAAAGGGGTTAATCCCTAAATCATTGTTTAATGACTGTTTGGATAACCCCGAATTTATACTGATTAATGTTGTGGAAGATGGTCTTGGCCGTTTATCGTTACTTTAGAAGCTGAAATAAGAATTTCTTTATTTGCTTCAAAATATGGGTCTAAAGTATTGTAAAAAGCTTCCCATGTTTCTTCGCTTTTTTCTTGTTCTCCTTTTTTATCAAGTGCTTGGTATTCTTCATAAAGTTGTTTTAATTTCTTGCTATCTGCTTCACTAACTTTGAATTCAAAGTTAGCCATGTATTCTTCAAATGTTTGAGGCTTTTCGAACTGATTAAGGAGTCCATAGAATTCTTCGTGTAACTTATCATATAACTCATCATTTTCATCTTTTGATGCTTTTTGTAAATCCCCATGAAGAGTTTTTAGTTTGGCTAAAGTTTCAGCTGGGATATCTAAAAATTCCGTGACTTCCTTATAGCTATCCATAAATTCTTCAAATGTTTCTGGTACATATAGCGCATCTAAATATGGTTCAAGGATTTTATCAAACTCTTCAAATTTTTTGTTAGCTTTTTCTTCATCACCACTTTTTTCAAGCTTTACCCATTCGGTATAAATAGCTTTAAGCTGTGTAGTATCGTTTTCTTTAATAACGATATTTTTCTCATTAAATCCGTAATCCTGTATAAATTCTTCGAAAGATTTTGGTTGCCAAGCAGCTAAATAATATGGCTTTGTAATTTTATACATTTCTTCGTGAATTTTTTCTATTTCTTCATATTTCTTTTCAATCTCTTCTTCAATCGCTTCTTTTTCTATTTCAGCTGACATCTCTTTTTTTAGCTTTTTGATTTCATTAAACATTTTTTCTAATTTTGTTAAATCTTCTTGTGTTACCTCTTTAGGTAAGCCTCTTTTAAATACGTCAAACGTGTAAAAGTCTGAATAATTCTCTACTAAGCTACCTTCTATAGAAATTTCTTGTCCTTCTACTAAATTTATTTTTTCTAATTGCTCATCTGAAAATTTAGATAAACTGATGAAGTAATTTTTACCATCTCTTCCCTTAAGGATCATTCCATCGCTCTCGCTGTAGATGTCTTTAATAGTTCCTGTAATTTTTTGTTCAAGTTGAACGGTAATACTGCTATTATCTGTTGTTTCTACTGATACAGCTCCTGCTTGAAGTGGTGTCAGAACAGCCATTCCTATTGTAAGTGCAGAGGCAACCATCCAAGTTTTTTTAATCGGTTTTTTCATATGTAGTTCTCCTTTTATTTAAAAAATAGGTATTACCAATAATTAGACGATTTACCATCTGAAAAGTTCGTTGTTTTAAAAATAAGTTAGTTTTTGAATTAAAAAAGAGAACCAAAAGACCACTCCGTGATGAACTGCCCCGTAAAAGTTAGACATAAAATCTAACTTTTACGGGGTGTTTTTATAAGCGAATTTACATCAGATGAAAAAAAGAATCGTATAACGTTATATAAATGGACAAGAAAGTATCCATCACATTGCTCGAGAAGAAGGGGGAAGGAAAATGAAGGGGAATTCATCTTATTTAAAAAATGGTGTTCAATTAATCACTTTGCAATTGACTTCTTTGGGGCAGATAAATACTTATTACATGAAGTTGAAGTTGAAGTTGAAGTTGAAGTTAAAGGGATCCGATTAAATACCCTAAATCGAAAAGTTGCTGCACTCCGCTTCTATTTAAGTGAAATCAATGGATATAATGAACCAGACGCATTAAATGATTCATACAGGCTTTGCGCGATCTGTATAATTTTGAGCCATATTTGGAGAAAAAGGGAATCAACCCGGTCACTTTTGCAATGCAGAAAGAAGAAGCTTTATCACTGATTGAAAAGTTTAATACGGATAAACCTGAAGACATCCGTATTTATGCAATATGTTTAGTCAATCTTATAACTGCAAATAGACCTTCTGAAATGGTCCGCCTTCTTGTTAAGGATTTTGATTTTCCCAGAAGAGAAGTCGCTGTAAAGTTAATTAAGCAAAAAACTTTACATAGGAAGCCGTTAACAATGGAAGCATTATTTGCAGTTCAACGTTATATATCTAGCTTTAAATTGATTTCCGATGATTATTTTGTTGGAAAGGTTGATAAGTGGGGAAATTACAGCTCTATCCAAATTAACTCTAATACATACCGTCAGAACATAAAAAAGTGGATAAATGTTGCCCCTTATACGTTAAGAAAAACACAGATTACAAGTATGCACCGTAATAAGGCGACTAGGCTTCCTTGTGAGCCTAGTCTTTTTTGATATATATAGCGGATAGGATTACGAAAGTGACAGATAAAGTCATCGAACTGACGGATAGATCGACATAATACCTCATTAATTTTTGGGAATGGAGAATGAGATGGTTGTGCCTTGACCAATGACACTGTCTACAATTAATTCCACGCCAAATAATAGCTTCAGGCGTTGTTCCGTATTTATGAGCCCTACGCTCGTTTTCTTGTGAGAAGTCTTTGGCTCAAATCCAACACCATTATCTGAAATGCCTATTGTAAAATGGTCTTTTACCTCTTGAATAGAAATGGTCACAGTACCACCCTCCCGTAGCGGTAAAATGCCATGCTGAATAGCATTTTCGACAAGGGTTTGTATGGAAAGCGGAGGAACAAAAAGCTCCATTTCATTTGGCAAATCCCATACTACATGTACCCTGTCACCAAAGCGTATTTGTTCAATGGCAAGATAGGCACGAACGAGCTTTAATTCATAGTCAATGGGCACGACTAAATCGACATTTTGGAAATCGAAGCTTGTTTGTAGATAGTCACTAAAGGCAAGTAGTAATTCTTCCATTTTCTCTTCGTCTATACCATGTAAAGAAATAATAGAGTTAATAGTATTGAAGAAAAAGTGTGGCTGAATTTGTGCCTGAAGCCATGCAGCCTCAATGCGCAGACGTTCCTCGCTAGATTGCTTAACTTGAATAAGAGCTTGAACACGTGATTTAAGCTCCATATATTCCATTGGTTTTTTTACATAATCATTGGCACCACTTAAAAATGCTAGTCGAATATCTTCACTTTGTTGTCGAGCTGTTAAGAACAATAAAGGTAGCTCTGAAATAGAGAATTTTTCACGAATATGCTTGGCCAAGTCATAGCCAGACATATGCGGCATCATAATATCAGAAATAACTAAATCATAGTTATTGTTTTGAAGCATATCGAGAGCCTCTGTCCCACTTAAAGCCGTTTCTATTTCAAAGGAATCAGTTGAAAATGCATTGACAAGTACTTGTAAGTTTACAGCGTCATCGTCAACAATGAGAATTCTTGCATGGCTAGTTACTAAAGAGTTTGTTTCTGTAGTAGCAGCAATATTGTATTCTCTCGAAAGATCATTTAATAATGAATATTTGAAGGATGCAGGATCCTTCTCAACATTTAATTCACTGTCTTCCACATTCTGCGACTTCGCTATTGGTAATGAGAAAGTAAAGATTGAGCCTCTACCAATAGTAGACGATACCGACATTGTTCCCCCGTGTAAGGAAACAAGCTCTTGGCAAATGCTTAAGCCTAATCCAAGGCCACCACCTATGGAAGTCATTGTAGAATCCACTTGTTCATATGGCTCAAATACGCTTTCTTGCATATTTTTATCAATGCCAATCCCCGTATCTGTAACGGAGATATATAGTTGTTTCCCAACTACTTGGGCATCAATCGTAATGGAACCATGTTCAGTGAATTTAATGGCATTATGAATTAAGTTCGCAAAAATTTGAATTAGTCGTGTCTCGTCGGCAAAAACAAATGGCGAATTACTGGGTATACGGACGATAAGTTCAATTGGCTTTCCTTTCAGCATAAAACGAAACATATTGCTGACCCCACTTGCGAGTTTATAAGCATTCAAAGGTTTTGGTTGTAGCTGAAGAGTTTTTTCTTTTAATTTTACTAAATCCAATAAATCATCTAACAAGTGGGTCATATGGTTTCCGATTCTTACCATTAGTTTTAAATCATTTTGATCGTCTTTATCTACCTGCTTAGCTAACATCGTTTGGGCAATACTCATCATGCCATGCAAAGGGTTGCGCAGTTCATGAGAGGTATTTGCCAGGAAATAATCTTTTGTAGTTATTTCTTTTTTTAATTTCGCAGAAAGCTTTTCTGTTTGTAAGGTTGTTTGAAAATAACTTGTAAACCAAAATCCAGATAATGCAGTTATTCCAATTAATATATCAAAAGGATAATGACTATAAGGTAACGCTGTATTCTGTCTTAAAGGTAAAAATAATGAATTGGTTGCCATGGCTGTTCCTGTTAATAATAAAAATATCACGCCTTTTTGACCTTTTAAAGCTATAATCAATGTGAAAATAGTTATAATAATAGGAGAGACGATAAAAAGTATTATAAATATCATTTTGGTTTTAAAAATATATTCAATGGGAGCTACTACAATAAATAATAAATAAAAAGCACATACCCATGGGACAATAGTTAATATTTTAGGCTTAGAGTATTCCTTCATCAATTCACGTAGTAATAAAACAAAAAATAACGCATTATGTATGTAAGAGAAATAGGTTAGTTTGTTTGCCCAAATCCAATTTATTGGTAAATAACTAAATAATATTCTATTGCTTGAAGTGAGTATCGTTAAACAAGCTGAAATAGTAATCATGGCAAAATAAAATAAAGTTTTATTTCGAATGCCCATACCCCAAAGTAAAATTGCAAATAGTACGTAAATTAGAAAGACTAGGCAAACGGCCATTTGAGTTTCAATGGAAAAAGACTTTGATTGTTCCATTGAGTGTAGATCACCAAGAATAATTTCTCGTTGAAACCCACCTTGTACATAAGGATTTGTTTGAACACCTTGTATGATAATTTCGCTTTCAATAGTATTAAGCGTAAAATAATAAGTTATAGGTCTGCCGATAGGGGCAGTTTGAGTAAGACTCGTTGTAAGATTTCCTAGTCCTCCAATGGATTGACCGTTTATATAAAGCTCATAGGGTGCTAAACCTTCAGGGATCGTAATGCCATACATCTGTGGTGAAGAATGTTCTTTTAAAATTTTTAAACGATATGAACCATAATGAACTTTCTCATTATTTTTAAAATATTGATCCCAAGATTCTGGTTGATTCGTATAAACCTTATTTTGATCAACTGATTGGGCATTTTCTGAAGCGAGAAGGACGTTAGGATAGAATTCCCACTCCCTCTGTAGCTTAACTATGAAATTATGGCTTGTATCAATACTTCTTAAATCAACCGTTCCTTGTATAGCTTCAACTCCTGTTGCAATGTTAGTAAAATTCATCCAAGTAAAATGTAAAAAAGTTAGAAAACTAAAGAATAACCCAGAAACTATAAAAACAGTTATTTTTTTGGAGAAAATTATCATATAATAGATTTCGACAAAAAGGTTTATTTCTCCTTCAAAAGTAATAGTTTTTTTAATTTTTTTAAAAATAAAAGATGTTGAGATAAAGCTGGATTTTTGCTGTTTCATTCATAGAACCAAACCTTTTGATCAGAATAAGTGAAGTTATATAGAACCATCTGATAATCTAAGGAATGTTGTGAATCTGGTAATGAGAACTTAAATGTGGGGTCCTTTCCAAGAAAGTATTAGGTAACCAATTCATGGCATAAACTTAAGCCTAGTTCAAGATCACCATTAATACTAGAATCCGCATTGTAAACATCTGCATAAGCTACTTTCAGCTGTTCTCTAAGCCGCTTGTTTTCTTCCTCCAATTTTTTGTTCTTCCTTTTTAGAGAGGCAATAAGGGCATCCTTATTGCTTTCGTTCATTTCTCGTTTTACTTGGTTAGGATGTAGGTACTTGTGATTGCTGTTCTCGTAATGTTTCAATCCTGGTACGGAAGTCCTTGTTGTTATAGAGTGTTGCTTTTGATACATTCGCTTCACTGGAACATAATATCCTTTTATTAGTTTAGTCTATTTAATTTAGGCGAGGGTTTTTCTTATACATTCGAGTTGATATAAGATTGAAGCAGTTCGTTATCGTTTGGTAAAATGTGTTATTAATGTAATATGCAAGGAGGGATTCGTATGTATCGAACAATAGCACCCCCAACAATGTCTTTACAGTAGAATCTGCTGTTTAGGCATTCAATAAAAGCTTGCTAATTCTCAATAGATTCTACTGTATATCGAAGACTATATACATGTAGAAAGTAGGAATTAGAAATGAGCGGAAAACTATCTTTTATGTTATCAATGATTATTTTTGGAGCTGTCGGTGTTTTTGCAAAATATATTAAGTTGCCTTCAAGTGAAATTGCCTTTTGGATGAGTTTCATTGGCTCTGTTTTTTTACTTTTGGTGTTCCTTTCTAAAAAAGAAAGATTTACGAAAACAACTATTTTACAAAATAAATGGCCGTTGGTACTTTCGAGCTTTGCCTTATGTGGTAATTGGATTTTCCTTTTCCAGGCGTACAAGGAAACAACCATCGCCAATGCAGCTCTAAGCTACTATTTTGCTCCAGTACTAGTGATTTGTTTGTCACCTATAGTTTTGAAAGAAAAAATAATATTGAAAAAAATTTTTTATGTTTGTGTTGCATTAGTAGGACTGTATTTTATCGTTCAAAGCCAAACTACCGAAACAAGCGAACGTTATATTGGTATTGTCTATGGCCTTATTGCAGCTTGCTTCTATGCAGTAGTAACATTCACCAATAAGTATATTCGTGGATTAAAAGAGCCTGATAATACGATTATTCAACTTGCTTTAGCAGCGTTATTCCTTGCTCTTTACCTCTTTGGGACTAATGGGTTCCAAGTAATGCAAATCGATATAAAATCAATTAGTTTACTTATAGCATTGGGCATTGTCCATGCTGGGATCGGCTTCTATCTGTTCTTTTTTGGAATGCGTCATTTAGTAGGGCAAAGTATAGCTATATTAAGCTATATTGATCCACTAACATCATTAGTGATTTCGACGATGATTATAGGAGAAAAAATGGCGACCCTACAAATACTAGGTGCTATCCTTTTACTCGGCGCAACATTTCTGAGTGAATTAGATAAAACAAAGACGATATCACAACAATAGATGGACAGGAAGCTTCTTAATGCCTTTTTGGCAGTAGGGAGCTTTTCGGATACGGAGCATAAAGAGTTGAAAATAGCCATATCAAATTGAAAGGTGTAGAGCCTGATGTATTGCTTAAAATGAAAGATAAGTTTTAAATAGAACCTTACAAAAATGCTTTCTTGTCTCGGTTGATTGTTGAGTTACTTGGATAGTCGGACTCAGAAAAGTTGGCAAGAAATATACAATTTCACTAATATATTGACACAAAAACCACTTTGACGTAGATTTAAAGTAGTTGCATAAAAGCATTAGGTGCCCATTGCGGGAGAATAGGGAATAAAGTGAAAAGCTTTAGCGGTCCCACCACTGTAAAAGAGAGTTTCATAGAGAATGCCACTAGCATCGTTCTGGGAAGGTTCTATGAAATGTTGAAATTGAGCCAGGAGACCTGCCTATCTGCTTTGGTTATATAGACGATGGAAAAGTCTGTAGTTTATTTGTTATGGAATAAACTACAGGCTTTTTATTTTTTCTATAAATCATTCTTCAAGTTACAAGGGCAAAAAAGAAAGGGGAAATTTTCATGCAATTATTACAACAGACGATTCAAAACATTCAAAGTGCTGACTACATAATGATGGAGAAGGCAATAGAACGCATAGATGCACTTTGCAAGCCTCCTAGAAGCTTGGGGAAACTGGAAGCCCTTGCTGTGCAACTATCCGGAATTACAGGCGAACTATTTCCTGCGATTGATAATAAAGCAATTATTGTCTGTGCCGCAGATCATGGTGTTTGTGATGAAGGGGTGACATCTAATCCACAAAATGTGACAGTCTTTCAAACATTAAATTTTCCTAGAGGAGGAACTGGTGTCTGTGCCATCGCAAAAATCACAGATGCTAAAATTGTCACAGTTGACGTTGGCGTAAAAGAAGATATTCCACATGATGCTGGTGTTATCGTAAAAAAAATTAAATATGGCACGGACAATATGGCAAAGGGTCCTGCTATGTCAAGGGAAGAAGCCATTCAATCTATTGAAGTAGGAATTGAAGTAGCTACGGAAGAAATAAAAAATGGGATAAATGTACTCGGGACAGGTGAAATGGGTATTGGTAATACAACACCGAGTGCTGCCATATTATCGGTTCTTCGTGAATGTCATCCGAATGAAGTGACAGGCTTCGGTGCAGGTGTTGGACCAGGCGGGATAGCGCATAAAGTACAAGTCATTTATGATGCTATTGCATTAAATAAACCAAATCGTGATGATGCTATAGATATTCTTGGAAAAGTTGGTGGATTAGAAATAGGCGCTATGACTGGGGTGATACTTGCTGCCGCTGCCCATCGTAAACCTGTTGTTATTGATGGTTTTATTTCTACCATCGCTGCCCTTATCGCTTACGAACTTGAACCTAACGTAAAAGACTATATCATTCCTTCGCATGCCTCTGAAGAACCAGGTGCAAAAATTGCCGCTGAAATGCTCGGAGTTGAACCGATGTTGCAGATGAATATGCGATTGGGGGAGGGCTCTGGTGCAGCTTTAGCTTTTCCTATTTTGGACGCAGCGTGCTCTATGATGAAAAATATGGCTACTTTAGAAGAAGCAATGTTGCTGTTGAAAAAGTAACTTTATTATGTGGATCACGGTGTGTGATAAACGAAGTCATGGATAGAACCGTCAAAATCGTGGATAGAACAGCCGAAGTCATTGGATAGAACCGTCAAAGTGATGGATTGAACCGCCAAGGCGACGGAAAGAACCGCTAAGAAAAATTGAATTTAAAATTTCAAAAAAGCCCAATATCAGATTTGGGCTTTTTAATATGCAACAGTATAACTATGCTCGATTCAACTTCCGTAACGGTAAACGCCATTTCTTCATATATGAAAGTATTCTAAGTACTGTAATCACACCAAATAATACATATAAAAAGATATCCCCTGAAAATAGTTGAAGTCCTATGATAAGCCCGGCTAATGCTGCCCAAACACCATAGATTTCATCGCGGAGGACTAATGGTTGTCGTCTAGCTAATAAATCACGAATAATTCCACCACCTGACCCTGTTAAGACAGCAGCAACAATAACGGCACTAATAGGCATGTCGAGCTTCACAGCATAAAGGGCACCTTGAATCGCAAATGCTGATAATCCAATAGCATCAGTGACATTGCCCCAACGATGCCAATGCTGAATGAGTCGATGTGGAAATAAGAAAAAGAGCGTAATAGCTGCAATGGCAATTTGGAACATTCTATCCTGCCCCCACAGTGTTGTTACAGGTAAACCTATAAGTAAGTTTCGTATAGCTCCACCACCAAAAGCAGTTACGATACCGAGTATATATACACCGAATAAATCGTATTCTTCCTCCATTGCAATTATTGCCCCGGAAATTGCGAAGGCAATTGTTCCGATGATACTAAAAACCTCCCAAGTCAACCCTTTCACCCCTTATGTGAATAAATCATTTTATGTTGTTGTAGATTAGTTACTGTATCTACAAGTTTTTGCAAAGAAAGGAATTATCAGATACTAAATATTTTATTATAGCAGAATTAAAACTTTAAGTTCGTAATTCAACTTCTTTTCAGCAGAAATATCCTAGCACTATAGGTGGTGAGATGAATGCGGATTTAAGTTACTTCAGGTATCCAAACACCTGTCCCTGTCGCTACGCTTTCGGCACAAAAGACATCGCTAAAAAGAAATGAAAGCCTCCATCGGATGTCACGCAATTATGCCGAGTCCTGATCTTAGTGCCTAATGCAATTAGCAAGCTTTGCAGGCAAGCTCACAAATTGTTAAGATAAGATTTGAACAAATGTGAAATGGAGAAGAACAGTATGACTTTTACAACCAATTTATCAGAAGAAACACTAGCATTAGCTGCTAAAATAGAAGAAAAGGTACGCCCTTTTCATGCAAAGGTAGAAGACATGGCGTTCTTCAATCAACAAAAAGTGCTTGCCGCGTTCCGAAAGCATCAAGTAAGTGACTATCATCTGCACCCGTCTAATGGTTATGGCTATGATGATGAGGGGCGTGACAATCTAGAACGAGTTTATGCAGAGGTCTTTGGAGCGGAAGCTGCCATTGTACGTCCGCAAATTATTTCTGGTACACATGCAATTACACTTAGCTTATTCGGAGTACTACGTCCGGGTGATGAATTACTTTATATTTCGGGTCAGCCTTATGATACATTGCAATCAATAGTTGATGGTGGCGATAAAGATACTGGCTCGTTAAAAGATTATAAAATCGGTTATAGCCATGTAGATTTAATCGATAATCGAGCGATCGATTGGGAAGGTGTTGCAGCTGCAATTACACCAAACACAAAAATGATTGCTATCCAACGTTCGAAGGGCTATGCAACACGCCCATCATTTACCATTTCGCAAATTACAGACATGTGTGCAAAAATCCGTGAATTAGCACCGGATGCAGTTATTTTCGTTGATAATTGCTACGGTGAATTTGTTGAGGCACAGGAACCGACAGAGGTTGGGGCTGATTTAATAGCAGGCTCACTCATTAAAAATCCAGGCGGAGGCTTAGCGAAAATTGGTGGTTACATTGCTGGCCGTGCAGATTTAATAGAAAAATGTGCTTATCGTATGACATCACCAGGTATTGGTGCTGAAGCAGGAGCAACATTAAATACGCTTGGTGATTTCTATCAAGGGTTTTTCCTTGCACCACATGTTGTATCTCAAGCTTTAAAAGGTGCGATTTTCACGGCTGCTATGCTAGGAGAAATTGGTATGAATACATCACCAAGCTATGATGCTAATCGTACAGATTTAATTCAATCGGTTTCTTTCCAAACTGCGGAACAAATGATTGCTTTTTGCCGTGAAATTCAAGCGAATTCACCAATTAATGCGCATTATGCACCAGAGCCCGCTTATATGCCTGGCTATGAGGATGATGTCATCATGGCAGCTGGAACATTCATTCAAGGTTCTAGTATTGAGCTTACAGCAGACGGTCCTATTCGTCCGCCATTTACAGCATTTATTCAAGGTGGGTTAACATACGAGCACGTAAAATTTGCAATTTGTAGTGCTGTTCAAAAAATCCAAAAATAGGTAGAGAAAAAACTATTCAAAATTTCTATTTTGAATAGTTTTTTATTTATAGATGAAAAGTTGAAGATTTCATTTGTTAAAACGTAGAAATGTAATTAAGTGAATTGGACATCGGACGCTCCAGGAAAAGCGTCAAGTCGGAACGGAAATCAATCTCCACGTTAGGATAATATTTTTAGTTTTTTACAATTTCGAAAAAAATTTTTAACTCATGTTAGGAAACCTTACACGAGCGGTTGACAGTGTAAATTTTTCGTTATATTATTAGCAGGTATTGGAGGGGACTTAAATGAGTCGTGAAATTAGACGAACTATGCCGTTATTATCAATGAATATCGTAATGCAATTGACCGAGCTGTCGGCACGTCAGATTCGTTATTATGAAGAACACCATTTAATTGAGCCGCACCGAACAGAAGGCAACCGTCGAATGTTTTCATTAAATGACGTCGATGCATTGCTAGAAATAAAAGATTACTTGGAACAGGGTATGAACATGGCAAAAATTAAAAAGCTGTTCGCTAAAAAGAATGAACCTGTTTCAACAGATGAACCTAATTTAAGTGACTCAGAATTACGTCGCATCATGCGTGAGGAAATGCTTCAAGCGCAGCGCATGCAAAAATCATCCATCCGTCGTGGGGATTTATCTCGATTCTATTAATAAAAAGCAACATCATTAATTACTTTATTAATAGGGTAGGGTAATGATAAAAAAGCTAGACATTTTATAGGAGTGTGGAAAACTGTGGGTAAATACACAAAAGAGGACATTAAACGTCTAATCGAGGAAAAAAACGTAAGTTTTATACGTCTACAATTTACAGATATTCTTGGCACAATCAAAAATGTTGAGATTCCTGTAAGCCAATTAGACAAAGCTCTAGAAAACAAAATGATGTTTGATGGCTCATCTATTGAGGGCTTCGTACGTATCGAAGAATCAGATATGTATTTATATCCTGACTTGGATACTTTCGTAGTGTTCCCTTGGACTTCTGAAAAAGGGAAAGTAGCACGTTTCATCTGTGATGTATTCACTGCTAAAGGCGAGCCATTTGCTGGTGACCCACGAAACAACTTAAAACGTATCCTTAAGAAAATGGAAGACATGGGCTTCACAAGCTTCAATTTAGGGCCTGAGCCAGAATTCTTCTTATTTAAATTAGATGCCAAAGGTGAACCGACACTAGAAGTAAATGACCACGGTGGTTACTTCGACTTAGCACCAACTGATCTTGGCGAAAACTGCCGTCGTGATATCGTATTAGAGCTAGAAGAAATGGGCTTCGAAATTGAAGCATCTCACCATGAGGTAGCTCCAGGACAACACGAAATTGATTTTAAATATGCAGATGCAATTACAGCTTGTGACAATATCCAAACGTTTAAATTAGTTGTTAAAACAATTGCTCGTAAACACGGTTTACATGCTACATTTATGCCAAAACCATTATTCGGTGAAGCTGGCTCTGGTATGCACTTCAACGTTTCATTATTTAAAGGTAAAGAGAATTCATTCTACGATGAATCTACTGAACTAGGTCTTTCTGAAACAGCGATGCAATTCATGGCAGGTGTCCTTGCTCACGTTCAAGGCTTCACAGCTGTGACAAACCCTACGGTTAACTCTTATAAACGTCTTGTACCGGGTTATGAAGCACCATGTTATGTAGCATGGTCAGCTCAAAATCGTTCACCACTTATCCGTATCCCATCAGCACGTGGTCTTTCAACTCGTGTAGAAGTACGTTCTGTGGACCCATCTGCTAATCCATATTTAGCGATGGCTGTTATTTTAGAAGCGGGTCTTGAAGGTATTCGCCGTAGCTTAACACCACCAGCAGCTATTAACCGTAACATTTACGTGATGTCTGATGAAGAGCGTAAAGCGAATGGTATCGCAAACTTACCAGCAGCACTGGACGATGCTTTAATATTACTTGCTCAAGATGAAGTAGCGCAAGCAGCTTTAGGTGAGCATATCTATGCAAACTTTAAAGAGGCAAAAGAAATCGAGTTTGACATGTATCGTACAACAGTACACCAATGGGAACGCGATCAATATTTAAAAATGTACTAAAAATAGTAACCGAGTACCTAGTATAGGTGCTCGGTTTTTCTTATGAAATTAAGAGATCAATAATAGAACTAGGTAAGCAGTATGCTATGAAAAAATGAAGCGATGAGGTATTTCTAACCTCATCGCATATTTTTTAATAGCCCATATGATGATGACCCATATGATGGCCCATATGATGATCTGTATGATGGCACATATGATGATGGCCCATGTGATGGTGATGGTGTCCCATATGATGGTGTCCCATATGATGATGTGGCATATGGCAAGGATCAGGTGGCATCTCGCAAAGTGTATGAGTTTCGCAACATTCTTCCACTACACATTCAGTGCATGGGAAATGATATTGATGATCAATTATATGTTTGTTAACTGTTGTAATATGTGCTGGTTGTACATGAGGTACGACCGTATGGATGTAATTAGTGCGAACAAATTCCTCTGGCGGACAAAAGTGTGGTGGATCAAATTGAGTTGGGCAATGCTGTGGTGGACAACAATGTGGACCTGCATGATGATGATGCATACGTCTATGCATGGTAAAACCTCCTGTTTTGATAAGTTGTGGTTCATAATTAACATATGAGATGAAAGACAGTATGGTCTATTTGTATGCCTATTAAGGGCTGGTTAAATCTCTTAGGCAATTAAAATAGATATGATTAATGGAGAGTTTCACCAAACTTTAAGTTCTCTCAGCGGATGTTTGGACACCTGCTGAGAGAACTTAAAGTTTCCGGACGCAAGTATGCAAGGCCAAATGGGTCTTCTTTTAAACAATGTAAAATTGAGCATTGTTGAAAGGGAATGATACTAAGAAGAAGCGTGGATAATTAGAAGAGAATTATCATAATAACAAATTTTTATGGATTGAATAAAAATGCATTTTGTTGTAGAATTAACCGATGTATTGTTGGTTTATGATATTTTATAGCTATGACTTAATGAATAGAAATTTTGCATTGCGGATGTTAATTATAAAAAAGTATGTTTGGGCATTCCTTTATTACTTTTTAGAGGGATGTTTTTTTATTTTATCCGTATCCCATTTTTATCGCGCATTAACGGACAGTAATTTATCTGTACAAAAAAGAGAAGCTCAGGTAACAACGCTCTCGCTAAGAGTGGGAGATTAACGGCTCGTAAATGCCTAATTGGTAAAGACTAATAATCAGTGAGGAGTAAAAAAATTCCTACTGATTAAAGTGCAGATATACATTTCTTAGCGGGATAACTTCTTTTAGCCGGTGTCCAAACATCAGTACCTGTCGCTACGCTTTCGGTACAAAAGACATTCGCACAAAAGAAGTTAAAGCCTCCGGCGGATGTCACGGAATTAGGCCGATTCCGGACTTAATTATGCCGAGGTAAAATTGATCAGTCCATAACTAACAAGCTTGATATATAGAACTTCGAAAACCAAGAGAAATGAGGCTTTAAATGATGAAAAAATATCCTACTTCTACATACTTTTTCTTCATAATTCCGTCTCTTATTGGTGTCCTGTTATTTATGACACCGGTCTTAACGGAAGATGGATGGAAAGTTCCGATTGCTATTTTAGCAAATTTACTAGCAGGTTTTATTGCTCCGGTTATTAGTTATTTTACTATAATTATGTTTGCGATTTCGGCAATTGGTTCACTCATTGCCAAATTTATTCCGCGAAATAATTCAAAAGAGCCTAGTATTTTAGATACATTATTTTATGTCAACTGGTTTTGGACAATTATAAGAGTCATCGGTTTAGTATTTGCCTCAATGGTTGTCTTTGATTTTGGACCATCAGCGATTAATAATGAAAATACTGGTGGATTATTAATGAACCCAGACGGTGGTTTAGTAACATTTTTATTCACGATTTTCTTATTTGCAGGCCTACTATTACCGTTTTTAACAAACTTCGGCTTGCTTGAATTTTTCGGAACGATGATGGTAAAAATCATGCGTCCTCTCTTTAAAAGCCCTGGTCGCTCATCGGTTGATGCACTTACATCGTGGGTTGGGGATGGAACAATTGGTGTTCTTATGACGAGTAAGCAATATGAAATGGGGAACTACACGAAAAAAGAGTCTGCCATTATTGCAACGAGCTTCTCGGTAGTATCTATCACATTCTGTATCGTAGTATTAGATACAGTGCATTTGTCACGCTATTTTATTCCATATTACTTAACAGTAGTTCTTTGTGGTCTTGTGTTAGCGGTAGTAATGCCACGAATTTTCCCACTTGCTAACAAAGAAGATACTTATATCGACGGAACACCAGTAGATTTATCGCGTGAGGAATTACCAGAAGGTTATAATTCTGTGTCACATGGCTTAGAAAATGCTTTAACTGTTGCGCATGCAAATCGTGACCCACGTCAATTTTTGAAAGATGGCATTAGAAATGTTTTGGATTTATGGGTTGGTGTAGCACCGGTTGTTATGGCATTTGGTACGGTTGCTTTAATGCTTGCTGAATTCACTAATATTTTTGCACTTTTAGGAAAGCCGTTTGAACCTATTTTAACAGTGCTTGGTTTACCGGAAGCAGCTGAGGCAGCACAAACGATGGTTGTTGGTTTTGCTGACATGTTCCTACCTTCAATTTTAGGAGCAGGGATTGAAGCTGACACTACACGATTTGTAATTGCTGTCGTTTCTGTGACGCAGCTTATTTATATGTCTGAAGTTGGTGGACTTATTTTAGGTACAAAGATTCCACTTAAATTTTTTGATCTAGTTGTTATTTTCTTAATACGTACGATTATTTCTCTACCAATCGCAGCATTAGTTGCACATATACTCTTTTAAACTAAAAAGGCAATTGTTCGAACTTATTAACGCGAACAATTGCTTTTTTCTTTATCTATATCGCGCGTTAATGGAAAATATCCGTAGGAAAAATGAATAAATAACTGTGAACCGAATACAACTTGACACATAATTTCATTGAGTTGGGAAAAACTACACGTAAAGTGATACTGAGGTGATAAAATGGACAGAATTTTTTCTCTCTGCTTAAGTTCCTGTTATTTATTATTTTCTCAACCAAGTGATGCCTATATCAATGATTCGCTCAGTTCTTATGAAGAAATTTATCCAGAGATAGGCTATAAAACGGTTGAAGCAGCTGCCTCCGATTTTGAACGGCACTTTCATCAAGGGCTAAAGCTACCACTTCGAGTACCTCCTATTAGTTTTACACATCATTTTGGTCGATTTAATGATCTTGACGATGAGATGAATGATTTTTTTGAAGCGACATTTATTAATCATCAACTTCCCGAGCATCATTATAAAATAACGGTTCGACCTATTGAGTTTAAGTTCCCATCTAAAAAAGAAAATATAGTAAAGACATTCAAGTTGAAAAACGGAATGACTTCTATTTATATGGAAATATCAGGTTTTAATGTTCTTGCTTTTGAAAGAGAAGATTGGCAATACATGCTGTGGATTGATAAAAGGGTTTCAAATAAGGTGACACCTGAAGTTTTAGTTGACATAGCTAATTCCATTGACTATACAACGCAAGAGGATGAACATGGATAATAAAAAATGCCAAGACCTTTAATATGGGCTTGGCATCATTTTCTTATGGCTGTTTTCTTAAAGATTGTTGCTGTTAAAACAAAAAGGCTTTACTTTAAGAGATGATTTACTCTATAAAATTAAATACATCGAAAAAGCATTGGGTATTTAAATAATCCTTATGGAACTATTCTGGATTTACAGGAGCATTTCGAATCGCCATAGATAGGATAGAGTAAAGTAGGGCACTAAAAACTAATAAACTACTTATTAAAGTAAATGTAGATATATTTGATAAAAGGTCAAACAAAGAAGAATACAACTTGAAGATGATTGTAACAATTGGAATTAAGCCTAGAAACCCTATAAAATTGTAACTACCAACAGTTACTAAGCGATACAAGACAACATTTAATAAAAGGCTAGATATTAGGAAGAAGAGCAGTAAAACACTACCCAAAGGAGAATGATTAAAAAATAAAATTGGCTGGATAGTGTAAATATCTTTCACATTTATTAGAAACGTAAGCAACTATTTTATGTGTATAGGCAATAATAAAAGCGCCTAATAAGCTCCAATAGATGGAAAATATTCCAGCATTGAATATATACTGTATTCTACTTAAACCAAGCTTTTAGATAATAAGGTAACGTTCTATTTAGTAACTCGTTGCCATTGTACTATGGAAGATATAACGACAGTATTTTTTTTTAATGCTAAATTATGAAAAATTTAGTTGACTGAATGCGTTCATTAAGTTAATATTACTAGCGAATAAGAAAGAGGTTCATAGCGCATACCCTCTATAAAAAACTATGGATGACGTCATTTACGCCATATCCCAAAAATGCGGATATGGCGATTTTTTTTTATTAGATTTAATGCGTAATGGACTTCTCACAACTTGAGGAGGCATTTTTATGGCAGGAAGAAATGAAGAACAAGGATTACAGAATTTAACCCTACTTGGTAACCAAAACACAAAGTATTTATTTGAATACTCTCCGGAGATACTTGAGGCAGTTGACAATTTACATACGAAAAACGATTTTTTTGTGAAATTTAATTGCCCAGAATTCACGAGCCTCTGTCCAATGACAGGGCAGCCTGACTTTGCGACTATGTATATATCTTTTATTCCAGATAAAAAGCTAGTGGAGAGTAAATCTTTAAAGCTCTATTTATTTAGCTTCCGTAATCACGGGGACTTCCATGAGGATTGTGTTAATATCATCATGAATGATTTAATTAAACTGATTGAGCCGCGCTATATTGAAGTGTGGGGTAAGTTTACGCCACGTGGGGGCCTGTCCATTGATCCATGGTGTAACTATGGTCGCCCTGGCACAAAATATGAAAAAATGGCGGAGCATCGTTTGATGAACCACGATCTGTATCCAGAAAAGGTAGATAATCGTTGATGCTTTACTATTTAAATGGATTGTTTGTAGGTTTTTTAATTTTAGCAAATGTTTTAGCTGTTAAAGTGTTTAGTATAGGCGAATGGATGATGCTTCCGGCAGCAGCTATTTTAATTATTTTCACGTATCCTCTTATTGATGTAATTTGTGAAGTATATGGCAAGGAAGCGGGCGCTCGCACGGTAAGAACAGGGCTTATGGCACAGGTGTTTGCAGCATGCTTTATCGCGATTGCCATTGCACTACCACCTGCAGAAGCCTTTGTTCATCAACAGGAGTTTGAGACAATTCTCGGCGGCAGTATGCGTGTCATTATTGCAAGTCTTGTAGCCTATACGGTAAGTGTTAATTTGGATGTAGTGATATTTAATAAATTAAAAGAAAAGCATGGAAGCGGTAAACTTTGGCTTCGAAACAATGCGTCTACGATGTTAAGTCAACTCATCGATACTGCATTGTTTATTACGATAGCCTTTTATGGAATAATGCCAATTAAAGTGTTACTGACATTATTTATAACACAGTATTTGTTTAAATTTTTTGCGTCCATTGTAGCAACACCGCTTGTTTATGGGCTAGTTTTCGTTGCGCGAAAATTTGATAAACGAAAAGGCTTTGAAGCATCTCATTACTGAAATGATTAATGTGATGAAAAACAAAAATGGTGTATAAGAAATGGTGTGTCACTTACTGCACTTTGTTGTTGCGTACACTTCGTAACTTAGCAATAAACAATTCCACTGACACTCCGCTTTCGCACGGATCATCATAGCTAGGAGGCTTTGTTTTTCAGACATAAAACATTTGGTGTTGCTGTCGCTTCACTTTCCCACAAAAAACTTCAGCTGATATAAAATAGAGCGAAGACTTGACGCCCCCGAGAAAGCGCCCAGTCGGAATGGAAATCAATCCCTCGTTTTGTCGAAGAGCTATACTTAATTTCATTAACATAATAGATTTTCAACAATTCGAAGCCATCTCATTGCTGAGATGGCTTTTTAATGTGCATTTTGCGAAAACTAGCATTGCATATTTGTACTTAATAATATTTGTGGTATAAAAATCCCTCTTATTCTATTTATAGCTCCATTTTTGCATATGTGCCATATTACGGAGGAGCATATACTGTGTATAAGAAGGAGGGAGGTGAGTATTTATGAGAATTAACTGGATGATCCGTTTTCAGCATAAACCATTTTTATTTGCGCTATTTTCGTTGATTTTGTTACTCGCACAGCAAGTAGCAACTATTTTTGGCTATGACTTAACGAGTGCAATGAGTAATCAGGCAACGCACATCTTAAATACCGTATTATCAATTTTCGTTTTAATAGGAGTTGTAGTAGATCCAACTACACGGGGAACCAGTGATAGTGAACGTGCTTTAATGTATCGAAGACCAAGATAAATAATGGGGTAAAAATAAATCAAAAGTGTAATTTTACAACAAGAATAAATATGTTATAATGTTAAAAATTGATAGTGCAGGGAGGATGATTGAATGTCGCTTGAAATGGAGCGGAGGATTGCCACGCTCGAGCAAGAAATGGTGGATTTACGGCGGGAATTAGAGGGCTTAAAGCGTCAGCAATCTGTTGAGAAAACAAGCATATTGAACGCCAGAAAATCCATCATTGAGCAATCTACGCCAAAACTAGCGCAAAGCCCAAAGCCAAATTCAAACTTGGAACAAAGGCCAAAAACAATGCCAGCTCCAGAAAAAAAGATGGAGCCACAGCGAACGTTGGAAGAACGTTTTATGTGGGCACTTCCAAAAGTATTTATGGTAATTTTAGTGATGGGGGTGCTTTGGGGTCTTAAGCTTGTGAGTGATTATGGCTATTTATCGAACGAGGTTAAAATTATTCTCGCCTATGCATTATCGCTTGCCTTAGCCGCAACAGCTTATGTGTTGGAACATAAAAAAATAGGGTCTTCAGCCATCACAATATCTTTATACGGTGGGGCGTTTATTGTTGGAATATTAACAACAGCGGCTAGTGCGATATTGTATGAAATCATCGGTTTAACGATGGCACTTGTTATTGCAGCCGTTTATATCGGCTACGGTATTGCTATTAGCTATTTAAAGAAAAACGAAGTACTAACAATATTCGTAGCATTTACCTCATTATTATTACCTTATTTATTAGAATATATGGATTTTAGTCCTATCATTATTTTAATCTATGTGGTTGTCCTATTTACGATGCTGCAATTTGTTATTCATCAACACAAGCAGAAGTTGGCTCTCTATATAGCAACCTTTTTCTCAGTGCTAGCTGTCAGCATTATAGCGTTTATGAATCAGGACAATCGAGCTGTTTTTGCAATAGGTTTCCTTGTTGTTTTATCTATTTTTCACACGAGTTGGTGCCGTTTATATAATGCAGAGTCTAAATTGAAATATATCCATGTTGGACTTCAATTTAGCCTAGGAGCCTTTAGTTTATTGCTCTTGAACTTTATCATTAGTCCTATTGAATATAGCGAAGCACTATTACTCATATTAGTTTGCTTGTTTGCAGCTTTAGCGGGTTATGGCTATAAGCAAAAATGGCAGGAGGCATTTGATAGTGCCGTAACACTCGCATTTATTACATTATGTAATACACTACTAGTTATGAATTTCCCAGAGAAAGTGGATCATTTGCTCATCCCATTCATTACCTTTATGGGCGTAATGATGAGTTTACGTTTACGAATTAGTAGGATGAAGATTGTCAGCTCATTTTCATTTATGATTGCACTCGCTTTAAGCTTTATAATTCATGAGCCAACACCATTTTTTAGCATAGACCATGTTAGCTTGATAATGCCAGGAATATATCTCCTAATTATTTATGTATATGCAAGACGTCCGAAAGAGACACAGACTGTATTTGAAAAGGTAATGAAGGAACTATATGTGATTGACTTTTTAGCAGTAATAACGACTGGTTATTTCTTAGCTTATATCGGAAAGCTGGATGGAACGTACTTTGCAGGTGCTGGTAATATTCCACATCTAATGTGTATGATCCTCGCTGTACTTTTCGCGGGATCACTTTTAGTACCAACAAAATACAAAGGGCGTGCATTAACGCCGGTCCTTAGTGTATTTTTCATACTCTTCACAATAATGCTTGAAATAATTCCGTACAATATGCAAGGTGTCGAGTGGTTAAATATAGTGACAAGAATTGTCTATATAGCTGTTATCGTAGCAATGATGATCGATTTACTGATGAAGGGGCGCATTTATCAAAGCTATCAAGAGCAAATAGAGAAACTTCTTGACCCAATTGTAAGTGCAGGTGTGGTGCTTGCGATGATATCTGTTTGGGGTCTCATCTTCCAGCTTTCCTACAACAGTTTGCTTGATTGGAAGCTAAGCATTGCCTTCTCAACGATTACGTTATTCCTGACAGCAAGTATCTCCCTTTGGCTTAGCAACGTGCGAAACTTACGAACATTACGCATAACGGGTTTTATCATCTTAGTTATTGCGTTTATTAAGCTTATATTCTTTGATTTGTCAGCACTAGACTTACTAATACGAGCAGTCCTATTTATGACGATTGGTGGGATTGGGTTGCTGTTGTCGGGTAGGTTGTTGAGGAAATGAATAAAATGTTTTCACAAAAACGTTTACCATAATTTGGGTAAACGTTTTTTTACATCGTATTGCTTTTTATTGTAATTTAAACGTAGTTTTAGGTATGGAAAATTTTTAAAAATATATATATTCATATGAAGAAGTGGTCTTGTAAATATTGTTTAGATATGGAATAGTGTAATTATCATAAAATAGTATTTAATTGAATAATTAGTAAATATTAGTTTCTATAAGCACTGTTATTATAGTGTTTAAGGCTAATAGACTTTTTTGATATCTTATATTAATAAAAGTATTATCTGCAGAAGGAGGGCGAAAATGAAGCGTAAAAATAGAGAATTATTTAACAGTCAAGGGGGATTCTCTTTAATTGAGGTTATTGCTTCTTTAGTTATCATAACTATCATCTTAGTATCCTTTTTTGGCTTACTCATTCAATCGAATAAAACAGGAAAAAGCTCTGAACAAATTATTGATGCAACCTATTTAGCGCAAAAGGAAATGGAGAAAATGTATAACTACTTCAAATCCACCAAAATCGAAACTTGGGAATCTGACTTTCCATACGTAAACGAAAAGGATGAAGAGAAATCGAGCGGTAATACCACTCAGTATAAAGTGACACCCGTGAATGCTAAAAATAAGGAAATCATAATAGTGACAGCTGAAGATATGTCGTCTGATAAAACAGTTAGGATTACTATTGAAGTCTATGATTCAAGAGGGAAGATATTAAAAGCAAAAGTGCAAAATATTTTTAGCTTATAAGGAAAGAGGTGGTGCATATGTCTAAATTTCATAATGAGAGAGGCATGACCTTACTAGAAGTTTTGGCTGTTACCATAATAGTTACGCTCGTTTCTATTGTTCTAATGTCGATCTTAACGAATGGCAAGACTTCTAGCGATAAACAAATGAAATCGAGTGTACAATTGTCTGATGCAACTTATATTTTGAAAGTTGTTACTAAAGATACTCGTAAATCTACAGAAATTATTACGAAAGACTTAGATGATCGTACAGAATATATATTAACTAATAATCAAAATAATCAAAAATACAACTACGTGTTTCATCGAAATAATCAGACAATTGCAAGGAACGATGAAATAATTGCTGTGAATGTACTTGATTTTAAAATTAAAGATAAACGGAGTCATATAATTATTGATATTACAACGCCAAATAATAAGCCCTTTTCATCAACTATATATTTCAGAGGAGGTAGCTAGATGTTTAAGTATCTAAAACAAGAAAATGGGTATTCGTTACTTTTAGTAATTTTGACAATTGCTTTACTATCAGTTCTTGGAATTATGCTTTTAACACTTACTGCAAATTCATTAAAGATTTCTACTAGTGAGCGAGATGACCAATCTGTATTTTACATTGCAGAAGGCGGTTTAAACAGTACAAAAAGCAAAGTAGAACAATTAGCAAAAATTACATACGATCAAAATAGAAAGGATTTCAATAAGCTACCTCTTGATAAAAGAAAGCCGGAAAAATTTAAGTTAGATTTTATTGATGCATTTGAACGTAGCTTAAAAAAAACCTTTGAAGAGAATACCCAATCAACATATACTACTACAGTCACTTTTGATGAACAATTTAAAGAAAAACCTATTGCGAATGTAACGATTGTTCAAGAAAATACAGAACCTTTGCAATATAAAATAACGTCTGTTGGATCTATTGGTAAGAAAACGAGAGCCGTAGCGCAAACAATTACAGTTAATTTAGGAAGTGGAACGGAAACTGGCCCTGCTTTTTCAAATGCCGCTGCTATCCACGCTATTGAAAACATCGTACTTGGGGGCGGTAAGTTTAATGGGGATGTTGTATCGGAAAGTGGAAATATTGCTATTAAACAAGATGATACAAAAATTAGTGGGAAAATTGGAACGACATTGGATAAATTTTCAAAACCAGACTGGATGACTATTACAAATGAGATTATAGGGAATGTTGCGTTTCCTGAAGATATATTGCCACCTTTCCCGGATAATCAATTTACTAATTTAAGCACAAGGCCATATACGAAATCAATCCAAGTTACAATCGGTGGGGAGCGGGTTCAACATTTTTTGAAAAATAATTCAATTGAGATCGATGGGGATCGAAAGATAAATGGTGAACCAAATTTCAGTGGTATTCTTCCGATTTCTCAGGATATGTACGTCAAGACGCTTATGGTTGCTTCGAATAATACATTAACGATTGATGTTGGTAATTCAGACAAAAATTTATTTATAGATAACTTTGACTTCTCTCAAGGTCATTTAAAGATTATAGGAAGTGGTAAATTAACTTTGTATATAAAGAATGCTTTTGATTTAAAGGGGGATTCAAGTATGAATAATACAGGGGACATAGGCCAATTAAGTGTCTATTATGCAGGCACTTCGTCAATGGATTTTACTGGTGATACAAGCACAAAAGCCTCTATTTATGCTAAATCAACCAATATAAACATTGATGGTTCGGGTAGCGTACAAGGAAATATCTATGCAGGTGGATCAAATATCACTATTGAAGGAGGATCTTATAATCATAACTTATATATATATGCCCCTAATGCAAGAGTCATATTGGGGGGATCAGGAACAGTTATAGGCGGAATAATGGCTCATACAGTAAAGACTAGTGGAGCTCCGGCTGTTACGTACAAACCGAAAACGATTGAAGATACAATATCAAATGGTGGCTTGATTTTTGAAGAAAATAACAATTTAACAATTTCTAATGGTATGCTTGAAGTTGACTAAATAGCATTAAGCGGTTGAAAAACATATATTCTTCGATTTGTCGGGATGGTTCTTGAGGAAATAATAGAAAAGGGTTGTTTACAATGACTGTGTGAAATCAGTCTTTCTAAACAACCCTTATTTTAATAACGATTAATAGTTTCGGGTTCGTTCAATTCTGTAATAAATTCTTCTTCTTCATCACGTTTAAAGGACGTGTATTGGGATATTAAATTTTCGTCATAGGTTATTTTCAATCTAGAATTTCTTTTAGGTACTTCAACACCGTTTGTAATAACGGTTTCTTTTTGGTTTTTAGAACTTTCATAAGTATAGTTATAACTATTACCTCGTACTGCAGTTAGAATCGTTCGTTTTGCAGAAATGCCTCCATACAAGTTAATATTCGAGCCAACTCCATACATAATCATGTTTTGTTTTGAATAGAAAAAGCCTTTAATCATACTTGGCGTAGCACTATCAACAGAAATATTACTAATTGAAATATCTCCTGTAGCGAAAATAAAGAGGGTGCTGTTTGAATTTATGCCATTTAAAGTACTATCTTTAATATCAACGTTTCCGTTTACATATAGCATGGCATCGCTACGTAAATTAGTATTGTTGACATTGAAATCTCCATTAATAAAATAGGTGCCCGACAAATTTAAAGTTTTTCCACTTCCATTAATATTAAAATTTCCTCTATCGAGGGTTTTCTTGCATCCAAATAAACCCCAAATATTACAGTCTTCTTTTTCTCCATGTATGAAAATGATATTGTCTCTATTAAATTTAGATGTCTCGTGATTTGTGTACGAGACACTTAATCCAGCGGGATAATTTTTATTATAATTTTTATTTGTATACAAAGGTATAACTTTCTCTGTTATTTCAAGATTATCTCCTGGTAAGCTTTTTGTGACTAGGGATACATTTTTTGTTAAAAACAAACGTTTCTGTAATTCACTTTTTGAAGCAGGATTTGAAGGGATGAATTTTATATATCTTGAACTGTTTAAATAGTTTGTATTGCCAGATATATGTGAGGAGTAATCAACAGTATTATTTACATAATATATATTTTTTTCTGATTCCCTCATAATAATTTTTGGGGTAACACTTTTAGAGTCTGGAATTATTCTAGGAAAAACGCTATCTGGCCATTGTGCTATATTATTTTTTAGCCAATGGGCTTTTTCAGAGATAATTAAATGACCATCTGTTTTAATATCTCCCTGAATTTCAACACCACCATGTAAATAAAGATTCCCCTCGTCATTCGTTGAAACAGCATAGCGTAATTGATCTGGAATTGCATCTGTGCCGATGATAATCTGTGAATATGTAATATGCTCTTTACTATTTACTTTTCCAGTACTTTTAAATGTTACTAGGCGTTTATAACGATCCTTCTCTTCATTTGACATTAGTTCTACTTTCTCGATGCAGACGTTTGTTTGATTCGTTTTCTCAGCAGGGATGTTAATGCCTTGCGAGCAACTTAGCTTTGAAGCATTCAAGGTGTTATCGAGGAAAGTTTCAAATGCAGTCTTTCCCATAGGTTTATCTTTAATCTCTTTATTTAGAATAGCTTGAATGTCTTTAACGGCATAGTCGATTCCTTTATCTGATAAATCTTGTGCTTGTACTAGTTCCTCTCGGGTGTTGTTTTTTGTAATGCCGCTTGACGTTAAAGTGATAAGACTCAAACCGAGTATAGTGAAAATGATGATGACTGCAAATGTTAGTAACAATGAATAGCCATTTTCATTTTGCTGGAAAATTTTCATAGTACAATCTCCTTTATTTAAACTATTTTGAGCTTACAATAGGTTCAATCTGATTTTTAAATTCCATAGTTTTTGTTTGGTCATTACCTGAACGTTTTTTTATAATCTGAAGCTTTAAATTGATTGTGTAAATGGATTCGACTATAGGGTTTCCTGTTATTTTTGAATTTTCGGAAATTTTAATGTTGCTGTTTTGAACTTTATATTTCTCCTTTTTAAAATGGATATATGTAGTGCTATTTTCAGTTTTAAATCCTATCGGCTCAAGAGTCTTTTCGCATTCGCTAGTAATAATCCATTTACCATCATCGTTTTTTTTACATTTAGACAGATCATTGGTTACTTCAATATATTGATTACTGATATTCCTTACAATATGACTTTGGTTTGTTGTATAGAGGGTTTTAATAAATTTACTTATGATTAGATCTGCTTCATCCCTAAGCATAGTTTCTTGTTGAATATTTTGATTCGTTTCTAAAGTTTTCACAAGGATTGAAAAGATAAAGGTGGAGACGATTGCTAGAATAACAATCGTTGCGAGTAATTCAATTAGTGTCAAACCATTTTGATTTTTCATATATTTATTCAATTGACACATATCCTTCCGACGAGCCTTTTGTTTTTCCATTTTGAGAAGTTACTGTTACAACTACTTTTATTAGATTCAAATCCTTTTCTGTGAAATCTGAATTTACATATTTATTAGAATTTTGATAAGGGGTATATGTAATTGCATATGTTTTTCCATTTAAATCTATCTCGAGAGGTGGGTTTTTCTTTTTGGTATCTGGTTCACCGGTATCTTTAAAATAATCATTTAAGTCTTGTGTAGCTATTTTGGTAAATGGATCAGATTTTAATTTAGCTAATACAGCATCGGCTAAATTTACAGTGACTAATTTTTCGGTATTTACTGTGGCTGTTTTATTCGTAGATATAAATATTTGGGCAAAGGATAAAAGAATAATAGATATTAATACAAGTGATGCAACTACTTCGATTAAAGAAAATCCTCTCTGTGATTTGATCAACATAAAAAACTTACCTCCGATCTAATAGTTTTTTCTATCTAGAAAATTTGATTTAATAAGTTTGATTCGGAAAAGTATAGGTATATATAACCCTATTATATAGGGTGTTTACCTTATTGACAATGTGTTATTGATGATTTTAATTACATATGAAAAAAATTCAGTTCATAAAATTTTAACTTTTTTTAGTTAAAAAGACTCATTAAATAATATCTAGTATGTTGTATGGTAAAAATATGAATAAAAAGTAATGGACATATATGAGTAATTAGACATTTTAATTTTGGATATATTTGTAAAGGCGGTAAGGCTATGAAATTACATTTGAAGCTAGGCTCAATAGTAGCTGTTCTAATCATTTTATTAACAGTCTGGGTACCGAATTTAATGATGGATAGAGCATTAGCTAAAGGCGATGAATCTACAATCGGTGGAATATCAGTTAAGGATTTAGAAGATGATGCTATTGAAAATGCTTTACGAGAGGCCATAAATACTTGGCAAGAGGCTCCTATCGATGTAGAAGGGGCTAATGTTACGATTTCACTCGATCCTAAATTGTTTGTATTTGATGTAGAGAGTACGTTAGCTGAATATCATAGTTTAACTGACAAGTCTTGGCTTGCTTTCTGGAAGCAAAGACAAGTAGTACATATACCCTTACATGTGGTGGTTGACGAGCAAGTGAAGAAGCAGCTTGAGGCTACTGGTGTATGGGAAGTTGAAAAGACATTACATACGATTATTACCGAAGCTTCCAATTTAAAACGTCATGAAGTCGCTGCAACAGTTGCAGATACTACTTTAATAGAAGCGGAGCGTTTAGCTCTATCGATTGAGGAAATCCCTGCAAATGCAATGGGTGTGGATAAATTAGCGAATACATTAAATGATGCTATTGTTTTACCGAATGAACCGTTTTCTTTTTTAACGATGATAGAAGAACAATATGAAGAATCAGATAGTGAAGCGATTAATTTCTTCGCCTCTATGCTTTATCATGTTGCTCTTCAAACCGACTATGAGATTTTAGAAAGACATTCTCAAGGACAGAAGCCAAATTATTTACAACAAGGTTTGGATGCGAAGGTAAATCAAGCGTTAGAGAAAGATTTGCAATTTATAAACCGTACGGATCAACCGAATAAATTAAAACTCACAATAGAAGGTGATTCTTTAAAAGTGGAATTACTAGCTCAAAAGAAAGAAAAAGAAATTTCAGTTCGTGTTAGTAAAGATAAGATTATACAGCCTCGAGTCATTACTCGTTATTCGAAAGATTTACCAATAGGTAGAGAAGAAGTTATTCAAAAAGGTCAAGAAGGTGTGCGGGTCGAAGTGTATCGCTCGATTTCAGAAGATGGTAACACTGCAGAGGAACTTGTTAGTCGTGACTATTATCCACCAGTTAATAAAATTATTGTGAAATCTTCAAGACAACCTGTTGCTTCTGAAAATAGTAGTGGAACGGATAAGGTAAATTCCAATGATCCTGACTTACAAATGGATCTAGATGGAGATGGATTACCAGATACACAATCTGAAAATAAAAAATCCGGCAATAATGCTGCAATATCGAGTAAAGATACTAATACTTCAACAGACCCGAATGACCCCGAAATTGTATACGGCTACTACGATAAAGGTGGGAATTTTATACAAACCAGCCCGTAAAGAGAGGAGCAAACGCGAATGGTCGTAAAAACTGGACGAAAGCGCTTAGGTGATTTACTTGTCGAATCTGGTGTTATTACAAATGTGCAATTAGAATGTGCTCTTACAAACAAAACAAAAGAAGAGAAATTGGGTGATTTTCTTATAAAAGAAAATATTCTAACTGAGCAACAGTTAATCGAAGTACTAGAGTTTCAGCTAGGAATCCCACACATTCATTTGAACCAATATTCAATTAGCCCGGATTTACTGCAGCTTGTTCCAGCCGAACTCGCTAAACGAACTAATATTATCCCGATTCGTCGCGAAAAAAATAAACTGTTTATCGCGATGGCTGACCCGATGGATTATTTTGCAATTGAAGAAGTACGTATGGCGACGGGCTGCCAAATCGAAACAAGTATTGCAGCTAAGGATGATTTATATCGAACACTAACAAAATACTATGATTTACAAGAGTCTATGGAAGCCGCATTGCTCGACATTGGCGCGACAGTTGCTGAAACACAGGAAGAAATAGAACGAGAGGATTCTCCGATTGTTCGACTAGTTAATCAAATTATTGCTAACGGAGTTGCCCAACGAGCGAGCGATATCCACTTTGACCCACAGGAGACGGAGTTAAGGGTTCGCTATCGAGTGGATGGCGTTTTGAGAACAGAGCGCTCTTTACCAAAACATATGCAAAATATAGTATTAGCACGTATTAAAATTATGGGGAATTTAAATATTACCGAAAATCGAATTCCTCAAGATGGACGCATTAAAACGAATGTTAATTTTAGGCCAGTAGATATTCGACTTTCGACATTGCCAACAGTTTATGGAGAAAAAGTAGTAATGCGGATTTTAGACTTAAGCAGTGTTGCCAATTCTATTGACAAGCTTGGTTTTACAGCGCAAAACGAGGCCCTTTTCCGAAACATGATTGCCAATCCGAATGGCATTCTGCTCATTACCGGTCCTACGGGATCAGGGAAATCATCAACATTATATGCTGCCTTAACTAACTTGAATGAAGAGGGTGTCAATATTATTACAGTTGAGGATCCGGTTGAATATCAGCTCGATGGCATAAACCAAATTCAAGTGAAAGAAGAAGTAGGCTTAACTTTTGCCACTGGATTACGTTCAATTTTGCGCCAAGACCCAGATATTGTAATGATAGGTGAAGTTAGGGATTTTGAAACGGCGCAAATAGCAGTACGTGCCTCGTTAACAGGGCATTTAGTGTTAAGTACGTTACATACAAATAGTGCAGTAGAATCGATTTCTCGACTTCAAGATATGGGGGTAGAACCGTTTTTATTATCTTCCTCACTTGTAGGAATTATGGCACAGCGTTTAGTACGACGAATTTGTCGAGATTGTGGAGAGGACTATACTTTTACGAACCATGAATTAGAAATAATGCGTAATAACGGCATTGAAGGTTTCACACATGGTAGACGCGGAAGAGGCTGCCCTTCGTGTAATCAAACCGGGTATCGTGGACGGATGGCTATTCATGAAATTTTACCAATCGACCGCAATATTAAAGAAATGATTTTAAGTCGAAGTAGCGATAGTGTGATCCGTGATTATATGAAACAAGAAGGTTATTACACATTACTTGTAGATGGGTTGTTAAAAGTAGTAGAGGGACTAACAACTACTTCAGAAGTATTGCGTGTAGCAAATGTAGATTAGGAGGTGAATGTTCATGACAACATGTAGAAATATTGATGAGCTATTAACACGCGCATTTGAAGAAAAAGCGTCTGACCTCCATTTAACAAAAGGGATCCCGCCGGTTTATCGTATCCATGGGCAGCTAGATCATTATGGGAGTGAACTACTAACTTCTGAAGAATTACAGACAATGGTGAAAGCTATTTTACCAGAACATAAATTACAAGAATTTCATGATAAAGGGGAAACTGATTTTAACTATTCATTGCCCGGGAAATGTCGTTTTCGTGTAAATGCGTATCATCAACGCAATGAAGTGACAATAGCAGCCCGTTTAATTGAAGCAAAAATTCCTTCTATTGAATCGTTAAATATGCCACAGGTGCTGTATCAATTAGCAGAAAAACCACAGGGACTTATTTTAGTAACTGGGCCAACCGGTTCTGGAAAATCAACAACACTTGCGGCAATGATTGATCATATTAATGAAACAAAATCAAAGCATATTATCACGCTTGAAGACCCGATTGAATATTTACATACACACAAAAAATCCATTATTAATCAACGTGAAGTAGGCGTCGATACGCAGAGCTTTGCCAATGGTTTGCGTGCCGCGCTTCGTCAGGACCCTGACATTATTTTAGTAGGCGAGATGCGGGACTACGAAACGATTTCAACAGCTATTACAGCGGCAGAAACGGGCCATTTAGTGATGGCGACATTACATACAAGTAGTGCTCCGACTACGATTGATCGAATTATAGATGTTTTTCCACCACATCAGCAAGGACAAATTCGTGTACAACTAGCCAATGTTTTAGTGGGCATTGTTTCACAGCGTTTATTTGTACGTAAGGACGCTAAGGGACGTATTGCTGCAACTGAAATATTAGTACAAGCACCATCTATTTCAAATTTAATTCGAAATGAAAAAGTTCACCAAATTCCTACTGTTATGCAGACGAGTAAAGCTTTAGGCATGCATACTTTGGAATCTTCTATGCAGCAGCTAATAGCAATGGGAAAAATTTCTTTGGAAGAAGCAAGGCCATATATGAATGCGGGGGATTATAATTGACCGTTTTTCGATATAGTGGACGCACAAAAACAGGTGCACACAAAAAAGGAATTATTGACGCGACTAACAAAAAAGTAGCACTAGAAAAATTACGAGCACAAGGCATTAATGCTCGTGAGCTGGAAGAGTCTAAAAGCATTTTGCACAAAGACTTAAACATTGGCGGTAAAGTGAAGCACCAGGATTTCGTCATTTACTGTCGTCAATATGCAACACTAATCCGTGCTGGCGTTTCAATTGTAGAGGCAACACATATTTTAAGTGGTCAAACGAAAAGTAAAGCCTTGAAAAAAGCATTAGAACAAGTGGAAGAGGATATACGCGGGGGGACAGCGTTTTCAGACGCTGCGGCCAAACACCCAAAGGTTTTTCCTGTCATGTTTGTGAATATGATGCGCTCAGGTGAGGCAACAGGGAATATCGATGAGACTTTAGAGCGTTTAGCCGGGACACTGGAAAAACAATTTAAAATTAAGAAGAAAGTACAATCGGCATTGGCATATCCGGCTATCTTATCAGTTCTGACAATCGCTGTAGGTTTGTTTTTAATGGTTTTTATCGTGCCAACGTTTATGGCTACTTTTGAAGAAATGGACATCGAAATGCCGATCTTAACTGTCGTTGTTGTCAGTATTTCGGATTGGTTAATAGCATACTGGTATTTTGCGATTGGGATTCTCATATTATCGATTCTGCTATTTAGATTTTTCTATAAAAATAATAAGCAATTTCATTACAATGTGAATTATGCATTATTGAGAATTCCTGTATTTGGTATTTTAATGCAAAAAAATGTAATTGCTCGAATGACTAGAACCTTATCCTCTCTATTCAGTAGTTCGGTGCCAATTCTACAGGCACTAACAATTGTCGAAAAGGTTGTAGGGAATCCAGTAGTAGGACAGGTTGTACTGGAGGCAAGAGATAATCTAGAAAAAGGCGGTACCTTATCTGAGCCATTAGAAAAAAGTTGGCTGTTTCCTCCTTTAGTAACTCAAATGACATCTATCGGAGAAAAAACAGGTTCTCTTGATTATATGCTCGAGAAGATAGCAGATTTCTATGAGGATGAGGTGGATCGCTCCGTCGATACATTAAAATCGCTCGTCGAACCATTGATGATATTAATTTTAGCAGCGGTTGTAGGTGTGATTGTCGCGGCAATTTTCCTACCAATGTTCGCATTATACGAAAATATGTAAGCTTACGAACTTTAAAGGGGGTGGTATAGAAAAGACAGTAGTAGTTGTTGTAGTAGTAGGTGTACATATTTTCGGACTAATCATAACAATTTATAAGGAGGAACACCGATGTTCAAAAAACTCTTAAACAAAAAACTATTAAAAAATCAAAAAGGTTTAACACTAATCGAGCTATTAGCAGTAATCGTCATTCTAGCGATTATTGCGGCGATTGCTATTCCTGCTATTGGGAATATAATCGAAAATAGCCGTGTGAAAGGTGCTAAATCAGATGCAGCAAACTTAATAAGTGCAGCAAATATTTATTATACGGACAATACTGAACCTTCCGCAACCTTCACAAATACTACAACTAACTTAACTGATTATGTAAAAGATTCAGGTACAGTTAAAGAATTCACGGTAACTCGCGAAGGGAAAATTACAGTAACAAAAGGTATTGTTGCAGGCAAAAAAGAATATAAAATTGATGCATCAACATTATCAGAATTAGAGGTTGATAAACCTGATACTGACACAGATAAGTTTTCATGGATTTCGAAATAAACCCTCCCAACCTACTCAGAAGTGCAGTTTAATCTGTGCTTCTGGTTGGGAAATGGATGGTTAATTATTAAAGCTAAAGTTCAGAAGGAGGCATCTTTTCACATGTTTACAAAAAAGAAAAAATCGCATGTGTCGATTGAAATAAAGGATTATATATTGCGTGCGATTGTGGCAAAAGGTGCTGATCCGTCGCAATGGAAAGGCTATGAAATGCCATTAGCACAGGGGATTGTTGAAGGATCTGTTATTCAGAATGAAATGGAATTGTTTGATGTCATGAAAAATGATGTGGCAAAATGGGCTGGCAAAAAGCAAAATGCGCGTATTTTTGTACCGGATACTTCCGTTTTGTTAAAGAGCTTTGAGCATCCTGATGATATAGAGTGGAATGAATTAAAAGGTTATGTGGAAATGGAGCTTGGTCAGTCCATCCATCTTCCGTTTCAAGATCCTCTTATCGATGTGTATGACCCGAATCCTAATGATGGACAGGCTATGTTATTTGCAGCACCTTCAGAAGAAGTGACGAAAATGATTGGACTTTTACTCGATGCTACATTAGATCCACAAGCAGCAGATATTCGAGCATTGTGTAATATTCGTCTGTTAGAGTATTTGCAGCTAATAAAGGATGATCGAACTTATTTAATAGCGGATTGGTCAATCAATGAATTATCGATAAGTATTTTTTCATTTGGGCAACTGGAGTTTTTACGATACCAATCATTTGATACAGATTTATCGAAATGGAAGCCTGAAGAAATTGAAGAGTATCGTTTTTCTTATCATTCAGAAGTTGAAGATGAATATCGTATGATTCTTACCGATCAAATGCTTGAAATCGATCGTATTATGAATTTTTTTAAGTTTTCCTTACATAAAGGTGAGAAAAGTGTAGATGAGATTATCATTTTAGGAGATAATCCACTACTTTCAACCGTTAAAGAGTTTTTAGAAAATAATTTTTCGATACCAATTATTATGTTAAATGATTCAATCATTCAAAAATCTTTCCCTCAATTTTCAGAGCAATTTGCAAGCTTATTAGGACTTGCATTAAAGGAGGTTAACTAATGGTACCAGACATTAACCTCTTGCCGAATTTGGAAAAGAAGCATTCAACGCCTACTTTAATATATGTAGTATTTATTATTCTTATTGGTATCATAGTAGGATATATGATTTTCCTGTTTTTCCAAGCAAAAAGTGATCTTACAACATTAAATGCGCAGGAAGTGGAGCTTTCATCGCAACGCGAACAACTTCAAATAGAGTTAGATAGTAAGCAAAATGCGAATAAAGGCTCATTGGAGCAATCCGTACAATTTGTGGAAAAAGTATCCTATCCTGTGACACCTTTAATGGATGAAACGCAAGTATTATTACCAGAGCAAACGTATTTAAGGAACTATGTATTTGGTGAGAAAAATGTTGAAATTACGGCTGATTTTGAAACGATGTCAGCTATATCATCTTATTTAGAAAAGCTAACTGCAAGCCCTTATTTCAATGATATACAGGTCGATACTATTTCTAATTTTGATGTTGCTATTGAGAACCAAGAGGAAAAAAGTCCTAAGAACAAGTTTAAGGAAGTACCACGTTATTCGGCAACTATTACATTAGGAATTGATTTTAAATTTCTCGCTGGAGGTAGAGAATCATGACAAGTAGTAAAAATTCAACGATTCTTATCTTAACAGCTTTAATTGCAGCCATTTTATTTGCGCTTTATTACTATATAGTAACACCTAAATTAGAAGAAGTGGATGCGAAAGAAAGCTCGAATATCGCGCTTCAACAAGAAGTATCTACAATTCAGGAGCAGATTGCTTTAATTGAAAAGAACGGTAAATCTAATCGTACAAGTAACTTAACATTACGTAAAAAAGTACCTCAAACTCGAGCGATTGACGAAGTAATTCGAAATATTGAAGAGATTGAAGTGGTGACAGGCACGCGGGTAGAAGCTATGGACTTTAATAATTATGATTCGCTCGTAATGGAGTCAGCTATTACAGATCCTAACTCGACAAATTCTGAGGAACAGGCTGATACACAGCAATCTGCAACTGAAGCGGATGAACAAGCTATTGCTAAAAATGATGAAACACCTGAAGTGAAAGATAAAATACCAACTGCTACTCTCAATAAAGACTCTTTACCAAAGGAATTAAAACTCGTAACATTTGATATTGAAGTTGTCGCATTGGATAATAAAGCTATGGTTGAGTTTATAAAAGAAATTGAAAAAATTGATCGTGTGATGAAAATTGATGCGATCGATTTCACATTAACTGGTGAAGAAGCGAAATTCAAGGAAGACGCTGATACAACCTTAAAAGCAACTATACAAGTAACGACGTTCTATTATGAAGGACAACAATAATCTAGATGGCGCGCATACTTAAGTGTATGGGCGTCTATTAGTATAGGAGGACATAAAAATGGAAATCGCTTATACCATTACAGTTTTACTATTTGGGCTCGTTCTTGGCTCATTTTTTAATGTAGTTGGCTTACGTGTGCCTATGAAGGAGTCCGTTGTGCACCCACCCTCGCATTGCACTTCTTGTAAGAGACAGTTGACGGCGCTTGATTTGGTGCCTGTTTTGTCTTATTTATTTTTAGGTGGAAAATGCCGTAGCTGTGGGCAAAAAATTTCTTGGATTTATCCATTGATGGAACTTATTACAGGCCTATTATTTGCTTTTGCTTATTGGCAATTAGGCTTTAGTGCAGAATTTTTTGTGGCGCTATTATTAATTTCATTAGTAGTCATTATTGTTGTATCGGATTTTGCGTATATGCTTATTCCCGATAAGGTGCTATTATTCTTTTTACCATTGCTAGTTTTTGGACGCGTGATCTCTCCGTTGTCTCCTTGGTGGGACAGTATAGTTGGTGCTGTCGTAGGTTTTGGCATATTATATTGTATAGCTGTTCTATCAAGAGGTGGAATGGGTGGTGGCGATATTAAATTATTCTTTTTACTTGGTCTCGTACTCGGGACAATACATACCATTTTGACGCTTTTTGTAGCGGCAGTAATTGGCATGATTGTTGGCATCGTTGTATTAAAGATACGTGGACAGGGAAGGAAAACGCCTATACCATTCGGACCTTCTATTGCTCTCGCAGCTATTATCATCTATTTCTATGGAGATGCGTTGATGAATTGGTATCTTGGGTTTTGGTAAGTAATCATTGACGGATTCTTTCATAGGCAGTGAATGCAAGCTAAAGATCATGGAGGGGATAGGATGAAACCAATTATCGGAATAACGGCTTTTGCGGAGGATGATTTGTCCTCAAGATTAAATGCTGCTTATAGCAAAAGTATAATGGAGGCAGGGGGAGTTCCACTAATAATTCCAATTGGCGTTGAAGAGGATGTAGCACAAATTTTATCGTTGACGGACGGATTATTACTATCGGGTGGCTATGATGTACATCCATTCCTCTTTGACGCAGAACCTACACCAAAATTAGGGAAGGTTCATCCCGAACGAGATGCAGTGGAGCTTGCTTTAATTAGTGCAGCCTCTATTCGGAAAATGCCGATTCTCGGAATCTGTCGAGGGCTTCAAATCCTAAATGTTGCATTTGGAGGCACAGTCTATCAGGATATTGAAAGTGAGTATCATAGTAAAAAATTAATAAAGCATGTGCAACAAGCAGCAAGAGGTGTTACAACACATTATGTTAACCTATCACCTGATACATTATTAAAAACGATTATTGAGGAAGAAAAAATTGCTGTGAATTCATTTCATCATCAGGCAATAAACGTAGTAGCAGAAAAGCTGAAAGTGGTAGCAAAATCAAGTGATGGTATCGTTGAAGCGGTAGTGCATGATGATTTACCATTTTGTTTAGCAGTTCAATGGCATCCTGAAGAGTTAGCTATTGCAGGAGATGAAATATCAAAGAAACTATTTGCTGCATTTGTAAAGGCAAGTTTGAAATTTAAGGTAGAGGCATAAACTTTACTAAGATAACCTTGGTGATGAACATGAATACATTGCTAGGTGTAAGGAATCCATTTTCAAGTGGGTTCTTTTTTAGTGATTAAAATAACACTCAAAAGATAAGAAAAAGAGGTATATGCCCATTTGTGAACATAATAACCTCCTTTTATACTTTAATATTGAGATACTTTTAATGTACACGACGATATAGACCTACAACATGCCCTAAAATAGAAACTTGATCTACGATAATTGGCTCCATTGTTGAGTTTTCAGGCTGTAAACGAAAATGACTTTTTTCCTTAAAGAAGCGCTTTACAGTTGCTTCATTCTCTTCAGTCATTGCTACGACAATATCACCATTATCAGCTGTTGCTTTTTGTTTAACAATAACTAAATCTCCGTCTAAAATGCCAGCTTCAATCATTGATTCACCCATAATTTCAAGCATAAATAATTGATCTTCACTTGTACCATAAATATCTGGGAGTGGGAAATATTCATCGATATTTTCAACAGCAGTTATTGGAGAACCTGCAGTAACCTTCCCAACTAATGGGACATGAATAACGTGTTGCTTTTGGATAGAATCTTCTGGCTCTAAAATTTCAATAGCACGTGGTTTAGTTGGATCGCGTCGAATCAAGCCTTTTTGTTCTAAACGAGCTAAATGCCCATGAACTGTTGAGCTTGAAGCAAGTCCAACTGCCTCCCCAATCTCACGTACAGATGGTGGATACCCCTTTGCTCGTACTTCTTCTTTAATGAACTCTAATATGGCCTCTTGTCTTTTCGAAACTTTTTTCATAATTGCTCACCTCTTTTTTTAATCATTTTACTAATTAGTAGTATAACAGAATGCGAACACTTAAGCAAACATAGGTTCGAAAAGTGTTTGACAAAAACGTTTGTTCGTATTAATATGAGAACATATATTCCGAACAAACATTCTAGAAAAGGGGTTTTAAACATGAACTGGTTAAAGAAAAATCCACATATTACAACTTTATTAGGAGCTTGTTTGCTTTTTGCGGCATACCTTTTTATAACAGACCCAGGCGATGTAACGTACACAGAAATTGAAATCGCACATGGTGATAGCTTATGGTCGTTAGCCGATCAATACCGTGGTAAAATGAAAACGGATGAATGGATTAAGCTTGTGAAAACAGAAAATGAATTATCAAACGCACAAATTATTGCAGGTAAATCCTTAGTGATTCCAGTAGTGGGTGACCCATCCCCTATAAATTCAATTGAAATTGCGAGAAACGACAAATGAAAATGAATCAACAATCGGCCGTTGTCTATTGCCGTGTGAGTACAGAAAAAGAGACACAAAGTTCCTCGTTAGAGCGTCAGCAGGAGGAGTTGATGCGCTATGCTAAAGAACAGGGCTACGAAGTTAAGCATGTTTTTAAGGACAAGCATAGTGGTTATGATGTGGAACGTGAAGGTTTACTAGAAATGCTTGATTTCATTAAAGAAAAAGAAATAGAAGCATTATTTGTACAGGATGAAACACGCTTAGGACGTGGAAATGCTCGAATGGCAGTATTGCATTTATTGCAGAAAACTGAAACTAATGTTTTTTCTATGCGAGACGAGGGACCTATACAATTAAATGAAATGGATACGATGCTCTTAGAAATTTTAGCAATCGTAGAGGAGTACCAGCGTAGAATCCATAATGCTAAAATACGACGTGGCATGCGTCGTGCCGTTGAAAATGGCTATCGCCCTGAAAACAATTTATCTAACCGTGGAAATCCAAATGGTCAAGAACGTAAGGATGTTCCTATAGACGAAATTGTCAACCTACGTAATCGAGGCTTCACCTTTGAGGAAATCGCCATGACACTTAGAGGTTTAGGCTTTGAAGTAAGCAAAGCTACAGTCCATAGGAGATATCGGGAACATCAAGAGGGAAGCGGGCAAAATAAAGTAACGTATTAATCAGTGGGGTTTTTATCGTCCCGCTGATTTTTTAATTTTTAAAGGTTAAGTTCCAAAGTGACGGGTATACCCGATCAACAAATAGAATGAATAGTAAAAAAATAAGAGAAGTAGTGATTTCTACCTCTCTTTAGCGATTTTTTTGTTATGCCCTGTACCAATTTTCATCAAAAGAGAGCTGCAGGGCTTTACCCACAGTAATGCCAAATTGTATAAAACCTTTGCCTCTTGCAGTTATGATGTTGCCGTCTTGTACAACTAAGTCTTCAGAGAGATGACTAAGATCAAAGAAGCCCAGCTTATCCATACCTTCTGGAGATAATCCTACAGTATATTTTTTGTTCTTTAATACTCCTGCTTTTGCTAAAAGAGATGGCGTGCTAGAAATACTTGCAATGATAGCTCCTTTGGCATTTACATGACTAATAAAATCTATTAATTTTTGCTCGTGTATTAATAAAGCTATATCCATACACCCTGGTAATATCAAGCTATCAACTTCGTCAAGATTAATATCACTTATTTGTGTATCTGCTATACAAGATAACCCAGATTCCCCTTTAATTTTTGCGCTGTTTAATCCACAGTTATGACGGGTTTATTTCCTTGTATTAATATAGATAATGCTACACTCAATTTACTAAATTTGGGATACAATAATACAGCGGTCTTTTTCATATAAATCTCCTCTAGAAATCGATAATCTCTAAAAGGATCTTATGCCCATTCTTCTTTTAAGACAGCATAGTAATATTCATCCCACCACTCATCTCCATTTGGTATACATTTTTTAAAATAACCTTCGCGTCTCATGCCGATTTTCTCCATCACTCGATAAGATGGGATATTTTCTGGTTGGCATGTAGCAATAATTCTATGAAGTTTCTTTTCTTTAAATCCGTAATTCAGTACAGCTTTTGCTGCTTCAGAGGCATAGCCATTATTGTAATAGTTCGGATTCAATACCCAGCCAATTTCATACGTATGGTCACCAAAATATTGATGGAAAACAATATGACCAATGACAATATTTTCGCTTATTAAAATAACAGGGAAGTATTTTGCTTGTTCACCGCTATTTTCTGATACGAACTTTTTAGCTTCTTCTTCATTAAAAACTCCTTCGGGAATATACTTCATTACATTTGGATTCGAAGTATATTCATAGACAGCTTGCCAATCTTGAATCTCAAATTCTCTTATTAAAAGTCTGTTCGTTTTGATAAACAATTTATATTCCTCCAAGCATAAATTAATTTTGTTTTGGAACCCTATAATTAGTTATACACTTGTAATTTCTCAAAGTCATGCAATTTGTGGAATTTATTTCAAAAATATAAGGATACTTAAAAGGTTGGTATAACTGCATTTCAAGGGGATACATGCTATACTTTGCATATAATATTCATTAAGATATGTATTGAAAGGTGTGTAATTATGTTATCAAAAGAAAAAATTAACCGAATCAATGAACTTTCTGCTAAGGCTAAAAGTGGTACATTAACAGAGGCAGAAGCTAAGGAACGATCAGCGCTTCGTAAAGAATATCTAGATACATTTAGATCAACGATGCGAGATACAATTGAAAACGTAAAAGTGGTAGATGCTGAAGGAAATGATGTAACACCAGAAAAAGTTAAACAAGCGAAAAAAAATAAATTTCTCAATTAATATGACACATTTAGGTCAATTACGCCTCGACGTAATTGTGTCCGGATTTTGAATTGTGCTTAGGCTTGCGCGATGCAGGTCAGTTAGCCGTTTTCGCAGGATGCGAAGGTTTAGGCTAACATCCTTATGTTAATTCCTTTCAAAATCCGTGACATCCCGCCTGAGGCATTATCTTTATTCAGTTGGCCCCATCGCTGGCTTTATAATGTGGGGGATTTTTCGCTGAATAAAGATAAAGTATGTTATAAATCGTTAATAGTATAACAAAACCATTGTTTTCTGAAGCAATGTTGACTAAACTGTATAAGAACAATATATAGGACGAGAAAGGATGTCACAAAATAATGACTCAACATGCGGATCAACTAGCGATTAATGCTATCCGAACTTTGTCAATTGATGCAATTGAAAAAGCAAACTCAGGTCACCCAGGTTTACCGATGGGGGCTGCGCCAATGGCTTATACGCTTTGGACAAAACAACTTCACCATAATCCGGCTAATCCAAAATGGTTTAACCGTGACCGTTTTGTACTTTCTGCAGGTCATGGCTCTATGCTTTTATATAGCCTACTTCATCTAGGTGGCTACGGCTTACCAATGGAAGAAATTCAAAACTTCCGTCAATGGGATTCATTAACTCCAGGGCATCCTGAATATGGTCATACTGTTGGGGTAGAGGCAACAACAGGGCCTCTAGGTCAAGGGATTGCTATGACAGTTGGTATGGCAATGGCTGAACGCCATTTAGCAGCTACTTACAATAAACCAGGACATGACATCGTTGATCACTATACATTTGCACTTTGTGGCGATGGCGATTTAATGGAAGGTGTAGCAGCTGAAGCTATCTCTTTAGCAGGTCACTTAAAACTTGAAAAGTTAATCGTTTTATACGATTCAAACGATATTTCTTTAGATGGTGATTTAGAAAAATCATTCTCAGAAAATGTTCAAAAACGTTTCGAATCTTATGGCTGGAACTATTTAAAAGTTGCAGATGGTACAGATGTTGAAGCAATTAACGCAGCAATCGAAGAAGCTAAAAAATCAACTGGCAAGCCAACACTGATTGAAGTAAAAACTGTTATCGGTTTTGGTTCACCAAACAAATCTGGTAAAGCTGCATCTCACGGTGCACCACTTGGTCAAGATGAGGTTGTTTTAACAAAAGCAGCATATGAATGGGCACACGAGCCATTCCAAATTCCTGCTGAAGCATATGATACATTCGCAGCAGCTGCTGAAGTTCAAGGGGCACAACCTGAAGAAGCTTGGAATGCTAAGTTTGAAGCATATAAGCAAGAGTTCCCGGAATTAGCAGCGCAATTTGAAAAGGCAATGAATGGTCAATTACCAGAAGATTTTGCTTCTGAATTACCAGTTTATGAAGCAGGTAAATCAGTAGCTACTCGTTCTTCTTCTGGAGATGCAATCAATGCAATTGCAAAGAAAACTCCATCATTCTTCGGTGGTTCAGCTGACCTTGCTGGCTCAAATAAAACGACGATGAAAGACGCTGGAGATTTCTCTGCAGACGATTATGCTGGCCGTAATATTTGGTTCGGTGTACGTGAGTTTGCAATGGGTGCTGCTATGAACGGTATGGCACTTCACGGTGGTCTTAACGTATTTGGTGGTACATTCTTCGTATTCTCTGATTATGTTCGTCCAGCTGTACGTCTTTCTGCATTAATGGGTCTTCCTGTTACTTATGTATTTACACATGACTCAATTGCTGTAGGGGAAGATGGCCCAACACATGAACCAATCGAACACCTTGCATCTTTACGTGCAATGCCGAATTTATCTGTTGTTCGCCCAGCAGATGCAAATGAATCAGCCGTTGCATGGGAGCTAGCAGTAGCATCTGAAAAAACACCAACTGTTTTAGTATTGTCCCGTCAAAACTTACCTGTTCTTGACGCATCTATTGATACAGTACGTGAAGGTGTTACTAAAGGTGCTTATACAGTGTCTCCTGCTACAAAAGAAGTGGCAGATGCCATTTTAATTGCAACAGGCTCTGAGGTTTCACTTGCAGTCGAAGCACAAAAAGCATTAAAAGCTGATGGTGTAGATGTGGCAGTTGTTTCAATGCCATCTATGGATCGCTTCGAAAAACAAGACGCAGCGTACAAAGAATCTATTCTTCCAAAAGCTGTAACAAAACGTCTTGCAATCGAAATGGGCTCATCATTCGGCTGGCATAAATACACTGGTTTTGAAGGGGACGTTCTTGCAATTGACAAGTTCGGCGCTTCTGCACCAGGTGAAATAGTGATGGAAAAATACGGATTCACAGTAGAAAATGTTGTAGCGAAGGTAAAAGCGCTTTAATTCATAAAATACCGCATACTCAGTAGGTTAAATCTCCTCTGAGTACTGCGGTATTTTTTCGTGTTTAGAGGATTTCACTAAAGAAATCCAAATAGCTGCACAATGAATTAGCAGCATAATGACAAAACAGTAAAAGCCTTTGGAACTTCCTTCAATGTTTAGCTCATCAGCTATAATGCCACTAAACCAAAGAAGCTGACCTGTGATAATTGCTGAGAGGCTTGCCAAAAGTAAACAAAACCAAATAGATACTTTTTTTACAATCACAATAATGAGTAGCAAAACAGCAAAAAGTAGGGTAGCTTCAAAAATCGGATCTAGAAGTGAAAACGTATTTTCATTTACAAAATGCTTATAAGTAAATTGAGTATCCACACAACCCCTCCTTAAAAATAATAACGATTTTGGTAATAAAAGGTTTCGGAAATTAAGAAACTCATCTAGTATTAATTCCCAATAGGTATACAATGATAAGTGTAGGCATCGAACTAGAAATGTTGAGAGGTGTTTAAATGAATTCACAAGCAATACTCACACAAGTAAAGAAAACTTTCTCACAATTAGATTGTACAGGTGGCGGAGTTATTATTAATAAGCATGGTCAAACAGTATTAGAAGAATATTTTGGTGTGCAAGGACAACAACAAGATGCCAAAAGGATAGGACCCCATACTCTTTTTCATCTTGCTTCTGTTCGTAAAACATATGTAGGATTTGCTGTAGCATATGCAATTTATCATAACTATATTGCTTCAATAGATGATAAACTAAGTGATTATTTAGAGAATGAAATAGTTTTTGCTGATGTATCAATTAGACATCTACTCACCCATACTCACGGTTTACGTCGGCAAAATGAAAAAGTAATGAAGGAATTCAAAGCAGGTTATAACTGGGCATACCGAGATATTAATGTAGAACTACTTGCAAAAGTCATTTTTAAAGCTACTGGAAAAACTATTGCAGAAATTGTAGATGAGCAAGTATTTCAGCCATTGTCTTTAACTGAAACAAATTGGTTTAGTGAAAAAAACGAACAGCATATAGAAGTAATACATAATGATAACCCCTTTTGGTATGAAAGCGACTTATGTGATGGTAGTAAAATGAATATGTATAGCACATTAAGAGAGCTAGCTAAGTGGGGACAAGTGCATCTTGATAAAGGGAGATTACATGGAAAACAAATTATACCTGAAGAAATCATACAGTTATTAACGACAATTCAATCCCCAAATTCTAAACCAAAGAACTTGCCAACTAATGGCTTTTTCTGGTTCATTCAGCCACAACAGAGAGAAGGGGTTACAGAGTTAAGCCCAATATTACCACAAGGAAGCTTTCAATTACTTGGTTTCACAAGTGTTGCTCTATTGGTAATTCCTAAAGAAAATATTGTGGCAGTTCGTGGATTTAACAGCTTTGGCTCACCTGAAGGGTTTGATTACATTAAAGATATTCATGATTTTGGATCAACCGTGTATCAATCAATTCTTTAATAATAAAAGGAGGGCTAGTAATGAAAAAGTATAGCGTAGTGTTATTTGATTTAGACGGTACAATATCTGATCCTAAAATAGGGATAACAAAATCTGTTCAATATGCTTTAGGGAAAATGGGTATAGTTGAAGAAGACCTTGATCAGCTTGAAACGTTTATTGGGCCGCCGCTGCAAGTATCATTTCGAGAAATATATGGAATGGATGATGTTCAAATTGAACAAGCGATTGCTTATTACCGTGAACGTTTTATCAAAACTGGCATGTATGAGAATAAATTGTATCAAAATATATCATCTTTATTAGAATATTTACAGAAGGATGGTTATCAGTTAGCAATAGCCACATCTAAGCCAACTGTATTTGCAGAACAAATTATACAATACTTTAACCTTGAACATTTTTTTGACCTTGTCGCAGGCAGCAATTTGGATGGTACACGGTCAGCTAAAGGAGAAGTTATCGCATATGTACGCGAACATTTTAATGAAGTGAATATCAATCAATTAATTATGATTGGAGATCGTAAATACGATATTGTTGGGGCACATGAAAATCAAATCGATTCTATCGGTGTTACTTATGGCTATGGCTCACTTGAGGAATTGACGGAAGCACAAGCAACATACATAGTGAACAGTGTAAACGAGCTGCAAAAATTTTTTAATAGATTGAGTTAAAAAATACGAAACTGCATTGATAGAAATGCAGTTTCGTATTTTTTGGAAAACAGACGTAATCGCTGATAAAAGAGGTAAAATCGCTGATAACCCAGGTAGAATCGCTGATAAAAGAGTGAAAATCGCTGATAGCTCAGGTAGAATCGCTGATAAAAGAGTGAAAATCGCTGATAGCTCAGGTAGAATCGAGTCAAGTCCTTAATATTGTGTAAAATTCTATACAATGTTCTTCAACTCTGACTTTAGTTTTGTCAAATTGTCCAGCTTATGTTGGAATTCGCCGCTAAATGTGTGAGTTGCACCGCTAACCAAAGGAAGAACGCCGCTAAAACCCGAAATTCCGCCGCTTCAGATCTTTCATCGCTGATAACCCGGGTAGAATCGCTGATAGCCCCAGCAAAATCGCTAATAAACCAAACGACCTAAGAAAAACTACTTCGCAAGCCCGTTTTGAAAAGCGTAGACAACTGCTTGTGTGCGATCTTGAACATCGAGCTTCGCTAAAATATTGCTGACATGTGTTTTTACGGTTTTTAAAGCAATGTATAAGTCATCGGCGATTTCCTGATTGGCTTTGCCTTTAGCCATTAGCAATAATACTTCCATTTCGCGCTCGGTTAGCTGCTCATACAGTGGAGTACTAGAGCCGTGGCGCATGCGATGCATCATTTTTGATGTTACTTCTGGCTCTAAAACGGTTTCGCCGCCCATTGTTTTTCGAATGGCATCGGCGATTTGCTTCGCATTGGACGTTTTTAAAATATAGCTGACTGCACCAGCCTCTAATGCAGGGTAGACTTTATCATCATCTAAAAAACTTGTCACCATCATAATTTTTGCTTCTGGCCATGCAGCTAAAATTTCAGCTGTCGCTTCAGCTCCTGTCATGACGGGCATCACATTGTCCATTAAAATAATGTCTGGACGCAGCTCAAGAGCACGTTCCACTGCCTCTTTACCATTTTCAGCTTCTCCTACAACATTGATATCTGGTTGTGCTGATAGATAGGCAGAAACACCAATTCGCACCATTTCATGATCATCCACTATTAACACTTGAATCATTCACTTCAACCTCCTTTTGTAGTGGAATTTTAACCTCTACAATTGTACCTTCTCCAGGCACTGATACAATTTTGTACGTACAGCCAATCTCTACAGCGCGTTCAGCAATATTTTGCAGTCCATATGAAGTAGATTTATCGGCTTCGACATCAAAGCCGAGGCCATTGTCCTGAATACGTAAAATGGCTAAATCATCGCGGGCAACGAGCAGTAATTCAACTTCGCTTGCTTTTGCATGGCGTAGCGTATTCGATAACGCTTCTTGTGCAATACGGAATAAATGGTCCTCCTCTGCTTTGGATAATGACATTTCTTCAAGTTCATATTCAATATGAAAAAATACTTTTTGCTGCAGTTCAATAATAAGCTCCTCAAGACCTTGTGCAAGTGTTTTATTGTGCAGAGCTACTGGACGCAAATGTAATAATAATGCGCGCATTTCAAGCTGTGCCTGTTGTACAACTTTTTCGACTTGCTTTAATCTTGGAGCATTTTCATCAGTTTCGGTCAATGCGGAAAGCAACATCGAAGCTGCGAATAATTGCTGTGATACAGAGTCATGGAGCTCGCGAGCAAGGCGTTGACGTTCAGCAATAATGCGCTCCTGAATAATTATATCATTAGCTTCTGCACGTTCATTGGATAAGCGCTGTAAGCTTTTTCGTTGGGTATCGATTAATTCACTTGTTTGAACTAAAGCTTTTTTCAAAGGTTTTGGTAAAGGCTGTTTTTTAGGTAATACAAAATCAGGTTCAACTAATTGTTTCACGATTTTGGTTGCCTGAGCCTCTCTTGCGCGGGCTGTCATACTAATCCAACTTGCAATCAGCAAACTAAGCGCAAAAAGAATGACAACAATAAACCCACCGAGTGGGATATTATTATAATTCTGCTGCCATAATGGCTCCCATGTTTTCTCGTTTGGCTCGCCCCAAACAGCGACAAGAAGGCTGAATGCAGCACTCATCAACATAAAAAGTATAGTAAATATTCTTGAGATAAAGGCAATCATTTACGTAGCACCTCCAAGTTCCCAAGCCATGTTGCAACATGTATCACAAGTGTACGTTTTGCATCCTCAGGGTTTCCATCTGAAAAATTTACACTTTCATTGAGTATGCGTTGCGGTCCAACATTTAGGCATTTTATCTCACCAAACAATGTCGTATAGTGTAAGCGGAATGGAATTTCATATGGGATATAAATTTGAACCTTACCAATGCCTTGACGAATCGTAATGATACTTGTGCCGGTAGGCAAAATTGTTTGTGTAGTATCAATCGTAATGTCACCTGCAAGTCGCTGAATTTGAACATCTTGCCATTTGTAGGCATCTAATGGTGCAGGCATTGTACCGAATAATTCGTTTTTCGTAGCAGGAAGTTTTTCGAAAAGCTCCGAACCAACAACTTTGGCTTCGTTTTCTCTTTGCAAGTATTGATAGAGCATATATAAGAGAATGATGACAATAAATAAGCGTAAACTCCACATCGTAAAGAGTGCAATCGAGATAAAGAAAATTCCTGTCCATTTAAAGAAACGATTTTTTTTCGAGAAACTTAAATAAAGAAGTCCTACCCCAATCAAAAGACAAAAGGCGCCACCGTTATTAAAGATTGTAAGCTCCACAAAAACGAGTAAAAAGAAGCATAGTACTAAAAATGTGAGCTTATTAGTTGTGAAATTTTGCAAGAGGGTCACCCTTCTTTCTACTAAGAGTATAAGAGAGGGAATGGGTCCCTCTATTTCAAAACGGAAAGAATGCGCCTCTAAATATGGCGCATTTCTTTCATTATAACATGTTATTTGTTTTCAATTAGCAGTGGCGCGTTATCTTCTGCAGCATTTTTTTCGAGTTGTGCCAGACGAGACTCGAAAGATGTTACTTCATGATCTTTGTCGATTTGGTAAGCGAGCTTATCGATGTATGATTCTAAATCCTCAAAGTTTGTTTTATTGTTTTTAGCAATCATACTGTCCATTTGATGGTGAGCGCGAGTGACGTTTTCTTTGCCCATAAGCTGTAATTGACGCACTTTCATATCTTTAATTTTGTGTTTCATCGTTTCAAATTTGCGTTCAAGCTCGAAGTATTCACGTGTACTTGCCTCAATACTAGCTTGTAATGTATTGTTACGTGCTGTATAAGCAGCTACTTCATCAGAGGCAAAATCGATTAAATCTTGCTCTCCACTAGTAGTAGCTAATTTTAGTTGAGCGTCACGTTTAGCTAGTAAATCTGCATTTTGCTTAAATTCTTGCTCTAGTTTTTCCTTTAATTGACCTTGACGCTCTAATAATTTTCCTGTTTGCTCTGTTTGTTTTTCTGCCTCACGAATATATTGATTTAACATCGCAATTGGATTTTTTTGTTCCTTCTTATCAAATGCATGATGTAAATCAGCCTCAATTGTATATTTAAAACGTTTAAATAAGTTCATTTAAATTCGCCCCTTTTATTTTGTTAAGTTAGACCATTCTTTTTCAAAGTTTGTAAACGGATCTTCTTCTTTAGCTTCAATTGTTAGGATTTTTACATCTTCATTGTTCCATTTTTTATAGATAACATAGATGATAGCGATTGCTGCTAAACCAATCATTGCTGGGATATTAGATATTGCTGATAGAACTCCAATCAGACCCACTGTAACCCATAAAATTTTACCGAATGTCGATTTACTCGAAGTGTAGAAGTGCATACCGAGTGCTACAAACAATCCAGAAAATAGTAGACCTACAAGCGGTCCGGTTAAAGCAAGTGCAACACATCCTGCGATAAAGCCTCCGATTAATAGAAAAAATTTTCTCATATGTTTTAGCTCCTTTCGTTGATACCTTTATATTACCTATTAGAGAGCTTTGCTAAAACGGACTGGGAATTGATTTTACTCTAGGTCTTGAGGCTGAGAGTAATCTAAGCACTATAGAAGAAGCTAAATTGGTAAAAGATAAAGTATTTGATAGAACCGAAAATAGAAGATGAAAGCTTCCTTAGTTTTACAAATTAAAGAGTAGAGATGACCTATACGTATGAAAAAGAAATGAGCGATCAATACATATTTTAATCATAGGACTAAAACACTTTCTATTTACAATTTTTTATTAAAATTATTTTCTCTATCTCTTTTAGGTCACCATCAAAAGTTTTTTAAAAGAAAAGGGATGCTTCAATAATTGAGGCATCCCTTATTCTTATTTGTTTTCAATTAGTAGTGGTGTGTTATCTTCTGCGACATTTTTTTCTAGCTGGGCAAGACGAGACTCGAAAGATGTTACTTCATGATCTTTGTCGATTTGGTAAGCAAGCTTATCGATATACGATTCTAAATCTTCAAAGTTGGTTTTATTGTTTTTAGCAATCATACCGTCCATTTGATGGTGAGCGCGTGTGACGTTTTCTTTACCCATTAGCTGTAATTGACGCACTTTCATATCTTTAATTTTGTGTTTCATCGTTTCAAATTTACGTTCAAGTTCGAAGTATTCACGTGTACTTGCTTCAATACTAGCTTGTAATGTATTGTTACGTGCTGTGTATGCAGTAACTTCATCAGAAGCGAAATCGATTAAATCTTGCTCCCCGCTAGTAGTAGCTAATTTTAATTGAGCCTCACGTTTAGCTAGTAATTCAGCATTTTGTTTAAATTCCTGCTCTAGTTTTTCTTTTAACTGACCTTGACGCTCTAATAATTTTCCAGTTTGCTCTGTTTGTTTTTCTGCTTCGCGAATGTATTGGTTCAACATCGCAATTGGATTTTTTTGTTCTTTCTTATCAAATAACTGATGTAAATCTGCCTCTACTGTATATTTAAAACGTTGAAATAAGTTCATGTAAATTCGCTCCTTTTATTTTGTTAAGTTAGACCATTCTTTTTCAAAGTTTTTAAATGGATCTTCTTCTTTAGCTTCAATTGTTGGGATTTTTACATCTTCGCCATTCCATTTTTTATAGATAACATAGATGACAGCGATTGCTGCTAAACCAACCATTGCTGGGATATTAGATATTGCTGATAGCACACCAATCAGACCTACTGTAAACCACAAGATTTTGCCGAATGTCGATTTACTTGAAGTGTAAAAGTGCATACCGAGTGCTACAAACAATCCAGAAAATAGTAGACCTGCAAGTGGTCCAGTTAAAGCGAGTGCAACACATCCTGCGATAAAGCCTCCTATTAGTAGAAAAAATTTTCTCATATGTTTTAGCTCCTTTCGTTGATACCTTTATATTACCTATTAGAAAGCTTTGCTAAAACGGACTGGAAATTGATTTTACTCTAGGTCTTGAGGCTGAGAATATTCTAAGTACTATAGAAGAAGCTTAAAATTGTAAAAGCTTAATTAGCCATAAAGCATTTGATAGAACGGAAAGTAGAAAGTTTTCGACAAAAATAGAAGATGAATGCCTCCTTCGTTTGACAAATTAAAAAGTTAGGATGAGCTATACTTATGAAAAAGCAATGAGCGAAGGAGGATTTCTAGTGAGAACCTATTCCATATATAAAATAAAAGAAGAGCATTTAACGTTTATATTCGGCAGAGAGCGTAAGTTATTAGAAATGATGCAAGGCTGTGAAGACGCTAACGAGAAATCCTTAAAAGAGCTTGCATATATATGTGAAAGCGTACGTTTCGATGAGATTGCTACGATGCTTGAGGCGCAACTAGATTCCAAGTATGCACATTTAGAGAGAGCTCGTAATGCTTTATTTTTAGAACATCCTATAAAAGGAAAAATGGCTATTTATTTAGTGGAACGCAAAATTTGTGTTTATTGTGAGGGTTCACGAATGCTTGATTTGGATCTATTCCAAATGCTTGCGAAGATGAGCGAGCGCTTTATTGCATTTAACAAACAAGATAATGAGTGTGGGTGGTTAAAGCCAATGAAGTATACAATGCATTAGGAAATTTCACTACAATATATAGTAACACGCTAATATTTGGTGTATAATGGAGCGTGGAGAGTTTTTTCTCGGTATATATTGTAGTGGAGGAGGTTGGTTGTATGCCTACATGGGGCTGGATTATTATCGTAATTATCGCATTAGCAGCGGGCGCGGCACTTGGTTTCTATTTAGCTCGCCAAGCTATGATGAAATATTTAAAAGAGAACCCACCAATTAACGAACAAATGATTCGTATGATGATGGCGCAGATGGGTCGTACGCCGTCTGAAAAGCAAGTACGTCAAATGATGTCACAAATGAATAAATTCCAAAAGTAATTGGAATTTTAAAGAGCAACTAGTCCAAGCCAGGGCTGGTTGTTTTTTTAACTTCTTATAGCGAATACTATCTGTGCGAAAGCGAAGCGACAGCAACAAATGTTTTTCTGTGCGAAAGCGAAGCGACAGCAACAATTACGCTGAGATAAAATTGATTTTTATAAATTATTTGAATAATTCGTTAAAAACCATATAAATCTATCGGAAAACTAGTTATAATAGCAATATTCTATATAAAGGAGTTGTTTGTATTGCAGAAAGAAAAAACAAATGTTGAAAGCTTTGATTTAGATCATACGAAAGTAAAAGCGCCATATGTACGTTTAGCGGGTGCTAAAACCGGAAAAAATGGCGATGAAGTGTACAAATATGATATTCGATTTAAACAGCCAAATAAAGAGCATATGGAAATGCCTGCATTACATTCCCTAGAGCACTTATCGGCTGACATTATCCGCAATTATTCCGACCATATTGTTGATTTCAGTCCAATGGGTTGCCAAACAGGCTTCTACGTATCGCTAATAAATCACAATGATTATGAAGACTTATTGAATATTTTAGAAAAAACATTTACAGATGTAACAAAGGCCACTGCAGTCCCAGCATGCAATGAAGTGCAATGCGGCTGGGCAGCTAGCCATAGTCTAGAAGGTGCACAAGCGTTAGCCAAAGAATTTTTAGCCAAACGTGATGAATGGCATATTGTTTTTGCTGAATAAAAGATTGAAAAACCTTGCGTATGCAAGGTTTTTCATGGTGTCTAAAATGGCTAAAAAATCTTTGTAATTATTTCTGTCCAAGGTGAGCCTTGGAGCGAGAGTGAAGCGGTTCACAGAAGCCACCAATCGGAAAGATAATCAATCCCTCGTTTTTAAAAATGAAATGGAATGACATTAGATGAAGAAGAATCACGATTAATTTTTTGGTAAATGAAATTTTCTAAAAAGTCATGGATTAAATCCTCGTATTCAGCCATATTTTCATTAAAGGATTGTGCATGAGCACCTTTATCAAATAGCTTCAGTTTTTTAGGACCGGTTTTTTTATTGTATAAATCCAGAGACATGGAAGCTGGGATAAATGTGTCCGGAATACTATGGATAAAGAGCACAGGCTTTTCGATATTTGTTACTGCCTCAGAAGGTGTCACGCTTTTAAAGGAATAACCGTCTCGTAAGCGGACAAAAAAATCTGCAAAACGAATTGGAATAATCGAGCCGTATTTAAATTCTGTTTTCGCAATTTGTTTCAGCAGCATTGAAAAATCAGCAAACGCACAATCAGAAATATAGAAATCCGCACCATCCTCTATAGTTCCTGCATATAGTAACATTGTTGCGGCACCCATCGATTCACCATGGATACCAAGAATGGCATCTTCGCCAATCATGGCCTTTATCGTTTTGACTACTGCATCAAGGTCATTTTTTTCATAATAGCCGTAGCTAGTCGTTTTTCCACCTGTCTCCCCATGTCTGCGATGGTCAAAAATAACGGAATTGTAGCCAAGGCGTTCAAAAAGTCGAGCATATTTGACGGAGTTGATTTTATTTTCTGTTACGCCATGGCAAATAATGATGGTATTATTTGTTTCCAATGGCTGAAACATAATGCCGCGGATTGTATAGCCATTTGGCGAGTCAATATTTAATTCACATTTTAAATTTTTATTGTACCAAGCTTCATCAAAACGTTTAGCAGTGGTTTCACGTTCGCGAACAAATTCAGGATCCTTTTGCTTAATGTACATTAATTTATTGGAAAGCGCGAAGCCGAACAGACCAGTTGCTGCTGCGGCAATCGTCGTTGTTATACCTGAAAATAACAGCATTTTCTTTTTCATTATTAACACCTCCACGTCCTGTTTCTTTTGTTGTCTTGGCATACAAGCGACGTCACTCGTATGTATGCCCTTTTCTTAATTGTAATGTTCCCAACTGAGATTGTTTAAAACACGTCAACATTTTACATTATCTTTAGCAAAACTGCGATTATTTCTGTTATCGAAAATCGTCAAAATATTTGTTAAAATAGATATATCTGCTAGTAGCATATGCATGCAGTGTTCATTTTTGAACGGGGAAAAGGGGAGAATGTTTATGACGAAAGAGGTAGTAATAGTAAGTGCTGTACGTACAGCTATTGGTGCATTCCAAGGAACATTAAAGGACGTACCAGCAACAAAATTAGGGAGTATTGTTATTAAAGATGCATTAGAACGTGCTGGTGTAGCAGGTGAACAAGTTGACGAGATCATTATGGGGAATGTCTTATCGGCTGGACTCGGGCAAAATCCGGCTCGTCAAGCAGCGATTGCAGCAGGCTTACCACATGAAGTATCTGCATTAACGATTAATAAAGTTTGTGGCTCAGGACTAAAAGCGGTTCATTTAGCGACACAAGCCATTTTAGCAGGTGATGCGGATATTGTCGTTGCAGGTGGCTTTGAAAATATGAGCCAGGCACCATATGTCTTGAAAAACGCACGAGAAGGCTTCCGCATGGGGGATCAAAAAGTAATCGATACGATGATTCATGACGGATTATGGTGTGCCTTCAGTGACTATCATATGGGCGTTACAGCTGAAAATTTATGTGATGCCTATGAGATTTCTCGAGAGGAACAAGATGCCTTTGCGGCACGTTCACAACAACGTGCAGAAGCGGCAATGGCAGCAGGGAAGTTTAACGAAGAAATCGTAGCAGTGGAAATTCCTCAGCGCAAGGGCGATCCTCTTATTTTTGATAAAGATGAATTCCCGCGTCAAGGCGTTACAGCTGAGTCGCTATCAAAACTACGACCTGCCTTTAAAAAGGATGGCTCTGTAACAGCAGCAAATGCATCGGGCATTAACGATGGTGCAGCGGCTGTCGTTGTCATGTCGAAAGAAAAAGCGGACGAGTTAGGTATTCGACCAATCGCACTAATTACAGCGAATGCAAGCGCGGGTGTTGATCCTGCTATTATGGGAACTGGCCCTGTAACGGCCGTAAAGAAAGTATTGGCAAAAGCTGATGTAACGTTAGATAATATAGATTTAATTGAGGCAAATGAAGCTTTTGCAGCTCAATCTATCGCTGTAGATCGCGAACTAGGCTTTAATCATGATAAACTAAATGTGAACGGGGGCGCAATTGCTCTTGGTCACCCAATTGGTGCAAGTGGAGCGCGTATTTTAGTAACGCTTTTACACGAGATGGAAAAGCGGGATGCAAAAACAGGTCTCGCAACACTATGTATCGGTGGTGGACAAGGCGTAGCAACAGTTGTCAAGCGTCCTTGAAGTGAATAAGAAGGTGAAATGCAATGGGAAAAAAACGAAAACAGCAGCAACGTGTAGATAGTAGCGTAACAGCTAGTCTACCAAAGCAGGAGGCAGTGACATTAGCCGATCAACTAGGCGGTGACGTGCTAGCCAAACTAAAAGCTGCAAAGCAAGATTTAACAGCGAAAGAACAAGCCGCTGAAGAAGAGCGCCAAGCAAAGCTAGCTTTTGAGCGCAAACAACGCGAAAAAAACAAATCGTTTGAAGAACTACTAAACGAATACGGCGATAAAGGCTCAAAATTCTAAAGAGAAACAGTGAATCCAAATAATACGGATTCACTGTTTTTTTATGTTTTATCGGAAAGATTTCGAGATTTATCGGAACAATTTTATATTTTATCGGAAAGATTCTTAGATTTATCGGAACAATAATGTTCCTTACTCTACTTATACTGTTATACGCAAGTCAAAAAAGTATAAGGGGTGCGTTTAAATGAATGACAAAAAAAATATCTTGGATCCAGGTCCGTTCTTTCATGGTACTAAAGCAGACCTGAAAATCGGAGACCTGCTTGAACCTTTGCACTTATCCAATTATCAGGATAAAAAATCTAACTATATATATTTTACTGCAACATTAGACGCGGCGAAATGGGGTGCTGAATTAGCAAGATCTACATCAAAAGAGAGAATTTATATTGTAGAGCCATTAGGTGATTTTGAAAATGATCCGAACTTAACTGACAAACGATTTCCTGGAAACCCAACACGTTCTTATAGGTCTAAATCACCTTTGAAAATAATCGCTGAATTAAGTTCGTGGGAGAGACATTCTGATGAAGAAATAAATCATATGCTTACATCGTTAAAAAAATTAAGTGAACAAGGACAAAATGTAATTTACGATTGATTCTCAAATTACTACAACTTCCGGGGCAATTACAAGAAATTGTAACAAGGATCTTTGCTTGAAGAACGAATGGCGCAGGTGAGTTTTACAAGAGTATCAGTTATACTTAGGTTGAAATTTAAGCTATATTTTCTGTTTAGCAAACAGAAGTGTTGAGTGTTGATTATTGAAATAGATTGTTACATTCATCAAGCATTAGTTATAGGTAAAAAGTGTTCTAAACAGCAATTAAATTACAAGTATCTGCTAGCAAAAGAATTAACTGATGAAATAAGGGACTTTCCTAAATTATTTTGCAGGCTTCATAACTTTGAACTTATTCCTTATGATAGCGAAATTGAAGTTGATTTTGTGATAGACACAGATAGAATTCACAGATCCTCTTATTAAACTAACGAGGTGCAAGCGTTTAACATTAAGCTACCGAAGTCAAGGGAACTTTTCTTATTGAGCAAACGGGGGATAGAAGCTATGCCACGTGAATTTGACCGGATGTAACACTAGTTGGTCCACATCAATTGTACAGAGAAACATTTATTATGGTGTTTCTCTGTTTTAAATAAACTAATTCTGATTAAATCAGCTTTCCTCTTAGTTTTGTATAAATTTCCATTAATTAATGTGGTCATTTACAAACAAAAAGTACACCACTATATATGTGATGTACTAATTATTTAATAGGACATGACTCTATTGATAGGACTGCATTATCATAAATTTACTTGTCTTTAATTTTACAATGAATCTTCCTCACCGACACGACAATCCCAACAAAAACAATCGCTCCAGCTGTATCCAACATAACATCCTGTCCGCTCATCATACGTTCTGGTGTAAAGCTTTGACGCATTTCATCAAGCATTGCTATAAGAGCTGTCCCAGCAATAGCGACACCTGCGGCGAACCGACGTTTTCCCCATGCAAAGTAAATGCCAAGTGCAATGCAGCCGAATCCAACAAAATGTGTTAATTTCCTAATTAAAAATTCTACAAACTTAAAGTAACCACGTTCTTCAACAGAAACAACTGTGTCCCAATAAGGAATTTTTAAAACGGATAATTGCTTTTCAAACGGTTTATTTGCTAATACTTGCTCCAATTCAGGAATAATAGATTGTTGTTCATAGGTCATACTAGAGGAGATTGCAAGTATTACTAAAAACGCTAATAAGATAAGCCATTTTTTCATCGGTGCTCCATATAATGATCGGCTTTTGTTAGCTCTTTTACTGCTTTAAAATCTATTATTGAAGCAATTTTTTCATAGGCAGCGAGTGTTTGCGCCAGCTGTTCCTGTGAGCTGGCACCAATCACTGTCGAGGCTATAGTAGGTTCCTTTAGATTAAAGGCGATTGCTAGTGCATGTAAATCGTCATAATGTGAAGATAAGCCTGTTAATACGGCTGTTAATTCGTCCGCTGTATATGTGTTAAAGCGGTTGACACGTTGTAAACGTTCTTTCCAGCTATTTGTTAGTAAACCTTTTGCAACAGTCCCGCGTGTTACAACAGAAGCCCCTTCACTTGCAATAAAATCGAGCCATTCTTCTGGTCGACGGTCTAAAGCACTGTATTGCATCATGACACTTTTTGCAGAGCTTGCTGGTAAAAAACGCTTTAGTACATTTGGTCGAATAGAGGAAATACCATATTCTCGAATCAATCCATTCTTTTTCAACTCTTCAAAAGTGTCGATAATGCCATCCCAATCGTCCTCAATCGTCCCACCATGTAATTGATAAACATCAATATAGTCAGTTCCTAGTCGTTTTAAGCTAGCGTGTAGAGCTTTCTTTATATAAGACGGAGATGCATCCCAATGCCAGCCTTCTACACCTTCTGTCCATCGATTCCCAACTTTCGTAGCGACTATAACATCTTGACGGCGTTTCCCTAAAATAGAGCCAATCATTTCTTCATTTGATCCAAAATCATATAAATCGGCTGTATCGATGTAATTAATGCCAGCATCTAGTGCCATAGCAACGATTTCAGCAGCCTTTTTCTTATCTGTCGAAAGAGACATGCCCCCTAAACTAATTTCTGAAATAAACAATTCACTTGAACCAAGCTGTCTTTTTTTCATGCCAATGCCCTCCTTCGATTTCTCTACTTGTAATGGTACAATGAACATATCTGAAGAACAAGCGAGGTTATGTCAATGAAAAAGTTTGAGGAAAAAACGACAAAGACTACACCCATTTATGACGGGAAAATTGTGAAACTACAGGTTGATGATGTCACTTTACCGAATGGTAATGTTGCAAAAAGGGAGATTATTAAGCATCCAGGCGCAGTTGCAGTTATAACTGTTACCGATGAAGGCAAATTAGTTTTAGTGGAGCAATATCGCAAAGCTTTAGAGCGTTCTATTATTGAAATTCCAGCTGGTAAGTTAGAACCTGGTGAGGAGCCGATTGTGACCGCGCGCCGCGAATTAGAGGAAGAAACAGGCTACGGTGCACAAAGCTTCACTTATTTACAAGCGTTTGCAACATCCCCAGGCTTCGCAGATGAGATCATCCATCTATTTGTGGCAAAGGATTTATATAAAATTGAAAACAAAGCAGAGCTAGATGAGGATGAATTTGTCGAACTATTAGAAGTTTCGTTGGAAGAAGCGGGGCAAATGGTTGCAGATGAGCGTATATTCGACGCCAAGACAGCGTTTGCAGTACTTTGGCTCGCGACACAATAAGAAAATATCTTTAGCATAATAGAAGCGGACGAGCATAAGCTGTACAAACCTTGATAGAAAAGGAGCATGTTTATGTCTCGTACGGTGTCTATATTTTATCACGCTTCCATTATTGCTATGAGTTTTGTTTGTGGCGTTATCTTATTTCATATTATTGGTGGGCCGAATGCAGAGCCTTTTATTTCATTTATAGAGCCTCGATTAACAAATGGGGACAGGCATTCTCTAATTCGTTTAGTGTTGCCTGTTGCTGTTTCAATAGCGCTTGTACTATTGCTTGCAACACATAGTGTCCTGAAGGTACTAGTACGTGTAACAGTGGCGATACGTGCTACCTTTTTTGGCTTTAGCTCCGTTTTTTTATTACAGAAGCTTGAAGCTTTCTGGGTTTATACGATTTGGTGGTTTCCATTTCAGCTCATCTATTGTATATTGTTGCTAAACCTATGCAATTTACTTGTACCAGCATGGTCAAAGAGAAAAATCGGGAAAATGATACATGGTCGGACAATTTTGTTGAATTTTATCGCATTTTTCATCATAATAGTTGCTGAGTTTATTGTTATTTCTTATGTATTAAATTGATAAATACAACATGAAAATGGCTCATCACCAAAGGTTGTGGATGGCATTTGTTAAAACGTTTACCTTTTATAACGTTGATGAGAGTGAAGACTGGACGCCCCCAGGAAAGCGCCCAGTCAGAATGGAAATCAACCACATGTTATGGTGATGAGCTATAGAAATTTAGCATTAGGTAAAAACATACAAAAGCATATTCGAAATCTACTCACTATCTTGTAATAGGATTTACTCCTTTGGTATAATGGAAAGAGTTTAGGGGGGCGTCACATGGAGAGCCGAATTGATCGTATAAAAAAACAGTTGCATAGTGCTAGTTATAAGCTGACGCCGCAGCGAGAAGCAACAGTTGCTGTACTGCTTGAGCACGAGGAAGATCACCTGAGTGCAGAAGATGTTTATCTTTTAGTAAAAGAAAAGGCACCGGAAATTGGTCTTGCGACTGTCTATAGAACGTTAGAATTACTAACTGAGCTCAAAATTGTCGACAAAATCAACTTTGGCGATGGCGTTTCGCGCTATGATCTTCGCCAAGAGGGAGCTGCGCATTTCCACCATCATCTAGTTTGTATCGAATGTGGTGCAGTTGATGAAATTCAGGAAGATTTACTTGAAGATGTGGAAGCCGTTGTTGAAAAACGTTGGAACTTTATCATAAAGGATCACCGACTAACTTTCCACGGCATTTGCTGGCGCTGTCATGATAAAAACGACGAGGTATCAGAAGAAAAATAAAAAAGATGTTCCAAAAAGTTTTATGACTTTTTGGAGCATCTTTTTTTATTAGCAAAATTTTGTTGTTTTATGTGGTCTTGGATATCTGTAATGATAAAAAAATTTTCAATTTTGCCGCTGGTATTTTTTGCAATCGTATCAATTGAAAAAATAAAATAAACTGCTTCCCTAATGTTTTGAAGTGAAGGGAGGTTTTTCTTTGTAGAGAAAGCATTTGGTTTATTGAACATGTTATTATGAAAGATAATAGATTGTAAAGGGGGCGCTGTGATGAATGAATTTCAATATGCAATAGAGGATTATATCCATTTTATCCAAGTAGAACGACAATTATCCGATAATACATTAGCATCCTATCGCCGAGACTTAGAAAATTACGCGAATTTTTTACGAGAAGTGGAGGGGATGTCTGATTTTCGTAAAGTGGAAAGAACGACCATTTTGCGTCATTTAGAGCAGTTGCGTATGCAAGGAAAGACAAGTCGTACTGTTGCCCGCCATATCTCCTCCATTCGCAGTTTCCATCAATTTTTACTCCGAGAAAAGCGAGCAGAAACAGATCCGACAGTCCATTTAGAAATGCCGACAATTGAGCAAAAGCTACCAAATGTCCTCTCTATAGAAGAAATAGAAGCGCTATTAATGGCACCAAATCGCAGCAAACCGCAGGGCATTCGCGATGTGGCAATGCTAGAGCTATTATATGGGTCAGGGATGCGCATTAGTGAGCTGATTGCATTGGATTTAGCAGATATTCACTTAACAATGGGCTTCGTACGCGTTTTTGGTAAGGGAGGCAAGGAGCGTATCATTCCCCTTGGAAAAAGCGCTCTTTCTGCATTAAGTACTTATTTAGATGGCGCACGAAGTCAATTACAAGGGAAATCTCCAAAAACAGAAGCTTTTTTTATCAATCAAAGAGGAAAACGTTTAACAAGGCAAGGTTGTTGGAAATTAATGAAGGAGCATGCTTTAAAAGCAGGCATCCAACATGAATTAACGCCACATACATTACGTCATTCCTTTGCAACACATTTAGTGGAGAATGGTGCGGATTTACGAGCAGTGCAAGAGATGCTTGGACATGCCGATATTTCCACAACACAAATTTATACACATATTAGTAAGTCCCGACTATCAGAGGTTTATAAACAATTTCATCCACGCGCTTAAGTGAGAAATTTATCAGTCGGAGGTCTGACCTTTATTTTTCGCTGTTTTTTGGTAAAATAGAGACATGAGATTAGGAGGCAAAATTATGAATAAACCATTTAAAAAAATCCATGTAGTAGTATTGGACTCAGTTGGAATTGGTGAAGCTCCAGACGCAGCTAATTTTGGAGATGTAGGTTCACATACTCTAGGACATATCGCTGAAAAAATGAATGGGCTTACAATGCCACATATGGAGTCTTTCGGCTTAGCAAACATTGAACCATTACAAGGTATGCAAGCTACCGACAAACCAAAAGCATATTACGGAAAAATGCAAGAAGCATCTGTTGGTAAAGATACTATGACAGGTCATTGGGAAATCATGGGGTTAAATATCGATAAACCGTTTAAAGTGTATCCAGAGGGATTCCCGGCTGAACTTATTGCAGAGCTAGAAAAACGTACAGGCCGCAAAGTCCTTTGCAATGAACCTGCAAGCGGAACACAAGTAATCGAGGACTTCGGCAAGGAGCATATGGAGACAGGAGCGATTATTGTCTATACATCTGCTGATCCTGTTTTGCAAATAGCTGCACATGAAGAAATTATTCCACTAGAGGAATTATATAAAATTTGTGAAATTGCTCGTGAGTTAACATTACAACCAGAATATTTAGTTGGCCGTGTTATTGCTCGTCCATTTGTTGGTACACCAGGAAACTTCACGCGTACATCTAATCGTCACGACTATGCGTTAAAGCCATTTGGTCGCACAACGATGAATGTCTTAAAGGATGCAGGTTTAGATGTTATAGCAATCGGAAAAATTTCTGATATCTTCAACGGTGAAGGTGTCACTGATGCAGTACGTACGAAAAATAATAAGGATGGTATGGATAAGTTTGCAGAGGTAGTACGCCGTGATTTCCATGGTATAAGCTTCTTAAACTTAGTGGACTTTGATGCGAATTTTGGACATCGTCGTGACCCACTAGGTTATGGTAACGCACTCCAAGAATTTGATGAACGTATACCTGAAATTACTGAGGCAATGACAGAAGATGATCTACTAATCATTACGGCGGACCACGGTAATGATCCAACATTCCATGGGACAGATCATACACGTGAATATGTACCGTTAATTGTCTATTCACCACGCTTTAATGGTGGTAGTGAGCTAGCACTACGTGAAACTTTTGCAGATATTGCTGCAACAGTTGCTGAAAACTTCAAAGTAGAAGCACCAGAGTTTGGTAAAAGCTTCTTAAATAATCTGAAGTAAGGGGGATTTTCGATATGAATATGGCGCAACTATTTGAAAAGAAAAAGCAAGGCAAGGAGCTATCACAGGCTGAAATTCAATATTTTGTAGAGGGTTACACTACTGGTGTAATTCCTGATTATCAAGCAAGCTCCCTTCTAATGGCAATTCGTTTATTAGGTATGACATATGATGAAACATTTTATTTAACAAAAGCAATGATAGAATCTGGAGACATTATTGATTTATCATCTATTGAAGGTTTTAAAATTGATAAACACTCGACAGGCGGTGTAGGCGATAAAGTCACACTAATTGTTACGCCAATAATTGCTGCATTAGATATTCCAGTGGCGAAATTTAGTGGTAAGGGTCTAGGCATTACAGGTGGTACAATCGATAAATTAGAATCGATTCGTGGCGTTAAAACAGAGCTTTCATCACAAGAATTTATCGACAATGTTAATAAACATAAAATTGCAGTGGCTGGTCAAACAGGTAATCTTGTACCGGCTGACAAAAAATTATATGCATTGCGAGATGTAACAGGTACTGTCGATTCCACTCCACTTATTGCTGCGTCTATCATGAGTAAGAAAATAGCAAGTGGTGCAGACGGCATTGTACTCGATGTCAAATGTGGCTCAGGTGCATTTATGAAAACACAAGAAGAAGCGCAGGTTTTAGCTGATACGATGACTGCAATCGGTGAAAAGCTAGGGCGTAAAGTAGTTGCGCATATTAGTGATATGGATAATCCACTAGGTAAAATGATTGGTAATAAGCTTGAAGTAGTAGAAGCATTTGCTTTATTAAGTGGACGTATGGACGAAACGCATGAGGATCTGCTTGAGGAATGTATTATTATTTCTTCGCTTATGTACCAAGTTGCAGCAGGTGTAAATGAGACTGAAGCAACAGCTGCTGTTAAACGAGTGTTAGAGGATGGTTCAGCAGCTTCAAAATTTGAAGAATTTATCGTAGCACAGGGTGGCGATTTAGCAGATATCGTGCAAAAAGACACAGCAAATAAAGTAGCTATCAATGCACCTACTGAAGGCACTGTAGGGACGATTAATGCATTATTAATCGGAGAAGCTAGTGTTGGTCTTGGTGCAGGTCGATTAACTAAGGAATCTGAGCTTGATTATGATGCTGGTATTCAATTGATTGCCAAAAAAGGCGACCATGTACGTACTGGCGAAACGATTGCTTATTTATATTCGAATAGTCAAATCGATGAGGAAACAATGGAAAAAGTACTAAACGCTTATACAATTGCATAAAAAATACGAAGCGAGAACTCTCTTTAATAAAGGGGGTTCTCGTTTTTTTTGTTCTATGGAAAGGCGGGGAATTGAAGCGGCGGAAGGAAGGATCTGAACGATGGAAAGAAAAGTCGAAGCGAAGGAACGAAGCTAGGGCGACGGAAAGAAAAGTCGGGGTGACGGAAAGAAGGGTCTGAGCGACGGAAAGAATAGTCGAAGTGACAGAAAGAATAGTCAAAGCGACGGAAAGAGGTCACGGCGATGGAAAGAAAAGTCGCAGTGACGGAAGGAAGGATCTGAGCGACGGAAAGAAAAGCCAGAGCGATGGTAGAACAGCTAAAGTCGTGGATATAACTGACAAAATGACTGTAGAACAGCTAAAGTCGTGGATAGAACCGACAAAATGACGGATAGAACAGCTAAAATCGTGGATAGAACCGACAAAATGACGGATAGAACAGTTAAAATCGTGGATAGAACTGACAAAATGATGGTAGAACAGCTAAAGTCGTGGATAGAACTGACAAAGCGACGGAACGAAGAGAAAAAAGTTTTGTTACTTTTGACTTCTTTCAGCGGGTGTCCAAACATTCGCTAAAAGAAGTTAAAGTCTCATGCGAATGTCATGGAATCGAAAAGGAGATCAATAAAGGATGTTTGCCTAAAATCATCGCATCCATGCGATAACAGCTAATTGACCTGCATAGTGCCACTGTCGCACAAAAAACATCAGTTGCTATCGCTCCGCTGTTGCACAAAAAACACTGTTGCTGTCGCTGCGCTATCGCTGCGCTATCGCTCCGCTATCGCACAAAAACATCAGTTGCTGCCGCTCCGATAGTACTGCGCTATCGCTTCGCTGTAGCACAAAAACCATCTGTTGCTACCGCTCCGATAGCACTGCGCTGTAGCACAAAAAACAATTGTAGGCATAAGCACAAAGCCGATTCGGGACGCAATTATGCCGAGGCATAATTGATCCTCATAATAATTCTTGTGAAAAATGGTTGCCATGTTTAAAAAATGTTGATTTATCCCATACTGAATTTAACCTAAAAAGCTATAAGTATGTCGATTTGCCACTATTTCGGAAGACTTTGCACTAGTTCTGTCAGCCGCAAGGAATCACCACATTGAATGTGGAATTGCACGAGGAGGAGGCGATGTTCATGCATTTTCAATTAGAGATGGTAACAAAAGAGACAGTAGTTATACGTTTATTTGGGGAGCTCGATCACCATGCAGTAGAGCAAATTCGAGCTAAAATTTCTACAGCAATTTTTCAAGGCGCTGTATCGACTATCATTTGGAACTTAGAGGGGCTTTCTTTTATGGATAGTTCAGGTGTAGGTTTAGTGCTTGGTCGAATGCGTGAGTTAGAAGCAGTCGCTGGACGAACAATTTTATTGAATCCATCGCCGACAATGCGAAAAGTGTTTCAATTTTCAGGTTTAGGGCAGTGGATGATGGATGCAACTGAGGAAGAAGCGATTGATCGAGTTAGGGGGATTGTAAATGGATAACGAAATGACATTAACTTTTTTAGCAATTAGTGAAAATGAAGCCTTAGCGCGAGTAGCTGTGACAGGTTTTATCGCACAATTAGATCCAACAATTGATGAGCTATCCGAATTTAAAACGGTTGTCTCAGAGGCTGTTTCTAATGCTATTATTCACGGTTATGATGAGGATGGTAGGGGCGTTGTTACAGTTCATGCAAAACGTGAGGATGATATTGTAACTGTGTCTGTTATGGATAAAGGTATTGGTATTGAGGATGTAAGCCAAGCGATGGAGCCGTTATTTACAACGAAAAGTGCGATGGAACGTTCAGGTATGGGCTTTACTATTATGGATAGTTTTTCAGATCAGTTGACAGTAATGTCTAAGTGGCAAGAAGGTACAACTGTCACGTTTACGAAGAAATTTTACTCGGTTCGCACACCGGTAATGTGAGGCTACGATTGTGAAGCCGCTAGAACAGTCGTCCGATAAGCTATTGTCACAGGGAGAAATGCGAGATTTAATTGCACGTGCACAGCAGGGCGATCATGAGGCTCGTAAACGAATGATTGAAGGGAATACGAGGCTTGTGTGGTCTATCGTCCAACGTTTTACAAGCAGGGGCGTGGAGCTCGAGGATTTATTTCAAATTGGCTGCATAGGGCTCATGAAGTCTGTGGATAAATTCGATCTAACGTATGATGTTAAATTTTCGACATATGCTGTACCAATGATCATCGGAGAAATTCAGCGCTTTTTAAGGGACGATGGTATGGTGAAGGTTAGCCGATCTATTCGTGAGCTTAATTTTAAAATTCGTCATGCAACTGATGAATTCATTAAAAAAAATGAGCATCCACCAACCATTCATGAATTAGCACAGGTTCTTGGAGTCACATCTGAGGAAATTGTAACAGCTTCCGATGCATTAAGAGATCCCGCTTCCTTGCATGAACAATTGTATGAAAGCGAAGGGGATTCTATTACATTAATGGATCAGATGAAGGACGAAAAATCTGAGCAGCCATTTGACTATATACCACTAAAAGAGGTACTCACAAGACTTGAGCCTAGAGAGCAGTCCATTATTTATTTACGGTATTTCTCAGATTGTACCCAAACTGAAATTGCTAATAGGCTCGGGATATCTCAAGTTCAGGTATCGCGATTAGAGAAAAAAATTCTTGCCCAATTAAAAAATTGGATGGCTACAAGTGCCACAGTTGAAGAGGAAGAAGTAAAAAAAGACATCTAAGAAAATGGTGACAGCATGACAGAAAAAGATAAACTTTTTAACAGCTTAGAAGAAGCCGAAAATTTTCTTAAAGAACAATTTGGTGACGGCGAATCATTTGACATTAGTATTAAGCATGTATTTGTCAAAGATTTGCCGGTTCTTTGTGCATATATAAGCGGACTTGTGGATGGAATAGTGTTAACACAATTACTCTCTAATATGTTGCCTGATGAGGACATTGATATTGAGGATGAAAAGGAGTATTTTGAAGCCTATTTTAATTTCCAAGGTCGTTCAGAGGAAACCAAACGTGAAGCCATTTTATTATCCATATTAAGTGGACAAGTAGCCTTTATAACGAAAAGTGGTTATGGCTATGTTGCTGAGATTCGAAATTATCCAGGACGTACCCCTGCGGAGCCTGATAATGAAAAGGTTATTCGTGGATCTAGGGACGGATTTGTAGAGGGTATTTCACAAAATGCTGCTTTGATTCGCCGAAGAATTCGCAATAGTAATTTACGTTTCGAGCTACATAAAATATCCGAAATCGGTCAAACCGATGTCGCGCTAGCGTTTATAAAGGGTATTGCGAGTGATGAAACGCTCGATAAATTACGACAGCGCATGGAACAAATTAATCATGATGGCTTGACTATGACTGATAAATCACTAGAGGAATGGCTGTTTAAACAGAAGTTTCATCCAGTTCCTTTTGTACGATATACGGAACGACCAGATATTACCGCGGCGCATCTACTTGAGGGGCATATAGGCATTATTGTCGATACGTCACCTTCCGTCATTATCGTGCCAGCAACGGCTTTTCATTTATTGCAACATGCTGAGGAGTATAGGCAGGCACCAACAGTCGGAACCTTCGTCCGTTTTATGCGCTATTTTGGAGCAATTATGGGTTTATTATTATTGCCCTTGTGGTATTTATGTGCAACGCACGGGATCCATTTACCGGATGAGTTATCCTTTTTAGGGGAAAAGAAAAAATCACATATCCCACTTTTACTGCAAGTATTAATTGGAGATGTTGGGATAGAATTTTTGAGGATGGCCGCCATTCATACCCCATCACCATTATCTACTGCGATGGGGTTAGTTGCCGGTGTAATTATTGGTCAGATTGCTATTGATGTTGGGGTTTTCTCACCAGAAGTAGTGTTATATACAGCCGTTTCAGCTATTCTAACCTTTATTATTCCGACATATGAGCTAGGTATCTCCATTAAACTCTTTAGATTAGTGTTGTTAATAATGACTGGCATATGGGGAGTTAATGGGCTATTTATCGGGTTATTTATATTATTTACGTATTTATGTTCATTACGTCCGATGCAAGCGCCATATTTATGGCCACTTATTCCGTTCTTCCCAAGTGCGATGCTTCGCGTACTTGTTCGTTTCCCAATGACTGCAGATGCATTGAGACCATATGTTGTCGATTCCCCACAGCGAAAAAGATCATAGAAGCCGTTGCACTCGTTTTTTTCATGTGATAAAGTTCACATATAGTATTTTGTGATTTTTGCGAAAATTGTCTTCGTTTATCAAAAGGTTCACCACGACAAGGTGTAGGCATATATGTGATATTAGCTCCCGTGTACTGTTTGAACCCTTCTTGAATGAAGCAATACATCTCTAAAATAAGGATTGGATTGTAGGCTAAGATTGCCTATATCCTTACTAAAAATGGGGAGCAATTTATCATAAGATGGAACGTTGTGAAAAGGGAGAGATGCACATGCATTTTTATGGAACACAAGCGATTTCTGAAGATGGTCATTTAACGATTGGACAGGTAGATACATTAAAGCTTGCAAAAGAGTATGGTACACCTTTATTTGTGTATGATACAGCGCTTATTAGGAAGCGTGCACGCGGCTTTATTGACACGTTTAAAAAACTAGGTGTAAAAGCAGAAGTAGCTTATGCTTCAAAAGCATTTGCATGTGTAGCTGTGTACCAATTAGCGGCAGAAGAAAATCTTTCTTTAGATGTGGTCTCTGGTGGAGAATTATTTACAGCTTTAAAAGCTGGTTTCCCTACAGCGCGCATTCATTTCCATGGTAATAATAAGAGCATTGCGGAATTAGAATTAGCCTTTGACTCGAAAATCGGTTGTATAGTCGTGGATAATTTCTATGAAATTCAACTTTTACAAGAAATCTCAGAGCGCCGGCAACAAAAAATGCGTATTTTACTACGTGTCACACCAGGTGTTGAGGCACATACGCATGATTTCATTACGACAGGTCAAGCGGATTCTAAATTTGGCTTCGACTTAAATAATGGTCAAGCAGATGAAGCTTTCCAACAAACTTTTAACCATGAATACTTAGAGCTTCTAGGATTACACTGCCATATCGGCTCACAAATTTTTGATACAGCGGGCTTTGGCTTAGCAGGAGAAAAACTAATTGATAAGATTTCTGATTGGAAGAAAACTCACGATTTTACATGTACTGTGTTAAACTTAGGAGGGGGCTTCGGAATTCGTTATACTGAGGAAGATGCACCGCTTGAGCCACAAGTATATGTAGAGGATATGATTACAGTTGTAAAGAACAAAGCGACTGTACTTGGTCTAACTATGCCGGAAATTTGGATTGAACCAGGGCGTTCACTTGTAGGCGATGCAGGAACATCACTTTATACAATTGGTTCACAAAAAACAGTACCTAATGTTCGTAAGTATATTGCTGTTGATGGTGGTATGAGTGATAATATCCGTCCAGCATTATATGATGCGAAGTACGAGGCGGTCATTGCAAGTAAAGCAAATGAATCGAAAAGTGAAACATATACAGTGGCTGGTAAACTTTGTGAATCTGGCGATAAATTAATTATTGATGCTAAGCTTCAGGAAGCAGCTTCTGGTGATGTGCTAGCAATCTTCTGTACTGGTGCGTATGGATATTCTATGGCGAGTAACTATAATCGTGTGCCACGACCAGCAGTTGTATTTGTAGAAAATGGCAAGCATCAATTAGCAATTCGACGCGAAAGTTATGAAGATATTGTTCAAAACGATCTCCCGCTAACGTTAAAAAAGGGTGAGTAAATATGAGAAAAAACAAATGGGTATTACTAGCGTCCATTTCAACTTTTATTTTGTTGTGGGGCGTTGTCTATTGGGTATTGGCGTCTAAAGGTATTCTCGGACCTGGTTCGTAAGACAGAAATTGACTTGCGGTAAAAGTACAAATCGTGTAGGATAGTCAAAGATTATGTACAGCTAGAAAATGAGGGAATAGACAAATATGTTAATTCGATATAAAAAAGCTTTCGAGAAAATAGCAATGGGGCTACTCTCGTTTATGCCTAACGAAAAAGACATAAAAAAGCTCAAAGAGACAATCCACTCCTATGAAAATGATGATAATTGGGTTTTATATTTATGGAAAAAGAACGATGAGTATGTAGGCATTGTTGGACTTGTAACAGACAGTAATAATATAGCTATGATTCAACATGTTTCCGTTGTCCCTTCTTATAGAGGTGAAGGTGTTGCGAAGGAAATGCTACAGGAAGTAGCAGACCTTGGCCAGTATGAAAGTGTGCGTGCAACAGAGGAAACGCGTAATATTGTTCAAAAATGTATAAATTGTATCGATGAAGAAGCAGACGATCATTGACGTCTGCTTTTTCTTTGTTTGCTTTCTTGACGCTCTGCAAGAATATGTGAGCGATCTCGAAGCATATGTTTATGAAGAAGATAGTTAGTGTTACTTGGTGGTAAAATCTGTATGCGAGTAAAAACTAATTCCTCTAGTATGGCTGAAAGAGGAAGTAGAAATGCTTGAAAGGACTTGCCCTTTTGGGTAGCAGAAAGTGAATCTGTTAGTTGTGTTATTAGTATTTCGTAGTCGATTTCGTCAAAAAAGATGTGGCCTTTATTATGTTGAAAATTATGAAGTGCTTTTTCTAAAATTCGCGCAGCACCAATAAAATTATCTCGTCGCCAATGATATAAACCTGTTGCGAGTTGTACGTATCCAACGAGAGGATGCATTTTATCACATGGAGCAATATCCTTCCAGTATTCCTCAAGGACTTCATGGCATTCAAAAAAATCTTGATTTCCATTGAAAAAAGCACAATAGTCGATAAATAAAGTGTGATGCTGTGGATGCATTTTGGACTCCTTTCTACTATACTAAAAGAACATAGAATCTCAGGGTGGTAAAACAATGTCTTATGAAGTAAAATTAGAAGCCTTTTCAGGGCCTCTTGATTTATTATTGCATTTAATTCACAGATTGGAAATTGATATTTATGATATCCCAATGGCTGAAATTACTCAACAATATATCGACCATATACATGCTATGCAGGTACTTGAGTTAAATGAGGCTAGTGAATATTTAGTGATGGCTGCAACATTATTAGCTATTAAAAGTCGTATGCTCTTGCCAATTCATGAAGGTGAGCTTGAAGATGCCGAATTAGAAGTCGACGGCCCAGACCCTCGTGAAGAACTGGTGCAACGTTTAATAGAGTATAAGAAATATAAAGAAGCAGCGAGTAGCCTGCAAGAGCTTGAAACAGATCGTGCACAGGTATTTACACGGCCTCCGGCAGATTTATCAGAGTTAGCATTAGATGAGCAAATGGCGTTATTTGATCTGAACGTCAACATCTATGACATGCTTGGAGCCTTTCAAAAACTAATGCGTCGAAAAAAATTAAAGAAACCACTAAAAACAACTGTGGCGAGGCAAGAACGCTCAGTGAGAGACCAAATGCGTTCAGTTGTCGATTCATTACGAACTACAGGTGGACGTGCATCATTTTTCGAGCTTTTTCCCTATGAAGATAAGCCAACGCTTATTCTGACGTTTTTATCTATTCTTGAACTGATGAAACGTCAGGTCGTCATCGTAGAGCAAGACGGTAACTTTGAAGAATTAACAGTTACATTACAGAAGGAGGAATGGGATGATGCCGAAAACAATGATGTTACAGAGTAGAATAGAAGCCTTATTATTTGTTGTTGGAGACGACGGCTTAACCATTAAACAATTGTCACAACTTTTAGGCGAACCGGAAGAGTTAGTCGTACAAACAATGGAAGTATTGAAAACAACATATGAAGAAGATTTAGCAAGAGGCGTTACTATAAAAGAAATGGCTGGAGTATATCAACTTATAACAAAATCTGATTTAGCAGATACCATTCAAAGATTAGTAGAAAATCCAACTGCTCAATCATTATCGCAAGCCTCACTTGAGGTATTGGCTATTGTAGCATATAAACAACCAATTACACGTGTAGCAATTGAAGATTTACGTGGTGTGAAGTGTGAAAGACCAATTCAAACGCTCGTTTCTAGAGGGCTAATTAAGGAAGTTGGTCGCTCGGAAGGGACAGGACGTGCAATCTTATATGGTACTACAAAAGAATTCTTAAACTACTTTGGATTAAATAGTATGGATGAAATGCCGCCTTTACCTGAAGAAGAGTTAGTTGAACAAGAGCAAGAAACAGATCTATTTATGACGAAATTCCAAGAAACCTTTAGTGGAGTAAAGTAAATGAGCAAGGCATAATAACTTCTTGCAGCAAATATCTTGTACCGAAAGCGTAGCGACAGTTATAGATGTCCAAACATCCGCTGAAATAGAGGAACTCAGTCTAAGAGAGCCACGTCCTGTGGCAACGACTGAGTGACCAACTTCGTGCTGTTGCGGCTGCCGCTTCGCTTTCGCGCAAAAAACATTTGCAGGCCTTAGCACAAAGCCGATTCCGGACGCATTGTTTATCTGCGCGACAGTGGCAATTATGTCGGGCATAATTGTTTGGTATAATACTTATCTTGAAACATAAATATAATCTATATTTTCCTATTACTTTTAATAAGGAGTGGCTCGTTGCTTCGGTTAGTACGTTTAATATTGTTCATGATAGTCGTGGTAATGTTAATGCTTCCAGAAACCAGTTTGGCACGAGGGGGTAGCGGATATGCTGTTTTAGATGGTGATACGGGCCGTGTTTTATTTGAATCAAATAGTGATGCACGGTTACCAATCGCTAGCTTAACAAAAATTTGGACAGCACTTGTTGCTATTGAAAATAGCAATCTTCAAGATGAAGTAGTTATTTCACCGAGGGCTGCAACGGCTGAGGGCTCGTCCATTTACTTGCAAGCAGGTGAAAAGGTTACGGTAGAAACACTGTTATATGGTTTGATGCTTCGCTCAGGAAATGACTCAGCAACAGCTTTAGCAGAGCATGCCGGCGGATCGGTAGAAGGGTTTGTAAAGTTAATGAATGAGCGGGCTGTTGTTGCTGGTCTCACAAATACAGTATTTATGAACCCGTCCGGTTTGCACCATGATGAGCACTTATCGTCAGCGAGAGATACTGCTGAAATGTTGAGGATTGCTCTCCAAAATAAAACTTTCAAAAAGATTGCCTCCACAGTTCTATATCGTGCCAATACTGAAAATGGTATGTTATGGGAAAATAAGCACCGTTTATTACGAGAAGGGTCAGGAGTTGCCGTCGAAATAGGCGATGAGACACAACAACCTGTTAATGCATTAAAATCAGCTAAAGGTTCAGCATTTGCCGGAAAAACAGGCTTTACAAAGGTAGCTGGTCGAACCCTTGCAACTGCCTTCCAAAAGGACGGGCAAACATGTATTGTCGTCACTTTGAATGAATCCGATGACTGGAATGTACATCGGGGTTTAGCCAACAAGGTTTGGCAAGATTACAGCCTTGAAACAGTGGTGAAAAAAGGTAAATATAAAGTCAATAAAAACCTCTCCATTCGTTTAGAGGAACCAATTCTTTTACAGCTAAATAAAGATGAAAAAGATAGTGTAAGGCAAGTTTTGCATGTTTCTAGAAAACGTAAGGAAGGTGTACTGTCCATCTTTCTAGGTGAAGAGCGTATCTATGCAGTGCCAGTAAAAGTTGAATCAGTGGATCGTTAAAAGCGATTCGCTGTTTTTTTGTTTATGATATTGTGAAGGTTGAACAGACTATTGTGGAAAAAAACGGTGTCAGTTTACCAGAAAAATTGATTTTCACATACAGGATGGTTCAATAATTGAACCATCTTTAACCGAAAAGTTATCAAGCGCGAAGCAATTTATTAATAAAGAATTAAGTAACTATGGACTTAAAATCGAAAACAAATATAGTGGCAATGAATAGTTTTGAAATGCTGCCTATAATGGGGCTTTTTTGTTTTTCCTTTCAGCAAGTGTTTTGGAAGCGAAAGCAAAGCGTCAACTACAGAAGTCTCTCCCATCTCTTTAGGTGGTGAGATGAATGCTGTTTTAACATCCTTTTTAGCGGGTGTTCAAACATCGGCTGAAATAGAGGAGCTCAGTCTAAGAACGCCACGTCCTGTGGCAATTTTTCTGTGACGAAAGCAAAAAACATCTGCTGGCTCAAGCGGCTCATCGTACGCCCCCCAGAAAAGCGCCAAACCGAAACGGAAAACAACCCACGCTATGGTGAAAATCCTAAATATTTTAAGTACAAATTATCCAGAAACTAGTTGATAAAAACTATTTCAAATCATTTAATTATTTATCCATAATTAGTTTTTCTTTAATAATGTATAAAAGTATGACATAATTTTCACAGATTAGCGGGAAAAATAACCTTATTCATAATGTGCGAATGAGGTTTAATGCTTGGTGTCAAACCAAGGTGAAAGAAAATTAGAGGTGAAAGAATGGAAAGATTACAAAAGGTCATTGCGTATGCTGGTGTGGCGTCTAGACGTAAGGCAGAACAATTGATTGTAGAAGGTAAAGTTAAGGTGAACGGAGTCGTAGTGCGTGAGTTAGGTACAAAGGTATCCAACTCAGATACGATAGAAGTAGAAGGCGTGAAGCTTGAGAAAGAGGATAAGGTTTATTATTTACTATATAAACCACGTGGAACGATTTCAGCTGTAACAGACGACAAAGGACGCAAAACTGTCACAGATTTGTTTAAGCATATCCCACAACGAATTTTCCCAGTTGGCCGTCTCGACTATGATACATCTGGCTTATTGTTATTGACAAATGATGGTGAATTTTCTTATATGCTGACGCATCCGAAATTTAAAATCGACAAAACATATATTGCTCGTGTTAAAGGTGTTCCAACGATTGAAGGTTTAAAAAAGCTTCAACGAGGAATTAAGTTAGAAGATGGCAAAACAGCTCCTGCAATGGTTAGTATGACTTCATTTGATGAAAAAGCAGGTAAGGCAATCTGTGAAATTACGATCCACGAAGGGCGAAATCGTCAAGTGCGTCGCATGTTCGAGGCGATCGGTACTCCAGTAGTAAAATTAAAACGTGAACGCTTTGCCTTTTTAGATTTATTCGGGCTAGCTCCGGGGGAATATCGTGAATTAACAAAGCATGAAGTGAAGCAATTGCGCGTGTTAGCGGAGACAGGAAAAATCGGATAAATCCGCATTTTCTATGAGAAAGTGATACTTCTATGTGTAATAGCAATGTATTCACTTTCTTATTAGTGAAATCGTTCATAAATCATTCATAATTATTAGCTAAGCGTTTCTGTTTCATTTTGCTATAATAGGTGAGAATAGCTAACCTAGATTAGTTGCATCCTGATGAAATCGTTTCCACTTTTTGTGAGGTGGTGTTTGACGCACGAGTGAACATGTAAATGCTGAAAATTAGACGGTAAAATCTATACATATGGATGTTTGTATGAAAAGCTTAGCGTTAGTTGTAGTTACTCTAAGCCGTAAATTGATAGGGGGTTTATTAACTTGGAGAAAAAGAAAAAACGTCTCGTCATTCGTACCATTATTTTGGCAATCTTAGTCTTAGCAATTGGTTACACGGTATACGGAACAGCAACAAAGGATAAAGTAGAGTTAATAGCAGTGGGCTCTAAAGCACCAGACTTCACGTTAGTAGATTTAAACGGTGAAAAACATAAGCTGTCTGATTTTAAAGGGCAGGGAGTATTTTTGAACTTCTGGGCAACTTTTTGTGGGCCTTGTGAGAGGGAAATGCCTGCAATAAACCGTCAGTATCAAGCCTTTAAAGATCAGGGTGTACAAACATTGTCGGTCAATATTGCGCAAACAGATTTTGAAGTACAAAATTTTGTCGATAGACATAAATTAACGTTCCCAGTAGTTATTGACAAAACGAAAAGCGTTAGTACTACCTACAATGTAGGTAATTTACCTGCAACTCTTGTTATTGATCCAGATGGTAAAGTAGTCAAAATTATTACTGGTGAAATAGAGGAAGGAAAAATTGCTTCGTACATGGAATTAGTGAAGCCGAAATAAGGAGTAAATGACTATGGAAAACATTATTTGTGCTTGTGGTCATAGTAACCCGTATGGCACGAAGCTTTGTGAGAAATGTGGTCGTCCTTTAACTGAGGAAAGTAAACAAACAAAAGTTGTTGATATGCGCTACGACGGAATGGCGATTCGCTCAAAAACGTATAACACAACAATTGTCGATAAAATTTGGAATTTCTTCTCGAATGTAAAAGTCGGGATTGCCCTTATTATTATAACGTTAGTCGCAGCGTCAATTGGAACAATACTACCGCAAGCGATGTATGTTAATGCCCCTGAACCTAGTAAAGCGGAGTATTATGAGAAAGTGTATGGTTTGTTGGGCAAACTCTATAATAATTTAGGACTTTCTAATTTGTATAGCACTTGGTGGTTCCAAATTTTAGTGGGTATGCTTGCGATTTCCATTATTGTTGCGAGTTTAGACCGTGGTTTACCATTACACAAGTCTCTAAAAAATCAACGCGTTAAACGTCATGAAAGTTTCATGAAGCGTCAACGTATCGTTGCGGAAGGACAAGTGCCAAACCCTGAAGAAACGCTAGATAAAGTTGAGCAAAAAATGACTGACTTAAAATATCGCGTTCGTCGTGATGGAAGTGCATTGCTAGCAGAGCGCGGCCGTTTTGCTCGATATGGCCCATACATAAATCATGTCGGTCTCATTATCTTTTTAGCAGGTGTTATGCTGCGCTTAGTACCTGGTTTTTATGTGGATGAGACGATTTGGATCCGTGAAGGTGAGACACGAGCTATACCAGGGATGGACGGCTATTTTATTAAAAATAATAAATTTATTTTGGAAACCCATGACAATAAGCCGCAGGACGAGCAAGCAAACCAAGGTGTCAATGCTATGGCGAAAAACTATCAAACAGACATCACATTATACAAACAACCCGACGGAGCTCTTCCTGGAGATACAGACAATCTTAAAAAATTGAGAGATTACTCTATTCGTGTCAATCATCCGTTAAAAGAAAACAGTTTTGCACTGTATCAAATGAATTATCGCCTCAATGAGTTGAGACAGATGAATTTTAATTTAGTGAATAAAGCAAATGAAGAAGATTCACTAGGACAAATTGAAATTGATTTAACGAATCCTAAAAAAGAATATGATTTAGGAAATGGTTCTTCAGTACAGATTCTTGTGTATACACCAGATTTTTCTGGTTTTAAAGATGGTGAACCACAAACACAAACATCAATACCAAATAATCCAGCATTTATATTTAAAATGACAACACCAGAAACGCCAAAAGGTGAAGTAAGCTTTGTAGAAATTAGGAAGCCGCCTTTTGAACCACTTGGTGAAAACAAATATAGAATGAAATTCACAGGAGTAGAGACGCGTAATTCATCAAACTTTACAATTCGTAAGGATAGTACGATACCAATTTTATTTGTCGGCGGTATTATTTTCATGATTGGTGTAGTAATTGGCTCGTATTGGAACCACCGACGTTTATGGTTGCAGGTGGAGCCTGATGGCCGAGTGTTGATGGCTGCCCATGTGAATAAAAATATGTTCAGTATGAAAAAGGATTTAGATACAGTCACTACATTTGCTGGTCTACCACCATATGAAGATCAGTTAGATGCGTCAGAAGATGTCAAGAAATCCACAAAGGAAAAGGAAGGTGACAACACCTTATGAGTTTGATTGACATAAGTAGAAACCTATTATTTGTAGCATTCATAGCCTACCTAGTTGCGACTTTTTTATTTGGTGGTTCGATAAAGCAATCGAATGCAACAGGCAAAAATACCGAAAAATGGGGTAAGGTTGCAATTGTTGTCACGATTATAGGTCTACTTTCGCAGCTTGGTTATTTTATCACTCGTTGGATTTATGCAGGGCATGCACCTGTTAGTAATATGTTTGAATTTACGACTGCGTTTGGAATGTTCATTGTTGGGGCATTCGTTTTGATTTATTTTATTTATCGCGTGACGGCTCTGGGCTTAGTAGCATTACCTGTGGCGTTATTAATAATTGCCTATGCGGCGATGTTCCCGAAAGAAGTAACTCCTTTAATGCCATCTTTACAAAGTTACTGGTTAACAATACATGTTATTACAGCTGCTTTAGGGCAATCACTTTTAGCAATTAGTGCGGTAGCAGGACTAATTTATTTATTAAAAGTAGTTGATTTAAAGAAACCTTCTAAACAACGTTTCTGGTTAGAATCGGTAATGTTCTTCCTTGTTGTAGTCCTTGGTTTCGTAATTGCTACATCTGTTTTTAGTTTGATGGGTTACGATTCAACATATACTTATGTTGATAAAGAGGGTAATGGACGTCAAATTGAATACAAAATGCCGCCACTATTTGGTATGAATGAATATAAGGCGGTTGAAGAACATGGCATGTCTCCGTTAGTAGAAATGCCTCCGCTCATTAATGCGAAGAAATTAACATCGGTTGTGTGGTCATTATTAGTAGGGTCTGTTTTATATTTATTGATTCGATTAATTGCACGACGTCGAATTAGTGCGATTTTCCAACCTTTTGTCAAACGAGTAAATTTACAATTAGTTGATGAAATTGGTTATCGTTCAGTATTAATTGGCTTCCCAGTATTTACGTTAGGTGCTTTAATCTTTGCAATGATTTGGGCACAACTTTCGTGGAGTCGTTTCTGGGGATGGGATCCGAAGGAAGTATGGGCACTTATTACATGGTTATTCTATGCAGCATTCCTACACTTACGTTTATCGAAAGGCTGGGAAGGTGAAAAATCTGCATGGTTAGCATTAATTGGTTTTGGAATTATCTTATTCAACTTAATTGCTGTTAACTTGATTCTTGCAGGTTTACACTCATACGCATCAGCATAGACTAAGTTGATTTTGAGCACATATGAAATTTTTTACGTCGCTAGTATTGGAAAGAAGAGGCCTTCTTGCTGTGGCAAGAAGGCTTTCTTTTCTTTTCTTTTCAATATGTGCTGTACCATGTACAATAGAAGGTAGAGAAAGATTAGAAGAGAGGGATCGTGAAAGTGTCAGAAAATATTTCAGTATTAGTAGTAGATGACGAGGATCGTATTCGACGCTTATTAAAAATGTATTTAGAGCGAGAAGGGTACCTTGTTGACGAGGCAGAAAATGGTGAACAAGCGATCGAAAAATCTTTGGAAAAAGAGTATCACTGTATTTTATTAGATATTATGATGCCTGAAAAAGACGGACTTGAAGTTTGTGCGGAAATCCGTGAACGAGCAGCAACACCAATTATTTTATTAACTGCAAAAGGCGAGGAAGCGAATCGTGTACAAGGCTTTGAGCTTGGAGCAGATGATTATATTGTAAAACCATTTAGTCCTCGTGAGGTTGTGTTACGTGTGAAGGCTATATTACGTCGTTCACAAGCATTCTCACCTTCGACAAATGCTTCTTCTTCAAAAGATTTAGTTGTCTTCCAACATTTAATGATCGATCATGATGCTCACCGTGTAACAGCAGAGGGTATTGAAGTAAATTTAACGCCTAAAGAGTATGAATTGCTTTATTTCCTAGCTAAATCACCAGACAAAGTATTTGACCGTGAACAATTACTAAAAGAAGTTTGGCATTATGATTTCTTTGGCGACTTACGTACAGTTGACACACATGTAAAACGTTTACGCGAAAAGCTCAACCGTGTATCTGAAAACGCTGCAAAAATGATTGTTACTGTATGGGGCGTTGGCTACAAATTTGAGGTTGTCAATGAATAGAATATGGAATAGTGTTGTCGGGAAGCTATGGGTAACCATATTGCTTCTCGTTTCATTTGTATTGTTTGTTTTCACGGTTTTAATGCTTGAGTTTCTTCAAAATTACCATATGCAACAAGCAGAAAGCTCCTTGCGTCAAACTGCAGCAACAGTTGCAAGTATAATAGATGATAATGAAACAGCAGAGTCGACTTCGGAATTATTAAAAGATATTTTACCTGAAAGTACAAATGCACTTATTGCTATTAACCATGATAGAGTTTCTTTCGCTATGCAGGAAGGTGTCAATAAAAAAGAAATACAGGATATGATTTTAGCCAATAAATCGTTCCAAGAAGTTTTTCAATCAGATAAACCGATTATTAAGGAAATGATGATGCCCTCTTCCACGGACGAAGAGAAATTGGAATCGTATGTTGTGCTTGGTTTCCCGCTAAATGTGGAAAATGCTGTGCACGGAGCTGTCTTTATTTATCAAAGTCCAGATGCGCTGCATAAAACATCGAAAGAGACGACGAAAATTGTCTTTCTATCAGCTTTCATAGCCTTTGTATTGACGACATTTTTTGCGTTTTTCCTTTCATCTCGTATTACGTCACCATTACGTAAAATGCGTGAGCTGGCGTTTGAAATTTCTAAAGGGAATTTTGAAGCGAAGATGCCGACTACACAAAATGATGAAATTGGCCAGCTTGCAGTTGCCTTTAATCAAATGGGGCGTCAATTGAAACACAATCTAGAAGTGATCAATCAAGAAAATGAACAGCTTTCCAATATATTAACATCGATGACAGACGCAGTTATTACATTTAATCGTGACCGTACAATATTATTAAGTAATCCACCAGCGGACCGTTTAATGCAAAAATGGTTTGTTACTAAGGGGTCACAAAGTGCGAAACCAATTCCGCCAGAGCTTTATCATATGCTCGATCATGTACTGATGTTTGAGGATAAGCTTGAAGAAGAAATTGAGATGGATGGAAGTTACTATACGTTTACGATTAGCCCTCTTTATAGTGAGGAATCGATACGTGGAGCGGTTGCGGTTATTCGTGATATGACGGAACAGCATCGTTTAGAAAAACTGCGTTCAGACTTTATTGCCAATGTGTCTCATGAGCTACGGACGCCAATTTCGATGCTCCAAGGTTATTCAGAGGCTCTAATGGATGATGATTTTATACAGGATCAAGAAGAACGTAATGAGATTACAAAAATTATTTATGATGAATCGAAACGTATGGGCCGTCTCGTAACAGATTTATTAGACCTTGCGCGTATGGAATCGGGGCATATGACGCTTTACAAGGATGAGCTCCCAATTAATTCAACATTTGAACGTATTACTCAAAAATTTGCACAGGTTGCAAAAGAGAAACATGTTTGTCTAATATTTGACAGTGAATTTAATGACGAAGCTTCGATTAGTATAGATGAGGATCGAATTGAACAAGTATTAACGAATTTAGTTGATAATGCTCTCCGTCATACTGATGAAGGGTCAGTAACAGTGAAGGTTGAGCAGGAGCCAACCTTTGCCAAAATATCTGTCCAGGATACAGGGCATGGTATTCCTCAAGAGGACTTACCATATGTCTTTGAACGTTTCTATAAAGCAGACAAGGCGCGTACACGTTCTAAAGGCGGAACTGGCCTAGGTTTAGCTATTGCTAGAAATATTGTCAAGGCACATTCAGGCAATATTATGGTAGATAGTGTGCTGAAAGAGGGGACTACCTTCACCTTTTATTTACCTTTTGATTCATACTAATAAAGAGTGGTATTAATTGGATGTAACTTCTGTGGACATTTAGACGACAAATATAAAGAGAACGGGGGTGGAGTGCTTTGAATGACTCCGTGTTCCATCGATTATACGATGCATATCATCAAGATGTGTTCCAGTTTCTTATTTATTTAGTAAAAAACCGTACACTTGCTGAGGATTTAGCGCATGAGGTTTATGTTCGTGTATTGCGTTCATATGATCAATTCGCAGGAAATAGTAGCGAAAAGACTTGGCTTTTTGCTATTGCTAAAAATGTCGCTATTGATCATTTTAGAAAGCAGGCTGTACGCCAAAAACATTCACTTGATTTTTTTGATTGGGAAACGGAACAGCTGCATTCAACCACACCATCACCGGAAGACGTGCTGCAGGCCAGTGATGAATTTATACAGGTACAATCAGCGCTTGAACACTGTACTGGTGATCAAAAAATGGTCATTATTATGCGCTACTTTCAAGATTTATCGATTGCAGAAACTGCACAAATACTAGATTGGACAGAAGCGAAGGTAAAAACTACTCAGCACCGTGCTATTAAATTTTTAAGGCAACAGCTACAACAGGTTAGAGAACAGGAGGCGAAATGGCAATGACACATAACCAATTTGATGATGACCAACTTGAGCATCTATTAAATAATGCCCCTAAGCTTTCTGACCGCCGTTCGAAAGAAGAAATATTAAATCGATTACTGACAGATGCTCGCTTGCAGGATAATACCCATCTTCAAGGAGCTATACAACAACCAATAGATGATGAAATAATATCACAAGAGCAACAACACGGTAATCCTACACAACAAGAAAGTACAGAGACAGCAACAAAGAAGAAAGTTCATAAATGGCCGATCTTTATGAGTGTTGCAGCAGTTTTCGCTTTAACAGTATTTACAAGCTCGACGTTGCTAAATCATAATGATGCAAAAATAGACCAGGCTAATGCGCCTGAAACCTCTCAATATTCAACATCGCCAGACAGTCATGTAGCGAAAAGCTCTGTCAACCACGATAAGATGATGGAATCCAACAACATCGTAGCAGAACATTCAAGGATCATGTCTCTACGATCATCTGTTTATGAGGAAGATTTAACAGATGCAGTAGTGTTTCATATTGGTTTGGCAAATCGTGATAAGAATAGCGTACCGATGACGTATATCATTCCAAATGAACGAGTTGCTACTGATTTTCCGAAGAAAAAGCCTACAACATTACAAATGTATGAAAAGTATGCGCCGCAAATTGATGAGAAAGCAAATGGTTTTACTAACTATCATCCATATAAAGGAGAATTGAAGGAGAAGGGCGATAAACTAGTTCATGTATTGCCGAAGAAAAATGATTATGATGTTGCTTCAGCAGATACGAATGAATATTTAGACACTTTACAGGATACATTCTCAGATTCAGAGTATAAAGATGTTGAGTTTGAAAATTCTGATGGTACAGCCTACAAATTTTCTAAGGATGAAGAGTCAAGTAAGCCTATGGTCTTAACAAGCTCAAATCATTTTAATTATTATTTATATAAAGATGAAAATGGAGCTGAATATTTATCACCCGATACTCGTAAAACTTTTTCCACTGTAACAGAAGCGCTTACCGTTATGCGAAATAAAAATGATGATGTATACGTTCCAGTTGTGCCGGAAAATTTAACATACACTGTGAAAGAAGTAGCAGAAGGTGTTATTGTTACATTTGATGAGCCGCTTGATTTAACGACCATGGATACTGTTCGTGCAACTCAAATGATAGAAGCTATGATGCTTACTGCCGCAAGTTTTGAACAACAAATACGTCTAGACAATGTTGTACAGGAAAGCTGGGAAGGATTTGATTTAAAAAAATTCTTGCCAAAGCCTGTAGGAGCCAATAAACGTTATATGCCATAAACAGCCTAACAACAAAAATAGAATAAAGAAATTTTTGGAGCATTCTCGCCGCAATATGTGCGTGAATGCTCTTGTTATTGCCATTTTTTTGTAGTGAAAGCAAAGCATCCTGTATAGAAGTGTCTCTCACCTCAATAGGTGGTGAGATGGATATGGACTTAAGCTACTTTTCACGCGCTTAAAGCATACAAGTTTAATCGGAATTTTTTTAAGCAAAGCTATTTACTTTTCTCTAATAATTCATTATAGTAAGGCTATGAAACAAAAAAATAATGATTCATCTTCGGGGCAGGGTGAAAATCCCGACCGGCGGTAATAGAGTTGTAAATCGCTAATGTTTCCTTTAGGACATATTAGCTCGCATATTTACGAAAGGCTCTTCAGCCCGCGACCTGTGTAAAAATTTTTTGCATGGCTGACTTGGTGCGATTCCAAGGCCGACAGTTAAAGTCTGGATGGGAGAAGATGGAGGTACGATCGTCATTCATTGTTATGAATTTAACTATGTACGAGCGTTTTTTCGATGTGATTTCACACAGCGTATGCTCAGAAAATAGTTAGTTAATGGCGTTTTTTAATCTTGCCTATTCTCCCTTATGCTCTTTTGCATAAGGGTTTTTTCATGATGATGATCGATTAGGTCGTAACCTTTCTTCTTGCGAGATTGAATCAGCAAAGAGGAGAGAGTTTTCAATGAAGAAAAATGTTAAACTTCAATCGTATATTACGATTGGCATGCTGAGTAGTATTTCGTTTTTATTAATGCTTTTTAATTTCCCGATTCCGCCGTTTCCAGCGTTTTTGGAAGTGGACTTCAGTGATATGCCAGCATTACTAGCGGCGATTACTATGGGACCTGTAGCCGGTATTTTAGTAGAATTATTTAAAAATGTGTTGGACTGGGTTTTCTCAGGCACGCCAACGGGAGTACCGGTAGGACATATCGCGAACTTTGCAACAGGTATTTTATTTATTCTACCAGTGAGCTTTGTATTTAATCGCTCCAAAACAGTTAAAGGCCTTGTCGGAGGTTTAGCTGCTGGAACAATTGTAATGGCAGTAGGAATGAGCATTCTTAACTATGTTGTATTTTTACCTATGTACACTTACTTTTTAGGTATGGAGCCTGTTGTAGGTGATTCACTATATAAAATGATCGTAGCTGGTATTTTGCCATTTAACATTGTGAAAGGTATTTTAATTACTATCATCATGGCATTACTATTCACAACAATGCGTAAATGGATTCATCATCAGCGTTCCATGTATATGAGTTAATTTCGAGAATAAAGTTTGATTTAGGATAGTGTTCAAGTAATGACACCTCATTGGACTGTTAAAGTCTAGGAGGTGTTTTTTGTTGCTTAAATTTGCAATTGCAGATTTTTTAGATATGAAAGAGTTACAGAATTTAAGCAATATACACTGACCAAACAGGGAAAGATGGTATTAAGGTAACACAATTATCAGATATTGACGAATCTCAATCGAAGGAATTTCTTAAAAGATATAGTGGGCGATATACATGTAAGAAACCACTTCTACAATACAATCGAGAGGGAGAAGAAGGTCTAATTTTTCTCAAGGGATGATACATTACCTATAAGGTATTTGAATTTGCTCGTTGTGTATTGTGTGATGAAATCGAGGTTGATGGGTTTATGATTTACTGTTATCTGAAATATCGTAGCAAGATGTTTGGTTATGCTCCTGCAACTGTATTCAACAATGAGATTATTGACGTTGTTTGTGAAATGAGAGAAGAATTCGTGCATTGATTCAGAATTTAGAATTAGCAGGTTTGATTGAGGTTGATAGAAAGGTTTCGAAGAAAGATGGTTCTTTTGCTAAGAGCAATACCTATAAAATCATACATAAGGGGAGGCAATTCCTCCCTCTTTTTATATACCACTAAAGTACGAAGGTGACATTTTGGTATGTTGCTTTTAGATTCCAAAAGTAACTCAATTGTTTCAACTTTGAGTCAGCTTACAACAACAATCGTAGAAAGCTTACAGAGCGTGATAGATTTTGCTTGGGCTTGTTTCAATGGACTTTAGGAAGCTTACCTATTTCACAAAAAAGTAAAAATCCAACAATCGCTATTTACACCGAATTAAAATTAAACAATATATGTTTGAGCTATCATTTATTGCTCAAAAATGTTAAATGAAGGAAATGTTGACTATTACCCCTATCTCAAATATTGGGTTTATGATAATATATATCTGAATCTTTTATCTTTAAAAAATATGAAAGGAAGTGTAATAATCACATATGAAAAAGATATTGAAACCATTGATTAGTGTGATTGCCATTGGTACCCTCTCTCTATCTATAAACATAGATAAAAATGTATTAGCTAATAATATTGCAAATACATGTGAGTATGATTCGGCATCGAATGTAAACCCTGATTATTCCACAATGAACTGTTTGTTAACCGAAACAGCACTGAGTTATAATGTTCCACCTGAAATTGTGAAGGCAATAGCGGAAGGTGAAAGTGGAAATTGGCGTCATTTCGATAGTAAAGGTGAAGCGATTGTGACAGCAGATAATGGAATTGGCATTATGCAAATTACAAATCAAGCTGGCTACGATCAAGATAAACTAAAAAGCGATATTGTCTATAATATTCAAGCTGGTGTAAAGACTCTAGATAATATGTTTAAGCGGAAGGATTTGCCTAGCATCAACGGTGGGGAAAGAGATGTATTGGAACATTGGTACTTCGCTATCATGGCTTATAACGGTACTAAACCAGTAAATAGTCCAATTGTCCAAGCAACTGATGAAAGAAATGCAAATGCCTATCAAGAAAGAATTCTTCGAATTATTGAGAAATTGGAATTAATAGACTTAACAGTGCTGCCTTTTAAACGCGAACATTTTCAATATGATTCTAACAGCAAGGAAAATATTAAATTTTCAGCGATGAACTATAAATTTGATGTACCATTAACAAAATCAAAGTATTTTTTTAAAACAAATCAGAAAGTTAGTGCAACAACAACTAACGTAAAATTTAGGACAAGACCTTCTATTGATAGTCCTTCTATGGGTACTTTACGTGAAGGCGAAATTGTTACCATTACGGGTCCTTTTGAATATGAAGAAGTATCAACGAAGAAAAACCATTTTGTTTGGTATCCTGTGAAAAGAAATGACGGGACAAAGGGGTATGTAGCATCAAGTTATTTAAACTACTCAGCTTCAACACCAACGCCAACACCTCCAGTAACACCGCCAACAACGGGAAACGTTGATGTATCAAAGTTTGCTGATTACAATGCAAACCAATACTGGGCTGAGGATTTTAAGTGGGCAGTCAACATCGGTATCATTAGTGGTTACCTAAACGTGAAAAACCCATCAACAGGCAAGTACGAAAACTTACTTAAACCGTACACTAACTTAACGGAAAACCAAATGTTAACTATCCTATTCCGTTACTTCAAACCATCAGAACTAGCTTCAACGAATGCTAATACTACATGGTATGGTGACGTAAACTACCGACTGGCTACGAAATACTCTCTACCAGTTCTAGGTGCAAACACAGCATCCAAACAAGCCATTGCAGGTAAGGATATCACACGGGGTAACTTCGCTCGTATCTTAGTTTCAATGCATTATGGTAAGACTGTATCTCAGTCAGAAGCTATTAAATTCCTTCGTGATAATGGTTTAACAACTACTAAAACAAATGAAGAGTTTAAACCAAATGATTCTCTAACAAGAGCGCACACAGTGGCATTCTTCCACCGTTACGAGCAAATATTCAATAACTAAATTGCTACTTACAAGTGAAAAGGTGACTATAAAATTTTATTAAAAGTCAAGAGTTAAAGTAATTTGCTTGTAACATCAGTATTCTTTATGAAATGTGCAACATTATAACGAGTTATTTTTAAGCTGAACTAATTTCTGCATTAGTTCAGCTTTTATTTGTGATTAAAATCGTATTTAGGAATATTTTTTAAAATTTATTATAGTATTATTGGGTGTAAAATAGTACCTTATTCAACTCCCATGAAAGAACGTAATAATCTTTCATTTTCTGTGGTGTAGTGTTGATTGTACGCGACATGGATGGCTAACGGGGCAGAATAGTTGAATAAGAAGATGTAATTTTGATTGATTACCAGCAGTAAAATAAATTGAAAGGGGACGTTTTAGTTTGATTGATTATTTTGAACGTAAAATTAGATTAAGGGACTTTGAAGTGTGGGATGTTCGAATTGGCGACCAACATTATGCTTTAGCCATTTTAGATGAATTTCGACCTGCCACATTTGATGATTTTGATATTCCAGATTTAATTTATGAAGAAGATGACCAACGTGCAAACTATGTCTCTGCTACATATTTCTCCGATGAAGCTGTTAAAGATGAACATAAAGAAATACTGCGTGAATTTGCACAAATGCTTACAGAACACTTAGCTTTGGCACTTTGTGAAGTAATTATAAAGATTTATCAAGAGAACCCTGAAAAAGCTATAGAGCAAATGATGTTAACGAAATATGGTTTTAAAGAATCAGATATGCCATTATATAAATTATTGCATTTTAATCAAGAGTAGAGGCCTTTAGTTCTTATTCAACTAACGAGGCAGTTTAGTTGAATGAGGAAAAAATTACATATATGAATTAAGGCAATATATTGTTAAGATTTGATAGGTTAAATATTCAATGGGAAATTTTCCGAACGAAGGGATAAATATTTATTTTTAGGAAGGATAAAAATGAAGAGATATATTAAAAAATATACACAAGGTTTTTTATTTGCGATATTGTTTCCGATTTTGAATGGAATAATGGATGGAATTAGAAATACTGGGGAATTGAAATATTGGATAGTACTAGCATTTACATTTCCAGTATATTCATACCTTCTTTTGGATAATAGTAAGGAATTTGATGAAAATAAAATGTTTTCAAGAGTGAATTTTATTAAGTGCTTTTTTGTACTT
>NZ_SADV01000029.1 GCF_006864135.1 Lysinibacillus sphaericus | reverse complement strand
GCACGAAGCGAAGCGTAGGAGGAGGCTCGGCGCTCGCCCGCGGAAAGCGAGCGGAATGCTTCGGAAAACAACAGTAGAGTCACAGTGCCAAATGAAAAAAGCGAGCTATTCAACGATTTAATCGTTGAATAGCTCGCAATGTGAAAAGATATAGACTTTTTCAGTGCCCTCAAACAAGGTTCGGGGACTTTTTATACTTAACTTTGTATTACTTATGACGCGATCCTTATGAGAAATCAACCTACCTTAAGTGAAGCATTTTACACTAAGATTAGTTAATGGGCTTTATTGAACTAGATTTGAAGAATAATTTCTTTAATTGATTCGTTTTTGCTTTAAAATACGAAAATAAAAAGCATCCAATAATAACTATCAATCCCCCAATTCCTTGCGTCCAAGAGATGCTCTCTCCTAAAAATAAAAACGCTAGAAGTGCAGTGAAAATGGGATTGAAATTAAGAAAAACACCTGATGTGGTAGCCCCTAACTTTTGAATACCAATGCCCCAAAGTACCATACAAACGACAGTGGAGATAAACCCCGTATATAAAAGTGATAGTATAAAAGAATGATCAACATTAGAAATGGTAAAATCCCTAAGGTTAAACGGCAATAGGATTAGAAGTCCAAATATTCCTGAATACAATGTTGCCATTAGTGGCGAGGTCGTTTTCATTGCCCATTTATTACACACAGAATAAATTCCCCAGACACATACAGCTGCAAGCATCCATAAATCACCCAAATTAAAATGAAAAGACAATAATAGGTTGAAATTTCCCTTTGAGAGGACGAGTAGAACACCGAACAGTGACAGTAGCATTGCAATTGCTTGAAGTACATTAAACTTTTCCTTTAGGAAAACAGTTGAAAAAATCGCAATTGAAATTGTATTTAATGTAGAAATGAAGCCAACATTCGTCGACGTAGTTTTTTCTAAGGCTAAAAATTGAAAGATATTGAACAATACCACACCTGTTACACCCATTAACAATAAAGGGAGGAGGGCATCTCGTGGGGGAAGTAATCTTTTTTCTTTCCACCATACCATTGGAAGAAGCACAGCGACGGCAATAAGCCATCTTAAGCTCGTCAATGTTAACGGAGAGGCATGATCAACAAGAGATTTGGCAACTACAAAATTGCCTCCCCAAAGTAAACTAGTTAAAAGCATTAATAAAACATAGACATTCTTCAATCACGATCTCTCCTTTGATTTCGGTATGTATAATTGAGATTTTAGATAAAAGAATAATAACATTTTTATCTTTTTAACTGTATAATATTTTGTATGATGAATGAAAAACAAAATAATAATAAGAAAAACTGGATTTTTCGAAATAAAATTAAAAAAAGTTGCCGAATGTAGCTGGGATTTCGAATATAAAAAAGGGAGAAAAATGCATGAAAGATGTTGAAGGAAAATTATTAGATAGTGTTGATACTCAAATACTGGATATTTTACAGAGAGATGTTCAGATAAGTAATGTAGAGATAGCGAGACGGGTGAATTTGTCCCCGCCAGCAACCCATACGAGAATAAAACGTTTAGAAAGTGAAGGATTTATTGACAAACAAGTTGCCATTTTAAATCAAGAGAAACTGGGATTCGATTTACTGTGCTACGTATTCATGAGTACAAATATTCATCAAGCTAAGGAATTAGAAGCTTTGGAAAATGCCTTAAAAACAATGACAGAAATATTAGAATGCCATTGTTTAACTGGTGAGTATGATTATCTTTTAAAGGTTGTTATTAAGGATCGAAAAGAATTAGATCGCTTTATAAGAAAATTAAATAGACTGGGCATATCCCGCATTCAAACGAACTTATCTTTACGAGAAATTAAATATTCCACAGTCTTACCGATATCAGAAGTTGAACAGTAGAAGTTCTATGGATTTTAAGCAGTGGTTTAGATCAAAAAATCAAGCAATATAGGGGGCATTATGAAAACATTTATATATATGGTACGACACGGTGATTCACCAAAAGACGGAAATGAGAGAACGAGAGAATTAACTGAAAAAGGTAGATTAGACGCTAAAAGAATAACTGATATTCTACAAAAAGAGGGCATTGATACTGTTATCTCAAGTCCGTATAGTCGTTCAATCTTAACTGTTCAGAAAGTAGCTGAACAAATAGAAAAAGAGGTAATTGTGTTTGAAGATCTTAAAGAGCAAATTTTTAGTGCTGAGGATAAGCGGATCTCAGACAAGGAATTATTCCCTTTATTAGAAAAGTCGTTTTCTGACCCAATCTATGCTTTAGAGGGAGGCGAGTCAAATACTGCCTGCCAGCAACGTGCTATTAAAGTTTTAAAAGAATTATTAAAGACATATCAAGGACAGAAAGTAGTAATCGGCACACATGGGGCTGTTATGACTTTAATGATGGGGTTCTATGATAGTAGATACGATCTGAACTTTTTACTACATACAACAAAGCCAGACATATACAGAATGGAATTCGATGGGCAAGAATTGGTCGATGTAAAAAGACTGTGGAAGGTTTAAGAAAGGGCACTGACAAACTTATGAATCGCTAAAATATTGACCATATATAGTCAAAAGGTGTTGGTGTAGTGAGGGAATAGATAAATAAACGAAACAGCTTAAGCGAAGAACCGAAATTGTCGTATATTACGAAGAAAAACAACGGATAAAGCGGCTGAGCCTCTTAAAGCAAGGATCAAAGATTACGGGTAATTTAAACAGGGTAACGGGAAATTTGGAAAAAAAGTAAAACAAAGACACGCTTCGAAAATTTCCGATGTTGGACAAGTGAATAGTTAAAAAGAAAATGTTCAGCAAGGAAGATATAATCTTGCTGAACATTTCTTTAAATATATTGAATAATACTTTTACTAATCCAAGCAGCAAAGATAAGCCAGATAATAATAAAAAGTATCCCAACTAACCAATTCTTTGGTTTTTTAGATAGTTTTAACTTTTCTGCGGCTTCTTTATTGTCCTCTACTATATATGGTGGAATTAGTTTTAAAGCGAAGATAATTCCTAAAGGTACTATTATTAAATCATCAAGATACCCTAGAACAGGAATGAAATCTGGAATTAAATCTATAGGGCTAAAAGCATAAGCAACTACGAGCATTGCCACAAGCTTGGCATACCAAGGTGATCTGGGATCTTTATAGGACAAATAAAGTATAAATAAATTTTGTTGTAGTTTTTTAGCTAAGGCTTTTAATTTTGATATTGAACTATTGTTCATTGATGATCGTCCCTTTTTTACTATGAAGTATAAGTTATCTTAGTAAAAAGGGAAATAAAAATTAATGAACATATGGGAAGAAGTTCAAGGTGGAGCCTTCATTATTTTTAAGATTTTTCTATAAATTCCCAATGTCAGTCAATATCAAAGTTCTGATCAATATATAACAAGTTAATTTTATTAATTAATGAAATCTTGAGGTACACATTCACGAACACCAGAATTTCTCAATGAGTTAAATAAAGCTGCACCGATTCTTAATAAAACATTGTTATCTGTTCCATTTTCTAAATCATAAATTACGAAGTATGCATTATCAACTGTAAAAATACATTTTCGTTCTAATTTAAATCCAGGTGGTACAGTTGGAAGTTTAATAACTGGTCGAATCACAGGTGTATCCCCTTCATCTCTGATAAAATTGAATGTTTGTTGGTCAATCTCATAAATATTAACGGGATCAATCTCCACACCTTGATCTGGAATTGTAATTTCATCTTCAACTAATAAGAAAAAGCGTTCGTTTCGAAAATTGAAAAGACTTCTCGCTCCAATTTCAAATGATGCCATTTATATTCACCTCCTCTTCTATTCAATATTTTATTCATATCAAATACAGTTGTTTGGACAAAAAGGAAGGTAGAATGAAGAATAGTAATTATTTAATTTTCAATCTTATAATTAGCCATCCTGTTTTTAGACCGAAGTCTATCCGATAGGATGCTTATGAGTAAAGTAACTAAAAAAGGGCCACCAGGCTAAGGCGACCCTTAAATCGAAAATATTAATACTCTCTATTCAAAAAAGTAGCGCCGATAATAATTAGAAGTATAAATAGAACAACAATTAAGGCAAATGATGAACCCCTACCATATCCGCCACCATAGTAGCATCCACAATTTATACCACCAACGTTGCCGTAGTATCCCATATATATCCCTCCTTTCTACAATTTATTATATGTAAGCTGTAGAGACGGAGTGGGGTGTTAAACCATACAGCTATAGGCATTAAAAAATATTTTTTTGAGAGATAAGAAAATAAAAAAGGGTCACTTGGGATAGGAGTGACCCTCAGTAAAATCTTCGGAGGTGTAAGGCTAAATTAGCTTTACCTTACTATTATTATGATGTGATAGTTATGTTTGTATAGTGAATAGCCTGTGACATAGATATGAAAATAAAAAAACAGTATTACAAATACAAGCAAAAGATTGTAGAAGTGCAAAAAACGCATTACATACGTGATTGGGATTGCGATGTTGAAGATTTCCAGCAACTAACAGCACAGGTTAGTTAAACAAGGAGATTTATTGGTAATTGTAGAATAATTAAATATAATATTCTATACTTTCAAACTGTTACTAAATCTGATAGGAGTGACTACAATTGCGTATTGAAAATAACGAAATATATCCACATTGCTCATTTATCACTAGAACGGTGGAAGTTGGCGGCCTTTCTAAATCACAGCTTATTCAGAAATTGAAACAGTACTCTATCTTGATGAATGAGTATGGAGAGAAGTTGTTTACTGCTGATAAATTTACCACCTCTGATAAGAAGTATAGCCTTCAGACGGTTGAACTAACTGTTGGAGACCTTGGCTTTCCTGATGGAGCTAATACGGATCGAATCTTTAAAAGAGCTGAGGAACTTGGTTTAAAATTGTGTCCGCTTGAGCTAGGACCTTATCTAAGAATGGAGTATCTGGATCAAACTGAAGGTTATTCAGAGGATTTTTTACAGCAACACCAAGCTCCATCTGGCTCTATAACAATAGCATCCGAAAAACTAACTGAAGACGATAATTTTCCGAAAGGTTTTTATCTTAGACGAATTAACGGTGTTTTATGGCTTCGTGGATACCGTGCTGACCATCTACATATTTGGAACCCTAATGATCATTTTATCTTTTGTCAAAAAAACACGACAGAAGAAATGTGAATAAGGTAAATGCGTTGTGATTTGAGGAATTTATAATTCCATCATTTCTATTTCTGATATGGTTCAAAGGCTGACAATGATTGTCAGCCCCTTGCTAGAAAAATAATAAGTAATAGCTCATAAAATAAAAAGGATTAGATTGTACTGCAAGCCTTAGCTTTATAACGGGGAATATCCGAGCTTACTTAGAGCTAATGCCATTTGATAGTATCCCCTACTATTGGGATGAATGCCTCCTGATGACAGCAAAGCTTTTTCATTTCCCTTGAATACATTATAGATATCAGCTACTTTAACATTCAATTCCCGACTAAAACGGTTAATTAATGAATTAAACGCTCGAATGCCCTCATCTGCTATAGGAATATCGCTAAATGGATTGTATAAGTTCTGTAACCGTAAAATATATTTTTCTTGTTGGTTTAGATGATGAATTTTTTCTAATATTTTTGAGATGTTTTTCCCTGATTGCTTAATAGCATGAGATATATTTTCTTCGTTTTTATTTATGAGAAATTCTTTACCCGCGTTTATTAAATCATTCCCTCCAGCTGTTAGCGTGATAATATTTGCACATTTTACAGCTTCCCTCACAATCGGCGCATTAAGCATGGCTAAAACATCCTCAGTCGTTGCCCCTGACCTTGCATGTTTTTGATAAGAAATACGCTTTGTTAAACTTTGCTGGCTTAGATATCTGTAATATTCAACATATCCAGGGTCTAAAAACGGGACGCCGATACCTACAGTAAGGGAATCGCCTATTGCAAGATAACGTAAATGATTGAAATCCATATTTCACCTCAACTTATTAGTTATGTTCTTATAATATTCAGTAAAAGATGAATGTGGAAACGATGCCTAGACACAGTAAGAAATAAGCGGGATCAAACAGTAAAATGCAATTGAATCGATAAAAGTTGAGGAAAAGCCACGAAAAGAGTATGGAAATCACCTCAAAATAATCCTGTGAGGTTGCAGAAGGGCACTCAGACCGCCGAGGTCACTTGAAAAACAATTCCCACTATTCGGCTGGATAGCAAACGATTAAAAGAAGGACAACAAACAAAGCCTAAAACTATTGATGACTACTTAACAAATGGCATTTACTAGGTGAAGTCATGCAAGCAACAAAGCTCGGATTAGAATTTGGTTTAATGGGTCACTGTTACTTATTACCGTTCAAAAATAACAAAAAGTGGATGACAGTAGTTTAATTCAACATTGGTTGCAAAGGGATGATTGATCTTGCGAGACGTAGTGGTCATATCCTGTCTATTAATGCTCATGTAGTATACGAGAAAGACAAGTTTGGGTAGGAATTAGGGTTAGATCCTAAATTAAAACACAAGCTTTGCTAGACGATACCCTAGAAATTTTAGACTTATAATTTTTTGTAAAGTAATAATATCTTGAAAATAGTAAGTGCGATGCCCAGAAGAAGGATTCTTTTCGGGTTGTAATAAACCAATTTCATCATAGTAATGCAAAGTAGGTATTGGCATTCCTGTCTTTTCTGAAAATTCACCAATAGAAAACTTGCTATCCTTATTCATCAAAATTCCTCCTATCAAAAGTATAGCTTTATCATATAACCTAAAGTAACTTGAGGTTCAAGGGGAAATTTTATAAAATTCTTGAATAATTGTTGTAAAAGTACAAACGGTGCATATGTTACATACGTTTACTTCGTGCATTAAGTAAACAAATGAGAGATAATTGGAGGTAGGAGGTGATGTAAATATTTCCCTAACTTGGTATTCGTCATATCTTTATAGTAGGGAGAGACAGACTGACGACCGACCTGCGCTTGGTAGACTAGTTTGGAGCGTGACAAACTCGGCCGGTTCATATTTATGTGACTTAATTAGTATAAGAGTCTAAAAGTCTAAAAGTGATATGTAACTAGTATCTATTAAACATAATAATTCTTGGGGTGAAAAAAATGGCAGTATTAAATACAGTAAACGAAGCATTAAAATTCTTTAACGAACAATTTCCAGAAGGTTCTTCTTATAGAGGAACTGAAGAAGCCCAAATTGCACAGGGGCGAGTTTTCGCAGGGCGAGCAGTTCCGGGGGTTGGTTTACAACGCATGGGATGGCAAATTCAATTCTTGACAACGCTTTACGACAAAATTGGTCCAAATCATTCAGATTCTTCCCGAGTGTTGAGTGCAATCGTTCATAACTTAAATATCTTCTATACAACACCTATTCATACTAAAACGGAGGCCACAATTGAAATTCCGAGTGGTAGTACAGCTTGGGAAGCTGGGGTTGTTGAAATTGATCCAGGTTATCCAATTATGTTAGTAGCATTATCTATGCTTCGTAAATCAACTCATGCGTATAATAATTTAGGTGTAAATGGTTCAGGAGATTCACAAGCGTACTTGAATACAGCACTTACTCGACACTATCAAAAAATATTATATCACTGCCAAAATTCAGGTCACGGTAAAACTCTTATGACTGATCCGGGATCATTTGGTACAACAAGTCCAACTGTTCGTTCATTCACAACAGCTGATGGATCAACTTTTAAAGTGGCTAATGGCGTTGTTAATACTACATATATGATGTTAGGGTCTTTAGCTTACTACCATGACGTTGTTCTTGGCCATTCTCAAACGGAAGTTGAAAATGATCCTCTTTATACAAATATTTTTAACGCTGGAGTTAACTTGATTAACGCTTTTGGTAACGCTGTTGATTCGGATTCTGTTTCGATTGCAATTGGTGGTGGTGCTAAAGGTACTACTTGGGCACAATTGCGAGCACCGTATGTTTCATCAGGATATGATTCATATGTAGGTGCATCTCTTGTTTGGTTAGGTCATGGTATTGTTCCAACAAATAATATTTATGCACTTACAGAATCGACTCTAGTTACTGCTTCTATAAAGCTAAGTAATTATTACAAAAATTATGTGTTTGCTAACAGATCAAATGCTTTGATGGCTATGATCCCATTAACTAATGGCTCACCAGCTACTTTATCTGGGTCTACTTTCACGGCTGCAAAAACATTCTTTGGGACTCAAACGCCAACTAGTGACGAGGTTTTAAACCTTACAGGGCTAATTAATGATCATCCGTATTCAACAGGATATTTATATACATTCGCTAATAACGGAGATTCAGATTTTATTAACAAAGTCGATAAAGCGGTACGAGAATCTGGCGAAGGTTTATGGAGAAGTACAGTTGAAATGGGGACAACTTCTTCAATCGTTGCTTATGGTCGACGAGGTGAAGCGGCTGGACATCGTACATTATCTGGTTTAGCCGGACTTCTTCAACGTGGTATCCCAACAGTGACAAACGGGCAGTAATATCTAATTAAGTACATTACTTAGTCTGAAATACGGAAAAACATTCAGTCATGTTCATTTGAGCGTGACTGTTCTTTTGCTCTGAAAAGTGAGTGTCGAGCAGTTTCAATAAGTATAAATGCAGTTTTATAAAATGGATAACCTGTTAAAACCACTCATTTAAAAATAAAAATGAGTGGTTTTAAGATTAGCTATTTTTTGATATCGCACCTGCTCGATGCTTTTATATTTTTATGTTGAATAATGGTACCCCAATTAAAAGATTTTATATGAGTTTATATGGCATATAGTTAAAAATAATATAAATTCTTTTTTATGAATCACCTCTATTAATCAAGTCATTTTTTTACTTCACTAAAATCATTAAATCAAAAATACCGCCAAATTAATAACGTCTATTTTACTTTCGCGCGGAGAGTAACTGTTGCAAAGGTATTAGGTGATGATCTAAATATAAAGAAATTCACCAAGGCTGGGTCATCATGAGAATTAGAACGATTGGTGCTGATGATACGGAGAGAGGTTGGAAAGTTGCAGCGAAGAGCAAGGCTAATCAATCAACAGGACCACATAGCTTTTCTCGAATGTCGTGGATGTCCGAAATGGAAAGTTAATGATCCAACCAAGAAATGCAGGAAATACAAGACTTATAGGCAACTACGGAACAGTGAGGAGGAGCTTGAGCAGATTAGTCGTTTGCGTAGGGGGCAAAGTGGAAATTTGAAAGAAAATGTTCAGTAAAAATAAAAAGTGGCTAACTGCATGTGGGTAAGAATCCGAAAAGCGACTGAGCAAAGCTATTGGTATACAGACCAAATAGGAGTAGAATTTCAAGTAATAGAAATTCACAACGATCGTTCAGAAGGAATCTGGACAGTAAATGACAGGGGAATACAATAAATGTATAGCCAAGAGAGAGTGTGAGCCAGCAACGTAAATTAGAAAGATATTGTGCAATCATATAAAAAAGCATTGCAACAAAGCAATGCTAAGTTCGAGGAATTCTTGACAACTTTACTACATTAAAAACAAAACCTATTAATCCGCAAATAAAGAAAATATATGCTACTAGAATTGACATAGCTTCTAAGTTGTTAGTAAAAATTCTATATCCTCCTAAAGTAAATAATGCCAAATCAAAAACCGAGCTAAGTAATGTTTTATTCTTTACAGACAAAAAAACACCTCCAAATAATGGTATGGTTTATAGTTTGTGGTTATAGGTTAACATAGATTAAGTTTTTAGTTAACCTATTCTATTTTTTTATTGGAGAGTGTCGCAAAAACAAAGAACCTTAATGAAATATGAGAATTAAACGAAAATAGAGCGATTATAATATCGCTCTAAAAAATTCAAAAAATCCCATGTCCATCGGAATAGCCCAAATAAAGAATCCAAGTAGGGCAATAGGAACAAGTAATAAATTATAAATCTTAATAGGTAATATTTTTCCGAGTAAGGTTTTATAAATCGCTACACAAACCACCATTATAGCAGGTAGTAATAATATAGGCGGAATAAAACAAAGCAGTCTTCCGATAAAGTATATACCTGGAAATATGTCCAAAAACATATCCGTTAAATCACCTCGTTATGTAATTTATGTAAATTGTAACATAAAAAAAGCCGCAGCGTTTGCAGGCGCTACAGCTAAGAATTGGTTTGTTTAGAGGAGTGTGGAATGATGAAAGAACAACTAATTAAACAATGCAACGTAACCAATTTTTAAATATGATGTACATTGCTAAAGACGGTAATGTGTCAAAAAGACGTATAAAAATCATTAAGATTGTTGGTGATTCATTTCAAGCTTACTGTTTCAGTAAACAGGCAAAACATACATTTATGATTGAAAGTGTGTTGGCAGTTGTTCCAGTCTTCCACAAGGAGCGCGAGGTCATATGATAAATGCGGAGCAAAGAAAACTTCTTCATAAATTTGTCGTTTATGATATGGCTGTACAATCATTAAAGCGTGATTAAAAAGCGATTGAAACATTAAAAATGAGCAAAATAAATTTGCCAATCCTTGATAATTTATTAAAAGCAGTCATTAACGATTATTACAACTTAAAGCGCTTGTTGGCAAAAGACAAAATTAAAGTAGTAAAGTGGGAAAAGAATAGTGAATACTGAGTGATTTGACCGTTGCCACAGCTGGCGAAGACTTAGTGTTGACGTATGCAAATTGAGCACTGAAAACACAGGTAGAAAAGTTATTGATTAGTCACCAATAAAAAAAGCCACTCATTTGAGTGACCTTTATGTGCCTCCACGATATTTAGAGTGGATAGTATTACTTATTTTAAATTATCAACCGCGTATTTAGCTTCTTCTGGAGTAAATTTTTCTCCGTGTTCTGAAATTAATTGATCATAAATAGCAGAATCTGACATACTCATCATTTCTGCGTATGATTTTGCTTTTTTCAATGCGTTTTCTTTCCAATCAAATACAAGGTTATCTATAGCATATTTAGCTGCTTCTACAGGGAAATTCTCTCCATGCTCAGAAGTCAACTGGTCATAAATCCCTGCTTTTGACATTTGCATAGTTTTTGCATATTGCTCGGCTTTCTTTAAAGCCGATTTATATTCTCTAGGAACACTTTCCTCTTTAGCCTTAGCTTCGTCTTTAACTTTAGTTTTTTCATCAGCATTAGTTTTTTCAGCCTCAGCAGATACAGGTTTTTGCTCATCTTTGTTAGAGGCATCATTTGACGAATCTGTGCCGCATCCAGCTAAACCTAGACTTAATACTAACGCTGCGCTAAAAATTAGTTTTTTCTTCATTTGTAAAGTAGTCTCCTTTGTATATGTTGTTAGTTCTATTAAATTATATCAATATTGGAATGTATTGTCAGTATTGATTTTGGTACATAAAGATTAGAATTTACAAATACTAAAGCATGGACATCGAGACTATACACATTAAAGTTACTAATTACTTCGGATAAAAGTTAAAACTAATTGTGACTTTAAATCACTCATTTAAGAAATAGAAAATGAGTGATTTTTTTATAATTTGATATTAATAAAATTGCACCTTCTCAATGCTTTTGTATTTTTTGATTAAAATAACGGTACCCCAGAAAGTACCCCAATAAAAGATTTTATACGAGTTTATATGGAATAAAAATAAATATAAAATAAATTTGTTTTTAAGTAATCAACACACTTGTTCGAGCCATTAATTTTCATCTCACAAAATCAAAAATGCAAAAACCCTACTAAATCAATACTTTTACGTTATAATGTAGGACGAGGTGAAGAAAATGTTTGTTAGTGAAAAACAAGTTGAAATTCGATATGCTGAGACCGACCAAATGGGCGTGGTGTATCATGCGAACTACATCATTTGGATGGAGATAGGCCGTTCTCAGTTAGTAAATGATGCAGGCTTTGAGTATGCTAAGTTAGAAAAAGACGGTTATGTATCGCCAGTGATGGATTTATCCATTTCTTATAAGGCTGCTATGCATTATGGCCAAGTGGCAACGGTCCGTACATGGGTGGAAAAGCACGATCGTTTACGTACAACATATGGCTATGAAATTTTACATGAAGATGGCACGATTGCAGCTACTGCTCAGTCCGTACATATTCTAGCTCAAAAAGATACGTTACGTCCGGTATCCTTAAGTAAAATTGATCCGGCATGGGATGCGAAATACAAAGAAATCGCATGCGAGACGAAATAGGAGAATCATATATGGAACTTTTATTGGCAATCGGTGCAATTATGTCTTGTCTTGGTGTCGTGTTAGGCGCTTTTGGAGCGCATGCACTAAAAGATAAATTTGCGTCACCACACTATGCAGCCATTTGGGAGACTGCGGTGCAATACCATATGTATCATGCATTAGGCTTACTAGGGCTTGGGATTTTATCGAGTGAAGCCCTTTTAGGCGCTTCAAGTATGCTTTCTTGGGCAGGCTATTTAATGTTGGCAGGTATTGTGTTTTTCTCAGGCAGTTTGTATGTATTAGCTGTTACAGGTGTGAAAAAGCTTGGTGCGATTACCCCAATCGGTGGTTTGTTATTTATCGTTGCCTGGGTGCTTGTGGCTATTTCCGCATTATCTTAAGAAACGCTAAGATTCACTAAAAAAACGATATAGTATTTACAATACGATAGAGGTAGTTCCTTTGGAGCTATCTCTTTTTATAGAGAAGTTTAAAAAAAATGAAACAAATTATCCGTTTTATGCGTACTACATAATGATTAGATTATTTATCTATCGGCGAATGTCACTGATTTGGCAAGGAGTTCATTTTAGATGTTAGCCTAAAATCATCGCGTTCATGAGATAATGGCTAACTGAGCTGCACCGGAAAAAACGCCACATACCTGTGGCAATATCGAAATGACTGGCATCGTGTCGGTCCCCATGCAGGTCTAAGCACAAAGCCGAATCCGGACGCAATTAAGCCGAGTCATAATTGATATGATAAAATAAGTCTTAAGTATATAAGTTGAAGGTGGGAATAAATATGGGTTTATTAAAAGCAGGAGTTGGCGCATTAGCAGGTGTTTTAGAAGATCAATGGCGTGAATATTTCTATTGTGAGTCACTGTCAGCGGATGTGCTTGTGGAAAAGGGGCATAAACGTACTTCTAAAAGAGGGTCAAATAAAGGCAATGACAACATTATTAGTAATGGCTCTATTATTGCTATCAATGAAGGGCAATGTATGATGATTGTCGAGCAAGGGAAAGTAGTAGAGTTCTCTGCGGAGTCTGGTGAGTATGTTTATGATACATCCACAGAGCCGTCGATAATGTATGGCAATGATTTGTCCGAAGGTATAAAGGAAACATTCAAGCAGATTGGTAAACGCTTCACATTTGGCGGGGAACCTGCAAAGGATCAGCGTGTGTATTATTTTAATAAAAAAGAAATCGTAGGTAATAAATATGGGACACCTGCACCGATTCCTTTCCGTGTGATCGACCGTAATATCGGCCTAGATATTGATATTGCTATTCGTTGCCATGGCGAATATTCATATAAAATTGTCGATCCATTATTATTCTATACAAATGTATGTGGAAACGTTGAACGAGAATTTACAAGAGATGCAATCGATAGCCAATTAAAAACGGAATTGATGACTGCGTTACAGCCGGCCTTCGCACATATTTCAGCAAGCGGGGTACGCTATAGTGAAATTCCTGCACATACGGTTGCTCTAGCAGATGCCCTAAATAAAGTGTTATCAGAGAAGTGGCTAGCAACACGTGGTTTAGCAGTTGTATCATTTGGCGTTAGTTCATTAAAAGCATCTGAAGAAGATGAAGCAATGATTAAACAACTACAACGAAATGCAGTAATGCGTGATCCAGGTATGGCTGCAGCTCATTTAACAGGTGCACAGGCGGAAGCAATGATTGCAGCAGCTAATAATGATGGCGGAGCAATGGCAGGATTTATGGGCATGAACATGGCGACACAAGCGGGCGGTGTTAATGCAGGACAGCTTTACCAAATGAATGAACAAAATAAACAGGCAGCTCAACAAGGACAAACAGCGACGAACTCAGCTACATGGAAATGTGCATGTGGTAGTGAAAACACGGGTAAATTCTGTTCAAATTGTGGATCACCAAAACCAGCAGAAGAAGGATGGACTTGTACATGTGGTGCTGTCAACAAAGGCAAATTCTGTAGCGAATGTGGTGCTAAAAAACCTTCAGGAGCATTACAATACGTTTGCGATAAATGTGGTTGGCAACCTGAGGATCCTGCAAACCCACCAAAATTCTGTCCAGAGTGTGGTGATGTGTTTGATGAGAATGATGTTAAGTAAGGAGATGACTAATGATGCCAACGCAAGATGCTGAAAATGCTAAACAAGTAAAGCTTGATTTTGACGCTGAGTGTCCATCATGTAGTGCATCCATTGAATTCAACCCAGCAACTGGAAAGCTAACATGTCCTTATTGTGGCTATGAGACTGAAATTGCAGCCCCAGAGAAGCAAGAGGAAAAAGTTGCCCAGGAAATGGATTTTGCAATGGCTGAAGAACGTGGGAATTTTAACTGGGGTGTTGAGAAAAAGACAGTCATTTGCAAATCCTGTGCGGCAGAAACGATTTATGATGCATTACAGGTAGCTGATAGTTGCCCATACTGTGGCTCTAATCAGGTTATGGAGGCTAGTGCTGAAAATACACTAGCCCCGAACGGGGTATGCGCATTTGAAATAACAGATAAGCAAGCGGGAGAGAACTTCCAAAGTTGGATTAAGGGAAAATGGTTTACACCGAGAGCAGCAAAAGAGAGTGCAAAGCCTGATTCATTTAAAGGGGTATATCTTCCTTATTGGACTTTTGATACGAAAACAAGCTCAAGGTATTCTGCAAGGTACGGTAGACATCGCACAGTTACAGATAAAGATGGAAATACTCGAACTGAAACTGATTGGTATTCTACAAGTGGTTTTTATCAGGAATTTATAGATGATCATTTAATCAGTGCGACAACACGTTATGATCGTAATATGATGAGAAAAATAGAACCCTTTAATTTACTCAATAATAAAGCCTATAAACCAGAATATGTATCAGGATTTTTATCAGAGCGCTACAGTATTGGTTTACAAGATGGGTGGAGTCAGGCGAAGAGGGAAATTTCTGATCATCTAAATGCACAAATTACGTCAAAAATACGTTGGGAACATAATGCGGATGTAGTATCCAATTTACATTTCTCAACGACTCATGATGATATTACATACAAATATCTAATGTTGCCGATTTGGCTTTCTTCATTCCGTTACAAAGAGAAAATTTATCGATTTATGGTAAATGGACAAACAGGTCGAGTAGGTGGGGATGCCCCAATTTCACCACTTCGTGTAACAATTGCTGTTATCTTATCTTTAATTGCAATTGCTATTATTTGGTATTTTTTTATGTCAGAATAGTCATGAGCAGTATTCCTGTAGGATATAATCCATACTTTGGAATACTGCTTTTTATTGGTGTGGGTGAACGGCTGAATAATTTTAGGATAAAGGATGAAAACCTTTAATGATCATAGCTCTCATATTGAATTGTTGCATAAGTTATAAGATAAAGGTATTCTGTGCGATTTTTTTAAACAGCGATACAGGAAAAATTTTGTGAATGATATTGAGTGACGCTAAATAACAATAAGCTTACTCCAGCAACCTATTAGGCGAGAAAGTCGTTATTAGTGATGAATTGTCAGAAAAAAATAAATCCGTTAGGTGGAAGTTTGTTAAATTTCCGGACAGATTTTTTCCATAAAATAACGCCATGTGAAGTTGCCAATTTACTTTAAACAAATTATTATACAGTCAGAGAGCTTTTTTTCATGTAATAAGCTGTGAATGCAATGTTATTCTTGGATAACATCATGTATGGAGGTTTCGACAATGGATGCAATTGAGGTTTTAACAAATTTAGATCAAATACATGGGTATTTTCAACCTATTTTTAGCGCGGATGCGCATACGGTGATTGCCTACGAAATTTCCGGACAGTTACAAATCGAGGGTCAACAAATTAATTTAAAAGATTTTGTGAATAATGAAGATATTCCAGAAGAGTATCGTATTGACATGGAACATAAAATTCTACATGCTGCATTAGCCAAAGTAGAAGAAATCGGACAGGATATTGATATTTATATTCCTAGTAACCCGAACTTACTGATGCAGGATTTTGGTGAAAGTCATTTTAATATTATTCAACAATATATAAGTGAAGATGATTTACATCGTATTGTATTAGTTGTTTCTGAGCATCGTTTTTTAGGTGATATTCATAAGCTGCACCATGCAGTACGTTACTTTACGACTTTTGGTGTCAAAATTGCCGTTCAGGAAGTGGGAGCGGAGAGTCATTTAGAGCACATTGCTCTATTATCACCACAAATTTTAAAGGTCGATATTCAAGACTTAAATTATGATTCTTGGTCTGCACAGTCTGATATGATATCAGCAATAGGTAGTCTCGCTTATAAAATTGGCGCAAATCTTTTATTTGAAGGAATCGAAACTGTGTATCAATTGCAGTTTGCTTGGAAGAACGGGGGCCGATTTTATCAGGGGCGATACTTGGCAAACCCTGCCATAACATTCGTAGAGAAGGATATTTTAAAGGAACGTTTTAAGGAAGAGTGCCAGCAGTTTATTACCTCTGAAAAGAAAATTCTAGAGGCACAATATTTCGAGTTGAAAAAGCTGAGAGAGGAGCTAGAAGCGATTGTCCATCGTGTCAAACCTTCTAGTGACAACATCACACTTTTAGAGCATTTAGCGCAGCTATTGGATAGTTATTCGTTCCGAGTATATATTTGTAATGAAGATGGCTTCCAACTTTCTCCAAACGTAATGCGTATAGATGGACAGTGGGAATTGCAGCCTAGAGCAATCAATAAAAACTGGAGTTGGCGCCCGTACTTCCTACAAACAATCATTAAAATGCGCAACGATCAAAGTGGAGAAATCTCAGAGCTTTATCGAGATATCGAGACAGGGGAAATTACTAGAACATTTTCGATTGCTATTAACGAGCATGAGTATTTATTCGTCGATCTTTCATATGATTACCTATATGAACACAACATATTTAGATAGTCTGACAAATGCCTATATATTAAGGTTTATGGGGTACAAGAATAACTTGTACCCCATTTTTGTGTAAAAAAATCTCAAATTGTTATTTTACAATTTCTACATTGGATGGTTCTCTATGCTGGATATGACTTGAAATCCAGCCGATGATGAACGCGAGTAAAAGATAAATGAGTAATATACATCCTTGGGTGATTAAGTTTGACCATCCACCGAGTGAAACAACTTCCTGGAAGCTTTTTAATGAATGCGCCATCGGTAAAAACCCTCCAATCCTAGCTAACATTGGATTTTCAAGTTCACCTGGGAAAGTTCCACCACAGGTTGCTAATTGAAATACTAAGAGTGTGACGGCTAGTAATTTACCGAGATTCCCAAAGAGTATTATAAGCATCAGGATGAAGGTCATGAAAGTTAAAGATACGATAATACTTGATAGGATGAATAACGGTACACTTGCCACTGTTAATTTAAATCCTAAAAGTACTACGAGGTCCACAATAAGTGTCTGAATTAATCCCACTACATAAACTAATCCAAGTTTATTGATAAAGTGAACAGTACCAGTTACTTTTAGAAGTTCTCTACGTCCTAGCGGCAGGATATTGGCTGCCATAATACCTCCTACAAATAAAGCAAGAGATAAGAAGTAAGGAGCGATGCCAGCTCCATAGTTCGGAACATTAGATAATTCGGATTCTACTAATTCAATTGGTTGTGCAAACATCGTTGAGGTAGAATCGTTGTTTTGAAGATTAGATGTTTTTTCCGCTGCATCATTTAGTTTTGTCGCTAACTCATTTGAGCCAGTTACTAGAGAAGAAAGCCCGTCATGTAGATCCGCTAATCCGCTTGATTCATGACTGATTCCATTAGCGAGAGTTGTGATTCCAGTGTTAAGTGTAGTATAGCCTGTCACCCATTTTGTAAATCCGCTTGCGATTTCAGTCGTACCCTCTTGTAATCGTTTTGCTCCTTCGGTAGCCTGAGTTATTTTATTCCCAAACGTTTCCATGCCAGTTTGAAGTGAGGTTTGTCCAGTAGCAATTTTTTTGGCAGCTACATCAACCTGTTCTTGGCCAGCTTTTAAAGTAGTTTCTGCCTCGGATAATGCCTCTGATAAAGCCATAATTTGTTGGAATTTTTGGTCCTGTTTCGCTTCGGGATGGTCTTTTACATATTGGGTTAATTGTTCCTCCAAATTCCTAGCTGTACTAGCTGCTTTTTCTTGTCCTTGAACTAACTTTGTATTTCCAATTGACCAGTTAGTAATACCTTGGCTTACTTGACCCATTCCCGATTGTAGGGAGCGTTCGCCTTCCGTAAGTTGTTGTAATCCATTGTGCAAGGAATTAGAACCAGTTGTGAGTGCAGTTACACCATTAGATAAGCTTTTTTGTCCAGCTGAAAGTTCCGTGCTACCTGTCTTAAGCTTTTGTGCACCTTCATTTAAACTTTGAATACCATCTGTTAATTTGCTGCTTCCATTTTGTGCGTCAACTAATCCATTATAAAGCTTTTGTGCCCCAGTTCCTGCCCCCGTGAAGCCAGTTGAAACATCCTGGAATTTAGTTAGAATTGTTTCCGAGTAGAACTTTGTAACGTTAGCATTGATTTTTGTTTTCATTTTTTCAATGGCCGTTGTAGTAATTTGTGATGCTACATAGTTTTTCCCTGGATTGACTTCATATAAAAGCTTAGCTGGTTTTGGTGTTTTATCCATTACCGTTGTTATGTTTTTAGAAAAATCCTTTGGAATCTTGATGATCATATAATAGTCGCCTGCTTCAAGCCCTTTTTTGGCCGTCTTGGCAGAGACAAATTGAAAATTTAATTCTTTACCTTTCTTCAATTGAGCAACAAAATCATCACCGATGTGAATGGATTCATTATCGATATTAGCACCTTCATCGAGATTAACGACTGCTACGGGAAGCTTATCTAAATGTCCATATGGATCCCAATAGCCTGCTAAAAAAAATCCTGCGTAAATTAAAGGAACAAGAGTAAGGAAGATTAAAGCAATTCTTCCGTGCTTATGTTTCCAAATGGCGACTAAGTCTTGTAATACTAATTGTAATCCTTTCATCAAATATCCTACCTTTCTTTTCTTAAAGGATTATTTCATAATAATCTAATATGTTGATGTTGTATAATACATTAAAAGTTATGTATTATAGATTTGAATCTATGTTAAAAGGGGAATCTACTTGGAACTTTTGCAATTAAAGTACTTTCAAACAGTTGCTCGGCTGGAACATATGACGAAGGCAGCAGAACAACTTCAAATTGCCCAGCCATCGCTTAGTAAAACGATTTCTCGTTTAGAGGAAGATTTAGGAGTGGAATTGTTTGATCGGGAACATCGGAAAATTAGTCTAAATGCAGCTGGGAAGGTTTTTTTAAATCGTGTAGACCGGGCTTTTGCAGAATTGAATGAGGGTCAAAGAGAACTTAATCATTTTATTAACCAAGATCAAAAGAGTATTATATTAGCCGTTACGATTCCAAAAGTGTTACCTGCATTATTAGGTTCATTTTTATCGGAATATCCTGATGTCCGTTTTCAACAGTTTCTAAAGTCTATTTCTTCTATGAAAAAAATGCTATTGGAAGGGGAACTGGATTATTGTATTTCTTCAGTTCCGATTGAAGGAGAAGGCATAAGATGGGAACCACTCATTACGGAAGAAATATTTTTAATCGTGCCACCTAATCATAAGTTAGCAGGGAAGGAAAGTGTGCGGCTTGAAGAGGTGAAGGATGAAGCGTTTATTAGCATGAATACAGGATATGGCTTCCGAAACCTAACAGACCAGTATTGTCGGGAAGCGGGGTTTGTCCAAAATATCGCTTTTGAAGGTGACGAACCCACTGTTATTTCAGACTTAGTTAGGCAAGGATTAGGTGTTGCTTTCGTTTCTGAATTATCATGGGTACCAAAATCAGGGGAGTTTCCGCATAAACTTCGAATAGTTGAACCAGCTTGTCAACGCACTATTGGATTAGCATGGTCCGAAAAGCGCTACTTTACGCCAATTGCTAAGCAGTTTCGCTTATTTGTTTTAGAATACTTTTCATCAATTTCTAAAATTGATTAAGTAACTTTCTTTATGGTCGTTTTGCCAGTTGGACGTTTCCATTTTCAATTGTTTCCCCAGACTTTGTAGTAATTTTTCTTCTTCAACTAATGGGTCGTTAATTAAATTGAGTTGCATAGTCATCTCTTTTTTTCTTTATTGTGTAGCTTTCGAATAAAGTTTGAATTAAAATACCTTGCAAACATATATTTTACGATAAACTAAAGCATCCATTTTTGAAAAAAGATTGTTCAAAATGGATGCTTTTCCTGTAGTTGAAAAGTTGGTTTTTATAAAAAAATTGATCTTTGCATTGTTCCATTAAAGCAGTCAATAAAACATGAAAACGACAAATGTTTTCCGAGTGATTTTTAGCAAATAATGTTTATACCAAAAGGTAGCGAATTAATCCCAATATGGCAAAATAAAATAAAGCTATGCCAGCTCCTATTCCGGTGATTGCACTGCTGGCAACGCCCAATTTTTTTGATCCCCATGGTGATATGATCGCAATTGCTATAATGAGTACCGCTAAAATATACAAACTGGGGTCTTTAAAGATTTTTACTAACCAGAAAAAGTGGACACCTACGACAAAAGCAACCCACGGAGCAACATAATCTTTTTTTTACTCCGGATTAACAAGAAAGCACCGAGACCCGCGATAAAAAATTCAGTGTAGAAAACAATTAGGTAGTTATTAAACGTGTCCTTTTCTGACAAAGTAGTAGCCGCATCCCAGTGCGTCACGCTTAAGTACACGCCAATCAGGCATACTAACAACGCAATTCCGGAAGCAACCCCGATATACTTGCGCCAATTTTCTCTGGGATTCTCCTGAGCCCACCCAAACCATGCAAAACTAAACATACCTAAAAACGCTGCGTACGTCACATAGTCCCTTATATATTCTGGCTCCATATCCACCCCCCTTTCTGTTTTATAATTATTATTGGGTATTCTTGCATATTACCTTGAAAAGGGGTAATTAAGGGGGAACAACGTATAACAAATATGTACGATGAAATTGACATGTTTTTATATTGATTTAGTTGAATTTATGAGATACAAACGGCGGATTTAGCAGTATATTTCAAAGACTGAACGTTAAGGACATGGTATACTTAATTTGGTAAATATTGAAAAATGAAAAAGCCTTGGATTTTAGGAGGTATAAATGGAATTGAAATTAAGTGTTGAAAACAACGTGAAAAATAATGATGTAAAAACACTGGTTAAAGGTCTTGTTTGGATTGTTCCAACTTGGTTATACATAAAATATTATTTAATTACTAATCCATTTGACTACTTAAAAATGAACATTAATGTTAAGAAAGGTTTCTTTTGGGGAATATTTCTTTCACTGTTAGTTGGCTTATATTTTGCTATTGAAACTTATATCATTAGGCAGCAATCATTTCAATTTTCATTATCTATTGATGATTACTTAAATGTCTTTCTAATGGCTGGGATTGCTGAAGAAATTGTTTTTAGGGGGTTTATTTTACAAGAGATAAATAAAAAAATGGCCTTTTGAAAGCAAATGTTATTACCGCTTTATTATTTTTAGTAATACACTTTCCAGTTTGGATTTACAATGATATATTCTTTCATTTTGGGACGCATGCATATGTTTTTATTTTAAGCTTACTCTTTGGATTCGTGTACAAAAAGACTGGTTCATTATGGTCGGTTATAATATTGCACGCACTTCATAACTTTTTCGTTACCATTATTTAATGGGGTGCTTTACTTGAAGATCATTGAATTGCATATGCAGCTCTTTTTTTCTTATTGAACTGGCTGGGCAGATTAGTGGAAGAGTTAGCTTGTTCCACTTATAGAAGGAAAGAAATACTCAGGCAAAGAAAAAGATATCTATGAAGCTGGAAAAATGTTCGGACAATTTCATCTCAGTTTACGGCTTTCAAAAAACGTTTGAATACCGTTTACGTCTTACTCTCTACTTATATTATAGCCCCATCTGATAATTATTTATAGACTACTTTTTCACCATTCCTTACCTTATACTGTTATACGCAAGTCAAAAAAAGTATAAGGGGTGCTTTTATATGAATGACAAAAAAAATATCTTAGATCCCGGTCCATTCTTTCATGGTACTAAATCAGTACTGAAAATCGGAGATCTACTTGAACCTTTGCACTTATCCAATTATCAGGATAAGAAATCTAACCATATATATTTTACTGCAACATTAGACGCGGCTAAATGGGGTGCTGAGTTAGCAAGATCTAAATCAAAAGAGAGAATTTATATTGTAGAGCCATTAGGTGATTTTGAAAATGATCCGAACTTAACTGACAAACGATTTCCTGGAAACCCAACACGTTCTTATAGGTCCATATCTCCTTTAAAAATAATAGCTGAATTAAGTTCATGGGAAAGACATTCCGATGAAGAAATAAATCATATGCTTACATCTTTAAAAAAGTTAAGTGAACAAGGACAAAATGTAATATACGATTGATTCTCACATTACTACAATTCCCGCCAAAGACATGAACTAATGGGGAAATTATAAGAAGGTAACAAGCTGATAGTAGGGAGTAATTTGTAGTACGAATGGGGTGCTTTACTTGAAGAAAATTGGGTTGCGTAAGCAGCTCTTTTTTCTTATTGAACTATCGGAGCAATTTGTTAGAGAGGTTAAAGAAGAAACAGGAATAATCATTGATATTATTGAATTTTGGTGGAGTTTCACAAGAGTTGAAGGGAAATATATGTAATATACGGTCGTTAGGAACACCTATAAATGGAAGTTTAAAAACAAGTAAAGAAAGTTTAGAGGTCGTTTTTTTTAGCATTGAAGATGCATTAAAACTGATAAGAAATGATGACTTTAAAGAGGAATTTTTAAAATGTGTATATAAAGATAATCATCCATTTTTTATTACAATGTAAGTTCACCTGAAGAACTAACTTCATTTATTTTAACTTCAATATTGTTTTCGTTTTTAAAATGCTCAACTGTAACTTGTATTGCTTTTTCTTTAGTATCTGACCATACTTCTTCACTAAATTCCTTTGGCATACCTTGGTCGATTTGAAGAAAAAAATAAGGTATTCCACTATTTATACGATAATCTGCAAATTTATGAAGAATAGATTTCATTTAACTATATATCCAAACAAAAAGGCAGAATTTATCCTACACATTTTGTAGATTAAATCTGCCTTTTAATTTTAACAGCAACAATCTTTTCAAAAACAGCTTAATAAAAAAAGTCACTAATAAAAAATGTAGTGAAACCCAAAAGTTAGATTTTAACCGGAATGATTTTTCCATTCTGGTTTTTCTTTTTGTTCTCTATTTAATTATTTTAAAGGAATACCAAGTCCTAAGGCAGAAGCGATCGATACAATAGAGCTAATAACACCTAGTATACTAGTTAATTTCTCTAATGGTTTTTTAGCTTTCTCTTTATCTCCATTTTCTATATGAGTTTGTAGGAGTTCAAAATTAGCTTCCGCAATCTCTCGTTGTTCCTCAGCTAGGTGTTGAATTTCTTCATGAAGCTGTTGTAAAGCATTGATAATGTCATTAGGCAAGCTAGCTATCCCTTGATTGAGTGTACCATTGTTTTCAATAGTTATATTACCTTTGTTTTCTCCAAAAGTTAAACCACCATATTTACTAGAATCACCCATATAACCATCTCCTAAGATAATAGTAACTTTCCCGAGCTTTGATACTTTCTCTAATAATTGATCAGAATTTTCTTCGGCTAAAATACCGATAATTTCTCTTAAACTCTCAGGTTTATTTTGCTTACTTAACCCGACATTTTCCGTTTTGTTATTAATTTTTTTTTTGAAAAACTTTGTCTGAAATCATCACTTAATTCGATTATTGGAATGGCGTTTAAAGGATCAAAACAGTTTTCTGTACCACAATACTTGCAAGGAATGGAATCAATATTGTCAAGTTCAGATTTATTAGCAGTTAAAATACTTCTACTACATTCCTCGCAGTGAAATTCTAATTTTATAACGAGCGCTTCTTTTTTTTCTAATTCAGATAATGTATCAATAACTACTCCAAGAGGTAAGTTAGTTATTTTTGCAATATAACTATGGTAAAATTTTCCAACCTTACTGATAGCAATTGCCTCAAGTGCATTATCTATTTTTTGAGAAATTTCCCATGGCTTTAAATTGCTCAATACTTTTACCTCGCAGAATAAATTTGGTAAATCAATTTTTCTCTAATATAATCCAATACAGGTTCAGACGCAAATGCATTGAACTTAAATGTCTTTGTATTGACACCGATTCGTATAGAATATTCTTGTTCCACGCCATCAACACTATGTTCAAATAATATGGATCCTTTTTGTTTGGATAGATAAGGTTCTAAATAATTGTATAAAGGTAAACCTCTTAGTTCTCTAATACTACCTAAACCTATTGTTTCAAGACCACTTAAAAGGAGCAACGTAAAAGGTGTTGTTTCTAAAATGCCAGTAATATCTTCGCTATTTAAATTTTGCTCTAGAATGGATAATTCACCATTAGTATAGTATTCGTCAATTGCAGAAAGTATACTCACAATTGATTGACCCTGTGTTTCTTCAAATGTATTTACGGATCCTGCTGGTCTTCCTGTAGCATCAATAAGCCTTCCTTGAAGTGTATCAGCTAAAGACTCAAGAGTACCCCCATACTTCTCTAACAAATCGTGTTGTTTGAATTCATATTTATCATCGACTATTTTAGTTAACCAAGCAATGATTTTTTTGGCAACAGCTGAACTTGCTCGTACTTCAATTATTCCCTTGTCTTCATCAATATAAACTGTTGTTATTTCGTGTTTAATGTATTCTCTTCGGTTAGCTAAAAAGTAATCAACATTAACACCAGTTCTATGAATAAATCTTAAATAATATGCTTGAGAACCTTCGATTTCAGCAGCGGCAATAATCGTAGGATCAATAGGGACATTTTCGCTGTTTGGTGTAACTACTTTTTCGAAAGGGTTAAATGGCATTTTATCAATAATACTTTGTTTAAATCCGATTAAACCAGTATTATTTGTCGCCTGGTACCAAGCTAAAGAAACTGCTCCGGAGAAAATATTATTGCTTATCATTTTAAGAACATCGCCTTCAATATGATCAAAAGAGTTCCACACTCTACTTGCTAATTCATTTACATTGCCAGTTGTTTCTAAAGTCAATTTATTACAAATCTCTTTGAGTTGAGTTTTGCTTAATCTATGCAAGTCTTGGGGGAAAATTAAAGATTTAATTGTATTCATTTAACACCCTCCAGAATTATATTCTGTGTTCGATGAAATTATGTCGTTTTATTAATAAATATAATATTATATGTATAGAATAACCAAAAAATGACATAAAAGTGTTGATTGACATGGGGGTTTGAATGAATTGGAACTTATATGCATCGAAATGAATAAATATCGTTATAGTTCTTTAATCTTTTTATCTGTTTGAGGTTTTTAAAAGAAATAACTACTATTGATTTGAGAGTAGTTAGCTTTTAGGTATCATATTCAATTCATTTTGTGTTAGCTTCCAAAAAGTAGGTGCATTAGTGCTCTCATAGATTTTTTAAAAATTGAATAGGGCGGGAATATCGATACAATTTAGCGTTCCTCTTCTGGTATAATTAACTGCGAGAGAGGATGATCAATATGAGCAAAAATATCGTTGTTATAACAGGGGCTGGTAGTGGTTTAGGTGCAGCACTTGCTAAAAAATATTCGTCTTTAGGCAATCACATTTGTTTACTCGGCCGTACGAAATCAAAACTTGAGAGTACGGCTAAAGCTTTAACCAATGGCTATTCTATTTATGAGGTTGATGTTACTTCGAAACAAATGGTTGCTCAAATAATTCGTTCTATACAAGATGATTTTGGATCAATTCCATTACTAATTAATAATGCTGGTGTTGGCTATTTTGATAAAGCTGAAAACTTGAATGAGGATTCAGTTCATCAAATGATTGATATTAACTTAAAAGGAACAATTTTTTGCACACAAGAAGTACTAAAAGGTATGAAAGAACACAATGAAGGAACAATCGTCAATATCGTTTCTACAGCTGGTTTAGAAGGAAAAGTAACAGAATCTGTTTATTGTGCTAGTAAATTTGGTGTACGTGGATTTACAGAGAGTCTTGCACTTGAATTAAGCGATACCGCTATTAATGTATGTGCTGTGTACATGGGTGGCATGAGAACAGAATTTTGGGACGGTGTGTTTACCGAGGAAAAAACTAAGACATTAATGGATCCTAATGACATCGCGGATATTATTATGGAAAATATTAAACCAAGAAAAGCGTTAGCTGTAACTGAAGTTGTTATTAAAAATAGACGATAATCGTTAACAAAGGGAGTTATGAGAATGTTCATTGTTCTTGTAAAATATGTACAACCATTAGTGTTGTAAACGCTTTTATGCAACAGTACATTGACTTTTTAGATAGACATTAAAGAAGGTCATTTTATCTAAGTTTTCACCATTTATAAAAAAAATTCCAACTAATTGGAAAAAGTATAGCTTTTACATAAAAAACGCCCGTAAGTGCGTAAAAGGCAATGACCAGATACTCAATTCATTTTGAGCCTGGTCATTTATTATTTCATCAAAAATTTTACTCTTATAATTTTAGTATTTTGCCCATATATCATCTTTTTCTCCATGCCAAAGTGCATCTAGAAGAAAGAAATGTAATCCATATTTCGATGAAAATCGAAATATCTATCTTGTACTATATAAATTGAAAGTACGGATAGGAGGAGATAAAATGACTCAAATTGCTAACACAGAGATGATTAATCCCAAAATTCTTTACTACGGGACACCTGTAATTTTATTAACTACGCTAAATGAAGATGGCACAGTAAATATAAGCCCTCTTTCGTCATCATGGGCTTTAGGGGATTGTATTATTTTAGGAATTGGGCTTGGGGGAAAGGCTATTGAAAATTTAGAACGACATCCTGAATGTGTCATTAATGTTCCAGGTCCTTCATTATGGGGGAATGTAGAAAAATTAGCGCCATTTACAGGAAAAATACCCGTTCCTGAGTATAAGAGAGCAAATGGATTCACATTTGAAAAAGATAAATATGAAATTAGTAATTTAACACCTAACGAATCTAAATCAGTAAAGCCTACAAGAATTGCGGAATGTCCAATTCAACTTGAGGCAAGAGTAAAACATATTCGAATCCCTGATTATGCTTCCTTTTTTGCCATTGTTGAGACACAAGTAATACATGTACATGCTCATAAGGAAATTATTGTTAAAGAAAATTATATTGATCCAAATAAATGGAGCCCACTCATTTATAATTTCCGTCATTATTTTGGACTTGGGTACCAGCTAGGGAAAGCTTTTAGGGCAGAAATTTAAATTTTAACGGTCAGCAAAAAAGGTCGGCTCTCATTTTTTTATGGGTAGTTGATCTTTTTGCTTTTATTCAAGATTTTCTATAAGCACGGTACGTTACAAAACTGTCATGTTGTGATGTTATTTGTCATGTAAAACAATAGATATCGTATTAATTCCTTGTTATAGTTAACAAAGTTGTTAAGGAAGTTTATAACCTTGTACCTAGCTTAAAGGAGAAATGAAAATGAAACCATCATTAAAAATCTATCCGTTTATAGTAGTTATGATTGTCATCTTATATAGTATAACGCCTACAATAGCAAATGCAGATTCAACTGAAAAAATTCAGAAGATTGATCAATTTGTTAAAGAACAAAAGGCGATTAGTAAAATTCCAGGAATATCGGTAGTAATTGTTGAGAAGGGGAAAACGGTTTATGAAAAAGGCTTTGGATATGCCGATGTTCAGTCAAAAACACCAGTTACTTCTAATACATTATTTGAACTAGGATCTACATCGAAAGCATTCACAGGACTAGCCATTCTCCAATTGGAAAAGGAAGGCTTACTAAAACGTTCTGATGATGTCCAAAAGTATATCCCATGGTTAAAGTTAAAATATAATGGCAAGCCTCAGTCAATTACTATTAATCAGTTTCTATATCATACAAGTGGCGTCGCTACTAACACTATATTTAATATTCCAAAAAGTAACGAACCGAATGCTCTTGAGTTGACCGTCAAAAAATTGCTTGATCAGCCTTTAAATAGACAACCAGGTAGCTCATATGAATATGCAACACTCAATTATGATGTTTTGGGCCTAGTTATTGAAAAAGTTTCAAAACAACCCTTTGATATGTATATCAAACAGCATCTATTAGAGCCGATTAATATGAAGGATTCATTTGTTGGGCTTCATCAAGTTAAATCTAATGAGATGGCGTCAGGATATAAGATAGGGCTTATGAAAGAGCAGGATTACACACCACCTATCTACCGTGGAAATGTGCCTGCAGGGTATATTATAAGTAACACAAATGATATAGCGAAATGGTTAAACTTACAGTTAGGAAGTAGCCAAATTTATTCGATTGATAAAAAAATTATTCAAGAATCACATACCCCAGATCAATCTGTTGAACCTTTCGATAAGGATACATACTACGCTAGTGGGTGGGGAGTTATAGAAAGAGACAAAAAACAATATTTATTTCATGCCGGCGAAAATCCAACATTTACATCTTATTTTATGATGCAGCCTGATGAACAATTGGGAGTGGCCATATTATCTAATATGAACTCGAGCTATACAACGGCGATAGGTCAAGGTGTGATGGATTTATGGGAAGGGAAAACGGTTGATACTGTTCATTCTGATAACCTTCAGAAGCTTGATAAAATTGTTTCGCTTCTATGCGTTATTGTAGTAGGCTTTGGGATGTTTTTAAGCATTCTATTGTTACCAACCTTGAGGGAAATTATTAAAAAACAACGAATTAAAGTGGCTTTAAATATGAAAAGGACCTTATTATTAATCTTGCATTCTATAAGTGTTGCAATAATCTTTGCACTTATCAGTATGTCCCCAAAAATTTTATTAGAGGGATCAAATTGGACGTTTATTAAAGTATGGGGTCCAACCTCAATCACTGTGTTATTTTATAGTGTTATAGTGGCAAGCGTGATTTATTTATTATTGGGGATAGTTAAGATTTTCACCAAAAAGCAAAATGAATTAAAAATGTAGAGATTTGATTGTTTATGAAAAACATGGTAAATTGAGAATAACTTTAGGTAAGGGGGAGAATCCAAATGAAAAAAAGATCAATACGTTTTTTAAGTATGGGTATTGGATTCTCAACAGCTGTTTTTTTCTAAAATTGAGTTTTAAGGGACGAGTCTGCCCTTTTTTAGAAAATACAAACCTAAAGGAGAATAACTATGAATCATAAAATAACACGCAAAAATCCTATCCAAGTACCTAGCCCAGTTGGCAATTACAGTCATCTTACAATAATCCCTAAGAATGCAACAATGTATGCATTATCTGGACAGATTGGAGTAGGGGTTAGCGGTGAGTTGCCATCATCACTATCTGAGCAGGTTAAAAATACGTTGAAAAATATTCAACTTATATTAGAGGCAGAGGGACTTAATGCAGACAATGTGGTGAAGGCCAATATTTGGGCAACAGAAGAAATTGATTGGGATGACTTCGATCAACAATGGGAATCGATGTTTGGAAATCCCTATCCTTCTATGACGATAGCCTATATTACAGCTTTAGGACTCCCCGATATTAAATTAGAAATAGATATTTGGGCTGCTAAATAAGCAGACTACCGACAAAATCTTTATGATTTTGTCGGCTTTTTATTTACAGTAAATAGAAAAAAGGTCACTTTTCCTAAGAAAAGTGACCAAAAAGTAAAGAATTAATGATGGGGGTGTGTGTCTTGCCCATTGTCTGAGCAAGTTGGAAGCGAATTAGGTACATTACTATTTTATGAAGAATTAAAACTAATTGTTAGGTATTTGTCATTTTAAGTTTTTTGGTTAGGAGCGTTCCTTAAAGTTAGAAGTTTTTAGCAATGAAGGTACTGTCCAATAAGTACCCATTCGCCACAACCATTCTAATGGTCCAAATTTAAAGTATTTAAGCCAAATTTTGCTAAACAGTAATTGGAAAATGTAAATGCTTATGCAAATCCAAAGAGATTGGATAAAACGAATATTGCCAATAAGGTCAAAAGCATTGCCAATTAGTAAGATGAGCGCTGTTTGCCCTAAATAATTTGTTAATGCCATTCGGCCATAGTCTTTTAATGGTGAAAGTAAGGTCTGCCATAAAGGAAGTTTAAGTAATAACATTAATAAACCTACATAAAATGCCGATACAAAAGGGCTGAATTGAAGACCGATTAATGAAAATTTTTCAATGTTTGTCATATGTTCTGTCATTTCATCCGTTGTCATATTGTCAATGTTCACCATTGCCTCGGGGACATAATTCCATTGATACAGCAAGCCACCTATGCTAATCATGAACATAATAAATGTAAAGGTTAATATGCTTTTACGATTGTCATGGATCTTTTCAAAAATTCGATATTGCCCAGCAGCTAATCCTAGTAAAATTAGTGGAAACGGCATAGCGATTTTGATGCCATGATACGCTGTTACGGCTAATAGGATAAGCCCTAAAGTGACGTTTATTTCTTTACAAACTTTGTAAAATGGTAAAGCAATTAGCCCGAAAATTGCATAGACGGTTAATGCTTCTCCAGGTTGGAAATAAAAATGTACAAGCCCGATTAACAATAAAATAATAATTCTTCTAATAAATAAAAGATAGGCGTTATTATTTTTAGCCATTGCTCGGGAAATAAAAATATAAAATCCTACACCAAATAAAAATGAAAAAATCGAGAAAAACTTCCCTTCCACAAATAATATTAAAAATCTATTATATGCAATATCTATAGATGTGTCCGGTGTTTTAATCCATAATAATGCCGGAATATTTACTAAAATAATGCCTAATAAAGCAAATCCTCTTAAATAATCTAATGTATCAATTCGTTTGTTTAATTCAATTGGTTGCATGTTTTCTCCTCCTCACTTACAAAGTATAAGAAAATTATCCATAAAGTAGTAACGATAAATGTTACGCCAATCTTACAAAATCGTCATATAACATTAATCATTTTCTGGATATATAGATAGGATGTCCTTTGCCTGCTGTCGTAAAATATTGATTAATTCTTTTGGTTCTACAATTTGAGCATGCATACAAAGTCGATAAAAGAGGGGACTTATAAAATTTAGTTCACCTTTGTCTATCATGGAATCGATATAGCCTGTGCCATCTTCATTGATGACGACTAAGTCTTCAAGGTTTGGTTCGCTTTTGCATTGTCGTACACCTTCTCTTGATAATAGTACATGTAAACGAATGGGTTGTTTAATCTCATAGGTGTTGCCAAACCACTCCTCTAGATTAAAAAATTCCTCTTTGTTTTCTTCGCTTTTTACGATAGAAAGAATACGATCTACACGAAACAATAATATTTTTTGTTTCGTGAAATCAAAGGCGGGCATATACCATAATCCATCATGTGCGTAAACACCAATAGGATGAATATGTTTCGTTGTTGTACCCGATTTAGATTCATATTGAATATGTAGATTTTTGTTTTCAATAGCTAGCTCTAAAACAGCTTTCAATAAAGGTGTTTCAATCGCGCGTTTAGGATTCCAAAACGCGATATAGGATTGAAGTTTATCCACTTTCCGCTTCGCCGCCTCCTGAAGCGAGTTATAAAGCTTATGAGAAGCGGACTTACTTTCCGTATTAAAAGGTAAATCACGATAATAGTGCAGTGATTGAAACGCAAAGAAAATTGAAACGGCTTCATCTTCTGTAAATAAAATAGGGGGAAGAAGTCTGCTCGATAGAACAGTATAGCCACCGTTTCGCCCTTGTTCAGCGTAAATAGATAAGCCCATATCACTTAAATCTAAAATATATCGATGGACCGTACGAATCGATATATTGAATTCATCAGCAATTTCCTGAGCGGTAAATTTCTTTTTTGCACTAACAAACAGTAGGATATCTAATAAACGTTGTGCTTTTGACATTTTCTCACCTTTTCTTTTAATCATGCCAGTAGTTGTCATGTATTGTGTATAGTATAAATATTGTTCATGATTTTTACAAAAAAGAAAAGGAGATGACAGTATGTCACGAGAAATTATTTTATTTATTGCGACTAGTTTGGATGGATTTATTGCGAAAGAGAATGATGATTTACAATGGCTAGAAGAAACAGAGGGGGAAGGGGATGCTGGCTATTCAGACATGTATCAATCCATCGATACTATTATTATGGGCAAGAGAACGTATGATTACGTTGTAGACCATATTGAGCCTTTTCCATATTCCGATAAGAAATGTTATGTATTCACAACATCACGATCTGGTAAAAACGAACATGTTGAGTTTGTGAATGAAGAAGTTGTAGCGTTTACGAAAAAATTAACGGAACAGGATGGCTCAAAAATTTGGATGGTAGGTGGAGCAGAAATTCTTGATGCCTTCATGAAGGAAGCGTTAATAGATGAAATTATTATTACAATGACACCGCATCTTTTAGGCTCTGGAATTCCACTGTTTAAGGATCATAACCCATATCAAGATTTGAAGTTAGTCAATACACAACGCTATGGGCAAATGGTGCAAATGCATTATGAGGTGAAGAAAGAGGCTGAATGATAGCCTCTTTTTCTGTTTTTAGTCATGCGAATGGTAGATTTCACCCATGATACCCTTCATTTGATGCGTACCTGTATCAGTATTAGTCATCATAATAAGTCCTTGTTCGAGGTGTGGATAGGCGACTAGCATACATTGAAACCCAGTACCCCAGCCAAGAGAAGAAAATTCGAGCTTTTCGCCCGTGCCATCTAGAAATACCCCAAGGCCCGCCCATTCTTTACATCCTTGTGGGCGGCACAGTTCATTTAGTTGTTTTGTCGTAATGCCGATTTTACTTTGTCCTTTAACAACTTTCATTACATCCAGTAATAATTTTGTTAAATCGCTTGGAGTAGTCCATATACCACAAGCTGCAATATAAGGGTAAATAGAATAGTTCCCTGGAATTAATGCCCCATTTCGATCGTGACCACATGCAAAATTATCTAAATTTGATGTTGAAAGAGAAGTAGAAAAAGTACTGTTCGTCATGCACAGTGGTTTAAAAATAATATTGTCCATGAGATGAGAAAAAGGTTTTTGTGTTATATCTTCAATTAATAATTGAATAAGACAAAAGCCTGCATCAGAATAGTGAAATTCACTTTCAGGCTCAGAAGTCACTTCGATTGAAGTTGCGCAATAAGGAGTTGTACCATTCAATATTTCCACCAAGAACGGTATTTCGTGAAAAGATTTTAGTTCCATAAAACTGCCATCAGGGTCCACAATACCAGATTGATGACATAGTAAGTTGCGTAATGTAACTTTTTTGTGCTTTGTCAATGGATTGTCAGGAATTTTCCATGAAACTAATTTTTTATTAACATCTTCATCTAAATCTACCATCCCTTGCGCCACTAATTTCATCACTAAAATACTTGTTAGAAATTTACTGATCGAGCAAGCATTAAAAACGGTATGTTCATTAACTTTTTTACTCGGTACCTGCCTCCAGAACACCAAAATGACCTGTGTTACTGATTTTCCCCTTATCGATAGCTACTAGACTTAGGCCAGCAATACGGTAATACTCCATGCGTTCACGAATGTTTATCATCTACTTAGCTCCTAATTTTTTCTTAACTATAACAGAATGTCGAAACTGGTGTTCGTTTTTTCGTTTTGTTTTAGTAAACGTGCGTGTACAATCATTGATGGACTATCTTTTGTAAAGTCATTTTTGTTCCATGATCCATATATGTGTAACACTTCGAACCCAAGTTGTTCTAATAGCCTCTTCATTTCCATTGGATATGTATAGCGAAGTCGAATTGAATCTTCGAAGGTAGCGTGTTCTAGCTTATTTATAGAACGGCAAGTTAAGATTTGTGTGATAGGGTCATATTCTTCACGATGCTGAATAGTTAGTTTTCCACCTTCGCTATTGACTGAACTTTCTTCGTATTCATCTACGATAGACAGTTCACTTAGAATAGTGTTTCTCGTATCGAATACAAATTCTCCTCCTGGATGTAAGTGCTTTTTAACGGAATGGAATAAAGCATTTTGACTTTCATTACTTAAAAAATGTTGAAATGCATTTCCTGTCATAAAGACAAAATTTGATGTGATTGGTAATTGAAGCTGTGTACAGTCTTGCACAGTAAAATGTATATTAACATTCTCCTTTCTCGCTTTTTCAATTGCCAATTGCAGCATCCCTTCATGGATATCTACTGCATAAACATTGAATCCCTGCTTGGCAAGCGGAATAGCTAATCGGCCTGTGCCACAGGCTAATTCAATTATCGTATCGTTATTTTTGTTAAGAAGATTTTCAATAAAATATAAATCCACGTTATAATTTTCATGAAGTGCATCATATTCAATAGGGTTATTATATTTCTGCAAATTTCCATTAAACTCATTTTGATACATATAATTCAACTCCACCAATTATATTTTTATTTGAGATATATTATGTAATAAATCCAATATTCACACAAATCGGACCATGCCATGAATATGGTATTTATTTCCAAGTATTCCAATCAACTGATAAACTGACATCACTAAATATTGGTGATGAGTTACATAATTAACAAACTATAAAGAATAGAGGGGATTCGTTTGAACAAGAAATTTCCACGCAAAATACATGTCATAGGCTCTGTTGCTAGTGGGAAAACAACTTTTGCGAAAGAATTATCCACGAAATTAAACATACCATATTATGAATTAGATAATGTTGTTTGGATAAGGCAAAATTCCGGTGATATTAGAAGGACCGATCAACAAAAAGTGGATTATTTACATAATATTATTCTTACAAATGCGTGGATTATTGAGGGCGTTCATAATGAGGACTGGGTAGCACAAAGCTTTTTGAATGCCGACTTAATTATTTTTTTAGATACAAATGATTTCATCAGAATCTATCGAATAATAAAAATATTTACGCTACAAAAACTCGGTTTGGAAAAATCCAATTACAAACTAACTTTTGCAATTTTTATTAAAATGTTTAAGTGGAATCATTATTTTGAGGAGATTGGCAAACCTAATTTTTATCACAAATATGGAGTATATTATGACAAGCTATTGGTCGTAGCAAGTAAGAGGCAGATTCTTTAAAAAAAGCATATCCAAAAATAATGGATACGCTTCTTCCGTGTACATTTTAAGCATTTTTTTTCGTTCTCGGTGCTCGTTTTCTTGTTGCTGGCTTTTTTGTTTTTTCTAGTGAGGCTTGAAGAGCTGTCATTAAGTCCGTTACATTATCAGGTACTGGACGTTTATCGCTTGTCGAGATTGTATTTGTAGCTTTTTTCTCCTCTATAAGCTCCATTAAAGCATTGCGATAGTCATCTGTATATTTTTCAGGATTAAATTCTGTTGTTAATTGATCGACTAACATGAGTGCGGTTTCTAGCTCTTTTGGAACAATGTTTTGTTCATTTGGAATACTTGGAACATCACCAACACTCCTTACTTCATCAGGGTAATGAATCGTTTCCATCACTAAAGCGTTTTGATAAACACGGACAATGGCTAATTGCTCTTTTGAACGGATAATAATTTTGGCCACACCTATTTTTCCAGATTGTTCTAATGTTTGACGTAATAGGGCATAAGCCTTTCCGCCAGTCGAATCAGGGGATAAAAAATAAGTACGTTCAAAATAAATAGGATCGATTTCAGTTAATTTTACAAAATCAATGATTTCAACTGCCTTATCTTCATTTTCCTTCCGCAAGTTCTCTATTTCTTCTGGATCTAATACGACAAACTTATTTTTGGCATATTCATATGCTTTAACAATATCCTCATCTTTTACTTCTTGGTTACAGCCTTCACAAACCTTTTTATAGCTAATAGGGGTATGGCATTCTTTATGGAGTTGTCGTAATTTAATGTCTTTATTTTCAGTTGCAGCATGAAGTTTTACTGGTATATTGACAAGACCAAATGAGATGCTGCCTTTCCAAACTGTATGCATTTGTATCACCTCGTTTTTTCTTACTATGATATATTTTGCTTATTTTTATGTATCTTAAAGTGAAATCGTCAAAAACTGAAGGTAAAAAGCAAAGTAGGTATTCAAATGAAACCAATGCTATTAAAAGAAGTGCTCGAAACGCCTATCGGTGAGGAATGGATGTACGAAACAAAATATGATGGATTTAGATGTATGTTAGTATGGGACGAACAGCCGATGCTAATAAGCAGAAATGGCAATAACTTAACTCACCTGTTTCCAGAGATACTTGATTTTTGTAAAAGCATATTTAATCACATTAAAAAGTTTTTACCATTAACATTGGATGGTGAATTAGTTTGTTTAACGAATAACTTTAAAAGTGATTTTTCACTTGTCCAAAAAAGAGGGCGGATGCAAAACAAAGAGGTTATTGCTACGCATGCAAAAGACTTTCCTTGTCATTATATTGCGTTTGATTTACTGAGCTATAAAGGGGAGTCGCTGAGCAATAAATATTTAAAAACACGCAAACAGCAACTTTCTAAGCTTTTTACAACTTTAAAGCTCCCGGCGACTGTCAATTATGAGGATTCATGTCCTTTGCAAGTGATTAACTGTGTGGAACATAGTGAGCCTCTTTGGCAGGCTATTAAGATTTACAATGGAGAGGGAATGGTTGCAAAGAAAAAAACGAGTAAATGGATAGGTGATACACGCTCGACCCATTGGTTAAAAATAAAGAATTGGAGATATGTAACCGTCATAGTGACGAAATATGATCATGGAAATGGTTATTTTCATGGCAGTATTTATCAACAGGGAGTGTTAGTTGAAGTAGTTATTTTTAAACATGGAATGTCAGAGGAAGAGCGGAAAACACTCATAGCATTTTTTCAAGCAAATGGACAGAGGAAAAATGAAACATGGGAGCTGGAGCCATCCATTTGCCTTGATATTGCCTGTATTGATTTCGATGGAAGCAAATGTCGAGAACCGCGTTTCCATGCATTCCGACTGGAGATGTTGCCAGAGGACTGTCATTGGCAGCATATGCAACGTCAACTTTATCCTATCCCTGATTCGGTGCAGATTACGCATCCTGAGAAGCCTGTTTGGCCTGAAATCGGTATTACGAAGGATGATTATTTGTATTATTTGCAAATGATTTCTCCGTATTTGCTTCCTTTTTTGCGAGACCGACCACTTACGTTAATACGATTTCCTCATGGAGTGCCTGGTGAAAGCTTTTATCAAAAAAGTAGTCCTGAGAAAATACCTGCATTTGCTTCAACAGGATGGATGGACGATATTCATTATCTTGTATGCAACAATCTTGAAGCATTACTATGGTTAGGTAATCAGCTTGCATTAGAGCTGCACATACCATTCCAAACATTGCAAACTGAGCATCCGACTGAGATTGTTTTCGATTTAGATCCTCCTTCTGTTGAGCAATTTTCACTTGCTGTTACCGGGGCACTGGATTTAAAGGAAATTATCGAATATTTTAAGCTACAATCTTTTGTTAAAACATCAGGAGGCAAAGGCATACAGTTATATATACCGTTACCCGAAAATGCCTTTACTTATGAAGAGGTGCGAGTATTTACTGAATTTGTTTGTCGTTTTTTATGTGAGCAAAAACCGGAATTGTATACGATCGAGCGATTAAAGAAAAATAGACATCAAAAATTATATTTAGATTATGTGCAGCATGCAGAAGGCAAAACGATTATTGCTCCATACTCGACTCGTGGCAACGAAAAGGGGTTAGTAGCAACGCCATTACACTGGGAAGAAGTCAATGAGCATTTAACACCAGACCTTTTTACTATTCCCGCCGTTCTGGAGCGAATGAAAAATGTGAGCAACCCATTTAAAAATTTCCGTCAAGTAGGGGAAAGTCAGGATTTTAAATTAGCTTTAGAGCGTTTAAAAGAGCAATGATGTGCTTACTATGTATAACCAGGCTGATAGGAGCAAAACTTCGATGTAAAGGAACAAGCGTCGGCATTATTGTCGGTGCTTTAATAGCTTTAGTTTTGTTTAATAAATCGAAAATTAATGTTAAATTACTTATAAGGTTGAGTTTACTTATTATTTCTGTTCGTTAAATTGGTGATTTTTTAGCGAAGATTAATAAGAAAGGGGGATAACTATTATGGTTTATCAAGCAAAAGCAAATATTTTTTTCACAATCATTATGTTTTTATTGGTTTGGATATTTGGCGCTATATCACTTCTTCCGTTCATCACATCTTTATCAACTGTTTTTATTATGTCAACGGCCTTTATTGTTTCAATAGTTTTTATTTTTTTGTACGCAAATTCGATTAAGTTTGTTTTCTGTGAAAATTATCTTTTAGTCAAAGGTGGGCCATTCAAAAGTAAGATTCCGTATCAAAGTATAACAAGGGTTTCTCCTACGACAGATAAGTATACTGGTTATCTAATTTCATCATCTGATAAGGGGCTGGAAATATTTTATAAAACGGCAGCCAATGGTCGTATAAAAATTTTACCAGAAGATAAAATGAAGTTTATTTTAGAGTTAAAAAAACGATGTCCTAATGCACAGATTTCGCAAATTCAAAAATTTGAGTAATTAAAACCTATGCAAATGAAAAAGGTATGAGGTGAAAAATGAAAATCGAATTTTATGATATTGGTTCAGTAAATGAAGAAGAGTTAGGATTTTCTGTGATAAGTGCTTGTTATCAGGGACAATGGGTTTATGTTAGACATTTTAATCGGCAATCTTGGGAGATACCTGGTGGTCACAGAGAACCAGGTGAGATGATTGATGAAACGGCAAAAAGAGAGTTGTTTGAAGAGACTGGATGTAAAGAAATTAACCTATCACCAATCTGCGATTATTCAATGGATGATTCCTTAAAAAAAGTTTATGGAAGATTATACTTTGCAAGGATTAAGGAAATTGGTCAATTACCTGTTTCTGAAATTGATGAAGTAAAACTTTTTAGTAGTCTACCAAAATTTCTAACATATCCTGAGATTCAGCCCAGGTTATTTAAAAAAACACTTACTTTTATAAAGACTATGGAGATTTGTACTAAAGAATAAGAATGAGGAACTATATTTATTTAGGTTCCCTTGTAATTTTTTTATTAGTTTTTTTAATTAATGCAGGTTTGAAGGGGAGGTTGGTTTTATTGAATTGACAATTCCCTTAGTCGATAACTGTTGAAGAAAAAAGAACATAAAAGAAAACAGAGAGGATTACTCCTCTCCAGTTAAGTCTGCTTTAATTTTGGGAATTCTTTTTCTCTAAGTAATCCAGAATCCCCATAGACGAAACAATGGTATCGAATGGGATTGTTTGATAAACCGGATGATTTTCTGAGATGCCATTTTCCTGTAAGTAGTTATACAAAAGTTCCTTCAAGCGAGTATCTAAAAATTGTACTTGTTCTTTAAAATTGCTAGATACCGTTAACGCCTTTTTCCCCTCAGCTAAAAATAGCGGTGTCCAGTAGCGCACTTGTCTATAAGCTTCAGCTGGATTTTTATAAGCACCGAAATGACCGAAATACAATTCTGAAGCATTTAATTTTTCATAAAGCTGGATAGACTGCTCCATTGTATCTGGATCATACTGATTCGGTGAAGTGGAGGGAATAATTAAATCAATGGATTCGTTCTCCATTTCCGGATAACGTACACCAGTAGTATCTCCTACAAACAATCCATTCGTAGCAGAATAATGCATAGATACATGATGCCTTGCATGACCTTCTGTATGATAAAACGTTAACTGATGTTGACCTAAAGATAGTACTTCCTCATGTCCAATTTCTATAATGCGTTCAGCATCGATAGGAACAATTGGATCAAATAGACGATCGAATTCTGCTCCATAAACACTCTGCGCACTTGCAATTAGACGACTAGGATCAACCATATGAGATACACCTCGTGGATGTACAACGAATGTTGCATTTGGACAGCTTTGTAAAAACAAGCCTGCACCTCCGGCGTGGTCTAAATGGATATGCGTAACGATTACATATTGAATATCCTCTAGAGAAATATGTAATTCATCTAAACCTTCTACTATAAATGGCATAGAAGGACTGGCGGAAGTCTCGATTAATGCAATTTTTTCATCGATAAGCAAATAAGAGCTTGTACGCTGTTCCCGATTTAAATCGTGTGTATCAATACAATAAAAATTTGGTGCAAGTTTTTGGACTCTCCCCATTAAATAATCCCCCTTTTATTTTCGAAACGTATTAAAAATTCTCTAAAACGCATTTTTTATCTACAAAAAGTAGTTGTTATACTTTATAATAATAGTAAAATGCAATGAATGTCCATTCATTTTTTAGGGGGACTATTATGGAGAAAAATATTCGTTACGATACAAGAAAAGTCCATCGTGTTAATTTAGCCATTATTTCAATTTTGGCTGTTTTAATTTGTGGACCGTTGATACTCTCAAAGGGCATTATGTTCTTATTTGTTGGACTAGCCGTTATGGCATTAGCAGTTTGTAATTACTTTTTACCAATTAACACGTATGTTAAAGGCTTTATTTTTGGAATGATTCCTTCAAGTACTGTTTTTGCTTTATTTTTAGTTGATAGTTTTTCATTAAATAAACATTATATTTTACTTTGTTCGGTGGCCATTATCGCCCTTTATTTTAAAAAAGAATTACTTGTATTTTTTGGTGTGCTGACAAATATCTGCTTTCTGATTCTTTATATGGCTAATTCGAAATCATTATTAGGGCCATTTGATGATATGACTGTATTTATAACGCTATTTGCGATAATGAATGGCGTCATTATTGCATTATATTTAATCGCTAAATGGGGCAATGAACTAATTGAACATGCTACAATTCAACAAAATGAGGTGAAGGCGTCATTAAATCAGCTTGAAAATACGTTTCAGGAAATTGAAAAAAGTAGTCAAGCGTTGGATGAACACGTTACACAATTCCAACAAACAATGCAGCAAATATCTGGATCAAGTAAACAAATTCTTATAGCTACAGAGGATATTTCCGAAAGCATTCAGCAGGAGTCATCTAGCTTGCAAATGATTCATGGCACGATGAAGGAATCTGTGCATTTTGTCAACGAAACATTCTCAATTTCAAAGGATACTATTTCTAAATCTACTGAATTGCAGCAAGAGATACTAGTAGGATGGGAGAAAATGCAAGATGCGATGGTGCAAATGGGCGTTATGAATCAAGCGATGAGTTCTACAGCTGAAACTGTGAATGAGTTACAGACAAGCTTGAAAACGGTAGATAGCTTACTAAATGGTATACGGCATATTGCAGAGCAGACGAATTTACTTGCTCTTAATGCTGCAATTGAAGCGGCAAGAGCGGGGGAGAATGGTAAAGGATTCGCCATCGTTGCTGATGAAGTACGGAAATTAGCGGAAGAAAGTGCTACTATTACGGTAAGTATTACGAATGTAACGAGAACTTTGTTCGCAAAATCCACAGAAGCTCATCAACGCTCTGATGACGGTGAAAAAGCGTTACAACAAGGGGAAATGCTGTTACAAGATGTAAGCAACTTCTTTACTATTTTAAAAGATTCATTTTCAAAGTCTAACTTCGATTTAACAAGAGGAATGAATGAACTAAGCAGCGCTATTTCGCAGTTTGAAACAATCCGATTACAGATTGAAAAGCTTAATGATATGACCGAACAAAATGCGACTTCCACAGGTGAGATTGTACACTCAGTGGAGGACGAACATAATATGCTAGAGATGATGACGAACACAACTAGTCGTATTCAGGAATTAAGTGATACATTAAAGTCGCTTGTTATGAAAAAGGAAAGGGAATCTTTTTAAAACGAGAAGCCTATAAAGGTTATTAGTAGACTAAAAGAGACTGTGACATAATTATATTTCCAAGAAGAAAATAAACATCAGAATAGCGCAAGAAATCAACGTTTTTAAATTGATTTCTCGCGCTTTTTGAGGTTTTTAATAGCTTTAATAATTGGTATCGTAGTTACTCTCGTAGGTATCATTACAACAATACTATTTACTAAAATTTGAAAATATTTGATAATACAAAAAAACGGGTCGGCCCCGTATTGTTGATGTTTCTAACAATTTGGAGGTGCAGGTTTTTAAAGCCTTTGATTTCAAACCAATGAAAGTGTGCACTTAAAATACCATCCATCTATTCGACATTTGGCGTTTAAAATTGACGAAGAAGACCTTGAGCATGTATAAGAGTGGTTGTCTTCAACTAAACAGCAACTTCTAGTTCTATCAAATATTCCACATGCTAATTCATTAGAATTAATTACACCCTTGAAACTAGATGATGTTGAGAGCTTTGATGAAATGTCTCTTGAAGAGTGGAAAAAAATTATTCCTTGTAGCGTAATTTGCGTAATTCTTTAAGTAGTTTTATTATAGTAAAGAGCCTTACACCATGGACGGTAAGGCTCTTTCTTTTCCTTGAAGAAATAATGCACTATTTCATTGTTACATTTTTCATTTCATTACTGGCATGGTTATATTTAAAAACGATGGCAAAAATGATGGCCAAAACGAGTGTATACGCTCCAAAGAACAACCAAATATATTGCCAATTCCTTATTCCGTCAACTGTAAAATAATCAACTACTTTTCCACTAATAACAGCTCCTAAATAGGCACCTATGCCATTGACCATTGTACTAAATAATCCTTGAGCACTACCACGAATGCGGTGGTCGACTTCTTTTTCCATAAAAATGGCTCCCGAAATATTAAAGAAATCAAAGGCGCAGCCGTAAACAATCATTGATAATAACAATAAGAAAAATCCTCCGCCAATTGGGTTTCCATACCCAAAGAAAACAAAACGTAATGTCCATCCCACCATACTGATCAGTATTACATTTTTAATGCCATACTTACGTAAGAAAAATGGAATGGTCAGAATAAAGAATACCTCTGAAATTTGTGACACTGATAATAAAATAGCTGGGTATTTTACCGCAAAGCTATTTTTATAATCAGGGTTTAAGGCGAAGTCGTGTAAAAATGGATCACCAAATGTATTAGTAATTTGAAGCGCAACACCTAATAGCATTGCAAAAATTAAAAACAACGCCATTTTTTTATCTTTAAAAAGAACAAAAGCGTCTAGTCCCAAAAGGCTTACCAACGACTTGCCCTTAACTGCATTAGAAGTTGGGCAGGCAGGAAGTGAAATTGTATATAGTGCAAGTAGCAACGAAGAGCCGCTAGCAATAAAAAGCTGAATATTACTTAATTCAATTTTGGCAAGACTAATAATCCACATCGCAAGAATAAAACCAATTGTCCCATAGACACGAATAGGTGGGAAGTCCTTTACAACATCAAGTCCTTTGTCTTCCAGGTAAAAATAAGAAATTGTATTCGATAAAGCAAGTGTTGGCATATAAACGATTGAGTTAAAGAACATTACCCAGAACATCATTGAAGGATCTGAAATTTGAGCAGCAAAAAATAAGGTAATCGCACCGAGGAAATGCAATATTCCGTATAACACATTTGCTTTTACCCACCGATCTGCAATAATACCTATAAGGCTAGGCATAATAATGGCTGCAAGCCCGTTAGAACTATACACGACTCCAACTTGTGCACCAGTAAAATGCAACGTATTGATCATATAAGAACCAAATGTAACAAGCCAAGATCCCCAAATAAAAAACTGTAGAAAAATCATTATTTTAAGACGCAATGTTATATTCATTTTTTCCTCCTTTAGAAAGTGATGGAGTTTTATTTACTTTGTGATGTTCTGCGCTAATGTTGCTATTGAGTACGCATTTATTGAAGTAGGAGAAGTTACTGTTTTAGACTTTAGAACATACCTACAGCATTTGCTCCTAATGACAGATTCATACGAATTTTATTGGAGTTTCTTCTGTTGATTCTTAGATAAGAATTAACAGAATTGTTTTGTGTAAATCGCGGCAATGTATACGCTTTTCACGAAGATGCCAAAAACGTGAAAAAATACTGCAAGGAGGATTTTACCTTTATTAAACCAACATCTGTATATTCGTTTCTAAAACATGTACTAGCTATTAAATTTTTGATGTGCAATCTAGTTGCTACATAATATAATTATTGAGTGATGTAAAAACTTAAAGTTTAGGAGTAGGTACAATGTTTATTATGGCAATATTGGTCACTTTAATTTTCGGTAGTTTTTCTTACATGTTATTAAAGTTTCCAGAAGATTTTTTAAAAATGAGTTCCTTTTCAGATAAATTTACTAAGAAACCATTTTTAAAAAAGTTCGTAAAGTTTACGGGCTGGTGGTTTTTAATACTAGTGGTAGGCGTGTGGATTATAGCAATCATCTCTTTATTTGAATAAAATTATGAGAAGTAGTTGAAAATCATGGCTGATAATGAGGATTGTCATTTTAACACATATTTTGGGGAAACTAAGGGATAACATTTCTATACATATTGATCGTAACTTTTTAAAAATAGTGATAATTTTTTCCGCTTTCCAATTACTTCTATATACGCAGTGCGATATATATACAAATTCGCACTGCATTTTTTGTAAACGAGATTACTGTGTATTTTTTGGTCGATCATTTTAGTAATGATGTGATTAATAATAAAATCTAATCACTTTACGCCCGAGTGCAGAACTTGAAGCGTTGTTTGAGTGACAAAAAGAAGGAGAAGGAACACGCAGCGAAATTTTGTTTTTTGGGAAGAGTTTGGCCTTCCAAAATCAAAATCATTCCCGTCGAAAAGATGGCTTGTCAGTTACACTAAAATATTGACAGTCCCTTCAAACTTTTCACTGACTGCAATTTTTAACCTACAATTTAATTGATTGTTAAAATTAATAAATTTATAAGGAATGAGTAAGGAAAAAGAGAAAATCAGTTCGTACAATTTAAAGTAGAAACTGGGGAAATTACATAGTGACAATTCCCTGTTATTGGTGTTTTAGCATACGAAGCAGAGAGAAATGCCTCGGTATGAGGGCTGAGGTGGCTCAAACAACGCCTGCGCAAAGCGTTCTCACAAAGTGTGATGTGTAGGGAAGTACATATTTTGGTGAAGAGCTATATGTAAACTTTGAATCTAAAAAAGGGAGAACTTTATATGCAATTAACCGATATAGGTACACCGTTTTTTATAATTTCTATCAATAGTATCTATTGTGATTGGACTATGCCTGATTTTTTTTTGTCTTGTAAAGCAAAAAAATCATAAAAAAAGTACGCTAGCGACATGTTGTATTGTTTTAGGATTTTTAATTATAAGTACTCATACAATTCAAATCATTGCGAGAACAATTTAATGTTATAACAAAAATAAAACAGCTAAGCTAGTACAAAAATTGTGATTGCTTCATCAATATCAAAAAGCCGATTTCTCAGTATTCAAATTGAAAAATCGGGCTTTTTTGTTCCATGAATTTAATAAATACAAAATGACTAAATAACTTATACTTCTTGAACATTAGCACCTGTTACTAAATAGCCCAGTTCACATGGAAAGTTCTTTATGTAAAAAATTTATGATCGAATCGTTTACCTTTTTAGCATGGACTTTTTTAGTGCCAGAGATTTTATTTTCATGGGAGTTGATTAAGAAAAAGGTTGTTATCTCTACCCTTTTTGATGTCGAACTCCGTCAGATTATTTTATTATGGGCAAAGTCACTTGGTTTACCCAATCCTGAATGAATCGCTCTTGATGTGCGTTCAAAAGTGGTAGGTCATCGCGAGTGAAGAACCTATGTTCATGACTTTCTTCTGTTTCATGAATTAATTCTCCTAAAAAACAACTTGAATGGAAAATGATCTGGATGCTGAAGACCTTATCTCCATTCGGATATTCTGCAAATCCTTCTCCTCCTGAATAAAGACCAAACAACTCTAATTGTTCAACTATCAATCCTGTCTCTTCAAATGTTTCGCGGACAGCAGTTTCAAGAAAGGTTTCTCCAGGCTCCATAACACCGCCTGGGATACCCCAAACATCCCGATCTTTTCGATGTTGTAGTAAAATTTGATTCTCTTGTTCAATAATAATTCCACAACCAACAGTCATTAGCACTTCATTTCCAATTAACTTACGAATTGTTTGTATGTAGTTCATTATTTCCCCCTTAAATCATTAATTTTTATTTATTCTTGTAAAGTTAATACGATTATTATTCCTATAAGTTTCAATTTTCGAAAATTTTTATTAAATTTAACTGCCCCATTAGCCATCCATGTAGTGTAAAAGCTAGCGTTACACCACAGAAGATGAAAATATATTCAGAACGGGTATTGAATACTAAGTATAGTGCCTTGAGTCCTTCCGTTAATCTGACTCCAACGACCTCGGTGTATCACTGACTGTCGCTCCCTCACAGGAAGCACTCATAGGAGATTCATCCTACTCAGGTTGCTGCACCAGCCTCTAATTTGATTGGCCGTAGAAAGGATGTTTCTAATGGAAGTCATCATTGAACGTGCATGTGGTATGGATATTCATAAGGATTCGATTACCGGATGTATTATGACACCAGAAGACAAAGTGATTCAAACCAAAACGGTTTTTCTATTGCAGTTAATTGCTTGAATTAAAGAACATGGTTGTACGCACGTAGCTATGGAAAGTACAGGTGTATTTTGGAAGCCTATTGTAAACATATTCGAGGCTGAGAATATCAAATTTTTAGTTGTAAATGCCCAACATATCAAAGCGGCTCCCGGTCGTAAGACTGATGTTAAAGATGCGGAATGGATCGCCAAGTCTCCCTGTAAAGTTGTAATATACAAAGGGAATCAAAAATGTACTTGGTTAAACAGGCATTTTCGTACATATTTATTTCAACGTTTATACTTAAGTAATAGTAAGGATTGAAGAGGGTTTGTTTCTATAATTAAGTGTTTTGCTATTAGTATAACTATATTAAAGTGAGAGACAATATTTTGGCTTAAAGGTTGAAGTGGGCTACTTTCTTAAATATTCCTTAACAGGAATATTCTAACTGAGTTATATTGCGATTAACAGGATCATAAAACCTGTGCTGATGTAGATGATAATTTACCGGCGACCATCATTTTACGAGGTGAGCGACATGTCAGGGAAAGTTCCAGGAGTAAACTTAACGACGTTGAGTGCTTTGTCTGAACCAAACCGCATGAATATCGTCGAACTCCTGCGCCATGGTCCTCTAACCGTGGGTGAGATTGCCAACCAACTGGGATTGAGGCAACCTCAAACTTCAAAGCATCTAAAAGTACTTAGTGACAACGGGCTTGTGGAAGTGCATGCTGAAGCTAACCGTCGAATCTATAAGCTCCGGCCCGAGCCATTCCAAGCGCTGGATTCTTGGATACAGTCCTTCCAGGGTGTAATGCAAGAAAGATTCGATAATTTAGATGAATATTTGAAAAAATTGCAGAAAAAAGAAAAATCATAAAACCATTTCATCATCAAGGAGGAACTACCATGTCTAACAATTCAATGATATCAAGAGTAGAGAACGATCGCGTACTTATATTAGAGCGCGTTTTCGATGCACCACGAGACTTACTATTCAATATGTTTAAAGAGCCAGAACATCTGAAACATTGGTGGGGTCCGAGAGGATGGGAAATCCCAGTCTGCACAGTTGATTTCCGTCCGGGAGGAGTTTGGCACTACTGTATGAAGTGCGTTGATGAAAACCTAGGTGACTTTTTTGGTATGGAAGCATGGGGAAAAGGGGTTTATAAGGAGATTATTGAGCCTGAGAAGATCAGCTATATCGATTACTTTTCGGATGCTGAAGGTAATTCGAATGACTCCATGCCGTCGACCGAGATTACATTGGAATTCGTCGATTTGGGAGGAAAGACTAAGCTGATAAATCGTGCAGAATATGTGTCTGAAGAGGCCCTTAAGACCGTTATGGATATGGGTATGCTACAAGGCATCGCAGAAACTTGGGACCGTTTGAATGAGCATGTGCAGTCGCTATAGTAAGGGTTCATCACCAAAAGTTGTGGATGACTTTTGTTAAAACGTCTACTATGTAAATAGTTGATTGGAGTGGAGACTGGGCGACTCCTCGGGGATCAGCG
>NZ_SADV01000028.1 GCF_006864135.1 Lysinibacillus sphaericus | reverse complement strand
GGGTCAGTAGCTCAGTTGGTAGAGCATTAGATTGAAGCTCTAAGTGTCGGCGGTTCGATTCCGTCCTGACCCACCATCTGCGGGTGTAGTTTAATGGTAAAACCTCAGCCTTCCAAGCTGATGTCGTGAGTTCGATTCTCATCACCCGCTCCAAAAAATAATGGGCCTATAGCTCAGCTGGTTAGAGCGCACGCCTGATAAGCGTGAGGTCGATGGTTCGAGTCCATTTAGGCCCACCATTATTCCGAAGTAGCTCAGTTGGTAGTAGCACCTGACTGTTAATCAGGTTGTCGCAGGTTCGAGTCCTGCCTTCGGAGCCAAGGCCCGTTGGTCAAGTGGTTAAGACACCGCCCTTTCACGGCGGTAACACGGGTTCGAATCCCGTACGGGTCATCAAGCATGTTGCACGTTTGTGCAACATGCTTTTTTTTATGCCAACTATACTGACAAACAAAGATCACCATTCGTTAATACTGCGAAGGTAGTAACAATGATAAACAAAATTGCAAATGTGGCTGAAAATGTCTCGGTATTACCTACTTCGGAATAAAAAAACGTTATAATAGCAAATCTATACTCTATAGTTTTTGCCTCTATAATTTCCCCTAATTTTTATAATGTCTACTCAAATAGGAACCCTAATCCATAAATAATTTTAGTTTTAGAAACATGGAAGAAAGGATATAAAATATTGAACAAAGTATTTCATATATAAAATATGTATGTTTTCTAGCAGATTTTTTCGTGGTGATTATAGTTCCATTCCTCTAATATGAGGGTAGATGGAGGAATTCAATATGAATTTACATGAAGTACAGCAGTTTTTAGAACTTTATCTAGTAGAGCAAAATGAGTCTAAAACATGGCTAGAAAATAAATTACAGCAAATTAAAACAGCAGGCGAATATATACCGACAACGGAAGAATTAATCTTTGGAGCACGAGTAGCATGGCGCAATAGTAATAAGTGTATTGGTCGATTGTTTTGGCAATCGCTGCATGTTGTTGATGCCCGAGATATTTCAAAAGAAGAGGATATTTTCAACGCGTTGCTTGAGCATATTCAATATGCAACGAATGATGGGAAAATTCGTCCAACAATAACGATTTTTGCACCGGGGCGAGTTCGTGTATGGAATCATCAGCTAATCCGTTATGCTGGCTATGAAACGGAATCTGGAATCGTTGGTGATCCACATTCTGTTGAGTTTACAAAAGTATGTGAGTCATTTGGCTGGCAAGGTAAGGGAACAGCATTTGACGTGCTTCCGCTCGTTGTACAGGTGGATGGAAGGGAACCACAAGTGTTTACTATCCCTGGCGAATATGTACTAGAGGTACCGATTCGTCATCCTGAATCTCCTCAAGTAGAGAAGCTAGGATTAAAATGGTATGCAGTGCCGATTATTTCGAGCATGCGCTTCCAAATGGCAGGTATCGATTTTGAGACAGCCCCATTCAATGGTTGGTATATGGGTACAGAAATTGGGGCACGTAATTTAGCAGATCATGAGCGTTATAATATGCTGCCCGCTATAGCGGAAATTTTCAACCTTGATACAACCAAACAGGCTTCTCTATGGCGTGATCGAGCATTAGTTGAGCTGAATATTGCTGTTCTACATTCCTTTAAAGACGAGGGTGTGAGCATTGTAGATCATCATACAGCTGCACAGCAATTTAAATTGTTTGAAGAAACAGAAGCAGCAGTGGATCGTGAGGTTACAGGCAACTGGACGTGGCTGATTCCACCTCTTTCACCAGCTACAACTCATATTTACCATAAACCTTATGTTAATGTTTACAATACACCGAACTATTTTTATCAGAAACCACCTTATTAGTAGAGAAAGGCAGCTCACTTTAACTTCTTACAGCGGGTGTCCAAACATCCGCTGTAAGAAGTTAAAGCCTCCGGCGGATGTCACGGAATCGGAAAGGAGTTCTTTGTGCAAGCACAAAGCCGATTCCGGACGCAATTATGCCGAGGCATAATTGATCCATTTCAGCGGGTGTCCAAACATCCCCTGGAATAAGATCATGAGCTGCCTTTTTTAATTTACATATTCATTTTTAGAAGCCCTGAATGAACATAAGAAAAGTATCAATACTACGATAACAAATAACCAACCAGCGATCTTCCAGCCACCGAATAAATCATGCAAATAACCAAATAAGATTGGGCCGATTGCGGCTAATAAATATCCTAATGATTGTGCAAAACCTGATAAATCAGCTGCCTCAAAAGCTGTACGGGTACGTAGTGTAAAGAACATCATCGCTAATGAGAATGAAGCTCCCCCTGCTAAGCCTAGTAGCACCATCCACAGTACAGCGAGGCTTGTCCATTCCATCACTACTCCGATAAAGCCAACTAAGTAAAATACCGTAAACATTAATACGAGAGGACGTTGAGATGTCATTTTACTAGCGAAAATAGGCACAGCTAAAGCCATTGGAACTTGTGAAAATTGCATGATGGAAAACATCCAGCCTGCACGATCTGCAGCTAAGTCTTGTGATATATATATTTCAGGAATCCAAGCGGCAGTTGTGTAGAATAATAATGACTGAAATCCCATAGCTCCCGCCACTGCCCAAGAAACAGGTGATTTCCATAATGCTGTACGTTCTTTCGTAGTCTCAACAGTCGGTTCAGGCTTATTAAGTTTCAACTGTGGAATCCAAATTACAATGGTTAACACCACAAGAACAAGTGCGATTGCTAAAGCTCCTTGCCAGCCAAGTGATGAATTGGCAATAGGATAACTAATACCAGCACCGAGTCCAGCTGTCAAATTCATCGACATTGTGAAAAATGCCATAAGTAAACCTACGTGATAGGGAAATTTCAATTTAAGTAATCCCGGAATTAGTACATTACCGAATGAAATGGCTATACCAATTAGCATAGTACCAAATACGAGTAAACTAGTTGTGCCAAGGGAACGTAGGACAATTCCTACCGCTAAAAGAATAGTTGATAAAAATAATGTTAATTCTAGTCCAAATTTACGTGCGACAATTGGTGCGAATGGTGAAATGATTGCAAATGCTAGTAATGGGATCGTTGTTAGAAAGCCTGCTAGTATATTGGATATGCCGAGGTCTTCACGAATTAAGGAAATAATTGGTCCAACAACTGTTAGCGGCATCCGTAATGTCGAGGCAATACAAATTACTCCGATAACGAGTAATAAGGTTGTGCCTTTCCAGTTAATTTTCCTGCTAGGATAAGTATCGGTATGTTCATGAGTAGTCAAATAAATCCCCCCTTGGTAGAACAATTTTGATTAAATCACTATACCACTTTATCATACAAATAAAAATAGTGGAAAATTCGCAAAATATAGAATATTAATCGATATATTGAAATGCCATAGGTCGTATGTTAAACTAATACCCATCATAAATTTAATATTTAATGCCTCATGTTTGTATTGAGGTAGAGGTCGCGGTATTTAAGAGTATGTTAATGGAAATGACAAGCATTAGAGAAATTAGCTGAAAGGAAATACTGCCGAAGTGTGAGGGGACTTGAAAACCTCATGCTGGGGCTGTCTCCGAAAGGAACAGAACTGTCACGTTTGAACAACGTGTTGAGCTATCATGAAGGAACAGAGGATTTACTTAGCCATCACAGCAACGTTCATGTGATGGCATTTTTTTCGCCTCTTAAAAAGGAAGGAAGCTATATCGTGAGTGAAATAAAAGTCAATCAGCTCGATCATAAAGCACCGAAGCTGAAAAAAGAATTAAAAAGCCGTCATATTACAATGATTTCATTAGGCGGTACAATCGGTACAGGACTGTTTTTAGCTAGTGGTGGTGCCATTGCGCAAGCAGGCCCTGGTGGTGCACTACTCGCTTATGCATTAATCGGTATCATGGTGTATTTTCTAATGACGAGCTTAGGAGAAATGGCAGCTTATATGCCATCATCAGGCTCTTTTAGTACGTATGCTACAAAATTTGTAGATCCAGCTTTAGGTTTTGCACTTGGTTGGAACTACTGGTACAACTGGGCAATTACAATTGCAGCGGAAATTTCTGCAGTCTCATTAATTATGAAATATTGGTTCCCAGATAGCTCATCAGCACTTTGGACTGTTTTATTTATTGCTGTAGTTTTAACGTTCAATCTATTATCGGTAAAAAGCTATGGTGAGAGTGAATATTGGTTTGCAATGATAAAAGTTGTAACAGTAATCATTTTTATTATCATCAGTTTTTTTATGATTTTTGGTATTTTAGGAGGACAAGCTCCTGTAGGCTTTACGAATTTCTTCATTAGTGATGGACCATTCCACGGAGGTCTCCTTGCTACATTTGGTATTTTCTTAGCTGCGGGATTCTCGTTCCAAGGGACAGAGTTACTTGGAATAACAGCAGGTGAAACGGATGACCCTGGTAAAAATATTCCGAAAGCCGTTAAGTCTGTTTTCTGGCGAATTCTTTTATTCTATATTTTAGCGATTGCTGCAATTGGGATGCTGATTCCCTTTACAGACGCACGTTTATTATCAGAAGATATTGCTGTTTCACCATTTACACTGGTGTTCGATCGTTTAGGAATTGCCTTTGCTGCATCATTGATGAATGCAATCATTCTAACGGCAATGCTGTCAGCAGGGAATTCAGGGCTTTACGCATCGTCACGTATGCTTTGGCAATTAGCGGTAGATGGACATGCACCGAAAATTTTCACTAAACTAAGCCGTCGAGGTATCCCGATTTACGCATTACTGGCGACTTTAGCTATAGGCTGCCTAGCATTTTTAGCTTCATTCTTTGGTGAGGGTGTAGTCTATATGTGGCTTCTAAATGCCTCAGGGATGTCTGGCTTCATTGCCTGGTTAGGTATTGCATTTAGCCATTACCGTTTCCGTCGAGCATTCGAGGTACAAGGCTTAGATCCAAAATTATTGCCGTATAAAGCAAGGCTATTCCCATTCGGCCCGCTATTTGCCTTTACGGTTTGTATGATTGTTGTTATTGGACAAAACTACAATGCCTTTATGGGTGAAACAATAGATTGGTACGGAGTCCTTGTCTCATATATCGGTATTCCACTGTTTTTACTGTTATGGTTTGGCTATAAAATTAAACATAAAACAAAAATGCTTCCATTAGAGCATTGTGATTTAAAAGTCGAACAATAAAAAATAAAACTGTCCTGTGAGTCATAGAAATGACTTGCAGGGCAATTTTTTTAGTTAAATAATAAATTTGTAATGCTAGACGTACAATCAAAATACACCAAGTGACCGATTAATCTTTAAGCGCCAAAACCTCTTATCCCCATAATTGCAATCATCGATCCGTAGATGACAAGAACAAGCAAAATGATGAGTAATCCTAAATATTTAGAAATACCTGTTTGTTTTGATCGAATTCCGGATATCCCAAAATATATACACATTACCCAAAGTAGAGCACCTAAATAAAAGTAAATCCCGAAAATGCCATTTGGACTTAATGAACTAGCATAAAACAATAACAACCCGATAATACAAAATATTATAGAAAAAAACCCGTAATTCCTTCTAAAAGTCATTTCTCCAGCCCTTTCTAAATTAATTTTGATTATTACCAAAAACATACCAATTAATAAACGGTATTACAAATTCTGTATTTTAAAGACTTCAGATAAAATTACTGGAGAGAATAAAAAGGGAACTTTAGTTTGTCAAATCGTCCCCCACTTTTGGTGCACAACCTTAATATGGTAAACTGATAGATAAATAACACATCACCAAATTTGGGGTAATAAATTTGTTATAAAATTGCGTGGAGGCTGGACGACTCCTTTGGGATTAGCGTCATAGATGAGACCCTGGAGCGTAGCGAATGTTATCTGTTCGAAAGCGAAGCGACAAGTCATATATAGACTACTTTATGTTAGGAAGAGGTGCATGAAAGTGCAAAAGCATATTTTACTAGTAGAAGATGACGATGCTATTCGTGAAATGGTGGAAAACTATTTAACGATGGAGGGATTCCTTGTCACCTCTGCAGAAAATGGAGAAGAAGCATTACAAAATTGTTTAAATAATTCTTTTGATTTAGTGATCTTGGATATTATGATTCCGAAACTTAATGGATTAGAAGTTTTAAAGATTATACGAGAGCAAGCATCACTTCCAATTATCATTATGTCAGCCAAGGATAGTGATGTCGATAAAGCGTTAGGATTAGGATTAGGGGCAGATGATTATATCGCGAAGCCATTTTCGATGCTGGAATTTTCGGCACGTGTTAAGGCCGCAATTCGTAGAGCTACAAAATACTCCAGTCAAGTAGAGGAGAAGAAAGATATTGTCGAGATAGCTAACTTATCGATTGACCTTGTTAATTTTTCAGTTGAGAAGGATGGACAGCAAATAAAGCTCACATCAAAGGAATTTGGCATCTTAAAATTATTCGTGACAAATCGTAACCGAGTTTTTACAAAGCAGCAAATTTATCAATTGATTTGGAATGATGCTTACTATGGGGATGAAAATATTATTAATGTACATATAAGAAGATTACGCGAAAAAATTGAAGACGATCCATCCAATCCTCTATATATTAAAACACTTTGGGGAATCGGCTATAAATTTGAAGGATAAACAGATGATGATATTACTATTACTGATAATTGTGTTACTTGTAGGTATTATTATTTTTCAGGTGAGAGCAAAAAAACAACAGAACGCTATGATTAAATACATGCATCAAAAACTACAAGCAATCATTAATGAACAATCGAGCGAGAAGATTTTAGTATCGACAGCTAATCATGAATTACAGCAGCTATTAATTGCGATGAATGCGTTGCTAGACCACAACCAAAAAGTACTGGCGACACATCGAAAAATGGAAAGCTCTATGAAAAAGATGTTGTCTAATATTTCCCATGATCTTAAAACGCCTTTAACAGTTGTACTAGGTTATACGGAAATGCTTAAGCTTAAGCAATCACTTAATGAAGAGGAGCGGCAACGGTTGCTCACTGGCGTTCATTCGAAAACATTGGAAGTATTGAAAATAATCCATACATTTTTTGACCTGGCAAAATTGGAGGCAGGAGATACAGATTATCCAATGACGAAAATTAATGTAAGTGAAATTTGCCGCAAAAATATTTTATCATTTTACGATATGATCACATCTATGGGACTAGAAATCGATATAGCAATACCAGAGATATCCGCATATGCACATGGCAATGAAGAAGCGCTAGATAGGGTTTTGAATAATTTACTGTCAAATGCATTTGCCTATGGGGCAGCAGGAAACATCATTGGGCTCACAGTAAGAAATGATGATACGAATATTTTTATTGATGTCTGGGATCGTGGGCAGGGGATCGACGAATATCATATTGATAATGTTTTTGAGAGAATGTATACACTTGAGGATTCCAGAAATAAATCCTTCCAAGGGAGTGGCCTTGGCTTAACCATTACAAAACGTCTTGTAGAATTAATGGAGGGTTCCATCCAGCTTTCTAGTACCCCATATGAGAAGACCATTTTTACAGTTTCTTTAAAACGAATGACATATTGAGCAGTCATGCTTGTAGGGCAATTTTATAGCTTTACAGGCTTTTTTTCTGCGCTTAAGAAATTTGTAAGAATCAAGTAATAAATTAGAGAGTTTCATTTTTTATAATAAGGATAGCTAAATTTAAGGGAGAGATCTACATGACATATATTGTAAAAACAAATCAGCTTACGAAGGTGTTTGAAGGGAAAGAAGTCGTTTCTGCTGTGACTATGCAAGTGAAAAAGGGAGAGATATACGGTTTTTTAGGTCCTAATGGGGCCGGAAAAACGACAGTCATGAAAATGCTAACAAACCTTACGAAGCCAACGAGTGGGGATGTTGAAATCTTTGGTGAAAAATTAATGGACCGCTCATTCGACGTGCTGAAAAGGATGGGAACGATTATTGAATACCCGATTTTTTATGAAGATTTAACAGCAAAGGAAACCTTAGAATTACATTGCGAATATATGGGCTATTATGACAAGAAAGAGATTGCGCATGTTCTGAATTTAGTAAAATTAACAAATACGGAGAATAAGCGTGTAAAAGACTTTTCTCTTGGGATGAAGCAACGGTTGGGTATTGCGCGTGCAATTATTACTAAGCCGGAATTACTTATTTTAGACGAGCCGATTAATGGACTAGATCCAGTTGGCATTAAAGAGCTTCGAGAACTATTCAAGATGCTTTGTAAAGAGTATGGAATTACGATTATTATCTCTAGTCATATTTTGGGTGAAATTGAACAATTGGCAGATACAGTTGGGGTTATTAAAGATGGAAGATTGATTAAGGAAGTTTCAATGGACGTTGTCAATCGTAGTCAAACAGATTATATTGAAGTGATTGTCAATAATGGGCAAAAGGCTGCCTTTATTATAGAAAGTAAATTAAATATTACTAATTTCAAACTAATGGATGACAATTGCATTCGAATTTATGATTCGGCAGCTTCACAAAAGTTGCTATCTAAAACATTGATTGAGCATGATATTGAAATTGAGGGCATTAGCAAAAAAACAAGCTCATTAGAGGATTATTTCTTGAAGTTAATCAATGGAGGTGTAGTTAGTGCTTAATTTAATGCGTCTAGAAATGAAAAAATATCATATCGGTTCGTATATAAAAAAAGCTGTTTTTGCAAATTGTATATTACTAGGTGTTATATTTATGCTTATATTTATTGCTAAAGTAGAAGGGGATCAAGATCTCAGAAATTATCAGGCGGCATTTGGCTTTATAGATTCTGGTGTAAGAGCAGTGTTTATTATTTTTGCTAGTGTGTTAATCGCCAAATTCATTATTGGAGAATTCAAATATAAAACCATCACTGTAGCATTTATGTATCCATTAAGTAGAAAAAAATTAATTGTTTCAAAGCTAGCCATTGTTGTTCTTTTTACTTTTTGTGCAATTATTTTATCGACTATTTTTATAACAGCGGTTTTTTGTACTGTTAGTGAGAGTTTCCAACTGCTTTCAGATCCATTGTCGTTCTCTTTCATAATACAACGAATTCCCGTTGTGATCATGAATGCAGTTGCAGCATCATGCATCGCATTAATACCATTGTATTTTGGCATGAAAAAATACTCCGTTCCGGCAACGATTGTATCATCTATATTAATTGTATCGGTTGTTTCATCAAATACGGGTAACTTTAGTTTGTATGATATTATTTTCATCCCAATCACTTTAGCTATTATCGGTATAAGCGTGGCCTATTTATCATTCCGAAACATAGAGAAGATAGATATTTAACTTCTTTCAGCAATTATTTTCTGTAGTGAAAGCACAGTGAAACGAAGCGGCAGCAACAATGTTTTAACTGTGCGAAAGCGCAGTGAAACGAAGCGGCAGCAACAATGTTTTAACTGTGCGAAAGCGCAGTGAAACGAAGCGGCAGCAACAACAAAGCGTCCAGTTGGAACGGAAATCACTCCACGTTCTGAAAAAGCCCTTTACATGTAAAAATGCCAGACACAAAACCAAAGGAAGGTCTTTGTGTCTGGCATTTTATTAACCAAATACCGTTTGCCATAATAAATAAAGATTTAAAACGACTACAATCACCACGACAATCCATCCTAATATAGTTGTAATACGATGGTTGACGAGGCTTCCCATGATGGTACGTTTACTTGTAAACATCACAAGTGGTACAAGAGCAAATGCAATACCAAAGGATAAAATAACCTGGCTTAGGACAAGCGCATATGTTGCATTAACGCCGGATGCAATGATCACCAGAGGAGGTAGCATTGTAATAGCACGGCGTAAATAGAGTGGGATTTTCTTTCTAATGAAGCCTTGCATCACAACGTCACCTGCGAGTGTACCAACTGAAGAGCTAGCAAGACCCGCAATAAGAAGCCCAAGGCCAAAGGACACGGCCGCCATCGGACCAAGCGCTGCTTTTAATCCGTTATAAGCGATATCTAAGTCTTCAACTACTACGCCTTGAGTATGGAATACTGCTGCAGCAATAATAAGCATACTCATATTGATAGCGCCTGCGACAATCATCGCGATGATAATATCAATAAATTCAAAACGGAATATACGTTTTTTTTCAGCATCATTTCGGCCGATGATACGACTTTGAGTTAGTGAAGAATGTAAGTAAATAGCGTGTGGCATAACAGTCGCTCCTAAAATACCTGTTGCCAGTAAAATAGAATCTACACCATCAAAGCGTGGTGTGAACATGCCTATTGTTACATCGACCCAATTTGGCTGTGCCAAAAATGTTTGGAATGCAAACGCTAATACGACAATAAGCACCATGCCAGAAATACCTGCCTCAAACGCTCTAAAGCCTCTGCGCTGTAATTCTAAAATAGCAAATGAGCCGACTGCGGTAATAAGCGCTGCAGGCAACATTGGAATGTTAAATAACAAGTACAGCCCTAGTGCAGCACCAATAAATTCTGCTAGGTCTGTTGCAATAATGACCAATTCAGCCTGTATCCATAAAAATATAGAAGTTTTTCTAGAAAAATTTTCACGTGCTATTTCGGGTAAATTTTTGCCTGTCGCAATACCAAGCTTTGCCGACAAGGATTGAATTAACACCGCCATTAAATTGGAAAAGGCGATTACCCACAGTAGTAAATATCCATATTGTGAACCTGCTGTTATATTTGTTGCGAAGTTGCCTGGATCAATATAGGCAACTGCTGCGATGAAGGCTGGGCCAAGAAACGGTAAGATTCGTCGCCAACCTTTTATATCTCCATCTAAAACCGCCTCAGCGGACGATTTATTCATTTGTTTGTAAACCATGTTGTTCCCTCATTTCAAAGAGTATCGCAAGTGAAATAAAGTTTCCTAGAGGAAAATGATATATTCTTATTTTATAGCTTGAAGAAGAAAATGTGAAGGAGTTTGCTCAATGTTTTTCTAAATCCGAAATGTTTTTAATTTAGTGAAGGACTTTGATTTTGTTTGTGTATCATAATGTATTGAAGCATCATAACAAAATATTCGCTTCATTTTAAAATGATCCAAGGATTAATGTACTTTGGCATTTTAAAAGAGGGAATATACTTATAAGGTGGCTTTTAACTTCTTCCATCAATTGGAACGAAAGTGAGACAGCAGTTACAAATGTCTCCCTCCTCTATAGGTGGTAAGATGAATGGCAGGTTTAGGTAACTTTTCGGCGGTTGTCCAAACATCTATACCTTACGCTACGTTTTCGGCACAAAAAACGTCTATAGTTGACACTTCGCTTTCGCTACAGAAAATTACTGTAGCTGCCGCTTTGCTTTCGCTACAGAAAACATTTGCTGAAAGAAGTTAAAGCGTTATTCTTCAAATAATAAAAAATCATGTCGAAGTTGAGGAATGATAGAGTGTGGCTAGGCGACTCGGTGGGAATTCATAGAGGTGACCCTGAAATGCATAGCGAAGCGGCTTCCTAGGAAAGCGCCCAGTTGGAACGGAAGTCAACTACACGTATGGTAGTGAGACGTAATTAAAATATTCGAAATATCAAGTAAAAAAAATTTTTTGTAACCGTTTTTTTCATCTTTACTTTTTTTTAATACAGGCGTAATATGACATCATTATAAAAGTTTCAAATTTCTAAATCGCTGAAGCAATTAGACGCGGGGGACCCAATTTTTTGGATTACATAGGTAATCCTTGGGGTGAATCTCTTCATTTATTGAGGGGTAGGGCTACTCAGGCCCGAATCCGACAGCTAACCTCGTAAGCGTTAAGAGCAGAAAAGTGGAGCTTGGCAGACGAATGAGCGTCTACAAGTCTTATTTAGTGATGACTTGTAGATTTTTTTTATCTTCATTTTATAAAACAAGGCCCCGGTGATTGGCACAAAAACCGATTATGCTAAAGTGTAATCGATTTAGAAATGCGAAACACATTCTATGAAACTAGAAGGTGTTGAATATGAAATCCTCATTAAAACGTTATATTATCGGTAAACCATTAAGATCTGATGCGTTAGGGGAACAAAAGCTTAGTAAAACAAAAGCACTTGCCATACTATCTTCTGATGCGTTGTCATCAGTAGCGTATGGACCTGAGCAAATTTTAATTGTACTCATGACGGTAAGTACGGTTGCCTTTTGGTATTCTCTACCGATTGCTGCTGGGGTAGTTGTGTTACTGACAGCACTTATTTTCTCGTATCGCCAAGTTATTTATGCGTATCCACATGGTGGCGGAGCATATGTAGTTTCTCGGGAAAATTTAGGTGTCAATGCAGGTCTAGTCGCAGGTGGATCATTGCTTGTAGATTATATTTTAACAGTTGCGGTAAGTGTATCGGCTGGAACAGATGCCCTTACTTCGGCATTTCCAAGTTTGCATCTCTATAACGTGGTAATCGCTGTGTTTTTTGTTATATGTTTAACGATTCTAAACCTACGTGGTGTCACAGAATCGGCATCCATTTTAGCGTATCCAGTTTATTTGTTTGTGATCGTGATGCTAATGTTAATCGGGGTAGGAGTTTATAACGTACTAACAGGGCAAGTTCCTGCAGCGTTACATCCAAAGGTCGGTACACCAGTTGCAGGTATTAGTTTATTTATATTATTAAAAGCATTTGCATCAGGAAGCTCAGCTTTGACTGGTGTTGAAGCCATTTCAAATGCTATTCCAAATTTTAGAGATCCAGCGCCGAAAAATGCATCTAAAACATTACTGGCTATGGGCGGTATTTTAGCAGTGCTATTTATCGGTATTGTGAGTCTAGCATATTTTTATGGAGTTGCTCCAAATGCGAAAGAAACGGTTGTCTCACAAATTGCGGAGGCAAGTGTAGGTCGTAATATTTTTTACTATATAGTACAAGGAACAACAGCGATGATATTAGTACTCGCTGCGAATACAGGGTATTCGGCCTTTCCTTTACTGGCTGTCAATTTATCGAAGGATGGATTTATCCCAAGAATATTCCAAATTCGCGGGGATCGACTTGGTTATTCAAATGGCATTATGATGCTTGGTTTAGCTGCCATTGTTTTAATCTTTTTATTTGATGGAACAACAGAGCATTTGATTCCACTTTATGCAGTAGGGGTGTTTATTCCGTTTACTTTAGCGCAGGCTGGAATGATGCGAAAATGGTGGCGTGAAAAGCCAAAAGGTTGGTTTGCTAAATTTACGATCAATACGGTTGGAGCGATCATTTCCTTTATTGTAGCCATGATGTTTTTTGTGACAAAATTACCTCAAGTATGGCCAGTGTTTATCTTTTTACCAATTATTATTTGGACGTTCCATCGTATTAAACAGCATTACAAAACAGTTGGTGAACAGCTAAGATTAGATAATGTGGAATTACCGAATGTGGAGGGTAATGTTTTCATTGTCCCTGTTGCTGGTATTACGAAAGTAGTAGAAAACACTTTGCATTACGCGCAGACATTAAACGTTGATAAAATTATTGCCTTTTATGTGGCCTTCGATCAAGCGGACGCAAAAGCGTTTGAGGAGAAATGGAAAGCTTGGCAGCCAGATATACGGCTTGTAACATACTATTCACCATATCGAAGTATTACACAACCGTTGATGAAGTTTATTGATAAAGTTGAACATCAATGTACGAAATCAGGCTATCAAGTAACAGTTATTATTCCACAGTTTTTACCGAAAAAAGGATGGCATCATATGTTACACAATCAATCGAGTCTATTAATTCGCGCTTCGCTATTATTTCACAAAAATATCGTCATTATGACAGTGCCCTTTCATTTATCAAAATAATGACTAGCAAGCTCGAAAATAGTCTGATATAATCATTACGTTGATTGTAAAACACGAACGTTTACAATTGAAATTTACTAGAATGATAGTAAATTCCGAAAATACTGACTTTGTTTAGTGTGAGAAATAAGCACATGCCGAATAAAGTACCATTTTTGGAAATGACGCCAAAGCGTGATAAATATTAGGAATTTCTTTAATGGTTCATCACCAAAAGTTAAGAATGACTTTTGTTAGAATGTATACTATGTAAATTAGTTGATTGGAGTGGAGGCTGGGCGACTCCTTGGGGATTAGCGTCACAGATGAGACCCTGGAGCGAGCATCGCGAGTGAAGCGGCTCATCGGACGCCCCCAGGAAGCCCAGTCGGAACGGAAATCAACCACACGTTTTGGTGATGATACAGTTTAATACTATTTCACTCATATAATAGCGAGAATATGGCTCGCAAGTTTCTACCGATTTACCGTAAATAAATCGACTATGGGTAGCAAATGCTTTAGAAGACCTCATAAAAGTTGTTTTCTATTCGTTTCGACGTTTTTACGTTGAATGCTTTGCTCCACTCGTAGATGATTGGAATCAAAGTATTCAGCGTTTTTTATTACTTGCATTGCTTCTGGCGCTTGCCTGTAACGGAATGCGTTGCTCATGAAGAGCTATTACTATAAGAAAGAAGGCTATCAAGGAAATGAAGTTATTACACGACAAAATTACACAAGAGGGTAAAGTTTTATCTTCATCTGTATTAAAAGTAGATTCATTTTTAAATCATCAAATTGACCCAATGCTTATGAAGGAAATTGGTCATGAGTTTGCAAATCGATTCTCTGATCAAGTCATCACAAAGATATTAACAATCGAATCTTCTGGTATCGCACCATCTGTAATGCTAGGTCTTGAAATCGGTGCTCCTGTAGTGTTTGCACGTAAGCGTAAATCACTAACATTATCAGATAATCTGTATTCTTCAAAAGTACATTCTTTCACCAAAAATGAAACAAATGATATTTCAGTATCACGTAATTTCTTAAATGAAGATGATAACATTCTAATTGTTGATGATTTCTTAGCTAACGGGGAAGCTGTCAAAGGTTTGCTCGATATCGCAGCACAAGCTGGTGCAAATGTTGTGGGTGTAGGCATTGTTATTGAAAAAGGCTTCCAAGACGGTGGGAAAATATTACGCCAGCAAGGGGTTCGCGTAGAATCATTAGCAATTGTAAACTCTCTTGAGGATGGCAAAGTAACATTTGCTACGGAGGCTAATGCGTAATGAATACCGTTAAATCGACTACGCTAGCTATTCAACATTTACTTGCGATGTATGCAGGAGCCATTTTAGTACCACTGATTATCGGTGGGGCAATCGGCTTTGATTCAACACAAATGACGTATTTAGTAGCGATTGACATTATGATGTGTGGGGTCGCAACACTTTTACAAGTGTATTCAGGTAAAATGATCGGTATTGGTTTGCCAGTAGTACTAGGCTGTACATTTACAGCAGTTAGTCCAATTATTGCAATCGGTACAAATCCTGAACAAGGTATTACTGATATTTATGGATCTATTATTGCATCAGGTATAATTGTTATGATTATTGCAGGCTTTTTCGGTAAGTTAGTAAAATTCTTCCCACCAGTTGTTACAGGCTCGGTTGTGTCGATTATCGGTATCTCTTTACTACCAGTAGCTTTAAACAATATGGCAGGTGGACAAGATGCAGCAGATTTTGCATCTGGTTCTAATGTAACTTTAGCGTTTATTACATTGGTTATTATTTTAGTCGTTTATCGTTTTTCTACAGGTTTCATTCGTGCAATTTCCATTTTAATCGGATTAGTCGTAGGGACAATCCTAGGCGTATTTATGGGGAAGGTTGATTTTAGCCCAGTTTCAGATGCTGCTGTATTACACATGGTTCAGCCATTCTATTTTGGGGTGCCAACATTTAATTTATCTGCAATCATTACAATGACGCTTGTAGCAATGGTTTCTTTAGTAGAGTCATCAGGGGTTTATTTTGCACTGAGTGATATTTGTAATAAAAAATTAGATTCAAAAGATTTATCACGTGGGTACCGTTCAGAAGGTCTAGCCTCTGTTATCGGCGGTATTTTCAACGCTTTCCCATATACAACATTCTCGCAAAACGTGGGACTTACACGTATGTCGGGTGTCAAAGATCGTAAAATCATTTACATCACAGGTGGTTTACTAGTAGCACTTGGCTTCCTACCAAAAATCGCTGCACTAACAACGATCATTCCAACACCAGTACTTGGTGCAGCAATGCTAGCGATGTTCGGTATGGTTATTACGCAAGGTATGGGCATGCTAGTACCTGTTATGAATGAATCAGCGGAAAATGCCATGATTGCTGCTATTGCAGTTAGCCTTGGTGTGGGTGTATCCGTTGTTCCTGGAATTTTTGATGCACTACCAGAAAGTGTATCTCTTCTAACATCTAACGGTATCGTCTGTGGTTCGGTTACAGCGATAATCCTTAATATTTTATTCAACATGATTGGGCCTAAGCATAAGGAAGACCCGATGCATGGAGAAGCTTAAAGGAAATCTATAAAAAATGTCGTCTACTTCTAAAGTAGATGACATTTTTTTATGCGAAAGAGGGCTACCGAATGAGGGGGAAACTGTATTTTTACTTTACAACAAGGTTATGACTATTTTTATTCTGCTAAAAAGGCAGAAAGTGTATGAAAAATATGGTTAGAGATTATTGATTATAAATTGAAAAGTTTATTTGATTTATTGCAATAAATGGTAAGATTGCTTTGATCAGGTTTATTCTTTTTCATCTTTATTACCGGGGAATATTAAATTTACGGCTGTCTCTTTATTTCATAAGACTAGCCTATAAAAGGGTAGAATTAGGTATTGTAATGCAGTTTAAAATGGAATATCATGAACCTTATGGAAAGGTTGGGTATAAATGAATTTAAAGACTGCTAAAGAAGTTATTGAAGAACTACAAGTAACTATGAATTCACATATGTGTCAAGAAGAAAGAATGAAATTGGAAGTTTGGTTAAAAGAATATTACATAGACGAACTAATAAAAAATAAAGTACCAATGAATTCGGATTGCTAGTCATTTAAAAAGGGTAACCATTAAAGTGGACATTTCATTTCGGAGGTGACCTTTAAATACCCACGACTACAAAGTACCTCGCTCAAATAGTATTGGGCTAAAGCATAAGGAAGACCCGATGCATGGGGACGTTTAAAAGATTTCTATAATAAACAAAATGTCATCTACTTCTATAGTAGGTGACATTTTTTTATGAAAAGCAGATGTTTAAATATTAAATGGTAGGGAATCTAGAAAATAGATACATCTTAATAGAATGCAAGTCGATGTCCCAACATATATTTAAAACATATAAAATTACTTTTGAAAGGTTTCTTACAAAATGCAAAGTATATTTCTGATTTTAATACTTCAATTAATTTATGTGCCTTTTTTAACGTTACGTACAATACTTTTAGTGAAGAACGTTACTTTCCTTGCCGCCATATTCGGTATGCTGGAGATGTTAGTGTATGTATTTGGCCTTTCACTCGTCTTTAGTGGGAAGCAAAGTATGTTAGCTATGGTCTTTTATGCAGTTGGCTTTGGGTTGGGTATATTTTTAGGGGCCAAAATTGAACGTAAATTAGCAATTGGCTATGTTTATACGACTATTAATACGCAAAATAAGAATGAAGAACTTGTGAAATTTCTTCGGAATGAAGGGTTTGCGGTCACGATTTACATTGGTGAGGGGAGAGATAGTAACCGCTATAAATATGAAATATTAACAAAGAGAAACCGTGAGACGGAATTGTTCCAAATTGTTGAGCATTATGAACCGAATGCTTTTATTATTTCGTACGAGCCTAAATCATTTAAAGGTGGATTTTTACTGGATCGAATGAAGGTAAAACATAAATAGTTTTTCCTTAACATTGCCCTTTTGTCTATATGCAGAAGGGCATTTTTTTGTGTATACAATCCATCGAAACATCGTACCATCACAAGCAATTATGCCGGGTATAATGTGCTGCTGTCGCTACGCTTTCGCGCAGATAAACAATGCGTCGGAATTGGCTTTGTGCTTAGGACTGCACGATAACTGCTAACATTCTTTACTGACCTCTTTCCGATTCCGTCACATCCGTTGCAAGGAGTTAAAAGTGAGAAATTTAGCGACCGAGCTCGATAAAAAATATTAATACTATTATACCAACAGACGTGAACAATAACATGTTCAAATTGATTTTTTCATACTATAAAAACATGCAAGTCTCGAAAGGGGTGTTGTATGTATTTTTTTACGAAAGGCTTGGTCATTCTTATAGGAAGTGCAGCGGTAGCATTAGGGATAAACTTATTCTTAACGCCCTATCAAATTTTAGATGGGGGCGTTGTAGGGATAGCGCTTATTTTACACTATATATATAAGCTTAAAATAGGTTTAATGATCATCATTATTAGTATCCCAATTTTCGTTATTTCTTGGTATAAATACAGAGCGTATTTTTACAATAGTATCCATGGATTATTCGCATATTCTCTAAGTATCGATTTACTAAAGCCCGTCCGGAATCTTATTCATGTAGATGCCATCTATAGCGCCATATTTGGAGGGGTACTTATGGGCTTTGGTGTTGGTTTGATGCTTAGATTTCAGACAAGCACTGGTGGTACAGATTTGATTGCCCAATTTTTAAGTGACAAAACTGGAATTAATGTCGGGATACTTATTTTTATAATAGATTCAATCGTCATCGTCATAGGGGGACTGCTTTTATCTTCTAATACATTATTGCTTTCTATTATTACAATTTTGGTAGCAGGGATTACTACAAGTATTATGACTAGCCGTGTTTAATAAAAAATAGCTTCAGTATAGGACTGAAACTATTTTGAAATTCGTTATCGAGAGCTCTTCATCATTCGTTTTTTAGGGTGTGCAGGCTTTACTTCTGCAATTAATATGGCGAGTAAAATCAGTACGGCCCCTACAACCATCTGCCCTGTTAATACTTCATGTAAGAATATAACGGATAGGACCATGCCGAAGAAGGATTCTGTAGACAGAATAATAGCTGCCTTTGTAGCAGATGTATATTGATTTGCAATATTTTGAAAAAGATAGGCGAGAGTAGTTGAAAAAATGGCTAAGTAAACGATTGAATAGATTGCTTCTTTTTCAAGAGTAGTTGGAATATCACCTTGACTGACTACGACCAAAACGCCTAAAAAAGATGCTGTGATAAATTGAATAATCGTCAGAGCAATGGCATCTTCCTTTTGGACAAACAGGTTCGTACAAAAAATATCAAAGGCAAAGGCGACAGCGCAAGCTAAGGAAAGAGCATCTCCGATATTCATCGTCAGTGAGCCCTGTAATGATAAAAAACCGATGCCGACAATAGCTATAATCGAACCGATCATCTCATAGCCATCTATACGGCGCTTGTATACCGCAAACGCAATCAATGGAACAATAATGACATTGACAGCGGTTAAAAATGCATTTTTAGATGGTGTTGTATATTGTAGCCCTACTGTTTGAAGGGCAAAGGCAATATACAAAATGGTCCCTAACAAAATACCTTTCCAGATAACTGATTTTGAAACTTTTTTTAATTTATATCCAAATAAGACTATCAGGATAATTGAAGCTAATAAAAATCTACCTGCCATTACTTGATAGGCTGTTAAATATTCTAATGCAATAGCCGTTATGACAAAACCGCTACCCCAAACGATTGCAGTGACTAATAGCATACCATCAGCTATGTATTGTTTCATCATTCTTCCTCCTAACTTCAATAGAATAACATGAGATGGGAGAAAATAATTTGATTTTAATTCTAAAGATTCAGGCGTTTTTTTGTACTTATTCCAAAGCTGTCATTCAACAATCGTTTTGCTATGTAATAAGTACAATTTAACGGCTACAGCTATGCGCTCATAAAAAACATAATCATTTTCTAAAGGTGCTACTAGCTGACGTATTTTTGACATACGATAACGGATTGTATTTGGATGGCAGAAATGAGCAACGGCTACTTCTTTAATATTTCCTTGTTTTACGACATAGGTGATTGCTGTTTTCATTAAGTCCGGATCGACTTTTTCCTCGAATAGGGGACCAAGATAGCTATTTACATAGTCCATAGCAAATTTAGCGTCCTTACGATGCAATTCAATTAATAACGAATCGGAAGCGAGGTTCTCATAATGACATATAGGAGCCGTTTTAATTTCAGCCATGATGCGTGCATAAAAGGCTTCATGAACAGCAATAGGGAATTCTGTTTGTGTTATGTGACAACGACTATAGCCGAAGGTCATTGAATCCGTCGAGAGCGCAAACAACGTTAACCATTCATTGAGAGTTTTTTTAAATTGAAATTGCTGTGATGGATGGGTCATAACAATGAAGAGGCTCTTTTTATAGGTACAAATCATACCAGATTTCAATAGAGGCTCTAATTGGAAAAGGGATTGCATCCATTGACTATTTGCATGATCTTGCGTTTGAATATTAGCAACAAATATATATTTTTCAAAGGGCTTATTGATTTGCTGTAAAATAGACTTTATTTGTTCATCAGTTACTTCTTCCTCCATAATACGTCGCATAATCGTATTTAAAAAGAATGAATAGTCCTGCGTTTTTGCATAGGCCATCGTTTCTAAAATAATCTTTTCAAAAAATTCATCTCCGCCAAATCGCAATATCGGGAAACTTTGTTCATCCGCATAGACGATCACTTCCTTAGGCAAATCCTCATAGATAACAGGTTTATAAGCTAGAGCACTTGCCCCCAGCTCAATAAGGTTTTTCACGGCATTCCATAAATATTCTGGCTTTTGCTTTGCGAATAATAAACTGCTTAAAACAACACTATTCGGTGTGAAAATCGTTTCTCTCACAGTTTGTATATCAGGTGAAAATTCAAAGTCTAGAATTTCCACATTCTCAACGGGTTTATGTAAACCATTGCGACCAGCAATAACTGTAAAATCTTTTGTAATAGGTAATCGTAAAAAGTTCTCTACGTTCATTAGGCTATCAAACAACCTTTCTTGTGATTGAGCTTCTATTACTTATAATAACTGATAAGCGCAGTGAAATAGCTGATAAGACAATGCGAATCGCTGATAAACCAACCAATTAAAAAGAATCTGCTGAAGTTCTACAGACAAAGTCCGTAAAGCAAGCAGATTCGCCCACATTATTAAAATTAGATATTAGCGAAAATATTAGGTTTTCTATTTTTCATTGGATTCGTTTGTTCAATAGCGTATCCAACGTTAAGAATACGACCTTCTTTAAAGGCTGGACCAATGATTTGGAGGCCTACTGGTAAATTACCTTTAAAGCCACAAGGAACGGAAAGGGCAGGTAACCCTGTTAAGTTACTTGGGCCTGTAAAACGAATGATATTATCAATTAAATCAACTTTTTCACCGTTTAAATATGCAAAGTCATCACCAATAGCACTTGCCACTACAGGTAATGTAGGTGTAATAAGTACATCAACCTGATTAAAAATCTGTGTAAATTCTTGCTTTATTTGTCGTCGCACCTGTTGAGCCTGTAGGTAATCAACCGCAGATGGTAATTCACCTAGTTCAAATAACAGACGAATATCATCTCCGAAATCCTGTGGTCTTTTCTGTAAATCGGAATGATGGATTGCAGCTGCCTCCGAAAGGGAAGTAACGAGCTCTGCCCACTCTGCATATTGCAAGGAAGGAATTCGAACGATCTCAACCTTTGCTCCTTGATCCACTAAGCTTTGAATACTTGCCCGAACAGCCTTCTCTACATCGGAATCTACTCTGTTAAAGAAATATTCTTCGTTGATGCCGATGACTAAATCCTTCACATTACCCGAGATTTGCTGTACATAATTCTCTGTTGGAACGTCTGTACAAGTAGGGTCTCTATGGTCAAATCCAGAAATAATCCCAAGTAAGCCAGCTGAGTCTTTTACTGTCTTTGTCATTGGACCAATATGGTCTAAGCTCCAAGCAAGAGGGTAGCAGCCATATTTACTTACGCGCCCATGAGTAGGCTTTAAGCCGACAATTCCACAGGCTGATGAAGGGATTCGAATAGAGCCTGCAGTATCTGTACCTAATGATGCAACGCTTGCCCCTGCTGCAACTGCTGCGCCGGAGCCGCCACTAGAACCGCCAGGGATTTTATCCAAATCCCATGGATTGCGAACGGGTCCGTAATGAGGATTATTATTCGTGATGCCCCATGCGTACTCATGCATGCTTAATTTACCCGTGAAAATAACACCGGCATTACGAAGTTTTTCAACAACCGTCGCATCATAGTTTGAAATGAAGTCCTTATGAATCTTTGATGACATCGTAGTTATCTTATCTTTAAAGTACAAATTATCTTTTAATGCCATAGGAATCCCGTGATACATTCCTCGATACTGTCCATTCAAAATTTCTTTTTCTACCACTTGTGCTTGTGCTAGGGCTTCTTCACGATAAAAAGCCATATATGAATTAATTTTAGGCTGACTTTCTTCAGCAAAATCTAAAATTGCTTTCGTCAACTCGACAGGGGAGATTTTTTTAGTTTCAAGTAAAGATGCTAATTCTTCAACAGATTTTAAGTGTAAATCAGTTGTCAATGTGGTCACCTCCAGGGATGCTACGGATAGCGATATCAGCATCATCAATAGTGATGCCTTCTAAATTACCACGAAGGGATTGCATACCTTCCCAACGCGCTTTTAGAAGTTCAAGGTGTTCAGACTTTGGTGTAATTCCTTTGTTCTCCAATAATTGTTGAATTGACAAACTCATTAACAGGATCCTCCCTTGAAAATAGTTTTTATCTAAATAAGTTTCCCTATAAAGAACAAATCTTTTTATTATAAAGAATTATTGCCATAACGTGAGGGCGATTTCCGCTCCGATTGGGATCTTCCCTGGGGGAGTCCGATGAGGCTTGAGCTCCTTGGGTTTCATATGTGACGCTATGATCCCCAAGGAGTTGCTCAGCCTTCACCCCAATCAACTAATACATGGTATACGTTTTGCTTATGGGGTTGAATTAGTGTAGTACTGTAAAAATAACAAATTCCTATAAAAGTTAATAAAATACTATTAATTATAAGCATACACTATTTACAATTTATATCAATGAGTTGATTGAATATATTGTATATTGCGAAAAATATACTACTCTATCAAGTAATTAAGATTACTTTTAATAGAGCAATGTCAACGGTTGAAAAGGATTTCTAGTGCTAGAGCCACCTCTTTTTACATATTATTCACAGTACATTTACAATCCAAGCGTACAATAGACCCTAATAACCAATTTAAGAGGTGCGAGAATGGAGTCTGTTGTGAGACAAAGCATAAAAACAAGTAATTTATTTTCTTATTTAAAGTATTTATACGGGCAGCATCAAAACAATACTCTCTATATAAAACGTTTAAAAGCTTTGAAACAAATTATTCAGGACAAGAATTTACATACTTATTTTCAGCCTATCGTCGATTTACAGACGAGGCAAACGGTTGGCTTTGAGGTATTAAATCGTCCAGAGCCTTCCGTATTGTTTCATAGTGTCGATCAGTTTTATGAATTTATTGGGCAAACAGACTGTGTATTTTTATTTGAATGTTTTTGTCGTAATCTTTCACTGCAGCGTTTTAAAGAACGACTGCACGGAGAATGGGTGAATCGAGATTTTCTAGTATTCGTCAATATACATCCTAATGTTTTACTAGATAAGAGCTACCATAGTGGTGAAACCTTGGAGCTATTAAAGGAGCTTGGCATAAAACCACAGCAGGTAGTGTTTGAGCTCACTGAACGTAGTGCAGTGGTAGATTTTGCACAGTTTGAACGTGTATTATCACATTATCGATCACAGGGCTACCGAATTGCAGTGGATGATGTGGGTTCAGGCTATAATAGCTTGAAAACGCTTATTTACTTAAAGCCTGAGTTTATTAAGCTAGACCGTTCTTTAATACAATTTATTGATAAAAACAGCGAACAGCAGCAGCTCGTTACATTGCTGATGAGATACGCAGAGCAGGCTGAGACAAAAATTATTGCAGAGGGTATTGAACGCCAGGAAGAACTTGAGTATTTACATACTATTGGAATCCACTACGCACAAGGTTATGCGGTAGGGAAACCCGCAAAGGAAATACATTTGGGGAAAATAAGGATGGGTGACCATGAAGATAGGGGAAGTCATAGAAAATGTTCCTTGTATTGATGAATTTGTGAAAAATCAAGAGGTGGATTTACTTTTTATAAATAATCCGTCATTACGTAGTGTTGTCGTTGTCCGAGATGACAAACCAATTGGCCATATTACACGTACACATTTCTATCAAAAAATTGGTACAAGGTATGGCTATAATTTATTTATCGGACGACATAATCAGCTTATTATTAAAGAAAATCCTTTCATTGTAGATCGCAATATACCTATAACAGAGGTCAGTACATTAGCAATGTCTAGACCTTCAGAGGACCTATATGATGATGTGGTTGTAACAAGGAATGACTTATATTACGGCGTGGTAAGTATTCGGGAGCTACTGTTGAAGCTAGTAGACACACAAGTAGCTATTGCTAGTTTTTTAAATCCATTAAGTAGTCTTCCTGGCAATAAATTAATTGATGAAAAGCTAGAGGAAGCATTGCAGCTACCGCAATATAGTTTAATGTATTTTGATTTAGACCATTTTAAATCATACAATGACACGTACGGTTTTAATAAAGGGGACAAGATATTACTGTATTTAACCGATATTTTGAAAAGAAATATCGTGGGTACAGAAGATTTTTTAGGACATATTGGTGGAGATGATTTCGTTGCGATTCTTCCGCATTATGAGGTTGCCCCAATCTGTCAAAAAATTATTGATGAGTTTGATGCATTTATTTTAAGCTTTTATGATGTGGGGGATTTAACATACTTACAAGTACAAAATAGAGCTGGTGAATTAGAGCCTTTATCTTGTATCACGCTATCCATTGCGGTTATGACTAATCAATATCAGCAATTTGAATCTGTTGACCAATTGTCGGATGCGGTGACACGTGTAAAAAAGCAATGTAAAAAAATTACGGGAAGTTGTTATCTCATTCATGACAATGAAAAAGAAACCTACCTCGTTCATTAGGCGAAATAGGTCAGACTGTAGGCAAGCTTGCCCACAGTCTTTTTTTATAATGGTCGCTTTCCGCGAAGAAGATGTACATATTCAATAAGCATTTTTTATTAAATTTCGTTTTTAGGGCATAATCAAAAGAAATAAAATTCTTTCACATTAGAAAATTATTAATCTAAATAAAACATACTTGAATTATAGGGATTATAGGTATATAATTCGATTACATTATAATTAAACTTCTTAGGAGGCTTTTCATTGTCTACATTACAAATTATTCTTAACGTTGCCGTCTTACTCGTATTCGTTGGAATTTTATATTTTATGAATAAAAAGCACGTTAAGTTTTCAAATCGTGTTTTTACGGCTTTAGGCTTAGGTATTGTACTTGGTCTTGGACTCCATTTAATATATGGTATTGATTCTGATGTGTTAGCTAAAACATCAAATTGGTACAATATTATTGGTACTGGTTATGTTAAATTACTACAAATGGTTGCGATGCCATTAATTTTTATTTCTATCTTAATCGCCTTCACGAAAATGAAGGTTGGTAAAAACTTCGGGAGAATGGCAGCTCTGATTTTAGTTATTTTAATCGGTACAACTGCTGTATCAGCTGCTGTTGGTATTTTTTCAGCAACAGTGTTTCATTTAGATGCTTCACATATTATGCAAGGTGCTGTAGAGGCAGAGCGTGGGGCGTATTTAGAGGAAAAAACTTCTGGATTAACTGCGCCGGATTTACCAACTCAAATTATTGAGTTATTCCCAGCGAACCCATTTTTAGATTTAACAGGTGCTCGATCTACATCAACAATTGCTGTTGTAATTTTTTCAGCATTTTTAGGTTTTGCTTATTTACGTGTAGCACGTAAGGATGGAGACACTGCAGCTACTATTAAAAAGGGCTTGGATGCCATTTATGCATTAGTAATGGGCGTTGTAACAATTGTCTTACGTTTAACACCATATGGTATTTTAGCAATTATGGCACGTACAGTTGCGACATCTGATTTCGGGGCAATCTATAACCTAGGTAAGTTTGTTGTTGCATCTTATGTAGCGTTAATTATCGTGTTTATCGTACACTTATTAATTCTTACTTTAAGCGGGTTAAATCCATTTACGTACTTAAAGAAAACTGCGGAAACATTATTATTTGCCTTCACTTCACGTTCAAGTGCAGGTGCTTTACCAATGAATATTAAAACACAAACAGGTCGTCTTGGTGTACCTGAGGGTATTGCGAACTTCTCGGGTTCATTTGGTCTATCTATTGGTCAAAATGGCTGTGCTGGTGTTTATCCTGCAATGCTAGCGATTATGATTGCACCGACAGTTGGGATTAATCCACTTGATCCAGTATTTATCATTACTGTTATTGCAGTTGTAGCTGTCAGCTCATTTGGTGTAGCTGGTGTTGGTGGTGGTGCGACATTCGCAGCAATTCTAGTATTATCAGCACTTAATTTACCGATTGCACTTGCGGGTGTATTAATCTCAGTTGAGCCATTGATCGACATGGGCCGTACTGCACTTAATGTAAGTGGTTCAATGACTGCAGGTGTGACAACAGCACGTATTACAAAAGAATTGGACACTGAAATGTACAATAATAAAGAATTAGGTGCTCAAGTTTCAGATTTATAAAAAGACAGAGCTACTCTCATATAGGGTAGCTCTTTTTTACGGACATGAAAGTGGGCTGTTATGTAAGAAACAACCCACTTTAAAAATATGAAATTTTTATATTATTTTTACATAAAAATCTTTACCGTTTATAATCTCGGTCAGTTCAATGTTATGATTTGTTTTATAGTAATTATAAATACTACGCGCTAACCCAGAGTGTCCATTTAAATATGTTCCTTTTTTAATCTCTCTGCGTGGATTATGGAAATCAAAATACAAGCGAGAATCGTGGCACATTGCATCCAAAATTGCTTTAAACTCTTGTTCTTCAATATGAATCCCGCGTGTATATTTGCACTCTCTGCGGTACGTATCATGAGAAACATTCACCGGCGACGACTCAAGAACCATTTCGATTTTTTTACTCAAATGTTAGCAGCTCCTTTTTAGAAATTAGCACTAAAGGGTAGAAAAAAGACGTAACCTATTGCTAATACTTATCACCTAAAGTTAGGGATGATATTTTTTTATATAAGTTGATTGGAGTGAGACTGGGCGACTCCTGGAAAGCGCCCAGTCGGAATGGAGATCAACCACACGCTATTATGATGATCCATAAGTCTAGACTAATATAGTTCAAGTATATAATTATCGGAAAATTATAGCAATATTTTCCCTACCAATCTTGTTGCTGCATTTCTTCTGCTACTACTTGTAAATCATAAGCGGTAATCATCAAAAGTATATAGTCGTGTGTTTCCATATATTTTTCTGCTAGACGCTTCATATATTTCGGAGAGCCTTCATTTTCTTCATCATAAATAAGCAGCAGACCATCTGTATTTTGGATAATGAATTTGTCTCTTTCGATAAATTGCCACGGAGCCTCGTATGGTTTTTTCGTTACACTCGTTACGAAGTCTGCTTGAGCTATTAATGCTTGATATTTCTCTTTTTTATGTTCCTGCCAATTTTTTTCTTGCTCTAAAAAAGGAGTGATAACAGAATATTTTAAATGAGGAAATTCCTCTCTTAACATAAGTATAACCTCAGCAGTCCATGTTTCTACACCTTGCTGGCCACTAATAATTACCCATTCTAAACCTTCATCGATCAATATACGCAGACGGTTTTCGAGTGCTTTTTTTATAATGGCAATGCCGGGGTGCTTGTCATTAAAAATGCCCAATTCATGTGGTCTATAGCCAGTAATAATAATTCGCTGTAGCAAAAAAACGCCCCCTAAGCTGTATAGTATGTGTAGTCATAGTATACAGTAGGGGGCGAACGAAAACGAATTCCAAGATATTGTTATATAGTTGTTCCCAAGTAAAGTTGATTGTTATATTAAAAAGCAAATAGTGTTAAAACGGCAGCTACAGCAGTACAGATTCCTAAGAACCACCATGTATCTGTAAAGTCCTCTTTGGAGCCACTATTCATGTAAAGTACTTCCTTTCTGTTTTATTTTGATCTGTCCGTTCCAAGACCAATTCGTCCATACACGCAGTACAGATTCAAATGGTCCACGTTTAAATTTCTTGAAATAGGCAAGGCTGAAAACACATTGCAAGCTATACACGACGATTCCAAATAAAATACCGCCAAACACGCCTAACTTGCCGTATAAGCCTAGACCATATCCATAAAATACTGTTGTACAAATAATAGTTTGCATTAGATAATTAGTTAATGATAGTTTACCAACACTCTCAAAGGCAGGAGCGAGACGTTGTACTGGGCGAGTTTTATATATTAGAGCGGCAAGGCAGACATAGCCAACTGCTAATAATTCAGAGCCACCTATTAACAGCATACCGGAAAAACTGCTTTCTATAATAAAACTCAGACTCTTTAAAGCTAGCCCAATTGGAACAAGCAGAGCGCCGAGCTTATACCATTTCTTTTCATCTTCCATATTCACAAAAGCTTGCTTTTTAGCAAGCCCCATGCCGAAAAGGGTCAATGCAGAAGTATACATTGGTGCAAGGAACACTAATAAGACAAAGACTAATCCTGCATCATCCATACCCGGAGGTACATCATTTGCACGGAAATTAAAAATGTCTAAGTAGCTCCCGTTAGCGTATACATTGTCGGCTTTTTCTACATAGGTTGCTAACTCTTGCTGTTCTTTTTTCGTTTCTTCTGTGGAACCAAATGATAAGCTAGTAATAAGTACTAAGAAGATACCAGCCCAAATGAATAAAGTTTTCGGTTTACGATTAATAAATGGAATTAAAAACAATATCATCATCCCGTAGGAAAATAAAATATCGCCATCCCATAAAAATGTTTTATGTAGTAAACCTAAAGCAATTAGCCCTGTTGCGCGGCGTAAAATGGACCATCGACTCTTATCTTTTTTTCTACGAATAGACTCTATAAGCTTAATAAGAGAGAAGCCAAATAAAATGGTGAAGATCGGCATAAATGATCCCTCTATAAAGATTTTTACAAAATACCAGGCTCCATTATCGAGGATGGATAGATCTTTTGGTTCATCTTTACCATACATGCCAAACTGGAAAATCAATAAATTCGCCATTAAGATGCCGAATAAGCTAAAACCACGCATTGTATCAATAAAGGTAACACGGTTAGTTTTCATTGCGTTTTATCTCCTTAATTGGTTATCTTATACATATTGTAGTGGAGAAAGCTTATCGTGAACTGATGGCTACCTTAAAGTATTCTTAAAAGAAGGTGATAGCATGCAAGACGCGTCGATTTTAGTATTAGAGGACGAACGTGCAATTGCAGAAATGATTGAAATTATCTTGAGAAAAGAAGGATTTTTAAACATTACACTTTGCGACACTGTTCAAGAAGCAAAAAGAAAAATTGAAACGAAGGTTTTTGATTTCTATCTATTAGATATTATGCTCCCGGATGGTAGCGGACTTGATATGGCGAATATGATTCGAGAGCAAAGTGAAGCGCCAATATTCTTTTTAACGGCAAAAGGTAGTGATGCAGATAAGCTTCGTGGTTTTATGAACGGGGCAGACGATTATATTACGAAGCCATTTAATCCACTTGAGCTTGTTGCGAGGGTGAAGGTTCAGCTCACCAGATATATGAAGAAAAAAGATGCTCCAGGTAGTCATTTATTTTCATGTAGTCGATTTACATTCGATATCGATGCAGCAGAGGTGACTGTAAATGGTACAAAAGAAATTATTAGCGGTAGATTATTCTACTTATTGAAATACTTATGTGAAAATGCAGGGCAAGTATTATCGAAGGAGCAAATTTATGAGCGTGTATGGGGTGACTGTTTGTTTGATGATAATACTGTGATGGTTCATATTCGAAAACTACGAGAAAAAATAGAAAAGAATCCGGGTAAACCAACTTGTATTATTACTGTAAGGGGGATTGGTTATAAACTTGTTGGAGATGTTCATTCATGAAGCCAGCTAGAAGATTAACGCTTCGTTTTGTATCTTATTTCATCATTTTTTATTTACTAATTATTACTGGCTTTATTATAAGTTTGGTGTCTTTTGCATACTTTATTAATCATCATGTCGGTGACGATATTCATATAATGAGTGTTTCTGAAATTAAAGATGATGCTGTCGTAGAAAAAGGAAATTCCATTAAGATTGCTGATTACTTAGCGAAGCGAGCTGAGGAGAACTTGGGGCAATTATATTTGTTCAATCAATCGATGGACATTGTTGATTACACGGGAGACACATGTGAACTATGTAGTATGACAGATAACGAAATAATGACTCTTAAACGGCCAGGGATGCACACGTGGGAGATTCCTAAATACCATTTGTTATTCCTTCCGGCTTTACCTGTCCAACCGCTTTTTGAGGAAGTAGTTCGAGATTGGAAGGATAAAGGGGAGATTTCTTCAGAACTGCTCCAACGTTTGCAGGATAAGAAGGCATCTGTTGAAATCTATAATGAGCAGTGGGATCGTGTAGAAGTCATTGGTGAACGCCATAAGAAGCTCCATAAGCCTCAATTGTTGGAAGAGAATTACGATATTTTTGAGTATAAAGAGCTGTCGAGAAATACTTCTTTAGAGGATGGCTCGACACTAGTTGTACGTATGCCGAATCCAGCGTACAAACCATTTGACGAGCCTTTTAATAAAGCGATGGTGTTATTTGTTTCCGTCTTCTTTGGTGGGCATATTATATTGTTAATAGGGATCATCTTTTTATCGATTAGCATTTCTCGTCAATTTGTACGCCCACTCGTTTATGTATTATCTCGTATCGAGCGACTGACGCAGTTTGACTACAGTAAAGTAAGAGATAAAAATATCCATCATCGGAAGACAGGGAAGTTAAAAAGGAAATTTAAATTATTTCAGCCAGTCGATGAATCGATTAATAACTTATCAAAACGCCTCTCTTCCAACGAAAGGCAAATTAAGCATGCAGAGCGATTACGTGAGGAATGGATAACAGGCTTATCCCATGATTTAAAGACACCGTTAAGCTCTATTTATGGTTATTCAACAATGCTAGCTTCTGAGGATTATGAGTGGTCGAAGGAAGAAATGCGTGTCTTTGCAACTACGATGCAGGAGAAGGCAACGTACATGGATGCCCTTATAAAAGACTTAACCTATACGTACCAATTAAAAAATAGAGCGATCAAGCTTGAAAAAGTAATGATACCACTTAATGTGTGGTTACCTCAATTTGCAGATGAGCAAGTGTCTGTAAACGTTTATGGGGATGTTATGTTGGAAGCGGACGAGCTTTTATTAAAGCGCATTTTAGATAATCTCATAACGAACGCTAAAAAATATACGCCTGACGGTACAAAGGTAAATGTAGAAGCGCAAAATATAGGACGGGAGATTATGCTGACAATCGCCGACCAAGGTCCAGGAATTCCTCAAGAGGAGCTCGATAACCTCTTTGAGCGATATTATCGAGGGACAAATACTACGGATGATACAACGGGTACTGGCCTGGGATTGGCTATTACTAAGCAATTAATTGATTTACACAATAGTACTATTAGTGTCCAATCGGGAGCGGAAGGTACAGTGTTTGTCATAAAGTTTAAATGTAAATAGGCGTTTTTTGGCCTCGAACAATCAACACCGCGTTATGATAATGAGCTCGTTTTAGATTGATAAAGTAAAGAAAACACTGTTAATTTGGGCAGTACAAGTGATGAAACATTCACCTTGTACTGCCTTTTTGTGCTATTTGAGTATTGGTGTGTAATTTTTTAGGGGATTACCCCTATATGAACAGCTCTCTCTTATACCTATTATTAAGGTGTAAAAGTTGTATACGAAAGACAGCATGATAAGGAGGATGTACACATGAAGACTTCTTTTAAAGTAGTCATCGTTGGAGGAGGAACTGCTGGCATTTCTGTAGCTGCACGTTTACTTCGTCAATCTCATTCGCTTCAAGGGGAGATTGCCATCATAGATCCTGCAGAAAAACATTATTATCAACCACTCTGGACATTGGTGGGAGGTGGTGCAGCAAATAAATGGGACTCTGAACGTGAAATGAGGTCCGTTATTCCTAAAGGAGCTGTTTGGTTAAAAGAAGCTGTTAGTAGTTTTGATCCCAATCAAAACCAGGTGCTAACACAAAATGGTACAACATACACGTATGATTTTTTAGTAGTCGCCGGTGGGATAGAGATTAACTGGGGTGCTATTAAAGGGCTGAAGGAAGCACTTGGGACTAAAAGTGTATGCAGTAATTACTCTTTTAAGCATGTGGATTATACGTGGGAAACGATCCGTAATTTTAAAGAGGGAACAGCATTATTTACACATCCAAACACGCCAGTAAAATGTGGCGGTGCTCCACAGAAAATTATGCATTTAGCAGAGGACCATTTTAATAACGTCAATGTTCGTGACAATATTAACGTTATTTTTGGTTCGGCCAATCCAGCAATTTTCGATGTTTTAAAATACCGTGAAGCACTTGAAAAGGTAATTGAGCGGAAAAATATTGATGCTCGATTCCGTCGTAATTTGATTGAAATTAAGGCTGATGAAAAAATAGCTATCTTTGAAAATTTAGATACGGGCATATTAGAAGAAATAAAATACGACATGATTCATGTAACACCTTATATGTGTTCACCTGCATTTATTCGAACAAGTGCATTAGCAGACGAATGTGGCTGGGTAGATGTCGACAAATTTACTTTGCAACATAACAAGTATAGCAATGTGTTTGGGATAGGTGACAATGCCAATCTCCCAACCTCCAAAACGGGTGCAGCTATACGCAAGCAAGCGCCTGTTGTTGCACAAAATCTTATTGCATTAATGCGACAACAGCCAATGACACAAATGTATAATGGTTACTCTTCTTGCCCGATTGTAACAGGCTACAACAAACTGATACTAGCTGAGTTTGATTACAATAAAGAGCCTGTCGAATCTATGCCTTTTAACCAGGCAGTGGAAAGATCCAGTATGTATTTCATGAAAAAGGATTTACTGCCTATCATGTACTGGGATGGCATGTTGAAAGGCACAATGTAATTACAAATGAAGGGAGGCGACAAGCATGGCTAATGCAACGGTAAGTATGAGCGAAGAATTATATCGAATAATCGAAACGCTTGAGAAACCAGAAGTTCGACACTCTTTACAGCGATTGTTGGATAAATTACCGAATGTAGAGCAAACGATAGATTCAGCTGAAAATGTTGTGGATTTTGGAAAAGCGGTATTGACGGATGAAAAGACAATAGATCGATACGAACAATTTGTCACTACTTATAATGTAGGCTCAGAAACGATAACAGCTATTGTACAGCTTATAGAGAAATTGCCAAAGCTTGTTCAAATCATTCATCAGTTAGAAAACATCGTTGATTTTGGAAAAGCAGTACTTCAGGATAAACAAACGACAGAATATACAATGAATAATTTAAAGAGCTATATCGATCCGTATGTTGAAAAAGGAAAGACAGGTTTGGATTTCTTAAAAATGGTACAGCAAAGAGCAGAAGAAAAGCCTCAGCATATTAATGTTTTTTCAATTGTTAAATGGCTGAAAGATCCTGCTGTTCAAAAAACACTGAATTATGTCCAATCGGCATTAGATATTTTAAAAGAAAAAAACTAAGTATAAAGGGGAGTTTTACACATGTTATTACGATATTTTTACGATGAAAAATTAGCGCACGCTTCTTATGTTGTGGGATGTCAGGCGAAAGGTGAAATGATCATTGTTGACCCGATGCGTAATATTGAACCCTATCTTGCATTAGCAGAAAAAGAGAAGATGCAACTTGTTGGCGCATTAGAAACGCATATCCATGCTGATTTTGTAGCGGGGTCTCGTGAGTTAGCAGACCGTGTTGGAACAAAGATGTATATTTCCGATGAAGGGGATGCTGATTGGAAATATCAAAACCTGGAAGGTATTCCTCATCAATTATTAAAAGATGGTGATGAATTTAGTATAGGTAATCTTATCTTTAAAGTTATGCACACACCTGGGCATACGCCTGAAAGTATCTCCTTCTTATTAACGGATCGTGGCGGCGTAGCAAATAAACCAATGGGGATTTTTACGGGGGACTTTGTCTTTGTAGGTGATATTGGACGCCCTGATTTACTAGAAAAAGCTGCTGGGATTCAGGGTACATCATTATCGGGCGCCAAAGCAATGTTTAAATCATTAGAACGCTTTAAGGCTTTACCAGATTACATGCAGCTTTGGCCGGCTCATGGAGCAGGTAGTGCTTGCGGTAAAGCATTAGGAGCTGTGCCGTCTTCAACAGTTGGGTATGAGAAACAATTCAACTGGGCTATGCAATTTGATGATGAGCAAAAATTTATTGACGCGTTACTAGATGGGCAACCGGAACCTCCTTATTATTTTGCTGTTATGAAGCGTGTCAATAAAGTAGGGATAGAGCTTCTTAAGAATCTATCACCAGTGAAGGTCGTGTCAAGCTATGAAGAGGTTGCTCAACTTCTTGCGGATGGAAAGCAAGTTATTGATACACGTCCAGCGGAAGACTTTTCACAAGGATTTATCGCAGGTACACTAAACATTCCTTACAATAATTCATTAACAAATTGGGCTGGTTGGCTAGTAGATTATACAAAACCATTATATTTACTAATTAATCCTTCACAACTGGATGATATTTTAATAGCTTTACGTTCTATTGGTATCGACAATGTTGTTGGTTATGGGGATGTGACGAAAGTTTTGGAAGAGGCTAATGCTCTAGAAAGTTATGAAAATATAACGCCTTTAGAAGCGCAACCATTAATTGAAAATGAAAAAGTTCATGTGCTGGATGTGCGCAATCAAACAGAATATGATGCGGGGCATATTGAAAACGCTCAGCATATTATGGTTGGTACATTATCTAAACGTTTAGATGAATTGCAAACAGATAAAAAAATTGTTGTACAATGCCAAGGCGGCGCTCGTTCTGCAATTGCTGTAAGTGTACTGAAAGCAAATGGCATTCATAACATTGTAAATTTAACGGGCGGCTACATGGCCTGGCAACAAGAGGTAATGGCTAAAAAAGAAAGTTTTATTTAAAGGGGTTGTTCTAAAAGAAAAATAGCATACTAGTAATACTAGTCTGCTATTTTTCTTTGCTTAGTACTTTGGAAGATGAGAAGTAGCAATCGTTATGTTTAATAAAAATGGATTATGAGACTCGTCTGTAAAAGTTAAACGAATTTAGACAACCTTTTTCTCGTTAAAAGGGGTTAAAAAATGATTATTGTAAGTTTGAGTATATTCCTTCTTATTATTGGTAGAATTATTTATAAACGCCATGTCCCAGTGCGTCAAATACAGGAGTGTTTACCGCAAGAGTTAAATGTGGGAATGGTGATAGTGGATGTACGTGATTACAATGATTCTTACAAATCACTTACACCAAATGCATTAAATTTACCAATTGCTTATTTAGTACGTCATATACATGAACTACCAAAAAAGCCCCTTCATATTATTGCATCAACACAGTTAGAAAAAAATATGAGTGTTCGTATCATTCGGAAAGCGGGGCATGAAGTTAAGAGTTATAGCTTGATAGAAGAAAAAGTATAGAGCAAAGTATGTTGGTTGGTAACAAGGAAACTTAAAGGAATGCATTGATTCTTGTTGTACTTTCAATTTTAAGTCTGGAGTGTGTTTAACTTGGAGAAAGAACAGCTATATTTACAGCAAATATTTCAATATATTCAAGATGGAATTATGATTATGAATCACAAACGTGAGATTTTAATGATGAATCCCTCGGCGGAGCGGTTAACAGGATGGAAATTAGGAGATCGAGTGCCCTTTTGTTCATTTTGTGAAAACCGTCAAAAGTCTCCAAGCGAACATACATGTTATTTAATAGAGCATAATGAGATTCCCTATTTTTTATCGAAAATGCCGACGTATCATGGTAGTAAGATAGATGTTGAAATGAGCACGGCATTGATGTATACAGACGGTAAAACAAACGAGCAAGAGTTTCTGCTAGTATTGCGAGATCAGACCCTTCAGTTAAAGGAAGAAGAGGCCCGGATTTCAAAGCTTATTATTAAAAAGCTGATTGAGGCAAAAGAGGAAGAACATAAAAGGCTAGCGCAGGAATTACATGATGGCGTTGGTCAATCATTATATACAGTATCTGTTGCACTACAAGCGATTGAATCTTATGTCAAAAACAATGAAAAGCTAAATACGTATATTGAAGAAGTACGCAATGAGCTAGAGCAAGTAATGAATGATATTAAACTGTACTCTTATCAACTTCGCCCTCATAGCATTGATCAGTTAGGGATTACACCTACATTAGGCACTCTTGTCGATTCAGTGCAAAAGGTACATCCTGATATTACTATATCGTTAGAAACAGATTTTGAAGAACGTTGTCATCCATCTGTGGAAATCAATATTTATCGCGTCGTACAGGAGGCTTTACACAATATTACTAAATATGCCAAAGCAACAAAAGTCGTCATTCGGCTCGAAAAGAAAGCTACAAATTTAACGCTCAATATAGAAGATGATGGCGTAGGATTTAATCTACAGCAAGTGAAGAAAGAAGGGCTTGGCTTAAAGCATATGGAGGAGCGAATTACATTATTAGGCGGATTTTTTAATATTACTTCAGCTCACAATAAAGGTACACAAATTAGCATCCAAGTACCTAATTGGAAGGATGACTTTAGATGATTCGTGTTTTAGTAGTAGATGATCATGTGCTAATCCGTAAAGGAATTGTTCTTTTATTGGAAAATTATATGGATATAGAGGTTGTAGGTGAAGCGGGTGATGGAGCGGAGGCGATCACTCAGGCAATATCATTAAACCCGGATGTCATTTTGATGGACGTATCCATTCCGAATGGGTTAGATGGATTTACGGCTACTCAAGAAATTCATAAGCAAATGCCTAACGTCAAAATTATTATGTTAACAATGCACAATGAAGTTGCTTATATTCAAAAAGCGATTGCTGTTGAAGCCCATGGCTATATTTTAAAAAATAGTCAAGGTGGAATTCTCTATGAGGCTATCCATGCTGTATATAGTGGTCGCATATATTACAACGTTGGTATTCCACAGGAGCAGATGGATAAATTATTTGAACATAAAGGGCATGAAGATCAATGCATTTTAACTGTGCGTGAGCAGGAGATAATGAGGTTAACAGTTTTAGGGTATACGAATATCCAAATTGCTGGGCAGCTATATATTAGTAGTAAAACGGTTGAAAATCATAAATCAAATATTATGCAAAAGCTCGATTTAAGTAATAAAGCTGAGCTTATTCAGTATGGGCTTGCAAATAACTATATGTAACAACGTGTCGTTGTTAGAAGCTGTGTGCTATGTCCAATGGAAAAATAATATGTCAAAAGCATTAAACTGGTTACAAAAGATCGCTCGGACGTGAGTGGTCTTTTTTTTATCTCCGTTCAGTAAATGTCCAAACATCTGCTGGAATAGAGAAACTCAGTCTAAGAACGCCACGTACTGTGGCAATACCGAAATGACCGACATCGTGTCAGCCCTCATGTTGCCGCTATGCTTTCGCGCAAAAAACATCTGCCGCTGCCGCTGCGCTTTTGCGCAAAAAACATCTGCAAGCATAGCACAAAACTGACTCTGGAAGTAATTATGCCAATTGATTCTATCCAAAATAATTTGCAATATTGTCACAGTGAGTAAAGCTAATAGTGGAAAACCCCTATATGTCTGAAATTACAGCAGGACTATACTGAAAGCACATAAATAAAAGGAGATGCAAGCACAGTGGATATAACATTTATAATTGTCATTTTCTTGATTGGATTCGTTGGATCTTTTGTGTCCGGTATGTTGGGAATAGGCGGTTCAATCATTAAATACCCAATGCTACTCTATATACCGCCACTTTTTGGCTTAGTCGCATTTTCAGCACATGAAGTTTCAGGCATCAGTGCGGTACAAGTGTTTTTTGCGTCGATAGCAGGTGTTTGGGCATATCGAAAGGGTGGCTATCTTAATAAGCCTCTCATTATTTATATGGGTGGAGCAATTTTAGCTGGTAGCTTTGTTGGGAGCTACGGATCACAGTTTTTATCTGAAAACAGTGTGAATATCGTATACGGCGTTTTAGCATTGATTGGAGCTGTGATGATGTTTGTTCCTAAGAAACAAATCGATGATATGCCGATGAATGAAGTAACTTTCAACAAGCCACTAGCGGCAATTTTAGCATTTATTGTTGGGATTGGTTCAGGGATTGTTGGTGCTGCAGGTGGTTTCTTGCTTGTTCCGATAATGCTTGTAGTGCTCGGTATTCCAACGCGTATGACGATTGCAACTAGCCTAGCTATTACGTTTATCTCATCGATCGGAGGAACAGTCGGGAAGTTAATGACAGGGCAAGTCGATTACTATTCTGCAGTCATCATGATAGTGGCAAGTTTACTGGCGGCTCCACTTGGCGCAAAAATAGGTAAAAAGATGAATACGAAAATTTTGCAAAGTATTTTAGCTATACTCATCTTAGCGACAGCAATTAAAATTTGGGTTGATTTACTATGATGAAAAAACAAAAGGTTGCTACGTATAAATCACATGAGAAAAAGCTGATACTTATAAGTTTTTTAGTAGCTGGAATAATGTTTCTTTCGATAATTGGGAGAATTTTTAGTACCTAGGAGATGAAATAAAATGAATGATTCAGCTGTAATGTGGAGTCGGGCCTTAACAGAGTTAACATTGTCATTCCATATCGTTTACGCAACAATCGGCGTCGGTATACCTTTAATGATCATGATTGCTCAATGGGTTGGATTGAAAAATAATGACGAACACTATTTATTACTCGCAAGAAGATGGGCAAGAGGATTTGTGATTACTGTGGCAATCGGAGTTGTCACTGGTACTGCGATTGGATTGCAGCTATCGCTACTATGGCCAAACTTTATGGAATTGGCTGGTCAGGTAATCGCATTACCATTGTTTATGGAAACGTTCGCGTTCTTTGTTGAAGCAATTTTCTTAGGGCTTTATTTATATACATGGGATCGATTCAAAAATCCAAAGAGACATCTTTTATTATTGATCCCGGTAGCTATTGGTGCATCTATGTCGGCTGTTTTTATTACGATTGTGAATGCATTTATGAACGCACCACAGGGCTTTGACCTTGTAGATGGAGAGCTTGTAAATATTCAACCGGTATTGGCTATGTTAAATCCCGCAATGCCAACGAAGGTAGCGCATGTATTAGTAACATCTTATATGACAGCAGCATTTTTATTAGCTTCTATTGCAGCTTATCGTATGCTGCGAGGATCGAAGCATGAGTATCATAAAAAAGCCTTACATCTTTTATTGAAACTTGGACTAGTATTTTCGCTAGCGGCACTCGTTGTAGGTGACTTTTCAGGGAAGTATTTAGCTGAATATCAACCAGAAAAATTAGCTGCTGCTGAATGGCATTTTGAAACAAAAGAGGATGCTTCACTTGTGCTATTCGGCGTGCTGGATGGTGAAGAAGTGAAATACGCCATTAAAGTACCATACGCACTAAGTGTATTGGCGCATAATAATCCTTTTGCTGAAGTAAAAGGTTTAGATCAATTTTCAAACGATGAACAGCCACCACTTTATATCCATTATTTGTTTGACATCATGGTAGTAATCGGAACTTTATTAATAGTCGTAGCAGTTAGTTATGTGCTAGGTAAGTGGCGGGGATGGAAGTTTATTTCTTCAAAAAGCTTTAAGAGAATAGTAGTAGCAAGTGGTCCATTATCGCTTATTGCTGTAGAGGCAGGCTGGTGGTTTGCGGAAGTAGGACGCCAGCCATGGATACTTCGTGGTTATATGAAAACAACGGAAGCTGCCACAACAAGTGGCCAAGTCGATACTATGCTAATACTATTTGCAGGGCTGTACATTGTATTAGGGATAGGAAGTATCGTCGTACTTATTCGTATGTTCCGTAACAATCCGATTGAACTTGAAATTGAAGAACATAAACAAGTGGAAGGAAGTGCAGGGCAATGAGCTTAGAGATATTAGGAATATCAGTACTATGGTTATTTCTTTTCGGCTATGTCATTGTTGCGTCCATAGACTTTGGAGCGGGCTTCTTTAGTGCTTATAGTGTCTTGATTGGTAAAGACCAAATACTAGCCAATATTATTAAGCGCTATTTATCTCCGGTATGGGAAATTACCAATGTCTTTCTTGTATTTTTCTTTGTTGGAATGGTAGGTTTCTTTCCTCAAACAGCTTATTATTACGGCACAATTTTGCTAGTACCAGTCAGTATCTCATTAATATTGGTAGCAATTAGAGGGAGTTATTATGCATTTGAATCCTACAGTGAAAAAGGTGGACACATTGGTTATACAATGATGTACGGAATTACTGGTTTATTTATACCTGCATCCCTTTCTATTGTGTTAACGATATCTGAGGGAGGGTTCGTGAAAATTGTAAATAAAGAACCACATTTGCAAATTGCTAAACTTTTCACGAATCCGTTAACTTGGTCTATTGTGTTATTAAGTATAGTGGCAGTTTTGTATATTTCGGCTGTTTTTTTAACATGGTATGGGAAAAGAGCGCGAGATGAACATGCTTCAGATTTAATGAGAAAATATGCGCTCGGTTGGTCTTTGCCGCTCGTAATAAGTGTAATAGGGATTATGGTGGAGTTAAAGGGACATGTGCCTGAGCATTATGAAAATATGTTAAATCTATGGTGGCTTTTCGCCATTTCGGGTGTGCTATTTCTTATAACATTAATTCTTTTATGTAAAAAGAAAAACTATGGTATAGCCGTCTTTTTAATGGTCGCTCAGTTTGGCTTTGCATTTTTCGGCTATGGTATTTCACATTATCCGTATTTACTGTATCCGTATTTGTCGGTCTATGATAGCTTTACAAGTGAAACAATGGCGATAGCATTAGTGATAGCGTTTGTTGGAGGGTTAGTTCTACTCATACCTTCACTATATTTAGTAATGAAATGGTTTGTGTTTGATCGTGATTATGCTTGCGGTAAACATGATCATCATGCATAGGGGGAACTATGATGAATCAATTTATTATTTTGTATGCACCTTTTCTTGTAGTAGCTATTAGCATTGGGATTGGCTTTTGGGTAGGGCCGAAAGATCGTCAAGTTAAGTAATAAATGCATTCATCACTGTAATGTGTGTTCTGACTGGGCGCTTTCCCAGGGGCGTCGGGACAATAGATGTTTTTGCGCGAAAGCGAAGCGACAGCAGCAACGGTTTTGTCTATGCGAAAGCGAAGCACAGCAACAACGGTTTTGTCTGTGCGAAAGCGAAGCGACAGCAGCAACGGTTTTGTCTGTGCGAAAGCGAAGCGACAGCAACAACGGTTTTGTCTGTGCGAAAGCGAAGCGACAGCAACAACAGATGTTGGTCACGAAGGTGTTATCACAGGAAGTGATGCTTTTAGCCTTCGTACTTCTATCGCTAATCCCCAAAGAATCGCCCAGCCTCCACTCCAATCAACTTACAGGTTTATCAAATGCGCATAATAAATGAATAGGATAAAAGCCTGATAAAAGGAGCTAAAATGGAAAGTCATGAGTGTTTGACTTTCTATATAGCTCCTTTTGTTTATGTGGTTATTTTACTTGATGCAGCGCTCTGATGGTCGTTCAATTTTTACATAGCGCCACAAGCTATTAGCGATGTCACGTGCCTCTTCTGCGTGTTCGGTCCCAACGAATGCTTTACGGAAAGGTGTAAGAAGTGATTCAATGATAAAGAGTTTTGGTTTCTCGCGCTGTAGTTCCTCTAATAAGAATTCTACGTACTCTAACCCTTCCACTGTTTCATTCTTAGATAACCCTTTTTTAAAGCCTGTTAATTGCTCGATGACTATTTCTTTATTAACTGGTCTATAGTTCACGACGTTTTGTATCGTGTTGATCATTTCCGTACTAATGAGGATCTCTTTTGATTCAAGCATAACGGGTATAATTACGCTAATATTGCGTAATGCTACACGTACAATGGCTTCGCGATTTATATATTTATAGTCAGCAATTAAGACTGCACGCAATGTGAGGTTAATCATACCAAGTGTCTGCACAGCACATTCATAGCTAATTGGGCTAATTTCTTCTCCAAAGACTTGTACAAGTCGGTTAGCAAGCCACTCCAGTTCTTGTAAATGATAGTTTAAAATAATTTTTTTCAGTTCATTATCACGAGAATGGAAAACCGATTCAAAAATTTGAATTAAATTATGTTCTCGATTGACATACATGAGTACTGCAACTTGCTGTGTTAATACTTCTAAATCAGTAGGATCTTTGCCGTAAAGAAGCTCGTGTCGGCGATTACTTGCCTCCTCGCGTCCTTCATCTAATATGGCGATTAAGCATTCATTTTTAGAAGATAAATGATTATAAAATGTGCCCTTTGAGATTTTGGCCTCACTAATGATGTCGTTAATCGAAGTATCCACGAAACCCTTTTCAATAAATAGGGCACGAGCAGCAGTAATAATTTGTCTTTTTCTTTTGTTCATAACCTCACCTTTTTAAAAATATTATACTCTTATTCTATATCAAAAACGCCTATATATCAATGTTTTTAAAATTTATAATCTTAATTGTTGAAAAAAGTAGACTGCGAGTATAAAATAAGTTTTATCGAAAAAAACAAGAAAGAATTGAGGGATATAAATGAATAGTGGTCAAACACTACAAAAGCCACCCTATGGTATGATTGGTATTTTATTTGTGGGTGCTTTTGTTGCTTTTCTAAATAACACATTGTTAAATGTTGCATTACCAACAATCATGAAAGATTTTGGTATAACGTATTCAAAGGTACAATGGTTAGCAACAGGTTATATGCTTGTAAGTGGTATTTTAGTACCTGCTTCAGCATTCTTTGTAACACGCTTTAAAAATAGACATCTATTTATTGCAGCGATGTCAGTCTTTACAATCGGTACAATTATGGCTGGCTTTGCACCTAACTTTGGTATGTTACTGGCAGGTCGTATGGTGCAAGCAGCGGGTGCTTCAAGTATGTCACCACTTTTAATGAATGTAATGTTAATTAGCTTCCCAAAAGAAAAACGTGGGGCGGCAATGGGGATCTTTGGTTTAGTCATGATTACAGCACCGGCGATCGGTCCAACATTATCAGGATATATTGTTGAGCATCATGATTGGCGTATGCTATTCCAAATGATTATTCCGTTTGCTGTAATTAGTTTATTGTTTGGCATTTGGAAATTAGAAAACGTGATGGAGACACGTAAAATTCATTTAGATTTCCTTTCAGTACTATTATCAACGGTTGCATTCGGTGGTATTCTATATGGTTTCAGTACTGCAGGGGATAAGGGTTGGTCGAGTCCTTGGGTATATGGCACAATTTCAGCTGGTCTTCTTGCTTTAATCATCTTCATATTTAAACAACTACGTATGGATCAGCCTTTACTAGAATTACGTATTTATAAATACCCAATGTTTGCGTTAGGGTCAGCTATCTCGGTTATCGTGTCAATGGCTATGTTCTCTGGGATGATTTTAACTCCTGCTTATGTACAATCGATTCGTGGAATTGATCCATTTAAAGCGGGCTTAATGATGCTTCCTGGAGCAGTTGTAATGGGGATTATGTCGCCGATTACTGGGAAGCTTTTTGATAAATTTGGACCGCGTATACTAGCGATTATCGGTTTAACGATTACAACAATTGCGACATTCGGTTTAACAAAGTTAGAAATAGATTCAAGCTATACATTTATTGTGTCCTTGTACACAATTCGTATGTTTGGTTTGTCAATGGTTATGATGCCGATTATGACAAACGGTTTAAACCAATTACCACTAACGATGAACCCGCATGGTACAGCTATTAATAATACTGTACAGCAAGTGGCAGGGGCAATTGGTAGTGCCGTGATGGTAACGTTCATGAATAACCGTACAAAAGCAACAGCCGAAGATTTAATTGCAGAAGCAAAAGCCAATGCAGCGCAATCAGGTGTTGCGATGACACCTGAGCAAATGCATCAAATGCAGGATCAGATTAAGCAAACTGCTTTATTAGATGGTATTACACACTCATTCTTAATAGCAGCTTGTGTTACAGTCCTTGCGCTAGTGCTTGCGTTCTTCCTAAAACGCGTAAAAATTGAAAGCCCAGCCGCTTCTATGGATTTGAAAAAACCAACTAAATAATTATGTTTTTAGGCCTGTTAGTAGAATTTTTCTTCTAACAGGTTTTTTGATAAAAAATGTGGCAATTTGGGCGATAAATCGTGATTAGGTATCGAGAAATAAAAAAAGTTAGGCGATAAATTTTTTTATTAGTATTATACGAACAATCGAGGGGAAGTTTAAATAGACTAAATACTATTGAAAATCAAATGTTTTACAGTGGCAATTTAAAAATTTGAAATCAAAAATATTGTATTTTTTAATAGTGGAGACAAAAAGAAAACTTAAATACGATGCATTGTTAACAAAATCAATGAATTTTGAAAAGATTGTCGAAATTGTGATTTAGCGCATTGAAATAATGTGCAAACAGACTTATAATGGAGTTTATAATGTCACCAAGACAAGATAAGGATGGAATTATGATGCACTTTTTGCAAAATAAAGTTAACATTGTAATAACAAGTTATACGGATTGCTATCCAGCTCTTGGGACTGGTGATTTGTAAGATATACGCGCTGTAACGACTGTTAAGAAGTGCCTTAATGGTCTTTTTTACATGGAAGCAATAAAATTAAAATAGTAAAAGTGATGGCAAAGGAGAGTTCAAAATGTCAGAAACGAAAAACCAAACACAGTCTGAACAATTAACTGTGAGTCAAGAACAACTGGATGTGCTAGATCAATTATTAAAGCCTGAGGTTCAGGAATCACTTACAACTTTAGTTGAACAATTACCTAAGTTAACTGAAATGATGACGTTATTAACAAAATCATATGAGTTTGCTCAAGCTGTTGCAACTGACGAAGTACTTAAAAATGATACTGTTGGTGCGGTAACAGAAATGGCTGGCCCAGTAGTAGGCTCAGCTAAAAACCTTGCAGCTACTGCAATTGAAGCGAAAGACCGTGCTTCTGAAAGCCAAGAAGTAATTGGTTTATTCGGTCTTATGAAAATGTTAAAAGACCCGCAAGTTCAAGGTGTTTTCCGTTTTGTTAATGCTTTCTTACAAGTAAGCGCTGAACGTAAAGCTAAATAAGACTCGACTCGAGATACATTCAATTCGTAAGGACGGAGGATTAATTAATCATGTCAAAAGAAATCGTCATCTTAGGTGCTGGTTACGCTGGCGTTTTAACTGCATTAACAGCACGCAAGTATCTATCGGCTGATGAAGCTAAAATTACTGTAGTAAACCAATTCCCAACACACCAAATCATCACTGAACTTCACCGTTTAGCTGGTGGTACTATTGCTGAGGGTGCTGTTGCTTTACCACTTAAAAAAATCTTTAAAGGTTTAGATATCGATTTACAAATCGCTAAAGTTACAAAATTCAATGTAGACAGTAAAAAAGTGGACCTAGATAGTGGTTATACTTTAAACTACGATACTTTAGTAGTATCTTTAGGTAGCCAAACTGGATTCTTCGGTATCCCTGGATTAGAAGAAAACTCTATGGTACTTAAATCAGTGAACGAAGCAAATAAAATTAACAAACACATCGAAGATCGTATTAAAGCATATGCACAAACAAAAGACGAAGCAGATGCAACAATCGTTATCGGTGGTGGCGGTTTAACAGGTGTAGAGCTTGTTGGTGAAATCGTGGACAACTTCCCGAAAATCGCAGCAAAACACGGTGTTAACTTTGCTGATCTTAAAATTAAACTTGTTGAAGCTGGTCCAAAAATCTTACCAGTACTTCCGGATGCACTTATCCAACGTGCAACTGAAAGCTTAACAAAACGTGGCGTTGAATTCATTACAGGTACTCCTGTAACAGGCGTTGATGGTAATGTTATCTCTCTTAAAGATCGCGAACCAATCGTTGCTAATACACTTATTTGGACAGGTGGGGTAGCTCCACTTCCAATCGTAGGCGAGTCTGGCCTTGCTGCTGACCGCGGTAAAGCTACGATTAACGAATTCTTACAATCTACATCTCACGACGATGTATTCGTCATCGGTGACGCATCTGTTGCATTACCAGCTGATGGCGGGCGTCCGCTATATGCACCAACTGCTCAAGTTGCATGGCAAATGGGTGAGTGCGCTGGTTACAACTTATTCGCACAATACAAAAACCAAGAGATGAAGCCTTTCTCTGCAATTAACTCTGGTACACTTGCAAGCTTAGGTCGTAAAGACGCAGTTGCGACTATCGGTGCTAGCAACACAGAACTTAAAGGTCTTCCTGCAACACTTATGAAAGAAGCGTCTAACATTCGCTATCTTACACATATTAAAGCGCTATTCGGCTTAGCGTATTAATATTTTATGAGGCTGAGACATGACTAATAAGCTCTTTGCGAAAGCCGAATTCTTTCAAATAAATTAAGCAATATATTTAGAAAACCCGAACAATGGCAAAACACCGTATGAGTGTCTTGCAGATTTGTTCGGGTTTTACTTTAGCTAAAATACTTTGTTTTATTTTAGGGTAGCTAGAGCGAAAAATCAGAGCGATGGAAAAAAGAGTTAAAGCGACGGAGAGAATAGCCAGAGTGGCGGAATGAAGAGTCGAGTGGCGGACAGAAAAGTCGAAGTGATGGAAAGACCAGTCAAAGCGACGGAAGAAGAGCTGAAGTGACGGAGAGAATCGTCAAAGTCGTGGATAGAACAGCCAAAATAGTGGATAGAGCGTCCAAAGTCGTGGATAGAACAGCCAAAATCATGGATAGCCCCGAGCGACGGAAAGAAGACCCGAAATATGGATAGAATCGTCAAAGTCGTGGATAGAACAGCCAAAATCGTGGATAGCCCCGGCAAAGCGGTCGGAAAGAACAGCTAGAGTGACGGAAAGAAGAGCCGAAGATGGATAGAACAGCCAAAATCGTGGATAGAGTGGCCAAAGTCGTGGATGGCCCCGACAGAAATGCCAAAGAGACGTCAAAAGCTAGATTTTATAGGAATATTTCTGAATTCGATGACTAGAGAAGGTTTAATGCTAAAGCAATAGCAAATAGTAGCACCTTCTATTAAAGAGATGCTTGTATGAGATTCCGTTGTATTGTTCTTTTATCATTTTTATTTTCATGGAAATACCTCCTATTTATTCCTTTTTATTTTATAATCTAACTATAACAAGGAGGGGGAAATTTATGCAGGCTGTGATTATTAATGAGTTTGGCACTTCTGATGTTTTAAAGTATGTGGAATGTCCAAAGCCCACTATTTCAGCAGGGGAAATATTAATACGTACGACGTATACGAGTGTGAATTTTGCTGATATTAAAAATAGAAAAGGTAATAAAGCAAAAGCAAATTTCCCAATGATACTCGGTTTAGATGTAGCTGGTGTAGTTGAGGAGGTTTTTGCTAAAAGTAGCGCTTTTAAAGTTGGGGATGTGGTTCTTGCATTCCCGAAAAATGGAGCCTATGCAGAATATGTGGTGGCGAATGAGCAGCTAGTCTTTAAAGTTCCGAATGATGTTTCTTTGGAAAAGGCAGCCGCTGTGCCAACGGTTTTGTTTCTATCCTATCTTTTGGCACATCAAATCGCTCCAATTAGCTCAGATGATAGCGTATTAATTCATGCTGCATCTGGTGGGGCAGGGACGATGCTGATTCAAATGGCGAAAAAGCTAGGCGCCAAGAAGATTATTGGCACTGTTGGTGATATGAGGAAAGCGACTATTGCCCTTGAACTAGGTGCACATCATGTACTGACATACGATAATTTTAGTGCGAAAGTGAATGAATATACGGATGGTCATGGTGTTAACATTATTTTTGACTCCATTGCCGGGAATATTACGGAAGAGAGTTTTAACTGTTTAGCCCCGTATGGTACGCTAGTGCAATTTGGCAATAGCGGTGGTAAAGCCGGGAATATAAAAACATCTGACTTGCATAGTAGCTGCCGCAATGTGAAAGGGTTTAGTTTAGGAACGACTCGAGCTTCCAAGCCTGAAGTGTTACAACAAGTTGCACAGGAGATGTTTGCGCTGTTGAAGGATGAAAGTTTCCAAGTACCAATTGCTAATATTTTTGCATTAGAAGACATGCAGAAAGCGCATGATTTGATGGAAAGTCGTCAGCATCAAGGAAAGATTTTAATTAAAATATAGATGAATGACCTCTGTATAGTGATCAACACGCTATACAGAGGTTACTTTTGTTTTAGATCCTATAGCTTGAAAAAAGTATTGTTGTGAGTGGATGCTCAAAATCAAACCCACCCATTAATAGAATGAAAGCAAACTAGTAAAAACCTTATTAGGAATCACCACTTTATTTGTAGGTATAATTCTAACTTTCATTTTTCGACAACAAACAGGAATTTCCTTTAAACAATTGTTAAAATGAGGTATTATTATATAGGTTTTTGTCTTTCTCTACCTTATTTTGAAATCGTTATTTGTTTTAGGTTAACTTTTTAGTATAATATAATATTTGACCTCTTTAAATACATAATGAATATAACAATGGTATTTATTTCATTTAGATTTTACGAGTGTATCAATGTTAAAGTGTTATATGGCTAATTTAAGTGATGTAAATATAATATTAAAACATTAAATTTGATAGGCTCTTCACTAAATATTTGTTAAACGTATGTCGTGTTTTAGGTTGATTGTAGGGCCTTTGGAAATGCGTCAAAGATGAGATCCCTGGAGCGCAAGTGAACGTCTTCAGGTAAGCGTCTAGTCGGAACGGAAATGTTGTGGTGAGGAGTCTTAAATTTTGAATATAAAGGAATGGCTATTAGGGGAGTGGTGCAATGCTTTTTAATTCCTTTGAATTTATTTTCTTGTTTTTACCTATAACATTTATTATCTATTTTTTATTAAATCGTTTTAGAAACCAGCAATATGCGATCTATTGGTTGGTACTGAGCTCTTTGATTTTTTACGGCTATTTTAAGTTAACTTATTTAGCAATCATCACAATCTCAATAGTTGTGAACTTTGCTTTAAGTCGGGTAATTAGTAGTACCAATAGTCGTTGGAGAAAAACGTATATGATAATTGGAGTCATCTTCAATATTATAATTCTCTGCTACTATAAATATACCGATTTCTTTATTGGTAATATAAATAGTTTATTTGGTACAAATTTTGCACTGTTGCACTTATTGCTACCATTAGGACTTAGTTTTATTACATTCCAACAAATTGCTTTTATTGTTGATAGTTATCGTGATGGAACAGCTCATTATAAATTTAGCCATTATGCGCTGTTCATTTTGTTTTTCCCGCAGTTAATTGCAGGACCAATTGTTCAGCATGATGAAATGCTTCCGCAGTATGATACTAAGGGAAATCGTAAAATTATTTATGAACATGTTGCACGAGGTTTATTTATTTTTGCAATTGGTTTAGTCAAGAAGGTTGTAATTGCTGATACGGTGGGCATATGGGCGAATGAAGGCTTTGCCAATTATAGTAACTTAAGTTTTATAGAAGCTTGGATTACCTCATTATCGTATACAGTGCAACTTTATTATGATTTTAGTGGATATTCTGATATGGCGATCGGTTTAGCATTATTATTTAATATTAAACTGCCAGTAAATTTCTACTCTCCTTATAAAGCACGTAATATTCAGGAGTTTTGGAAAAAGTGGCATATGACGTTGAACCGGTTTTTAACTACATATGTCTATTTTCCATTAGGGGGTAGTCGTAAAGGGGCATTTAGAACCTATATAAATATATTAATTATTTTCTTCATCAGTGGATTTTGGCATGGTGCAGGATGGAATTTTGTTTTATGGGGACTGATGCATGGCTTTGCGTCTGTAGTTGTGAGACTTTTTAGTAAAACACGTATTAAGCTTCCGTATTTACTTTCATGGTTTATGACTTTCCAATTTGTTAATATCGCTTGGATATATTTCCGTGCAACAAGTATTGAGCAAGCGAATACTATTATAGCCAAAATGTTTACGCCAAACATGACAGCTATAACTAATTTCTTTACGGAGCCGCACACGAATTTTGCGCAAGCGGGCGCTTTTAATATTTTGGGACTATCATTCAGTGATCCAATAGTGATTGTTGTAGGACTCTTAATCACACTTGTTATTGCATTTACGGCATTAAATTCTATTCAATTAATGGATAAGATGAAATTTAATTGGGGAGCAATCATTTATACGCAATTTATGATTGCACTAGTGCTAGTATCGATTTATTATATGCAAAAAAATAGTATATTCTTATATTTTAATTTCTAAATAAAGGTGTGAATGAACTTGGATCCGAAAAAATGGTTAGTAAAATTATTTGCCACATCTTTCATAGTAATAGGATTACCTGTTTTCGGAATTATGGGTTTCAATTATTATATTGACCCTCTTTGGAATTACACACATGCGAATGACTTTAACGACTATCAGCTTGGCTTTGATGAAAGACAATTAAAAACAAATTATATCAATAGCCATGATTTTAACTATGATAGTTTGTTAATGGGAACGAGCAGGATTACGTATCTTGATGAGAGGGCTTTTACAAAAGAAAATGTTTATAACTATTCATTGAGCGGACTGCATATTACAGAATATTTGCCTTACATGAAATATGCTGAAAAGAAAAATGGTAAGCCGTTTAAGAGAATTTTTATTGAGTTATATTTTGATTCGGCGAATGCTGGCAAACCTAGTACATCGAATCCGCCGCAAACTTATATCGAGACGTCGGAGGCACCTTTTTATGCAATAAAGTCCTTATTTTCAGCAAGCACGATGCATTATGCTCTTTTTAATTATGATATTTCAAAAGCAAATCATTACGATGGTGCGCGCAGTTACACACGTCATAATATTGCTCAAACTACGTATCCAAATGATGATATGGAGCAAGGGTGGCAAAAATTCCAGAAGAATTTTAAAGCAGAGACAGCTAAGCCTTTTATGTACGATACCGACTATCGAACAAGGCTTCAAGCTATAAAAGATGCATTCCCGAATACAGAACTAGTAGTCTTTACAGAATTAATGCCTGCCAAACGGCTTCAGACAATTTTGCATAATGAAAATCGTTACGAGGCTTATAGTAGATGGATGAATGATATGGTAGATGTTTTTGGTACCGTGTACAGCTTCCATGGTGTGAATGAAGTAACGGTGAATGAGAACGACTTTTTCGACTGGTTGCATTACTACCCAAACGTTGGTAATTTAATCATTGAAGCTTTAGAGAACAGGGAAAAACGATCAACTATTATGCAGACTGTAAATAAAGGGAATCTTGATGAGTACCTTAAAAATGTAGTGGTAGATATTAATATTGACTAAATGATGAAAAGATGACGCTGATATGTACTGTCAGGGTCATCTTTTTTTATCTATAAAAAGGTTTATGGGGATTACCAAACTGTTGCAAGTAATGCAATGCTTTCGTTAATTTGCTCAACGGTTAGCCCACCATAACCCATAATGACCATAGCATGTTTAGAGCCTTGCTGATAGGAGGTTGAGCATGGATAGACTTTAATTCCTACCTCCTGTGCGAGCCTAATGGCATTATGCTCAGATAGCCTTTTTGGTAACTTCATAACGATGTGTAGCCCAGATTTTTCACCAATTACTTCGAATTCCTCAGAAAAATGGGTGTTAATAGCTGCTAGTAACGTCTGTTGCTTTTTACGATAAATAGTACGCATTTTGGCTAAATGCTTATCAAATAAGCCTTGAGCAATAAAATCGGCTAATACAAGCTGATCTATTTTTGAGACAACAGATTTTTGCTCCTGATTAAAAAGCATAAATTCTTCGACTAACGATTTAGGCAAAATCATATAACTAATACGGAGCGATGGGATAAGTGTTTTAGAAAAGGTTCCGAAATAAATAACACGTTGCAGCTGATCCATCTTTGCTAAAGAGGGAATAGGGAGCCCCTTATAACGAAATTCCGAGTCATAATCATCCTCAATAATATATGCCTTCGCAGAATTAGCCCATTGTAGAAGTTCTGCACGCCGTTCAACCGGCATGACCATCCCGAGCGGAAACTGGTGTGCGGGTGTTGTGTATAACATGTGGATGGATGCTTTCGGTATTGATACCCCTAAGTTATCAACAGGAATAGCATGAGTTATTAATCCACATTGTTGCAATGTTGCACGTACTCTTTTAAAGCCAGGCTCCTCTAAGCCAACGTGTGCTTTTTGGCCAAAAAAGTGACAGAGAGCCTGAAGCTGATTTTGTGTACCACTATAAACGAACACCTGTGATGCTTCACAAGTAACTCCTCTTGATCGTTCAACATAGCGAGCGATTTCCGTCCGTAATATAGCTTCTCCTGGCCAAGGACTTGTTGTTAAATTATCCACATTAAAGTGCTTTTTCAACAGCTTATGCCAGATCGAAAATGGAAAAGCTCCCTTATCCACATGTCCGTTATTAAAATCAAATTTTATAGTATATGTAGTTGGTGTTATAGCTGTGGATAAGTGCTGATTTTGCTGCTGTTCCCATTCAAATTCAAAGGGCGCTATAAAATAACCAGAGCGTTCCTTACTATAGATATAGCCTTCAGCTAGTAATTGTTCATAAGCCTCCTTAATCGTATGGACACTAACATCAAGCGTTTTAGCAAGTGTTCGTTTAGATGGCAATTGCTCATGGGCCAGTAGTTTCTTGCTTAAAATTGTTTGTTTTAATTCCTCGTAGATTTGCACGTATTTCGATGCATCTCCAGTAAATGAGATCGATAACTCCAAAATATTGCACCTCCTGGTACGGTGTATTTTTCAAAAATTGGTTCTATCTATCATATCAAAAATGCCGTTAAATAGGTAAAAAGGAGTGAAGCAACATGGATTTTAAAGCATTAGAAAATGAGGTAGTATTACTGAAGCCATTAGAACAACAGGACACGCAAGGGTTATTGGAGGCAGCTAGTTATCCAGAGATATGGCCCCACATGTCCACAACAATTGAGAAAATGCTCGATGTGAATAACTTTGTGGACAAGGCATTAAAAACAAAACGTGAAAAAACTGAGTTTCCATTTGTAATTGTGGATAAAAAATCTGGACAAATCATTGGTTCGACTCGGTTTATGGACATTGATGAAACGCATAAACGACTTGAAATAGGTACTACATGGATAACACCTGCTTTTTGGCGTACGGCCATTAATACGAATTGCAAATATTTATTATTACAATACTGCTTTGAGGTACTCAACTTACAGCGTGTTCAAATTAAAACAGACCACGAAAATTTACGTTCTCAAAAGGCGATTGAACGTTTAGGGGCAACAAAGGAGGGGGTCTTACGTAATCATATGGTGCGGAAGGATGGTACGATTCGTCATACAGTGATGTACAGCATTACTTTACAAGAATGGCCACAAGTGAAAAAACATTTGCAGCAGTTGCTAGTTGATACTACAGAGAAATTGGGGTAAAAAGAATGGTCAACCCTGTAACGCTAAAGACAAGTAGTTGTACAAAAGGATTGATTTCATCCTTACTAGTTTAAATGTTGTACCTCTTTTTTTATAGGTACAGCATTAGTTAAAGTTCGGTAGTAGAGATTATCAGACCTTTTATTAGTTCGTATATTGATAGTACGTTTATTGACTATTTTTCTGGACTTTGCTACAATCCAATTGTCAATATATTGACTTTATGGAGGGTACGATATGGAAAAAGAACGAGATGAAATGTATTTGGATATTATGTTAGACGTTTTTCGTGCATCTAGTTTACTTAGAAGAATTGGAGGCGGATTGGCACAACAAGTTGGTTTAAAAAGTGCACAACAATGGATGATTTTGGGGACCATTCTGCGCGAGGAAGAAGTAACCCTAAAAGAACTTCGCTTAGATACGTTAGTTACGAAACAAACAATTACTGGGCTTGTTGAACGTTTACAAAATGGGGAGTATCTCGAGACATTTCCAGACGCTGAAGATCGACGGATTACTAGAGCAAGATTGACTTCAAAAGGAAAGGGTACTATGAGACAAATCAAACCATTATGTGAAGAAAGTAACCGAAATTCATTTTCAGTTTTAACCGACGAGGAATTAGAAAGTTTATCCAGCACCTTAAGCAAACTTGTTCAACATTTAAACCATGAGGAATAATTAAGGAGGGTATTAATGAATAGAAAGACGAATACAAGAAATGTTACGGTGGCCATTTTCATTGCCACTTTTTTATCTGCAATTGAGGGTACTATCGTAGGAACCGCGATGCCGAAAATGGTAGGTGATTTAGGTGGATTAGAAATGATGAGCTGGGTTGTTTCGGCCTATCTAATGACCCTATTAATCACTACCCCAATATACGGAAAGCTAGCGGATTTATTCGGTCGCAAAATGATGTTTAATATAGGAATAACAATATTTTTAATCGGGTCTATTTTATGTGGCTTATCCGAAAACATGTTACAGCTTATTATTTTTCGAGCACTTCAAGGCATGGGAGCCGGTGCTTTATCCAGTATAACCTTTACGATCATCGGAGATATTTATCCCTTTGAGCAACGAGCAAAAGTACAAGGTTGGCTCAGTAGTGTATGGGGAATCGCAGGAATTGTCGGTCCTTTAGTTGGAGGGATTTTAGTTGACTATGTTTCTTGGCGATGGGTATTTTATTTAAACATTCCATTTGGGATAGTTTCTATGTTTTTATTGTTTATTTCTCTGCATGAAACATTTGAAAAGAAAAAACGATATATTGATTATAGCGGAATTATTACTTTTACCATTGCAATTATCTCTTTATTGTACATATTAAATCGGCCATGGGAATCAATGCTTACTCTACTAACCTTATCTGTAAGTGTTATATGCTTCATTCTTTTTATTATAATTGAACGTAAATCCCCAGAGCCCCTTATTCCATTACAACTTTTTTTGATTCGTCCCATTACAGTAGCTAACTTAGCTATTTTCTTATTAGGCTCAGTGTTTATTGTTATTTCATTCCACATTCCTTTATGGATTCAAGGCGTTTATGGTGGTGGAGCAACCGAATCAGGATTAGTTATGATACCAATCTCAATAATGTGGCCTTTATGCTCCATTATAGCTGGCAGGCTTATCTCTAAAAAGTCTTTTAGATTTATTACTTTGTTGGGTTCGATTATTATTTTTATCGGTTGTTTAGGATTGTCATCAGCTTCAATTGAAACGCCTGTATGGTTATTTATGATTTATACAGCGTTCATTGGTGCAGGAATGGGATTCGCTACCACAACATATACAGTAGTGGTTCAGTCTGAAGTTGATTGGAAATTAAGAGGAATATCAGTTGCATCTTTTCGATTTATGCAGAGTTTAGGTCAAACAATCGGAATTGCAGTATTTACAGCTATCTCTATGACACAAGCAACAAAATATCTAAGTAAACAGCAAGATACATCACATATAGATGTTAGTCAGATATTCAATAATAACCATGATACTTCACTTTCAAACTCAAATTTACAAAGCATAAAAGAAGCCATTGCGTTTGGATTACATAAGGAATTTTTGATTTTATCAGTAATTATCATAATTACTTGTTTCGTAGCAACACGAATAACACAATCGAAATCTTCTTTAGAAAAATGAAATTAACAACGGATTAAACTTTTCATTAAATTGAGCTCTATTTTATCAAGACTTCAAACTAACCTACATCCTTACATATATTTTCTCAGCACAAAAAAGTAAACCGCCCCAAGCATACGGGCAGTTTAAACTCTTGATGTACTAAGCGCCTTTGAAGCGATTTGACTTGTTACGGTTCAGTCAGAACGCACATCTTTTAACGTATTTTTATAAGATGATTTGTCAAATTAAGTGCAACAGTTGCTCATCAAATGCCTCGTTTGCAGTTTTCCAACCAAGACATTTTCTTGGTCGGTTGTTGATATAGTTTAATGCTTCTGTTAGTTCTTTTGGTGATACTTCATCGAAATTTGTTTGCTTAGGGAAGAATTCGCGAAGTAATCCATTTCCATTTTCGTTACTTCCGCGTTGCCAAGAAGAATAGGCGTCCGCAAAATAAACATCAATTTTTAAGTCTTTTTCTAACACTTTATAGCAGCTAAATTCTTTACCTCTGTCTGTTGTGGCTGTTTTTATAGTGCCTTTTGGTAATTTAGTATGAAGAAGACGTACTGCTCTTTCCATTGATTGGGCTGAGCGATCTGGTATCAAAAAGCCAACATACCACCGTGTCATTCGCTCAATAAATGTTGCTACACAACCTTTTGCTTTCCCACGTCC
>NZ_SADV01000027.1 GCF_006864135.1 Lysinibacillus sphaericus | reverse complement strand
TTTGTTGCTGCCGCTTCGCTTTCGCACAGAAAAAACATTTGTTGCTGCCGCTTCGCTTTCGCACAGAAAAAACATTTGTAGCTGCCGCTTCGCTTTCGCACAGAAAAAACATTTGTAGCTGCCGCTCCGCTTTCGCACAGAGCAAAGCTTCCTGGGGTGTCCGATGAGCCGCTTTTGGTGTTGCTGTCGCTACGTTAACACTCTGCTTTCGCACAGAAAACATCCGTTGCGCTGCAGGGTCTCGGGCCAACACGATGTTGGTCACGAAGGCGTTATCACAGGATGTGATGCTTTTAGCCTTCGTTCCTCTATCGCTGATCCCCAAGGAGTCGCCCAGCCTCCACTCCAATCAACTTATATTCAGGATATACGTTTTAACAAATACCATCTCCAACTTTTGGTGGTGAATCAAAAAGGACGGATTTTAAAATTAATTCCAGTTTTATTAAAGGTGTGTGTTGTTTAGATGAAAAAAGCTGTATTTTTGGATCGTGATGGGGTCATCAATGAAGTTTTAACGGATCGCGTTAAATTTGTCAATAAACCTAAGGATCTCTATTTCCTGCCGCATGTTTCGAAAGCTATAAAAAAATTGAATAAATACTTCGACTATATATTTGTAGTAACCAATCAAGGTGGCGTTGGATTGGGGTTTATGAAAGAAACGCAGCTACAAAAAATACACGAGCATATGGTAAAAGAATTGAAGAAGGAAGGGGCCATGATTCACGAAGTTGTCTATTGCCCCCATAAACCAAAGTCGGGCTGTGCCTGCCGTAAACCCAGTAGTAAATTAATCGTAGATCTTGGTGAAAAATATAATATTGACTTAGCAAAATCCTACATGGTGGGAGATACGGATACAGATATTATAGCAGGCAAACGAGCAGGAACTAAGGGAGTATTTTTAGGTGCGAAAGATCCACTGGCAGATGCGATTTTTCCAGATTTACTTAGTGCTGCTGATTGGATTATTAAGGATGCAACAGCATAACGCTAGTATTGTTGAAGTGGAAAGACAAAGCGTATAAATCATGTAAATAAGGATAATTTATTTATTGGAGGTGATTAATTTGACTAAAGAAAATAAAAAATCGTTAGATCGAGAAGAATATGGTTTTGGCTTTGATATTAGTGTTGATGACTTAGGCGTAATTGGGCAAAATCAACAAGCCAAAAAACAAAATGACAATGAGAACAAAGACAAGCCTCGCAATAAGGATAATCCTGCTAAATTAAATAATGAAAAGTAGGAGCACGATCCGATGAGGCATAATTGATACTTAAGATATTTACAAAAAAATTCCGCCAACCTTCTGTTGCACAGTGCGTAAATTAGTACCCTAATTTCGCAGAAAAGCGGAATTTTTTTGTATTAAATTCTTAATTGCTATATTGCAGGCACAAAAAAACACCCACTTTGGAGGGTGTTAATTTAATAATTCACGTAAGTATTCCCGTAGCTCGACTGTATCTTCCTCTGTGCGATTGTATACGTGTTCAAGATAGCCAGGCTCTTCTACATCATCTGGACCAATTATAGCAAAGCGTCCAAATTGAATATCCATGACAAGCACTTTTCCAAAGAAACGACCCGATTGCAAAATGGCTAAATCATAACGTAACCTATTCCCTGCAAAACTAACAAAGCGTGTTTTTGTATCTTCTACATCATCATATAAAAAAAAACGTTCCATCTTTTAATCTCCTTCCAGTCCTATAGATATGGTACTATAGAAGAGAAATGACTATCAACTTTTAAAGATTTGAATGGGGGCTTTCCTTGTGTATTTTGTAGATCGTAATAAAATCACAAAAAACTTACAGTACTTAGATAGACTATTAGCAATTTTAGAGTCAGAAGATAGCTGGCTAGAAAATGATATGAAGAAATTAGCAATCGAGCGAATTGGTCACAATGTGATGGAGTCAATGATGGATGTAGGAAATTTAATGATTGACGGTTTCATTATGCGTGATCCAGGAAGCTATGAGGATATTATTGATATTTTAATCGATGAAAAAGTCGTATCTACTGACATGGAAGCACCGTTAAAAGCGGTAGTTGGCTTACGTAAAATGCTTGTTCGTGAATTCACAAATGTAGATGTTCAGGAAGTTGTTAATGTGTTAACAACGACTTTACCAGCATTAAAGCAATTCTCACCAGCTGTGAATAGTTATTTAACAAATGAACTCGGCCCTGTTTCAGCATTTTTACCAGAGGATCATCAATGAAAACTTACAAGGCATATTGTTTTGATTTAGATGGTACAGTGTACCGTGGAAAGGACGGCATTCCTTCTGCGATTACTTTTATTCATCGGTTACAACAAATAGGAATCGAGCCATTTTACGTAACAAACAATTCTTCTAAGACAAGAGAGCAACTGCAGGAAGCTTTAAGCGCTATAGGTGTGAATGCACCGTTAGAACATATTTACTCTAGTGCATTAGTTACTGCAAAATATGTAGCCTTGAATTTCCCTGGCAAAAAAGTAGCCATGCTAGGTTCTGATGGTATTCGTAAAGCGTTATTTAATGAAGGCATTGAACCAACTGAGAATGAGCCAGAGGTATTTGTTATGGGAATTGATCGAAATCTAGATTATATGGCACTTGCGAAGGCTACAATTGCTGTGCAAAATGGTGCGACGTTTATAGCAACGAATCAAGATATTAAATTCCCGACAGAACATGGATTTTTGCCAGGTAATGGGTCGTTTGCCCGATTAGTAGGTGAGGTTGCAGACGTTGAGCCAATCTATATCGGTAAACCATCACCTGCAATGCTTGAAGTCATTGCAACAGAGCATGACTTTAAGAAAGATGAAATGGTGATGATTGGCGATAATTACGACACAGATATTATGTGTGGAATTCGTTATGGCTGTGACACAATCCATGTAAATACGGGTGTTACACCAACAAAGGTTGTACTTGAGAAGGAGCAGCAACCTACCTATGTAGTAGAAGCTTTAATTGCCGAGGCATAATTGAATGAATAGTTCAAACATAAAAAAAGGATGCTTATGTCGATTTTTTTGGCATAACATCCTTTTTATATGTTCAAATTTAGAGTAAGTGTTTCATCATTATATGAATGAGGTATTACGCCTTCATTACCATAACGGATTTTCTTCGATAAATTGATAAATGGCATTCGTCAACGCTTCAGGAGAATCAGCCTCAACTAGTTCACCATTGACGATTGCATAAAATGATTCTGAACATTTTGTACAGTAACTAAGGCAGCCATATTCCAAAACGTCGATGTTCGGATCACGCTCTAATATTTCATAAGTTTTTTGGGAGCCGTTTGCTAAATTACTTATACAAAATTCAACCATTGGATTCATACATGTCACCTCACCAAAGTAATGCTACTCGCTTTTAAAACATTCGTCAATGATTTGAGTTGATCATGATATAAAAGCAGATACTAAGTGATAAAGTTGTGCGCACGCCAAATGATGTAAATTCCCTTTACAAAAGTGAAGAGAAGAAAACGATATTCAAGGAAAATTCGAACAATAGCGACAATTTATCGGATCTCAAATGATACAAAAATCGTTCGAAAAAAGCAAGTTAGCATGTATTTTGTGAAATCTTTCACAAAATTGCATTCTGATATTGTGAAACTTCTCACAATCAGTTATACTCATTTGTGGATACTTTGTGAACAATTAATACAAGAGATATAAAAGGAGACTATTATGGGAAAATTAGTACTTTTAGGTGGCGGCTACGGCAATATGCGTCTGATGCTTCGATTATTACCAAATGTTCCATTAGACACAGAAATCGTGCTAGTAGACAGAGCCCCTTTCCATAGTTTAAAAACAGAATTTTACGCATTAGCAGCAGGGACTGCAACAGATAAAGAAATTCGAGTAAGCTTTCCAGAGCATGAACGTTTATCGGCTGTATATGGAGAAGTTGTTGAAATTAATCGTGCGGAAAAAGTAGTCATTCTAGAAGATGGACAACGTATTGAATATGATGATTTAGTAATTGGTCTTGGCTGTGAGGATAAATATCATGGTGTACCAGGTGCAGAGGAGTACACATATAGCATTCAGACAATGGCGAAATCACGTTCAACATTCCAAGCACTTTGTGGTTTACCAGCAGGCTCTACAGTCGGAATTGTAGGAGCTGGCTTAAGTGGTATTGAGCTTGCAAGTGAGTTACGTGAAAGCCGATCAGATTTGAAAATTAAGCTATTCGACCGTGGTCCTCGTATTCTGAAGGACTTCCCAGAAAAGCTAAGCAAATATGTAAAAGACTGGTTCGTAAAACATAATGTCGAAGTCATTGCCAATTCAAATATTACAAAAATTGATCAAGGTAAAATTTACAATCACGAAGAAGAAATTGCACTCGATTCTGTAGTTTGGACTGCTGGTGTACAGCCTGTTAAAATTGTTCGTGATTTAGAAGTTGAGAAAGATAAACAAGGACGTCCGCTTGTCACACAATATTTCAATCTTCTTGATGATGAGCATGTATATGTTGTAGGTGACTGTGCTGCTTCAGAATTACCTCCAACTGCGCAGTTAGCGGAGGAGCAAGCAGAACAAATCGTCAAAGTACTTCGCATGCGTTGGAAAGGCGAAAACTTACCTGAGAAAATGCCTGATATTAAATTAAAAGGATTCATGGGAGCTCTTGGTAAAAAACAAGGCTTCGTTTACTTAGCAGATACAACAGTAACAGGACGTATCGCACGCTTAATGAAATCAGGATTATTATGGTACTACAAACGTCAAAATGACTAATTAGTTCGTTGATCTTTATAAAAAGGAATTGTTTCAAAATTTACTTTTGAAACAATTCCTTTTATTTCTTTTAAACAGTTTCGTCAGGAACGAAACCTAAATTTTCAAGTGCAGTAAATACAGGCTTTAATTGCACATAGCCTTCGCCCACTACTTCATTATTTATAAGGACAAGTGGATAAAAAAATTCATCTTCTTGAATGCGTGTAGCATAATCTTGATCGCGCTCATTCTCAATTGGTCCCTCGATATCGATATAGCGAATATCATATCCTTGATTTGGATATTTTCGATCTATGGCTGCTTGTAGCCACTCATATGTATCCTTTGAAGATGGCGCATTGACACAACTTGCACAGATAACCGCTGTTCCGTAAATTTCAATCATTGGTTTCGTTTGACTCATTTCATTTCCACTCCTCGTGATTCAATATTGGATTTTTTCTGTTGCTAACATTATAATCATTATAAGGAAAGGAGTCGAGACAAATGGCAGAAGCAACAATTAACGATCAAGTTCAAGAGGTATTAGATAAATTACGCCCATTCTTACTACGTGACGGTGGAGACTGTGAATTAGTAGATGTAGAAGACGGCATTGTAAAATTACGTTTATTAGGTGCATGTGGTAGTTGCCCAAGTTCAACAATTACACTTAAAGCTGGTATCGAGCGCGCATTATTAGAAGAAGTACCAGGTATTATTGAAGTAGAGCAAGTATTCTAAAACGACTAAAAAAGTTCTAGCTGATGCATTCAGGCTAGAACTTTTTTTTCTTAAACTTGGCGGGCATGTTCTTTTTCTTCTCGAATAATTGCCCATTGTTCCTTAGCCATATCTACGATCTTCGCTTCTCCGCCAATACTTTGCTTTTCAATGACCTTTGAAAAGAAGCGTGTAGCATTTTCTAAATCACCTACACGTCGTGATAGTTCGGCAATCATATACATAATGCGTATATCTGACATTTGCGTTGAGCTGTAATCCTCAGTTGAATAAGAATCCATATAGTAATCTCGGGCCATTGTCATAAACCGTTGCTCTTGGCCTTCGTTTTTTAGTGAACGATATAGCCATGCAAGACGTAATGTAAGCCCAGCTATAGCAACAAATTTTTCTTTTTTAATCGTACCGCAAAGGAAGGCTAATTTATATGCTTGTATTGCTTGGAATACAGTGCGTTCGCCCTTAAAATCATGGTGTACCCATTTTTCTGTAATTTGCGCGCGAATATCATCTTGCGTGCCAGGAGAAAAATATTTTGAAAAGTCTTCTGTAAATGAAAATCCGCAATGCTCACAAACAAATACATTATAATAAAGGGCATTTACACCGTCTGCATAAATAGGATGAAAATCTGTTTCTGTATGATCTACTTTAATGAATTTAGAGCGTACTTTTAACGTTGGAAATTCTTTTTTGCAATTAAGACATTGAATTTTTTTTTCGTAATAAGGTGAAATCTCCATATTTTATACCTCTTTCATCGACTTATTATAACTATTATACCAATGAAGATTTTATAGAAATGGATAAAAAATACTAAAAATGTGAAAAATATTAGAATTTTTACTAAAAACCCTTTTGAAGCTGAATGTTTGTCATACAATAGTCAAAATTGATATGATAATAAGTAAGAAGGAAGGTGATTGGGATGACAAGTAAGCAAGTAATTGAAGTTACTGAAGCGGCTGTCTTTCATATTAATGAAATGATGGAGCACAATGAAGAGCAAAGTTCGTTTTTACGTGTAGTTGTTAATGGTGGCGGCTGCAGTGGCCTATCATACGGTATGCATTTTGATAAAGAGAAAAAAGAAGATGATTTTGAAGATATACAACATGGTTTAACAATTCTTGTTTCCCGTGAAGATGCGCCGATTTTAATAGGGACAAAAATTGACTATAAGCAATCGCTAATGGGCGGAGGCTTCACCATCGATAACCCAAATGCAATCGCATCTTGCGGCTGTGGCACAAGCTTTAAAGCGGCGAAACGTGAAGGTACGCCTGAGATTTGTGATTAGAAATAAATTGTCTAAATGTGTGTAGATACCAAGCCTTTTTAATTTGTATGTTGGAAAACATAACGAATTGAAAAGGCTTTTTTGTATGTTCTTGAAAAAGAAGAAATCTCCTAACAAAATGAAGTTGGCAATTTCGTCTTACTCCATAATAGTTCCCATAGATATAGACCAAATTATTAGAACGAATGAAAGTGTAAGCCAAAATGTATTCTTCGCTGTCTTTTCATCCTTCTTAATTTTAGTTAAAATGCTGACAAGATTTAAACAAAAAATAATCCCGAGTATAGGCATGAAGTAAACGATAATAAACGAAAAAATAATCAAATTATTACCTCCCACTATATGTAGAATAACATGCAACAGATGATTGACCGTTACCACAGGGAAAAAAAGATAAGAATTAACTTACAAAAATAAATTAGAAGCAATCATGTATGCTGGAGAAGAGAACAAAAGAAATTGGCAGGTATGAATATCGAACCTAGATGCAAATCTTAACTTTTATGGCTATATTAAAATTTGTGATCATTCATAAACAAACTTTGAACAAAGACCCCAATAAGAGCTATCATAGTATTCCGGATATTCAATGAGAAGTTGAGAACGTTCGATCCACAATTTAAGTTCTTTTGATTTGGTTGTATGTTCAATCGTATCTAGTAATTGAGATAGCTTTTGAATATCTCTACCTACCCGAACCATATCTCCAGTGAAAACGTATAAGGTATTAAGGAAATAAGAAATATGTTCACATTGCTCATCTTCAACAAATGTACAAATCATTGGTATATTTTCGATTTTATAGATAGCGAGTTCCCAATCTTGCACAGGTTCCATTTCATCACTATATGCCCATTTTTTTATCTCTTTTTGCGTAGGATTCCAAGGGTCTTTAAACATCATTTTGTACTCCTTTTAAACTAATATTAATTTTCTTCAAAATTATAACATGGAATATTATTCATTGGTATTGAAATAGTAAATGTGCAACAAGTCATCATACAGCTATGTGTGGGCATAAGAAAAGGGCTCGTAAATCAGAGAATCACTCATCAATAAGCCCCGAAATTTTAAAGATCCTAATATTTTTTATTTTTCGATAAGAATGGTAAATCCGATAAAATTAAAATGAGTGATATAACTAATGGTGAAAGTACAATATTGTAAAAAGTTATTTTGGATGGTTCTCTTAAATAGTAAAAAATAAAATTACAACAACTAATTAGAATAGTCATAATAATAAGTTTAAAGAACCGTTTTCTTTTGTCCATCTTATCCAATTTTCTTAAATTTATTATAGATACGGTTACTATATAAATAAGGAATAAAACAAGAAAAATTAACTAACCAAATACAAATTTAGCTAAAAATAAATTATCAATATCCTTATATACAAAAAATAATGTGATGATCATACCTACAAAAACTAGGATATACAAAATGCTTGTAAAAATATTTTTCTTCAAATAATTACTACCTCGAAATCTTTATGTATTACAATTATTTTCTCAAAGATAAACAATTTTGTTAACTGGAAAGTAATGTATGAAAATGGTGGTTAGGAACTTCTATTGGAGGTGAATTACAAACGAGTTGTGAAAGTATAGAGGTCGGTTTTTTGATGTTGAAGAGGCTTTAATATTAATTGAAAATGAAGATTTTAAACATGAACTATTACTTTGCTTAAACTATGAAGCAGAAAATAAGGCCACGATTATTTTTTATCGTGGCCTTATTACTGTACCGATAATTCACAACTAGTGAAGCTGTGTTAAAACATAATCATAAATTTCATCGGATGGTTTATTAAGAGCTATGGAAAATTCCGAAAAGATAGTATCTTGTAAAGATTGCAATAATTTTTCTTCCTGGTTAGGGAATTTTTTTTCATTGGTCTTATATTCGAGCTTTTTTCGTAGCAATGTGTTTAACAGCTTTGCTTGTTTTTGGCGATTGCCAGATTTAATGATTTCTAAATGAAATCTCATTCGATGTGTATTTTGTTCAATCCATTCCACACCGGGTGATGTGAATGAATGTAAAATACTGAGGGCTTCTTCTTCTTTAATAACATCTCTAAGCTGTTTTTTGGAATTGTCAATAGGGGTACGAATGATTAATTGTGGTTCATTTAGTGGTTGTAAAACATAATAAGATTTAGTAATGTCGTTAAAGGTTTGTTCACAAATATCTTCAATAGAACAAAGTCCATGTGATGAGTAAATAACTACATCGCCAATGTTGTACATGTATATCCCCTCCAACAAACTATATTGTCAACTAAGTTGACTAAATTAATTGTAAGCAATTTAAAGATTTTTGTCAACTTGGTTGACGATTGATGTTGTTTTTTGTATATTAATAACGAAAAATAGGAAATGAAGGTGAACTAGTTGAAGGACGAATTGCAGAATCGAGATGTAATTGATTTATTGAGCGAACGTCATGAACTACTTCGAAGACTTGCAGAAGAGAAGTGGAATAAGCATAACGATATATATATTTCAAATTCGGAATGGTATATTTTGGGCATGATTTATAAAAAACAACTTACAATTTCAGATGTAGCTAAAAATGTTAAATTTTCAAGACAAGCAACCCATAAAATAATAAAGAGTTTGGAAGTTAAAGGGTTGGTGACAGTTACGAGTGTCGAACACAGTAAAAAACATAAAGCTATTCGTATGACTGAATTTGGTGAAGATTGTTTTGAAAAAAATCAATTTTGTAAAGCAGAAATAGAAAAACAACTGGTCAATACAATTGGAGAAGATCAGGTCATCCGATTAAAAAATATATTAAAGCTTAATTGGGATATGAAGCAGTTGGAAGCATAATTTTCGTAGTTTAAGTACGGAAAATGTTTGAACAGCTTATAACATAAAAAGGTAGGGTACTATCTTAGCATGTGGGCTACATTGAAAAATTCCAAAAGCCACTTTCGTTCTACTCGAAAGTGGCTTTTATAACTTCCTTCAGCAGGTGTTCAAAATAATCGTTACTTTACCTTCTCGCGCTCTACGAATGTAGCGCCATTGTCATTTACTAAATTGTAAATGGCGCTTTTTTCATCTAAGCCAAATTGTCCGTTTTCTTTAATGGCAAACTTTTCGTTATTTTTCGTTTGGAAAGAATAAGTGCCTGCTGCACCTATTTCATACTCATAAATGACTTCCTTAATATCCTGCCATTCATATGTAGTTTGATGATGAAATTCTTTGAAAACAATTTGTGTTTTTTGTATAGCGGTATAACTTAAAAGAGAAAAATAGCCTAAAACTAGACTGCTCACGATGACTATAAGTGTAATCAAATAGGTGTATTTATTTCGTTTGAAACCAAGCATGATCAACGTTAAAATAATGAACGCAATTGCTAGGAAAAGCATAGTGAAGTTGCTTGTTGGAGTAATCAGCACGATATTATCTCTGTTAAAATAAAATGTTTGGGAAATGGTTAATGGCAACAAGAAAACGATGAAGGGCAATAGTAAGAGTAACACTATTGCTATAATAAAAAGTTTTGCATTAGGTGATATTTCGTTTAACATAAAACGCCTCCCTATAAATAGAGTGAATACTCCCTTTAATAAAAAGTGTAACATATTTACAAAATTGGAACCAGTGTGTATTTATGATTAGGAGTATGAAGCAATCATAATATTCTGATTTAATACTTCTATATATGGAGAATTGGTCGTTATAATAGTGCTATAGGAGTGAAGCTTATGAAAAGAGATAGAGGAAAAGTTTGGTTAGGTGTTGCAGGGGTAACAGTAAATGCGTTAGGTCAATGGTTAGTTGTTAAAAAGGCTTATAGTGGATTAAAGGGAATATGGTCATTGCCAGCTGGTTTTGTCAATGCTGGTGAAACCGTAGATGAAGCGGTTGTTCGCGAATTAAAAGAAGAAACGGGTATCAATTGCTACGTATCAGGTTTAATTGGTTTTCGAACGGGTGTGATTCGCGGTGACATTAGTGATAATATGGCGATATTTTATTGTCGGATGAAGGATGAGCAGCAGCAGATTTGCATTCAAGAAAATGAATTATTAGCAGCGGAATGGATGTATCCAAAGGAGCTCGTTCAGGATGAAATGACATCAGTGATGTTAAAAGAAATGGCGTCCAACCAATTTGAAAAGCACCAATTAGAGGGGATTGAAGGCATTAACCCAGGAGATGTCTTTGGCTATTCCTCTTATAAATTGTTCTTTAAAAAATAATGTGACAAAGGATGGGACCTATGATGGAACTATTCTTGTTTATGTTAGAGCGAGTAGGGCTAATCATGGTGTTTGCCTTTTTAATGTCAAGATGGCGGCTCTTTCCATGAGTGTTATTTCAGGATCAAGGGGTTAAGGAAAATGTTTGGCTTATTATTATTTTTAGTGCCTTAAGTATAGTTAGCAGCTATACAGGGATAAAAATCGAAGGTGGGTCTATCAATCCTTTAAATCAAATGATACATAGCACTATAAATGCAGAGGAAGCTATTGCGAATACGAGGCTAATTGGTGTAACGATTGCTGGTATTTTTGGTGGACCACTTGTTGGTGTTAGCGTGGGGATTATTGGAGCCTTGGAGTAATTCTAAATACAAGTTGATTTTGCATAATAGAGATTCGATACCTGTTAGCAGGCTTTATATGAAGGATGTGCGCAAGATTTTCCAGCTATCAAAATAACTGCATTTCAACAGTAGAAAACACCCTTTCAACTTAAAATTCTGACATTTTAGCGAATTTTACGAATAATCTTTCAATTTATATGCTATGATGTGGAAAACGTAAAAAGGAGTGATAACATGAATGCTATTACAATTGTAATAGGTTCCATTTGTGTACTGATGATTAGCTATCGTTTGTATGGCATATTTTTCACAAAGAAGGTACTTAAGATAAAAGATGATACGCCCACCCCAGCACACGCTATGGAGGATGGTAAAGACTATGTTCCGACGAATAAGTGGGTAACATTTGGTCATCATTTTGCAGCGATTGCAGCAGCTGGACCGTTAGTTGGACCTATTTTAGCTGCACAATTTGGATATTTGCCAGGGCTTCTTTGGTTGTTAATTGGTGCAGTAATCGGTGGTGCAGTACATGATGCGGTAGTGTTATTTGCTTCTATGCGCCATGGAGGAAAGTCGTTATCAGAGGTAATGAAGAAGGAATTAGGACCTGTTGCAGGATTTTGTACAGGCCTTGCCATGCTTTTCATTATTACAATTACAATGGCCGGGCTATCGATGGTTGTCCTTGGTGCGTTGGAGCGAAATCCGTGGGGAACTTTTGCAGTAGGGATTACGATTCCAATAGCGATGCTTGTTGGTATTGCTTATCGTAAAACAGGAAATTTAATTGTTACGTCAACAGTTGGCTTTATTTTGTTAATGATCGGTGTATTTGTTGGACCGATGATTCAAGGGACAGCATTTGGTGATTTTTTAACGTTTGACCGTAATACCTTATCTATTATTCTACCTATCTATGCATTCTTTGCGGCGGCATTACCTGTATGGCTCTTATTAGCCCCGCGTGATTATTTAAGTAGTTTCATGAAAATTGGCGTATTTATTGCGTTAATCATTGGGGTCTTTTTCGTGAACCCAATCATTCAATTTCCGCCAATTACAGAGTTTATTCATGGTGGTGGTCCAGTAATTGCTGGTCCAGTATGGCCATTCGTCTCCATTACAATTGCCTGTGGGGCTATTTCTGGCTTCCATGCGTTTGTAGGCTCTGGGACAACTCCAAAAATGATTGATCGCTGGGAAGATATTCGTATCGTTGGTTTTGGTGCTATGCTCGTAGAATCTTTAGTAGGTGTAATGGCTTTAATCGCAGCAACAGCTCTACATCCTGCAGATTATTTTGCGATAAATTCTGCTCCTGCAGTCTTTGCTACATTAGGAATGGAACCGGTACATTTACATGCATTAGCCGAAAGTATTGGGATGGACTTAGAAGGACGCACAGGTGGAGCTGTAACGCTAGCAGTTGGAATGACTGATATTTTCACGGGGATTCCTTGGTTTGCCGAATTGTCTTCTTATTTCTATCAATTCGTTATCATGTTTGAGGCGGTCTTTATTTTAACGGCTATTGATGCTGGGACACGTGTAGCGCGCTATTTAATTCAAGATTTTGGCGGCAATGTCTACAAGCCACTGAAGCGTACAAATTGGCTTCCAGGTACAATCTTTGCAAGTGCACTTGCATGCTTTATGTGGGGCTATTTATTGTATTCAGGAGATATCAGTTCGATTTGGGTATTATTTGGCGTTTCGAATCAGTTGATGGCAACAATCGGTTTAGTATGTGGTGTAACAATAGTCTTAAAAGTTGCAGATAAACGAATCTACGCCTTAACTTGCTTTATTCCATTGGCCTATTTATATGTCACTGTAAATGTAGCTGGCCTTTGGATGATTAAAAATGTTTATTGGAATACAGCGGCTGCTGGATACAATATGTTAAATGGTGTATTGTCTGTTATTATGTTAATTTTAGGCTTAATAATTGTGATAGCTGCTTTTAAAAAATGGGCAAAGCTTTGGAAGTCATCAAAGTATTTATTATCACAAACCGCTTCATAATGAAAAGAGAGAAACTATTGAAAATTAGTCGTATACTAGTTTTCAATAGTTTCTTTTATTTCTTAATGATGGTTCATCATCAAAAGTAGCGTATGATTTGTTGAAATGTATGTTATTTATAAGTTGATTGGAGTGGAGGCTGACGCCCCAAGAAGCTTTGCTCTGCGCGAAAGCGAAGCGTCAGTCGGAACGGAAATTAACCACACGTTATGGTCATAATCCCTAAATATGACGAACAAGCGAAATCAAGGATATGTTCATTGAAAGCGTTGTAGTAATCATGTAAACTAATGAGAGGAAAACGGAGGTTATACATACATGGATGGTCCAGTTTCATTAGTACAGTTAATTATTTCAATTTTGTTATTTTTCGTCATGTTCTTTGGTATTGGATTTTTATTGAATATGCTACTGCGAATGACTTGGTTAATGGCAATTGTGTATCCAATTGTTGTTATCTTTATTATCGATGATGTAAGCTTTTTAGATTATATTTTCAAGCCAGGTTCCGCATTTCCAGCACTTTTAGATAAGTTGCAAGCACTGCAGTTTGTAGATATTTCTATCTTATCTGGTGGCTTTGCCGGTTCAATTGTTGCGGGGATTGTCATGATTTATTTGCGTAAAAGTGGTTATCGAATGTTTTAACTTCTTTCAGCAGGTTTCTTTTGTACCGAAAGCGTAGCGACAGGTACAGATGTCCAAACATTAGCTGAAATAGAGGAACTCAGTCTAAGAACGCCACATCCTGTCAACGACTGAGTGACCAACATCGTGCTGCTGCTGACGCTGCGTTAGTACTTCGCTTTCGCACAAAAAGACATCTGATGGCCTAAAGCCTCCGGCGGATGTCACGGAATCGGAGAGGAGTTAATAAAGGATGTTAGCCTATAACGATCGCATTCATGCGATAACGGCTAACTGACCTGCATTACGCAGGCCTTAGCACAAAGCCGATTCCAGACGAAATTATGCCGAGGCATAATTGATCTTATTTCAGTATTCTTCTTTCTATGAAGAGAAGAATACTGATTTTTTTATGTTTCCGATAAATCACAAAAGTGTTCCGATATAAAAAAACACAGCCTCAACATGAGGATGTGTCAGTCTTCACAAAATAAACTGGTATGTGATGATGGCGATAAAAATGCCGGTTAATGCCCCGAAAAATACCTCACTCCGTTTGTGGCCTAGCAATGTTTTTAGCTCTTCCATTTTTTCTTGCCCATCCATTTGCGGCCATTTTTTTAAATCATGTAGTAAAGTTTGAAAGTCTTTACGCAGTTGATTTAATACAGCTGCATGCTGACCTGCCTGAAAGCGTACTCCACTCGCATCATACATGACGATAAATGAAAACATAGCGGCTACGGCAAAAATGGGGGAATCTAATCCTGTTTCATAGGCAATAGATGTTGTTAGTCCTGTTACGGAAGCGGAGTGGGAGCTAGGCATTCCTCCGGTGGAAGTAAATAATCCCCAGTTAATCTTTCTTGTCATAAAAAAATGAATAGGGATTTTTACAAACTGTGCAAAGAGAACTGCAAAAAGGGCAACGAGTAAAGGGGTATTTTGAAGTAAACTCATAATCATCACAACCTTCACTTATAATTACTTTTATTATAACATTCATTATTTTCTAAAAGCTAAATATAACGCGTTTTCTGAAACTTAGGTATAATAAAATTAGTGAATGGAGGAATTTAACATGCATATTGTAAAAGAAGCAAAAACATTTGAAACGATTTCTACTGAAGTGTTAGTAGTGGGAGTCACTAAACATCGTGAGCAAATGCAGGATTGGGCAAGCTTTTCATCCTTTTATGGAGAATCCCTTGATATGTGGATTAGTGCAGGGGATGTATCTACTGAGCTAAAAAAAATGACGAAATTGCCATACTTAAAAGACCATGCAGCTCTTAAACGTATTTTATTCGTTGGTTTGGATGAGCGTAAAAATTTAACTGAAGGTGATATTCGTGCAGCATTTGGCTTGCTTGGCAAGGAACTAAGAGCTTTAAGGGTTAAAGAATATTCGATTTGGCTTGAGTCGTTTACGACAGAGTCGATTACTGTAACAGATGTTGCCTTTTTAGCCGGTGAAGGAACAGGTCTTGGATATTATTCAATTCCTCATTACAAAACAACATCAAATGAAGTAGAGAAACGTATTGACGCTGTTCACCTTGTAACTACTGCTAATGATTTAGATGAAGTGGTGGCAAGCTTTGAGGTTGGTGCTATTTATGCAAATGCAGTAAATGAAGCACGTAGTTTAATTAATTTACCACCAAACTTACTGACAGCTGTAGACTTAGCCAATTACGCAGAGTCCCTTGCAGTCGAGTATGATTTCGAAGTGGAAATTTTAGATAAAGCACAAATGGAAGAGTTGGGTATGGGTGGTATTTTATGTGTCAATCAAGGCTCCCATGAAGAACCTCGCTTAATCACATTAAAATATAAAGCGACTGAAGATTTTGATGATCCAATTGGTCTTGTCGGCAAAGGGGTTACGTATGATACAGGTGGCTATTCCTTAAAGCCAAAAGATGCAATGGTAGGTATGAAGGGGGATATGGGCGGCGCGGCAGCCGTGCTAGGTGCCATGAAAATCATCGGTGAATTACGCCCTAATAAAAATGTTGTGGCAGTTATTGGTTCTACCGATAATATGGTATCTGGCACAGCATTTAAGCCAGATGATGTCATTACGACATATAGCGGTAAAACGGTAGAAGTTTTAAATACCGACGCGGAAGGACGTTTAGTATTAGCAGACGCTACAACATATGCTAAACAACAAGGAGCTACTGCCCTGATCGATGTGGCAACGTTAACAGGCGGAGTAATTACAGCACTTGGTATGGATAAAACAGGTGCCCTTTCTAATGACGATGACTTTTTTGCTGCTTTCATGGAAGCTGCACAAGAGACTGATGAATTTGTATGGCGCATGCCTTTAACAGAAAATGATAAAAAACGAATTCGTAAATCAGACGTCGCTGATTTAAATAACTCTCCTGGTCGTGATGGGCACATGATTTTTGGAGGAGGCTTCGTTGGTGAGTTTGTTGGTGATACACCATGGATTCACTTAGATATTGCGGGAACGTCAGATGCGATTGCTGTACATGATCTAGGTCCAAAAGGTGGTACAGGCGTAATGGTACGTACACTAGCAAATTTTGTGCAACGTTTGGGAGAAGAAAAATAGGATAGGCAATAGACATGTGATAAATGCATCCTCCTACATAAGATAGAATAAAAAAAGGGAGGAAGCTTATGACATTCTTCGGAGGTTTTCCAGGAGGCTTTATGCCAGTAGGTGGGCCGTTTTTCCGACCGCCATTTTTCGGGCCGCCATTTTTCGGACCACCATTTTTCGGACCACCATTTTTCGGGCCACCGTTTTTCGGGCCACCGTTTTTCAGACCACCGTTTTTCAGACCGGGTCCACCATTTAGAGGGCCTCGTAGATTTTAACTCAAACAACATAGATCTCAAAAAAAACCAGGTGTCAGCAAGTGACACCTGGTTTTTTTCTTTAACTTCTTTTAGCAAGTGTTAAGTTACAAAAGGCGAAGTGACAGGTACAAAAGTCTCCTACTTCTATGGTGGTGGGTTAAATGCGGTTTTAAGTCACCTTTCAGCAGGTATCAAAAATAACTGCTGAAATATAGGAACTCACTGAGAACGTCACGTCCTGTGGCAACGTCTGAGTGACCAACATCATGTTGTTGCTGACGCTGCGCTTTCGCACAAAAAACATCTGCAGGACTAAGCACAAAGACATTCTGAACGCAATTATGTCGAGGCATACTTGGTTAAGTAAAATTAAATAAAAATCATTTTTTAGGCACTAAATATTGTATTGACAGAATATACTATATTATTTATTATTCTTATTATATTACTAAGAATTAAATACGTAGCTGACTAGAAAACTAGAGGCTCTTATTATTCACAGGCATTGCTTTGCCTATGGATAATTTGAGTCTCTTTTTTCGATCTCAAGCAAGGAAAAGAGGGAGTGAAATCAAATGGGGAAAGTTTTTATAGTGGGTGCAGGTCCTGGCGACGTGGATCTTATCACGGTAAAAGGATTACGGTGTATCGAATGTGCTGATGTCATCCTGTATGACAGACTCATCAATAAGAATTTACTAACCTATGCTAAACGAGAGGCTAAGCTTATCTTTTGTGGTAAGCTGCCTCAACGGCACGCTATGATCCAAGAGCAAATTAATCAATCACTTGTTAGTTATGCACAGCAAGGATTGATTGTAACAAGATTAAAGGGAGGCGACCCATTCGTTTTTGGAAGGGGAGCTGAGGAAGCAGAGGTGCTTGCTCAGCATAATATTCCATTTGAAATTGTGCCTGGCATTACTTCTGGGATAGCAGCGCCTGCTTATGCTGGGATTCCTGTTACACATCGTGACTTAAGCTCAAGTTTTGCAGTGGTCACTGGGCATATGAGAGAGGGCAAGGATGATACTATTCAATGGGAAAGTCTAGCGAAAGGAATCGATACGATTGCTATATATATGGGGGTCGGTAACCTTCCCTATATCCGTCAACAGTTACTCAAGTATGGGCGTGATAAAGAAACACCCATAGCACTTATCCATTGGGGTACATTTTCACAACAAAAAACAGTTACAGGAACTTTAGCTAATATTGAAGAAATTGTACAGCGTGAAAATATCCAAAATCCAAGCATAATTGTAGTAGGTAAAGTTGTTACTTTGAGGGAAACAATTCAATGGTTTGAGCAAAATATTCCGCAGCCACATTTAGCGGAAGCTACTGTGTAAGGATGTGGGTTCATGCAAGCTATTTTATATGTCGCTCATGGAAGTAGAGTAAAGGCAGGCGTGGAGCAAGCAAAAATTTTCCTTAAGAGCGTACAACAGGACATTGAATTACCGATTCAAGAAATTTGTTTTTTAGAGCTTGCGACGCCGACAATTGCAGATGGGATAGCAAGCTGTATTAACAGAGGGGCTACAGCTATAGCGGTCGTGCCTATTTTATTGCTTGCTGCTCAGCATGCAAAGCACGATATTCCAAGTGAGATTGATAAAGCAAAAAAACAGCATCCACAAGTGCGATTTACATACGGTGAACCACTTGGTGTCCATGAATTATTAATTGATACACTACAAACTAGAATTTTAGAAGCAAAGTATCCTACTAACGATGCAAGTGTTTTACTTATAGGTCGTGGGAGTAGTGATCCTGCAGTAAAGAGTGATTTAGAAAAAATTGCAACAAGATTGCGTGATAAATATGCCTATGAAGCAGTAGACACATGTTTTTTATATGGAGTGGGTCCTACATTTGAAGATTGGATACAACAAGAAAAGAATAGGATCCATCCAGTGTTTATAGTGCCGTATTTGTTATTTACCGGGATTTTGCGCCAAAGTATAGCAAGGCAATTACAAGAGTATGAGAATAAGAACGTTATTTTATGTGAAAGTTTAGGCTATGACGACAATGTAAGGGAAGTTTTAGTGGAACGTATTTGTCAATTATTAAAAATTACTAAGGAAGGTGTTTTGTAATGGTAGATAAAAGGACCGAAAATGTAAATCTAGCATTAGATAATGTCCGCCAAATTTTAAATACTGTAAACCACGGATCGATTACATTGATTGTGCAAAATTCCTATGTGGTTCAAATTGAAAAGAAGGAAAAAATACGACTTCGATAATTTTAACTTTTCTCGGTAAATGTATGGTGATAAATCATCAGCAAATGACCTTGAAAATAGTTGTGAAATACAACCAAAATCAAACAAATAATCAAGATTAGAAATTGATACTAAAACGTGAGGTGGCAAGATTGAAACTACAAGTAATTAATAGTCCATTTAATGAGGAGCAGGTAAAGCTGTTAAATGAGCTGCTTCCTAAACTAACAGGAGAACAGAGGATTTGGTTAAACGGCTATTTAAGCGCACCACTAGCAACTATAGATTCTGTTGTCGAAAAAGCAACGCCGATAGTAAAAACAAGCACCAAGACCGTGACGATTTTATATGGTTCACAAACAGGCAATAGCCAGGGGTTAGCTGAAAAATATGCCTTAGCTTTGAAAGATAACGATGTCGACGTAACCATTGCATCGTTAGCAACGTTTAAGCCAAATAATTTAAAAAAGGTAGCGAATCTTTTGCTCATTGTTAGCACGCATGGGGAAGGGGATCCGCCTGATCAAGCGATACAGTTCTACGATTTTTTGCATAGTAAGCGTGCTCCTAAGTTAGAGCATCTTCATTATTCTGTATTGGCCTTAGGAGATAGTTCTTATGAATTTTTCTGTAAAACAGGAAAGGATTTTGATGAGCAGTTTGCCAAATTAGGGGCAACTTTAATCGTCCCTCGCACAGATTGTGATGTAGATTATGATGACTCGGCTGCACAATGGTTCTCTGCTGTTCAGCAGGCGTTGTTGCAACAGACCGATATAGCTGCTACGACTACACAACATCAGACAGTACAAGGAGGCACTACATATTCCCGTAAAAATCCGTTTTATGCAGAAGTACTTGAAAACATTAATTTAAACGGCCGCGGATCAAATAAAGAAACACGTCATATTGAATTATCCATCGAAGGTGCCAGTTTCCATTTCGAACCAGGGGATAGCATCGGTATTCAACCAGATAATGATAAAAAGCTAGTAGATGCTTTAATCACAGCGTTACAGTTTGATCCACAAACGGAAGTAACCGTCTTCGAAGAAACGCTACCATTAAAGGATGCATTACAAAAAAAGTTAGAAATTACGGTACTATCAAAGCCGTTGTTACAAAAAATTGGTGCCTATACGGTCCATCAGGAATTTGCAAAGCTACTTGAAGACTCTAATTCATGGAAGGACTATACCAAGGGAAGAGACTTACTTGACGTTGTGCAAGACTTTGCACCATTTATATGGGATGCGCAGCAATTTGTAGATTTACTACGTAAAATTCCAGCACGTCTATATTCTATTGCTAGTAGTCAGAAGGCAAATAGTGAAGAAGTACATTTAACAATTGGAAAAGTAAGCTATGAGACGAATGGACGACAACGTCTTGGTGTTTGCTCTGGAAGTGTAGCGGAACGTATTCAAATTGGCGATACACTACCGATTTATGTTCATAAAAATCCGAACTTTAGACTACCAGAGCATAAGGACACACCGATTATTATGATTGGTGCTGGCACAGGTGTAGCCCCGTATCGTGCATTTTTGGAGGAGCGTGAGGAATTAGGCATCGAAGGAAAAGCGTGGCTAATTTTGGGTGATCAACATTTTGTCACAGACTTCCTTTATCAAACGGATTGGCAGCGTTGGCTTGCTTCAGGCACGCTTAGTCAAATGCATGTCGCCTTTTCCCGTGATACAGATAGAAAAATATATGTTCAACATAAAATCGAGGAAAATGCTGTCGCCTTTTATGAATGGCTAGAGCAAGGAGCAGTCATTTATGTCTGTGGCGATAAAAAATCGATGGCTGCTGATGTTGATGCAACAATACTTCGCGTTATTGAACAACAGGGACAAAAAACGCCAGAGGAAGCTAAAGCCTTTGTCCAAGAGATAAAACAGCAAAAACGCTATCAACGTGACGTTTATTAACTTCTTTCGGAAGATGTTTTATGTAGCGAAAGTGAAACGACAGCTACAATTATGCCAGGCATAATTGATTAAAGGAGCGATAACAAATGACAGGAAAAATAATTTTACCCCCACAACCAGGGAAGCCTAGTGATGTAGAACGTATTAAAACCGACAGTAATTATCTACGCGGGACATTAGAGCGTACGATGAACAATCCATTAAGCTCAGGTATTCCAGAGGATGATAATCGTCTAATGAAGTTCCATGGTAGTTATTTACAAGATGACCGAGATCTTCGAAATGAACGTCAGCGTCAAAAGCTTGAGCCTGCCTATCAATTTATGGTGCGTGTACGTACACCGGGCGGAGCAGCTACTCCAGCACAATGGCTAGTAATGGATGAAATGGCTAGAAAGTATGGTAACGGCTCCTTAAAATTAACGACACGTCAGGCATTCCAAGTGCACGGCATTTTAAAATGGAACGTTAAAAAATATATGCAGGAAATTAATGAGGTGTTATTAGATTCTCTTGCTGCCTGCGGAGATGTGAACCGTAATGTCATGTGTAATGTAAATCCCAATCAATCCGCATTACATGAGGAAGTCTATAATTGGTCTGTAAAATTAAGTGAGCATTTATTACCTAGAACAAAGGCTTACCATGAGCTATGGCTAGATGGTGAAAAGGTAGTTGACACTCAGGATGAAGAAATTGAACCTATATACGGTGCGCAATATTTGCCACGTAAATTTAAAATTGGTATTGCTGTTCCACCAAGTAATGATGTGGACGTATTCTCACAAGATATAGGGTTAATTGCAATTGTTGAGGAGGGTAAGCTAATAGGCTTTAACGTAGCAGTTGGCGGAGGGATGGGCATGACACATGGCGATCATGAAACATACCCACAGCTTGCACGTATAATTGGCTTTATCACACCTGATAAACTATTGGAAACGGCGGAGAAAATTATTACGATTCAGCGTGATTATGGAAATCGTTCGGTGCGTAAAAATGCACGTTTTAAATATACAATTGACGCTAGAGGACTTGAATGGTTTAACGAAGAACTAACACGTCGTCTAGGCTGGGGTTTTCAGGAGGCGCGTCCATTTACCTTTCATCGTACGGGTGATGAGTTTGGCTGGGTTAAAGGTGCAGATGGCCAATGGCATTATACATTATTTATTCAAAATGGTCGTATTAAGGACTTTGAAAATTATGAACTACTAACAGGATTACGAGAAATTGCGAAGGTGCATACGGGTGATTTCCGCTTAACGCCAAACCAAAATTTAATGATTAGTAATGTAACGCCGCAAAAGAAGAAAAAAATCGCTGCTATTATTGAGCAATACAAGCTTACAAATGGTGCACACTATTCTGCCTTGCGTCGTAATTCGATTGCTTGCGTATCGTTACCAACATGTGGTTTAGCGATGGCAGAAGCAGAGCGTTACTTGCCTTCCCTTATTACAAAAATTGAAACAATCATCGATGAAGCAGGCTTAAATGATACAGAAATTGTTATTCGTATGTCAGGCTGTCCGAATGGTTGTTCTCGTGCAGCAATGGCTGAAATTGGCTTTATCGGTAAAGGTCCAGGGAAATATAATATGTATTTAGGCGCAAGCTTTACTGGTGATCGTCTTAATAAAATATTCCGTGAAAATATAGGTGAGGAGGAAATATTGACGGAGCTTCGTCCAATCCTTCTACACTATGCGAAGGAACGTCTAGAGGGCGAGCATTTCGGTGATTTTGTTATACGTACGGGTTATGTAACAGCTGTTTACGACGGACGAGATTTTCATCATAAATAAAATAAGCCATGTAGCAAAGAAAATTGCTACACGGCTTTTTTAAATGGAAAAGTCCTCTGGGATAAAAACTTTTAATTGCTTTGGTTTGACAAATACATGGTCACCAACCTTAAGCTGAAGATTAGTAAACTGCTCCTTAGTCAGTTCTGCCTCTAAAAATTCATCTATATCTTCACGACGCAGCTCAATCTGCACGATAGGTCCGAGCAAATGAATATGGCTAACTTTGACGGGGACGGTGCCAGATTTGTTAGTTTTCTCAATATGAATATCATGGGGACGTACATAGCCTACTGCATGACCCTCTGGATGTTCTAGTACACCAGGTACATCAATCGCAAATTCACCATGCAGGAGCATACCATTTTGTAACCGTCCTTTAAAGAGATTTACATTACCTAAAAAATCATACACGAAAGGACTCTTTGGGTTTGTGTATACGTCGTCTGGACTACCAATTTGCTCTATCTTGCCGTTGTTCATTACGACAATTCGGTCTGCAACATCAAGTGCCTCTTCCTGATCGTGTGTGACAAAAATGCTTGTAATATGAAAATCATCGTGAAGCTTTCGAAGCCAACGCCGCAATTCCTTGCGCACTTTAGCATCCAGTGCTCCAAAAGGTTCATCTAATAGAAGCACCTTGGGCTCCACTGCGAGAGCTCTAGCAAGCGCAACACGCTGACGTTGCCCACCTGATAGCTGAGTTGGGTAACGATCAGAAAAATTATCTAGTTTGACGAGTCGTAGAAGCTCCATCACCTTGCTCTTTATTTCTAATTTAGACGGTCTTGTTTTACGGGGGCGTACTTTAAGACCGTAAGCGACATTGTCAAAAACTGTCATGTGGCGAAAAAGGGCATAATGCTGGAATACAAAGCCTACATTGCGCTCCTTTGGATGGCAATCTATCATCGATTGACCATCAAATAAAATCTCGCCAACATCTGACGTTTCAAGTCCAGCAATAACGCGTAGTAAGGAAGTTTTGCCAGAACCAGATGGGCCGAGAAGGGCAACCAGTTCCCCTGATTGAATATGAAGTGAAACATCTTCTAAAGCTTGAAAGGAACCGAATTTTTTAGATACATTGTTAATTTGAATGCTCATGCTGACAATACCTCCTTTAAACGGATTTGGATTTCCAAGCAATAATATCTTTAACGATAAGTGTCATAATGGCGATCACACTCATCAGTGAAGCAACGGCGAAGGCTGCTGCAAATTGGTATTCATTGTATAAAATTTCAATATGAAGGGGCATTGTATTTGTCATTCCTCGAATATGCCCTGATACGACAGAAACGGCACCAAATTCACCAATTGCCCGAGCATTACATAGTATAAGCCCGTACAATAAGCCCCATTTAATATTTGGCAATGTCACATGCCAAAATGTTTTAAAACCATTGGCACCAAGTGAAATGGACGCCTCCTCCTCAGAAGTGCCTTGTGCTTGCATAAGAGGAATAAGCTCCCGTGCAACAAAAGGCAACGTAACAAAGACAGTAGCAAGGATAATACCAGGTAGCGCAAAAACAATTTTAATGTCATGGTTAAATAGCCAATCCCCAAATAATCCTTGTGAGCCAAATAACAAAATAAATACTAAACCTGCAATAACAGGAGATACTGCAAAAGGGAGATCGACGATTGTCAGTAATAGATTTTTTCCTTTAAAATTGAACTTTGTTAAAGCCCAAGCAGCCATAAAGCCAAAGATTGCGTTTAATGGTACTGCAATCGCGACGACAGTTAAGGTTAATTTTATAGCTGCCAATGCATCTGGGTGTGTGATAGCTGCTACATATACGTCTACCCCTTTTTGAAAGGCAGTGGAAAAAATTGATACTAGTGGGAGTACAATGAAAAATGCTAAAAAAGCTAGCGCAATAAAAATTAGCGTATATCGGACAAAGCGAGGCTCTTGTAAGGCAGCGGACTTTGTCACTGCATTATTTTTTGCAGGAGCAACTTGCTGTATAAATGTAGACTGTTCCATAAATACCTCCTAATGTACAAAGCGACGATTTACCAGCCATTGTATAAAATTAATGCTAAATAATAGAATGAAGGAAGTGACAAGCATTACTACTGCAATAGCAGTTGCACCAGCATAGTCATATTGCTCGAGCTTAGTCATAATAATTAATGGCGTAATTTCAGTCTTCATCGGCATATTGCCGGCGATAAAAACAACAGAACCGTACTCTCCTAATGCACGTGCAAATGCTAATGAAAAACCTGTTAAAATGGCAGGAGCAAGCTCTGGAAAAATAACTTTACGAAAGGTTTGTAAACGAGTTGCTCCAAGACTTGCAGATGCTTCCTCAACCTCGGTACTAATATTTAGTAAAACAGGCTGCACAGTACGGACGACAAATGGTAGCCCAATAAATGTAAGGGCAATGATAATGCCGAGTGGCGTATAGGCAATTTTAAAATTAAAAAATTGACCAATCCAACCATTTGGCGCATAGAGTGACGTTAAGGCAATTCCTGCCACAGCAGTTGGCAAAGCAAAGGGTAAATCGACAAGTCCATCGATGATTCGTTTAAATGGAAAGTGATAGCGCACAAGCACCCAAGCAATGATTGTGCCAAAAATAACATTTAGTAAACCAGCAGTGAACGCTGTACTAAAGCTTACCTTATAGGAAGCGACAGCACGAGGAGCGGTCACAATATCAACAAACTCTGCCCAGCTTAAGGACATTGTATGAATAAAAATCATAGATAGTGGCAATAAGACTAGCAAACTAACATATAACATAGTGTAGCCAAGTGAAAGGTGGAAACCTGGAATAATGCGACGTGTCGTTTTATTAACAGTTAAAATACTCATGACATGCCTCCTTATTGAGGTACATAAATTTCATCGAATGTACCACCATCTTTAAAATGCTTCGCTTGTGCTTCTGCCCAACCACCAAAATCATCAATTGAAACGAGTTCAAGTTTTGGAAATTGCTCTTGATATTTTGCTAGAATTTTTTCATTTCGTGGTCGATAGTAATTTTTTGCAGCAATTTCTTGACCCCGTTCACTATATAAATACTTTAAATAAGCCTCTGCTACTTCGCGTGTGCCTTTTTTATCAACGATTTTGTCAACGATTGCCACAGGTGGCTCAGCTAAAATACTTAAAAAAGGTGTAATGATATCAAACTCGTCACCCAATTCATTGAGCGATAAATGTGCTTCATTTTCCCATGCTATTAAAACGTCACCAATTTTACGTTCAACAAATGTTGTTGTCGCACCGCGTGCACCAGAATCCAGTACTTCCACATTGCTATAGAGAGCTTTCATAAATTCCTTTATTTTTGCCTCATCATTTTTATATAATTTCCCTGCATAGGCCCAAGCGGCTAAATAATTCCAACGTGCACCACCAGATGTTTTAGGATTTGGTGTGATGACAGATACATCATCTTTAATTAAATCATTCCAGTCTTTAATACCCTTTGGATTGCCTTTGCGTACTAAAAAGGCAATAGTCGATGTATAAGGTGTTGAGTTATTGTCAAATTCTGTTTGCCAATCTTTATTTAATAGGCCTCGAGCTTGTGCAATCACATCAATATCGTAAGCTAGTGCTAGTGTAACAACATCTGCCTCTAGACCATCAATTACAGCTCGACCCTGTTTACCAGAGCCTCCATGTGATTGTTTTATCGTTACATCTTGACCGGTTTCATCCTTCCATTTTTTTATAAAATCTTTGTTGAATTCCTCATAAAGCTCACGTGTTGGATCATAGGATACATTTAATAGTTCTACAGGTTTTTTGGATTCCTGAGCATTTGTATTCTTTTCTGAAGAGCTACTGCCGCAACCGGTTAATATTAGAGCTAATACAGATGAAAGTGCTAACGATTGGAGAAAATGTTTCCTTTTTTTCATAAAAAATCGCTCCTTTTTTGTCTAGAGATTACAAAAGGCCACCTACCGGTACGATGTATAATCGTCATAAGTAGATGGCCTTCAGATACTCTGATCAGCATTTTATATTGGTTTGGTTCAAAGCTTAGTTATACATTAAACATATATTTCCTATTAGTCAACAAGGAATTTAAAAATGGTGCTCTTAACCATCATTATATGCAAGAATAAAGTAGAAAAATTTGGGCTCATTGAAATGAAATTTTGCAAAAAACCTAGTTGACTACTAGGTGTACTTTAGTATATATTTGGTAATAAGAAAAATGATTGTAGAACGAGGTAGCAAATACTAGTGACAATCATTTCATAATAAGCTGGCTAGTCAAACTAGAGGCGTTTTAACAAAGACATGTATATATATGTCTTTCGTTAGAACGTCTCTTTTTAGTTATGAGGAGGATTATATGCTAACATATGCAACTTGGCATGAGCCAACATTGAATTTTCAAGTAGACGAAACGTATAAGGCTGCACTAGAGGTTTTACAGTGGAGTTATGCTGAATATGGAGAGGATATCGTCTATGCATGTAGCTTTGGGATTGAGGGAATTGTCTTGCTTGACCTTATTTCAAAGGTGAAGCCTAATGCTACTATTATCTTTTTAGATACAGATGTTCATTTTAAGGAAACATATGAAACGATTGATAAAGTAAAAAAAAAATATCCAGAGCTTAACATTACTATGCAAAAACCAGCACTTACACTTGAACAACAAGCAACTGAATATGGTGATGAATTATGGAAGTCCAATCCAAATAAATGCTGTGAGATTCGCAAGATTGTACCGTTACATGAAGCGTTAGCGGGCGCAAAAGCTTGGATTTCAGGTTTGCGTCGTGAACAATCACCAACCCGACAAAATACGAACTTTATCAATCGTGACGATAAATTTCAGTCTATTAAAATTTGTCCACTCATTCATTGGACATGGAAGGATGTCTGGCGCTATGTCTCAAAGCATAGTTTGCCATACAATCCATTGCATGACAGAGGCTATCCAAGCGTCGGCTGCGAGCACTGTACAAAACCGGCATTTACAATGGATGATTTGCGTTCAGGTAGATGGCAGGGGTCTGGTAAAACTGAATGTGGATTACATGAGTAAAGGGGTTTTGCCATGCTTGAATATGTAGCAATAGCGATTAGTTTATTTTTTGCGATGAATATAGGTGCTAGTGGAGCGGCAGCCTCAATGGGAGTCGCTTACGGAGCAGGTGCCATCAAAAAAGCTTGGCAAGCATTGCTCATTTGCTCAGTAGGTGTTTTTTCTGGGGCAGTTCTTGGAGGTGGAGAGGTAGTAAAGACAATCAGCTCCGGCATAATGCCACAGGAGTACATTACAGTAAAGATTGTCATTATTATTTTGATTTCTGCGACAAGCTCACTATTTCTCGCCAATCTTTTAGGCATCCCATTATCAACAAGTGAAGTGACAGTAGGAGCAGTTGTAGGTGTAGGGATTGCCTACAAAGTGTTATATATTAAATCATTGCTTGTCATCATATCGTTTTGGGTAATAGTGCCAATTGTAGCGTTTGTCATTGCATTTGTCTTTGGGAAGTGGCTGTATAAATTACGTGTTAAGGGCTTGTTAAAAGATCATTCAATATTAACAATCCTCCTTGTGTTCGCTGGATTTTTCGAAGCCTTTTCAGCAGGGATGAATAACGTAGCAAATGCAGTTGGGCCTCTTGTTGGTGCAGGAATGATGAGTGTAACAACTGGAATATTACTTGGTGGGGCATTTGTGGCGCTTGGGGCGATGCTACTAGGAAAACGAGTGCTTGAAACAAATGGTAAAAAAATTATGCGCTTTGAGAAGGCAGAAGGGATATTAATATCGAGCACAGGTGCACTACTAGTCGGTGTAAGCTCTATCTTTGGGCTGCCCGTGCCATTAACACAAGTAACATCCTCTTCGATTATCGGGATGGGGATGGCTAAAAACGGGACACAAATTTTCCATAAGCATATTGTGAAAAAAATAATCCGTATTTGGATTGTCTCGCCAATCCTTTCTTTAACCATCTCCTATTTTTTAGTACAGCTATTTTTAGAGAAAGATGTCTATGCCATCGTCATAATTGGCAGCATTATTATTGGAACACTTGGTGTCATTAGCTTAATGCGAACAATGCGTGAAGAAGAGCGCTCAATATACGATGAGGGTGAAGGAATTTAAATACCTGGTTGAGGGGAAAGCCGGTCAATTCAGAAGGATTCCCGATCATTTCTGTAAGGAAGAAATTAATCGAAGAAGTCTCAATTTGCCTAAGATGAAAAATCAAAGTAAATAAACTTAAATATCAGGCGTGTTGATTAGGAAAATATAGGGTTATTATTGGCTAATAAAATGATTTTTTTGTGGATATTTTACTAATGTATGTCCACTTTAACTGATTGTAGCATAGGGCTACTCGACGCTCGCCCGCAGCGGAAATCAGAGCCTTCTAATTAATTATAGTGGATAAAAATGGTCGATCAACACGCTTGATTAAATATAAAACTGAGTAATTCAATAAAACTAGGAGGAGATTTTGATGAGTTTACAACCGCATGGTGGACGATTAGTGCAAGCTTTTAATCCAGAGAAGGATGTAACGCATATAAATAAAATTATTGATTTGGATGCCATTGCACTTAGCGATTTAGAGTTAATTGCTATCGGTGGTTACAGTCCGATTGAAGGTTTTTTAACGCAGGAAGATTATGAATCAGTTGTTGAACATACGCGTTTAGCGTCAGGGGTGGTATGGAGTATTCCGATTACATTACCAGTAGTCAAGGAAGTTGCGGCAACATTGCAACCGGGCGATGAGGCAATATTAGTATACGGTGATGCTGTTTATGGTGTTATTGAAGTTGCTGATATTTATGAGCCAAATAAACAGAAAGAGGCAATGTTAATATACGGCACGAAGGATTCAGAGCATCCAGGTGTTAAAAAGTTGTATGAACGTCCAAGTATTTATGTGGGCGGGAAAATTACATTAGTAAAACGTCTAGAGCAAAAGTTTCCTGCCTATTCATTCGATCCGCTTGAAACACGAAAGCTTTTTGCTGAAAAGGGTTGGAAAACAATTGTTGGCTTCCAAACACGGAATCCTGTGCATCGAGCACATGAATACATTCAAAAGGCGGCACTTGAAACAATTGATGGATTATTTTTAAACCCGCTTGTTGGGGAAACAAAATCAGACGATGTTTCAGCCTCAATTCGTATGGAAAGCTATGAAGTTTTACTAGAAAATTATTATCCCAAAAATCGCGTGCAATTAGGCGTGTTCCCAGCTGCAATGCGATATGCAGGTCCAAAGGAAGCTATTTTCCACGCACTTGTACGAAAAAATTATGGCTGTACGCATTTTATCGTTGGGCGTGATCATGCAGGAGTTGGCGATTATTATGGCACATACGATGCACAAAAAATCTTTGAACAATTTACGGAAGATGAATTAGGAATTATTCCATTAAAATTTGAGCATAGTTTCTATTGCAACAAATGTGAGGGCATGGCAACAACGAAAACTTGCCCGCATGATAGCTCGGTGCATGTTATTTTATCGGGTACTAAGGTTCGTGAAATGTTACGTAATGGCGAATTGCCTCCAAGTACATTTAGCCGAAAAGAGGTTGTGGATGTACTAATTAAGGGAATGCGTAAGGAGGTTTTAAAGTGAGTTCAAATATCGTTTGGCATGAAGCTTCCATTACGAAAGAGGAGCGTCGTACACAAAACAAGCATCAAAGTTTTATTTTATGGTTCACCGGCTTATCAGCATCTGGGAAATCTTCTGTGGCAAACGCATTTGCACGCAGACTCTTTGAACGTGGCCATCAAGCATTTGTCTTAGATGGTGATAATGTTCGCCATGGCTTAAATAAGGATTTAGGATTTGATGAAGCTGGTCGAAAGGAAAATATCAGACGTATTGGAGAGGTTTCTAAGCTTTTTGTGGAAAATGGACAAATTGTTCTAACTGCTTTTATTTCACCTTACCGAGAAGATCGTCAAGTTGTCCGTGAGCTTGTGGAAACAGGGGAATTTATAGAGGTATATGTGAATTGTTCGGTAGAAATGTGTGAAAAACGTGATCCAAAAGGTCTTTATAAAAAAGCACGTAATGCGGAAATTCCAAACTTTACTGGGATTAGTGCACCCTATGAAGAACCGGAAAATCCAGAAATCATTTTAGACACAGAACTTCATTCTATCGAAGAGTGCGTAGACCAGCTCACAGACATATTAACTTCAAAAGGATATATATACTAAATCTGTTTTTTAAAGAATCTGCTTACTTATGATGAGCAGATTTTTTAATGGTAGATTTACCTATTTATTATAGAATAATTCCATATATTGTGGGATGATTAAGTCATCATAAATTATAGGAGATGAAGAAATGAGCATACATATTCAACTATTAACGGAGGATATTGTAAACCAAAAATTATTAAATGAAATATTGGAGCTATGGAATGAAAATGCCATAGAAACTGCAGATTGCGAATTAGGGGAGAGTGAAAGGAAGGGTATTCAAGAACAACTAGAACAATATATTCAATCAAAATATGGGGCCATTTATATAGCAACTGATGAAAATAATGCAATGATTGGTTTTGGAATGGCTTCGATCAAAAAGGATTTTATTTTCGATATGAACTATGGTCAAATAGACGAGGTTTATGTAGTGCCAGTATATAGAAGACAGAAGGTTGCTAAACGTCTAGTAGATGATTTAGTGAATTGGTTTAATGACGAACATAATACTACTGTAGTAAATGTTTATGTAGATTTAGAAAATGACTTAGCACTAAACTTTTGGGAAGGCATTGGTTTAGAGAAGGAATTTTTTATGCTATCAAATAACTAAAAAAGTGGCCAATGAAGTTTATTCATTGGCCAACTTTTTTGGAAAAGTTATTTAATGCCTTGTTCTTTTTTCATCCGATCAATTTCAGGTCCAAGCTCGTCGTGTATTGTGCCTTTCCAAGGCTTTACACCAGCGATGTATGAGGAGCGAGTCATAATATGCCCTCCAACAGGACCTGTGATAAACAGGAACAGTATACCGAGTAAAATGCGGGGATTAAAGTGATCTTCAATTAACCAAAAGTGAAAGAATACCCCAATGAGTACGCACATGACACCGAGCGTTGCACTTTTTGAAGCAGCGTGCGCACGTGTGTACAAATCAGGTAAACGGACAAGACCAATGGCAGTCACGACTATAAATAGCACCCCTACAGAAATGAAAAAGATAACTAAACTATTAGCGAGAATTGTCACGTTTAATGATATCTCCTTTCTCTATGAATTTAGAGAAAGCAACCGTACCGATAAACGATAAAATCGCTAACAATAATATAATCTCCAGGAAGAAGCTTGTTTCAACCAGTACTGAAAACAGTCCAATGAGCGAGATGACTGATACACCTAATGAATCCAATGCTACTACACGATCAGATGCAGAAGGACCTTTAACCATTCGATAAATGACTGCAATCATTGATAAGCAAATCACTACAATCGAAGCAATAATAAATGTTGTCATGATTTACTCACCTCCAAAATCGCTTTTTCAAATGAATCTCGAATTGCTGTAATGGCTTCATCGACATCACTCATGTCAATCGCATGTACATATAAAGTTTTTGCATCATCAGATACGTGCACTACTACAGTACCAGGTGTTAACGTAATAAGACTTGATAATAAAGTAATTTCCCATTCTTGTGTTAACACAGTCGGATAGGCAAAGAATGCAGGCTGCATATCCAACTTAGGCTTTAATACCACTCGAAGAACTTGTACATTCGCTAACACTAACTCCTTTAAAAAGAGTAACGTCAACTTAATGATTGCCCATATGCGGTAGACGTAAAGACGGGTAGTAAAAAATCTACGCATAATAATGAGCAATATAATACCGAGAATGAACCCAATGATAAAGCCTGTTGCTGTGTAATTAGAAGAAAGGAACATCCAAACGAAGGCAAGTACAACATTTAAAATAATTTGAAATGCCATATCTCTAATCCTCCTTCATTACAGCATCTATATAAATAGATGGATCACTTAATAGTTTTGCCGCATCGTCCATAAATGGAGTAATCCATTCAGAGCCTACACCATACGCTACAGTAATGAGCACTAAAAGAACGGTAGGCACAAATAGTGTAGAGTAGACTTTTTTATCGACAGTACCCGTTGTTTCTTTTTCTTCACCCCAGAAGGCATAAAGGAAAATACGAATAACCGATAATAAAACGAGAAGTGATGAAGCTAAAATAAAAATACTACTCCATTTACTGCCTGCTTCAAATCCTCCCTGTACAATCAACAGCTTTCCAACGAAGCCACTAAGTGGGGGGATCCCTGCTAAACCAAATGCTGCAATTAAATAGCACCAACCAAGAGCAGGATATTTATTCATAAGACCGCCCATTTTTCGTAAATCAGATGTGCCAGTAATGTAGATGACGATCCCTATTAACATAAAGAGCGCTGCTTTAATAAGCATGTCATGGATTAAATAGAACATTGCACCTTTTAGGGAGATTTCATTCATTTGAGAAACACCAAATAAAATAACACCTACAGCTATGACAATATTATATATAATGATGAGCTTCACATCATGGTAGGCAAGTGCACCAATACAGCCCGCAATAATTGTTGCAACTGCTAAAGCCATCAGTAAATCATGTGTATACGATAAATCATGAACAAAGAACAATGTATATGTTCGAGTAATCGCATAAATGCCCACCTTTGTTAGTAGTGCACCAAATAGCGTTAGCACTGGTATAGGTGCTGCTGCATAAGAAGTTGGTAGCCAGAAGTATAGCGGGAAAATAGCCGCTTTTAACCCAAATACCATTAAAAATAGTACAGCTATAACCGTAACGATACCTGGCTGATTAATTTCAGCAATTTTTACCGCAATATCTGCCATGTTTAATGTACCTACTACAGAGTAAAGGAAGGCAACTGTAATAACAAATAAAGCAGATGAAATAACATTAATTAAAATATATTTAATGGAACCTTTAAGCTGTCCTTTTTCGCCCCCAAGAACGATGAGCAAATAAGAGGCCATTAACAATACCTCGAAGAACACGAAAAGGTTAAAAATATCGCCTGTCGTAAATGCCCCGTTAACCCCAGTTAAAATAAACATAATGCCAGGATAATAGAAGAAGCGTTCACGTTCCTTTGTGATGGAACCAAAGCCATACCAAACAACAAAGAAGGTGATCAGCAGCGTTGTAGTGACAAGCAATGCAGATACCATATCAGAAACCATCGTAATGCCATACGGCACAGGCCAATTCCCGAACGTTACCATTTGAATACCATCATTTTTCACTTTTATAAGCAGTGAAATGGCTGATGTAAGTGCGAGCACTATACCAAGTAATGCGAATGAACGCTGATATTTTAAGTTTTTTTGCCCGAATATTAAAATCATACCGAAGAAAAATGGAATGATAATTGGCAGTAGAAGGAAGTTATTCATCCTCATCACTTCCTCTCATTAAGCTTATATCATCTGTCTCGAGCTCCTGATAAGAACGATATGCAAGTACTAAGAAGAAAGCTGTTACTCCAAAACTAATAACAATCGCTGTTAAAATAAGCGCCTGTGGTAATGGGTCTGCAAAAGTTTTTGCCCCTTCCTTTAAAACAGGTGGTGCTTCTCCACCTAGCCCGCCCATCGTTAAAATTAGAAGATGAGCGCCATGACTTAAAAGACCTGTCCCGATAATAATACGCAATAAGCTTTTGGATAAGATTAAATAAACCGCTGCCATAAATAGAAAGCCTATGACAAACGCCATCATTATTTCCATTATTCATCCTCCCCAATCGTTTGAATAATGGTCATCGTAACGCCGACAACAACCAAATAGACACCGCTATCAAAAAGCATAGCCGTGTGTAATGACTGTTTGCCTAGAAGCGGTAAATCGAAATAATCAAAGAAATGTGTAAAAAACGGTTTACCTATAAACATTGGGAAAGCGGCTGTTGCGAGTGCTAGAAGTAAGCCAATTGCAGTTAAATACGTATAATTTATAGGTAAAACCTTACGAACCGTATTTAAATCAAAGGCAAGGACTAAGAGCACGATCGCACTCGATGTTAAAAGTCCACCAACAAAGCCGCCTCCAGGTGTGTAATGACCTGCGAGAAAAATATGAATAGAGAAGAAGAAAATAATGAAGAATACAATTTTTGTTGTAAATTGTATAATTACATCATTTGTTTTCATGTGTTTTCTCCTTTCTATTCATGCGTAGCTTGATCATTGCTAAAATGGCCATTCCAGCAATAGCTAGCACTGTAATTTCAAATAATGTATCAAAGCCACGGTAGTCTACTAAGATAACGTTGACAATGTTTCCACCGCCTGCTTTTGAATAAACTGTTTCCTCATAATACTTCGAAATAGTCGGAATCAATTTTTGTGAATGTGCAGACAGTGCTAAAAGCGTAACCATAACACCGACAGCAACGGAAACAATCGCGCGATTTAATTGGAATCTCATGCGCTCTTCTCGTTTTCCGAGCTTCGGCAGATGATAAAACGCTAGTAAAAATAGCGCAACAGAAATTGTTTCAATGACAAGCTGTGTTAATGCTAAATCAGGAGCATTAAAAATAACGAAGAATAATGCTACTGTGTAGCCCACAGCACCAAGGCCTATAATAGCTGTTAAACGTGACTTTGCCAAAATTGTAATGGCTGTTCCAATGACTAATATTACAACTAAAATGATTTCGTAAGGACGAATAGGTGAAACGTCTTGGAAGGAGACTGTAAAAGCATTCTTCACAAATAAAGAACCGATTACAATCGCCGCAATGCTACTAAACATATACAACAGGTAGTGACGCATAGAGCCCGTCATATAAAGACGTGATACGCGATTTAACCCAACATCTAGTCCGAGCATAGTCTTGTCGTATGCATTATTTAACGTTAAAGATTGCGGGAATCTTTGGTAAATAACCTGCCATTTTGGTAATGCTACAAACAATAGAACCCCAACAATTACTATGCCAAATGTCATGACTAATTCGGGAGTAATTTCACCATGCCAAGCAGCCACATGAATATCAATATCCTTTGGTGAATCATATAAGAATGGCTGAATAGCTTGTACTGCTGGTTTTACAAAGGTATCACCAACTAGGTTCGGAATAAAGAATATTGTTACGACTAATGCTGCTAAAATCATCGGCGAAATTAGCATACCAATCGGTGCCTCATGTGGTTTATGAGGTAATTTTTCTGGTTTATATTTACCAGTAAATGTTCTGAAAACAAAATAGAAGCTATAGACAAATGTAAATATACTAGCAATCCAAGCGACAATCGGGAAGAGTGCTCCCCATGTTTCGAAGCCTAAAAATTCGAAATTTTGCAGTGCAAGCATGGCAGTTAAAAACATTTCCTTACTTAAGAAGCCGTTAAATGGCGGTAGACCAGCCATTGATAAGCTTCCGATAGCCGCTACTGTAAAGCTAAGCGGCATAATACTCATTAATCCACCGAGCTTACGAATATCACGTGTACCTGTTTCATGATCGACAATGCCTGCAATCATGAATAGGCTTCCTTTAAACGTTGCATGGTTGATAAGATGGAAGATTGCCGCAAAGGCAGCAAATTTAATAGTATCTGTAGTCCCATTGCCATGAAACGCTAAAGCACTGGCGCCGAGCAATGACATGATAAGTCCAAGCTGACTCACTGTGGAGAAAGCAAGGATTCCTTTTAAATCTGTTTGCTTTATAGCAAAGAATGAACCCCAGAATAACGTTAAAATACCTACGCTTGTAACGAGCCATACCCAAAGCTCAGAAACAGCGAAAATTGGTGTAAAGCGTGCAACTAAATAAATACCTGCCTTTACCATTGTTGCAGAGTGAAGGTATGCACTTACTGGTGTTGGCGCTTCCATTGCATCTGGTAACCAAATGTAGAATGGGAATTGGGCAGACTTCGTAAATGCTCCTAGAAGTATTAAAACGAGCGACCAGGTGAACAGGGGATGCTGCACTAAACTAGGTGCCATTACAATAAGTTCACGGATTGAATACGTTCCTCCCATTATATAAAGAAGGATGAATCCTCCTAACATCATCAAGCCGCCACCGACTGTAATCATCATTGACTTAAGTGCACCAAAGCGAGAGGCATCACGAGAATACCAATAGCCGATCAGTAAAAATGATGAAATAGATGTTAGTTCCCAAAAGAAGTACAGCGTAATTAAATGATCTGACTGTACTACTCCTAGCATTGCGGTCATAAATAATAATAGGTAAACATAAAAATTATGTAATTTTTCTTTATGTTTGTCTAAGTAAAAAATAGAGTAAAGTACGACCAATGAGCCAATTCCAGTAATCAGCAATGAGAACAGCAAGCTAAGTCCATCTAAATAAGAAACGATGGAAATATCAAGCGATGGAATCCAAGGAAGCTCTTCAAGAAATACTTTACCATCTGCTACTTTTCCGATATAAGATGCGTAAATAATCGCGAGTGTAGCAGGTACTGCAAGAACAAACCAACCTGTGTGAATATTTTTAATGCTTTTATATAAAAGTGGCACAAATATTGCAGCAAGCATTGGAATGAAAATATAAAGTACTTGTAACAAAAAAATCCTCCTTTATGCAGATAAGTATGTTAATTATATCGCACTTTTTGTAGGATTGCATATGCACTCATATGATTTAGCTTGCGGTAATGGAAGAACTTTGGATATATTATAAATAGGAAGTTATCAATAATAATAGAGGAAAAAATTATTTATGAAAAACCCTTATATTTATGGTTATCTACCATTAATTACAATTTTATTGTTTAGTTTGACATTTGGAATGTATGCAGTAAGTGAATCGCTGCAAGTTTTTCATGCAATCGGTGTGTATTCCGGCATGCGTGAGTTTTTATCCGATTTCGAGCTCCGTGTATTCTTGCTAATTGTCTTTGCTGTAATCTTTTTTATGCTATTTTCAGCATTAAAATTAGTAGGGGAAACGATTCATGAGTTAGGAATGTTATTTTTCTCAAAGGATCATGATGGTACGACAGTGAATCAAGCTCGAGGTGGATACATCATTTTATTAGTTGGTGCAATCTGTTCAGCCTTTGCTATTCAATTTATTTACGTTTTAGTAGGTATTTTTGTCTTAACCGTTTTTATCTACTTTATTTATCTTATCTATAAAATGAGTCATTTTATGTCGATGGGTGGAACAATTGGCTTATTAGTATTTGAACTTTTTATGTGGACTATACTATTATCGCTATTAGTTTATGTTGTTTTAAAATTGTATAATGGTATTTTAGCAAGTTTACCGTTTGCTCACTAAAGGCACAATTCGTTTTATTTAATAAAAGGCAACAGGGGATTGTTTCCTGCTGCCTTTTGTCATTAGTAATTTCATAAATTTTTGTTGCATTCTCAAGGGATAGTGGCCGTGTTGACTAAAGCGTTACATCCTTGCATTAGGATCTGCAGCGTCTGTCAAATGTGAATAAGTACTTTAGAGTATTTATTTTGCGGTTGTATAAAGATTTTGAATTGTACTTGAATCAATAATTTGTTCTTGCTGTTTATCATTGACAGTATAGAGAATTTTGATTTGTCGTTTAGGATTCTTTTTCACATCTTCTAGTTGGAATGACAAAATGAGGATTCCTTCTTTTTCGATTGTCCAATCTTTGATGTCTTTTAATTCTCCGATATCTTCTTTGTCTCGTTTATATACCCCTAGCTTTTTACCACTTTCACCTGCATAAAACTGATGTTGAATGTTAGACTCAGCGTGAAGTAAGTCAATATCGTTGATGATCACGTTACCATTACCTGTCCATCTAATAGCTGTTATAATATAGTAATTTTTTCCGCTTTCCAAAGCTGATGTAGAGACTTCATCAATAACAAATTTGCCTTCCTCGTCTTTTTTAATACATCCCCCTAATAAAAGTCCTAACAATAATAAAAACAAAAATAACTTTCTTTTCATGCTACATTCCCCCTCCTTTGTGATGAGATGTAATTCAATTGTAAATTAATTCTTCCTGTTTTGATAAATATTTAAATGTTTTCTTTCTAAAATTGCTATAGAAAAAAGCGAAAACTCAAGCATCGTAATTGTTGTCGAGACAAACTACGAGAGGAATTTTCGCTTTGCACTTTAAGTTTAACAAAATATAATTGCCGTTATCATATTTTTCCGAAGTTTCTTTTCCATCTGTTGAAGAACCACATGTATTTCGTGCTTATTCAGTATCATGTCTAATTTGCCAGGGGAGGACAATTCGTCGTGCACAAATATTACGTCGTATTTACAATGGCGATGCTTGGTATTTCGGATTAAGATGATGATTTGCTATTGTTCGTATGCATGTCAACTTTAGGTTATTCCAGTAGAACATTAAATAGCTTGTGATGAATCTTATAAGCTTCTAATCTCTCCATAGATTGTGGCTTATCGTAGCCAAGCCATACTGCTGCAGTGTACTCATTATTTAATCCGGCAAGCCAGTAGTCGCGATAGTTGTTAGTTGTTCCTGTTTTGGCACCGACATAGTTACTTCTACTATAAACGCCTTGCGCGGTACCTTTTGTAACAACATCTGCAAGCATTGAACGCATATACTTAACTGTTTTCGGTGCCCAAATTTGATCGCGTGCTGAATCCCAGCTGTAAAGCTCCGTGCCATCAGATGCTGTTACTTTACGGATGCTATGGGCAAGTACGTATGAGCCGTCTATAAAACTTGTATAAGCATCTGCTAGTTCAAGTGCTGTAACACCATATGTTAATCCTCCCAAGGAGGCAGCATAAGTATGGTCTTTTGCCACGATAGAGCGGAAATGAAAGCGATCTAAGTAACTAAAGGCTGTGTCAATTCCGACGGTGTTAAAGAGACGGAGAGCCGATGTATTGTAGCTATTTCGAAATGCTACTCGAATCGGTACATCACCGTATTTAAAGCCTCCATAGTTTTGTGGACAAAATGAACCGACACAATAACTGCCACCACTGACGATAGAATCAGGTGTATGTGCTGTCGTTTCTAAGAAAGGAGCATATACAGCTAATGGCTTAAAGGCAGAGCCTGGTTGACGTGTACCTTGAAAGGCCCGATGATAACCAAACTTTTCGTAGTTCTTCCCAGCATAAAGACTAACAACTTCTCGGGATGTATTATCAATAACTGCTCCAGCTGCTTGTAATTTACCTGAGCCTAGAATCGCCGTCATTTTATCCTCATCATGTGCTTGTTTGTCTGGATCAAGCGCGGTATAAATCGTTAATCCATTTTGGAATAATGCATTAAGTCGCTTGTCTAGCTGCGCCTTGATTTTTTTCTTCTCTTCCTCACTTTGTGTATTTGCAAGTCGATCTGAATAACCTTCTTTTTCTGCAACTAACCATCTAAGCTCTTGTAGGACATACGTGCTGTACATAGGGGAGCTTTGCGCTTTATTCTTGACATTTAATGTGATAGTTTCAGCTTTATATGTAATGGCATCTTCTTTTGTTATAGCGTCTCTCGCTGCAAGTGTATCTAATAACCGTTCCTGCCTCGCTTTTGTTTTTTCAAAGTTTTTTAAAGGATTATAAAGCGAGGGGTTATTTGGAATGGCAGCAATAAATGCAATTTCAGCTATAGATAGTTTTTGGAGTGGTTTTTGAAAATAATATGTAGCTGCTCCACCGATTCCATAAACTTGATTGCTGAAATAGGCTTCATTTAAATACATCGTTAAAATCTCGTCTTTATCAAATTCTTTCTCAAGCTCATAAGAGTAAAAAATCTCTGTTAATTTTCGTTCATATGTTTTTTCGTCAGATAAATAACGCATTCGAACGAGCTGTTGTGTAATGGTACTAGCACCTTGAGAAGTTGAATTTGTACTTGAGTTAGCAACAACTGCACGGATGATAGCACTGAGGTCAAAACCGATATGCTCATAAAAATGAGCGTCCTCACTTGCAATAAAAATTTCCTGGGCAATTTTTGGGGTTTCCTGTAATGTTAGAGGCTGCCGCCATTCGACATATTCCTCGCTAAATGTTTTACCGTTTCGATCAATAAGTGTTACTGGAAGCTGTGGCTGTACTTCCGGTAAATGAATAGCGCTGGCGATTTGCTCCTCATGCGCTTGTGCTGCATTGATCTCTGTCCTAATATTTGTACTAATCCACCAAAGGACAGGTAAGGATAGTAAAATGATAAAAAAACCAAAAGCCTTTTTCATGTGTGCCTCCACTCTAAATATGAGTCATTCAACAGAATAACATAATTTGGATAGTTTCCAAATACGCGTTACGACCTATTTGTATTTATAATAATGAAGTTGGAGACGACGTTTGTTAAAGCTTATTAAGTATTGGTGAAGGCTAGGCATGATACTAAAGTAAAAGGATTCACACACAATTTGTGTATAAATCCTTTTTTGCCTTTGGAAGGCGGATGTCGATAACAATTAAAAGTTGAGCGATAATTCAAAGTTGGATGACATTTTTTCAAAACGTATGTCTCTGTGAATAAGTTGATTGAAGTGTAGTTAGCGTCATAGATGAGATCCTGGAGCGAACAGGCAGAGGAACGAAGGCTAATAGCATCAAGAAAGCTTACGCTCTGTTTTTTTGACTGTTACTTATCAGAAGAGGAATTATACATAATAATGCAAGGAGAATGAACAGGATTAAGGTGTTGATTGGATTATCTTTTACTTTTGAATCTTCTATGTGGTTTTTTTCAAATTCTTTTACTTCTTCTATTTTATTTACTTTATTGTTTGGAACAAATTCATTTTTATTGACATCATAGTAATAGAATTTGTGTTTGTTAAAAGTGAAAAAGTCATCTTTAACCGTCTCATATGAACTTGAAATCATCGCTAAGTTCACTTTTTCCGTATCAATCTTTGTTTTTACATATTTTTCACTTGCTGCTTTAAACAATTCTTTTTCTTTTGTTAATAGGTTGGCTGCTTCACTTTTTACTTTTTCTACATCTTGAAGCGTTGTTGCTTTTTTCAATCCCTCTTCAATAAAGGTTAATTGTTCCATTTTCATTTTTTCTTCAAATTCTTTTGTTTTTTGCTCTAATAATGATTTATCTTTTTTTTCTGTTTCAATTACTACCGTTTTTGTTTCTTGTGCTAATATTTTGGCGGAGTCGTTTTTGTAATAATTAACTTCTTTTTTATTTTTTTCATTTACTGAATTCAAGTGCTCTTCTGTAACGATTTTTGTTGCCATACTGGTAGATGAAAAAACGATACTTAACATACATACCGACAGTCCGATTACACTTATTTTTTGTATAAATTTCATTCAATCCCTCCATTTTTTCTATTATTATTCATATAATCCTATTCCACTTTTCCTTCTTTATTCCGATATTTTCCATTTTATGGTCAATCAAGGTAATATATGAACAATCATTAAAAATATAGTAAGGGGGTTAATATGAAAGAATATTTCTTAACCGAAGAACAGTACTGTAATAACACCTTCGTGACTACCATCGTGCCGCTGACGCTACGCTTTCGCGAAAAAAACACTTATTGGCCCAAGCGGCTTAACGGAAGCCTCCAGAAAAGCGCCCAGTCGGAACGGAATTCAACACTGCGGTATGGTGATAAGCTAAAAAATTAAAAGTGCAAAAAATCGTCAATACTTTGGTGAAGAAAACCATTAAGAAGTATGTTAGACTAAAATGAGGTCAGAAATGATAGTACTATCATTTTCAATGAAACTGAAATTTTACATTTAAAGGAGAGACTTCAATGTTTCCACAATTAACAACAGAAGTACTAGAAGGCGAAGTACTTGTAGAAATGAAAACAACATTAGGTGCCATCAAAATTAAATTATTCCCAGAGCATGCACCAAAAACTGTTGAAAACTTCTTAGGCCATGCAAAATCAGGATACTATGACGGCATCATTTTCCACCGTGTAATCCAAGACTTTATGATTCAAGGTGGTGACCCAACTGGTACAGGTATGGGCGGCGAGTCAATTTGGGGTAACTCTTTCGAGGATGAGTTCTCTGAAAACGTATTTAATCTTCGCGGTGCCCTTTCAATGGCAAATGCGGGTCCAAACACAAATGGTTCACAATTCTTTATCGTACAAATGAAGCACCTTCCAAGTGATATGCTTCGTCAATTACAAGGTGCTGGCTTCCCAGAAGAAATTATTGAAGCATATGCTAAAAATGGCGGTACTCCTTGGTTAGACCATAAGCATACAGTATTTGGTCATGTTGTTGAAGGAATGGACATTGTAGACAAAATGGCAGATGTAGAAAAAGACTTCCGTGATAAACCAGTAGAAGATGTGAAAATCGAGTCAATTACAGTTTTTGAATAATAATTGTAAGGACGTGTAAAACATGAAACATTTAATGTATCAATTTTTTTATATCCCAGAAGATAAATCAGGCTATGTTCCTGCAGCTTTTGAATTTTTAATCATGCTTATATTATGTATTGTTGTCTTTACAGTTTTCCGTAAGATTTCTAAGAAACAAGAAATGAAATCAAAGGAAATCGAAGCACGTATTCTTTCAGAAAAAAACAATACAAACAATCAGCAAAATATTTAACTGCATTCAGCGGGTGACTAAACACCCAACTGAGTTAAAGCGTCCGGCCGATTCCGGATGCAATTATGCCTAATCATAATTGATTGTACCAGATGCCTCGCAGCCTTTAAGGATTGCGGGGCATTTTTCTCCATTACTCTTATGCTTGTATGCCTTCGTATCATTCTCCATATGATCTATATTTTCTCAACAAAAAAGGATATCTCAGAAAAACTTGAGATATCCTTCACTATTTACTTTCTATTGTTGAAGTACTTGCTTAAAGCGCTGAACACCGTCTTTTACTGTGTCAAATGAGCAAGCGACGTTCATACGCAGGAAGCCGCTACCCTCTTCGCCATATTTTGTCCCAGGCTCTAATGCTAACTTACCATTTTCCAGCAAGCGTTTCATAATTTCTTTTTCATCAAGTCCTAATTCTCGATAATCAATCCAAAGTAAATAAGTGCTCTGAGGTTTTCTAATATGGATACCAGGTAATTGTTCTAATTCAGCAATCACATAGTCCATATTATTTGAAATATAAGAAAGCATGTCATTTAACCATGGGGAACCCTCTGTATAAGCAGTTTCAAGTGCAACAGAAGCAAAAGTATTTAATGAGCCTTGCCCACTAGCCATATGAACTGCTTCTAGTAGCATACGCTTTTTCTTATCCGTTACAACCATATAAGCGACTTGTATCCCAGCTAGATTAAATGTTTTTGTCGGTGCCATACACGTAATAATACGATCCATTTCATCACCAGCGATTTTTGCTAATGGTGTATGTTTTGAACCATCCAACATTAAATCAGAATGAATTTCATCGGAAATAATAACAACATCATATTTTGCACATAGTCGTACGATTTCCTTTAATGTAGCTTCATCCCATACATAGCCTCCAGGATTATGAGGATTACACAATATGTAGGCTTTCACATTTTGAGCAAGTGCTTGTTCAAAGGCTTCGAAGTCATAGACAAATGAGCCATCTTCTTCAACTAAAGGACAACTAACGATCTCTCGGCCATTACTTTTCGGGGTATTATAAAATGGTGGATAGACAGGTGAGGAAATAAGAACTTTATCTCCTGGATTTGTTAGTGCCTTGATACTATCTGCTAAAGCAGCAACAACACCGTTACAGAAAACAATTGATTCTTTGTCAATGTGCCAATCATGATGTGCATGCTGCCAGTCTACGATCGCTTGCACTGCTTTATCACTAACAAAGCTATAGCCGAAAACGGTCTTTACAGCATGTTCTTGTAGCGCTTTTGATACGGCTACTGGAGCAGCAAAATCCATATCCGCTACCCACATTGGTAGTATATCTGAAGCATCTTGTAGCCCATATACATTTTCCATTGCGTCCCATTTTACAGAGTTTGTACAACGACGTTTAATAGTTTGATCGAAAATAGACAAGTAAATCACTCTTTTCTTTTTTATTTACTATGGTATCATACGAGTATGATAAAAGGATAATAGGTGAGTATTTTGGAAAATATAAAAATGAATCAAGCGGCCGTACGACTGCTAGAGGAGTGGGATCCATTCCACTTAGGTCCAGATCATTATGATACTGAAACTGCAGATGTTGTAGCAGCATTGCAAGGTATTGATGATCCATCAACTCTTGCAAAGGTTATTCAAGAAACATATGAGCATTCGTTTGAAGAATGGATTCCATTTGAAGATTGTGTAGCCATTTCGTACAAGCTTATTGCGATAAAATTTGAAGCAAAATGCATTATTTAACTTTTTTTAGAGGGTTTCCAAACATCCGCTGAAATAGAGGAACTCAGTTAAGAACGCCACGTCCTGTGGCACGACTGAGTGACCAACATCATGCCGCTGCCGCTACGTTAGCACTACGCTTTCGCGCAGAAAACATCATGCCGCTGCCGCTACGTTAGCACTACGCTTTCGCGCAGAAAACATCATGCCGCTGCCGCTACGTTAGCACTACGCTTTCGCGCAAAGAACATTTGTTGGCCTAAGCACAAAGCCGAATCCGGACGCAATGATGCTTTTGCTTTTCTATAAAACGAGGTTGTCTCTTTCAATTTAGAGACAACCTCGTTTTTTAACGGTCTTTTATTTAAACAAAGGTAAGATCCCTTGGATGAAAATAATTAATATCGCTATTGGAGATACATACCGAATTAAAATATACCAAATATTGAACATCAGACTAGATGAGGCAGGCTCCTTACGAAAAATATCTTTTGTATAGTAATAGCCTGCAAAGATGAAATTAGTAAGGCTCCAATTGGCATACCAATACTATTCGTCAAAAAGTCTACAAAGTATCGAAAAAAGAACGGTCTAAAATTTTTACATCAGATAGGAACATAGAATAAATAATAAAATAAAAACACTTCCGCCGTTAGTACCCGCCATCTAAGGAAACTTCCAAATAGCTCTAACCCCTATCGAACTTCCAGCGGCAGCTAAAATAAACCCAATTTTAGATGTAAATTGATCTCTCGAAGATACGGAATTAAATCCTTCTTATATTAAAGCTTTATTTAATCGCAATATTCTTCTAACACAAGCAAATTTCACGGAAAATGATTAATAGAAATTCTTGTCTTCATTTTGTTTGTGAAACGTGGGTATTTTAGTGATTCAGTATATGGTTTTAGTAACGAAATTCGGGGTCTTAGTGGCTTTGTTTTGATTTAGCGAGATATTTGTACTTTTTATTAATAAGTAAAAATATGTAACAATTAAGAGAAATGATTCGTTACATGTGCGAAGGGGGGATGACCGTGACTGAAACTGAATTAATAGAACGGGCTCAGCGAGGAGACAAAGACGCCTATATAGAGCTAATCCAAATACATCAACGTACAGTTGAAAAATTTGCTTTTCAATGTGGCGTTCATAGTAATGATTTAGCGGATGTTTCACAGGAGGTGTTTGTAAAGCTGTATCGTTTTTTACATCAATTTAAGCAGGATCGTTTTACGACATGGCTCTATAAAATTACATTAAATGCAACCCGTGATTATTATCACAAAGAACAGCAAGAGCAGGCAAAGGAAGAGAGGCTAAGTGCTCAGCAGCAAACGCCCTCATCTTCAGCCGAAAAGTATGTCCTTAATTTTGAGGAGGATAGGCAATTACATAATGCTATTAAAGAACTCGATGAAAAGTATCGTTATCCGCTCATATTATTTTACTTCCATGAATTTAAGTATGAGGAGATAGCGGAAGTACTAAATATTTCGTTAGCAACTGTCAAAGTTCGTATATTGCGTGCAAAGGAAAAGCTTAAAGTGGTGTTAATGGAGGAGGGGAGTGTTGAAAATGGATGATAAACAATTTGAAAAACGAATGGAGCTTCTAAAAAAATCCTATAATCGCTTGGAACCACAGTTAGATCCAGAAGCCGTTTTCGCACAAATCGAGGCAGAAAATCCAACACAACAAGCACTAGAAACAGTAACAACACAAAAGCCCCCTTCAAGATGGCGAAAGCCAGCAGTCTGGATAGCAAGCATTGCAAGTGTACTGTTAGTGAGTATGCTCGTTTCATCTTATATGATTAACCAACCAGAAATCGTAAATAGTAAAAAGGATGTTTCTCAGGAAGAAAAAAAGGAAGTTGGAATTAAAGAATGGGTTGAAAATATAACTAAAAAATACAATAGTAAAAAAGAGCAAATAAGAATAGAGTTAAAAGTTACTATTGACGAATTGAATGCATTTGAATTTATTAAAGAAGCTGACTACGTGCTAGACTTCTATACAAGAAGGAATTCTCATGTACAAGAAGAGGATGTACAGTTTTTAAAAATTAATGAGGAAACTATACTTAATAAATTAATAACACCAAGAAGAGTCTTGGAAACGATTGATGAATCTAATTTAACGTTCGATGAATCTTTTGAGGTATATCGCTTATATGAAGAAACTGTATTGGAATTAGAGAACTTTTACAGTGATCTTCTTAAACCATATGGACCTCTCCTAAAGAAGTCGAAAGATACCAATAAATATCCGTCAGATTTATGGGCGATTATTAAGGCCGCAAATAATCAATTCATGGAATTGAAAGAAAATGAAGAAGGGACGTTTTATTTTAAAGCCACACCGATTTACGGTGAATTTTCGCTACCCAATATCAATAAATTGCATCCTGATATTTTTGGTTACTTTGAGTATTTAGAAAAGGGACAATTTTTATTAGCAGATGATTTAAAGTATACACGAGAAGAAACCGCTAAATCATTAAAATTAATGGAGCGTACATTACTAGCAGATGTAAACGCAGGTTCACCTAGTTATAAGGTTGTAAGACAAAGTTTTGAAAATACATGGTTAGTGTTGTTGAAAGGAACTGCAAGCTATCCTGCTCTTACAAAAGGTGGGGAACCTCGTGAAGATTATATGGATTTCTTGCAAAAAGTAGCTAATGGAACCTACGGGGAAGTAATGAAGAAAACTGCTTCAACAATTTTGAATGAACTACAACAGAACAATCGCTCAAATACTTTAAGCCAGTTATCAACTTATGATATTTGGACAATCATATTGCAAACTCGAGAAGAAACAGCAGGATTTATTAATGATAGTGATTTTACGATTGTAAGTATTGATGAATCACAAATAAAGAGTATATATGAGCAATATAAAAAAAGCGATACTGAAACATTTATCGATCAATTACGCCCATTAAATATGGTCTCCCTTTATTTATATGCAATAACTATTGGAGATAAATCTTTACAAAAAGCTATATTAATGCCAGAAACGAACATTAATACAAGTTTGTTAAACAATGTTAAAAGTTTAGATATCTTTAGCCAATTAGGTGAATATGATGGTATCTATCCAACGGTTGCTGTTCGTGTTTCTGAAGAGTATCAGGATATGTATGGTAGACAATTTCTTATTAAATTATCGATAAACAAAGAAGGTAATTATCGCATAACAGGAATCGTGGATTGATGGTATGAATTTTTGCCCCACTAATACACCTATGTTATAATTTGTGGTGATATATACGTAGCAAACAAAAAGAAAGTGGGCAAAGGTTATGGGACAAAAATATGAATTAGGGGACGTGTTGACCGGTAAAGTTACAGGTATACAGCCGTATGGTGCATTTGTTGCGCTTGATGAAGATACACAAGGCCTTGTACATATTTCCGAAATTACGTACGGCTTTGTAAAGGACGTTAGTGAATTTTTGTCAGTTGGGCAAGAGGTTGAAGTAAAGATACTTGAAATCGATGAAGATGCCGAAAAAATTAGTTTATCGATTCGTGCTTTGCAGGAGCGCCCAACTACATTGCGTAAAAAAGATGTACTACCACGTAAATCATTGCAGGACCGTGTAGATGAATCGGATGCGAATGGTTTTAATTCCCTAAAAGAAAAATTACAGGGCTGGATCGAACAGTCAGGTCAATAAAGTGAAGCTTTAACTTCTTTCAGCAAACTATCCGCTGAAAGTGGTTAAAGCCTCCGGACCCCAATTATGCCGAGGCATAGTTGATTTAGTGGGGGTTCTTTATCCCCCACTGATTATAGTCTTCACCAATCGCGCATTTACTGGCAGTTATGTTTACTTTTGCTGTATTTTGAGGTGGGAGTCTGACGCTTTCGATACAGACAAATAATTGCTGCCTGTTAATGTACGAGATAAAAAACGAGGATGCTTTCAAATATGAAGGTATCCTCGTTTTTTAGTATTCAAATATAACTATTGATTTTTTATTTTTCGAATTCGATATTGTAGGTTTTGACGGCTCATGCCAAGTGCACTAGCAGCCTTTGTAATGTTGCCTTCATATAAATTTAAGACGTTTTGCACATAATATGATTCTGCTTCACGCAAATAAGCATCGAGTGGCATAACATCATTCTGTTGTTGGAACATAAAGAATTCCGGCTCGTGATTAGATGTGTCCTGCTGTTGTACCTTGAAACGGAAATGCATTGGTAATAAATCTGAGGTAACTGTTGATTCAGTGGTCATAAACGACACAATTTCATCTAGTAATAGCTCAAGCTCCTTTAAATTTCCTGGCCAATCATATTGCAAAAATAGATCCTGGACATCAGGTGCTAGATCCCGGACATTTGAAGCGAAGCGTTCCCGATGGCGGTTAAAGTAATCATCTACGAATGGAAGAATATCTTCTTTTCGATCTGTTAGATTTGGGATGGTAATAGCCATTGTAGCAAAGAAATAATACAGTGATTTTGAAAGTTTTTTCTCCTCAATCAATGTAATAGGGTCGCTTCCGACACTTCCGATTAGCATGTATTTAGACTGAGGAAGAGATTGTAATATCTCTAACAGTTCCTCTTGAATGTCTAGACTTAAAAAGTCAACGCGTTCGAAGAAAAAAGTATATGCCTTGTCATCTTGTAAGAGCTCCTGCAATTTATCTAAAACAGATGGAACAGAGCGACGACTCACTAATGTTACAAATGCTTCAGGGTCAGGCGATGCTGCATGGTGGATCCCCTCTGCGACTAAATCTTTTCCTGTACCCGATTCTCCTATTAATAATACCGGTAACTTCACAGCTGCTGCTTTTTTTGCGTTTGCAATAATTTGTCGCATCGATTCGGATACAGCTGTAATCATATCGAATGTTAAAGGTTCATCATATCGACGAAGAGGCTGATAAACTAGCTTTTCGAGTGATGTAATGTCACGAGCAAATTCAATCGCTCCAATTAGTTTATTTTCACCATAAAGTGGAAAAGTATCATTAATAGTTGTAATTTCATGACCATTTTTATTCCAGTAAGTTTGTTTTACATTAATTTCTTTTTTACCTGTTTGTAATACACGCATTAAAGTACTTTCATGCTGGCGGAAGGAAAACATTTCAATAACAGAACGATCTGCTAATTCATCAAAATGGAAACCTTCAATTTCTTTCATCTTTGTATTATAAATAATTGTTTTGCCAGAAAGGTCTACAGCATGAATACCAACAGAAACATTTGTTGCAATAAACTTATAAAAAGGAAGTAAGGGTTCAGAATTTTTCATAAAATGTGCACCTCAAAAATTTTTTACTTGAAATATGCAACAAAATTTTGCATTATAATAAGTGTAAGAATATTCTAAACGCAAAGATATTTTGCGTCAATGTTTTTTGCGCACTTAAAACACATCTCACGAGGGAGGATAAAGTATGATTTCATACAAACACGAACCATTCACAGATTTTACTCAAGAGGCAAATTACAACGCATATTTAGAGGCATTAAATAAAGTAGAGAGATATTTAGGTCAAGACTATCCACTAATTATCGGTGGAGAACGTATTACTACAGAAGATAAAATCGTTTCATATAATCCAGCAAAGAAAACAGAAGTAATTGGTCGCGTATCAAAAGCAAACAAAGAACTAGCTGAAAAAGCAATGCAAGCGGCAGATGAAACTTTCAAAACTTGGAAAAAAGTAGATCCAGCTGTTCGTGCAGACGTATTATTCAAAGCAGCGGCAATTATTCGCCGTCGTAAACATGAATTCTCTGCACTTTTAACAAAAGAAGCAGGTAAACCATGGGCTGAGGCTGATGCAGATACTGCAGAAGCAATTGACTTCTTAGAATACTATGGTCGTCAAATGCTCCGTGTTAAAGAAGGTCAACCTGTAGAAAGTCGTCCAGGTGAATACAACCGTTATGACTATATTCCATTAGGTATTGGTATTGTTATTTCACCATGGAACTTCCCATTCGCAATTATGGCGGGGACAACGGTGGCAGCTTTAGTAACAGGTAACACTGTATTATTAAAACCAGCTTCGACAACACCTGTAGTTGCTTATAAATTTATCGAAGTGTTAGAGCAAGCGGGTCTTCCAGCAGGTGCTGTGAACTTTGTACCAGGTTCTGGTGCAGAAGTAGGTGACTACTTAGTTGATCATCCAAAAACACGCTTCATTAGCTTCACAGGATCTCGTGATGTAGGCTTACGTATTAACCAACGTGCGTCTGTATTAAATGACGGTCAAATTTGGATTAAACGTGTTATCGCTGAAATGGGCGGTAAAGATACAATCGTTGTTGATAAAGAAGCGGATCTAGAGCTTGCAGCACAATCTATTGTAAAATCAGCATTTGGCTTCTCGGGTCAAAAATGTTCAGCATGTTCTCGTGCTGTTATCGTTGAAGATGTCTATGACCAAGTTGTTGACCGTGTAGTGGAATTAACAAACACGTTAACAGTTGGTGACCCATCAGACTTCAACAACTTCATGGCAACAGTTATTGACCAAGCAGCATTCAATAAAGTGACAGAGTACATTGAAATTGGTAAAGGAGAAGGTCGCCTAGTTGCAGGTGGTACAGCTGATGATTCAGTTGGTTATTTCATTCAACCAACAGTATTTGCAGATGTAGATCCTTCTGCACGAGTTATGAGAGAAGAAATCTTTGGACCAGTTGTAGCTATTTCAAAAGCTAAAGATTTCGATCAAGCAATTGATATTGCAAATGATACTGAGTACGGCTTAACTGGTGCGGTTATTACAAATAATCGTATGAACTTAGAAAAAGCACGTGAAGATTTCCATGTAGGTAACTTATACTTCAACCGTGGCTGTACTGGTGCAATCGTTGGTTACCAACCATTCGGCGGCTTCAATATGTCAGGTACTGACTCAAAAGCAGGTGGCCCTGACTATCTACAACTTCATATGCAAGCAAAAACAACTTCTGAAATGTTATAACTTCTTTCGGCTGACCGAAGAAGTTATGCTTCCGGACGCAATTTTGCTGAGGCATAAATTATAAGAGAATCTGCGCGACTCCTCCTAGTAAAGTGAGTCCGGCAAGAACCGTAGGCGCTAATGTCGAGGCGGCTTACCTAGGAGTAGTGTGCAGATTCTTGCTTTTTATATTCAGAAAATGCTGAAATTGTTCTATTGAATTTATTTATAGAAAAACAGAGTCTTCCAGAGTTTTTCATCATGAACGTAAGGAGAGAATACTTTATGACAAAAACAAATCAAGTAATTGAACAAACGCAAAATTTTGGTGCTGCAAACTATCACCCGCTACCAATCGTTATTTCAGAGGCTGAAGGTGCTTGGGTAAAAGATCCAGAAGGTAACAAATACTTAGATATGCTATCAGCTTACTCTGCTGTGAATCAGGGACATCGTCATCCGAAAATTATCGCTGCGTTAAAAGAACAAGCTGATAAAGTAACATTAACTTCTCGTGCATTTTATAGCGAAAACCTTGGTGAATGGTATGAACTTGTTGGTAAATTAACGAATAAACAAATGGTATTACCGATGAATACAGGTGCTGAAGCGGTTGAGACAGCATTTAAAGCCGCTCGTCGTTGGGCTTATGATGTAAAAGGTGTAGAAGATGGCAAGGCTGAAGTCATTGCATGTAATGGTAACTTCCATGGTCGTACAATGCTTGCTGTATCTTTATCATCTGACGAAGAATATCGTCGTGGCTTCGGTCCAATGTTACCGAATGTTAAGTTAGTAGATTACGGTAACCTGGAAGCATTAAAAGCTGCAATTACTCCAAACACAGCAGCGTTTTTAATTGAACCAATCCAAGGTGAAGCTGGTATCGTTATTCCATCAGAAGGCTTCTTAAAAGCTGCGCGCGAGCTATGTCGTGAAAACAATGTTTTATTCATTGCAGATGAAATCCAAGCTGGTTTAGCACGTACAGGTAAAATGTTCGCATGTGATTGGGAAGAAGTAGAGCCTGATATGTACATTTTAGGGAAAGCTTTAGGCGGCGGTGTATTCCCGATTTCGTGTGTAGCTGCAAATCGTGAAATCTTAGGTGTATTCAATCCTGGATCACACGGTTCAACTTTCGGTGGTAATCCTTTAGCATGTGCAGTATCTATTGCTTCAATTAAAGTATTACTAGATGAAAAATTAGCAGAGCGTTCACACGAACTTGGTGAATATTTTAAAGGTAAATTAAAAGAAATTAATAACCCAGTCATTAAAGAAGTTCGTGGTCGTGGTTTATTTATCGGAATGGAATTAACAGAGGCTGCACGTCCATACTGTGAACAGCTTAAAGAATTAGGCCTATTATGTAAAGAAACACATGATACAGTCATTCGTTTTGCGCCACCACTTGTTATTTCGCAAGAGGATTTAGATTGGTCAATCGAACAAATTGAAAAAGTATTTAATCTTTAACAAAATGTTCACATTTTAATTCGGAAGTATGTTACAATGATGCCGATATACTATCATTATAAAAAACAAAGAGGCGATTTAATATGTCTGAAAACTTAAATCTGTTCACATCAACTCAAGAAGTTATTCAAGAGGCTCTAAATAGACTTGGCTATGACGAAGCTATGTATGAATTGTTAAAAGAACCGCTTCGCATGCTACAAGTACGTATTCCAGTGAAAATGGATGATGGTACAACAAAAGTATTTACTGGTTACCGCGCACAACATAATGATGCTGTAGGGCCAACTAAAGGTGGAGTACGTTTCCATCCGGCAGTATCTGAGGAAGAAGTTAAAGCGCTTTCAATGTGGATGACATTGAAATGTGGTATCGTGGATCTACCTTATGGCGGTGGTAAAGGCGGTGTCATCTGTGACCCTCGTCAAATGTCTATGGATGAAATCGAAAAATTAAGCCGTGGATATGTACGTGCAGTTAGTCAAATCGTAGGACCAACAAAAGATATTCCTGCTCCAGACGTATTTACGAATGCACAAATTATGGCTTGGATGATGGATGAATACAGCCGTATGGACGAATTCAACTCACCAGGTTTCATCACAGGTAAGCCATTAGTGCTTGGTGGTTCTCAAGGTCGTGACCGTGCAACTGCACAAGGTGTAACAATCGTTATCCAAGAAGCAGCGAAAAAACGTGGCATTGATATTAAAGGTGCACGTGTTGTCATTCAAGGCTTCGGTAACGCAGGTAGCTTCCTTGCAAAATTCATGCATGATTTAGGCGCGAAAGTAATCGGTATTTCAGATGCTTATGGTGCACTTCATGATCCTGAAGGTTTAGATATCGACTATTTATTAGATCGTCGTGATAGCTTCGGTACTGTAACAACATTATTTGAAAATACAATTTCAAACAAAGAATTATTAGAGCTTGATTGTGATATTCTAGTGCCAGCTGCTATCGAAAACCAAATTACTGCTGACAATGCACACAATGTTAAAGCAAACATTGTAGTAGAGGCAGCGAACGGTCCAACAACTGCTGAAGCAACTAGAATTTTAACTGATCGTGGCATTTTACTTGTACCAGACGTATTAGCATCTGCTGGTGGTGTAACAGTTTCTTACTTCGAATGGGTACAAAATAACCAAGGTTATTACTGGACAGAAGAAGAAGTTGAAGAACGTCTTTACAAAAAAATGGTTGATGCATTTGAAAACGTTTATACAACAGCGACAACACGTAACATTAATATGCGTTTAGCAGCTTATATGGTAGGTGTTCGCCGCACTGCAGAAGCTTCACGCTTCCGTGGATGGGTTTAATCAATATATATAAGAAAAACGGGTCATTCCTAGTCGGATGACTCGTTTTTTATGTATGCAAGCAAAAGTGCAAAGAAAAAATTATGTTTAGAGTGAATACAATGACAGTGGAGTCTAAAATGGTTTTAAATCTTTGCTTTCGTCAATAGAAATATGAGAAAATCCAAGTAGAAAGGGGCGAATTGAATGGATTCATTTACATTTTATAACCCAGTGAAGTTACATTTTGGTGAAAATGCACTGAAAAAGCTTGCGAATGAGTTAGCGCAACATGGTGAAAAGGTGTTAGTTGTCTACGGTGGAGGCAGTGTTAAGAAAAATGGTGTATACAATGCTGTTATCGAAAAGTTACAAGAAGCCAATAAAATAATATTTGAACTTAGCGATGTTGAGCCAAATCCACGTGTGGAAACAGCAAGACTTGGTATTGATCTTTGTAAAAAAGAAAAAATTGATCTAGTCCTAGCTGTTGGTGGCGGTTCTGTAATTGACTGTTCTAAGTTAATAGTCGCAGGTGCAAAATATGATGGCGATGCTTGGGATATTGTAAAACGTAAAGTAATTGTGGAGGACGCTTTACCGCTCGGGACTGTATTAACGCTAGCTGCAACAGGTTCCGAAATGAACTCAGGTTCTGTCATTACAAACGCTGCGACAGAAGAAAAACTAAGCTGGGGTAGCCCTGCTGTATTCCCAAAATTTTCGATTTTAAACCCAGTGTATACAGTGACTGTACCAAAAAATCATACAGTTTACGGTATCGTTGATATGATGTCACATGTACTTGAACAATATTTCCATAATACGACGAATACACCGATTACAGATGAAATGTGTGAAGGAGTATTACGAACGGTTATTACAACAGCACCTAAATTGTTAGAAGATTTAGAAAATATCCAGTTGCGTGAAACAATTTTATTAGCAGGAACAATTGGGTTAAATGGATTCTTATCAATTGGCTCTCGTGGAGATTGGGCATCACATAATATTGAGCACGCTGTTTCTGCGGTTTACGATATTCCGCATGCAGGAGGGTTAGCGATATTACAACCACATTGGATGCGTCGAAGTGTACCCGTAAATCCAGAGCGTTTTGCACGTATTGCAATACGCGTTTTCGGTGTCGACGCAACAGGGAAGTCTCCAGAAGAGGTTGCGTACGAAGGAATTGATCGTTTATCGGCATTCTGGACTTCTCTAGGAGCTCCAAGTAGTCTAGCGGATTATGAAATTGACGATTCAAAATTCCTTCAAATTGTAGAACATGCTATGCAAAATGGACCCTTTGGAAACTTCAACAAATTACAGGAAGAAGATGTGCGAACTATTTTGCAAAACTCCCTATAACTCCGTGATTGCTTAATAGAAGATACAAAGAAGTAAACAAGAATAGAGTTTTCTGGTACTTGTATAAAAAATAGCCAACTGCCTGAAATATGGCAATTGGCTATTTATCTTATTTAAAATGTTTTGGATAATAAGTTATTGTTTGAATGTTGAGTTTTCCGGTCTTTCGCCAATATGCACCCAATCTTGTTTCCCGTCATCCTCATCGAATAGAATGGCTACTTTCGATACACCCTTCTGACTTAAAATGACCTCTGTTAAATGGTCGCGTACATCATCTAGAAAAGCGAGTGATAGGTTGGGGTCAGCTTCAGCAACTAATTCCACATGTAAAAACTCACCTTCTTTAATGACTTCTAGGCGAACAATATCTTTAATGTTTGGGTCATCCATTACAAGGTGAGCAATATGATTTAGCATTTCTTCGTCTGTTTCACCAATAACTCCACGTGCATTATCAAGGAACACTTTTGCTACAACATAGAACATCATAAAGCCAATAATCATCGAAACGAGTCCTTCTATATTTGCCCAGCCTGTAAAGTGCGCAATTAAAATAGCACCGAAGGCCAACACGTTACCACCTGTAGCTACTAAGTCTTCCATAAATACTAATTTTGTTGCTGGTTTTGCGCGATTTAAATAAGGGAAAGCTTTAGGGATAGCTGTTATTATTCCCGTTTTTTCCTGTCCAGCGTCATGAAGTATTTCAACGGCAGCTTTTGCAAGAACTGACCCTTCTAAAACAATACCGATCAATAATACGCCAAGTGCAATGAGCATTCCTTTAGATTCTCCAGCGGGGTGTATAAAATGATGCCAGCCTTCTTTTATGGTTTCATAAGAAAGGATTGCCACGATTATAACAGCAAATAGACAAACTAAATTTACAATTCGGCCAAAGCCTCCCGGAAATTGTTTTGTTGGTGCTTTTTTCGACAGCGCTGAGCCGATATAAACGAATAATTGGTTTGCTGCATCTCCTAGTGAGTGCATCATTTCTGCAAACATGGCAACATTACCTGTAAAGAAGAAGGCAACACCTTTAATAATTCCTAAAAAAGCATTGACTACTGCTGCCAACAGAGAGGGCTTATTCCCATTTTTTAATAGTTTTATTATTTCTACCACGAAAGAATCCTCCAACTAGTTTAAAATTTCCATTTCGATTTTTTCTATATAGGGTAGTGCTCGTAATGAACGATAAAATGACAGTAAGTTATCAGAGACTATTAATGATAAGCGTAAATCTAATTCGTGATAAACATTATTATAATTTGGAACATCTTGAATGCGTATGTTTTCAATAATAATATTGTTTTCCTTTAAGAATTGTAAAAAGGATTCACTATTGGCATCATTGTTAATCTGAACTTTCAATGATATTTCTCGCATACGAATTCTTTTTGGTCCTATTTTCATTAGAAACGGCGATAAAACCTCAATTCCGAAGACAATGATAATAACAGCTAATGTAGCATCTATATAGAAGCCTGCGCCAACAGCAATTCCTATCCCAGCAGCTCCCCAGATCATTGCTGCGGTTGTTAAACCTGAGATACTATCATTCCCTCGTCTTAGAATAACACCTGCTCCAAGAAATCCAATCCCACTAACAATTTGGGCAGCCAAGCGTAGAGGGTCCATTGTAATATTGATTTCTGACCTTGGGGGTGTTGAATAGGCGGTTTCAATCGAAATGACAGTTAATAAACAGCTAAATGTAGCGATAACTAAGCTCGTTTTTAATCCTACAGGCTTCTTTTTTAATTCCCTTTCGATACCGATTACTAAACTTAATGTGGCTGCAATTACTAATTTTATGCCAACTTCATATGTAATCATATTTTCCAAGGTTTCCATACGCAACCCTCCACAGATATTTCGTATTGCTAAGAGATATGCAAGGTGTCATTATTATATGTACATTACTTTTTTGTATTGTACATCAGGATCTTAATGAAGTATAAGTATTTTTAATTTCTTTCACCACATATTTTGGGGAGCGAAAGCGAAGCGTCAGCAACAAATGTTTTCTGTGCGAAAGCGAAGCGTCAGCAACAAATGTTTTAACCTTTATAGGTAGTGAGAGGAATACGAGTATAAGTTAAGGTTTCCGGCGGATGACACGGAATTGGCAAGGAGTCCTTTTGCAGGCATAAAGCCAAATCCAAACGTAATGATGCCGAGGCAAAATTAATTGGAGGTTGGATTTAATGGAGAAACCCAAAATTCATCCATACATTCCTATTTTTATTGGCGTAATTTCTGTATCCCTATCAGCCATATTTGTAAAATTAGCAAATGCAGAAGCGGGGGTTATTGCGTTTTACCGTATGTTCTTTTCGGTGTTAATAATGGCTCCTCTGTTTTTTTGGAAGTACACTAACGAGGTAAAGGAATTAAGAATACGCGATTGGCTGTTTTCTTCTGTTGCTGGCATATTTTTAGCCTTTCATTTTATTTTATGGTTTGAATCACTCAATTACACTTCTGTAGCAAGTTCTACAGTTTTGGTTACACTACAGCCATTGTTTGCATTTGTAGGTACATATTTTTTCTTTAAAGAGAACATTACTTTGAAAACCATTTTTGCAGGAGCTATTGCTATTGTCGGTAGTATTTTAATTAGTTGGGGAGATTTTAAACTTAGTGGTACTGCATTTTATGGAGACATGCTTGCTCTTGTCGCGTGCGCACTCGTTACAGCTTACTTTTTATTTGGACAAGATGTACGGAAAAGACTATCCCTTGTGACATATACGATGATTGTTTATGCTGTTAGTACAATTACATTGTTTATCTATGTTCTTATTAAGGGGGAATCGTTCGGCCCTTATTCAACTATGGACTGGATATGGTTTATTTTATTAGCGATAGTTCCTAATTTATTTGGTCATACTCTATTTAATTGGTCAATTAAATACGTTAGTACAAATGTAGTCTCCATTGCGATTTTATTTGAACCAATTGGCGCGGCCATTTTAGCTCTTCTAATTTTTAAAGAGTATTTAATAGCCACACAAATTTTTGGTGGATTCATTGTTATAGTAGGAATTCTCTTATTTGTAGTTGATGAGAAAAAGATTTTTAAACTTTTTTTAAAAAAAGCTTGATTTTTAAATTGCTATATTATATATTATTACTTGTCCTTAACAAGAAGGACGACTTAAAAAAAGATTTTAAAAAAAGAGTTTAAAAAAGTTGTTGACTTCTTGTTGAATACAAGTTATGATAATAAAGTCGCTGAAAACAACAGTGACGAAATGAACCTTGAAAACTGAACAAGCAAAACGTAATCAATAAAGTTTTTTAGTAACTAACCTTGAGTTGGCGAACGAAACAAAATTTTGGACATCAAACATGATGCCAGCAAAACAATTTGAGCTAATCAAATTTCTTTTTATGGAGAGTTTGATCCTGGCTCAGGACGAACGCTGGCGGCGTGCCTAATACATGCAAGTCGAGCGAACAGA
>NZ_SADV01000026.1 GCF_006864135.1 Lysinibacillus sphaericus | reverse complement strand
CTCTCCATAAAAGAAATTTGATTAGCTCAAATTGTTTTGCTGGCATCATGTTTGATGTCCAAAATTTTGTTTCGTTCGCCAACTCAAGGTTAGCTACTAAAAAACTTTATTGATTACGTTTTGCTTGTTCAGTTTTCAAGGTTCATTTCGTTGTCGTTTTATTTCAACAACTTTTATAGTATAACATTTTTCACTTTCGTTGTCAACTCTTTTTTTATAGAAGTTTTTTAACTTCTTTTCGAAAAGTGACAACTCTTATATATTATCAATCTAGGATTTAAATGTCAACATCTTTTTTTGATGTTTTTTTCAATCCGTTTTATTTCTTACGTCGCCTTAACGACAAGTAATAATTTATCATGATTCCAATACAATCGCAAGTGTTTTTCGCTATAAAATTATCTTTTTTTATAAAAATAGAATTAGTAAGCTATTTTACGTTTTTTCGAGCACTAATTAATTCTTATAATCTTCTAGCTATCACTTTATTTGTTTTACTATACATCTCCTTTTCATAAATCTCAACAAATTAAATAAGAAGAAATCAAAATAAAGCCTATTTAAAGAACACTTTCTCAAGCTTCCCTTGAAAAAGCATCAACGATCACACACACATTGTAATGCGTCATTGCCCTTACAAATTACTCAATCGCGGAAAAAAGGAGCCAAAGTGATTCTCCTGCACCTCGACTCCTACTTATTCACGTTTGTTACTTCTTTACCTTTATTGTTCTGCTACAAAATAACAAGGAAAAGAAATCCGAATAAGATACAATTATATGTTCTCTTTTCAAACACGGTTTATTTTTTAATCTTAAATCTGAAAATCTACTAAGTTAATTAATTATTTTGTCCATCGACTATATCTAGGCACCAAGTGAAATTATCCCACGCCGAATACCAGCCAGTGAAAATTTCAGAGGAATCATCCCAACGGACATCGAATTTCTTCTGACCGTTTACATCCACTAAATATAAAGTAAGAGTTGGATCCGACTTAGAAACCGCTAATTTCATACCATGTTCAAGCTCTTCTTCAGTTAACAGGACATCTGATACTGATCGTACTTGTGCCTGTTCAAATACTTGTTTGTTAAAGATTTTATAATTCATTATAAGCCTCCAATAAAACTTTTGATAATGTCTATTTCTATTTAATCCGCAAATTATAGAACTCTAAAAGTATACCTTATATTCATTCATCATTTAAATACTCTACTTAATTCTTTCTAATTTATTTCATCACCGAAGATGCAAAACAGGAGTCTTAGTGCTTCTTCTGCACCTCGACTCCTGCTTTTTCAAGATAACCTTTTAAAACTACTATTTAGTAGTATGGCGCATTGTTGGGAATAGTAATACGTCGCGAATTGATGGTGAATTTGTAAGAAGCATGATTAAACGGTCGATACCAATACCTAATCCACCTGTTGGAGGCATACCGTATTCTAATGCTTCAATGAAATCATTGTCCATTTCGTGTGCTTCATCATTACCAGCTGCTTTTTCAGCTAACTGAGCTTCAAAGCGCTCACGTTGGTCAATTGGATCATTTAGTTCTGTAAAGGCATTTGCATGCTCACGACGAACGATAAATAGTTCGAAACGGTCTGTGAAACGCTCGTCCTCTGGGTTTTTCTTTGCTAGAGGTGAGATTTCTACTGGATGACCATAAACAAATGTAGGCTGAACAAGAGTCTCTTCAATCTTTTGCTCGAAGAACTCGTTAATAATATGCCCTACCTCATGTGTTTCTTTAACTTCTACTCCATGTTCTTTAGCAAGCGCTTGAGCCTGTTCCTTAGTCATTGGTTGCCAGAAGTCTACACCTGTAGCTTCTTTTACTACATCTACCATATGAACTCGTTTCCAGCCTACAGCAAGATTAATTTCATCTTCACCGTATTGAACTGTAGTAGTACCTAAAACCTCTTGAGCTACATGAGCAATAAGGTTTTCAGTTAGAGACATAATATCTTTGTAATCTGCATAAGCTTCATACAGCTCTATCATTGTAAATTCAGGATTGTGGCGTGTTGAAATCCCTTCATTTCGGAAAACACGACCAATTTCGTATACTTTCTCTAGTCCACCAACAATTAGACGTTTCAAATGCAGCTCGATTGCAATACGCATATATAATTCCATATCAAGTGCATTATGATGTGTAATAAACGGACGAGCCGCTGCACCACCAGCAATTGTATGAAGCATTGGTGTTTCTACTTCTAAGTATCCTGCATTATCTAAATAATTGCGAATAGCACGGATAATTTTCGAACGTGTAATGAATGTTGTTTTACTATCTTCATTCGTCATTAAATCTAAATAGCGTTGACGATAACGTTGCTCAACATCTTGTAAGCCATGGAATTTTTCTGGCATAGGGCGTAGAGCTTTTGATAGGAATGTGAATTCTTCAGCTTTGACTGAAAGCTCTCCTACTTGTGTTCGGAATACATTACCTCGAATACCTACGATATCACCTAGGTCAGCTTGTTTAAATAATTCATATGCTTCTTCGCCAACATGATCCTGACGAACGTAAATTTGAATTTGGCCACTTAAATCTTGCATATGCGCAAAGCCAGCTTTTCCTTTACCGCGTTTCGTCATAATACGACCCGCAATAATTACCTCTTGTAGGTTTTCTTCTAGCTGCTCTTTTGTTTGATCTGCAAATTGTTCACGCACTTCTGTTGATAAATGCGTACGTTCAAAACGACTACCAAATGGATCTTGACCATTTTCTCGAATAGCCGTCATTTTTTGGCGTCTCACCAAAAGCTGATCATTTAATTCTTCTATGTTTGACACTTGTTTCACTCCTTATTAAATTGTCCGCGTTGCGTTTACGTCCATAATATTTCTATTGTACACAATTTTATTGTTGTAATCATCTGTTTCGTTTTAATTTCCATAAGAGAAAAAATGATTAATAATTCTAAAAATTAATGTTGGCAGAAAAATAGACGTCTCAAAACGAACGGAGAGACGTCTATTTAGTGTATTAAAGAATTAATTCTTTTGCTTCTGGTACTATTAAATTAGATTCAAGCTCTTCATAGTCTTGTACAATTCCATTTAATAGCGCACGAAGCTCTACCGCAGTTTCTGTTTGGTTAATCGCTTTACGCGCTTTACCATTACCACGAATACCTTTTAAATACCATGAAGCATGTTTACGCATTTCACGTACCGCCACACCTTCTCCTTTTAATTGCATAAGGCGTTCAAAGTGTAGCAAACACACATCAATTTTTTCGCGTACACTCGGCTCTTCTTTTAACTCGCCAGTTTCAAGGTATTGAACTGTACGATAAATCATCCATGGATTGCCTAACGCAGCGCGTCCAATCATTACTGCATCCACCCCAGTAGTATCAAGCATACGTTTCGCATCTTGAGGAGTTTCTACATCGCCATTACCAAGCACAGGGATTTTTACATTTTCCTTCACTTGACGAATGAAATCCCAATTTGCTTTTCCTTCGTACATTTGTACACGTGTACGTCCATGAACAGCTACCGCTGCAGCACCGGCACGTTCAGCAGCTTGTGCGTTCTCTACAGCAAAGATATGCTCGTCATCCCAACCAATACGCATTTTCACGCTGACAGGTTTTTTTACTGCATCTACAACAGCCGCTACCATTTCATATAATTTATTCGAATCTAAAAGTAAACGGGCGCCCGCTTCACATTTAATAATTTTATTAACTGGGCAACCCATATTAATATCGATAATATCGGCAGTTGTGTTTTCATCTACATACTTAGCCGCTTCCACTAGCGTTGCTTTATCACCACCAAAAATTTGCAATGAAAGTGGATTTTCACGCTCATCGATATAAAGCATGCCTAGTGTTTTTTCGTTCTTCTGGACAATCCCTTTATCACTAATCATTTCTGCATATACTAGCCCTGCTCCGAACTCCTTAACCGTTAAACGGAAAGCAGAGTTACAGATTCCTGCCATTGGTGCTAATACAACACGGTTGTCCATGACTATATCGCCAATTTGAAACGGTTTCTCAGTTGTCTGACTCAACGCTGTTTTCCTCCTTCTATAGGTTTTCACCTATTCCATATATATCAATTGTTAATGCTACTCAAATCAATTATGCCTCAGCATGATGGTATCCGAATTTGGCTTTTGCCGCAGATGTTATAGGCAGCCGATACACCCTTTATCTTTGACCACTGGATTAGAGACTTAATTAACGGACTGCATAATTTTCGGCTCTGCTGATGCTCGCCATAAAGTTACGCCTTCCTCTTCACAATTCATCCGTTGCATTATATCATGTGCCCTTTGCAGTTGTTGGCCAACTGGTGCAGGCGTAATTTCTATTAGTGGTACTAATACGAAAGCTCGCTCATACATTCTTGGATGCGGAACAATTAAGCTCTCTGTTTCAACATTTTCGTGATTGTAGAGTAGAATGTCAAGGTCTATAATGCGAGGGCCCCATCGAAATTCACGAACACGTCCAAGTTCGCTTTCAACCCATTGGCAAATTTTCAGCATTTCGGAAGATGAGTAACTCGTTTTAATATGAACAGCAATATTTAAAAAATGTGCCTGATCCGTGTAGCCTACAGCAGCTGTTTCATAAACAGAAGAAATGTGTACAACTTCAATTTCCTCTTTGCCCTTTAAAAAGGTAACAGCATGTTGTAAGTTTTCAAATCGATCTCCCATATTTGTACCGATCGATAAATACACATCATTCATTAGTAATCACCTCGTGTTATTTCTACCGATACTTCTTTATAATAGCCATGGATTGGTGGGTCTGGTTTAATAAGCTCCACGCGAACCCCCTTAACCTTTTCTGAGTATGTCTCTAAAATACTGTTTGCTATTTTAGAGACAAGCGCTTCAATAAGCTTGAACGGCTCTCCTTCTACAATATCACGGCATAACGCATAAACCTCTGCATAGTTCACCGTATGATTTAAGTCATCTGTCTCTCCAGCCTTTGTCATATCAACAGCAAGTGAAACATTGGCACGGAAGCGTTGGCCAAGTGTTGTTTCCGCCGCTAAAACGCCATGATAGCCGTAAAACTGCATATCCTTTAAATGAATATAGTCCATCATGCTTCCTCCTTATAAATACGCTTACCTACTAAAATATCAGCCATATGTGTAGATCGTGCCATTTCCTTTACATCATGCACACGAATCATATGGCAGCCTTTTTCAATACCGTAAACAACTGTTGCTCCTGTACCTTCTATACGTTCCTCAACAGGCAGCTTTAAGACATTACCAATCATTGACTTACGTGAAGTCGCTAGCAAAACAGGATAACCCATTGCTACTAAATCCTCTAAATGCTGCATCATTTCGATATTTTGAGCAGTAGTTTTCGCAAAGCCTATGCCTGGATCTAAAATAATATGATTATCTGGTATACCTGCATTCCGAGCAACAGCAATACTCTTCTCTAAGTCAGCCTTTGCCGTCATCCAGAAATCAGTACCATAATTAGTGTTGTCTCGATTATGCATTAAAATAATCGGTACATTTAAATGTGCAGCAACCTGTGCGATCTCGGGTTCAGCTTGCGCTCCCCAAATATCATTAATAATATGGGCACCCGCTTCAATAGCTGCACGAGCTACGTTCGCTTTATACGTATCAACCGATATAACCGCTGGTACTTCAGCTACTAAAGCTTGAATAACTGGTACAATTCGTGCAATTTCATCTTCATCGGAAATACGTTCATAACCCGGGCGTGTTGATTCTCCGCCAACATCAATAATTTTAGCGCCATCAGCTACCATTTTTTTTGCTTGAGCAACAGCAGCTTCAACGTTATTGTACTTTCCTCCATCTGAAAATGAATCCGGTGTGACATTTAAAATACCCATCACAAAAGTTTCTGCTGTATAGTCTAACGTGATCCCATTAATAGTTAATGGTGTTGTATATTTTTCAAGCATGTTAACTCTCCTTTTATTCTTGTTCCACTTCATTGACAAATACTTCATGTAAACGCGAATAAACAGGCCCTTTATTGCCTAATAACTGCTTGCTCTCTAATTTAAAAATTGGAACAAGCTCTTGTATAGAGTTAGTAATAAAGCACTCTGAACTTTGCTCTACATCCTCTTTAGTAAAGAAACCTTCTTTTACCTTAATCCCTAGAGATTGTGCTCGCTCAATTACCCACGCTCGGATAATCCCAGGTAAAATACCAGCCTCTAAAGAAGGCGTATATAGTATATCATCTTTCACCCAAAAGATATTTGATGTTACACCTTCAGCAACAAAGCCATTTCCCGTTAAAAAGAAGCCCTCTTGTTGCGCCAAAGATGGCATCTCAAAACGTCCAAGAACGTTATTGCCATAATGGTGCGATTTCACTCGAAGCCCTTTTTCAGGAGTATTACGCGGTGTCACAAGCCACTGTGCGTTTTTTTCCATACCTCGAGGTGTATCATGTAATTCTTTGCGAAAAACAATAACATTTGGTTGTCTATATTCAGTAGGCTGCAATCCGATACTATGTTCTCCAGCCGAGACATTTATACGGAAATACCCATCTTGTCCATTGGCCTGTTCATTTAATTGCTGAACAACCTTTAGTAAATCCTCTTCCGTATACGGCATATGAATACGATATTGAGAAAGCGCGGTTTGCAACCTTTCCATATGTGCTCCCCAGTAAAACACTTTGCCCTTGTACGTTCGAAACGTTTCAAAAAAGCCTAACCCGTATAAAAATCCATGATCAAATGGTGAAATACGCAAATCCTGCGCCGCTATATAGTCTCCATTCATCCAGCACAGCATTTACTTCGCTCCCTCAACATACAAATCTATAAACTGGCGTAGAAGCTCTTTACCTCGCTCCGTCATAATCGATTCAGGATGGTATTGCACTCCCTCAATTGGATAGTCCTTATGACGAATGCCCATAATTTCGCCTTCTTTTGTCCATGCCGTCACTTCAAAACATGCCGGTAACGTTTCCTTTTCTACAATTAAGGAGTGGTAACGAGTAGCTGCAAATGGATTTGGCATCCCCTTATGCAAACCTATTTCAGCATGTAGCACAGGTGATGTTTTACCATGCATCAAACGTTCAGCTCGTATAACATTCCCTCCGAATACTTGAGCAATGGCTTGATGGCCAAGGCAAACGCCTAAAATCGGAATATTTCCCGCGAAATACTTAATAATGTTCAGGCTTTCACCCGCTTCATTCGGGCTACATGGCCCCGGAGAAATGACAATCATATCTGGTGCAAGCTGCTCAATATCTTTCACCGTTAATACATCGTTTCTTTTGACCACTAATTCATGTCCAAATTCCCCAAAATATTGTACAAGGTTATACGTAAAAGAATCGTAATTATCAATCATTAAAATCATTTTGCTCGCTCCTCTGCCATTGCCTTTGCCTGCCACATCGCCTTCGCTTTATTTAAGGATTCTTGGTATTCTCTTTCCGGAACAGAATCAATAACAATGCCTGCTCCTGCCTGAATATGTGCTACTCCATCTTTAATAAATGCTGTACGAATAACAATATTAAATTCCATATCACCCGTAAAACCTAGCCAGCCAATTGAACCCGTATATAACCCTCGTCTTACAGGTTCTAATTCTTCAATAATCTCCATCGTACGAATTTTAGGTGCACCTGTTATTGTGCCTCCTGGGAACATGGCACGGATAACGTCTGCATTGGTTTTCTCCTCAGCTATTTCTCCTCGTACATTGGAAACAATATGCATCACGTGTGAATAGCGTTCAATCACCATGAACTCATCTACTTCAACAGTCCCATATGTAGATACTCTCCCTAAATCATTGCGCTCTAAATCAACAAGCATTACATGTTCAGCACGTTCCTTATCGTTATCAATCAATTCCTGCGCTAACGCTAAATCCTCAGCCTCCGATTTTCCTCTTGGTCGTGTACCAGCGATTGGTCGAGTAGACAACTCATTCCCGTGACGCTTCACCAAAAGCTCAGGTGAACCCGAAACAACTGCAAAATCTGGCGCTTCTATATAAGCCATGTAAGGTGAAGGATTAAATGCACGTAATGCTTCATATACATCCATTGAAGTTGCGTTTAATTTTTTGGATTGACGTACCGACAAATTCACTTGAAATACATCACCTTGCGCTATGTATGTTTGAATTTTACTTACTGCTTCCTCAAAGGCAGTCCCAGCAAATGATACTAACAATTCACTTTCGTCATTTACTATTTCGACAGCGCTTGTTTTTTCAAATTTTCGTGTAAGCAATCCTTCTTGCGCTGCCCCTTGCCACATATTAGCCCATTCTTCCAAATCTACATGACAATCAGCTAGCTTCATAAGCGTTACTTTATTTGTTTTCACATCGTGTACTGCCCAGCAATCAAAAATATAAAAATAAATATCTGGTATATGTAAATCATCCACAGCAGTATTAGGTAACACTTCAATTTTACGAGCGTAATCGTATGCTACAAACCCAATAGCCCCACCTTGAAAAACAGGAAGCTCAGAATTATATGCAATGTGATAGTTCTCTACTAATTTCTCTAACAAAGCAAGAGGTTCACCGTTTAAATTTTCAGTCTCACCATTTCTCCAATTTACAAGTAAACCATTCTCGATCGATTGTGCTGTAGCTAGTGGATTCCAAGCAGCTATTGTAAAATTTCCTCCACGTCCACTTTCTAAAAATACATGTGCTTGTTCTGCTTCTGTTTGCTTCTTATAACTATAAAAAAACGAGTCTGCATCCATCGATATTGTTTTCGTCAGTATTGTCTTCAAGTCGCTATTCCCCTTTAAGTCATATGATGTGATTCCATCTTAACTTGAATATTGCTTGGAAGCGAATATTTTCAGGTAGCCACTTAAAATTTAATTACCGAATGTTTCTACATCCGATTGGTGATGAACAAATATGCTAAAGCGCATATTTACATCAAAAAAAGTTGGAGAACCGAAGGAACAATACGCGTTCCACCTCTTTTGCGAACGAAACACCTCCTAATCCATAATTTGAAAATAGAATTAGATTCTTTAACAAATAAAAAAGACTCCTCGTTTAAGGAGCCTTTACGTTCAAATAATTGGATTAGTCTTCAAATTGATATAAAGGTGTTGATAAATAACGTTCCCCATTAGAAGGTACGATCGCAAGAACATTTGAGCCCTTACCTAAACGTTTTGCTGCTTCAATCGCAACATGAATAGCTGCACCTGATGAAATACCGCATAAGATACCTTCTTCACGCGCTACTTTACGAGCTACCTCGAAAGCAATTTCATTTTCAACTGGGAATACAGAAGAATACACATCTGTATCTAACACTTCAGGTACGAAGCCAGCTCCGATACCTTGAATTTTATGAGGCCCTGGTTGACCGCCAGAAAGTACTGGTGAATCTTTTGGTTCAACAGCAATAATTTCAATCTCTGGATACTTCTCTTTTAGCACAGCACCCGCACCCGTAATTGTACCACCTGTACCAACACCAGCAACAAATGCATCTAATTTTAAACCTTCAAATGCTTCTACAATTTCAGGACCTGTTGTTAAACGGTGAACAACTGCATTAGCTGGGTTCGTGAATTGTTGTGGTAAGAAGTAGCCATGCTCAGCAGCTAATTCCTCCGCCTTAGAAATCGCACCTTTCATACCTGCTGGCCCAGGTGTTAATACAAGCTCTGCACCATATGCACGTAATAAGTTACGACGCTCTAAGCTCATTGTTTCCGGCATTACTAAAATCGCTTTATAGCCCTTAGCCGCAGCAATCATCGCTAGACCAATACCCGTGTTACCAGAAGTAGGTTCAATAATTGTACCACCAGGCTTTAATGTACCGTCTTTTTCTGCCGCTTCAATCATCGCTAAAGCTAAACGGTCTTTCACTGAGCTACCTGGGTTAAAATATTCTAATTTCACATAAACAGTACCTTCGTTTTCACCTGTTGCATGATTTAATTTAACAATTGGCGTTTTACCTACTAATTCAGCTACCGAGTTTGCTAATCTACTCATTTATCAATCCACTCCTAATCCCTACTAATTTTATAGGTTTTACTTATTTTTGATTTTATCAATTTTTCCATTCGATTGTCAATAAATATAACTTATATTTTCAGAATATTTATTGCTTCACCTACGTCAAAGGTTATTGGCCAACATTGGCGAATGAAGGGAAACAAAAATCTGCTCAATATCCCGGAGTGGCCATTACTCTGTTGACGCTAACGTCTGCAGGGTTTCCCTGGCTCACTTTTCCCGCAGATATCTTGCAGATTCTTTAACTTCTTTCAGCACATATTTTATGTAGCGAAAGCGAAGCGATAGAAGTCTCCCACCTCTATAGATGGTGAGCTGAAAGAAGTCAAAGCTCCGACGGATGTCACAGAATCGGAAAGGAGTTCTTTGTGCAAACTCAAAGCCGATTCCGGACGCAATTATGCCGAGGCATAATCGATACTCATTTCAGAGCAATCTGTTATTTACCTTTTTTCGCTTCTCCGTAATACCAAGTCGCATTGAATTCAGACCAGAATGATTCCGGTGTAACATGTTGTGGCAATTGTTCTAACGCAAGCTCACGTTCAATATGTTCTTTCACATCGTCATATGTAAAGGATTGTCCTTCTGTTATCTCTTGAACTTGTACAATTCCGTAATGACCGTTAGCAAGCTTAAATGCTTTACTAACCTCATCCGCTTTTAAAGCCTTCGCTGCTTTTAAAATGGCAGGATCGACATTTTCTTGTTTTTCTGTGAGGAAACCAATATCTCCGCCTAAGCTAGCTGAAGCACTGTCTACTGAAACCTCACGTGCTAGCACCGAAAAATCAGCGGGATTTTTTATTTCACTTAATGCTTCCTCAGCGGCTTTTTTTGAATTCACTTCTATAAAATTCGTACGATAACTTGTTTTCGTATTGTACAGTGCCTGATTTTCCTCATAATATTTTTCAATACTACCTTCTTTTATAACCACATCTTTTGTCAGTACCTTATCCAATATAAGCTGTGAGCGAATTTTTTGTCGCAGTTGCTCTGATGAAAGGTTTTGCATTGCAGTATCAAATTTATCTTGAGCAGAACGCATTAAGGCTAACTCTAAATCAATCTCCTTATCCGTTACTTTTATTTTAAACTTTTCAGCTGCCTTTTCCATCACTGATTCATTCACTAAATTTTGTAGCGTCTCTTTACCATAGCGTTCTTCCATGGCAACCATCCACTTTTGACGTGTAATAATATCCCCGTCAACGGCAGCGACTTGCTCGTCGCTACCAATTTCCTGGTCTTTATTAGGAATTAGCCAAGTTATAAACCACAAAATATTTCCTAATAATAAGATTGCCATAACTGTTAATGCAGGTTTTGTCTTCAGACGACGTTGCAATAAGGGCGTTTGGTTGGGTGTTTCAGCGGATAAAGGTCGTCGATTACGCGTTGAGCTCATCGATGAATCCTTCTAACTCTTCTTTTGAGAAGTGGTATGTCTCTAAACAGAAGTGACATTGTGCTTCTGCTTCGTCATCCTCTTCAATCATTTCTCGAATCTCGTGTATCCCTAACCCTAAAATAGCTGCACCAAATCGCTCTTTTGAACATTGACATTTAAATTCTACCGGCATGGAATCTAAAATTTGCAGATGACCGTTTCCTAATACAGCTTCTAAAATTTGCTCCGGCGTAAAACCTTTTTCAATCATTTTTGAAACAGGCTCTATAGAAGCAAGATGCTGCTCAATTTCGTCGATTGTTTCTTCTTCACAGCCTGGCATTAATTGAAGAATAAACCCACCAGCCGCTAGAATTGTGTTATCAGGATTTACTAAAACCCCTAATCCAACTGATGAAGGCACTTGCTCTGATGTAGCGAAATAGTAAGTAAAGTCCTCAGCAATTTCACCCGATACAATTGGCGTTTGTCCAGAGAACATGTCTCTCAAACCAAGATCTTTTACAACTGTTAATGAGCCCTCTGCCCCAACACCCGCTCGAACATCAAGCTTACCGTTCTCATTTAAATCGAAATGAACGTGGGGATTTGTTACAAAACCACGTACTTCACCGTGCGCGTTACTGTCAATTACCATCGGACCGATTGGACCGTTCCCCTCAATCTTTACAGTGATTTTTTCCTCACCTTTTAACATGGCACCCATCATCACCGCAGCAGTCATAGAACGACCAAGGGCTGCCGACACAACAGGCCATGTATTATGACGACGTTGTGCTTCTCCTACAGTTGTTGTCGTACAAGCTGCAAAAACACGAACCTGTCCGTTGAACCCTAAACCTCGTACTAAATAGTCTTTCATAAATGAAATGTCCCTCATTTCTTATTGATTGCGTTTATATAGCTTATATAAGCCTTTTAATGTTAAAAACGGATCGACTACATCAATAGCTTGCGTCTCACCAGCAATTAAATTTGCTAATCCTCCAGTAGCAATTACTAAAGGCTCTTCCTTACTTTGTGCTTTCATGCGATTAACAATTCCCTCAACTTGCCCAACGAAGCCATAAAATATCCCGGCCTGCATCGCAGATACGGTTGTCTTTCCAACAATATGTGTAGAGCGCAATATTTCAATACGCGGCAATCTAGCTGCCTGTGTATAAAGCGCCTCCGTTGAAATCGAAATACCTGGAGCGATAGCACCACCCATATAATCGCCCTTTTCGTTTAAGTAACAATATGTTGTGGCAGTTCCAAAATCAACAATAATCAGTGGTGCTTTATAAACATCAAGAGCTGCAATAGCGTTCACTATGCGGTCTGAGCCAACTTCACGCGGGTTTTCATATTTAATATTCAGTCCTGTTTTCACACCTGGTCCTACAACGAGCGGTTTTTTACGAAAATACTTTTGACACATCGTTTCTAACGAAAACATTATTGGTGGTACAACAGAGGATATAATAATGCCTGTAACCTGTTCAAATGAAATGCCTGCATGATTAAAGAAAGATAATACTTGCATTGCGTATTCATCTTCTGTTTTATGAAGGTCAGTCACCATACGCCAATGGAAGGCCAATTGATCGTTGTCATCATAGACACCTAATACGATATTCGAATTTCCTGCATCTAAAACTAAAATCATGGTTGATGCCTCCTATTTATTGCCCTTCATCGTAATTGTACCTGTCACTATGCGATTGATACAACTAAAACAATGCATATTCATGCACAAAAAATCAAATTAATTATGCCTCGGCATAATTGCGTCCGGAATCAGAAAGAAGTTAAAACACTTTAGAAAATGATACCACACTTTTATTTCTATGAAATAACATTCATCTCACTCCAAAAAGGAGCCACCCTCATATTAGATAGCTCTTTCAAATTAAATCTCATATTAAAACGTGAAGTTGATTTCCGTTCCAGGCTACTCGCTTTCCTGTGGGCGAGCGTCAAGCCGCTTCCTCCGCTTCGCTCCGTGCAGGGTCTCGCCTGTCTCGCTTTCCCACGGGAGTCGAGTAGCCTTCCACTCCAATCAGCGATAGTGTAAATTTTTATAAATCTTATTCATTTCAAAAGTGTATAATATTGCGACTTATAACAGAGAAGAAATTGTTCAACTGTTATTGCTAACGCTTCGCTTTACGCACAGATAAACAATATTGCTGAAGTTTCGTTTTATAACTATAAATTAGGCCATGCCAGAAAATACATCTTTGTGAATTGGTTGATTGAAGTGGAGACTGGGCGACTCCTTGGGGGTCAGATCACATCGCGAGTGAAGCGGCTCATCGGACGCCCCCCGCTCTGCGCGAAAGCGAAGCGTCAGCTACAAAGCGCCCAGCCGGAACGGAAATCAACCCCTCGTTTTGCCGAAGAACCGTACTAAAGGAGCCACCCTCAAATTAGGTAGCTCCTTTCAAATTATTTAAAATTAAATTTTTCTGGGTCTGGTCCGCAACGTAAGCCATCATTTAGTGCATCTAACTGAGCCATTTCTTCCTCTGTTAACGCAAAGTCAAAGACCGTTAGATTTTCAGTCATTCGTGCAGGAGTCATTGTTTTTGGAATTGTGACTACACCATGCTGCACATCATAGCGTAAAACGATTTGTGCAGGTGTTTTGCCATATTTAGAAGCTAGCTGCTGAATCAATGATTCTTCCAATAAAGAACCATTCATTAGTGGCGACCACGCTTCTACTTGTATTCCTTTTTCCTTACAATATGCACGAACTTCCTCTTGAGTTAAGTGAGGATGGAATTCAATTTGATTAATAACGGGAACAACTGATGTTTCCTTTAATAAATTTTCTAAATGTTGAACATGGAAGTTACTAACGCCAATTGAGCGTACACGTCCATCCTGATAGATTTTTTCAAGCGCTTTATAAACATTAATATAAGTTGTATCTATTCCCGGCCAGTGAACTAAATATAAATCTAAATAATCTAGTCCTAATTTCTCTAAACTACTATCATAAGCTGCAAGTGTTTCTTCATAGGAGAGTCCATCATTCCATACCTTTGATGTTACGAATAGTTCTTCACGTGTTACTAAGCCCTCATCAATCGCTGCGCGAATTCCTCGCCCAACACTTTCTTCATTGCGATATACTTGAGCTGTATCAATGCTACGGTAACCTTTTGCAATAGCTGTTTTTACTGCCTCAGCCAAGTCATCCCCTTCAGGTACTCGAAAAACGCCATAGCCGATTAACGGCATCTCTAAACCATTATTCAATGTTACATTTCCCACGTTACAACACTCCTATCTATTTTGGTCCTAAAAAAATTTAAGAATCTATATACGCAGTTGCGTAATATAGATTCCATCGTAATACCTATTACCGAGAAAAGGCAAAGAAAAAGACTGCTTACTAAAATCGTAAACAGTCTTTCTCATATTAATCACGCTTTTCATCGATACCTTTTGGTGTATCATTCGATTCTCTACCTTCTTTAGGTAAATCAGCTGTTGTTGGATCTGGCTCATTGCTAAGCAATTCTTTTTTAATTGCCTGTTCACCAACTACATCTAATATTGGTTGAACTTCAGCTTTAGAAGCTTTTTCCACAACCGTTTCTACCTCTGGTTCAGGTAAGACACCGTGATCTCGTAAATGCTCGATTTCTTGCGCATTCAATGTTTCTTTTTTCATTAATGTGTTAGCAATTAAATCAAGTAAATGACGTTTTTCAGTTAGGATTCGTTTAGTACGCTCATATTGCGAATCGATAATTTTTTGCATTTCCTTATCAATTTCATAAGCGATTGAATCAGAGTAGTTTTGATCTGAATTAAAGTCACGACCAAGGAATACATTCCCACCCTGACTTGAACCAAACTGCATTGCTCCAAGATTTTCACTCATACCATATTCAGTGACCATAGCACGCGCAATACTTGTTACCTTTTGGAAGTCATTATGTGCCCCAGTAGATACTTCGCCAAGTACGATTTCCTCTGCAACACGACCACCCAGTAGGCCTGCAATACGGTCTAATAGTTCTTGTTTTGTTGTGAAGAAACGTTCTTCCTTCGGTAACATAATCGCGTAACCTCCAGCTTGGCCACGAGGGACGATTGTTACTTTGTGTACTGTATCCGCTTCATCTAGCTCTAAACCAACAACTACGTGGCCGGCTTCATGGAAGGATACAAGTTTCTTCTCTTTCGCTGAGTAAACGCGGCTAGCTTTTGCTGGACCTGCAATTACTCGGTCAGATGCCTCATCGATATCTGCCATATTAATTGTACGTTTACTTTTACGAGCCGCCACAAGTGCAGCTTCATTTAACAAGTTCTCTAAGTCAGCACCTGAGAAACCTGGTGTACGTTGTGCAACAGCTGCTAAATCTACTGTATCAGCTAAAGGCTTGTTGCGCGCATGTACTTTTAGAATTGCTTCACGACCTTTTACATCAGGGTGTCCTACTGTAATTTGACGGTCAAATCGACCAGGACGTAATAACGCTTTATCTAAAATATCTGGGCGGTTTGTTGCAGCGATAATAATAATACCTTCGTTTGCTCCGAAACCATCCATTTCAACAAGCAATTGGTTCAGTGTTTGTTCGCGCTCGTCATGACCACCACCAAGACCTGCGCCACGTTGACGACCTACTGCATCAATCTCATCGATAAAGATGATACAAGGTGCATTTTTCTTTGCATTTTCGAATAAGTCACGAACACGTGATGCACCGACACCGACAAACATTTCTACGAAGTCAGAACCTGAAATCGAGAAGAATGGTACGCCTGCCTCACCTGCTACCGCTCGTGCAAGTAATGTTTTACCCGTACCAGGAGGACCTACAAGCAAGATACCCTTTGGAATTCGGGCACCGATTTCAGTAAATTTACGGTGATCCTTTAAGAAGTCAACAACCTCTACAAGCTCTGCTTTCTCTTCATCAGCACCCGCTACATCTGTAAAACGAACTTTTTTCTTCTGATCGTCATAAAGTTTGGCTTTACTTTTACCAAAGCTCATCACTTTATTACCGCCACCTTGAGATTGACTCATTAGGAAGAAGAATAAGAAAATGATAATGATGAAAGGGATAATCCCTGTAAAGAACTGAATCCATCCACTTGTTTCTGGCGCTGTTAAATATTTAATATTACTATTCTTATCCTTAGCAGCCTCATCGATGCGGTTCAATAAAGATTGGTTATCACGAGGGATATTCGCTGTAAAGCTTTGACCCTTCTCATACCCCTTCATCGTACCCTCAACGATGTATACTGATTTATCAGGTTGAATTGTAGCACTTGTTATTTCTTTCTTATCTAGAGCATCTTGAAACTCAGAATAAGTTAACTCTTTCGTTGGCGCATTTCCACCATTGAAAGTACCAAATATACCGATAATCACTAAGAAAATCAGTAAATAGAATATGGTATATCGAAATATTCGATTCATCTCCAGCCTCCTCATTACAAACAGAAAAATTATAAGTAAAATCTTAACATATCATGATTTCATCATACAACGAAAAGCCCTACATAAAAAAAGTTTCGTCCCATTTTTGTCGAAATCGAAAAATATTTATGCATTTTTCAAGTATGTTCCAGCGTAGTTGTATCTAACAATGTACCTAAATCTTTGAATTATGATCAATTATGCCTCATGCCACAGGACGTGACGTTCTTAGACTAAGTTCCTCAATTTCAGCGGATATTTGGAAACCCACTGAAAAGTGACTTAAAACCGCATTCATCTCATCACCTATAGAGGCGGGAGACTTCTGTACCTGTCGCTGCGCTTTCGGTACAGAAAACATTTGTAGCTAACACTTTGCTTTATGACCTTCGCTGGAGGCTCTTACTTTTCATAGCTGGTGTTCTTTCGTTAATTTCTTACTTGTTAGAAAGAATAAACTGCCGGCTTTAAAATGCCGATATACGGTAAATTACGGTATTTTTCTGCGTAGTCTAAACCATACCCTACAACAAAGCCATCTGGCACTTCAAAACCAACATAATCAGCACCTAAGTCTACTTTACGACCTGATGGTTTATCTAACAATGTAACAATTTTAATGGATTTTGCTTTGCGGTATTTAAATAAGTCTACTAAATAGCTTAACGTTAAGCCGCTATCAATAATATCCTCGATGATTAATACATCCCGTCCCTCAACGCTTGTATTTAAATCTTTTAGAATTTTAACTTCCCCTGATGAAACTGTAGCATTGCCATAGCTAGAAACATCCATAAAATCTAGCTCAATGAAAGAATCGAAACGTTTCATCAAGTCTGTCATAAAAGGCATTGCCCCTTTTAAAACGCCAACAGCTAAAGGGAATGAATCTTTGTATTCCTCTGTCAATTGTGCCCCTAACTCAGCGATTCTTTCTTGTAATTGTTCTTCTGTAATCATAACTTTTTCGATGTCATTTTGTAACATAGCGATTCCTCCTCGTGTGTATAAAAAAATATTCAACCGTTAGCGGTGAAATTTTACAAAGACCTTAGTCTACGATGAGCACTGTATCATCGTTTGGTTGCGGAAAGGTTGAAAAAAACATTCCCATACGCACACCAATTACCGCTACGACCTCATCAGATTGAGAAATCAGTAACGGCCAGCTATTTCGCTCATTTAAAGGAATCTTTTCATCTATAAAAAGGCGAGATAAGCGTTTAGGCTGACCCATTCCTTTTAACAGTATTCTGTCCCCTTCCTTACGCGCCCTAACATAGAGTGGAAGTTTGAGTTTGCTAGCGTTAAAGTAAAAAAGTTGTGCAGTATCCGTCAGCATTTCAGACGATAAATCAGGCAACTCGACTACGCATAAACGTTCACCATTCGTCAGTGTTGTCCACCCATTAGCAGTCGAAATAATCTTTTTCTCAGGAAAAGTGTGACCTTCTAATGGCTCTTTCTTCTGAATCGTTAATTTTCCGTAACGGCGAACTGCTATAAAATCTTCTGGCAAGTGAACTTCAGCATACCCTGCTGTCGTATCACTAAGCTTTGAAATTGAAGTCAATAAAGCATAACTTTGTATCGTATTTGAATCTTTGTAAAGATAGTTTAATAGTATTAAAATGAGCCTCCTTTGTAAAGCAAGTGGTACCAATTGAAGAGCCTTAATTTCCATGCTATATGTATTTCCGTCTTTTCTTTTTACTATTCTAGAAAATACATCCTCCGCTAATGTCATTAAATAGGCATCGTCTTCTTGCAATTGTTTTGTAAAATGGGTTACCTGCTCTGTTACTCTTGGATTTTCCGCCTCCAACAAAGGCACCACATGGTGTCTAAAACGATTGCGTACATAGGTATCCTTAGCATTGCTAGCGTCTTCCCGATAATCTAAACCTTGCTTAAGTAAATATTCCCTTATTTCTAACTTTGTAACCGTTAAAAACGGACGAATTAATGTTTTTCCTTCAAAAATACGTTGTGAACGTATACCTTGCATACCGTTTATCGTTGCATTTTTTGTCAGGGCCATTAATACTGACTCCAGTTGGTCGTCCGCATGATGTGCAGTTACAAGTTTGCTAGCATTTGTTTTTTCAATGACCTCTTTAAAATATCGATACCGCTCTCTACGACAAATAAGCTGTGTATTCCCATTTTCTGAAGCCATAATCTCTGGTATTGGAATTGCCTTTGCATATAAGTATACACCATACTCATCACAATATTTCTGGACAAAAGCCCTGTCCTCAGCAGACGCTTCACCTCTTAGCATATGATCCACATGTATGGCTCCTATCGTAATTCCCCACTGCTCTTTTGTTTTGACAAAATAATGGAGCAAAGCCATTGAATCCACTCCACCCGAAACGGCGATGAGAAGATGGTCGTCTTGCTGCAATAATTGCTCTTCTTCGATAAATTTTTTGACCTTTAATTCAAGTGACAAACGCTTCTCCTCCCCTTTTCGTTCTCTTTTATGATGAATTGCTCATAGAGTGTTGAACTGGCTTAAATACAGCCCACGTAGGTACAACATGTGTAACCTCTAGCATCAATACAGTGCAATCGTCTTCAATAGCATAGTAAGCTTGGAAAGATTGCATAATCGTTGTTAGTTTTTCCTGGATGGTTTTAGTAGTTCCAGCTACTTGCTGTGCATTCGCTAAAAATATCTCTTCCTGCTCGTCCCAATCATCAACACTTGAAAATAATCCATCAGAATGCATTAAAATTACATCACCAGCTTTAAGCTTTCTTTTTTCAGCCTCGACTGCTGAAATGGATAAAAAACCTACAGGCGCTGCATTACTTTCAACCTTCAGCACCTCTTTTCCACGTAAAATATACGTAGACATACCCCCAGCCTTCCACGACCATAAATCTCCGTGTTGTAAATCGACAAGTGCAAAATCAAGCGTTGCATACATATCATCTTGTTGCTTCAAGGACATGACATAATGCAACGTATGCATCGCAGTCTCTGGGTTCATATTGTAATTTAAACATTCTCGCATTAAGTGTATTAACTTTCTACTCTCATGCTGTGCTTCTTTACTCTGACCCATACCATCTGACAATAAAATTGCAAATAGTCCTGGATGTAATTGAAATAATGCATGGGAATCACCGGAATATAACGTCGCATCTTTAGACATGCTATATATATCATACTCTACTTCAAAGCTAATAGCTGATCTAAAGCTTACTTGAATGTGACGAAATGGTATATCGCTTGCTACTACTTTTTCAATTTCAAATGGTTCTTCAAAAATATCATATAAAATCGGCAATATCATCCGTTCAGCTACTGTTGTGTCTTCCTCCCAATTGACTCGTGCTGGTGCTAAAGCACAGACAATTTTTCGTGCTCCAGGCTTATTACTAAGCACATCTAGTTGAAAACATTCAATATGAGCATCTTTTAATCGTTGAGTGATGTCCTTCTCCACACTAACGAATGAAATAGTCTCTTCTTGCATCTCCGCTATTAACTGATTTAGATGATTACTCATATCACGTAGCTGAAGCGCTATCATTTTCTTACCATGAAAATACTGACCATTAATGCGCTCTCTGTACAGCTCCGTTTCCAATTCCTCGAAAATTTTCGTTGATTTCACACATTTATAGCGTATTTGTTCTTCGACACGATGAATACCAGAATCCTTGCCAACACCTTTCATATGAAACCAGTCTGTCACGAGCTTGTCCATTCCATTATTTTGCGCTCCCCAACAGCGATCATAGCGAAAACAACTTAAGCATGTATTCATCGGTGACACTTCCTTCGCCTCTTCCATAGGGGTTGTCATAAAACGCTCAAACACAAGCTCCTTCATAAACTGTACAAAATGTTGAAAATGCTCTAATTTAAACGTAACATGCTCCGTCAACCAATTTTGACGAGCGAGTAAGATCTCCTCACGCTGTGGAAACAGCTTGTCCCGCACCTTTTCAGAATATTTACTAGGGATAGTTATAAAAACGATACTCCCAACAACAATCGATGTAAAATAAACGCTATCTAACGGCAATGTTGCATCGTAAAATAAAAAAAACACACTTGGCAAAATACTGCCAATTGCTACACCGAATCGTCCAACACGAGCCCCCATTCCGGCACACAATCCTGTTAAGGTGGCTACAGACAGCATACCCGTAAATGAAAGTTTTGCAACCCCAATGAGAGTCCCGAGCACGGCTCCGATAACCGTCGCTAATGGTACACTTCCTACTAACGCACCGAAGCAAATGAATAGTTGTAATAAAAAAGTGGGAAGTGAAAAATAGCTAATGACAATCGCTTGCATCCCTGTAAGCATAGCAGCAAATACAACTAATCCAGAGCCTAGCTTCTCATAAGTCCAATGACTCGTAAACCATTCGTGAGAATTGACAAACAACACTTGCATGAACAGCGTCATAATAAGAGCTAAAGCCGCTTCACAGCCTACATAAAATTGTACAAGCACCGGAGGTAAACCTTGATACATAGCTCCCTGCCACAATATCTGCACAAGTAGTACCGCTAAAGATACTGCTATACTTTGTGGTAGCTGCCAATAACGGAAGCGCATAATACATTCATACAAGACGATCTGCAATGCTAAAATGAAGACTTGTCCAAAACCGAGGAAAAAACACCCTATTAAACCACCGAACAAAACATATTTGGCATATTCTTTATATTTCGTTCGAATAATTGCCCAAAAAGGGACTGAGAAAGGTACGGCCGCTTCAAATACCACAGACTGAGCTAAAAAGAAGGATGTTAAAAAAAATAAAGAGCCTATTAACAATTGCCTTTTTCTCACTCCTAATTTCTGTTCGTCTACATTTGCCGTGTTATACCATTCAATACTCGTCATTTCACTATCCCCTTTCTGTACGTTTGGAACTATTATAAGAAATTATGTATGGAAAGATTGTCTGACGGTGACAGAAAAAAATATAAACATTTCGACGAATACATATGCATAAATACGAGAAATGGCAACAATATCTACGAAAACGAGAAGCTGCACATCATTATAAACATCTCTTTCTATATAATTTGTTTAAAAATTACGAAAATTACATAACCCAGTCCCACCTTCGCTACATAAAAAACATTGTAAATTTTTTTCATGATAGGTCTAGTGCATGTTGGCCCCTTCTTTTTCATTGATCGATGCTCCCAATTCCGTCAAAATACTATAGTCAACAATTACACCGATAGTCTACTTAAGAACAAAAAGTTTGATAAACAAGGCTCACTACCAAAAGTAGTAGATGATTCTATTTATCTTCATTCAGTAGAAGACTACTTCTGTAACTACGCTTCGCTTTCGCTACCAAAACATTTGTAACTGCCGTTTCACTTTCGTATAAAATAGGTTAAATAATTTATAAAACCATATATTTTTATTAATTTTTTCATAAAAAACTCTTGACGTTAGTTACAAAGGCATGTATTATATAACTTGTTGCTTAAGACAAAACGCGGAAGTAGTTCAGTGGTAGAACACCACCTTGCCAAGGTGGGGGTCGCGAGTTCGAACCTCGTCTTCCGCTCCATAATATTTAATGGCGGCCTAGCTCAGCTGGCTAGAGCGTACGGTTCATACCCGTAAGGTCGGGGGTTCGATCCCCTCGGCCGCCACCATAGTAGGCCCCTTGGTCAAGTGGTTAAGACACCGCCCTTTCACGGCGGTAACACGGGTTCGAATCCCGTAGGGGTCATCTCAAATAGGCGTCTCAGAACGATTTCTGAGGCGCCTATTTTTTTTGCACATTTAGTTGGATACTAGAAACATCGAATTTATTTATTCTTTTACTACCCGAGACCCCGGAGCATTCAGTTTAGGAACATCCTGCGATAATGGTTACATGAGCAGTTTCCCTTTGTTATTGCAGCTGTTGTTGCGTTGCTGCCGCTTCGTTTTCGCACATAAAAAATACTCGTTGCTCCTAACGTCACCTCAGAAGGTCCTAGCCGAAACGAAAATTAACCCAAGTTATGGTGATAAGAATAAAAATATGGCATACTAATAATGAAAAAAGCGTGTAAACTAGGAGGTTTATTTCCTTTGGGTTCATTAACTAAAGCTGCTTTAATTTGTGGAAGTGGCTCTATGATTATTCTCGTATCCATTCTTATTAATTTACCATTTGCCGTACAAACATTTTTACTCCTCACCGGATTAGCGGTTAGTGTTTATGGTGTGTTTTTACTTGTCAAAATGGTCGTTAAACCATCCGAAAAGTCTTTAGAAAAACTAACAGAACAAGCATCCTCACAAGCTCCTAAAAAGAAGAAAAGACCGACATCCACGTTTTAGTACGACACATAGATCCTACTAGAAGGGTTTTACGACTTATAGCTAGATGAGGTGTATGCAAAGATTATTAAAAAAAGGGATTAGCTTTATTAAAAAGCTAATCCCAAATCTATTTAATACACTTTTTCTACGATTAAAACAGTCAGCAAACTACCCTCTTCTAGCTCCACGACCACCGCGTTTTGATTCTGTAGCACGTTTAAGTGTTGCTAGGCGTTCATCACTATCTTTTAAGAAACGTGCCATTTTTTGCTCAAAATTCTCTTTCGGCTGATGACGATCGTTGCGATCATTAGAACGATTATCGCGACGTGGACGTGCAGGACGCTCTGGACGCTCTGGACGCTCTGGTCTCTCTGCTTGAGGCTTTGCTTTACGGATTGAAAGACCGATCTTCCCGTCCGCTTCAACATTCATCACTTTTACTTCAACTTCATCTCCAACTTTTAGATGCTCATTGATATCTTTTACATAATTGTCAGCAACTTCACTGATGTGTACTAAGCCTGTTTTGCCGTCTGGCAGCTCAACGAATGCTCCAAAATTTGTGATTCCTGTTACTTTACCTTGTACCTTGCTGCCTACTTCAATTGACATAAAAAAAATGCTCCTCCTTAAAAATTAAGCGACTCATTTGAGTCATGTAATCAATTTAATCAAACTTTTTACTACAATAAGTTTCTCTTTTCATTATATATAACAATAAAAGAGTGTCAACAATACATAGCTTTTCAGTCTTCTTCTTTTTTACCTTTCTTTTCTGATATGCTGTCTTTTTTATCTTTTTTCTCCGGTATATCGCTCTTTTGCCCTTTTTCGTCCGGTATAATGAAAATTATTTCACCTTTTTCGGATAGAAAATAATCTTTGCGTAATAATTTTGCGATATACTCATCATCCTCTAACTGTTTAATTTTAAGATTTAACGAATCTCGCTCATCTTTCAATTCAGAAAGATGCTTCTTCGCTTCAACCTTTTCTTGCTCTTTTGCAGCTAGCGTTTCATTTTGATTCAAAAGTATATTTAAGAGAAAGGCAATAATAACGACTGGCACAATCGCAAAAAAGGCAATACGGCGCAGTTTCCGTTTTCGCGCTTGAATTTTACGATTTATAGCTTTATCCGTGTTACGGACATAGTCATTATCAAGTTTAGTATAGTTTTGTTGATCATCATTTGATGAACGACGTATAGTCATGCCCGTACCTCCGAAAATTATTGTTGTCTTTTATTATACTTGATAAATCGAACTTTTTTAAAAAAAGTGTTGGACAAATACGAATAAATTTTGACAAAAGGTCTTAAAACAAACGCACAAATACTTATTAAGAATTTAAAAATTTGTCGAATAATAGCACTTATTAGTCGTATGATGAACCACAGGGGTCTCCATGTTATATTCACCAAAACCCTTGCGACGAAACGTAAAAAAGTTTGAAAAAACGTTTGATACAAAAAAATTCCGGCTATTTGCGCTAGCGGGTCATAAGCCCGCCAAGCGCCATCTTTTAGCCAAAATAACAAATAGTATGTCAGACCTCCAAGCAGAATCCAGGTAAGTAGTTCAAATACCATCATCCATCTTCGAATGCTTGACCTTTTTGGAGTTGAAAAAACAATAAGTCTTACACTATCAATAATGAACCCAACTGCTATACCGCTCAAAACCATGACTAATAGCTGAACAAATTGTTCACTAACAATCATCCAAACAATTTATGAAGGAAACCTTTCGAGAAGCCACTTTCCTCCTCGTCATACTGCAAAGTTTTTACAGTTCCTTCAAGCGTCAATAACCCTTTGTCAACATCTAAGTGAACGATATGCAGTTCTTCTCCACGGATTAACAAATGCCCTTGGGACGTCTTGATGAAAAATTCTTCCTGATCAAAGCGTTCAATTGATTTTACAGAAGTCATGTCCATTCTTTTACGATTACGAATCGTTAAAATATGTTCTCCAGATGGAATTGTGTAACGGTTACTTTCTTGATGTAGCGTCATTTTTTTCCTCCTTTAGTCGTCCTAGCTTCTGTTCACTTTATGCGGACAACCTTAAAAGCATGACAAATTTATTAAAGTTGTTACACTTTTATCTCCACTTCAGCACCTTTATGGCAAAAGCTAAACGACAACTTCAGAAGACTCCTACACTATTATTCATTAGTCCTCATCATCGATAAATTCAGGTTCAATTTTTTCAAGACGCTCTTCCTTCAAAATAGTAAACATTTTTGCGGCATCTTCTTTTTTCACAGTATCACGTAATTCCTCTACACGTGCTGTCACAATTTTTTGTCCAAAACGAATAGCTAGCTCATCCCCAGCTTTAACAGCACTACTAGCTTTCGCAACCTTATCATTAATCGTAATACGGCCTTGGTCTGCTACTTCCTTCGCTAATGTACGACGTTTAATCAAACGTGATACTTTTAAAAATTTATCTAATCGCATATTTTTACTCCTTTTCTTGCTGCTTCGCTTCATTCCAGAAAGCATCTAATTGTTCTAATGTATAATTAGAAAATGGCTTTCCACTTTCCTTTACCTTTGCTTCCACGTAACCAAAGCGTCTCGCAAACTTCTCATTCGCATGTAACATAGCCTCTTCTGGAGATAGCTTATAGAAACGCGCTAAATTCACAAGTGTGAACAAGACATCCCCAAATTCATCAAGACGTGACGCATTTGTACCTTTCGTCACCTCATTACGAAATTCCTGCCATTCCTCTGCAAACTTGTCCCATGCGCCCTCTACATCAGGCCAATCAAATCCTACCTTTGCAGCTCTTTTTTGATAATTATATGCTGTTTGTAGAGCAGAGGACGCCCGGTATTCCTCTTTTAATAGTGGCTTATCACTTATACCCTTTTCTTCCGCTTTTATAACTTCCCAGTTTGCTACAACACCCTCTGCATCTTCCACCGATACATCTCCAAATACATGCGGGTGTCGACGAATCATTTTTTCACTTATCGAAGCCACTACATCTTCCAACGTAAAGTAACCTTGATCTTCTCCGATTTGTGCATGAAGGAACACTTGTAACAGTACATCTCCAAGCTCCTCGATCATCGCAAAGTCATCCTCTGCATCTACCGCTGCCAAATATTCGTGTGCTTCTTCTAATAAATATTTTTTCAGTGATTCATGTGTTTGCTTTTGATCCCACGGACAGCCATCCGGACCTCGTAAAACAGCAATAATTTGACGGAAAGTTGTCCAGTCTCGTAAAGCATCCTCTTGTGATTTCACAGGCGGCACATATACCGTTGTTAAATTATCCACCTCAACGCTTTGGTCGAGCTCATAAAGAGGTACTGTCACTAATTTTTCCTGTGACGAGCCTGCTGCTGTAACGACTGTAACAGGGTATTCGTCATCGTATTTCTCCATTAACGTTAGCTTTACTTCTGATGCACTAAATGTATCATATACTTGGGCTATTAAAATATGTTGACGCATGTTAATGTCATGCATAGAAAAGCTAGTGCCATCCAGCAGTTGAAAACCCTCAATTGGGTCGATTTTTAACGCGCCAAATATTGGATCTAAAAAGCTTTGTCCACCTTCAATGACTAGTTTTACTTTTCCCTCATCCGCAGCTGCAATAAGCAATTGTACAGTCTGCTCTGCGACAAGTGGATGCCCCGGTACAGCATACATAACATCTTCATTTGTTGTAGCAGCCACAAGCTTTTCTGCAATTTCCTCATACACAGGCTGGAACGAATTATGTTTTTCATAGACTGCGTCAAAGCTTTCAAATTGTAAGCCCTCAGCAGATAATTCTTCTAATACCGGATGATCCACTGTACGAACATATAATTTTCTTGCCGCTTTTAGTTTTTTATAGACACCCATTTGCAACTGATTAAAATCACCCGCACCTAGACCTATAACTGTTAAAGTATTCAATCAATCCACCTACTTTTTCCGATTTAACCATAATTGATAAACTGCCATTTTGCGCCCAAACGGTAGTAAGTACCACTCTTTTTCGACTAATACTCGTAACTTAGCAATTATGGTGATCATTACAAACGCTCCTAAACACACGGCTGAAAAACCGGCTACCACTGCGACAAATCGAGGTGATAAAAATTGGTTTAACAACGGTGGTATAAACTGCAGCCAAACTAGCACTACAGCTGCCATGCTGAGTGATGCAATTCCAACTTTTTTATAAAAATTGGCTGACGCTAATTGAATAGCCGTCATTCTCTTTAAATAAAAAATAAGCATTAGAGCAGTAAACAAAAGACCCACATTATTAGCAATAGCTGCACCTAATACACCAAATAAAGCAATTGTCAGCACATTCAATATTATTTTTAACATAAAACCTATAATCAAAAATAAAGCTGGCTTTTTTAATTTTCCATAGCCTTGCAAAATAGCTGTAAATGTTAAAATAACCGACAATGGCACAATTTGTAATACATATACCATAAGTACTTCCGACAGTGCATCTGTTTTAAAGAGCATGGCATTAATATACGGCATAACGAGTATTAAACCTAGAGATGCCGCCCAGCCAAATAATACAGACGCTTTATACGTTAGTTGAATAAACGGAATGGCACTACGGCCTTCCTGTTTTTTGGACATATGCGCGATAAGGGGCACAATAGCAAGTGAAAGTGAAGAAGCAATGACAACTCCGAGCTGTACCAATGGCTGCCCGCGATCATAAACGCCTTTTGTTGCCTTAGCTACCGTCTGATCCATTCCACCATCTATTAATAGCGAATAAATTGTAAAGGAATCAACTAACTGATAGCCAAGTAACAATAGACCACTCATGCTCACACTTAAACTTAGCAATGTAACCTCTTTAATAATGGGAAAACTTTCGATACGCCGCTGTTGTTTCTTATTATTAAATAAACCAAAACGTTTTTTAAAAATAAACGCAAGTAATACAAAGCCTACAATTTCGCCAATAACTGTACCTATGATAGCCATTTGTCCAGCACTATATAGTGATTCTGTCGTCTTCATAATGATAAATGTTCCTGCTAAAATGACTGATACTCTCACAGCCTGTTCAAGGACTTGCGCATAAGCAATCGGCTCCATAATGCCTCTTGATTGAAACCCGCCCTTTAAAATAGCATGTGCTGGCATAACAAGTACTATAAATGAACCCGTCCGTATTAAAGGCGCAAGCTGAGTATCGCCCATAAGCTGTGCAATTATTTCAGCACCACTAAATAAAGCGACAAAAAACAATAACGATAGTACTGTTAAATAACGAAAGACAATACGCATAATACCGCTTCGTTTCTGATCCCTCTCTAGCGGGTCTAAAATACAATCATTATCTGCAAGCATTTTAGAAATAGCTACTGCAAATCCACTAGCTGTCCATACGACAAAAATAGATATAACCGGATACACCTGCTGATAAATATAAAACCCTTCATCACCAACAAGATTTTGAAAAGGCACACGATAAATTGCACTAAGAACCTTCACAACAAGAGCAGCAATTGTAAGTAAGGCCGCTCCCTTCATGTAGCTTTTCATGCCAAAACGTTCCGACATAAATTGCCCTCTTTCCTTCTTTAACAATGCCAATAGTATAGCATATCTCCAAAGTTTGACGCGCGCGGGTAGCACTACCGTAAAACTATGTACGAAAAAAAGTTATTGTTCAGCCTAAAAAGGTCAGCGCAATAACTTTCAATTCTCATCAACTATTCATTTGTTTAGCTAAGAAGTTAGCAGCTGTTTCAGCAACTTTTACTTCAACTTCACCGATAAAATGTACTTTAGACAAAACGATAATACAGCCGATCGGATCACCGTTTACCATAATAGGCGTTGCACAATAAGACTTAACTTGCTCATATTGTCCAGGAACAATCTCGATAGTTGTTTCCATTTTTTCTATTTTTGTTGAACGTTCGTCCATAAAACTTTCCGCAAAGGATGTAATACGACGATTAATATACTCTTTTTTACCGATCCCTGAGACAGCAATTACTTCATCTCGGTCAGTTACAAATGCTGGAGTACCTAACGTTTCATATAATGTTTCCACATATTCTCTTGCAAATTCCCCCAAATCATTAATTGGAGAATATTTCTTTAAAATGACTTCACCTTCACGGTCTGTATAAATTTCTAGCGGATCTCCCTCACGAATACGTAACGTTCTACGAATTTCTTTTGGAATAACCACACGCCCTAAATCATCAATACGACGAACAATTCCTGTTGCCTTCATTCTTAATCCTCGCTTTCGCTACAATGAAATTTTTTCAATTTTAGTATGGTTTTTTATGAAGCAATCTATGCAAAAACTGAAGAAAAAGGATTTCACATCCAACAATATTTTCAAAAAAGGCCTTAAAACCTAAACAAATACCTGTAGAATTTTCAACTTCAATCAACTTATTTTAGATTAACCACAAAAACAAATTTTTATAAATAATTTATAAAATATTTTTAACAAGAAATAATAATAATTCAACATTCACCATTACGTCAATAAGACAAAAGGATGTTTATAACAAAAGAACCATAACAAAAAGTGATACTTTTACCCTTATTTTCCCTACTATCTAGCTCCCGAGTCTCAATTTGTAATATTGATCTCTAAGGAGTCACACAGTCTACAGTAAAATTAACAAATGAAGATAAAGCGCTACAACATTCACAGAGTTTTCCTTGTAATTTTTTGTTTTTAATAATAAAAAGCTGATCATTATCCTAGGAGATAAGATCAGCTTTTCTTCTATTGTTGTTTTTTTGCGTCAGCAATAATATGCATCATTTCTTCTAAAATATCGAAGGGTTGATATTTCCCACACTTTCGTTCATCAATCGTTAATTTCAATTGCATACCATCCATACCAAACCCGACAGCACGTTCAAATTTCATAGATTCTTCCACAATTTTACCGCCATCAACTTGCCCTGTACCTTCTTCTGACAACAATATTGTGATGATTTTTTGCTTTTCTTTTACAGACAATACACCTGTACCTAAGCCCCATACCTTCATACGCGCAACTCGCAGTAAACGCTCTGTTTCAATTGGAAGATCACCAAAACGATCCTGTAATTCCTCTATGATTTCACTGTACTCCTCCACTTGATCCATTGCTTTTATACGTTTATACATTTGAATTTTTTGATAGCCGTCAGGGATGTATACATCCGGGATATACGCATCCACACTCAATAAAATTTCAATGTCAGGCTTCTCTTCTTTTTTCACACCTGTTTGGCGCTCAGCAATCGCCTCTTCCAGCATTTGTGAATACAAGTCAAAACCAACAGAATCAATAAAGCCATGCTGCTGCGCTCCAAGTAGATTTCCAGCACCACGAATAGATAAGTCACGCATAGCAATTTTAAATCCTGAACCTAACTCTGTAAATTCTTTAATCGCCTGTAATCTTTGCTCAGCTACATCCGTAAGAACTTTATCACGTTGATACATAAAGTAAGCATACGCCACCCTATTAGAACGCCCAACACGTCCCCGCAATTGATAAAGTTGCGCTAAGCCCATTCGATCCGCATCATGAACAATCAATGTGTTAACGTTTGGTATATCCACGCCAGTCTCAATAATGGTTGTCGTTACAAGCACATCATAGTCACCTTCTAAAAAGGCTAAAATAACAGATTCTAATTCTGATTCCTTCATTTTGCCATGTGCATGCCCAATACGCGCTTCTGGGACAAGCATTTGAATTTCATCAACCTTACGAGCCATATCTTCTACACGATTGTATAAGTAGAATACTTGCCCACCACGCGCCATTTCTCTCTCAATAGCTTCCCGCACTAATGCACCGCTATGCTCCATTACATAAGTTTGCACAGGGAAACGGTTCGCTGGTGGCGTTTCAATTACCGATAAATCACGAACACCTACCATCGACATATGCAGTGTTCTTGGAATCGGAGTTGCCGTTAGCGTTAATACATCAACATTCGTCTTTAATTGTTTAATTTTTTCCTTATGCGTTACACCAAAACGTTGCTCCTCATCAACAATCAGCAGTCCAAGGTCTTGGAATGTTAAATCTTTAGATAAAATCCGATGCGTTCCAACGACAATATCAACTTGCCCTTCTTTTAAACCCTTTAACGTCGCTGTTTGCTCTTTTTTTGTGCGGAAACGAGACAAAAGACCTACATTAATAGCAAAGTCTTGGAATCTCTCACAAATCGTTTCGTAATGTTGCTGCGCTAAAATCGTTGTCGGCACAAGGAACGCTACCTGCTTGCCATCTTGAATTGCTTTAAATGCCGCGCGAATCGCTACCTCTGTTTTGCCGTACCCTACGTCTCCACATACAAGACGATCCATCGGACGCTCACGCTCCATATCACGTTTTACTTCGATAATTGACCGTAGCTGATCCTCTGTTTCTTCATAAGGGAAAGAAGCCTCAAAATTGCGCTGATCGTCGTTGTCAATCGCGAATGCATGGCCTTTCTCTGCTTCACGTTTCGCATACAGCTTAATTAAATCATCAGCGATATCTTGCACAGCAGAGGATACCTTTGCTTTAGCTTTTTTCCACTCTGCTCCACCTAATTTATGTAGCTTCGGTTCTCGGTCTTCAGATGCTACATATTTTTGGATTAAATCTATTTGCTCTACTGGAACATATAACTTATCATCAGCACGGTATCGAATGTGTAAGTAATCCTTATGTGTACCATTTACCTCTAATGTTTCTAAGCCTATATATTTCCCAATACCATGATGTACATGTACAACATAGTCGCCCGGTTTAATTTCTGTATAGCTTTTAATACGTTCTGCGTTCGTCATTTTTTGAGGACGTGCCTTTTTCTTCGCCTGTTGTTTAAATAGCTCATCCTCTGTGACAATCACCAAGCGTTGTAGTGGTAATTCAAAGCCACTAGATAGTGAGCCATCCACAATATAAATACCGGCTTCTGTCGGCTTACCAATTGTCGTATGAATATCATATTCTCCGAGCATTTGCTGTACACGTTTAACACGATCTTTATCTCTCGCAACAATTAGTACTGTAAATTTACCAAGCAGCCAGCGTTCAATCTCACTTTGTAATAATGACATTTGGCCATGAAATTGTTGCATTGGCTTGCAAGAAAAGTTCGTCGTCTTATTAAAGGATACACCTGCAAAAGTTCGTGAAAATAATGAGAAATATAGTTTTTGTTGAGACAGCATTGCTAGAATTTCTTTCAAGGAGAATGCTGGCTTTACATCATGCACCATTTTTCCTTCTTCAATTAATGATAAAAACCATTCATCCTCTTCACGCTCCCAGGCATCCATAACCTCCTGAATACGTCCTAGCTCATCAAACAGCACAATGCCATCCTGTACAAAATAATCTCCTAAAAAGGCTGTTTTCTCATATAATAACGAACCATATTTATTTACATAGTCCGGTAAATTCCCTTGTTGTAACAATTCAATATCATATTGAATATGCTGATACAGTAATTCCTTCGTCTCCTGCTTTTTGACTTTCTTTAAACTTGTCGCTAATGCAGCTTCTAAACGGCCTGCCAAAGCCATTCTTTCTTCCTTTGTCAAAATAACTTCCGACGCTGGTAGAATACGAACCTTCTGCAATTTATCAATGGAACGTTGATCGTCCGCAGAAAATGTTCGAATCGAGTCAACTTCCGTATCAAATAATTCTATACGAATTGGCTCCTCTAAATATGGTGGATATATATCTAATATCCCTCCACGTAGCGCAAACTCTCCAGGTGTTGTCACCATCGAATTACGCACGTACCCCATCTCTACTAACGTTTGTAGCCATTCATCAATCTGAATATCTTCGCCTACTGAAATTTGTAAAAAATACTGTTGCCAATGCTCTTTAGGCTGCATCATTTTGCGTAAGCCCGCAACTGGTATCACATAAACAGCTTTTTCGCCTCTTGCTAGGCAATCAAGCGTTGCAATACGCTCAGCTCGTAACTCTGGAGAGGCAACAGACAAATCTGCAGCAATAAACTCATCGGCAGGATAATAATGAACATGCTCCTCACCTAAAAGTCCCGCCAGCTCGTCAACCATTTTTTGTGCCTGCAATAGATTAGGAGATACAATATAAATAGGTTTTTTTACATATTCAAATAACGCATCGACCATTACCGGGCGCGCGCTTCCTGTTAATCCTGTTATAAGCTGTGTTGCAGAATGACCGCTCTGAATCTCCTGTAAAAATGATGTGATATGTTTGTCCTGCATCACAAGCTGTCGTAAAACTTCCAATGTCAAAAGCTCCTCTCAGCGCATAATTCTATTCACCATTACTAGTAATCTAGTACTATAATATGCATCTTTATTGTATATTTTATCAATCATGCCTCGGCATAATTACGTCCGGAATCGGCTTTGTGCTTGCACAAGGTACGCCTTTCCAATTCCTTGACATCCGCCGGAGGCTTTTTGGCCAACACGATGTTGGTAACTCAGGCATTTTCACAGGATGTGAAGTTCTTATCCTGAGTTCCTCTATTCAGCGGCTGTTTGGAACCCGCTGAAAAGTGACTTAAAACCACATTCATCACACCACCTATAAAGGTGGGAGACTTCTGTACCTGGCTACGCTTTCGGTACATAAAACTTAAATGGAAAAAGCTTTGAACGCACGAGATGTGCGCCAAAGCATCCTTCCAATCATTGAATCCATTTATTGAGTGCGTGATAATCTGGATATTGTTTCAGTGAATCCTCACATTGCTCACAAATGCAGTGCACCGTCGTGTGACCATGCTGATCTTTCTCAACATAATCATCCGCTTCACCCATTTCGAAAATATGTAGTTTTCGAATTGTATCATCTGCATCAAATGGTAGTGTTCCTATTTCTACTTCACAATGACGACATCGATAGCGAACTGACATCTCCAAATCATCCTCCTTTAAGCAACTTACTACTTAAAGTATAGACATTTCTAAAACAGATTATGCACTTCCAATTTAGCCTTAGCGCCATTTAGAATATAGAAACTTGGGATTGATTTTCGTACCAATCGGGCGCCTTCCTAGGGACGTCCGATGAGCCGCTTAGGGACGTCCGATGAGCCGCTTAGGTCAACAAATGTTTTTTTGCGCGATAGCGCAGCGGCAGCGGCAAATGCTTCTGTGCGATAGCGCAGCGGCACGATATTGGACACGAAAGCGTTATCACAGGCCGTGACGGATGTGGCCTTCGTTCCTCTATTGCTGATCCCCAAGGAGTCGCCCAATCGGAACAAAGATCAACTTATTTATAAAACATAAGTTTTAACAAAATATTTCCCCAGCTTTAGGCGTAAAACAACTGTAATATCCACACTACGCTTTAATCTATTATTACCCGTTAAAGCGATTCATCACATCCAGAAATGGCTTTGAAAGAGATTCTTCTACAGCATCTACACATTTTTCAATAGCTTCACCAACAATAGCTTGATCTTCTTTTGAAAATTTTGATAACACATAATCTGCTACCTTCATACCAGCTGGTGGGCGATTAACCCCAACACGTATGCGATTAAATTCTTGTGTACCTAAATGCTGAATTAATGATTTAATACCATTATGTCCACCCGCACTTCCTTTTTGACGCAGGCGCAATTTTCCTGTTTCTAAATCTAAATCGTCATAAATAACAATTAAGTCTTCCACATCACTATCAAAATAGTTCATAAGGGGCCCAACACATTCCCCCGATAAATTCATATATGTTAAAGGTTTAACAAGTAGAACCTTTCCTTCAGGACGATGTACCGTTGCATACATACCATTAAACTTTGAATTAGTTAAAGGTGTACCCCATTTTTCAGCTAATGCATCAATAACATCGAAGCCAATATTATGTCTTGTATGCTCATAAGGCTTACCCGGATTTCCTAAACCAACGATAATTTTCATAAGTACCCCTCTTCTTTCAAATCTAATAGTCATTATTTTACCATATCATACGCTAAGAAAGCAGTTTGTACAGTTTTTGAAAGTAAAAGTTCAATAATGGCTTGATATTATTTGAAATCCTCACTTTAACCATACATATCGGTAAAATAATACATGCCGTAATTAAAGAAGCAAAAGCAAACATACGAATAATGTCGACCATTAAATTCAAAAGGCTACTAAAGAAGATTTAGTCTTCCTTAGTAGCCTTTCCTTAACATATCTTTTTACTCTTGTTCCTGTGCAATGTCTGCCGTTTCTTCAACAGCTGCGACTGGAGCCATAATTGTTACCAATGTATGATCATCTTCACTGATAATCTCAAAATCAATCGTATCTCGAATATCTGCTACTGTAATTGTTTCACCAATTTTAAGCTCAGTAATATCAACTTCAATAGCTTCTGGGATATCTGCTGGCTTTACTTTAATTTTCACGTCTAAGTTAGGCTGCATTAATATGCCACCTAAACTAATACCAACTGACTCTCCAACGAGTTTAATAGGCACCTCAGACTCTATCGCTTCGGACATATTAATTGCTAAAAAGTCGATATGATTTACTTCATCTTTCATAGAACATTGTTGGATTTCAGACACAACAACATTCACTTTTTTCCCATCTAACTCCATCAAAAACACACCGTTTTGCCCATTCTTTTGAATGGATTTTCTGAATTCATTCGCTGAAATAGAAATTGGGGTCGAATCTAAATTATAGCCGTAAATAACCGCAGGAATGGCTCCCCCTTTTCTAAGTTGGGTTAATGTCGAACGATGCCCAGCTTCGCGCGTTTTAACACTTAATACTGTACTCATATCTATCTTCCCCTTCCAAGAAAAATTATTTACGCCTTATTTGAATGTCACTGCTTTCGAATTATTACTTCTTTCAGCGGGTGCTTGAATACCCTCTGAAAAGCAGCTTAAATCCGCATTCATCTCACCACCTAAAGAGGTAGGAGACTTCTGTACACTTTCGGTACAAAAGACATTTGTAGCTGCTGCTTTGCTTTCGCTACATAAGTTAAATTAATGACATTTGTTAAGGCTATAATAATATTTACCTTTATTTTTTTGTTCACCGCCATGGCGTGGGGTTAATCTTCATTTCGACCGGAAGCATCCGAGAGCCGCTTCGCTTGCGCCCCAGGCCCCCATCTGTGACGCTGATCCCCAAGGAGTCGCGTAGCCTCCACTCGAATCAACTTATTCATATAACTTACGTTTTAACAAAATGTATCCCAACCTTAGGCGGTAAACTATTTTTTATAAAGTAGAGTAAATATTATTAAGTCACAATTTCTATTATACCCTTTTATAAGAAAATTCAAACAAATAGGACATATAAAAAAGGACAAATCTACTTGCAAACGTAGATTTGTCCTTAATACGTCACATCTTACTGCATGTGGCGTTTATTTATCTTCATTCAACAGAACACTCTCATCTTGAAGGTAGAGAGATGAATGCGGATGTGGTCCATCACAGCTGCTAAGTGAAGATAAAGACCCCCGCGAATATCACGAATTTTGAAAGGAATAAATTGTGCGCGCGCAATTCAAAATTCGGACGCAATTACGCCAAGGTAAAACTGCCTTTATATTAATCAAATAGAGTACTTACAGATTTATTTTCATAGACACGAGAGATTGCATCTGCCATCAATTTAGCGACTGAAAGCTCTGTAATTTTTGGAGATTTTTTCTCTTCAGGAAGTTGGATTGTATTTGTTACAACTAATTCTTTAATCGAAGAGTTTTCGATACGCTCGATTGCCGGACCTGATAATACTGGGTGAGAACAACAAGCATAAACTTCTTTCGCACCAGCTGCACGTAATGCATCCGCGCCAATTGTAATCGTACCTGCAGTATCAATAATATCATCAATCAAGATTGCCACTTTACCATCAACATTACCAACAATGTTCATTACTTCTGCAACATTTGGTTTCGGACGGCGTTTGTCAATAATTGCAATAGGTGCTTTTAAACGTTCTGCCATTTTACGAGCACGTGTTACACCACCATGGTCTGGAGAAACAATAACGATTTCATCTTCTGGGATACCTTTTGTTTTAAAGTAATCAGATAATAAAGGAACTGCCATCAAGTGGTCGATTAAAATATCGAAGAAACCTTGGATTTGAGGTGCATGTAAATCTAAAACGATCACACGTGTTGCACCAGCTGTTTCAAGTAAGTTTGCTACTAATTTAGCTGTAATTGGCTCGCGTGCTTTTGCTTTGCGGTCTTGACGAGCATAGCCATAGTAAGGCATTACAACGTTTACTGTACGAGCAGATGCGCGTTTTACAGCGTCTACCATAATTAAAAGCTCCATTAAATGTTCGTTTACAGGTGCAGAAGTAGATTGCACGATAAACACATCACAACCACGAATACTTTCTTCAATGCTAATTTGAACCTCACCATCGCTGAAGTGCTTAACAGAAGATTTACCTAATTCAACACCCATTTCTTGAGCAATTTCTTGAGCAAGTGGATTATTAGAATTAAGTGAAAATATTTTTAATTGTGAGTTTGCATAATGATACGGCATGATGGCCTCCTGTTTAGTTGATAATTATTTTGAATTTAATTTACTTACGTAATTCGGTTTGTTTTCTTGTCTTGCACGAGCGATTGCAAGTGCATCCTCAGGAACTTCTTTTGTAATTGTAGATCCTGCTGCAATAAATGAACCTTTTCCAACTTTCACTGGCGCTACTAAGTTAGTATTACATCCTACAAATACATCATCTTCAATAACTGTTTGGAACTTGTTTTTCCCATCATAGTTTACTGTAATGGAACCACAGCCAATATTGACATTACTTCCGATTTCAGCATCGCCAATATAGCTTAAGTGTGATACTTTCGTGTCATTACCTAGTTTACTTTTCTTCACTTCTACAAAGTTACCAATCTTCACATGGCTACCAATGTAAGAAAGTGGTCGAATATGTGCAAACGGTCCAATAGCTGTTTCTTCTGCTACAACGCTTTCACGCACAACAGAAGAATGCACAGTTGTTCGATCACCAATACGGCTATCTACGATTTGTGTGTTAGGCCCGATTATACAATCTTCACCGATAACAGTTGTACCTTCAATCATAGAACCTGGTTGGATGACAGTATCACGACCAATCATTGCATCTACGCTAATATATGTGGCTTCTGGATTAATAATTGTGACACCGTTACGCATATGCTTTTCATTAATTCTTGTACGCATTAGCGTCTCTGCTTGAGACAGAGCAACACGATCATTGACACCCAGTGTTTCTTCAAAATCTTCCGTTACAAATGCTTCAACGACATCGCCTTGTTTTTGTAAAATTTCAATCACATCAGGTAAATAATACTCACCCTGAGCATTGTCATTTTTCACAAGTTTTAATGTCTCAAATAACGCTTTATTATCGAAGCAATATGTGCCCGTATTAATCTCTTTAACTAATTGCTGCTCTGCTGAAGCATCCTTTTGCTCAACAATTTGTTCCACTTGTCCATTGTCGCCACGTAAAATACGACCATAGCCTGTTGGATTTTCAGCAATAGCTGTTAAAATTGTTGCTTTTGCATTCTTTGCTTGATGATGCTCGAACAAAGCTTGCATCGTTTCAGGGCGAATAAGTGGTGTATCGCCACAAACAACTAGTGTTGTCCCTTCCTCGCTACCTAAAATTGCCTCAGCCTGTTGTACAGCATGAGCTGTCCCTAACTGTTCAGCCTGTAAAACATACTCGCTTTTATCGCCAAGCTGTTGTTTCACCTTTTCTGCACCATGTCCTACAACCGTTACAATGCGATTCACATCTAACGTTTGAATGTGATCCACCACATGTTGTACCATTGGCTTCCCACATACTGGATGGAGCACTTTATATAATTTGGACTTCATACGTGTACCTTGACCTGCAGCCAAAATGACAGCAAAAATGTTGCTCATCTGTAAGTCCTCCAATACGCTCATTTTCTCTTATGACTATATAGCAAAACCCATCTATTTTCAAGGCATGTTGACTTGACAAAAAGATGAATTTCCAAATCAAATGCACCTTTTGCTCGATTGTTAATATGTATGTCCTAAAACTGCTCGTTTTCTCTTATTCTCAAAATGAAAAGAACTCTCCAATTAAGAAGAGCTCTTTTTAACTATACGCCAATTCCTTCTAATTCTTCTGGTTTTTCTGTTGCTTCTACCTCGCTTGAATTATGGTACTCGTTTAAAATTATCTCCTGAATTTTATTACGAGTAGTAGAATTGATAGGATGTGCAATATCTCTAAATTCACCGTCTGGCGTTCGTTTACTTGGCATAGCAACGAACAAACCTGTATTGCCATCAATCACACGAATATCATGAACTACGAACTCATTGTCAAGTGTAATGGAAGCAATCGCACGCATGCGACCATCCGTCTGTACACGACGTAACCTTACATCAGTAACTTCCATTTTCTCACCACCTCTCTTCTTAGATGCCTAAATGAAAATATAATATTCTTTATTACCGAATATTTTCCTTTTTCTAGTCTACCAAATTATCTAAAAAATTTGAATACTCAATAGTATAATATTTCCTTTAATTTACTTTAAATTTGACAATTTTTTGTCAGTCCCCCATTCAGATTGGTTTGACTTTGAACATAATTGTACTTTTCAGTTTTATTAGCAGATTGTCTTTATCAGCGATTGCCACTTGCTTCGCCTTCGCGCAGAAAACACTTGTAGCTGACGTTACAACAATCATTTGCTGAATGAAAATAAAAAAACCCACTAAAAGAGCTTCTCTTCTAGTGAGCTTTAAAAAATTCTTATTTAACGATGGCAATAACTTCAATTTCTACGCGCACATCTTTTGGCAGACGTGCAACCTCTACTGCTGAACGAGCTGGTTTATGATCACCGAAGTGGCTAGCATATACTTCGTTCATTGCAACAAAGTCGTTCATATCCTTCATGAAAACGGTTGTTTTAATAACATTGTCCAAAGATGAGCCAGCAGCGGCTAAAACTGCTTTTAAATTTGCAAATACTTGATTTGTTTGAACAGTGATATCGCCTTCCACTAATTCGCCTGTTGCTGTTAGTGGAATCTGACCTGAGCTATAAAACATGCCATTTACAATAATCCCTTGTGAATATGGTCCAATTGCTGCTGGTGCATTTGTTGTTGCTACTACTTTCATTTGTCATTTCCCCTTTTAGAAAAATAATTACCTTCACTTAATGCAATTGTACGGTCTTTTTCATTGACCTCATGAAGCTTTACTAGTGAATAATAATCATCTACTAAAGTTTCGTCTGCATGCTCAGCCTCTACAAGCACTGCAATACCAGCTAGCTGACAATCAAATTCCTCTAATAGATTTTTCATGCCATTCATTGTACCACCGACCTTCATAAAGTCGTCAGTAATAAGCACTCGTTGCCCACTCTTCATGCTTCTTTTTGATAATACCATTGTCTGAATTCTTCTGGAAGAACCCGATACATAGTTAATGCTGACTGTAGAGCCTTCAGTTACCTTACTATCTCTTCTGACAACAACAACTGGTACATTTAAATGTCTTGCAATCGCGTGGGCAATAGAAATTCCCTTCGTTGCGACAGTCATTATGACGTCAATTTGTTGATCAGCAAATGCGGATGCAAATACCTTTCCAACCCGATTAATTAAATCTGGATTGCCGAGTAAGTCCGTCATAAATAAATAACCGCCTGGTAACAAACGATCTGAATGCTCAAGCTCCGCCTTTAAATCATTAATAACTAAACGGACCTCAGCCTCGGACATTTTAGGAATATACTTAACTCCTCCTGCAGCGCCCGGTACTGTCATCAATAACCCGATTCCTTTTTCTTCGAAAGTTTCTTTTACAATCGTCAAATCTTCACTAATAGAAGACTTTGCAGATTGATATAGTTCAGAAAAATAAGTTAGCGGGATCAGCTGATGTGGATGTTCTAGTAAATAGTACGTCATATCAACTAGTCGTTCACTACGCTTCCATTTCATGCGACCCTCTCCTAAACACGAATATTTATAGGTAAAATTAACATAAATTTGCGGTTTTAAGCAAGTGTATTTCGCTCGCCTAAAATCCGAACGGCATATACTTCTTCACAAAAACCACGTAAACCATTATAAATTCGGCTCACTCGAGCTTCACTATCCACTAAACCAAACACCGTCGGACCGCTTCCACTCATTAATGTTGCATCTGCGCCAAAGCGCCTCATCTGTTCCTTTAACATTACTACTTCTGGATGTAGCTTAAAAGTTACAGTTTCCAAAACATTCCCTAATGATGCACATAGTAGGTCATAATCTTCCGTTTCAATAGCACGAATCATTTGCTTCGTATTTGGATGTTCTAACCCTTCAACCTTTAATCCTCCATACACTTCTGCAGTAGAGACACCTATTTTAGGTTTAGCTAAGACTACCCAACAATTTGGTGGTGCAGGCAATTCCTGAATTTTTTCTCCACGCCCCGTTGCTAATGCTGTGCCACCATAGACACAAAATGAAACATCCGAACCAATTTTCGCACCTAATTCCGCTAACTCATCTATAGATAATCCTAAATTCCACAGCTCATTTAAACCCTTTAGTGTAGCAGCTGCATCGCTACTGCCACCTGCTAATCCTGCTGCGATTGGTATTTCTTTTTCTATAGTAATGGATACACCTTGTCCAATGCCGTATGTATCTTTAACTAGACGCGCTGCCTGATAAGCAAAATTTCGGTGATCATTTGGCACGAAATTATCAGTAGAAATTATTTCAATTACGCCATCTTCTCGAGATTCTAGGCAAATACGATCTGCTAAATCCACAGTTGTCATGACCATCTCTACCTCATGAAAATTATCTGGTCTTTTATAAAGCACATCTAATGTTAAATTTATTTTTGCAGGCGCCTTTACATAAAGCATCTTTCTTCCTCCTTATAGCTACACTTATCAATTACGCATTAGCGCAATTTGCTGACACTTCGCCTCGCACAGATAAACAATGCTCCTAATTTTAAATTGCAGGTTAGAAACCTTATCGCACGCATGGAGAGTTAAGGCTAACCTCCTAGCTTGTCCTTTAAACCGTAACATCTGACAGAACAGATCATTCAGTTTGATATTTTAATACACCCTGAATAAAAATTACACTTTCTTCTGCCTTTAGATGTAGGAGTCTTCTGTAACTGTTACAAAACATCAGTAACTGGCGTTCACTTCGCTATATAAAACATTTTCTAAATGAAGATAAACTTTCATTCATCTTTCACAAGATTATTCATTTTATTTTACCATAATGGGAATGTGAAAATGGAAAAAAAGAACCGTATACCCCTATTTGGTGTAACGGTTCTCTTTCGTCAGTTGTGTTGTTGTGTATACAGGAAGTTTTTATCCTGTAATTGAAGTTTCAAAATAATAAGTGGTCTATTTTCACAAAGAGGCTACTTATTATGCTCTTGCTCACTACTTGCTCTTTCAGCCATTTCGATGGCACGTTTGACCATATTACCGGCGTCTCGAGCTTTTATGCCGCCCCAGCCTTCTCGTTGCACAACATCATAAAATCCAAGCTCTTTAGCGATCTCTTCCTTTAAACGAGGTGACATGATACCTTTTCTAGGCATATAAACTCCTCCTTAACAACTGACGATTTTAGTATGCCCCAGAAAACGCAAAACACTCATGTAGTTTTTACATGAGTGTTTCAAAATATAGAAAAAGTACTAGAAACTATTTTGCGATAGCAGCTTTTGCTTCGTCTAAAAATGTAATCTCTACTGCCTCAGTTAAAATATCTGTGTAGCTATACGATACGCGTTTGCACGCATTGTCTTCTTGATCAAGCTCAACTACAAAGATAGCGCGATATGTCTCACGCAATACCCCTGCACACTCGACCGTTTTCTTGCGACCTCCGTTTGCTCTTAACTGCAAACGTTTACCCAAATGACAATCCAACGACTTTTTAATGTCCGCTAAAGTTTTTGGCATTTTCGCTTACACCTCACTAATAAATAGTATAAGCGAATCGCCCAAAAATGTCAACAAAATATAATATTTTATCAGCCTCTAATAAATATTGTCAACTTATTTTTCATAAAAAGGACATCTTTTTTTTACTTATACCCAAAAATGTTAACAAAATTTTTTTACTTTGCAAATGTAGGGTATAGTGCATCGGCTAATTTTCCAAACTCTTGAATGGTTAAGGTCTCTCCCCGACGTGTCGGTTCAATATTTACCGCCTTTAAAGCATCCATAATTTTTTCTTTGTGTACCTTCCCATTTGGTAAACCTGATTGTAAATTATTGAAGATCGTTTTTCGTCGTTGTACAAACGACGCACGAGTAACAACGAATAAAAAATCCTCATCAATTACGTTTACAGGAGGTTCATCATGCTTAATAAGACGGATCACTGCAGAATCCACGTTTGGTTGCGGCATAAAAACAGTTTTCGGTACCGTCATGGCAATATCCGCCTTTACATAATATTGAATCGCAATTGATAAAGAACCGTACTCCTTCGTTCCAGGCTTAGCTGTAATACGATCTGCAACTTCCTTTTGCATCATGACAACGAAACCGCGAATCGGCAAACGATCATTGAGTAATTTCATTAAAATCGGTGTCGTCACATAATAAGGTAAATTCGCTACAACCATAATATCCTCAATACCCGGCATCTCTTCCTGAATCACTTTAGCAACATCCGCATTTAAAACATCTGAATGTACAATAGTTACATTATTATATGGGCTAAGTGTATCTTCTAATACAGGTAATAATCGCTGATCAATTTCAAAAGATACAACCTTTTTTGCACTCCTTGCTAAATGCTCTGTTAATGCTCCAATGCCAGGACCAACTTCGATTGCACCACTATTTTCAGTTAAATTTGCATGACTAACAATATTTCGTAAAATGTTAGGATCTATTAAAAAATTTTGACCTAAGCTTTTTTTAAATGAAAATCCATATTTTTTTAAAATTTCCTGTGTTCTAATTGGTGTTGCAATATCCTTATGCATCGTTTTCCTCCTGATCTAACTGTGCGATTGCCGCACCAAATTGCTTTTCTGTAATTTGAAACATTTTCAATCTTTTATGAAGTTGTTTGCCGTTTGTTGCACCGATATTCAAAATTTCCCCAAGACGATCACGTCGAGTCTTCGCCCGCGGATGGCCAATTAAATGTGCCGTCATTAAATCTTCGAGAGTGATATCATCTGTGGTTGATTCACCCTCATTTGGGGTATAGACATGTTGCAGCGCCTCACGTATATCTTCATCTGCTGCATGCTCAATGCCTAGTCCTTTACCGTTTTTCGCAATTGTTTTGGCTTTCGGTAAAAAAGCGTGTTTTACACCTTTTACATGCTCCTCGATAATGGAACGAATTCGACGTCCTGGATAATCTGGGTCAGTAAAAACAATAACACCTCTTTTATCCTGTGCATGTTGAATTCTCTTCAGTGTTTCCTCTGAAATAGCCGATCCATTTGTTTCTATAGTATCTGCTTGTACAGCTCGCTTAATAGCTGTTGTATCATCTTTTCCTTCAACAACAATGATTTCTTTTATTTGCAAAAAGGCTCCTCTTTTCTACCTTATCTTCAGACCATTTTACAACTGCCCTGTACGATTGTACAGAAATACAAGGCTATTCACCTTTTTATAATATTCTCCCCCCTGATTTTGCTATCGGTGATTCTCCAAAACAAATTACGGAAAAAAATAAAAAAGCTTTCCCGCCAGTCAAAACAGGAAAGCTAATAATAGTGAAAAACATTTTGATTAATTTTACAATTTTTTTAATTTAATACTTTTACACGCACTTTCCTTACTCCCCAATTACTAGCTTGGGATTCAGATTGTACAAGTATGTCGATCCGATTACCCTTAATTGCACCACCAGTATCTCCTGCAATAGCTGTTCCATAGCCTTCAACCCAAACTTTTGAACCAAGCTTTATAACAGAAGGGTCTACAGCTATTACTTTCAACCCCGATCCTGATTTTAAATTAATTCCAGTGGCAGATAACCCCGAGCAGCCGTTACAATTAGGTGTATAAGCGGTTGCCGTTACATAAAATTCTTTACCACTAGCTGGCTCTGATGAACCACGTGATACAGTCGCAGCACTAGCTACTACAGTTTTAGTACCTACTGCAACCACTTGCTTTTGCGATTCTTTTACAACTTTTTCTGATTGTAGATTTTTAGCTACAACTTGGCCATTCTCTTTCACAACTTCAAATGTTTTAGTCATTAATCCTTTTTGGCCTGCTGTTACAACTTTTTGTTTTCCTTTTTGCAATGAAGCATCCTGCTTCTTTTCAATTGCGAAATCTAAAGATTCTTCCACTACATCGATAACCTTTTCTACGCGAACTACTGTGATTTTACTCTGCGGAGTGATTACGTCCTTCAGGTTATTCTCGACACGATCGAATTCATTTAGTTGAATTCCTTGTTGTTTTAAAAAGTTAGCGACCGTAGTCGAAGTGGACCATACTTGTCTCTCGTTTACGCCATCGACAAGCGATACTTGAAACGCCTTTTGAATATCAATCTTGTTGTCTGCTCCTATTTCAGTATCTAGACTTTGTACTAATGAGTCATGCTCTGATACTTCAATATTTGCTTCTTTCAAAATGTCTTTCACTTGTGTTTCAGTTGTCCAAACTTTTGACTGATTTCCATCAACTGAAATAGTTACTTCTTTTGCCTGTTCCCATGAAATTGCTAATCCATTAACAATTTTGGTGTTCAGAGAGGGTGATATTTTGTCATGCTCTGCTACGTCTATATTTTGATCTTGTAGTAATTGTTCTACAGTTTTGGCATGTGTTGTTACTTCGATTGTTTCTCCGTTCGCATCAAGCGTTACGGACTTTTTAGTACCTTGATAAAGTACAAATGAAATTACAGATACAAACAGGACAAGTGAAATAATGCTTATCACTGTTTGCTTACTCCTCAATGATCCTAAGAACAAGTTTTTCATGGAATTATTTGACATGAAAAAACGCCTCCTTAATACAAAGTTGGATTATACGTACTAGATTTGGCACTGTCAACCCGAATGTATTTCAAAGAAAATTGACATTACCTTTTTAGCCAACCACAAACCCAGTATTGGAGGCATCTCAGCTAGTTAATTGTCAATCCTAAAAAAATTTTTCGCATTGGCTGTCGTTACTTGTGCAATTTCCTCAATTGTTAATCCTTTTAAACGGGCAATTTCTTCTGCAACTAATGGCACTAAAGCTGGCTCATTACGTTTTCCTCGGTATGGGTGAGGTGCTAAATACGGCGCATCAGTTTCAATCATCAAATGTTCTAAAGGTATTTCTGTCGCCACTTCTTTCGGCATTCGTGCATTTTTAAATGTCACCGGCCCACCAAGACTAATCATAAAATTCATAGCAATACATTCTTGTGCGGTTTCCACACTGCCACTATAACAATGCATAACGCCTCCCACGGAAGCCGCGTTTTCTTCACGTAAAATTCGTACAACATCTCCAGTAGCATCCCTGTTATGAATAATAATTGGTAAATTCAGCTTTTGCGCTAAATGAATTTGCTTGCGGAAAAGCGCTTGTTGAACATCTTTCGGGGATTTATCCCAATAGTAATCCAATCCAGTTTCACCAATACCTACTATTTTCGGATGTGCTGCCAATTCCTCAATCCAATTTAAATCCTCTTCTGTACAATCAATGGCGTCAACAGGGTGCCAACCAATGACACCATAAACAAAATCATACTGTTCAACCAGTTGCATTGTTTTTTCTATAGTTTTGCGGTCGAAACCAACAACAACCATTGTTTCTACTTTGGCTTCAAGAGCTCTATCTATAACCTCTTGTAAGTCTTCTTCATACTGATCTGCATTTAAGTGTACATGTGTATCAATGAACATCGTCATTCTCCTAACATAGATTTTATTAAAAATTATTATTTCATATTTTTCGTCAGTGTTACAATTTTGTTACAAACAATTTTGTTTTATAACATTACTCACAACCTCAGACACTCCATCTATTACTATATACCCAAAAAAGTCCAATGAATAGTGTGCATAAATTATTTCAAGATAATAAACTACTCCTTTTCGAAACGGATTTTAAAAGCCTGCTGAACTTTTTACATTCAGCAGGCCTTCCTCAAAATTTATTACTTTACTTTTGCGCCGTTCTCTAGTTTAGGATCAACCGATGCTAATTTTAAAATCCCATCTTTTTCACCAGCTAGAATCATTCCTTGTGATAATTCACCGCGTAATTTAACCGGCTTTAAGTTAGTGACTACAATCACTTTTTGACCAATTAATTCTTCTGGAGAATAAAACTTTGCAATACCTGAAACTACTTGTCGTTGCTCATATCCAAGATCCACTTGAAGCTTTAATAATTTGTCTGCCTTCGGAATCGTTTCACACGCTGTTACAGTAGCTACTCGTAAATCAACTTTCATAAAATCATCGATAGTAATTTCAGGAATTTCTGGAACTTCTGCAGCTTTTTGCTCATTTTTTGTTTCTTCCACTTGTGGAGTTTTCACTGAGCCTCGCATTTCTTCACGAATATACGCAATTTCAACTTCACTCTCTAAACGAGGGAAAATCGGAATACCTTTTTCTACCACTTTAATGTTTACTGGAATAGTATTGCCGAATGTTTCAATTGTTTCCCATGCTAAGAATTTGTCATCCAAACCTAATTGTTCAATCATTCGTTTGGGAGTAGATGTCATAAATGGTTGTAACATGACAGCAATTTGGTGTAAACTCTCCGCCAAATTTCGCATAACAGCTCCTAATTTTGGCTTATCTGATTCCTCTTTTGCTAGCACCCACGGTTGAGTTTCATCTATATATTTATTCGTTCTTGAAACAAGTGTCCATACGTCTGCTAATACGACACTAAACTGCATTTTATCCATACTTTCTTCATATTTAATACGTACCGATTCAGCTTGTTCTTTTAAAGCCGCATCAAATTCTGTCGACTGAAGACTTTCAGTTGGAATCATGCCGTCGAAATATTTATTTATCATTGAAATAGTACGATTCAATAAATTGCCTAAATCATTTGCTAAGTCGAAGTTTGTACGTTCAACAAAAGATTCTGGCGAAAATACACCATCAGATCCGAATGGTAACTCGCGTAATAGGAAATATCGTGTCGCATCTAACCCATAACGTTCTATTAACATTTCAGGATAAATAACATTGCCCTTTGATTTAGACATTTTACCGTCTTTCATCATTATAAAACCATGGGCAAATATTTTTTTCGGAAGTGGTAAATCTAGTGCCATTAAGAAAATTGGCCAATAAATAGTATGGAATCGAACAATATCTTTACCAACTACATGTACATCTGCCGGCCAATATTTATTGAATAATGTTTCATCTTCTGAAAGATAACCTAATGACGTGATATAGTTAGTTAAGGCATCTACCCATACATAAATGACATGTTTAGGATCTCCAGGAACTTTGATGCCCCAATCAAATGAAGTTCTTGACACAGATAAATCTTCTAACCCCGGTTTAATGAAGTTATTAATCATTTCATTTTTTCGAGATTCAGGCTCAATGAAATCAATGTTTTCTTCATAATAAGCTAATAGACGATCTGCGTATTTCTTCATATTAAAGAAGTAGGATTCCTCTTTAACTTTGTGTACTGGACGACCACAGTCTGGGCAGTTACCTTCTACTAATTGTGTCTCAGTAAAGAATGATTCACATGGTGTACAGTACGACCCTTCATACTCACCTTTATAAATATCACCATTATCTAAAAACTTTTGGAAAATCTTTTCGACAGTTTTCGTATGACGCTCTTGCGTCGTTTGAATAAAGTCATCGTATGAAATGTCCATTAATGCCCAAAGCTTTTTTGCAGCATCTGCAATTTCATTCACGTATTGTTGGGGATGTTTACCCGCTTCTGCAGCTTTTTCTTGAATTTTTTGCCCATGCTCATCCATTCCAGTTAAAAAACGTACATCATAACCACGTAAACGTTTATAACGTGCAATTGTATCTGATGCTACAGTTGTATACGCTGTACCAATATGGAATTTCCCGCTTGGGTAATAAATAGGGGTTGTTATATAGAATGTTTTGTTTTGTTCGCTCACAAGAACTGCCTCCATTGTTTCACAGTATACTATCTATTCTAACTAAGTACGAAATTCGTTTCAACTTCTTTCAGCGGGTATCCAAACACTCGCTCCAGAGAAGTTAAAGCCTGGGCGGATATCACGGAATCGGAAAGGAGCTCTTATATAGGAAGTTAGCCTAAAACCACCGCATCCATGCGATAACGGCTAACTGGCCTGCATCATCCAGGCCTAAGCACAAAGGCGATGCCGGACGCGAAAAATGTCGAATGATAGAATCAATCCATTTAATGTCTTAAATGAGAAGCTTTTTTACTAGAAATTAAAATATATAATAAAAACCTTTTAAAATAACCAAAATATCTGTTTTCTCCTCAAAAATTTTTTTAAAAACAATAATCTTAGTGCATTAATTAATTGACGTTTATGGCATTACTTGGTATGATAACTATCAGACAAGGAAATTATGTCGAAATTTGACGAAATACCAATATAACTTTTTAACATTAGGAGGAAATATAATTATGAAATCAACAGGAATCGTTCGTAAAGTCGATGAATTAGGACGTGTAGTAATTCCAATCGAACTTCGCCGTACATTAGGTATTGCAGAAAAAGATGCTTTAGAAATCTATGTGGATGATGACAAAATCATCTTAAAAAAATATATGCCAAACATGACATGTGCTGTAACTGGTGAAGTTTCTGATGATAACTTCCGTCTAGTTGGAGGCAAATTAATTTTAAGCCCTGAAGGCGCAGAAATGTTAGTGAAAGAAATCCAATCTAACTTAAAAAAATAATTTGATATACTCACCTAAATCAGCACTGTGATTTAGGTGTTTTTTTATCAATTTCACCTTGGCTTAATTGGTTCCGTAGGCGTTATCTTCATTCAATAGAAGATAACTATAATATGCCCAATTTTTGAGTCCCTTATAATGTCCATGTCAGACCTTTTATGAATAAGGATACTATTTTTTACAATTATTATCAATTTATATGATTTAAAGACTCCTCTCTCATAATGTGGGGTTGATTTCCGTTCCGGCTAGGCGCTTTGTTGTTGCTGACGCTTCGTTACACTGCGCTTTCGCACAGTTAAAACATTTGTTGCTGACGCTTTTGTGACTGACGCATCACTTTCGCGCAAAGCAAAGCTTCCTGGGGACGTCCGATAGCCACATCACTCGTGTTGCTCGCTCCAGGGTCTCGTCCATTACGATGTTGGTCACGAAGGCATTATCACAGGACGTCATGGTTTTAGCCTCCGCTCCTCTATTGCTAATCCCCAAGGAGCGCCCAGCCTCACATGGCATGTTTTAACAAATATCATTCCGAAGACTATTGGTGAGGAGCCTCCATTTGAATAGATATACAAAAAAGAGGTCGCCCTATTAAGGCAACCTCTTTCTTTCCATTAACTATGATATTCATTATAGACTTCTCGCTTAGCTACTTGACGTAGTTTTGCTACTTCCTTTATAGCTTCTTTTGATGTAATGCCTGTATCATTAATAATATAATCGACATGTTCAACGACAGACATTGTCATCCAATAGGCTTCTTCATTTATTTCTTCCTCGGCATTCTCGTTTCCTTCAAGGACAATACAAAATTCCCCTCGAATTTCCTCTGTTTGTGACCATTCCACTGCTTCAGCCAACGTACCACGTAAAAACTCTTCGAATTTTTTAGTTAACTCACGAGCTAATACGATTCGACGATTACCAAGAATGGATTCCATATCTTTTAAAGTGTCCTTTAAACGATGAGGAGCCTCATAAAACAATATAGTTTCCTGACGTTTTTTTAGTTGCTCTAATTGCTGTCGACGATCCTTTTTTCCTCGATTTAAAAATCCATAAAAGAAAAATGGCTGCGGTGTTAATCCAGAAGCGATTAATGCTGATATTGCAGCATTGGGACCTGGCACCGGCACAACTGGAAAGTCTTGATCGATTGCTTTTTCGACTATATCTGCACCAGGATCGGAAATACAAGGTAGACCAGCATCACTAACTAATGCGACTGTTTTTCCTTCACGTAAGAAGGCTAATAGCTTTTCTCCCCCTACCTCTAAATTATGCTCATGATAGCTGATCAGTGGTGTTTCTATATCAAAGTAATTGCATAGCTTCTTTGTATTACGTGTATCCTCGGCAGCAATAATATCTGCTTCCTTTAAAATACGTAACGCACGTACACTCATATCTTCTAGGTTACCAATAGGCGTTGCCACTAAATATAAACAACCTGTATGACCGTGCATTGTACTTTTCTGAGATTTCATGCGTCATCCCTCCCTATATATTTCATTTTTTGCTTTCGTGTTAGCTGTTTAAAAGCGTATTCTGCACGCATTGCTTCTTGTTTTGTATCGAATTCCTCTACATAAATACATTCCACTGGACCTCGTGCTCTCGTATATTTTGCTCCCTTACCAGCATTATGCACATCAACACGCCTGTCTACATTATTCGTGTAGCCAGCGTAAAAGGATTGATCGGCACACTCTAACACATAAAAATAATGGCTATTGCTCTTTTCCATAAAGGATTTCTCTCACTTCTGCTGTATATTCATTATTCGCATTATAAACATACAAGGGCGGTAATATTTTCAGATCGGGCTTACCGTCTTTAATTCCTTCTATTAATAGTGTATTGGCTTCCTTACCTTCTTTTGGGTAAATAAGTTGCATACGTTTAGGCTCTAAACGATTTGCACGCATTGCCGTAACAATATCTAGTAACCGACCAGGACGATGAACAAAAGCTGCCTTTCCGCCTTGCTTTAATAATTTGCTCGCTGATTGTATTGCTTCCTCTAACGTTAAATATAGTTCATGACGTGCAATAGCGTAATGCTCACTTAGATTTTTATCACTAGCTTCATGTGCTAAAAAATATGGTGGATTACAGGTTACAACATCATATTTTTCAAAACCAAGCTCCTTAGGAATTTCCTTCACATCACCAAGGACCATATGAATTTGTTCTTCTAACTTATTGTAACGGATACTTCGCTCAGCCATATCAAATAAACGTGGTTGAATTTCTACTCCTGTAATATGTCCCTTCGTTCTGGCGCTTAGAAAAAGTGGGATAACACCATTGCCTGAGCACAAATCAACAATTTTCCCTTTATGATATGGGACATTGACAAATTTAGAAAGTAGCACTGCATCCAATGAAAACGAAAAGACGGAGGGACTTTGAATAATACGCAAATTCTCAGCTAATAAATAGTCTAATCGTTCATCACCCTTCAACCAATTTTCCATTTTTCTTCCTCCTACTATACAAAACAAAAGACTGACACCACTATAGTGGGAATCAGCCTTCTATTACACATTTTGTTTATTTAAAAATGATAGACAAAACAGACAGTCTTCACCTTTACGGGAACTTCCGAAATGAACATGACAAACATGGAAGCCTTCTTGGTATAAACGTGCTAGATTATCATAACCTTCGCCAATATCTAACGGATTCTCTTTCTTCTCATCAGAAGCTTGTACAGAGTTTTCAGTAGAAAGTAGTTCTTCTAGACGTGTACGAAGGTGTTGATTTTCTGTTTCGAGTGCCTTATGCTCCTCCATCATTAACGCTACAAATTGTTTCAATGCACTAAATTGCTCCTGCATTGCTTCGAGCTGTTGTTCGAACTCCATAACGGTATCTAAGAAATTACGGTCCTTCACCCAAGCCACCTCGTCCAATCCTCTATCTTAAATAAGATTTTTTTCGCATGCTAGCAGTTCTTCTAATGTATACTCGACTGTGCGCTCCTGCTCTTGTAAATATACTTGAATGAGTCTTTCTAGTACATTTAAACCTACAACTTTACCGCGGCCCTCTGGTGTCATCGTCATATCACCAACGTCTGGCATGCCCTCTTTTGCTTCCTCATACTCATCATTTTCATACTTTAAGCAGCACATTAAACGACCGCAAAGACCTGAAATTTTGGATGGATTTAAAGATAAGTTTTGATCTTTAGCCATTTTAATAGAAACCGGCTCAAAATCTCCTAAAAACGTTGAGCAGCAAAGCATTCGGCCACAAGGGCCAATTCCACCTAACAACTTCGCCTCATCACGAACACCAATTTGACGAAGTTCGATACGTGTTCTAAAAACTGAAGCTAAATCTTTTACAAGATCTCTGAAATCAACGCGTCCTTCAGCCGTAAAATAAAAGATGATTTTATTACGATCAAATGTATATTCAACATCAACGAGCTTCATTTCTAAATTATGCTCAATGATTTTTGCGCTTGCTAGTTCAAATGCGTGCTTTGATTCGGCTGCATTTTCCTCTACTTGGATACGATCACGTTCATCCGCTGGTCGTAGAACTTGTTTAAGTGGTAATACAACATCATTATCCCCAACAACCTTTTGGGGGACAACTACTTTACCATATTCTACACCGCGAGCTGTCTCTACAATGACATATTGGCTGTCCTCAAGTAGATATGATGCTGGATCAAAGTAATATATTTTACCCGCTTTTTTAAAACGGACTCCCACTACATTATACAAATGTATATCCCTCCTGCAGATTTAGCATTAACTGCTCCATCATTAACGTCCTATTCATGTTACGTTGTAAAGATGAACGTGCCTGTAAAATAGACTCCATTTGACTAGATAGACGTTCATAAGTCGAATGTAGCGCAGCTTCTTTAAATGTTTGTAACATGTCTGGGTAAGTACAAGTTGCTTCGGGATTAGTTTTTACTGACACTATATCACGGTAAGCAAATAGTAGTAAATCTAATGCCTGCTCCATCTCGCCTTTTTCTTTAAACAGTGGCAACCATTCTTCATGTACAACAAGCATTGCCTCATGTACATTCTGGCGAATCGCCTCTACTAATTTTAACACTGTTTTTCGAGCATGTGCAAACTGCTCATCATTTGCTAAAATCATAGCTGTTTCGAGTTCGTTCGTCATCATGCTCACTGTAGAAGCCATCGAATAAGAAATGTTGTTATCTTGCAAATGCTTTAACAATATGTGTCGAGGCATTTTTTGGAATTTAACGTGCTGGCAGCGAGAACGAATCGTTGGTAAAATTGACTGCATTTGCTCCGTTAACAAAATTGCAGTTACTTCACCCTCTGGTTCCTCTAAAAATTTAAGTATCATGTTTGCAGATGCAATATTGAGACGATCTGCATGATGAAGTACATAAATTTTACGTCCCTCTTCCACACCCATCATCTTCATTTCTGCAATTAATTCACGTATTTGATCAATTTTTATAAATTGACCTTCTGGATAAATTTGATGAATATTTGGATGATTACCCGAATCAACACGTTTGCAATTTCGACATGTTTCACATGGAACATTTTGCTTTGGTTGCTCACATAGCATTAATTTGACAAAAAACTGCATAATATCTACTTTGCCTGTCCCTTTTTCGCCATCAAAAATGTATGCATGCGCTAATCTATTTTTGTCAAAAATCGTTTGAAGCTGCTTCATTACAACTGGCTGTAGTGTGAATAGCTCTTCAACATTCTTGGCCATATATTTAAATTCCTTCCTAAACTACACTTTTAGCATAATTGTTTCCTATTGCTCAATTTTAGTACAGAAATATCTGTGGCTTTAGAGCAGATAGATTGGTTTTATGTCATTCAACAAATAAATTTGGGCTGCTGAATAGATTTGAAAAAAGCCCGCGCCTACAAGAGAACGAGACACGGGTTTTACATATACAAATTAATTAATAAGCCTTTAATCTCACCGATTTTATCAAGAAGGTCAATTGCTTCCTTTTCTTCATCTAAAATATCTTGTGCAAGTTCTACAAGACGCGTATCAATAGTTTCGATTATTTTCAAGCGTCTTCCTTCACCAAAACGATTCCAAGTATGTGATTGCTTTAAATCCATACCATGCTCTACCGTTTCTTGTAGAAATCGTTTAACAAGCATTTTAAAACGAGCAAGTTCTCGTAAATTACGTGATCTTGCAACACGATCACCTGCTGTAGAAATATCCCCTAACAATCGTGTAAGCTGTTCAGTCTGTAATTTGGTTCCTTGCTTGACGACCATATCTCCAAATCGGTTATTTTGATTATTGTTATGCAGCGGCTCTTTACGATTAGTATTTAACCCGACACGTATATCTTGATTGATCTTCAAGCTGTTCGCCCCCACTTGCTATCAAATATATATAATGTGTTGTATTTCTCATTTAACGTGGCATTGATTTAAAAATGATGAAACTGTTCAATTGGTAATACAAAAACTGTCGCTCCTCCTACTTCTACCTCTACAGGATACGGTATATAGGAATCTGTATTCCCGCCTAATGGCGAAACAGGAGCAACCATTTGTTCTCGCGCTCGACAATTATCACGAATAATATCTAAAACTTTGGGTATGAGAGAGTCTTCCGTCCCAATAAGAAACGTCGTATTTCCAGAGCGTAAAAATCCTCCTGTGCTTGCTAACTTAGTTGCACGAAACTGATTTTTCGTTAAAGCATTCGATAAGCGGCTGCTATCCTGATCTTGCACTACAGCTACGACTAACTTCATTCGCACTCACCCCTTTGATAAAATTCATCTAAATAAATTTTATTACCTTTTCAATTATGCCGAGGCATAATTATGTTCGGATTCGGATTCGTACTTGCACAAAGTACTCCTTTCCGATTCCATGATATACGCCAGAGTTCCTCTATTTCAGTAGGTGTTTGGATATCTCCTGTATAGGAACAATATCCGCATTCAGCTATTGTCGCTTCGCTGTCGCACAGAAAACATTTGCTGAATGATTATAGATGTTACCATTATATCACATTGTGGTAGACAACTTCATGCATTTACTGTATCGCTTCATATATTAATGACCATACATCTTCAACAACACGCTCAATATTTTGATCCGCATTGACGACATGTATACGCTCAGGGTAACGCTCCACTAACTGTAAATATCCTTCCCGAACCTTCTTATGAAAAGCTAAACTTTCAACATCTAAGCGATTTACTTCTCGCTCTCCATGAGCGTGAATGCGTGCCAAGCCAACCTCTGGTGCAAGGTCAAATAATATTGTCAAATCAGGTAACATCTTACCAATTGCGAACTCATTAATAGATAATACTTCATCAACGCCGATACCACGCGCATATCCTTGATATGCTAATGAAGAATCGATAAATCGATCGCAAATAACCGTTTTACTAGCATCCAACGCAGGTCGTACTTTTTCAAAATAGTGCTGACTTCTCGCTGCTGCGTATAATAATGCTTCTGTACGCTCATCCATGGCTGTATGTTCTGGGTTTAAAATAATGCTCCTAATTTTCTCAGCAATTTCAATACCGCCAGGTTCTCTCGTTGCTAATACATCAATATTTTCCTCTGCAAGTCGCTCGGCTATTTTTTGAATAACTGTTGTTTTTCCGGCACCCTCTGGACCTTCAAATGTAATAAATAAATTGCAATTCATGCTGTTATTGCCTCCAACTATTTAATGATCTCAATCATCTTTTCTTCTAAACGGTGATTTCCTTGGAATGTTGCACCACAAGCCAGTAATTCCTCTAGCTGACTTAGCTTTGCTACTGTTATTTTTTCTCCCGGAACAAGCAATGGAATGCCTGGTGGATAAGGAATAATCATACTAGCAGAGATCCGTCCTATTGTTCGCATATACGGTAACCATTCTTTTTCCGTCTTTTCAATTTCATCAAATGTGTAGGCTGGTTCCGTAATAGCTACAAAATTATAAGCTGTTTGTGAAGCCGTTATTATTTCTGCCTTTGGTGTACTTACTAACAATGTTATAGCGTCCTTAATACGAACACGTATTTCTGCAAATGGATAGTTATGTCCCTGTTTCAATAAAGGTAGCACAAGCAACACTTGATTGGCATCTGCTAGTTCTGCATATACATGCTTTGCTTCTAATGCCTCTTGTAATTGAAAACCGCTATAGCCATTAACACGTAACAATAATTTTATAGGGTCGTCTACCTCAATAACTTCCAAAGAGCCAATAGCTTGTAATGCCTCTACCCATTGATCTCTTTTTTCTATTATATATGCACCGTCACTCTCCATATATGTCTGTATATAATTGCGTGCATCATCTAATGAAGCCAATAAAAGATAGGATGGGCTGCTAGATTGTAACATACGTAAATAGTGATTTATTTTGTCGACATCGATTAAATCAGAATTAACATGCATAAAGGATGCCATTGTCATAGCAGGCAATGTTTTATGTGCAGACTGTACTACTATATCTGCACCAAATGTCAATGCTGATGGTTGAAATAAAGTACATGCACTAAAATGGGCTCCATGTGCTTCATCCACTAAAACAGGAATACCCTTCTCATGACAATACGCAATCTGCTGCTGCATTTCTTTAGATGCCATACCATAATAAGTAGGATACGTTAAAACGACAGCACGGGCCCCCGGATAATTATCAACTGCATCTTTTAAATCTTTATAAGAAACATGTGTTGCAGTTAATGTACGTTCATCCCAAAGCGGGGAAACAAATACAGGTTTTGCTCCAACAAGCTCTATTGCGTGAAATATAGACTTATGTGCATTACGTTGGACAATAATCTTATCCCCTTTTTTACATGTGGCATAAATCATCGCTAAGTTTCCAATTGTAGATCCCCCTACTAAAAAGAAACTTTTCATCGCCCCATATGTATCTGCTAACAAGTTTTCTGCCTCTAATATCATTTCCTCTGGGTGATGCAAGTCATCAAGTCCCGATAATTCTGTCACGTCATATCGCATTACATCTTTAAATGGCTGAGGAAGATGGGAGAGTGCTCCATGCTTATGCCCTGGGACATGAAAGGAAATATTTTGTTGTTGTCGAAAGCGCTCTAATCCTTCTACAATCGGCCTTTTCTTTTGCAAAACAAAACACCCATTTCCGTTATATTCTCAGTTAATTATAACACTTACGGTACGAAAACATTTGCTGATTGGATATAAATAAAGTGAAATTCATATAACCTTTTTCCCGATCCAATGTGCTAGTAATGCAATAGGTATCAATAAAAGACAAAATGGTAAGCATACAAAACTAAACTGTATGGAATAACGATTATCAAAGATGTGAGTGCACCGGGTGTAATGGAACGAAGAAAAATAGACTGTGCAAGGTGAGTGAACGCATGTAGAAAGTAGGTTAGCGTAACAACAGTAAAAAAGTAGACTTCTCCATATGGTCCATGATTCACATACTGATTTGCTACAAAAGTGGAACTACTTACAAACATGAATATTACGATGACTGCTACCGCAAACTGCGCTGTCGACATCGAAAACTGTCTCATAATCCGATCAGCAATTTTTTTCGGCAATCTTTCGTACAAAATAGTAGAATTTTTATTTAGCCACTTTTCAACCATAATAACCTCTTCAAAATCATGAAGAATAAACATAATAGGAAATAACCAAATAAGTGTTTGGATACCTACCCATTGTTCCATGATGATTCCTCCTTTTCCCCCAAAGCTCCTCATCATAAAGTGATTTCCGTTTCCGATTGGGCGCTTTCTCGGGGCGTCCGATAAGCCACTTCGCTGCAGGAACTCTCTGTGACATTAATGCCAGAGGAGTCGCCCAATCTTCACTCCAATCAACTTATATCAACTGCACACGTATTAACAATGTCATCCACAACTTTTGGTGATGAACCATTAAAGGATCATTGCACCTAATAGCAACTTTCTTTTATATTACATGATATTCTACGTTTAACAGTAAAACTATTTTAAAATGTACTTAACTCTAATTTCTCTACAACATACTAGCCTTTACCGCCATCTCTTGTACTAGCTGTTCAACTAATTGTGGTACAAACTTCTCTAAAACCGGATTCATCATCCCTGCTAAGAAACCACTTGCCTTCATTGTTAAATTGCCTATTAACTGACATGTACCATCCTGATCTTGTGTAATTTCAAAATAACCATCACCGTTTATCGGGTCTGATAAGCCTACCAAATCAAACATAACTTGATTAGGGTTCGATTCCTTGTCCTTAAGCTCAACCTTTACAGCTTTTTGGATAATGCCAAAGTCCCCTTTAAATACCCAAATCATATTTTGTTCATTTGGAAATTCATGATGTAAATAACCGGGTATTAGTACAGCCCATTGCTCCTTATTTTGAATAAACGCTTGTAGCTTTGCTTTCTCAATTTGAATATTTTCACTATATAACCCTGTTGCCATTTCAACACACCCCTTTATTTGTTCAATTAAATTCTAACATTTTTTAGGGGTTTAATACTGCGTTTTTTAAACAATAAAAAACCACTGATTTCTCAGTGGCTACTTTGTGCCTAGCGACGTCCTACTCTCACAGGGGGAAGCCCCCAACTACCATCGGCGCTAAAGAGCTTAACTTCCGTGTTC
>NZ_SADV01000025.1 GCF_006864135.1 Lysinibacillus sphaericus | reverse complement strand
TTCGTGGTTGAAAACATTGTAACCAAGAGGAAAGAAAATGACCCCTTTTCTTTTTACACAATTATACGGACTCAATCAAACTAAAGTCAGAGTTGAAGAACATTGTATAGAATTTTACACAATATTAAGGACTTGACTAGATAGAACTCTTAATGATGGATAGAACCACCGAAATCGTGGATAGAACCTCCAAAGCCCCATCGAAACGACGGAAAGACCTATCCTAAAATGAAAGATAACCCTGTCAAAGTTGCTATCCTAACCATCAAAATGACGGGATCATCAAATCAACAGTTAGAACCGCAATTATTATTTAGTTTAAATACTATATTTGTTCTTTAAACTAAAGAACTGTAAACAAATGGCGAAAGACATAGAGATTACTGCGAAATAAATCAATGTTATTGTTCCAATGTGTAAGGAAAGTACAATACCGCCTAAGCTTGCACCGATTGCACTCCCTAAATAATTTACTGAACTATTTAATGCCACTGCAGAACTCCCGTTTTTCGGCTGAAACGATAGTAAAATATGTTGTTGAGGTGCTTGGCATGCCCAACCCATTACTCCCCAGACAAAGAACGGTAAGTACTTTAATATAGGTATGTTAATCATTATTGGTATACAAATAAAGGATAAAGTTAAAGTAAATAAAATGATTGTAACTAAAGATTTTGGTTTTCTAAAATAGTCGATTAAGTAACCAATCATTATACTTCCAACCAAGCCACCGAATCCCCATGCCCAAAGATATATCGTAAAGTTACTGGAGTCTGCCATTTCTTCTAATAAGGGAGATAGATATGTGTATAATCCTAGGCTAGCAACACTGGCGAAAAATGTTATACATACGGTTATAGTTACTCTTTTATCTAGGAACATTTTTAATCGTTCGTTAAGTGCTGGGGGAGGTGTTGTTGGGAAATCAGGCAGAAAAATAACCATACATAAAACAGAAATGACACCGATTATCACTAATAGCCATAGTGTTACTTGCCAATCAAATACGTTCGATATATAGATGCCTAAAGGAACACCAAGCACTGTTCCCAAGCTCATTCCTCCTATAGTCAACCCTAGAGCTCTTCCTTTCTTTTCACTAGAAACGAACTTTGTAGAAGCCGCTACAGCTAAAGGTGAAAATAAGCCAGCGCCAGTCCCCGCAATTGCTCTCGATAGTAGAAGAATAGAAAAGGTCGGTGCTAAAGCTGTGATGCTATTCGCTATCGTAAAGATAAACATTGACCATATTAAGATTTTTTTAATTGGTTTTCCAGCAAGTAAAGATGAAAATACCGGCGCTGATATTGCGTAAAATAACGAGAAAATGCTCACTGCCTGGCCGACTTGCGCTGTACTTTTTTGATACGTATCACTAATTCCTGGGAGAAGCCCTGCGATCACATAGGCATCAAAACCCAAGGCAAACATGCCAAAGGATAATAATAAAACATTTTTCATTTATAGAACCTCCATATATTAAAGATGCTAAGTATTATGTCGATTAGATAACTTATAACAATATGTTATAATCGAAGTACCATCTATATTTAATAGATTACTAAAAAACGTTGAATATGGAACAATCACTATTTTATAGGGGTATAACAAATCGTTATAGGGTATGGAGGAAATACAATGAATACAGAATGGTTACATAGTTTTATTGCTGCTGCCAATCAAAAAAGTTTTTCTAAAGCTGCTCAAATCACGAATCTATCCCAACCTGCACTAAGTAAACATATACGAAACTTAGAGAATAATCTTGGCATCGAACTATTTCATAGGACATCCATTGGTATTGAATTAACAGAAGCTGGCGAACGTTTTTACACTCGAATTACACCAGTTTTAACTGAAATAACAGCTATTCGTGAAGAATTGCAGCAATTTAGCCAGAGTAATTCTATTGCCATCGGTGGTCTGCCTAGCTTAGCTACTTACTATTTGCCAAACAAAATGAATGAACTTAAGCTACTAGATCGTCCTATAACATTAATGATTCAAAATACTTCAAATGAACTGTTGCAATCTTTACAAAAAGGTAGACTTGATGCAGTCTTTGTGGATGCAAAATATTCGGGAGAATCCTTGTGGAGTTGTGATTTGTTTACGGAACCTTACTATGCGGTGTTTCCGTTGAATCATCGTTTTAATTCAAGAACAGCAGTCGACCTTGCAGAATTGTGTGAGGAACCGCTTATTGTTCATCAAGCGCCTTGTGACTCAAGGAAGGAGATAGTAGAACAAATACAATCCCTTGGTTACACACCTAATATCATAACTGAGGTAAACTTTGGGGATTTTATTTTTGGAGCAGTAAGTTCTGGAATGGGGATTTCGATTGTACCAGAGTTAATGGCTAAAAATATCGGTCATCTTCAGCTTTTTGCCTTACCAATTAATAATTTTGGAAGAACAAGAACAATTTCATTGGTTACAAAAAGCAAAGAATTTGGATCGAAGTTACATCATTTATTATCAAATTAAATGGAATGAAGCTGTCTCAACTTAATGTTATGAGACAGCTTCATTTAATTATTTAAAACCCATTAAATCCTTTACCTTTTTTGTATTTTCTACAGATGTCAGCATTTCTAGTAAGTTAAATGCAACATCAAATGCAGTACCGGGATTTGATGATGTAATAATATGTTCAGTTTGAACAATTCGTTCGTTGACGATGTCTGCACCATAGGATTGTAGTTGTGCTAATCGTTTACTTGTAGGATGATTATAAGTAGTAGCTTTTCGATTATTTAGTACTCCACTATGACCTAAAATTAGGGAAGCTACACAAACCGTTGCAATCGGTTTTTTATGTTCATCGAAATGACGAACAACCGCCTGGAATTCCTCACTAAAAGCATCATCATAAAATCCAGCTTCCTCAAAGCCACCAGGAATAGCAAGTGCATCAAAATCCTCTAATGAAACTTCATGCAGCAGTTTTTCGGGGGCTACGTTAAAATTCCATGTACATTGCAATTGCTGATGCAATCCAACTGTCACGACCTCTGTTGTACCGTCGCCCTCCCATTTATTCCAGCCAAGTACATCTGTAAAAACACTCGCTTCAACAGCCTCAAAACCATTTGCTAATAGTAATAATATTTTTTTCATGTTGTTAATGCCTCCTTTACATGTTTAATTGTAATGAAAAAGGCTATTCAATAACATAATCTGTATAATGTAGTTTAGGTGAATTACTTTATAATAAAAGGAATTATATTAAATCTAATTTATTAAAAAAGGTGGATATATATGGATCGAATAGATACAGAAATTTTACAGCAATTGCAGCGAAATGCAAAAATGTCGATGAAGGATTTAGCGACGACGGTTCATTTATCGTCTCCAGCAGTTATTGAGCGTGTAAAAAAATTAGAAGAGCAGGGGATTATTGAAGCTTATAGTGCACAAGTAAATTTAAAAAGGTTGAATCGCGACATTCAAGCCATTATTTTATTTAAATCAATTGATTGTAAAAGTCTTTCTGAATTTTGTATCGCACATCCTGATGTCCTTGAATGCTATCGTGTAGCGGGTGAAATCAGTTATATAGTAAAAATTGCAACCAATTCAGTGGAAACATTAGAGCAGTTTATCGATGAAGCAATGCCTTATGGAACACCATCAACAAATATTGTGCTTTCTTCAAATAAAAAAGCGGTTATTGCGCCTTTTTCTGATGAAAATTTAGACTAATTAAGTCCGGATTTGCCCGGGTAATAAGGAGGACAATACAGAGATAAATCCATCACGAGAAGATTTTATTTAAAAAATACAAATAAAACAAACCTCAATACCGTGAGCACCGTTTATAGGGCAGAGAGGGGGAGAGATGTTGCTTGAAATTAACGAACTCGAAGAAATAATGCAGCAGCATACAGAAAGGCTCATCCGACTTGCCTTTTATTACGTTAAGGATTTACAAAGTGCTGAAGATATCGTTCAAGATGTATTTATTAAATTTTACGATAATGAGCAAAACTATGAAGAAAGAGGAGAATTACGGGCATATTTATCGAGGCTCGTCATTAACAAAAGTAAAGACTATTTACGCAGCTGGACATATCGTAAAATACAAGTTCAACAGAAGATCTTTGCCAAGCAAGCTGTCACGAAAAGGGACATGCTAGTGCAGCAGGATGAACAAACCTTAGTTGAAAACGCCATCTTAGCACTGCCATTAAAACAGCGTGAAATCCTTATTTATTTTTATTTTGAGGAAATGTCTGTTATTAATATTGCCGAGCTTTTAAGTATTCCTGAGAGTACGGTGAAAACAAGGCTACGTCGTGGACGAGAGCTATTAAAGCCAAAGCTACAGCATATTGAATGGGAGGTCCTACTGCATGAGTAAAGTCGATGTAAGGGTATTAAATGATTTAACCGAAAGTAAAAAGCGTGTTATGACTAATGTTGTACAGCATTTGGAACAGCGTGAGATGAAAAAAAGATCTTGGCGTTGGCAATATAGTGTAATGTCTATTATATTAACAGTTTGTATTGGAATATTTCTGTATACCCAATTCAACGGAAGTCAGGAGCAATCAGCAAGTATACCGACTGTTTTAGATGAAAAGTTTCTAAGCTTTTATTTGGGAGAGGATCCACGGTTAAATGATCAGAAATGGTCCGATGATTATACGAAGTTTAGGTTTGAATCCTTTTTACAGGTTGAATCTATATATGCTTACGCTCGATCAAAGGGGATAGTACCTACGCAAGAACAAATTGATGAACAGCTTGGAATGTTGACGGAAGAGATTAAAAATCAAAACGAAGCGGAACTTGCTAAACAATTACAAATGTTGAATCTTACAAGAGAAGAATTTATCGAACAATATATAAAACCATTCTCTATTAAACTAGTTACAACCAAGTTACTATTGGAGCAAGAAAAAGATCAATACAAAGGTGTAAATAAGTCGATACAATATTTATTAATGGAAAGAGATGCTTTGAATTATTTAGAGGGACATTATAGTCAAGAAATAGCAGCCTTACGTAAGAAATATAATATTCCAGCGGGAGAAAAAGGAATCCATTCAAAACGTGGAGTAGTCGTTGCAATCAAAGAACATGAATTTTTAGTCGTTTCGAATGCAGATGTCTCGAATATTGGTAAATTATCAATAGAGGACATCGTACAAAAACATGGTAATGGTACATGGTTCCCATTAATTGATGCCCCTACAACATTGTCGCTTGGGGACTATGTTGAAGTTAAATATAGCAGAGATTTTTGGGATGATGACTCTATTATAAGGAATGCGGTTATAGACAGCATGAAAATACTAGAAGAGAATAATTAAATTAAGGCTAGACATTCAAAAATTCCAAGAATGTCTGGCTTTTTTAAACTCCTCCTGTATTTGGATTATGGTACAATTGATGTAAGCGTTTGTATAAACAAGGGGCATCATAAAAAGATGGTTAAGCAAATTCTTTTAAAAAGGTTAGGGGAGAAAGATTGGATATGATACTAAATAATAGCTTACTTAAGGAAATTGAATTAAAAAAAATATTAACAGACATAAACAGTGGAAATAAAACATGGCAGCAAGAGGACCAAACACAAATTGTACAATCAATGATGCTTCATATCGGTTCATTAGATAGCGAACTGAGAGATGACTTAATATATGGTTCGTTTTATGATTTAATTTTAGAAAAAAACTTACTTGAGCATTCTCTTTTAACAGAGCTTTTAGATTATAGTTTGAATAATTCGCTTAATAAGGGTATCGAAGAAAGCGAATCAGATTTAGTTTTTACGCGCACATTTACGTCACTTCTTATCGCACTTATTTTACATAGGGATAATGCAGATGATTTTTTATCTGAGCACAAAATAAATGATTGTAAAGATCAATTACTAGCTTATTTATCAGCTGAAACAGATGTAAGAGGCTACGTGCCTGGTAAAGGCTGGGCTCATAGTGTTGCACATATGGCTGATGCGATCAATAAATTGGTGAAAAATCCAAAATTAAATAAAGACTCTTATAGCGAAATTATAAGCACATTATGGAACGCCGTTTTGCAAGAAAATTATGCTTTCATTCACAATGAAGATGAACGGGTTTTAGTACCTATTTTCACAATGCTGGAACATGGTTTAGAGGAGCAAGAGATTATAAAATTACTGGAAGAATTACCTTCCGCTTTAAGCATAAGAAAAGGACAGCTTGATCTACAGCATCACAGAATTTTACTCTTTAACTGTAAAAGCTTTTTAAAAAGCTTTTATATTAAAACAAATGGAAAGCCTAAGTTCGCAGCTCTTCATAAGAGCATCGAAGCATGTCTCGATGAATTATAGGTAATTGGTTCATCATCAAAAGTTGAGGGTAATATTTTATTATAATGAATGTCATGTGGTCGGAACGGAAATTAACAAAATATTAGTATTTTGTAATTATTGACAGACGAAAATTAGTTTGTTAAGATGATTGACAATAAAAGCATACAAATTCGTTGATGAGAAAGAGTAGTGTTTCATTTTGTTCTACAGAGAGCCGACATATTGGTGGAAGTCGGTGTGCAAGTGTTACATGAAGATCCTCTCTGAGAAGATTGGCTGAACATAGTAAGCTGATTCGGGTGTCTACCGTTAAAAAGAACACGTATGATTGTACGTTGCTGAGTGCTATTGAACGATGCTTCAATAGAATTAGGGTGGTATTCGCGGTTAACCCCGTCCCTTACTTGGGACGGGGTTTTTTGTATGCCTTTTATACATTTAGTATAGGAGGAATGTACATGCAAGTCGAAGAGAAAAAAGAAACAACTGTAGAAAGAGAAACAAGGATTCGTCGATTGTGGGAACAAGAAGGAACGTTCCAAGCATCTGTGGCGAACCGTTCTAGCAATAAGCCTTTTGTTTTTTATGAAGGTCCGCCAACCGCGAATGGTTTACCACACGTAGGTCACGCATTTGGCAGAACCATTAAAGATGTTGTGGCTCGATATAAAACGATGCAAGGTTATTTGGTTGAACGTAAAGCTGGCTGGGATACACATGGTTTGCCTGTAGAGTTAGGCGTGGAAAAAAAGCTAGGTATCTCTGGCAAGCAAGAAATTGAGAACTATGGTGTTGAACAATTTATTCAAGAGTGTAAGGGCAGTGTCTTTACTTATGAGAAGAAATGGCGCTCCTTTACGGAACAGCTTGGCTATTGGATTGACATGGCTGACCCGTATTTAACACTAAGTAATGATTATATTGAGTCCGTTTGGAATATTTTAAGTCACGTGCACAAGAAAAAACTTTTATATAAAGGGCACCGAGTTTCACCATATTGCCCTAGCTGTCAAACATCATTAAGCTCTCATGAGGTTGCACAGGGCTATAAGGATGTAAAGGATTTGTCTGTCACGGCAATGTTTAAGCTAAAGGATAAAGATGAATATTTTCTAGGCTGGACAACGACTCCATGGACATTACCCGCCAATGTTGCATTAGCCATGAATCCTAAGCTTATGTATGTTCGAGTGAAGCAGCACAATAAAGTCTATATCGTAGCAAAATCACTAGTGAATAAAGTTTTTGCTGATTCTGCTGAAGTGTTAAGTGAACATGAGGGGCATGAATTTGAAGGTGTGTCGTACACCCCACCATTTTCTTATGTCAAAGTTAATAAGGGGCATGTCGTTGTATTAGCGGATTATGTTACAGAGCATAGTGGAACTGGTATCGTCCATATCGCACCTGCGTATGGGGAGGACGATTATAAAACGGTACAGCAAAATGAGCTGTCGTTTGTTAATGTTGTTGATTTAAAGGGTTGCTATACAGAAGAGGTTCCAGAGCTTGCCGGTAAATTTGTGAAAGATTGTGATGTCGATATTATTAAAATGCTCGCTAAAAAGGAGCTATTGTTTGATAAGGAAAAATATGAGCATAGTTACCCTCATTGCTGGCGTTGTGATTCACCATTGCTTTATTACGCAACTGACAGTTGGTTTATCAATATGTCTTCATTGAAAGATAAACTTTTACAAAATAATGAACAAGTTACATGGTATCCTGATCACATTAAACACGGTAGATTTGGCAATTTCTTAGAAAACTTAGTGGACTGGAATATTAGCCGTAATCGCTATTGGGGTACACCGCTAAATGTGTGGGTTTGTCAGGATTGTGGTCATGAAGAAGCGCCAAATAGTATGGCATCTTTAAAAGAATTAGCGAAAGGCACTTTACAAGGCATCGAGCTTCACAAGCCGTATATTGACAAGGTTGTGTGTACTTGTCCGAAATGTAGTGGTGACATGGAACGTACACCAGAAGTGATTGATGTATGGTTTGATAGTGGATCCATGCCATTTGCGCAGCATCATTATCCTTTTGGAGACCTTACTACTTTTCACAATCAATTCCCTGCTGATGTTGTCATCGAAGGCATCGACCAAACACGAGGCTTTTTCTATAGTTTATTAGCGGTTTCGACTTTATTTACAGGGAAGGCACCTTATAAAAATGTCCTTTCCTTAGGGCATGTTTTAGATGAGCATGGGCAGAAAATGTCGAAAAGTAAAGGGAATGCATTAGAGCCAGTTGAACTAATAGAACAGTACGGAGCAGATGCTTTAAGATGGGCGTTCTTAGTGGACAGTTCTCCTTGGAATCCTAAACGCTTTTCTAAGAAGATTGTGACGGATGCGAAATCAAAGTTAGTCGATACACTAGATAATACGTTCAAATTTTATCAATTATATGCGGAAATAGATGGCTTCCAGTACGATGCTGAAAAGATAGGTACACGTACAAAGCTAGATCATTGGATACTTTCTCGGTTACACCACACAATTCAGCTTGTGACAAAATCAATGGATGACTATCAATTTACACAGGCAACACGTGAAATCGGCAAGCTTGTGGAAGAACTAAGTAACTGGTATATCCGTCGCTCACGAGCAAGATTTTGGGCAAACGGGCTGACAGAGGGTAAACGAGGTGCCTATAGTACACTGTATGAGCTTCTAACGACAATTTGTCAATTACTAGCACCATTCACACCATTTATTGCGGAAGATTTATACCGACAATTAACAGGGAAAAGTGTTCATTTACAAAACTACCCAACATACAATCAATCGCTCTTTAATGCTAAGCTTGAAAAAGAGATGGCGAATATTTTAACAGTCGTAGAGCTTGGCCGTAGCATCCGTAATAGTCAAGGAATCAAGGTAAAGCAGCCGTTGAGTGAAATCATTGTTTCTGTAGACGGCGAGTTAACAGATGATCAACCATATAGCGAGCTCGTGAAGGATGAATTAAATATAAAAGAATGCGTTTGGACAAATGATTTTTCAGCTTACGAAACCGTTCATTATAAGCTTAATTTTAAAACAGCAGGTGCAGCATTTGGAGCTAGAGTGAACAAAGTAAAGGATTATGTAGTGAATTTAAATGACGAGGAGAAAAATATATTACAGCGAACGGGTTCAGTTGCTTTATCGATTGATGGGGAACAGGTAACATTGTTAAAATTGCACGTGTTAACCGAATCCATTGTAAAGGACCAGTATATGTTAGCAGAAGATGCTTTATGCCGAGTTCTTATCAATGTTCATCTGACATCTAACTTACTTGAGGAAGGGCAAATTAGGGAATTAATTCGCACAATTCAAGATAAACGCAAACAATGGCAACTCCCTGTTGAGCAATATGTATCGATTTCGATTACTGGAAGTGCCAAAGCAATAACCATCATCCAGCAGCACGAAGCGGTACTAAAGGCAAATGTGTTATTAAATGATATTCATTATGTGAGTGACCATCATAGTGAACAATATATTGAGACAGAAGTGTTTGATGAAAAAATTACTGTTTATTTCAAGCTATAAAATTCTTTATGCTCAGGTAAGTTTCAAACGCTCTGGTCGACAGAAGAAGTGATCAGGTAAGCCTAGAAACTGCTCCGGTACCAGTATTTTATAATGCACTTTAAACAAGCTGAAGTAGGCTGTTTTTAAGCTGAACTAATTTTGCTATTAGTTCAGCTTTTTTATGTTTAAAGATATAGTTTTAGTATATAAAAGTATAGTATTTGTAAATTTTCTAACGGAGCAGATATATCAAATTGCAGTATTATAATACATTACTATATTTGATGAATATCAGAAAGAAATTGTGTATCAAGGGTGATAAATAAATGGAAAAACGCCTATTTAAAAAGATTGATTAAAATGAAGTTTTATCAATTAAATGAGCCTTATTCATCTAAATCGACCGTAAATTTAATTAAGTAATTCAATTTATAATGGAACATTAGATGGATGTTCATTTTGTTTCTTTTTTTTACTTACTATACAGCCTATACAACCAACAATAAATATAAGGATTGCAATTATTTCAAGTGGCACGAATAAAGTCAGAAATCCTATTCCTGCAAATCCGTCTTTTTTTATGTCTGCATAAATGAATGAACCAGCAACAGTGACTATAGGCGTAAAAAATAGCGCTAAGTACATGCCCCATATCACAAAATTAAGTGACCAAGAACGTTTAAAAGTAAGAACGAAAGCCATTATAAAAAAAATTATAAGCATGTGGATAATGAAGTCATAATTTGAACCACGCTCCTTTAATTTTCTATCTTTTCGAACTACTTGATTCATCACCTTAAGTTGTGGATGACTTTTGTTAAAACGTCTACTATGTAAATAGTTGATTGGAGTGGAGAATAGGCGACTCCTCGGGGATCAGCGATAGAGGAACGAAGGCTAAAAGCATCACATCCTGTGATAACGCCTTCGTGACCAACATCGTGTTGGCCCGAGACCCTGCAGCGCAGCGGATGTTTTCTGTGCGAAAGCGTAGTGTTAACGTAGCGGCAGCAACAAATGTTTTCTGTAGCGAAAGCGAAGCGGCAGCAACAAAGCGCCCAGTCGGAACGGAAATCAACCACACGTTTTGGTGATGATCCAACTACTTTCGATTTTGACATAAATATTCAATGGAAAATCAGCTCTAGACTTTATCATAGACGAACAATCCGTCTTTTTTACAAAGCTATACTGGGAAATATGGGAATTAAACAAAAATAGAGCGAGTAAAACGCTCTATAATCCCACTATGTATTCAAGTAATTACTTATTTTTTTCAAGTTCTTCGATACGTTTTTCTAACTTTTTAATCTTAGCATCAGCTGAGACCGCAAAGGTGAATGATAAACAAGCAAAAGAAAAGGCCATAAGTGCAAAAGCGTTCATTTAAATACCTCCGAATAATAATAAAGGAATACTGCCCTGTAATTAATCTACGTATAAAAATGGAAAAGGTTTCAAATAGTTCATGGCGATTGAAAAAGAAAAAGCTGCAGGCGTCGTCATACGCTACAGTAAACGAAAGAACACTTTGAAGAAATTAATAAATAAAGTAATTGACTACTTATTACGAATATCAAGAATTTGTGAAGAATCATATTTGAACTAACAGCGCAGGTTAGTTGAAGAAGGAAATAGTTGGATTTATATCGAAATATTATGTAATAAGTTAGATTGGAGTGCTTACAATGATTAAATTCTTTAAATATAATTGACAAGTAAGAGATGAATGGTTTGATTGGTGCAATCAACTGACAATTGAAGAGTTGTTAAAAGAACGTAGGGGTGGGGTAGGAAATATATTATATACACTTTTTCACATAATTGATGTGGAATATAGTTGGATTCGTGGTATTCAAGGGAAAGAAGATGTAGCATTTCAGTTTGTTAATTACAGTACACTTGAAAAGGTTAAATCTCTTTCAGCTAAATCACGAAATGAAATAGCTGAATTTTTAGCAACAAATTTAGGGAGTTTAAAAGAAAAGCTAGTCAGTGTTTCTTGGGATGAAGATACATATACTGTTGATGAGATATTACACCATATCATTACGCACGAAGTACACCACATGGGTCAACTTTCTGTGTGGGCGAGAGAATTAGAATTAAGCCCTGTACCAGCTAACTTTATTGGAAGAGAGTTAATGAGGAGGACTATTAATGAAAAGGAATGAAAAAACATATTTAAGTATAGAAGAGATTATTTCAATACCAACCTTATCCGATACAAACATAAGTGATGATGGCAAAAACGTAGCATTTGTTAAGAAGATGGCTAACTGGAAAGACAATATTTATAGGAATCATGTATGGGTATATGAAAAAGATAAGGGGCAGTGTTCCCCATTAACAACTAGGGATATGGATAGTTCAAACCCTTTATGGTCTCCAGATTCTAGAGCTATCGCATACCTTAGTCCAGTTGATGATGGGCATAATAAGAAAAACCAGATCTTTGTTAAGTCTAAAGATGATTATAGGGGTGTTCAAATTACTGATGAGAAAGAAGGGGTCAGTAAATTCAAATGGGAGCCTACTGGTAAGGGTTTATATTATGTTGCACCATCAAAAGAATCTAAGGCGATAAAGAAACGTAAGGAACTATATGGAGATTTCCATCAGATAGGTAAGGAATACCAGAAAAATTGTTTATATTATATTGAAATAGAAAAAGTGATACAAAATGATAAAGATGAACACGAAAATAGCGTTGTTAATCAACTAACTGATGGTAAGGATTTTCATGTTCATGACTTTGATATTTCAAATGATGGGAAAAAGGTTGTATTGATGGCTACACCAAGTCCAAATATGGAAGATTATAATAATGGCGTTCTATACATACTAGATATTAAAGCTAGGAAACTACAAAAGATAACGATAGATAAGTTGTTGGCAGGGAATGTTTGCTTTTCTCCTGATGGTAGCAAAATATGTTACTCAGCAAGCATAAGAGAGAAGGATTACTATAAGACCCATATACAAGATAGTACGCTAGAAATATACGATATGAATAATGGAGAGCTAATTCAACCTTTAACAGATTTTGATAGTACGGTTATGCCATTACAGTGGACAGCTAAAGGAATATTAATTAGATGGCAGAATAAAACTAATTATCTTATTGGGTTGTTATCTGAGAATGGCTCTGTGGAAATGTTAAGCGATAAAGTAGATAGCTTTATTATGGATGCTTCTATAACACGGGATGGAAATCATCTATCCTATAATAAGGCTATAACAAATGAAACCTTTGAAATTTATTTAGACGATAAAAAAATAACAAGTGAAAATAGCTTTTTCAAAGGAAAGCTTAAAAGTAATAGGGAAATAATCTCATGGCAAAGTAGTGATGGTTTTGAAATAGAGGGAGTTTTATCAACCCCAATCGACTTTGATGCGAATAAAAAATACCCCTTACTAGTGGTAGTCCATGGTGGTCCAGCTTGGGCATCATTTCCAATATTTTCGAACTGTTTTAATGAGAAATATCCTATTGAACAGTTTATCGAAAAAGGCTTTATCGTTTTAGAACCAAATTATAGAGGAAGTTCTGGTTATGGTAATGAATTTTTAAAAGCAAATTATAGAAAACTAGGGATTGTTAACTACGATGATGTTATATCTGGAGTGGATCAACTAGTTGACAAAGGGATGGCAGATAAAGATAGAGTAGGGGTTATGGGCTGGAGCAACGGGGGATATGTAGCAGCTTTCTGTTCTACATTTAGTAGTAGATTTAAAGCTGTTTCTGTTGGAGGCGGAATAACGAATTGGAGAACCCAATATGTAAATACTGATATACCTTACTTCACAAGGACGTATTTAGGAAATGATCCATGGAATGATCCAGAGGTATATACTAAAACATCACCAATGACATATATTAAATCGGCCTGTACTCCTACTTTAATTCAACATGGCGAACAAGATGCAAGAGTACCAATTCCCAATGCATATGAGCTATATCAAGGATTAAAGGATATGGAGGTTGATACAGAATTAATTATTTTTAAAGGAATGGCATATAGTTCTAACCAGCCAGGAATTAATGTGGCTATTATGAAGCAGAATTTGATGTGGTTTTCCCACTATATTCTTGGAGAAAGTATGAAAGATTTTAGGGTTTTATGATTAACTAAATGGATATCTTCACAGGATACTTAAGGATGCGAAGGAACAAATGGTTCTCCATTGATTTGTAAGATGATTAAAAATGAAGATGGAATTTGGCAAGAGTCATTTATGCCTATTCAATAAAAGCATTATTTTGTTTAAATTTATTTTGACAAACAGAGTTTATGAATATTTGTACTTAAAGTGGGGGGCGATTGTTCAACTAGAGCAGTCGCTTCTTGTGCTAGCGAGCAGTTTAGTTGCAAAAGGAATAATATAAAATTTACTATAATGTTACTATTAGTTTAAATGGATTTTTACATAAAAAGGGGGGATTAAATTGGAAATTCGTTCAGTTACAGGTTCAGACTACTATGTAATTTCGCCGCTAATCAATGAGTGGTGGGGTGGGAGGAATATGTCGGATATGTTACCAAAACTATTCTTCGACCATTTTACACTAACAAGTTTCATTGCAGAAAAGGATGGTAAACTTGTAGGCTTTCTAATAGGACTCCTTTCTCAAACTCATTCAAATGAGGCGTATATTCATTTTGTTGGAGTTCATCCTGAATACAGAAAGCATCATATTGGACAACAATTATACAATAAATTTTTTTATACTGTAAAACAAAATAATCGGAGTATTGTTCGATGTGTAACGTCACCTGTCAACAAAGTTTCGATTGCCTATCATACCAAGATGGGTTTTGAAATTGAAATTGAAGATGGAGATAGAATTGTTGATGGTCTATCAGTAAATACTGAATATGACGGACCAAATCAAGACAGAGTTTTATTTGTAAAAAAATTAGATTAAATGCTAGTTTTTTTCTTTATTGAACTAACTTAAGCAAGTTAGTTGAGAGTGAGAAAAAATGTATATAAAATAGCACTTTGGGGCGTAATTAAAACGTATAGTAAGCTATTAGAATGGGAAGATAAATGAGAGATTAGTTTAAACAAGCAACAGTAAGAAGAGAAGGTGGACAATGAACACGAATGATCGGAAAATAAGATTAGAGTTTCTCTTACAAAAGCAAAAAGAGAAAGAAAAGATGAATTGCAGATGCAATTAAATTGGATGTTGGAGCCGTTCTCAACTAAAGAAAGTATTAGGCTGTTAGATATTGAGGAAAAGGCGAAAATGAAAACTGAATTTATTGCGAGCATCCCTATAATTGAATGGGTAAGTCTAGATTTAGAGAAAATGAATAACAAATTCGTGATACATAATGTTAATAGCGATAAGATTGCATCTTTTTTAAACGGTGAAGAACTTTACACCGAGAATTCAGTGTATCTTTTCTTACAAGACGACCTACCACCTTTTTCAGTACATTACCTTGGCTGAAGATGCCACTATCAAAGGTTATTGAAAATATTATTCAAATAGCAGCAGAAGATTCCTATCAACAGTATGTATTTTGCCCATCACCTAAATTTGTAATAGAATTCGTTGAACTTGACTTAATAACCATTGCTTTGTAACAAGGGGTTTTTGATGGATACGTTTCACTAACGGCGCAGGTTAGTGTAATATAAAATCACTAGAAAGAATGGAGTGAATGACGATAGATGTAGGTCAATATTTACATAATGCTTTTCCAGGGCTTACTTTGGCACCTAGTCTTTATCATCAATGGAGTATAGGAATTCACTTTGAATTAGGAATGGGGATTTATCAGCTTAAAGATGATGGTAGTCTGAATCACGAAATGTTTGACTGCGTATACAGTCAAGCATTGTCTATTTTCAATGAACTTTTTTCTGATTTGGATGAAATTTTTCTGGTTACGAATGTTTATCAGCATAGGTCTGATGAAATGAAGAAAAATCGAATAAAGGTTTATGATCGCTATGTAAAAAATAAAAAATTAAAATTCCATTTAACACAAGAAACTTTACCGTATGTATTTGATGCTGAAGAAGTTGACGATTATTATACTTGTCGATTTTCCCTAAAGTGCCGCAAACAAGATTTTAAATTCCCATTGCTTATTAAAGCAGCGTGTAATGAGGATTTCCCCTTAAAACCTAGGTTTGATAAAAAATGGGGGTCAGGTTCAAACTATCCAGATGTGTTTTTTATAAATATGACTAAAAATGTGATCTTTTTTATTTATGATGATAGAGGATGCGAGGTCATTGCAACTAATAAAGAAACCATATACCCTTTGTATAAAAAATACGGCGATTGGATTGATGAATACTCACGAGAAGAAATTATTAAACGTTTTAAATAAGAGTGTCATTATGTAATTTTCAACTTCTATAATCACTTGTTCTGGCAAAAGTGGTACATACGTACTGACAGAGGCATTTATTAAAGATCATTGAGTTGCATATGCAGCTCTTTTTTATTGAACTAACGAAGCGCAATTTAGTTGAATAAGGAAAAAATTACATATATTAAATTAAGCCATACATTGTTAACATTTGATAGGTCAAGTATTCTATGGAAAGAAATTAGAGCGGAAGCATTTCTCCAACAAGTGAAGACTTTCTTTACTAAACCATTGAATTAAAATATAGCTTCTACAAGGGTTGAAGTGTTTGTGTTCTTGATGAAACTTCAATTGAGAAACACGAGGTGAAAAGTAATGTATCAATTCCAACACGAGAGACAAAGGAAAGAAAAGATATTTAAGGTATATGTCATTTTATTTAGTATATCTGTATTGATAAATGTAGTTTCATTCTTTGTAGAAGGTAGTATCCTTCGTGCAATAATCAGTCTTTTATTTTTTTCTATTGTTCTACACTATGCTTTACGACAGAATGTTTGGGCGGGATTATTCGTAAAATATATAGTGTGGATACATATAGTTTTATTATTCCTTATATTTCTCAATATGTTAATTAAAGTTAGTGCCTTATTCAACTAGTTCAATAAGCGGTTGGTAACGTTATTTATATAATAGAAGAATTTATATAAGGGAGTAACTCCAATGAAGGAAAATATAATGAAGTATATCGATAGCCATTTTCCCAACCTAACAAGTGAATGGCATCTAAGGTTTGAACTAGGCGAGCCCTATGAAAATGGAACTGAAGATAGATTAAATCAAGTTGTAAAAAGAGTAACAACATTGTTTGAAGAAGTGTTCAAGCCCGATGATTCTATTTATATTTATATAAAAGATTGGGAAGTTACAGAGGATATTATGTTTGGAAATACTACTCCAGAATATCTGTACAGTTTATTAATTGATCAAAATATAGAAGAGGAAACGTTATTCGAGATAGAGGAGGATTATGATGAGGTAACGTCTCAAACAATAGAAGTTAATATTGAATACAAAGTGAAATTTGTATACGCACAATTAAAGTCTATACCCTACCAGGAAATACTTAAGGGTATAGGGAATTATGAACAAGGAAGAGTACCTTCTATTGGACAATCTGCGTACTTTATTAGTACTGATAAGGACCTACTATTTCATATGTACGATGATAGAGGTTGTTTAATACATTCTAAGGATGTTGAGAAATTGTTGCCTTTGTATCATACATATAATAATTGGCTAGTTGACTATTGGCGTGATTACTTTGATAGCATTTTCAAGAAGGCATAATCTTTTTCATTCGACAAAGGGAGTACGATTGTCCAACACGCAGTAAACTTATTATAGGGAAGCATTTTCTTTAGTAAAAAAGCACCTTCAATTATGTGCTTCCCTAAGTATAAGAAAAATAAAGGGTTATGAATCCTACAAAATTTACGAAATGAAAAATCCTACTATATAATGACTAACAAAAATTGCAACATAGATTAAAGTAATATAAGGTTGATAATCAATATAAAATTCTTTATGTGTTAACCTAAATTTATGGGGAATTAAAACCCAACTAATATAATCAATTATTATAGAAAGTATTGTCCATTGGATAACCGTATTAAGGATAAATTCTTTTACATTATCCGTATCAATCCCTTTGCTATATAGCCATAGAAAAATTGGAAATATTAAAACATTGTAAAGAACCTGGTAGGGTCTAGATTTAACATAAACTGGTGATTTTAAAAAAGTTGTTCCTGCCTGCTTCGCATTTTGGACACCGTAAAATTTATTGGAGATTAACATATGTATAAAAACTACTAACGTTGCGACTGTATAAGCAAGTAACATCCATATAAAAGACATACCTAAATTATTTAACAATTAACTTCACCTCGTAATCTAACTTACATATTATCCAATGTAATCAAGTAAATGTAAAAAATGTTCCGGAAAATAGCTCCAATTACTTCGATACTTTTAAAACTGCTGCTCCGTTAGTTAAATTTACAGATACTATAAATATATCTACCTAAATCTTTAAACAAAAATAAAAGCTGAACTACTATTGAAATTAGCTCAGCTAAGAAATTGCATTTGTTGCACATTGTATTTAGGATCGGGAAATATAAGAGCCTTACTCAACTCTTGGCTTTTCATAAAAAACAGTATCCTGAGCGTTTTTTATGACATAGATTACAGTAAATCACTAACAAGGTAGAGAGCGGTTCCCCAAATAAAAATCGCTGAGCATTTATTAAAAATATTCATAAGCTTACCAGAGCTATCCAGTTTTTTTAAGGATGCTCCAGCAATGATAAGACCGAAAAACCACAACCAAGAAATTAAAACACATGCAGTAGTGAACAACATTTGCTCCGTCCCGCTATATTTTAAGGCACTCGTTCCGATAACTCCTATTGTATCTAAAATGGCATGTGGATTTAGGAGAGAGACAGAAACTGCGAATAAAATTTGTTTTTTTACTGGAAGTGCTTCGTTATTATCTGCAGATGCAGGATTTGAACGCCAAATTGTATAGCCCATATAGAGTAAGAAAAGTATCCCAACACTCATCAAGGTGATACGTAACCACTCAAATTGCAACACAATTATAGATAAACCAAATACCGCAAGTAGTATTAGAAGCGTATCACATATTGAGGCAGTGATGCTGGCGGGTAAGGCACGAACTAGATGGGGCTGTGTTGCACCTTGGGAAAAGACAAAGACATTTTGTACGCCAAGGGGCAAAATAAGTCCAAATGCTAAAATTATTCCATGTAGAAATGCTTCCAATGAAATACCTCCTTTCACTAAACATTTTAAATATGTTATAACTAAAAGAAAACGACCAATTGGATGGTTTTTAAGCCATCCAATTTCGCAAGTTTGAGGTGATACGATGAGCTGGCAACCAAGTAGAGAGGGAAAAATGACATTACAACAGCAAATTATTCAGTGGATTACTGAACATATTGAACGGGGGGATTGGGTGGCAGGAACAAAGCTACCGACACAAAGACAGCTAGCGATGCAGTTTGGGGTAAACCGTAGTACTGTTCAACAGGCGTTAGAAGAATTAAAAGCGGTAGGAATATTGGAATCGAAAGTAGGTTCAGGTATTTATGTGGCACAAAATTCCTGGGATTCATTAATTGTACAAACACAACCAAATTGGCAAAAGTACATAGACACAAGTCTCCATAAGCCGAATTATCTTACCATTCAATTAATCAATGAATACGAGCAGCGCGATGATATCATTCGATTAGGCACTGGTGAGCTAGCACCTAGTTTATTGCCCACCACTGAAATTGAAGCTTCTTTGAAAGAGCTCTCTTTGCAGCCGAAAGCTTTAGGCTATTCATCACCACAAGGTAGCGATAAACTTCGAGAAGAGATTTGCGAATACGTGAAAAAAAGAGGGATCCATGCAAAGCCGCAAAATGTTTGTATTGTATCTGGTGCACTTCAAGCATTGCAGTTGATTGCTGTAGGACTACTTGAACAGGGTTCTATCGTATTCCAGGAACAGACGTCTTATTTAAATTCAGTCCATCCTTTCCAGTCTGTAGGTATGCAAATGCTGTCTATCGATCGTGATGAACAGCTCGCACAAACGTTAGCCCAAAAGAAAAGAAAAAGACAGGCCGTATTTTATGCTGTTCCCACTTTAAACAATCCGACTGGTGGGGTATGGACGTCGTTTGAAAAAAGGCAACTATATCAAGCGTGTAAAGAATCTCGTATTCCTATTATTGAGGATGACGTCTATCATGAATTGCTCTTTGAAGCCGCAACGCCACCAATTAAATCAATGGATGAAAGCGGGCAAGTCCTTTATATTGGCAGTGTTTCGAAAACATTAAGCCCCGGACTTCGTATTGGCTGGTTAATTGGTCCAACTACAGTAATTGAGCGATTAGCAGATATAAAAATGCAAACAGATTACGGATCAAGCGCCATCTCACAGGAAATTGTGCTGCATTGGTTGCAATCAGGGAAGTATGAAAAGCATATTAAGAGTTTGCGGAAAGAATTAATACGGAGGGCCAATTTTGTTGAGGGTATATTACAAGAAAAATTTGAGGACATTGCTAGTTGGGATAAGCCGAAAGGTGGCTTTTATATTTGGCTAAAGTTTCATGAGCCAATCGTTGATAAAGAGTTATTCACCAAGCTATTGCATCGACAAGTTCTCATTAATCCTGGCTATATTTACGATCCGCAAGATACTCAGCATATTCGATTATCATATGCCTATGGAACAGAAGTAGAGTTGGAAAAGGGCTTAAATATCCTTTTTGAAATTGCAACCAAGAAAAAATGAAGTCTTATGTAGATTCTAAAAGAAGCCCGCTTTTGGCTATAAGAACATCAACTATAGGGAATTATTTTATAGTAGATTTGGCGGAAGACAAATTTGACAAAATTAACTTCCCCTGAAAGAAGTCCCCGATTTTTAAAGAAAAAGGTGGAGAATATTAAAAGTTTAGCAAATCCCTAATAAAAAAACTGACAACATTAGTTGTCAGTAAAAAGAATGATATTACCTACCTTTATGTTTATTTTTAGACTTTTGAACTTTGATATTCCGAATATATTCTTTGCGTTCTTCTTTAAGTCGTTTACTGGTAATAGATTTTTCTTTTTTTCTAAGTGCCAATTCGGCTTTTATCGCTTCTTCGGCCTTAGAGGTGATACTTGGATTTCTTAGTTCTTTTGCAACTTTTCTTTGAAGCCTTTTAGGGTTGATTTTCTTCATTTTAATTTGTTGGATAGGTATTCCATCATGTTTATCATTATTTTTGATAAAATCCAACAAATTTTTATTTACAAAATCAAAGACTTCTTGATCTTTAGGTTCATTCCCAAAAGTATACTTGTATGCTTTGTATTTGTTTTCGGAAATGTTTTCTATTAGCCCTATATAAAATTGGCCATCATAAAAAATGGTTAGTTTCATAGTAGGTCCCTCCTCATATTAAAATCGAATGATGGACATCCCGAGGAGGGGAAGGTTACTGACATCATATTAATGATGCATCCGGACTACCAACCGAATCGTGTTTTTTCATTCAAATAGTATTATAAACGATTTGTTATTATTTGTAATGGAAAATTTATGATTCCGCTATAAATAGTAACCTAGAATATCAATTGATCTATGATGATCTTGGTGGCTCTTTTCAGGCGTAACCTTTTGAGAAAAGAATAATTAATTCAAGTGAAGAATCCGGCATGAACCAATAGTTGATAGGAATTAATTTATCAAGCTATTTCGTCGACAAGCCTCATTAATCCTGTGTATATTTTAATGTTTAACTTTTATTAAATTGTATTTGAATAATAGTGTCATTCCGATATTCATCAAAAAATGTACAAGAAAAGGTACTAAAATATTGTGTGTTTGACAATAGATCCATCCGAAAATTAAACTTGGAACGATTATATTTATTAACATTATAGGTTTTTTGAAGTATTGAGTATGCATCCCAATGAACAATAAAGTTGTAATGATAATGGCAGTCCACGGGTGTTCTAAAAATACAAGTAGTAAATTTTGAATAATTCCCCTAAACAAAACTTCTTCAAATAACGCGCCTATAAACATAAAGGCACCCATATTTAACAACGAATAGTCTTGATAGCTTTTGTTTGTTTCGTCTATGTATTTCGAGGGATTAAACAAAGTTAAAATTACCCCAAACAAAAGTAGACTAAGTGAAGCGAGAACTACGCACGTTACCATGGTGAATGGCTGATTGAATGATAGGAAATCCTGTACTGTGAATACATCATAAACTATTAAAGCGAAAATGATAGCTACACAAACGAATGTAAAAGAAGAGAATACAAAAATAGCGTCTTTCGGGCTAAAATTCTTCTTAATTTTTTTTGATTTGTCTTTCTCCATATCTTTCCTTCTTTCCTGATGCTTAAAGAATAAAGAGATATTTTACCATAATATTTTTACGAAAAATGCAATTGCTACTACATTTCCGACAAATCGTTTTTTTTGAGAAAAAATCGAGGTTAGTAAAGGAAATCATGTAATCATTTATATTCATATATTCTAGAATTAGTGAAGTGAACGTGCTTGGGGTAAATTACACAAGGGGAAATATTTAATGTTTGAACTTTTTTTGGTAGGATATATCCAAAAATATGCTAAATTACTTTAGTGAAATATATACTTATTATGTATTAATGGTTTAGCGTAGTTTCTTTAATAATGAGTTTTTATTGTGCCTTATAGAATTATTTCCAGTTGCTATTATGAAAATCGCTACAACAAAAACTCACTGTCCTATATGTGTAGCGGAAGACCTCTTTTTTAGGGTTGGTTATGGTGAATTAATTCTCCCAATAAAAGGTCTTCCTTTTTTGTCGTTTTATCCATTTACACTCTCTTTTTTAATTGTCTATTAATGCTCACTAATAAGCTCATAATAATAGAAAGTAAAGTAACTATTATTAGCCCAATAGACATTAGTATACCATCAATATAGGCAAGGAATCCTGTTGCGCCTAAAGCAAAAAAGCTGACGACACTTAAAAATAAAGTAAGGAAAAAAACTTGGAAATAATGCATGTTATCCACCTCCTATTTTTTAGATATGGAACGGATTTTCTTTAACTTCTTCCAGCAAATGTTTTTTGTAGAAAAGGCGAAGCGTCAGCTACAGAAGTCTACCACTCCTATAGGAGGTGAGATAAATGCGGATTTATACGTGTGTTCAAACAGAGGAACCCAGTCTAAGAACGCCATGTCATGTGGCAACGACTGAGTGACCAATATCGGTGCTGTTGCTGACGCTTTGCTTTCGCATAGGCAAAAAACATGTTGCTGACGCTGCGTTTCGAAGGCAAAAAACACATTGCTGATGCTGCGTTAGCACTACGCTTTCGCGCAAAAAACATTTACATGCCTAAGCACAAAGCCATTCCGGACGTAATTATGCCGAGGCATAATTGTTTTTGTGGGGTTATTTTTATATTAGCAAAATTCATGTATCCCAAAATTGGTAAAGAAAAAGGTTATTAGATTCTTGCTCCGATGTGCCTGAAAGGTTGATTTCAGTACTTTTAAGCTAGAACAGTTCCTTAGTGCTTGAGTAGTTCATTTCTAAATGATTAATTTTTAATCCAAGTAAGTAATCTTACAAGAGGAAAGAAACTAATAAAGAGTCACTCAACTGGAAGTGACCCAAAGTTTAACTATAAGAGCTATTTAAACTTATCAACTTTCTTAACTTTCATTGAAGCTACTTCTCCGCAATTCGTACAAATAGTCAAAATTAGTGGCGAACTCGAAAAATGGACCATATCGAGCTTAATGGGTTTTACATTTGCCATAGATCCGCCTAATTCACCTTGTGCGAAGGAATCACTACCACAAGCCTTACAAACTAAAGTATTATTTTCCATGTTAGCACCTCGTTATGTAATATATGTAAATTTTATCATGGAAATAGCCGCCGTGTCACCATACGCTACAGCAACTAAATGAACAATTATGAGTTTAAATCTAAAAAGAGCGATTAAAACTGCGCTCTAAAATTTAATGAATTAATTTGGTCTACTAACTTTTAATTTATTAATATACCACTGACAGTAGGATAGATATTGCATTCATCGGTACAACTCCCCATTTTTATCTTTTTTATACTATGAAAAGCCGCAGCGTTCGAAGGCTTTTGCGGATCTCAAATAATACTTGATTTTATCTGGGAAATTAAAATAATGGTGTGATAGCAAACTGCAATGACGTTTGGGGCGAAGTAAATATATGTAAAATTATTCGATAACATTCCAACTGTAAATTTGGTTAAAAAGGGATAATAAAATAAGATGGGTTAAGCATTTTAGGTTAAAACCGTTATACATAAGTCGCGATTACTTTGAAAAAGAAATAAATTTATGAAAAACTGCATCGCACCTCTATTTAAGGAAGCGATATTTTACAAAGGGATTTTAAGGGAAAAAGCGAATATATAGTTTAAAATCGTAAAGGGGGTTGGTCATTATGTTATCGAAATATCGCTCCAATACATATATTCCGGAAATGGTGAAGGCATGTAAAATGTTAGCCAAACTACAGAAATCTATTTAACACCAACATCCTCTGCTATCCTCGCAACTAAGCTGAAAGGGAAAGAAGAATATTCCAAGTAAAAAATCCATACATATTTAAATAACGATTTCTTTATGAAGAGGTGAATCCATTGGAGAACATGCCAGAGGACTATTCTTATGTTCCGCAGCCTATTCGGAAAGATGGGGCGGGGTGGGTTGATAAAGGGCCGAGAGATTTTATGAGGGATCTGGAAAATCCTAATATGCTTGTCCCTCCAAAAACAGATGCTGGACTTGTACCAAATTTAAAATTCTCTTTTTCTGATACGCATATGGTTTTAAAAAATGGCGGTTGGTCTCGAGAAATTACTGTTCGTGATTTGCCAATCGCCACTACATTGGCAGGTGTTAATATGAGTTTGACACCAGGTGGAGTACGGGAACTGCATTGGCATCAACAAGCAGAATGGTCGTATATGCTTCTTGGCCATGCACGCATTACAGCAGTCGATCAAAATGGGCGTAATTTCATTGCTGATGTAGGACCGGGAGATTTATGGTATTTCCCACCTGGAATTCCGCATTCCATACAGGGTCTTCATGATGGCTGTGAATTTTTACTGGTGTTTGATGATGGACATTTTTCAGATCTTAGTACATTTTCAATATCTGATTGGTTTGCTCATACTCCTAAAGATGTGCTGTCCTCTAACTTTGGTGTTCCTTTGAGTGCTTTTACACATATCCCGAAAGAACAGGTCTATATTTATCAAGATAAGGTTCCAGGACCTCTAGACACACAAAAAGTACAATCCCCATACGGTACAGTCCCTCAAACCTTCAAGCATCGCCTGCTTGCCCAAACTCCTATTAAAACTCCTGGCGGTAGCGTTAGAATTGTGGATTCAACAAACTTTCCTATTTCAAAAAATATCGCCGCAGCGCTTGTCGAGATTAAGCCTGGTGCAATGAGAGAGATGCATTGGCACCCGAATAATGACGAATGGCAATATTACCTTCAAGGTCAAGGGCGTATGACAGTGTTTGCTGCAAATGGTGTAGCTCGAACATTCGATTATCGTGCAGGAGATGTAGGGTACGTGCCGTTTGCAAATGGTCACTACATTGAGAATACCGGCACAGAGACATTATGGTTCCTTGAAATATTTAAAAGTGATAGATTTCAGGATGTTTCGTTAAATCAATGGATGGCCCTTACTCCATCTGAGCTAGTACAAAGCAATTTAAAGATTGGTCCTGAACTTCTTAACGTATTGAGAAAGGAAAAATGGCCAGTTGTATAAATAACCTGGATTTTCTTATTATCCAAGGTGAGCGTTTAGAAATGCAGGTAGGAAAGATCAAAGAACTTTCCTACCTGCATTTTTTTAATATTGATATTTATTTCTAGTTGCAAGCAGTATACCGATTGCTGGAACAGTACAAATAAGCATTGCTGCAAATGATAGTCCAGGTGAAATCTCGTATAAATAGCCGCCTAAAAATGTAAGGATCGCTGTACTTAATCCCATTGCTAATGCAGAGTAGAGGCCTTGTGCATTCGGAATTTGCTCCTTCGGCAATGTTTTTGTCAAATAGCCGATAAAAGCGAAATGTGCGAGAGCGAAAGAAAATGCATGCAATGTTTGAGAAGCGATAAATACCCAGACATTAGGGAATAGGTAAATAAGTAACCAACGTAGCGAAGAACTACTTGCTGCTAAAAGTAATAAAGAAGATGAGCTCCATTTTTTAAATAATGTATCAGCCTTCATAAAGTATAAGATTTCGCAAATAACGGCGATGTTAATAATCATCCCCATATAGAATGGATCAACATGTAAATCTCCTAAATATATATAGCCATAGCTGTAATAAGAAGCATGTGCGCCTTGCAACAGAATAACGACTAATAAAACAATAGGGAAGCCTTTAATAGACCATAATGTTTTCATCGACAATGATTTTGCACGTTGTTCTTTCGTCGGTACAACGAGTAACTCTTTAGGTGTAGCCATTTGTTGCATCAACAGCATACCGATCAGGCCGACCACCATACTCCAGAAGATAATGTCATTGCCAAATGCACCTGTCAGCATACTAATGATTAATACTGCAATGACAAAGCCAAGGGAACCATAGGAACGGCTTTTGCCATAGTGTACATTTCCATGCTGTACGAGCGTTGCCGCACTACTTTCAACGGCAGGTAGCAGTGCTGGATAGAAAACGCTAAATAAAAGGGTAACAATAAGAAGCGAGATAAAGCTCGTGCTTAGTATGTAAAGTAAAGTTGTGATTAGTGCACCTATTGCAAGAATACTAATGAGTCGTTTATTATTCACATATTTTGCAAGCGTCGGGAAGAAAAATAGATTTGATGTTGCTCGTGCTAAAAGACCACAGCCCATTACGACGCTAGCCTGTGAAACAGTAAGATGTTTGGCATCTACAAGCCACCCAGTCCAGTAAGGTAAGAAAATACCCCATGTAAAGAAAAATGCAAAGAAATTTTGAGAAAGCCATCGTTGATTGTTCATAAATTTTTTTGTACCTCCAATTTAACTATGTTGAATAATAGCACGTTCATCGTTACAATAATGTGAGATATCTCACATTTCGGAGGAGAGAGTAAAATAATGCATATACTGACAGCTGAAGAACGTTCTTATTATCTTGATAAATATCCAATAGATGATTTTTTTTCTTTTAAAATTGATCCATTTCTAGAAATATGTAAGTTTGACAAAGGTGAATGGATTTTTCAAGAAGGGTCATTTCCAGATACGCTATACTACATGATCGAAGGGAAGGCGAAGCTATACATGACACATAAAAATGGCAAGGTCTCGCTTATCGATTACTTGGAGGCACCACGTTTTATGGGGGAAATTGAGTTGCTTAATGAGGCAAGATATACGAAGGGGATTCAGACAGTAACCGAGACGATTTGTTTTTCGATTACACAGTCCTGCAAAGAAAAGTTACTCACGGATGTACTATTTTTGCGTAAACTTTGTGTGTTTTTAGGGGAAAAGGCGTTCAAAATGACGTCAAAATATACACAAAATCAAGCATTTCCACTTGAAAATCGATTGGCTGCATTTATTCAATTTTCGTCAGATCAAGGAGTTTATAAAGAAAAGCATACTGAAATCTGTGAATATTTAGGGGTTTCCTATCGACATTTATTATATGTACTTGCGCAATTTTGCGAAGAAAAAATTTTAGAGAAGAAAAAGAATGGCTATCACATTATGAATGAAGAGCGTCTTGCCGAATTGGCACAGGAAATACTGTGAGGAGTGCTATTACTTATTGTATTCACTTTTTTTAACTAACCAGCGTACTATCTCCTTTCCGCTATGGTAAAAGTAAGCTTCATTGACTCTTTGGTTTTGTATGGAGATATTTAGGGTTTCTTCTATAACGCCAAAAGGTATAACCCTTAAACATTGGTGTGTGTTGGGTGGAATCTTTTTGTGCATTGCCTCAGTTTCGATATAAGCTGTATTAGATTTTTGTGCATTTTGGAATGGACGAGTGAGTAATTCTCCTTGTTCCATTGTTGTGCTTGGTGAATAACAATTACCTTTCATTCAACATGCCCCCTTTGTCGTTAGTGTTATTGTACAAGACATACGGTCGGAATAGTCTCAATTTACAAGGCTTTAACGAAAACTTAAAGGTTAGCCGTTAGATTAGTAAAATGTAACCGTATTCATGCCATTAACGAATAGAAATCATAGAAAACTTGTATAATTTCAAGAGAAAAACACGTACTCGAACTATTGTGAATTTTCCTAACAAAACGTATTATTGTAATTAGATTTAACGTGAAAAGCTTCACAGAGTCACGTAATCGTGAGGAGGAATTTTTAATGGGTGCAATTCGAGTAGGTATTGTTGGTTATGGAAATTTAGGGCGCGGAGTAGAGTATGCTATCTCGCAAAATCCAGATATGGAATTAGTAGCGGTATTTACACGTCGCGATCCTTCAACTGTAAACATCGCAAGTAATGCAAGTGTGTATTTAGTAGATGATGCTGAAAAATTCCAAAATGACATTGATGTAATGATTTTATGTGGTGGCTCAGCTACAGATTTACCAGAGCAAGGACCACATTTTGCACAATGGTTTAATACAATTGATAGCTTTGATACACATGCGAAAATTCCTGGGTTTTTCGATGCAGTCGATGCAGTAGCTCAAAAATCTGGAAAAGTATCAGTCATTTCAGTTGGCTGGGATCCGGGTTTATTCTCATTAAATCGTATACTTGGGGAGACAGTTCTACCAGTGGGCACAACTTATACTTTCTGGGGAGATGGATTAAGTCAAGGACACTCAGATGCTATTCGTCGTATCGAAGGTGTTAATAATGCTGTACAATACACATTACCAATTAAAGAGGCTGTAGACCGTGTTCGCTATGGCGAAAATCCTGAGCTGACAACGCGTGAAAAACATGCACGTGAATGCTGGGTTGTTCTTGAGGCAGGTGCAGATGCTGCAAAAGTTGAGCAAGAAATCGTGACGATGCCGAATTATTTTGATGAGTATGACACTACAGTAAACTTTATTTCTGAAGAGGAATTTAAAGCAAACCACACTGGCATGCCACACGGTGGATTCGTAATTCGTAGTGGTGAAAGCGGCGCTAACGAAAAACAAATTCTTGAATTCTCATTAAAGCTTGAGAGTAATCCAAACTTCACGTCTAGTGTTCTAGTAGCTTTTGCACGTGCAGCTTATCGCTTAAACGAAGCAGGAGACAAAGGTGCAAAAACAGTATTCGATATCCCATTCGGTCTGTTATCATCAAAATCAGCTGCTGAATTACGTAAAGAACTTTTATAATAGTAAACTACCCGATTATCATATAGTTGATAATCGGGATTTTTCATTTCTAGCAAATCATTTATGTTAAATCACTATAAAGGCAAACTTAAAGTTTATAAAAAGCTGGAGATGTCAAAATATTAATGACTGCACAATAGCGAACATTGCGTAAAGTGAACTCATCAATCTAACAAATAATTAGGGGTTTGTTAATCGATTGTATATATTGTCAAAAAAACCTTTTTTTGATATAGTGTGTTATTCGTATTAATCTTAAATAGCAAGGTAGGAGAAGAAATTGAAAACTCAAGTGTCTAAGTATATACAAATAGGCTATTCCAAACAATTTATTTCCATTTTTGGTGAAAATAACAATCTACCTCTTTTAGTTTATTTGCATGGTGGACCAGGTGATGCCGCATTACCATTGATGTATAAATATAACGTTGAACTTGGAAAAGCGTTTAATGTTGTAGTATGGGAACAAAGAGGGGCTGGAAAATCGTACTGTAAATTTTCTGAAGAGGACCAAATATCTATTGAAACTTATATAGAAGACCTTCACAGTTTAATTCTTTATTTGTTAGAAACGTTTAAACAAGAAAAAGTTTACCTTTTAGGGCACTCATGGGGAAGTGTCCTAGGCTTGATGTTCATTAAAAAATATCCGCAGCTAATACATAGTTATTATGGATGTGGTCAAGTAGTTAACATGAAAAAAGGGTTGAAGTGTCAATATGATTTTGTTTTGAAAGAAAGTGAAGAACGAAATCAAAGAAAGATTGTTCAGCGATTGAAAACTATTGATCTTTCATTGACTCAAGAAGATTGGTTAAACGATTTATTATTTGTTACTAAATTAGTAGTTCGATACAAACATTCTTTATATGGAAAAAGCAATTACAACCAATTGGTAAAGGATTTCATTTTTTCATCAAAGTACACATTTAAAGATTTAATTAATCGCGAAAAAGGGAGTCTACAATCTATACAATATTTGTGGCAAGAGCTCATGGAAGTTGATTTTAGTGAATACAAGAGTTTCGATGTTCCTATTACGTTTTTTGAGGGGCGTCATGATCGACATGTTTCATCTTCATTAGTAGAGGAATACTATCACACAATAAAAACTCCGAAAAAACTCATTTGGTTTGAAAACTCAAGTCATTTTCCCCAGTGGGAAGAGCCAAACAAGTTTAATCAGTCTTTGATAAGTATCAAAGAACAGAATTAGTTTACATTTACTATCCTTTAAACGGCGGTATAGCAAAGGTTTTCATATCTATGGAAAAACTCAATATGAATAAGAATCCATTTTGATCAATCTTCAAAATGGATTCTTTTTAAATTGAGGAGATAAATGGCCAAGTGCCATGGTTTAGTAACTAAAACTGAAGGTACTGATTGTAAATCTAGCAAAGAATCCTGAAGAAACACATTTCGTACTGGCAATAGGGTAAAATTGGGCTATTGTGGTAAAATAAAGGAAAACTACTAATTTCGTGTTGTTTTATAAAAAAGGAGGGTGTTTTTATATGGAAAAAGTAAATTTTTTTAATAATGAACTATTTCATGAAAATGCAGAGAAAACTTTTTTGATACACAAAAATAAAATAATAGAATTTCTACCAGAGGCCGATATCCAGCATGTTGGTAGTTCAGCAATTCCGAATAGCCTTACTAAAGGTGATTTAGACATCCAAGTACGTGTTAGTGCTGAACAATTTTCGAATGCAGTAGAACTTCTATCTAATTTATATGAAAGTAATGATGGAAGTGTCAAAACGGATACATTTAGGGCATTTAAAGATGATACAACTATACCTCCTTTAGGAGTTCAATTAACTGTAATTAATTCTGAGTTTGATTTCTTTTGGAAGTTTAGAGAAGTTTTATTGGCAAATAATAAATATCGCGATGCATATGATAAATTGAAGAAAGAATACGAAGCCAAATCAATGGATGACTATCGGGAAGCTAAAGATATCTTTTTCCAAAGATTAATGGAAACGCCTGAGTTTAAGAAATTGAGTTAAGTAATGGAGAGCTACTTAAAAATTGGTAACGGTAAAAACAATTTGATAAACTTGGAGAACAAAGCGAAAACTCCTCTCGTGGTTTGACTTAGCAACAATTGCGATACGTGAGTTTTCGCTTTTATTGGATATAAAATGTAAAATTATTGGATTATACAAGGAAATCATCATTTAAAGATTTTAACTCTGAAGACTTATAACCTTACATAACCAGTTGAATGGGGAGGTTATCACCAAATGACTACAGACATTATTATTCAATCAAAGTGTATTCCACCGAGTCCTTCCAATCATTGTATTAGTAGAGCTATATTAATGAAAACATTGAAAAAAAGCCTAAACTATTCTTGCACACTAATTCATAGTGGAGCAGGGTATGGCAAAACAACCATCCTTACACAATTTCTACATGCACAATCAAGCAAATTTTCCTGGTATAGTGTGTCGGAGGAAGATGATAATATATTGCCGTTTTTAAGACATTTATTTTTTAGTATCACACGTATTGTTCCGAGCTTTGGTCAAGAATTTGATGCATGGAATCAATTATCCCGTTTTCCGAAAATAGAGGAACTTAATCGTTGGTTTAAGCTATTTGTCAATAGTTTATGTGAAATCGAAATGCCGATTTTAATTGTCATTGACGACTACCATCTTGTTGATCATGAATTTCATATTAATTATGTGATGGAAAAGATAATTGAGTTTTCACCACCGAATGTTCATTTTATCATCGCCTCTAGAACGTTGCCGAATTGGGATATTACGAGAAGATTAAAGCTACAAAAAAAATTACTCGTTATTTCAGAAGGTGAATTAGTGTTTTCTTCAGAGGAAATCGCTGTTTTTTTCGAGGAATATGTAGCAGTGCATTTAACAGCAGAAGAAATAACTAAGGTTTTAGAAATTACAGAAGGTTGGGCAATTAGTATTTCTTTATTAGCTGAGCAATGGAACAATGAATCTTTAGAGCATTGGCTAAATGTCTCTACTAATGATCTATTCACCTATTTATCGGAGGAAGTTTATGTTAAGATGTCAGCATTCGAACAGGAGACCATACTAAAGCTGGCGATTTTTCCCACATTTTCTGAGGAGTTTATTACACAATTTTATGGTTCGGAAATAGCAGAGGCGTTAAAACTGTTTGTACAGCGACATTTATTTATTCAACCGATCACAACAGATGGTTTATATCGTTTTCATGCATTGTTCATTCGCTTTTTAGAGCTAAAATGGCGACAAAATGCTTCACAATATATTGCATTACATAAACAAGCAGCATTGTATTATGTAAAAGAGAACAATATACAAGCTGTTCTTCATCATGCATTTAAAACGAATGAACAGGATTTTTGTGGTGAATTATTACAAAATCATGCTGAAAGTCTAGTTTGTGCAGGGCAATTTGAGTGGCTATTAGAAAAAATAAATCGATTTACAGCTGATGAAAAATCGAAATATTACAAATTATATTATTTTGAAGGTGAGTGCCACCGCTATCGTGCTTTTTATGAAAGAGCGAAGCAGTCCTATGAACAATGTGCAAGCATCGCGAAAAATAAAAATGATTATCTCTTTATGACGAAATCGCAAGCAGGATTAGCACATATTTATCTCGATACAATCCAGCCAGCATTGGCAGAGCCATATTTGATAAAGGCATTAGAGCTAGCGAATCATACACCGTTAAATGAAGAGGAACTTCTCGAATTGCAACGTCAATATGCAGAAAATTTGGTGAATTTAGGAAAGGCTAAAGGTGCACAAATTTTTATAGGTGAGGTTGCTTTGACGGAGGATGTGCTACAAAGAGCAAATGTCGATGTTCGAATATGGTTAAGAACAGGGCAGCTACTAGAAGCAAAGGAATTGCTGACGCAGCGGTTGGAATTACCGCCACAGCTTGTCGCGACACATAGAGAGAGTGAGCTGTTGGCATCATTTGTCTATGCGTTATTAGGGTTGGGGAAGGATGCATGGTATGCCGCTCAGCATGGGATTCGTAGGGGGTTACGGGAAAAATCGGTTTTTATTGAGGCTGTTGGTTATATTCGCAAAGCACATGCTTTACTATTAATAGATTTTCCGGACTATCAAGGAGCCTGCAATGCTTATGAAAAAGCCCTTACATTGTTGAATACCATTAATATTTCTCGCGTAAAGGCCGAACCGTACATGGGACTAGCAATTGTCAAACATGCACAAGGAGATATTGTTTCTGCTAAAAAATATGTAGCACTTGGATTACGGGAAACGGAGCAAGTTCAAGATGCATGGATGACCGCTCTTATATTAATTGCCGAGGTTAAAATTATTATTTCACAACAGGAATTTGAACAAGCGCGGCAATTATTAAAAAAGGCACAGCGACTATTCCACGACTGTGGCGATCAAAATGGTGAGATGCATGTACTATTCTTTCAATCTGTCATTGCCTTCAAAGAACATAATCTTCAACAATTCAATCATTATTTTCAGCAGTTCGCCCAGTTTTGCATCAATAATGGCTATGACTACTTTTTACAAAGGAAGACCATTCTCGGTCCATTAAATCGGATGATTTTTTATGAGCTTTTACAATTTAGTAGAAAATGTGATGGAGAAAATACCGCTATTTTGGCAATGCGTAACTATTTTCAAGTAGAGGACAATATCGTTTATCCGCATGAGGAAGTGCGGGTGAATTTATTAGGAAGTTTGGATTTAATAAGAGAGCATCGAAAGCTTGAAGATAAAGAGTGGCAGCGCGATAAATCGAAGGAGCTCTTCGTCTATTTATATTGTCATCGCCACCGTTTTGCACCAAAGGAAGAGATGGCACAGGCATTATGGCCAGAGCGGAATGTTGATTCACTAGATCGGGATTTCAAAGTTGTATTGAATACGTTATTAAAAGTTCTTGAGCCAAATAGAAATGCGCGTCAGGACAGCTTTTTTATTCAGCGTAAAAATAATATGTACCAATTGCAGCAAATTCAAATTCTGCAAATTGATGTCGAACGCTTTCATTACTTTTATGAATTAGGGATGGAGGAGTTCGATCCGCAATTGTCAAACGAATGGCTGCATCTTGCTGAAACAAGCTATACGGATGCACTTTATGCTGAAAAAAAACAATTAGATTGGCTTATACAGGATCGTGAAAAGTTACAGTCATTATATATTGAAGTACTTGAAAGATTAGCACAAAATGCGACGAGACAACAAAATTATAAGCAAGCTATTTTTTATGCAGAACGAATGATTCGTGAGGATCCATTATGGGAAGAAGGTTATCGGTTGTTGATGTATAGTTACTATCAATTACAAAACCGCTCCCTTGCGTTAAAATGGTATGAAAAATGTGTGCAGCAATTAAAAAATGAACTAAATACAACACCGATGGAATCGACGATGGTTGTTTATGATTTAATAATGGGCTAGTGTATATTGGGTATCACGGGGGTGATTTTTCGCTGGGCGTTTGCGCTGACGCTTCGCTTTCGTGCAGAGCAAAGTGTCCTGGGGTCGTCCAATGAGCGCTTCGCTGCGCTCCAAGGTCTCATCTTTGACGATGATCCCCATGGAGTCACCCAGCCTCCACTCCAATCAACTAGCTCCTACAAGGAAAAAGCCATAACAACTTTTGATGAACAATTAATCAATATTTTTATAATAATTGGAGGAACTACTATGTCATTTTGTAAGGTAAGTAAGGCGAATATTTACTATGAAATAATAGGGACCGGAACACCAATCGTAATGCTCCATGGATATTCGCCAGACCATAGACTAATGAAGGGATGTATGGAGCCTGTTTTTGCAGAAAGGGAGGGCTTGAAACGAATCTATATTGACCTTCCAGGGATGGGCAAAACGACAGACTACGAAAAGATCGATAATTCAGATGAAATGCTAGAGGCCGTAGTAGAACTAATTCACTCATTAATACCAAATGAACGTTATTTATTGGTAGGAGAATCTTATGGTGGATTTTTAGTGCGAGGAATCTTGAGGGAGTATCATGAACAAATTTTAGGGGCTGGGTTTATTTGTCCACTGATTATTCCTAATAAACAAAGTCGAACAGTACCAGTACAAAGTATTGTTTCGGTGGATAAAGAGTTTTTATCGACATTAACGAAAGAAGAACTAGAGGATTTTAGCTCACATCTTGTTGTTTTAGATGACTATAATTGTCATCGCTATACTAATGAAGTGTTAGCAGGTCAAAGAAACGCAGATGTAGAATTTTTAGAAAAAATCCAAGGAAGCTATCGTTTTTCTTTTCCTATAGATGAAATTTCATTTGATAAACCTTGCTTATTTTTGCTGGGTAAACAGGATTCAATGGTTGGCTATAAGGACGCTTTTGCCATTTTAGATAAATTCCCAAGAGCAGCCTTCACAATTTTAGATAAGGCCGGGCATAACTTGCAAATTGAACAAGCGGATTTGTTTACGAGCCTAATGAGTGAATGGTTGGATCGGGTAGAAGAATTTAATAATTAATCTTTAGGGCTAACTATAAGGATTCACCAAATTAGGTGAGTCCTTTTTATGTGCGCTCAGAAAACTGTAAATTTCTGAAAGATTCCGATAAATCGATAAAACATTCCGATAAAATCAGAAATTGTTCCGATAAAAAACAATTTTATTCCGATAAATCTCACTTTGCTTCAAAAAAGGGCTGCAGCTAAGATTTGAGTACATGAAGGTCGATTTTTTTTAAAAGTTGGGTGAAAAATTGATAAAGTTGGTCGATAAACAATCAAAATTTCTCGATAAATCTTAAAAATGTTTCGATAAACCTTCATCCCCGGAAAAAACACACTTATCTTGTAACTAATTTGTAACTGAAGTTTTATATAGTGTTTTCATAGCAACGAAAGCGCTTTCTTTTAGTTCATTATGAAAGGGGTTTTGGGATGAAGAAGCATTGGTTATTTGTGCTTTTATTGATGCTGACGATGTTGATGGTGGCTTGTAATTCAGAGGAATCGAAGGATAAAGCTTCAGAAGACGATACAAAGGGGACTACTGAGGAAGGGGGCACGATTAAAATTGGTGTGCTTGCGTCATTGACGGGCGCCCTTGAGTCGTATGGGAAACAAACAAAGAATGGCTTTGAATTAGGGATTGATTATGCTACAGGAGGCACGATGGAAGTTAACGGTAAGAAAATAGAAATTGTCTATGAAGATACAGAAACAAAGCCTGAGGTTGCGGTACAAAAAGCGACAAAGCTATTAGAAGATGACAAGGTTGATTTCTTAGTAGGTTCCTCTAGCTCAGGTGATACGCTTGCTGTTCTACCTCTGGCGGAAGAATACCAAAAGATTATGGTGGTAGAGCCGGCAGTAGCGGATAGCATTACGGGCTCAGAATTTAATAAGTATATTTTCCGTACAGGTCGAAATTCTTCCCAGGATGCTTATGCAGCGGCGGCAGCGATTGCAGGAAAGGGTGTTAAGATTGCAACGTTTGCACCGGATTATTCTTTTGGCTGGGATGGGGTGAAGGCATTTAAGACTGCTGCGGAAAAGCTAGGCGCAGAAATTGTTTTAGAGGAATATGCCGATCCAGCAGCAACTGATTTTACGTCCAATTTGCAAAAAGTAATTGATAAAAAACCAGATTATTTATTTGTTGTATGGGCAGGTGCAAACTCACCGTGGAATCAAATTGCAGATTTGAAAATTCAAGAAAAGGGCATAAAAATTTCAACGGGTGCACCAGATATTATTGCATTAAAGTTTATGAATCCGTTAATTGGTATGGAAGGGTTCTCCGTTTATTATCATACGTTACCACAAAATGATATTAATAAATGGTTAGTTGAGGAACATAAAAAACGCTTCAATGAAGTTCCGGATTTATTTACGCCAGGAGGCATGTCTGCAGCTATCTCAATTGTAGATGCGTTGAAAAAATCAGATGGTGATACGGATGCAGAAAAACTTATCGGCATTATGGAAGGGATGTCATTTGAAACGCCTAAAGGAAAGATGACTTTCCGAAAAGAAGACCATCAAGCATTACAGTCGATGTATTCTATCCGTCTGGAAAAACAAGATAGTGTAGATTATCCGGTACCAGTGCTAATTCGTGAGCTTAGCCCTGAAGAAACGGCACCTCCAATTATGAATAAGTGAAATTACGAGACAGATATTTTTCTGTCTCTCTTCACCCACTTTCAAATGAGAATGGGTGAAGAGAGATAGAAGTACTTGAAAGGAGAATAAGATGGAACCTATTTTACGAACAGAAAACTTAAGCATTCGTTTTGGTGGACACACAGCTGTCGACCAGGTGAATTTTAATATGCCGGAAAAACATTTGAAATCAATTATTGGACCAAATGGAGCTGGAAAAACAACCTTCTTTAATTTGCTTAGTGGAGAATTAAAGCCGACTGCCGGGAATGTCTATTTTAAGGGACAATCGCTTGCGCAAAAATCAGCTATCGAAAGAACGCGAATAGGGCTAGGGCGCTCTTTTCAAATTACGAATGTTTTCCCAAACTTAACCGTTTTAGAAAATGTCCGTTTAGCTGTGCAATCCAAGGAGAAAATTCGTTATCAATTGTTGCGCCATTATAAAAGTTATAAGGCGATTACAGAAAAAGCGGAGGAACTATTATCACTCGTCTTGCTTGACAATAAAAGAGATGCCCTTACGACAATGCTGTCCCATGGGGAAAAGAGAAAGCTTGAGATTGCGATGCTGTTAGCACTTGATACGGAAATCCTCTTACTCGATGAACCAACGGCAGGTATGTCCTTAGAGGAGGTGCCGACAATTTTAGAGGTGATTCGCACGATTAAAAATCAAGGTGATAAAACCATTCTCCTCATTGAGCACAAGATGGATATGATTCTAGATTTGTCGGATTCGATTATGGTGCTATTTAACGGCCAGCTTCTAGCGGATGGAACACCAGGGAACATCATGAAAAACGAAACCGTACAAAATGCATATTTAGGAGGTCTGTACGATGAACACCTTACTTAAATTAAATGATGTCCACACATATATCGGTCAATATCATATTTTGCAAGGGGTCAATTTTGAGGCAAAGGAGGGGCAGGTAAGTGTACTGCTCGGCAGAAATGGTGCAGGCAAAACGACCACCTTAAAAACGATTATGGGCTTAACACCTGCTTCAAAGGGAGAGGTAGAATTTCGCTCACAATCTATTAAAAAAAGCCCGACCTATAAAGTGGCAAAATTAGGAATAGGTTATGTACCAGAAAACCAAGGGATTTTTGCAGATTTAACCGTTGAGGAAAATATGAAAGTGGCCATGCGTAAAGAAGATACGGCTACTTTAGAGCGACAAAATTATGTGCTGGAGCTGTTTCCTGATTTGAAGAAATTTTGGAAGAAGGCGGGCGGATATCTTTCGGGTGGTCAAAAACAAATGCTGTCCATGGCAAGGGCATTTATCAATGATAGTAAATTAATGTTGATTGATGAGCCTTCTAAAGGACTAGCGCCGATAGTGGTAGAGAAAGTAATGGAGGCCATTGTTGAAATGAAAAAACAAACGTCCATCATTCTTGTTGAGCAAAACTTTATAATGGCGAGCCGAATTGGTGATACGTATACGCTCATCGATGATGGTAGAACAGTTCACTCGGGCAACATGCAGGATCTTATCCATCATGAAGAATTAAAACGAAAATATCTTGGAATCGGATAAAAGGTGGTGTACTTATTGGAGCTATTCGTCAATCTACTCATTAATGGCCTGGCAACTGGCATGTTAATTTTTTTACTGGCGGCAGGTCTGACGTTAATTTTTGGATTAATGGATGTTTTGAACTTTGCTCATGGGGGGTTATTTGTTTGGGGGGCTTATGCTGGCATATTTACGTATATGTTCACTGAGAGCTTTCTCATTGGCGTTGTAGGTGCCGTCGTAACAGGCGCTTTACTCGGGCTCATTACTGAGAAATTAATTATAACACCTGTGTATGGCAATCATATTCAGCAAATTTTAATTACATTAGGGCTGATGCTTGTGCTACAGGAGTTGATTAAAGTTGTTTTTGGTCCAAATGGTGTGGCAGTAAAAACACCGAGCTACTTAACAGGCAGCTGGGAAATTGGGGACGTTATTATTATAAAATATCGATTTTTTATTATTGTAGTAGGTTTTATCATTTTCAGTATTTTCCAATACATGTTAAAGAAAACGAAAATTGGGCTAATCGTTCGAGCGGGTGTACAGGATAAAGAAATGGCACAAGCACTCGGCATTCATATAAAGCGGGTATTTTTATATGTTTTTATGGTTGGTGCGGCACTCGCAGCACTTAGTGGCATGTTAATGGCTCCGTATTCAGGTGTCATCTATGCGGAAATGGGCATGGAGTATGCGATTTTAGGTTTTATCGTTGTCGTAATCGGAGGAATGGGCAGTTTTTCAGGCTCGCTATTGGCAGCAATATTAGTCGGTTTAGCAGGTAGCTTTATGGCTTATTATGTGCCAGTGCTATCGCTTGCGGTCAATATGATTTTAATGGCCATTGTTTTAATTTTCCGCCCACAAGGTTTATTTGCTATGAGAAAGGAGAGATCGACATGACAATGAGGCTATCATTGCAGCATCTATGCTTTTTCCTCCTATTAGCGATTTTAGTACTTCTCCCTTTCGTTAATGATTCAAGGACGCTCCTCATTTTATTAACGCAAATCTTTATTTTCGGTATTTTAGCGATGAGCTATGACATTCTCCTTGGCTATACAGGTATTGTGTCGTTCGGGCATGCGATGTTTTTTGGTTTAGGTGCCTACACAACGGCTGTTATGCTGAAACAAATGGAGCCAACACTTGCAACATTTTTATTATCGATCGTAGTCGGCATGTTGCTAGCAGGGTTTATTAGTTTCTTAGTAGGATTACTGACACTTCGATTAAAAAGTCATTTCTTTGCGATGCTGACATTATCTTTTTCGGGACTATTTTTAGTAGTGGCAGAAAAATGGCGTTCTGTTACATACGGAAATGATGGTTTTACGTTTAGAGCACCCGAAATGTTTAGAGATCGAATGACGTTTTATTTCATCGTGCTAGCATGCTTAGTCGTTATTTTTATTGCGCTAAATCGTTTCGTTAACTCGCCAACTGGTCGAATTTTAATTGCTGTTCGAGAAAATGAACAACGAACAAAATCATTAGGCTATAACACCTTGTACTATAAAGTGATTGCATCAGTTGTTGCAGGAACCGTCGCAAGTTTAGCAGGCTCTTTATATGCTGTGTCACTACGATTTGTCAATACGAGTGTGATGACAATGGACATTACGCTAGATGCATTATTAATGACGATTATTGGCGGTGTGAGCACATTAGTTGGACCACTACTAGGATCGGCTGTTATTGAATATGCCCAGCATGCACTTTCGGGGTTAGCTCGTGATTATCCAATATTTGAACGTTGGATTATCTTCTTTGGAATTCTTTATATTTTAGCTGTTATCTTTTTCCCAAAAGGAATTATTGGATCACTGCGCCTGATGTTTTGGAAATGGCGATTAAAGCATAAGAAAATAAACCAAACATCGGTTGTCCCGTCGCAGGAGAAGGAGCGATTTGAATGACAGTAGGCATTGTAAGCACAGGAATCTATATTCCACAAACGAAAATGACCTCTAAAGAGATTGCGAGGCTTTCCAATATTCCAGAGGATATTATTCGACAAAAAATGGGCATCTATGAAAAGCCTATTCCTGGTGAGCAAGATCATACGGTTCAAATGGGGATATGGGCAGCGCAGGACGCTATACGCAAAGCTCATATCGACCCAAAAGATATTGATGTTGTGATTTATATGGGAGAGGAGCATAAAGAGTATCCCTTGTGGACTGCCTCTATAAAAATGCAGGAGGAGCTAGGGGCCGTAAATGCTTGGGCATTCGATGTGCAATTAAGATGTGGCACGACCATTATGGCGCTAAAACTAGCGCAAAGCTTAATGGCGTCGGATGATTCCATTCAGACGATCCTCTTAGCTGGTGGCTATCGAAATGTTGATTTTATCGATTACAGCAATCCTCGAACACGCTTTATGTACAATTTAGCGGCTGGTGGTGGCGCTATCCTGTTACAAAAAAACTATGACAAAAATCATTTATTAGAGGCGGATATTATGACGGATGGCTCGTTCTCAGAGGATGTAGTCGTGCCTGTCGGTGGTACAAAAAAACCTTTAACGCCTTCTGATTTAGAAAATAATTTGTATCAGCTCGATGTAATCGATCCGATTGGGATGAAGGAGCGCTTAGAGCAAAAATCTTTAAGTAATTTTTTGAAGGTAATTCGAAAATCCTTGGCGAAAAGTGGATTAAATGAGGGGGATATTCGTTATTTAGCGATGCTTCACATGAAAAAATCAGCTCATGACTATATTTTATCTGAACTCGGCTTGCAGCAGGAGCAATCCATATATTTACGAGAGTATGGTCATATTGGACAGATTGACCAAATAGTATCATTGCAGCTGGCGTTAGATGAAGGCCGTATCCATGATGGAGACATCGTCACACTTGTTAGTGCAGGTATTGGTTACGTCTGGGGAGCTATTACGATTCGATGGGGATAAGGGGGAAATGCGATGTTAAAAACTGTTCAGCTATCTAATGGAGAAACGATTGCTTATCGTAAACGTCAAGGGGGAGAACGAGTTTTATTACTTATTCATGGCAATATGACATCCTCCAAGCATTGGGACGTTCTAATCGATGCGTTGGATGAAAAATATACAATTTATGCGCTGGATTTACGAGGTTTTGGTAGTTCATCTTATTATAAACCAATTTCTGCGATTAAAGATTTTAGCGATGATGTGAAGCTTTTTGTGGACGCCATTCAATTGAAACAGTTTGACATGATTGGCTGGTCAACGGGCGGAGCTGTATGTATGCAGTTTGTCGCACAGTATCCAGGCTATTGTCAGCAGCTTATTTTACTAGCTTCAGCATCTACGAGAGGCTACCCATTTTACACGGATTTAGGTACTGGCAATCAAGCTGCATTAAAAAGGGCATTTACCTATGAAGAAGTACTCGTCGATACATTTAAAACAAAATTAGTACAAGGGTTCTATGATTCGAAAAATGTGCAAGGCTTACAATCGGTCTGGAACGCACTTATATACACTCATAATCAGCCTAGCCCGGAACACTATCAGACATATGTGGAGGATATGTTGACGCAACGAAATTTAGCTGAAGTTTATCATGCATTAAATGTCTTCAATATAAGTGCTGTTAATCATGAGGTCGCCAAAGGCACTCATGAAGTTCAACAGATTACCATTCCAGTTTTAGTGTTAAGAGGGGATCGTGATTATGTCATAACAGAAGGAATGAATGAAGAAACAATGCTCGATTTAGGCGCGAATGCACAATTCGTCAGATTAAAAGACTGCGGTCACTCCCCATTAATTGATGATTTACCACAGCTTACAACTGAAATTGAAGCATTTTTAGAAATTGGAGGAAAAAATTATGCGTTTAAACAATAAAGTTGCCATTATTACAGGAGCAGCGAACGGGATAGGCTATGCTGCTGCTGAACGATTTATTGAAGAGGGTGCATTCGTTGTCATTGCAGATTTTAATGAAGAAGCGGGTACTTCAGCTGCCCAGCAATTAGGTGACCAGGCATTATTTATGCAAGTAAATGTTGCAGATAGAGAAAGTGTCAAGAAGCTAGTGGCAACGGTTATAGAGCATACGGGCCGAGTTGATATTTTAGTGAATAATGCAGGTATTACTCGTGATTCGATGTTAACAAAAATGACGGAAGATCAGTTTCAACAGGTGCTTGATGTGAATTTGACTGGAGTATTTCAGTGTACACAAGAAGTAATTCCACATATGATTGCTGCCGGTGGGGGAAAAATTATTAATACATCCTCTGTTAGCGGTGTCTATGGCAATGTTGGCCAAACAAATTACGCTGCCACAAAGGCTGCTATTGTTGGCATGACCAAAACATGGGCGAAGGAATTGGGGCGCAAAGGCATCAACGTGAATGCGGTTGCACCTGGCTTTACAGAAACAGATATGGTGAAAAAAATGCCAGAAAATGTGCTAGCACAAATGCGCTCCATCGTACCACTGCAAAGATTAGGAACACCTAGAGATATTGCCAATGCTTATTTATTTTTAGCATCTGATGAGGCTTCCTATGTCCACGGTCACACGCTTCATGTGGATGGAGCAATTATGATGTGATAAGGAGGCTTTCAAGATGTTTGTAGAGCAATCCTGGATTTTAAAACGTGCATTTCTAACACCTAAACGTCTAGCATTGGTGAACTTAGAAACTAAGGAACAATGGACTTATCAGCAATTAACAGAGGAAATCACAAAATGGAGTCATTTTTTTGAGCGCCAAAACTTGCAAGCAGGGAGTCGTGTAGCCGTATTTGCGAAAAATCATATTCAGCTTTTTGCTGTCTTATTCGCCTGCGGATTAAGAGGCCTTATCTACGTGCCATTGAATTGGCGTATGAGTACGGCGGAATTAACTGATATTTTGACGGATGCTACGCCTTCCTTACTGCTTTACGATGAAGAAATGAATTGCCCTTTATCTTTCGAAAACATGCATTCCCTTCGTTTAGTTAATGAAGGGGCTACTCTAACCATTCGAGCAGTAGACCTTAATGACCCTTGGTTAATGATTTATACAGGGGGTACAACTGGTAAGGCGAAAGGTGTTGTCCTATCCTTTAATTCTGTTAATTGGAATGCGATAAATACAATTATTAGCTGGGGCTTGAGCGATAGTGATTGTACGTTAAATTATATGCCGTTGTTCCATACAGGTGGTTTGAATGCCTTATGTATACCGCTGCTAATGGCTGGCGGTACAGTTGTTATTGGTGATAAGTTTGAGGCAGAAAAAGCTCTAAAGGCGATTAATCAGTACAAGACAACGATTTCGCTTTTTGTGCCAACAATGTACCAAGCGATGATTGCAGAGGATTACTTTAAGAACAGTAGCTTCCCTTCAGTGAAAGTTTTTTTATCAGGGGGCGCACCGTGCCCGTATCCAATATATGACGCATTTTTTAAGAAGGGACTATTTTTTAAAGAGGGCTATGGTTTAACAGAGGCGGGGCCCAATAATTTTTATATTTCACGGGAGGCCGCTTATTTAAAAAAAGGTGCTGTGGGGAAGAGCATGCAATTCAATGAAGCTAAAATTATCAATAGTGCAGGAGAAAGCTGTGCGCCAAACGTAGTCGGAGAGCTATTAGTTAGAGGAAAGCATATGTTTCGCTTTTACTGGAATAATCGGCAGGAGACTGAAAAAATCATTCAAGATGGGTGGTTAAAAACTGGCGATTTAGCACTGATGGATGATGATGGTGATTTTTACATTGTCGGTCGCAGTAAAGAGATGATTATTTCAGGTGGAGAAAATGTTTATCCCCAGGAGGTAGAGCAATGCATTTTACGTCATCAGCTAGTGCAAGAGGTTGCAGTGATTGGAATGGTTGATGATTATTGGGGAGAAATCGTGGTGGCCGTTATCGTTTGCCAGGATAAGCAAGATACTATATTAGAAGAAATCAAAGAAATCTGTAGAAAGTATTTAGGTCGCTACAAAATTCCAAAAAAGATTATGTTCATCGATGAATTGCCAAAAACAAGTGTTGGAAAGATCGATAAAAAAGTATTACAAATGTATGTGAAAGCCGCGAATTAAGCCATTTCGCCTTGGAGAAGAAAAATATTTACTGAATAAAGATAAAAAACGCTTGGATATCCAAGCGTTTTTTGATTCTATTAAGCAACTTCTTTGTAAAATCATCCTTATTCAAGTAAAGACTAATATCCCTTAAAGACGAGGATAAACAGATAGAAGAGGCTTTCACTTTGTAGTTATGTTAAAATATTGCGGGTGAAATCGGGTTTTTTACGATTTTATCAAGAATCAAGGAATAAAATTCGGAAACGAAGAAAGGGCAGTACTAAAATGGAAAACGTATCAAATGTAGAAAAATTGGAATCAATAAAATCGTTACAATCGACAATCAATAAACTCGAAAATGCCTTATCCCAGATGATTCAGAAAGGCGCAAATACTACCTTAGTAAAGAAACGACTCAAAGCTGTTTGCATTGGATTAGCAATACTAGAAAACGTTTGGCATCAAAGCCCCCATCATTACACCCAGGAAGAATTAGCAGATGCTCGCAATGTTCTTACTAGTTTAGTTCCATCAATTGAGAAAGTATATGTTAAGTCAAAGGCTGGTAGTCCCCAAAGAACGCTTTTAGAAAGAAGAATTAAAGCTTTGGAGCTAGCTGTTCTAGCGATTGATGAACTTTCCAATAAATAACTTATTCAACGGCCACTTTTCTAAATATATGAAGAATAATTTAAACGTCCCCCAAAAATGAAATATTTATTTACTAGTGAGGATTGGTGACAGTGGAGACTGGACTTCTCCTTAAGGATTAGCGTCACAAATGAGAACTTACAGCGAAGTGAAGCGGCTCATCGTACCCTCTCTAGAATGCGCACAGTCGAAACAAAATCAACCTCACATTGTAAATTTACCGTCTTTCCTATACTCAAAACACCCTATAATGATTAAAAATGGTAATTTATTGATAATATATTGAAACTATTTATAGAATAATGTTTAATAAACTTGGCTTATTTTTTATACATAATATTCCTAATAAATATGAGAAAGGAGAGAAAAATTTATTGCGTACTTTTAAAATTAGTACAAAATTTAATTTGCTTTTAGTGGGAGTCATCCTATTTTTAAGCGTTATGATTGGATTTGTTTCTCATATACAAGTAAAACAAATTATGCGTAACAATTTTGTACAGAGCATAACCCATATTTCAAAGGTTGGTTATATGCTGCTAGAGGAACGATTTAAGGGAGATTGGGCTATACAAGATGGGGAACTTTACAAAGGGGATACAAAAATCGTTAATCAGGAAGCCTTTGTAGATGAGGTAGGAGAAAGCATCGATGGCGGTGTAACCATTTTTCAAGGGTCAAAAGGACTGATCACCAACCTAAAGCTAAATGGAGAACGTTTAGTGGGCAAAGATGCTGATCCAAAAGTCGTTGAAAATGTCATGAATAAAGGGGAAACCTTTATAGGTGAAGCTGATGTAGTAGGAACGAAATATTTAACACTCTATGCACCGATTAAAGATGCAAATGGAGACATCATTGGAATGTGGTTTGTCGGTGAAACAATAGATGGGATTAATACAATTATTTTTACATTTATCGGTAAGCTTCTTATTGTATTGTTCATCGGGGCAATCATAGCTATATTAGGTAGCTTCCTTTTCACAAGAGCATTTGTGAAACCGCTTCGTGAAATAAACAATCAACTACGAGATATTGCGGATGGAGAAGGAGATTTAACAAAACAGTTACAAATTAATTCCAAGGATGAAGCAGGGGAGCTAGCGCAATCTTTTAACAAAATGCTGACAAGTTTTAAAGTATTAATGCAACAAATAGCACAATCGTCTAAACAGGTTGATGTATCTTCTGATGGCTTAACGACTAAATCGCAGCAAACAGCAGATATGACAAGACAGCTAACGTCAACATTAGAAGATATAGCGGATGGTTCAAAAACTACATTACAAAGCACGAGTGATAGCCTAACTGCCATGCAGGAAATGGCGATAGGCATCCAACAAGTTGCTAAAACCGCTTCAACTGTTTCAGATGCTGCTGATTTAATGAGTGATGAGGTTGCACAAGGCAATGATTCTTTGAATCGTGTATTGCATCAAATGACAATTATTAATGAATCATCTGGCAATGTAGAGGCACAGGTCCGTATATTAGGTGATCAGTCACAGCAAATTGGCAATATCGTTGATGTGATTACAAGCATCGCCGATCAAACGAATTTGCTGGCCTTAAATGCAGCTATTGAAGCGGCTCGTGCTGGTGAACAAGGAAAAGGCTTTGTTGTCGTTGCTGATGAAGTTCGCAAATTAGCAGAACAATCAAAGGAATCTGCTGACCAAATAGCAACACTTATTCATTCAATTCAAAATGATACAGCCAATGTAATTTCGGCTATTTCTAGTAACTCGAAGGAAGCTGCGTCAGGTATGGATGTTGTAGATGATACAAAACTGGCCTTCCACAAGATTATGCAGTCGATTAAAGGGGTTAGTACGCAGTTACATGACATCTCTGCCGTGACGGAGCAAATGTCCGCAAGTGTTGAAGAAGTTACTGCCTCAACAGAAGCAATGGCACGCATTGCGAGCAAGGCAACCGAAAGTACGGAGTACGTTACGCTAACAGCGAAGGAGCAATTAGCTTTCATAGACAATATGGCTTCTTCAGCCAAAGAGATGGCACAACAGGCAGACGAGCTTCAAAGCTTATTAAAAAAATTTCAATATTAAGGAATGTTGAAAAACGCTTGGATATCAGGCGTTTTTCAATTTTTATAGGAAAAAGAGGAATATTTATTTTTATTGTAGAAAATGTAAAATAATTGTATGAGGGGAAATGAAATGACAGAATTCACATTGCAGCGCAAAGAGATAAAGAAATTGAGGAGTTAAAGCTAGTAGGTTTTCGGGTTTTATGTCCAGCTGATCAATAGATAATCGAAATTCCTAAAACATCCTTGCAGTTAAAAAAACGAATTGGCGAAATGAAACATGTAGAAAATTCTTCACAGCAAGTTGGTGCTTTTGTCGTAGATCATGATTTTGAAGATGGTTACTGGGTTTGTGTTGAAGTGAAAAAGTACGAACATATTCCAGATGATATGGTAACTCTAACAATCCCATCTCAAAAATATGCCGCTTTAGAACATAAAGGGGCTGATTGTAAAATAATGGAACCTGCAAAAACCTACATATGTGGATTGAAGAGAATAAATATCAAAGACTTAAAAATAAATGGCATCTAGAAATATTTCATACTGGGAAGATAGCGAAAATTTAGATGTAGAGCTATTAGATACTATTGAATTAAAACAATCTAATGTTAAACCCGAAATAAGGGGAAAATCTCTGTTAATCGTTATTTTTAAAAAATAGCTTGAGCTATTGATATTTATTTTTTCACAAAGGTTCCCATAATACGAACATATCAGTAAAATAGAGTAGGTTAGGGGGGACTGTATTTTGAAAGATCAACGCTTTAAAATTGCGCATCGAGAGGCGCTTATCGGTATCGGCCTTGTTATCGTTAACTTTGCGATTTGGTTTGGTTTTGCCTATGGACTAGGCTCTGGTGATCCAACAAGCTATACGTATGTATTCGGTTTCCCTGCATGGTTTTTCTATAGCTGTATTGCAGGGACAGGTTTTATGATTATGTTAATCTGGGTCGTCATGAAACTCTTTTTCAAAGAGGTACCATTTGACGATGAGGAGGTGGATCAATAATGCATTGGCAAGTTATTTTTCCACTGCTATTATTTCTAGTCATCATTTTTGGTATTGGGATCTGGTCAAATAAGTATGTACGCTCTTCCAATTCATTTTTACAGGAATACTTCCTCGGTGGTCGTGAAATGGGAGGCTTTATCCTCGCTATGACAATGATTGCTACGTACGGTAGTGCAAGTAGCTTTATTGGTGGTCCAGGCGTTGCATACACGAAAGGGCTTGGCTGGGTATTGCTGGCGATGGCGCAGCTTCCTGCAGGTTATTTCGTCTTAATGATTTTAGGGAAGAAATTTGCTATTATCGCAAGACGGTATCAAGCCATCACGTTAATAGATTTTTTACGAGAACGCTATAAGAGTCATACTATTGTTATCCTATCGGCCATTAGTATTATCATTTTTTTATTTTCCGCAATGATGGCCCAATGGGTAGGTGGTGCTCGATTAATAGAATCATTAACTGGCTTAAACTATACAACTGCACTCTTTATATTTGCGATTTCGGTATTAGTGTATGTGATTATTGGGGGCTTCCGTGCTGTTGCACTAACGGATACGGTGCAAGGCTCTATTATGGTTATCGGAACTATTATTTTATTAATTGGGACAATCATCGCTGGTGGAGGAATCGATAATATTATGGCTTCACTTGTCGTTGAGAATCCGAATCTTGTGTCTCCATTTGGAGCAGAAGGTGAGTTAACGCCATTATACGTATCTACATTTTGGATTTTGATTGGTGTTGGAGTTGTGGGACTTCCACAAATCGCAGTTCGTGCTATGAGCTATAAAGATTCTAAAAGTATGCATTTAGCTATTATCATTGGCACTATTGCCATTGGGACAATAATGTTTGGGATGCATCTAATCGGTGTTTTTGCACGACCAGTGATACCGGGTATTGAAATTGGTGATAAAGTTATGCCGATGCTAACATTAAAAGTTTTACCACCATTTTTAGCTGGCATTGTTTTAGCAGCACCGATGGCAGCAACGATGTCTACAGTCAACGCGTTACTTATGCTTGTAAGCTCCACAGTAGTGAAAGATATTTACTTAAATTATATAAAACCAACAGCGAATGATACGGAAATTAAGCGTGCAAGTTTTATTGTTACGACAGTGATCGGTTTAGCCGTTGTCGTTTTTGCACTAAATCCACCAGATTTATTAGTATGGCTAAATTTATTCGCTTTTGGCGGACTTGAGGCAGTCTTTATTTGGACCGTCGTATTAGGACTATATTGGAAAAAGGCCAATAAGTATGGTGCTATAGCGTCAATGATTTCGGGTATGATCCTTTATATAATCATTGATCGTTTTTATCCTTCTGTCTTTGGTATGCATACCGTGACAATTCCAATCGTCGCTTCCTTAGTGATATTTATTATTGTTAGCTTATTAACAAGTCATAAATTTAAAAATGAAAAGTTGTTTATTTAAATTAGAAACCGCCGTAGTGATAAAATATCTACGGCGGTTTATTTTGCAGACAATAAGCGATGGATAGAAAGTTCGTAATGATGGATAGATTGTCCAAAATCGTGGATAGAAAATTCGAAATCGCGGATAGAATCTCTGAATTGATGGATAGAAAGTTCGAAGTGACGGAAAGAACTACTGAAGTGACAGAAAGAACTTGAAGTGATGGATAGAGCCTTCAAAAATGATGGCGAGGATCACCCAAATCGTGGATAGAACCTTCAAAATGGTGGATAGAACTTCCAAAATCGTGGATAGAATTTCTGGATTGATGGATAGAAATTTCAAAGTGACGGAAAGTCCCTCCGAAGTGATGGATAGAACCTGAATTGACGGAAATAACTTGAAGTGACTGGAGAGAACTTGAAGTGATGGATAGAGCCTTCAAAAATGATGGCGAGGATCACCCAAATCGTGGATAGAACCTTCAAAATGGTGGATAGAACTTCCAAAATCGTGGATAGAATTTCTGGATTGATGGATAGAAATTTCAAAGTGACGGAAAGTCCCTCCGAAGTGATGGATAGAACCTGAATTGACGGAAATAACTTGAAGTGATGGATAGAACCTTCAAAAATGATGGCGAGGATCACCCAAACCGTGGATAGAACCTCCAAAATCGTGGATAGAATATCTGGATTGATGGATAGACAATTTCAAAGTGACGGAAAGCCCCTCTAAAGTGACAGAAAGCCCCTCTAAAGTGACAGAAAGCCCCTCCGAAATGACCAAAAGCCTCTCCAAATTAAAGAAACAGAACGCCAAAGATTGTCGACAAGCTAAGACACCGTAGAGCTAGATATCTACGGCGTTTTTTATGTAATCATAAGCATTTTTAGTTAACAAAGTAATCGTTACGATAATAAATAATACGCGGACAAAGCCGCTACCTTTTTTAATCGCCATACGTGAGCCTACAAATGCACCGGCAATTTGAGCGATACCCATTAGTAAACCATAGACATAATGAATCTGACCTAAGTAGGCGAACATTAAAAGGCCGGCAAAATTACTTGCTAAGTTTAAAAATTTCGCGTTTCCTGCTGCCTTTAAGAAATCGAAGCCGACTAATAAAAAACTAAAGATTAAAAACGAGCCAGTTCCTGGACCAAGAAACCCATCATAAAACCCAATTGTAAATAACAACAGCATGAATAGGACTAAGTGCGTAAACTTTAAATTTTTGACTGTAGCTACAGAACCCCAATCTTTTTTAAAGATTGTATAGACTGCAACAGCAGCAAGCATTATGAGCATAAGTGGTTTTAGTAATTCAGGATTAATTAAATGAACTGTCCATGCACCAAAAAGTGATCCTACAAAGGCTAGGGGAAAGTATTTAATAACCGAACGAATTTCTAGCTGACCAGATCGATAAAAAGAAAGGGTTGATGTTAAAGAACCCATGGTGCCGGCAAGTTTATTAGTGGCTACTGCCGCTGCTGGATTTAAACCAGCAAACATAAGGGCAGGTAACGCAATTAAGCCACCACCTCCAACGACTGCATCCACAAAGGCGGCTAAAAATCCAAAAGATATTAATAATATGACTACATTTACATCTACTTCAAATAGCATGTTTACACCTCTTTTGATAGTTACTACTGAAATAGTAACTAAATTTCACGAGGCTGTAAAGACTAATTTTTTTCGTTGGCGTATCTTCATAGCCTTAACTTATAATAGAGGTAATGGAGGGATCGAATGGTTGAATTAATCGCCCAATTAAAAGAGCTGGGATTCACAGAATATGAAGCGAAGGCCTATACTGCACTCGTACAAAATAGTCATGTTAGTGCCTATCAAGTAAGTAAAAACTCCGGTATCCCTCGTGCAAGAATATACGATATACTTGATGTACTTGTTGAAAAAGGGTTAGTACTGAAAGAAGAAACGGCAGATCATACGACATACTCTTCCATTCCTGTCGCTGTGTTTTTACAGCAAATTCAGCAACGTTGGCAATCTAATTTTTCGTCGATTAGTGATCGATTAGAAAAATTAGAAGTAAAAGAGCAGGAAGCGGAGCATAAAGTTGTCACGTTAAAAGGAAAAGAGGCAATCTTCAATTATTGTCAGTCATTATTAAAAAAAGCGGAGAAAAAAGTCATATTATCAATGTGGGAAGATATGTATGAAGAATTGCGGGAAGATTTACATGAGGTAGCGAAGCATATACCTGTTCATGGAATTACCTTGTATGTGGAGGACCATTTAGCTTCCATTGACCAACACCGTATCACTCGCTATACGAGGAATGCGTCTACACCTCATTGGTTTATTTTGTCTGTAGATGGTCAAGAGATGATTTATGGTCACTCTCCGGCAAATCAGGAAACGGCTTTTATTACCAATGATCCTGTTCATATCTATTTATTAGAGGATTATGTATGGCATGACGTGCTTATTAATCGCCTTTTAAAGCGCGATGATACGGAGCTTGAGGAATGGATTACTAAAGAACGTAAAGCATTTTTCTTAGAATAAAAGTATTGAAAAAGAATCTGCAAGCCGTCATGTACATTACAGAGGGCAAGCAGATTCTTTTTTTTCGTTAAATATTAATAAAATACTTTATCAACATTGTATTTAGCGCGGAATGAATTGATCGCGTACGTTTCATAAATTTCACGTTCCATTGGATCTTCCACTTCATACACTTCAATTTTGAAAATTTCATCACGATGATTTTTCATCGGTGACACATTGTCCTCAAAATGCTTTTTAATACGTTGACGAATTTTACGTGCTTTCCCTACAAATAATAGTTCGTTCTCTTCATTGTAGAATAAGAAAATTCCACCGTTTTCACGAGTGATTTTATGGAAGTCGATAAAACCATGGTATGGTGTGATTGGTACATCTCCTGGCTTTAAATCTTGTTCGCGTTGGCGAATTACTAAATCTGGTTTTGGAAAATCAATTTTAATCAAACTATTCACGTTCCTCTCTGTTACTAAAGGTATATGTTAACATAAGTACAGCATGTTTACCATCAAATAATGATTGTAAACATTCAAGTTTAGTGTTAAACAAATGACATAATGACATGCATGATTAATAACAAAATATTCTATGTATTATTGATATTCTTAATTGTTCATGTTACAATTCTTTTTAATTAAATAATCTTATCATGAGAAGTTGAGGGATTTGGCCCGATGACGCTTCAGCAACCTCTAACGAAAGTTAGAAAGGTGCTAATTCCAGCAAAGGATTTATCCTTTGAGAGATAAGAGTGAACGTGGAAAAATCCTTCTCATTCTATCTCATATGGAATGAGGGGGATTTTTTAATTTCATCGTTTGATATTTGAGCTTTGCGCAGGGCCCGTGCATTGATGTAACAAAAGAAATAAAAGAGAGGGGAATGCAAGATGCCAATTAATATTCCGAAAAACTTACCAGCTGGAGAACATTTACGTGAGGAAAAAATCTTCGTTATGGAAGAGGACAGAGCGAAAACGCAACAAATTCGTCCGTTAAATATATTAATTTTGAACTTAATGCCAGAAAAAGAAAAAACAGAGCTGCAATTACTTCGTTTATTGGGGAATACACCGTTACAAGTGAATATTTCATTTTTAAATACAGCTACGCATGAATCGAAAAATGTCAGTAAATCACATTTACAGTTATTTTACACGACCTTCAATCAAATCCGTCATCGCCGTTATGATGGTATGATCATTACAGGTGCACCAGTAGAAAAAATGGAGTTTGAAGAAGTGAACTACTGGCAGGAAATTTCAGAAATTATGGATTGGTCTAAGGCAAACGTAACATCGATTTTACATATATGTTGGGGTGCACAGGCGGCGTTATACCATCATTACGGTATCGGTAAAATTGGACTTCCTGCTAAATGCTCAGGTGTATATTCTCATGTTATTACGGATTTAACAGTGGATTTAGTACGTGGATTTAGTGATTCATTTACTGCACCACATTCACGATATACATCCGTATCAATTGATGAAGTACTTAGCCATCCTGATTTACGATTACTATCTTATTCTGAAGATGCTGGTGTTTTTATTGTGCAATCTAAGGATAATAAAAACATTATGATTACGGGCCATCTTGAATATGATGCAACGACTTTAGCTGATGAGTATAGTCGAGATGTTGCGAAAGGATTAGATATTGAGGTACCAGTGAATTACTTCCCACATGATAATCCTGCTAATGAACCGATTAATACGTGGCGTGCCCATACTCATTTATTATTCTCAAATTGGTTGAACTACTATGTTTACCAAGAAACACCATATGAATGGGATTTCGTCGATCAAATTGAATATCATATTTAATGCCATTTAATAGCAATTAAAAATGATGACCTTGATATGGTAGGGTCATCATTTTTTTATGATTTTATACTGTTAATTTTAATTTTTGTTTTTATCACTGTTTGGCGTATTGCCAGTATCGCTGCTACTAACACTCTGCGAAGGATTTTCGCTATTGCTACTACTTCCACTTTGAATAGAATCTTCGTTATTATTACTACTTTCATTTTGAGTAGTATTTCTGTCATTGCTATTACCATCACTTTGAGTAGAATTATCGTTATTACTATTACTTTCATTTTGAGAAGCATTCCCGGCATTGCTATTACCATCACTTTGAGTAGAATTATCATTATTACTACTACTTGCACTTTGAGTAGTATTTCCGGCATTGCTATTACCATCACTTTGAGTAGAATTATTGTTATTACTACTACTTTCATTTTGAGAAGCATTTCCGTTATTACTACCGCTTTCATTCTGTGTACTACAATTACTTTTTGTATTATTTCCTTGATTACCGTTAATTTTGCGAATTTTCGCGACAAGTAATAAGACTAATGGTAATAAGATTGCGAAAATAAAAGAAAAAATAGGCCAGGTTTCTCTATTGTAAATATCTGAATGAATGATACTAGGATGAATAATTTGTGAAAGTCCAAGGATAATCATTCCGAATGGAAAAATGAGCGGTCGATGATTTTTAATTTTACATATTTGTGCGATGCCGATGACCCCAGCGTAAAAAAACATAAAAGTTTTAATATAAATTGATATTAACCACATGGCTGCCATAATCACTTCAATACGTTGTAAAAAATTCCCGATTGAAATTCTTTGGGCTAATGAATAGCTAGGAAATGTCCTAGAAGCAGTATTTGCCGGACCTAGGACAAGGATAGCTAGTGTGATGATAGCAATTAAGACAATCCCTCCAAGAATTGTGCCAATGTAAAAACCTTTTTGTGCTGATTTATGGACGTTAACAGTAGAAGGAAAAATCATTAATAATATGACAAGAGGGAATGAAAAAATACTCATTAATCGGATCATACTAAAGAATAATGATTTTGCTGGTGCCTCCATTATTGGCTGTAGATTTTCCATCTGAACGGATGGTGAAATACAAACTACGAATAAAATAAAAATTAAAATAAAAAATGGGAATAGTATTTCTGCAGAACGGGCAAAAACTTCAATCCCTAGAAATGCAGCATAAATAATGATAATACTGAACAGAAACGCAAAGGCCATTGTAGGTGTTTCTGGCAAAACTTCTGTTTTCATGAAAATGCCAATGAAATATAATAATTCACCGGCAGAAAGTAGGGATAGAAAAATAAAACCAATCGAAGTTATTTTTCCGAAAAAGCGACCTAATATCTTTTCATTAGCTTCTACAAATGTAAGGGTAGGTGTCCGTTTTCCTACAGTTATGAAAAGCTTTATTAAAAGTAAACTTAAAACGACACTAATAATCGCGGCAATCCAGGCATCTTGTTTTGCTTCACTTGCTACACTAGCAGGGCTAATTAAAATGGCTGTTCCAATTGAAGCGAGAAGGGTAATGATCATAAATTGTCTTGAGCTAATTATTTCTTTTTCCATTTGAACGCTACCCCTTTGCTCTTAACATAAAGATCCTTATTATTTTGTCAGGGAGACAATTAAATCTTTAATTGGTGAAAAAATAAAGGTAAGCAAGTCTAATGGGCTTGGAATTTTGATCCTTTATAAGACCCCAATATTTAATGCAGCACCGAATCTTTATTATTTAAATTTTGGAATCATTCGTTTGATTCCTTTTTTTCGTATTAAAATGACCCTGACAGTATTTTTTGACTAATTAAGTGTGGTCGAGTCAATAAAGCTCTACGAGGGAACAACAGTCTTTTTGATCCTTTAGAATTAATGGGCCGAATGGACTTAAATATGGAACACAAAAGTTCGTAAGCGATGATCATAAGGCCAAACATTAAACCAAACATTAAACCAAACATTAAACCAAACAATCCAACTATAGCTGCTAAAATCGAAGAGCGCGAACTGTATTTGATAAGCCATTTACATAGATGATCGATGACGCATACTATTCAGCTTTTCCAATGGTCATTTCTCGTATGATAAGGTCATTGTTATTCCCTAGTGTGTTTTTCAAATTTTGAGAAAGAGAACTATAGTATCGGCAATTATAGAAATAGACATTTCCATTCCTCCTCAACATTTACATAACTATATAATGTACAATTTTGAGAGAAGATAAACAAAGGTTGGAATTGAATTCTTATAACTTCTTTCAGCGGGTGTCCAAACACCTGTACCTGTCGCTACGCTTTCGGTACAAAAGATATCCGCTTACAGAACTATACCGAGACATAATTGATCAATTTTCAATAGAAATGTAAAGAAAAAATGATGACCATGAAACGATCAGGTTCATCATTTTTTATGCCACTATGTTATTAATTTTCTGGAGAATCTTTATTTTTATCACTATTTGGAGTATTGCCGGTATCGCTATCATTCTGTGTATTATTGCTTGAAGCGTTATCACTTGTGCTCGGTGAAGGATTTTCGCTATTGCTGCTACTATCACTTTGAGTAGAATTATTGTTATTACTACTACTTTCATTTTGAGAAGCATTACCGCCATTACTGCTACTATCACTCTGAGTAGAATTATTGTTATTACTACTACTTTCATTTTGAGAAGCATTACCGCCATTATTGCTACTATCACTTTGAGTAGAATTATTGTTATTACTATTACTTTCATTTTGTGTAGTATTTCCGCCATTATTGCTACTACCACTTTGAGTAGAATCATTGTTATTACTACTACTTTCATTTTGAGAAGTATTACCGCCATTACTGCTACTTTCACCTTGTGTAGAATTATCGTTATTACTATTACTTTCATTTTGTGTATTATTTCCATTAATTTTGCGAATCATTGAGACTAGTAATAAAACTAATGGTAATAAAATCATTAAAACAAAGGAAAATATAGGCCAGATATCTCTATTGTAAATATCTGAATGAATAATATTAGGATGAACAATTTGTGAAAGTCCAAGGATAATCATGCCGAGTGGAAAAATGAGCGGTCGATGATTTTTAATTTTACATATTTGTGCGATACCGATCACCGAAGCATAAAAATACATAAAAGTTCTAATATAAATAGATATTACCCACATGGTCGCCATAATCACTTCAATACGCTGCAGAAAATTCCCGATTGAAATTCTTTGAGCTAATGAATAACTAGGAAATGTCCTAGAAGCAGTATTTGCCGGACCTAGGACAAGGATAGATAGTGTGATGATCGTAATTAAGACAATCCCTCCCAAAATTGCGCCAATGTAAAAACCTTTTTGTGCAGATTTTTGGACGTTAACTGCGGAAGGGAAAATCATTAATAATACAACAAGCGGGAATGAAAAAAGACTTATAAATCGAATCATACTAAAGAATAATGATTTTTTTGGTGTTTCCATTATTGGCTGTATATTTTCAATCTGGATGGATGGCGAAATACAAATTACAAAGAAAATAAAAATTAAAATAAAAATTGGACATAGTATTTCTGCAGAACGGGCAAATACCTCAATACCTAAAAATGCAGCATATATAATGATAATACTGAACATAAATGCAAACGCCATCGTAGGTGTTTCTGGCATAATTTCCGTTTTCATAAAAATCCCAATGAAATATAATAATTCACCGGCAGAAAGTAAAGATATAATAATAAAGCCAATTGCAGTGAATTTTCCAAAAAAACGACCTAATATCTTTTCATTAGCCTCTACAAATGTAAGGGTAGGTGTTCTATTTCCTAAAGCAACGAAAAGCTTTACTATGGGCAAACTTAAAACGACACCAATGATTGCTGCAATCCATGCATCTTGCTTTGCTTCGCTTGTTACACTTGCAGGGATAATTAAAATGGCTGTGCCAATTGAAAAGAGAAGGGTAATGATCATAAATTGTCTTGAACTAATTATTTCTTTTTCCATCATGAACGATACCCCTTTCTTAACATAAAGTTGCTTTATTACTTTGTCATGGAAATGAATAAATCTTTAATTGGTGAAAAAATAAAGGTAATTAAATCTATTGGGCTCGGTATTTTGAACCTTAATGAGACCGCAACATTTAATGCAGCACCGAGCATTAAAAAAATCGAAAAAATAACGATTGTTTTCGTTTCTTTATTTTTGTTTAAATTTGGAATGAAGGCAAAGGCTATAACAGCTGTAATTAATAGTATAAAAATCGTCATAATCATAGATTATTCTCCCTTCGGCTTCTTCACTAATGAGTTTTCCATCGTCCCTAATCCTTGTGTGTTCACATGTACTTCAACTTTAACTGGCACCTCTTGAAATATAGTGAGCCAGTCTTTTTTTATTTTTTTCCACTCTTTCGGATTTGTACGATGAAGTTCTGAACCAAATCCAAAAATATCGACCCGATAATTTTGCTGAACTGTTTTAATTGTTTCTTCGATTCGTTTTTTAATATGTTCTTCTGTTTTTTTATTGATGTAGTGAATCGATTTTTCTTTAGTAAGGTCTATCGTACATTCAACTTCTCCGACATTTTGGCTAACATCTATAAAAACATTGATTTTTGGTGCTCCATTTTCAAATTTACCTTTTATTTTCGTCTTTGAGTGCGTAATCTCTGTTGATACAGTACCTTCCTTAGGGCAAGCAAGAATTTCAATTGTACTGTCTATTTTGTCCTTTAAAAAACCTAGACTTCTACTATCTTCTTCTGATAAAAGCCCAATGAATTTATCTTCTTTAAAAACACCTAAGCCTGCGTACTTTAATAGCACAGAAGACTTCGATTTTTTAACATTCGATGGATCCTTTCCCGCATTTTTATCTCCCTGTATTTCAATGGCAGACATGACTACACTTGTTTCTTTGTTATTTAAAGTATTGATTAATTCATCAATTTTAATGGATTGTGTTGTACCCCAAGTTTTCTCTGACGTTTTAAGAGAATTTAGTAATTTGTTAGCTGGAACTTTTTCGATAGGTGTTAAAACGTTTAAAACTTCGTCGGCAGTCGCGTCATGAGCAACGATGACATCGAAGTCATTTCTGAATTCATGATCTCTTGACACTAAATCTAACGGTTCGGCCATTCCTTCTTTCGCCAATTCATCACCGAGTACAACGATTTGAAGGTGAGCGAAATAAAGTTTTCTAGCTGTTACTGTTGTCATTTTTCTAATGGCCTCAAAGACCGTTTTACCTTTTGAATGATAGGTAATAACCGGTGATCGTCCTGAAGTAGGCTGTTTGGAGGAGATTTCACCAGGATCTACAACTTGAACAGTTATTTCGAACTCATTATCTACCTTATCTATTCCCAATGCTGCGACAATTGCTAATTCATTGAGTTCGCGCTTACTCCAGCAACCACTTAAAAGTAAAGAAAGAATCATTAGTAAACATATTGCCTTATATTTTGACATGGTTTATTCCTCGTTTACACATTCTTTTGATTCCTTTTTTTCGTATTAAAATATTTATGACCTCTGACAGTATTTTTTTGACTAATTAAGCGTGGTCGAGTCAATAATGCTCTTCGTGGGAACAACACAAGGGCATCTTTTTGATCGTCTAGAATTAATGGCCCGAATGGACTTAAATATGGAACACCGAAAGTTCGTAAACTGCATAAGTGAAGGAGAATGATCATTAGGCCAAACATCACACCATACAATCCAACAATTGCTGCTAAAATCATTAATGGGAAACGAAGTGCACGAACTGTATTGGATAAGCCATAAGCAGGGAATAAAAAGCTACAAATGGCTGTAAGTGCCACAATAATGACCATTACAGCTGATACAATTCCTGCTTCTACAGCGGCTTGACCGATCACTAATGTTCCAACAATGGATACGGCTGGTCCAATCGTTCTTGGCATTCGAAGACCTGCTTCTCTTAACACCTCAAAGGCAATCTCCATTATGAGTGCCTCTACAACGGCAGGGAAGGGGACTCCTTCTCGTTGAGATGCAATACTTATTAACATAGGAGTTGGTAGCATTTCTTGATGAAAGGTGGTAATCGCTACGTAAAGCGATGGCGCTATCAAGGCTAGGCCAATTCCAAAAAATCTCAATAAACGTACAAGAGTACTAATCATCCAATGCTGATAATAATCTTCAGCAGATTGTAAAAAGGATGTAAATAGAGCTGGGACAACTAGGACAAACGGTGATCCATCCACTAGAATTGCAATTTTTCCGTCTAATAGTTCACCAGCAATAACATCAGGTCGTTCAGAATTATAAACTGTAGGGAATATGGTGGTTTTAGAATCTTGAATAAAATCTTCAATGTAGCCGCTTTCTAAAATACCATCAATATTAATACGATCTAATCGGGAAAGAACCTCCGCTACTATTTTGTCATTCGCAATGTCATTTAAATACATAACAGCAACATCCGTTTTTGTTACTTCACCGACAATACGAGACTTGATCCAGAGATTCGGACTTTTAATTTTCCGACGGATCAGAGCCGTATTCGTACGCAATGTTTCCGTAAAGGCTTCCCGTGGACCTCTAATGACCGACTCTGTTGAAGGCTCCATAACAGCCCTATCTTTTGCACCTTTTGTACTTGTTACAATTCCAGTTGAAGATTCATCTAATAAAATGACCGTATCACCATTCAAAATCGAATTGTACAGTGTTGAAAAATTGAAAATATCATTAACATCGCCGACTGTTAAACAAGAATCTCTTAAATAGCGAATAATCTTGTCTGTTTCTGTTTCATCACTTGCCTCAATATCAAGCATTAGTTTATCAATTACAGAATCAGAAATGCTTATTTTATCGGTTAAGCCATCTACGTAGATGATCGCGAAAACATATTTTTCAGCTTTTCCAATGGTAATTTCTCGTATGATAAGGTCATTACTATTCCCGAGTGTGTTTTTAATTATCTTCAAATTTTGAGAAAGAGAACTATACAGTTGGTCATTGTTTTGGGAGGTATCAGTAATTTTAGAAATAGACATTTTCATTTCCTCCTCAAGATTTTACATAACTATAGAATGTACAACTTTGAAAGAAGATAAACTAAGGTTGGAATAGATTCAAATAAAAAAACAGTGTTCCCTTCGTTTAAACGAAAGGGAACACTGCTTTATTTTTTATACTCATATTTTAATTCGTCATTTGTAACATCCACATCTACATATAAACTGTGATTATTGAAAAACCATAAATCTTTTTCATCTATATAGTAGGTAACATCGTCAATAACTTTCTTAACACCAATGTTGAATGGTTCTTCGCGTGTCATACCTAGGGAAAAGCCTTCGTGAAAAGGACTGGAACCACCATATCTAGCATAAAAACGAATCGTATCTCCGGATTCTACTTCCATCTCTTGTTTGAACCATTGTAGGGCTTCATCTGTTAGTACAATATTCATTAGAATGCTCCTTTCTATGTTACAACCATTTCACCTTTGGTTCAGTACCATTTTTAATGCGTGCAATATTTGCTCGGTGACGGTAAATGATAAAGGTAAATAAACAAGCTATTAAAATACCTAACGCAAAGTCGCCTGTAACAAAATAATAAACGATTGAATAAATAAGTGCTACTAAAGCGGCAATCATGGAAGTTAAACTTACAATCTTTGTAATTTTTAATGTTACAATAAACGCAATAAATAATAAGATAAAAAGAGGCCATGAATAGCCTAAGAGAACTCCAGCTGATGTTGCTACCGCTTTCCCTCCGCGGAAACCTGCAAAGATTGGGAACATATGACCAATAACGGCTACTAGTCCAAGTAATAGCGAATGGATAGAGACATTAGAGAATAGAGGAAGAGCTACAAGTAATACGGCTGCTGTACCTTTTAAGACATCCATAATCGTTACGACGATTCCTGCTTTTTTTCCTAAAATACGAAAAGTATTTGTCGCACCTAAATTGCCACTTCCATGTTGGCGAATATCAGTTTTATAAAAAATTTTGCCTATCCATAACCCAGAGGGGATCGAGCCGATTAAATAAGCACATAAAATAATAAGTCCATTTAGCATATTTGGACTCCTTTCATTCATTCATTAATTAACACTTGGTACTAATAATATGTAACAAATATTCTACACTTTTTCTCTATAATCTACAATGACATGAAGGAGATTTCTTAGTGTATCTTGAATTCATTACAAAAGATAACTCTATTTTTCAAGGATTTTTATATGTATATGATTTTAGGTTAGTCTTTTAGACATGATTCATGTAGGCAGCATGAAAGCCCTTTCTAAAAATATAGGTAAAAAGGCAATTTTGTCAATCACCCATTCCTTTGGTAGAATAGAAGTCTATCTTTAATTTCTAGAGTAAACTAGTACGAATTTCTTTAGACAGAAGAAACCCATTTATTACTGTACCTGTATATTTTTCAGAGAATAGTCAAATGCTTTTGAATGAAAGTTCAAAGCCTTCAGCGATTCGTATCGTTTTGAAAAAAAGTAATGACCAGTGCAACTAAAACTTATTGCCCTGCGTCAAAGGAAGAGAAGAGTTCTTGATACATATTGGAGCAACTATTGCAAATTTTTCTTCCGGTAAAACAGATCAAAACGATGAAGCTGTGAGGAATTTTAAAAATTTTTTGGGCCTGTCACTAGATATTGTTAGGAAATGCTATTATTATTAGGAAGAGAATATAAATAGAACATGCGTTTGTTTTTTGGAGGGGAAATTTTTGACGAATAAACAGTCACCAAGCGTCTATAATGATGACGCCATTCAAGTATTAGAAGGATTAGAAGCGGTACGAAAACGACCCGGCATGTATATCGGTTCTACGGATGGCCGTGGACTTCATCACCTTGTATATGAAATCGTCGATAATGCGGTGGATGAAGCACTGGCTGGCTTTGGTTCTCATATCATTGTCACTATTCATAAAGATCAAAGTATCAGCGTTCGAGACTTCGGCCGAGGAATGCCAACAGGTATGCATAAGATGGGGAAACCGACTCCTGAGATTATCTTCACTGTCTTACATGCCGGTGGTAAGTTCGGACAAGGCGGCTATAAAACAAGTGGTGGCTTACATGGTGTAGGTTCGTCTGTTGTTAATGCTTTATCCACTTTTTTAGAAGTTACGATTCATCGCGATGGTAAAAAATATCGACAACGTTTTGAAAACGGTGGCCATCCTGTGACGACATTAGAAGAAATTGGACAAACAAAGCAGACAGGAACGCTTGTTCATTTTCTACCAGATGACACGATTTTCTCTGTAACAAAATACAATTATGATACGCTTGCAGAACGTTTACGTGAGTCAGCGTTTTTATTAAAAGGCTTAAAAATTGAGTTAATTGATGAACGCGAGGAAGGCAAAGGTGATGTTTTCTTTTATGAGAACGGCATTGAAGCTTTCGTTGCGTATTTGAATGAGGAGAAAGACGTCCTTCATCCTGTTAAGTATGTGGAAGGGATCCAAGACGAAATTGAAGTTGAATTCGCCTTTCAATACAACGATGGATACTCAGAAACAATCCTTTCATTTGTTAACAATGTGCGTACACGAGATGGTGGGACACATGAAACAGGTGCCAAGGCAGCTTTAACACGTGTTTTTAATGAATATGCACGTAAAATTGGCCTGTTAAAAGATAAAGATAAAAATCTTGAAGGGACAGACATCCGAGAAGGCTTAGCGGCGATTGTTTCTGTTCGTATACCAGAGCATTTACTACAATTTGAGGGTCAGACGAAGGGCAAGCTTGGTACGAGTGAGGCACGCTCGGCAGTAGATAGTGTTGTTTCGGAGCAAATTTTATATGTGCTTGAGGAAAACGCAGAATTGTCTGCATCTCTTGTTCGTAAAGCTATTCGTGCCCAACAAGTACGTGAAGCGGCTCGTAAAGCACGTGAAGATGCACGAAACGGCAAGAAGAGCAAAAAAGCCAGTACCATTCTTTCTGGAAAATTAACGCCTGCACAATCTCGAAATGCAGCGAAAAACGAGCTGTATTTAGTCGAAGGTGACTCTGCAGGTGGCTCTGCAAAACAAGGACGAGATCGTACGTTCCAAGCGATTTTACCTTTGCGTGGTAAAGTTATTAATACAGAAAAAGCAAAGCTGCAGGATATTATGAAAAATGAAGAGATTTCAACGATTATCCATGCCATTGGTGCTGGCGTCGGAACAGATTTCTCTGTCGAGGATTCAGCGTATGACAAAGTCGTTATTATGACCGATGCTGATACTGACGGAGCGCATATTCAAGTGCTGCTGTTAACGTTCTTCTATCGTTATATGCGACCATTGATTGAAGCTGGAAAGGTATTTATCGCATTACCACCACTTTATAAAATATCAAGAGGCACTGGTAAAAAAGAAGTGATTGAATATGCTTGGACTGAAAATGACTTACAAGCGGCCATTAAAAAAGTTGGAAAGGGTTACATATTACAACGTTATAAAGGGCTTGGTGAGATGAATGCTGACCAGCTGTGGGATACGACAATGAACCCTGAAACACGTACATTAATACGTGTGACGATCGAGGATGGTGCACGTGCTGATAGACGTGTGACAACTTTAATGGGCGATAAAGTAGAGCCGCGCCGTAAATGGATCGAAGCTAATGTAGACTTCGGTATGGAGGATGATTCAAATATTTTAGACAATGAATTCATCCAACAGGAGGAGGACCAAGCATGAGTAGTACGGAAAAATTTCAAGATTTACCTTTAGAAGAAGTTATGGGTGACCGTTTTGGTCGCTATAGTAAATATATTATTCAAGACCGCGCGTTGCCTGATGCACGTGACGGTCTTAAGCCTGTGCAACGACGTATTTTATATGCGATGTTTACAGAGGGCAATACGAACGATAAACCATTCCGTAAATCAGCAAAAACTGTCGGTAATGTTATCGGTAACTATCATCCTCATGGTGATAGTTCAGTATATGAAGCTATGGTGCGTATGAGTCAGGATTGGAAAGCGCGTCATATGCTCATTGAAATGCATGGGAATAACGGTTCTGTTGATGGTGACCCACCGGCAGCGATGCGTTATACCGAGGCAAGACTCTCTGCTATTGCAGCGGAGATGCTACGCGATATTGGTAAAAAAACAGTTGAACTTGTACCGAACTTCGATGATCAGGATATGGAGCCAACTGTTTTACCAGCTCGTTTCCCGAACTTACTAGTCAACGGCTCAACTGGTATTTCGGCCGGTTATGCGACAGATATCCCTCCTCACGCACTTGATGAGGTGCTAGACGGTGTTCTTATGCGTTTAGATAACCCAAATACCACTGTCGATGATTTAATGACCGTTATTAAAGGGCCTGATTTCCCAACAGGTGGGATCATTCAAGGTGTCGATGGCATTAAAAAAGCATACGAAACAGGACGCGGTAAAATCATTGTGCGTGCGCAAGCAGTCGTTGAGCCAATTAAAGGTGGCAAAGAGCAAATTGTTATTACGGAATTACCGTACGATGTTAATAAAGCAAATCTTGTGAAGAAGATCGATGAGCAACGTGTCGATAAACGACTTGAAGGAATTGCGGAAATTCGTGATGAATCGGATCGTACAGGCCTACGTGTTGTCATTGAACTGAAAAAAGATGTTCCTGGACAAGGAATTTTAAACTATTTGTTCAAAACAACTGATTTACAAGTAGCTTATAATTTTAATATGATTGCTATCCATAATCGTCGTCCGACAATGATGACATTGCCATTGTTACTGGATTCTTATATTGCTCATCAAAAGGAAGTCGTGACAAACCGCTCCATTTATGATTTGCAAAAGGCAAAAGATCGTTCGCATATTGTTGATGGCTTGATCAAGGCACTGTCCATTTTAGATGAAGTCATTGCAACGATTCGTTCTTCTAATGATAAACGAGATGCGAAAACGAATTTACAGGTGAAGTTTGACTTTACAGAAGTGCAATCAGAGGCAATCGTTAGCTTGCAATTATACCGTTTAACAAATACGGATATTACGGAATTGCGTGCTGAACAGGAAGAATTAAATAAATTGATTGCTAAGCTTGAAGGTATTCTTAATAGTGAAGCAAAGCTTGTACGTGTTATTAAACAGGAACTACTTGACATTAAAAAGCGCTTTGCAGAGCCACGTCGTTCAAAAATCGAACAAGAAATTGAAGAAATCAAAATTACGTTAGATGTCCTTGTCCCAAGTGAAGAGGTTGTAGTGACTGTCACAAAAGATGGCTATATTAAGCGTACATCTACACGTTCACATGCAGCTTCGAATGGTCAGGATTTCGCGATGAAGGATTCCGATTATTTATTATATGAAGCAAACTTAAATACACAGCATCATCTACTGCTGTTTACAAATCGAGGCAATTATATTTATCAGCCTGTCCATGAACTACCTGATATTCGTTGGAAGGATCTTGGTCAGCATATTTCTAGTATTGTACCGACAGGGAAAGATGAATCTATTATTGCTGTATACGGTTTTGAGACTTTCGAACAGGCCAATACGTATATTTTAACAGCTACGAAAGATGGACAAATTAAACGCTCACCTGTAGCAGATTATGCTGTTACACGCTATTCGAAACCGATCAAAACGATGAATGTTAAGTCAGGCGATGAAATGATTTTTGCAGGTATCGTGACAGACGATGCAGAGCTAATGTTAACGACAGATACGGCTTATGCTATTCGTTTCCCTGTGGAGGAATTACCAGTAACAGGAGTAAAAACAGGCGGCGTCAAAGGGATTACGTTGAAAGACGGAGAAGCATTAGTTGGCATCAATGTTTTACCGCCAAATGCCACTGCGTATGTTGCGATTGTGACACATCGCGGTGCGGTGAAAAAAATGAATGTTGCCGAAGTAGAGATGACGAGTCGTGCAAAACGCGGCTTAAAAGTGTTAACAGAATTAAAAGCGAACCCACATCGTATCGTAGCTGTAGTCAAAGTAACTGATGGGGAACAGCTAATGATTGAAACGGAAAAAGGTGTGCAAGAGATCCTTGATGTACAAGCATTAACTCGAGCAGATCGCCATTCTAATGGCTCCTTTAAAGTAGATATAGCTACAGACGGTGCCATTTCACATGTCTTCGCGGTCAAAAAAGAAGAGAAATAAAATTCCTTTTCTAACCCAGCTCCTTGTGAGAGCTGGGCTTTTTTTAGTGAATTGAAACTAGCAATCTCTGCACATTGTCTAACCTAGATGCGGTTTTAGCTAAAAAAACTTGCGACAGGGAGACGTTGACTTTACTATCATTCAAGGTAATATTCTCCCTCTATAACTCTAACATCAGATGGCGGATCAATTATTATGTAAATAAAAATGCACCCTTTATTGGAGGGCACTGAAAAAGTCTATATCTTTTCACATTGCGAGCTATTCAACGATTAAATCGTTGAATAGCTCGCTTTTTTCATTTGGCACTGTGACTCTACTGTTGTTTTCCGAAGCATTCCGCTCGCTTTCCGCGGGCGAGCGCCGAGCCTCCTCCTACGCTTCGCTTCGTGC
>NZ_SADV01000024.1 GCF_006864135.1 Lysinibacillus sphaericus | reverse complement strand
ACGTTCTCAGCCACATGATGTGCTGGGGATTTACGATAAGGCTTGCGCTTTCTACGAATAACAGACTTCAATCCACTAATCTGCATTAAACGATAAAATACGCTTTTCGTTAACCATCGCTTGATTATTTTCTTTTCGCTGACGATTGATTGTCAACGTTGTACGACGATAGCCGTAAATACGATCTACTTGTTGGTAAAGGAGATGAATGTCCTTTAAAATTGCTTCATTTTCAACTTCTCTGTTAGAAGACTTGCGACTTAGCCACTTATAGTAAGCAGCACGCGAAACACCAGCTATTTCACATAGTAAAAGAATCGAAAGTTCTTCCTCTCGATGTAATTCTTGAATCGCTAAATAGCGTTGCTGTAGACGTATTTGGCTTAACGACGCCTCCTTTCGATTTCCTCTAACTTTTTTAAAAATAGATTTTCTGCACGTAAACGTTCATTTTCACGTTCAATACGTTGAATCTCAAATTTCAATTTCTCCTCAACGGTTAATTCGACTTCATCTTTTGTGCGACCACGGCGATCTCGTAATCCCTCTTCACCGTTAGTTTCAAACTTCTTCGTCCATTGATATACCTGTTGATACGAAACCCCATAGGTGTGCGCTGCCAACTGATAATTTTTCTGGTGCTTCAAACAGTACTCGACAATCTCAATACGTTCCTCAAAAGTTGTCTTTCTTCCTTCTGTCATAGCTTGACTCATTCCTTTACCGGAATCTTTTATTTCACTATGACTAGTATACTTTTTTACCCACCTTTTTAAAACTTAGGTACTACTAATCTCATATTTCGCTAACACTTCCATCTGTGAATAATTCCGTTGAATGTAGTCCTCCACAGCCGCTAACTTTAACTCTTTTGAATAGAATTTACATGAAGTAGCTTCGTGTAATCCATCACGTCCACTTGCCTCATATTTCATTTTCCAGCTATATAAAGTTTGAGGATTTAATGAAAATCTTTCACACAATTCGTTGATAGAATAGTTACCTTCTTCAAACAATTGAAGGATATGTAGTTTTAACTCGAGTGGATGTTTGCTTCGCCCCATAAAAAATCCCCTTAGATCAATAGATTTTATTTTTTAATCTGTCTACCTAATAGGGAGCATATCAATTTGCCGACTTGGTCTTTTTTACTTTTTATGAAGCCTCAAAAAGAAGAAACTGAGTAGACTATAAATTGTTACTTGGTTTTATCTTGTTTGATAAAGGGTAAAAGTTAGATGCCCTTATATGATAATTCAACTTATTTTTCTATTTTTGACAATTTTGTGTCAAATATTGTTTACCTAAAATAACAAAAATTAAAAATGAATTCAAGTATTTAGTAACGATTTCACAAAAAATATTACTTTAGTGTCACGAAATAATAGATGTTCCGTCATTTTATGGCGGTTGGTTGGCGTGGACTGGCGTGAGTTAGGGTATATACCTGAAAAAAATGGAGGTCATCACGACAAAAATTGGCGTGAAGTTACAATTGAATTTCTATTTATGGAAATGATAGGATGGAATTACTCGAGGTGCTTTACTTTTTTTCTATCGATAGAGAGGAGTGTTTAATATGGTGAAAATAATAATTAAAATTATTATCACAATTTTTGGAGCGATTTTAATTTTTACAGACTTAAAAGAAAATAACACGTGGTTATTTAGCTTTTGGATTGCCATTGCATTATATATGATATTTGAAGGATTTTTTTTCAAAAAGAAAAATCCTCAATAATTCCAAGGAGTGTTAATAGTGAACTTAATTAAAAAAGGTGTAGGATATACAGTAATTACTTCAATGTTGTTAACAAGTGCAGTTTTACCTTTCAGTAATGCTTCGGCTAGTGAGCTTGATAATCAAGAAAACACTGTTGCTATTCAACAACAAGCTAACCCTAGTATTCTTTCAGATTACGAAATCAACTTATTAGATCCTTATGTTAATTTTGATTTTGCTGGTAAAAATTTCTCAATTAGTTCTAAAGCTAGTACAGAGTTGAGTCCTGAGCTATACAATAAACTTGATAATCAAATTAGCTTAGCAAATGCTCAAATCCAACAATTAGATTTGAACAGCCAAGCTCAGGCTCAAATTCCACAAGCAATGGCAGCAGCTTACGTAAATGGTAAAACGGACATTGACTTCCATTGGTGGGGGGCTACTGTATATTTATCTAGAAATACGCTAATTGGATTAGGTGGAGGTATTGCTATTGGAGGTCTTTGGATACCTGAACCTGTTGTTTCTAAAGTACTTGGTTCGCTAGGTATTGCTTTAGGTACAGCTGCATCTATCACTGGCGGAGTTAAATTTGACTATAAATATATTGGTGTAATTCCAGCTATGCTTCCGTTCGCAATTTCAAACGTTTCATTCCAATAGAATTATGGTTACATACTAAGTTGCCATAATAAAGTAAATAAGCCGAGTAGACTAAAAATTGTCCACTCGGTTTTGTTTTTGTGAAATACTGGTATAAATAAACTGATAACAGGGCACACAATTGAGTACCTTGTTATCAGTTTATTCGTCATACGGTATATACTTCGATTGAAGTTCCTTAGCTACTTCTTTTCTTCTTAAAGAATACAACAACGTTAACAATAACTAAAATTAGGCATAATGAATAAATGACTATTATTGAGTAATCAAAAAACTTTGGTTCATTCCAGTTAACCATGTCAGTTAAGATATACAAAGCAAATGCTAACGCAGCCATATATCCGATATTTTTCATAATTCAATGGATGTGATAAGATTATAGGGAAGGAGGCGCTAACCTCCTTCACAGCTTACTTGCGACGTTTTCTTTTGGTTGAGGGGCGTCGCTTTTGTTTTGGCTTATTTTTCATATCGCTAATGTTTTTCGCTGAACTTGTTAGTAAGTTAAGCACAGTTGCGATAGCTACTAGATAAGCTAGAACCTTATCATAATCCACTTTGTTCACCTCCTTTCTATACTCTTGTTATAAATCAAGTGATTTATAAAAGTTTTTTAATTTATTTTGAAAGGTGATTGTCATAGTATTCGCCAAGCTTCTCAGCTACGCCTAAGCCCATACGACTGATGTCACTAACGCCATCTACATAACGTTTAATTGCTCCTTGTGTAAGTCCACACTCTTTAAAGATACGATACGATGTATGTTCACCTTCACCATTTTTAGCATCCTGTGCAGCCTTAACAACCGCCTCGACTTTTTCTGAAAGTTTCATGCCTAACACTCCTTTTTTAAGTACATTATAAATCATATGAAATATAAATCAAATGATTTCTACGTCAATAGAAAAAAGCCACTCGTTTGAGTGACTAGATTCCTAACAATTGCTTCTTCTTCGCGTCAAATTCTTCTTGCGTTAATATCCCATCATCTAATAAATCCTTTAATTCTCGAATTTCATCGGCTACATAGTACATGTCCTTTTCCTGTGTACCTGCAGGTGCAGTTGACGTTTTAGCCATTACTTTTAGATTCTCGATACCTGATTTAATTTCAAGTGCAATATGCGCTGGCACATCGTCAATGATAGCCTTGTTTCCAGTTGATACGATTTCGATAGTAGAGTAAACAAGCTTATTTGAAATGTTGATACTGCTAATTGAAGACAAAGGAATGCTTGTTTCATCATTGGATACGATTCCTTTGATCTCATGTAATAAGATTCTTTGGTCAGTGACATAAAGCTGTTTTGTGCCTTTAACGGATGCACATACAGCGAGTAGTGTTTCACCTTGATCTGTCAGTCTATCGTCAAACATTTGAATCTGTTTTGCCATTGCTTTCTTCTTTCCGAATCCTGCAAATTTTATTGTTTCTGCTACTGTATCCATGTCATGCACTCCATACGAATTATGTAACTTAATTCTATAGAAAATCTTGCCATTAGTACATATGAAAAAGCCATCCGTAAGAATGGCTTTAACATTTATTTTATTTCTTTTAGAGCTTTATTCATTTGCTCTTCATTTGATTTTACAGCTTCGCTATCAACAGTATCGGCACCACGATATGTATATTTCATGTTTTGGAAGTAATCAAAAGCAAAGTCCTTTAGAGCACCTTCACTATTTTTCTCTACGTAATAGGATTTAAAAATGTTTGATAACATGCGTTCATGATTACCAATATCACTAAGATAGTTACCTGATTTGTAGTCATCAATGATGTACGTTGAAAATTTTTTAACCTCGGCTTCAGTAGCTTTATAATCCATTAATAATTTTTCAAGTGCATAAAACTTATCAGATGCACTATCAGAATTTGAAGCTAACTTTGTTATTTCGTCTTGCCATTTCATTTCGACAGAAACTTTTGGTGTTGGCTTCTCAATTGTTTGATTCTTAGGTATTGGCTTTTCAGCTTCTTCGCTACAAGCTGCCAATCCTAGACTTAATACTAAAGCCCCACTAAAAATTAATTTCTTCATTTCATAATTCCTCCTCTACTTTTCCATTTTAGGGAAAATAGAGACATATGTACATATAAAAAAACAGACAACTGTGATTAGTTATCTGTTTTACCAATTACTTTGACTTCTATTTTTAAAGTGGAATTAATAATGTTTTTCTTTTTTGTGGTAGTAGTGTCATATTCGATTTCTAAATCATCCAATGAATAACCTTCATTTAAACGATATTGGATAGCGTCTTTAATAGCCTTATTTTGTTTTGCAGCTATTTGTTTCACCAAATCTTTCATTTCCATTTGAATCACTCCACAATAGTTATTTGTTTTATATTTTCCGCCCATCTTCTAATACAAAATTAGCCTCGTATTTAACTCCCAATACTTCTGCGATAAGGTTTAATTCTTTCTCGTTGAAATTGTCACGTTTTAATTTGTTGGAAATGTTAGGTTGAGAAGTACCCATTTTTTCAGCGAGCTCGGAAAGCGTTAAGTCCTTTTCAACCATAAGCATTTTGATTTTCTTAGCCATCCCCATATAAACACCTTCTTTCATTTGTTTTCCTTATAACTATAATACACCAAATGATAATTAAAAATAAATAAAATATCACTTAAAAATTATAAAACGCTTTACAATATAATTTTTACAGTATATATTATCATTAATTAGTTATAAAAAATAATGAAAGTGAGGTGAAAACGATGGCGTTTGAATACTTAGCAACTTACAAAACATTTGAATCAATAGCAGATATGGACACAGCTGTTGAGAACCACATGGCAGCACACTACTATGATTTGACTGAATCCGAACGTGCCATCGTTTTCAAGCTTTCTAGTCACGCTTTGGAACATCCAGGGGCTTGTCATTTAAAAGCTGCTACTATTGCTGCAGCATTTGAAATCAGCACAAAGACATTTTATCGTGCTATTTCAAAATTAGAATCACTAGGAATCGTTAAGAAAGAAACGACTGTAAAAAGCAAAGGTGGACAAGGAGCAAGCATTTACATCATTTTGCCTTACAATGTCCCAGCGTCAATGTCCGAGCGTGAAAAAACTGAAAAGCCTTGTGAGAGTAAGGTTAAAGTGCAACAATCTGAAAACCTATCTTTTAACTCTTTTAATCTTTTAAGTTCTAAACAAGCAAATAATATTATGAATCTAGAAAATGAATTAGCTTTGCAAGCTGAAAAGAAAAAAGAATACATGAATGAGTATCAAGTGATGTTATTTGATTTCATGAATAGCCTGCCATTAACAGACAATTTAATTTAAAAGATGAATTACATAAGTGTGTATTAGCTACTAATATCCAAAATGTACAAGACTTCATAAAAGCTAAGAATGTTCTATTCAAAATTGCTATGGATATTAAAGAAGGTGTACTGACGGTTGCTAGTACATTAAGAGCAGTATTCACAGGTGCATATAGTAAGGCTGTGGAGCGTTTGAGTAATAAATCGAATAAATCATCATATATAGAAGAAACAGTGAATAAAGAACGTCCAGTGCCGTTTTATAACTGGCTTAATGAACGTGATGATCGTACACAAATAAATAGCAGACCAAACTTAGAAAATTGGCTGGAATGGTAGAGTGGAATATAAGATGTCACACTTTGAATGGGTTAAGCAACAAATGTTTTGATTATTTTCAAATACAATTATTTTATTCATTATAATAAAAAAGCACCTTATTAAGGTGCTAATAAATAACTATATCAAAATGTAGAACCATCTAAAAATTTTCTCCAACCAAAATCAGTAATTTTGAAGTCATTATATTTTAATCGATTGTAATCAATTTTATAGAAGAATCTTTCTTGTTCCTCACGGTCGTATTGAATTACTAACGGATTAGACGGATGGAGCATCATTACCTTATAATAATCTTCTGGTCTGTCAACCCAAACGTGATTCATACTAATTGGTTCATAATTAGTCCAACTATAATCTCTTGTTGTCTGCCAATCCTCTTGTATGTACTTATATCTATACCAACCTTTGTAGCTCTGCCCTAGTATTTTTTTATTTGGCAGTTTTTCTATTACATCTTTAGCCATTGTTTCTATAAAATCATTAAGTTGTTTTCTAGCTTTAGCGACATCCTCTTTGGCTGTATCTTGATGCTTAATTGATCTTAAGTGGCTATTCATTGCAGATTCGAAATTCAATGAGTAAGGTGTGAGAGACAAATCATAGTTTATAAAATAATCATATGGACGACCTATATCATCGTTCTCACTCACGGTATAATCAAATTTTACTGTAACAATGTCAGTTTTTAATTCAGGGTAGTTTTCTTTTAAATAAGAACTTAACTGACTAGCTGATTCAATTTTAGTCTCAACCTTTTTAACCTCAACTTCTTTACCTCCACCTTTTGTATGCGGATTCTTTAAAGCAACCATGTATGTGCTTGAATTCGCTTTGTTTTCCATTTCTTTTGCTTGTACAGTTTCATGGGCTGTAGTAAATAACATCGATAAAAAGATGCTACTAGCAGCCAATGATAATGGTAGTTTTTTCATTTACTAACCTCCTATTTAGTTATATTATACCATTTAATGTAATGAATAAAAAGTAATGAATTATTTTCTATTAAACTAACATTACTTTTGCTTTTAATAACAACAAAAGACCACTCCGTGATGGGTGGTCTATTTAAATTCCCCATCATATCCCCACCATTTGTAGAAATTAAAGCTCGATAAATCAAGTTATTCATGAATGAAATTAAATAAAAAAACAGCCGATAAATCCTTATATATCAAGGGTTTATCGGCTAACCATAAATACGAATAGATACGCATGAATATAACATTTCTATAGGAAGCATTCATGGCTGTTCTGAAGATAGATGATTCGAAGTAATTAGGTGTATAAAGGGTTGGCTGGCATTTGCCACCCGATAGGGCCACCCATTTAGAATTTATACTCATAGTGCACCTAAAGATCTTGAGCAAATGAATCAAAGATGTCTACAGCATCTCGAGACATTTTCTCTGTAAGATGGACATAGCGGTCTTCAGTAATAGCTGATCTGCTGTGTCCTAATCTTTTTTGTACAGTTTTAATAGGTGTACCATTCTCTATTTATGTTGTTTGACACTTGGCGTACAATGTTCACGATTTTCTTTTTATCATACATAATCATGTTCTGAATCCTTTTTATAAAACTCACTGCACTTTTAACGATTTTCAAGTTGTCTTTTATAGTGCTCTTAAAATTTTGGTTAGAGCATTACCAAAGGGAATAGTTCGATAATCAGCCTTTAATTTTGGAGGTCTAGATTGCCAGTTTATTTTTCGTTTTTCATCTTCGATATCAACTAGTTGCTGCTCAATTTCCAACGTCATTTCCTCGAAATTTATATGTTTCCATTCAAGCCCACAAATTGCGCCTACACGCCCCACAATGTAAGCCAATATGAAATGGTAAATAAAAAGGGTGATCCTCATTTATAACACTATTACTACGTCTTAGGTTTTCTTTTGATTGAATTTTTAATTCTTCACGAGATACTAGTTGTTTTGAATACATTGAACCTATTGAAGAGAGAAGAGAATGTGGTGCTGCAAAATAATGGCGCGGAAAAAGGTGAAACGGTGCACGACATGTCTAAAATGGTGAACGCACCTGTTAAAAAACAAAAATATGAGCAGATGAGCTTATTTTAAGATAACAGCGATGCGCACATGAAAGATTTTTTGTTCAGTAAAAGAGATTGGATTTTCCATTTATGTATACTATTTATCTAGCTTGTTAGATATATTTCTTAGAATTTCGTTTTGTTCCTCCAGCAATCTAATGAACTTAATTAAAAACCAAATTACAAAGGCTAACGGAGCAAGAAAAAACAATAATGACATAATTCTTACAAACCTCCTTTTGGATAATTGTACCACAAAAGTCAAGTATTTTAGAAAATAGGGGAATCAATCGTGGCAGAAAGAAATTACTCATTTGAAAAGGGGTATTAAGATGACTCAAAAATAAGTGATGGTGCTGAAATAGCTGCTAATAATGCCAAAGAAGCGAATATGTATTATTTCACTGGTTATAGAGATGATATACAAACAGATGATATTTTATTTGTATGTTTACACTGCGTGATTAAAAAAGATAAATTAATAAACCATTGTAAGAAACGAGTAGTTAAAGATTTTACTTTATATTTACCTAGGTGAGCAAGATGTGATTCATTATTACATCTTCATAATTGGACTACTATTCGGTTCGAGTTTAAGGTCAACATATTCCACTATCCAAAAACTTAAGTTCTGTAATCTTGTGGTATAAACACGGTTCCAGCATTTTCGTACACTAAAATCTTTCTTCGTAATTGTTTCTGCTTTTGACTATTATTTTCTTGAAATTCTTCAATCAAAAAAGGTAACTAAACATAAAACTAGATTAACTATGGTGAGTATTTAGCATTTTGATGTACATTCTAAAAAAATCCCTTTTTTAAAATAAGAAGAAACTAGTATACACGTCTATACATAGAATTAATCGCTACATATTCTAGCAATATAGAGAGCGCTCTCTAATACTAAAAAAATGAAAAGAGGGAATTTTTTGAGTGATCAATTAGATTTTCAAGTTAATCAAGTCGAACCTTGTCCAGTAACATCAACAGAACAAATACCATTAACTACTGAGGTTACTCCAGTAGTTGCTACACCGTTAGTGACGCCAACTGTTAAAGTTCCGGTTGTGCTTGCAGAACCAACACTTCAAATTGCTGTGGAGGCGGATATTACGCTTACTCCTGCAGCAACTGAAATCAAAAGAGTGAAAAAAAATGTATTCCTAAATCAAGTGAAACTAGTACCTGTTGCTTTTGCACGTATTGGCACTACTGACTTTTTTGCGGTAACAAGAGCTAAATTATTTGTAGCAGGACATATTCGCAAAAATATAGAATATGCTACAGCAGCATGTAACGCGGCACTCCAAGATAGAATTGCCGATGTTCCGTTTTCAGGTTTTACAGACCTTACGTTCCCACAAACACTTGGAGGCCCTACTCCGATTTTAGGAATTTCTGAGTTTGCCGAAGCGAACTTCCTTAATGAAACTACGCAAATGGATGCTCGATTGGATAAAGCATTCTTCCAAAATCTAGTTAAATACAATGAACAACCATTTGGCGAGTTAGTAGCTGCAAACTTCTTTGAACTTGATTTTTCACCGGTTATGGCAGAACCAGAAGGCACTTTCGACACATTACGTGAAAAAATCGTGCTAGAGCTTACTGTAAAAGTACTGCAAGTTCAACAAATTCGCCTTGGAGCAGGCACTAGTGTTATAACTCCTGTTCTTACAGGGCTTACTCCTCCAGTTAGTCCTTAATAATCTCTAGTTTATAGAGGAGCAGAACATATAAAAAACGCAGTTCACTGCAACAAAATGCAATCAAAAAAACAACCCTGTAAATCTAATGGATACTAATAAAAATCAAATATTTGAGTTGGCAGTTGAAAATGCGGCTCGATCTGATTTTCAACTGCCTTTTTGTAATTTAATAACGGAGATGTAATAGCTGGTGTGTAATTTAGGGAAGGCTAGAGGGTTGCAAAAGGGCATTTTTCAACAGTTTTCCGAAAAAAACTTACAGAACGCACAATAAAAAGATTTCTTCATCAATTATTAGAACAATCGATTTAAAAGCCTTACATAGATGTATCGATTTCAACTACCATTTATACGCAACAATGTTGATTGAAAGTGGACAACCTATAAAAACTGTCCAAAAAAGAATAGGACAAAGCAGATCAGCAACTACTGAAGACCGCTATGTCCATTTAACTCACAAGATGGCAAGAGATGCTACCGATATTTTTGATTCCATTGCAAAAGATTTATAAATTGCTAGCACAATTTTAAAACGGTGGCAATCACCACCATACTAGAAACGAAGTCAAATGAGCTCATTGTCTTATTTTTGACTCCGCAATATATATTCAATATCACTGTAAAGGCTCAAGTAACGGGTGAGTAATAAAAATCTGAAATGATTTATTGGAGTCATTCTACTTGTGAAATATTTAAACTGTGTTCCCTCTTAAAAGTTTCAATAAATTTAACAGCACTTTTTGAAATGTAACGGTCCTTCAACCAGATAACGGCCGAATCTGATTGAATACTAAGTTCTTCAAGCTCCAATATTTTCAGGCCATTCATAGAAAAAGAACGTAAGACAGACCTTGGAAGTAAAGAAGCACCGACACCTTCTCTTACTAGGGACATTATCATATCAGCGTCTGAACATTGGCAGACAATATTTGGTTCATAGTGATATTTTCTACAAGCTTCTATAACCAATTCGTATTGACCAACACCCTTAACACGTTGTAGCAACATTAGTGGCATACTTGAAAGTTCTTCTAGTCTTATTGTATTTTCATAATTCCACGTCTCAGGGATAACGGCTACAAAATGATCTGGAGGTAATGGTAGTGAAGATAAGTCATCTAATTCTGATTCAAAAGGTAACCGGACTATAGCAACCTCAATATGCCTATTCCTTAAATCTTGTAATAATCGATAGGTATCCCCTTCGTATAAACGAAATGTAACGTGTGAATACTTTTCTCGGAAAAAACGAATGCGTTCAGGTAGGTAAGAAAAGCATGTTTTTACAGATCCAATTGATAAAGTACCCTTAAGACCTTCTCCCACTTCTTTCACTTCCATAATTGTTTCATCAATCTGACTTAAAAGATTGGTAGCTCTCTTATACAAAACTTTTCCTGCTGCTGTTAGTTCTATATTCTTTCCATTTCGTACGATCAAAAGAGTACTAAGTTCTTCCTCCAGCGCTTTTAACTGTTGACTAAGGGGGGGTTGGGCCATATGTAATTTCTTTGCTGCTCTAGTGATTTGCCCTTCTTCAACAATAGTGGTAAAGTATCGCAATTGTCTAATATCCATGAAACTCCTCCTTAGAAAGCATATTTATTTTATATACGTTACAAACATTTTAAATATTTTAAATATTTCAAACTTAATGATACATTAAGTTTGAAAACGATTCCATGAAAAGGTAGAAAAGGAGAAGATACAATGTCTAGAATTCGAAAAGCTAAAGAAAGTATAAAAGGTTCGATTGCACCAGTTATTACACCATTCAAGGAAGATGAAAGCATAGATTTACAGACATTTAAAAATTTAATTAACTGGCAAATAGAAAGTGGGAGCCATGGTATTTCGGTAACCGGGACTTCTGGGGAACCTAGTTCTCTAACAATCGAAGAAAGAGAGCTTGTGATGGAAACAGCAAGTAAAACGATTAACGGACGAGTTCCATTTATACCAGCAACGGGATCTGTTAATCATAATGAAGCGCTTCGACTAACAAAGGCTGCTCAAGAAATGGGAGCAGATGCTGCGATGGTCATTGTTCCATACTATAACAAGCCTTCCCAGCAAGCATTATATAAACACTATAAAGCTATTGCCGATACCGTGGATATTCCCATTATTATCTATAACATTCCTGGAAGAACAGGGCTGAATATGGAAGTAACAACAATGGCTCGACTCGTTGAAGATTGCCCGAACATTATTGGTGACAAAGAATCAAATAAAGATTTTGAACATGTCAATCGAGTGCTGTTGAATTGTGGTAGAGATTTCAGTCTATTCTCGGGAATTGAACTTCTTTGCTACCCAATGTTAACAATCGGTGGAAAAGGTTCTATTAGCGCCACAGCAAACGTTGCGCCAGCGAAAGTAGCAGAAATGCACAATGCTTGGGAGGAAGGCGACGCTGAAAAAGCTTTAAATCTTCATTATGAATTGATGACATTAAATGATGTGTTATTCAAAGAAACTAACCCTGGACCAGTAAAAGCAGCGCTGGGCATGATGGGTAAAATTACGCCAGTTTTACGTAAGCCAATGGATTTACCAGCTGAGGCACTTCAAAACGAAATTCGTGAAGTTTTAAATCAATATGGTATTTTATCAAATGCGATTGTCACTAAATAATCATTCAAAATCTAAAAAATTCTCTTACTCCTCGTGACAGGAGTAAGAGAAGAATGGGGAGTGTAATAACATGCAAGTTCAAGTATCTGAGACTCAAAAAAATCACGAACACAAGCAAGTAGCAAATGTAAAACTTTATATTAATGGACAGTTTGTCGACAGTCAATCAGGTGCTTCTTTTGAAAATAAAAATCCATTTACCAATGCAATAAACAACTATATCGCTGAGGGGCGTGAAGCGGATATAAATCAAGCTGTTCTTTCAGCAAAAGAAGCGTTTGTGAATGGTCCGTGGGGCAAGATGAAATTGAAAGAAAGAATGAATTATATTAATAGAATTGCAGATATCATCGATGAGGAGATTGAAGAAATTGCTTTCTTAGAATCATTAGACACAGGTTTGCCAATTAGCCAAACAAGAAATCAAACCGCACGTGCTGCAGAGAATTTCCGTTTCTACGCACGAATGGTTGAGACAAAATTGCATGGCGAATCTTATCCAATGGATGATGAATTCATTAATTATACAGTTTATAAACCATTAGGTGTTATAGGGTTAATTACGCCATGGAATGCCCCATTCATGTTAGAGACTTGGAAAGTAGCGCCTGCATTAGCAACTGGAAATACGGTTGTCCTAAAACCAGCTGAACTTTCACCATTGACTGCAAATAAATTAGCTGAAATTATTCATAAAGCTCAAGTTCCGGATGGCGTCTTTAATATCGTGCATGGCTTTGGAGAAACAGCAGGGGCTGCACTTGTTGCTCACTCAGATGTGAAAGCGGTTTCATTTACAGGTGAAACGACTACAGGCTCCACTATTATTAAAAACGCTGCGGATACTTTAAAGAAAACATCGATGGAGCTTGGTGGGAAATCACCTTTAATTGTATTTGATGATGCAGATCTTGAACGAGCTCTAGATGCAGCAATATGGGGGATTTTCTCATTTAATGGGGAACGTTGTACATCCAATTCTCGCGTATTCTTGCATAAAAATATTAAAGATCAATTTGTTGAAAAATTAAAAGCACGTGTCGCTAACATTAAAATCGGTGACCCAATGGATTCATCAACTGAGCTTGGTCCGCTAATTGAAAAAGGTCACTACAACAAAGTAAAAAAATATATAGAAATCGCTAAAGAAGAAGGTTGTGAAGTAGTTCAGGGAGTGGTTCCGGAAAAGGTAAAGGCAGGTAATTTTGTACCACCGACCCTTTTATTGAATGCAAAAAATGACATGAGAGTATGTCAGGAAGAAATTTTTGGTCCCGTTATGGCCGTAATCGAATTTGAAACAGATGAAGAAGTACTTCATATGGCAAATGACGTATCTTACGGACTAGCTGGTTTTGTATGGACAAAAGATTTAAAACGAGCACATCGTATGGCGGATGCTATTGAAGCAGGTATGCTTTGGATTAACGCTCAAAACGTACGAGATCTTCGAATTCCATTTGGCGGTATGAAAGATAGTGGAATTGGAAGAGAGGGTGGTCATTACGCAATGTTTGAATTCTATACAGAACCAAAGGTAATCCATGTTGCTATAGGTGACCATCATATTCCGCAATTTGGGAAGTAAATAACTATATTTTTAGGGGGAAACAATAATGCCAGCAAAAACAGGAGAGCAATATATTGAAAGAGTTGATCATGCACAGGCAAATATATGGATTGATGGCAAACGAGTAGAAGGGAAGATTTCTGAACATCCAGCTTTTAAAGGAGTTATGAAAACTCAGGCAGAACTTTACGATTTGCAACATGATCCAGACAAAAAGGATTACATGACATATGAATCTCCGACAACTCGTGAACGGGTTGGTACATCTTTTATTCAGCCAAAAACACAAGAAGATTTGGTGACACGTCGCAAAATGATGCAAGAATGGGCGAAATATAATGGTGGCATGATGGGGCGTTCCCCTGATTACATTAATGTCGGGATGATGGCGTATGGTTCAGCTGCAGAAATGTTTGGGAAACAAGACTCCATCTATGCCGAAAATATGACCAACTACTACGAGTATTGCCGTGAAAATGATTTATCTTTAACACATACGTTGATTCAGCCTCAAGTCAATAGGGGCGTAAATTCAGCACAGCTTCCTGATCCGTTTATTGCAGCGCGCATTAAAGAGAAAACGTCTGAAGGGGTCGTTATTAAAGGGGCAAGATTACTTGCTACTCAAGGTGGTATTACCGATGAAATCATGGTATTCCCATCTACTTTGTTAAAACAATCAGCTGAAGAAAATCCATATGCGTTTGCATTTTCTATTCCTAATAACACACCGGGCTTGAAATTTATTTGTCGAGAATCTTTTGATTATGGTAAGTCTCATTTCGACCATCCGTTAGGATCTCGCTTTGAAGAAATGGATACCATTGTTGTGTTTGATGATGTTGTCGTTCCATGGAATCGAGTTTTTGCACTTGGTGATGTTAATGTGTGCAACCAGGCCTACAATGAAAGTAATGCAGTTGTTCATATGACACATCAAGTTGTATCAAAAAATATCGCGAAAACAGAGTTTGTACTTGGTATTCTTCAACTAATGGCAGAGACAATTAATATTGGCCAATACCAACATATACAGGAAAAAATCTCTGAGGTAATTATTGCACTTGAAACGATGAAAGCATATGTCGTTGCTGCCGAAGCAAATGCAAAAGTGGATAGATGGGGCACTATGACACCAGATTTTGCACCGTTAAATGCAGCACGTCATTACTTCCCAAAAATTTACCCTCGCTTTACAGAAATTATGCAATTAATGGGTGCAAGTGGCTTAATGGCGATCCCTTCAGAATCAGACTTTCATTCTGAAATTCGTCCTGATCTTGATAAATATTTACAATCAGCCACTGGAGATGCTTATGATCGTGTGAAACTTTATCGTTTGGCATGGGATGTATGTATCAGTTCATTCGGTACTCGACAAACACTTTATGAGCGCTTCTTCTTCGGTGATCCAATTAGAATGGCTAGTACGCTTTATAACGGGTATGACAAACAGGAATATGTTGATCGTGTGAAGGAATTTTTGAATCGATCAGAAGCGTTAGTTAAAAATAACTAATTAATCGACTAAGGGAGATGAGGAGTATGGATTTCAATATCATTCGTATTGCCAGAACGGTTATAAACGTGAAGGATTTAGACCGTTCAAAAGATTTTTATGTAAAAGCGCTCGGGATGATTGAAACGGAAACAAAGGATGACTGTGTTTATTTGAGAGGGCTTGAAGAACACACACACCACAGTTTGGTTCTTAAAAAGTCCGAGACGTTAGGGGTACACGCACTCGGTTACAAAGTAGAAAAAGAAGAACATCTTGACCGTCTAGCTGAATTATTTCAAGCAAAAGGCTTTAAAACAAAGTGGCTTAAGGAAGGTACTCAGCATGCTCTTGGACGTGCACTGCATGTACATGATATTTCAGGGATGCCCCTTGAATTTTTCTGCAAGATTGAAAAAGCAGAGCGCTTACTTCAGCGCTACGATTTATACAGCGGTGCCCGCATTCAGCGGATTGACCACGTAAACTGTGCTGTACCAGATGTAGAAAAAGCTTACAACTTCTTTATCAACGAGTTAGGCTTTGCATGTTCTGAATATACAACGATAGAAGATGGAAGTATCTGGGCTGCGTGGCTCCACCGCAAACAGACTGTGCATGATCAAGCCTTTATGAACGGAGATGGTCCGCGTCTTCATCACTTTGCTTACTGGCTACCTGATCCACTTGCTCTAATTCACTGCTGCGATGTTTTAGCTTCTCTTGGCTATTCACAGAACATTGAAAGAGGGCCAGCACGCCACGGCTTATCCAATGCGTTCTTCTTGTATTTAAGAGATCCAGATGGATACCGCATTGAGCTGTATAACGGAGATTACTTAACAAGTGACAATGATTTCGAGCCAATTCGATGGGATTTAAACGACCCACGTCGTCAAACATTATGGGGTGCAAAAGCACCGGACAGTTGGTTTAATGAAACATCTCCGTTTTTAGATATTGAAACCAATGAACAAATTCAATCCAAGGCACCAAACCTTGCACAGCGTAAACCAGAACTTGTTATTTAAAGAATGGAGGAATTTTAATGGATGATCGTACATTTCGAGATGCGATGGGTAAATTTGCAACCGGCGTAACAGTTATTACAACGGACATTGATGGAGAGCCTCATGGCATGACAGCAAATGCCTTCATGTCAGTGTCGCTAAACCCAAAACTCGTACTAATATCAATTAAAGAAAATGCAAAAATGCTCGATAAAATTAACCGCTCCGGTAAATTTGCGGTAAATATTTTATCGGAAGATCAGCAAGAAGTTTCTATGTTATTCGCTGGTCAAATCAAAGAAAAGCGTGAACCTGAATTTGACCGCCTAAACGAAATCTCGGTAGTAAAGGATGCGCTAGCAAATATTGTGTGCAATGTATATGGAAAGCAAGTAGCTGGTGACCATACGCTGTTCCTTGGAGAAGTAGAAAATATTGTCCTTCGTGAAGGAAATCCTCTGACATTCTTTGCAGGAAAATATGGCCAGATCATTGCACCGCAACTAACTTAACATAAAAGGGGAGGGCAAACGATGCAGACAATTACTATCAAAAGTTCAATTGATAAATCAACATTCACTGAAATGGAAGCTTGTGTTTTGGCTCTCGGTTTTTTTGATGGCGTTCACATCGGTCATCAAAAAATTCTTGAAACAGCAAAACAAATTGCTTTGCAAAAACAATGCGCCTTTGGTGTTATGACGTTTTATCCGCACCCAAAAGATATACTCTTTCCTCATATGGAGCCAATGACTTATTTAACTCCGCTTCCTTTGAAAGAAGATCGATTTGAAAAGCTGGGTGTTGAGAAGTTATTTGTTGTTGAGTTTAGCCCTGATTTTGCCCGTCTCTCTCCTAACGATTTTGTTGAACAATACATTATTGGACTTGGATGTATACATGTTGTAGCCGGCTTTGATTATCATTATGGCTATAAAGGACTCGGTAATATGAAAACGTTAACAGAGTATAATCCCGGAAGTTTGGACGTAACGACTGTTCCAAAAATCCAACATTCTGATGAAAAAATTAGTTCAACAGCAATCCGAAAATTGCTTGATGAAGGTCATGTGCAAATGATTCCTATGTACCTTGGTGATTTTTATGAAATTAATGGGGAAATGAATCAAAGTTCTCTTTTTCACAAAAAACATCAGTTTCTTAACTTAATAGTAAAAAAGAGATACCGAATGCCTAAACCTGGTATTTACCATATTCAAGTTGAAATAGATGGTATTAATTATGATGGAACTTGCCACCAAATATCTAGTAATGAGCATCACGCTTCATTGTTAATACAATTAAAAGATTGTTCTGTATTCCCATCCAAGAAGCGGATGAAGGTAAAGTGGCTAGATTATAAATATGGCAAGCAGAATGAGTCATACGGCATGAATGAATACATGAAAAAAGATGAGCTAGTGATCTAATTAATAGTAGGCTATAACAGAAAGGAGTAGACTATGAATTTAAAAGTACAAGTAAGAAAGAAAAACTTATACATTGATGGTCAATGGCAAGAAGCCACTGAACAGGCAGCTCTAACATCTCCATATTCTGGAGATGTTATTGCATATATTCCTAAGGCTAATGAAAAAGAAGTGAATGAGGCAATTGAAGCTGCAGTTCGTGCAAAAACAGTAATGGCGAAAATGCCAGCTCACGAACGTGCAGCTATTTTGGAGCGTTTGGTAGCTTTGTTAGAGAAGCGTTTAGATGAAGCGGCAGAAATTATCGCTTTAGAGGCAGCTAAACCAATTGCTACTGCAATCGAAGAAGTGAAACGGACAATACAAACGTATAAATTTGCAGCTGAAGAAGCAAAGCGAATTCATGGAGAAACACTTCCATTGGATGCTGCACCAGGTGGAGAAAAACGAGTAGCATATACGGTGCGTGAACCTATTGGGGTTATTGGAGCGATTACTCCATTTAATTTTCCAATGAATTTAGTTGCCCATAAAGTTGGTCCTGCCATTGCCGCAGGAAATACAATTGTATTAAAACCAGCAAGTCAAACGCCACTATCTTCTTTCTTTTTAGCAGAGTTGTTACAGGAGGCTGGTTTGCCGAATGGAGCTCTTAATGTTATTACTGGAAGCGGAAGAGTCGTGGGGGATAAAATCGTGACCGATGATAGAATTGCAGCCATTACATTTACGGGAAGCCCAGCTGTTGGGATTGGTATTCGAAACAAAGCAGGACTGAAGCGTGTGACATTAGAACTGGGTTCAAATGCAGCCGTTATTATTGATAAAGGGATCGATATTGATTCGATTATTAATCGTTGTGTGAAGGGAGCCTTTTCTTTCCAAGGTCAAGTATGTATATCATTACAACGAATTTATATTCATGAAAGTTTGTACGAAACATTTGTGCAAAAATTCGTTGAAGCAACTCAACAACTCAAAATTGGTGACCCTTTAGATCCACGTACAGATGTTTCAGCGCTTATTTCAAAAGAAGATGTGGAACGTACTTTAGATTGGATTCATGAGGCGACACAACATGGTGCAGAAGTAGCAACTGGGGGAATCGCCAAAGGAAATATTCTATTGCCAACGGTCATAGTAAATGCAGCGTCTTCTTTAAAAGTTTCGTGTCAAGAAGTGTTTGCTCCAATTGTTATCATCAATAAAGTTCAAGCAGTAGAGGAAGCAATTGAGCAAGTAAATGATTCGCGATATGGTCTTCAAGCGGGGATTTACACGGATAATGTTCATACAGCGTTAACTGCAGCTGAAAACCTTCATGTTGGAGGCGTAATGATTAATGATATTCCAACGTTTCGTGTAGATAATATGCCTTATGGAGGTGTGAAGGAAAGTGGAATGGGAAGAGAAGGAATAAAATATGCTGTAGAAGAAATGACAGAGCTAAAACTAGTGGTTTTTAATAGAAATTAAAAATCGAAGAATTAGAAGCATTTAAGAACCCTATTGAATTATTAGGAAAGAGGTGCTATCAATTTGGAGCTAGTAAAAGAACAGAATAGTGTAAAAAAAGACATCGAACAACAAGATAACAAACAAATAGATTATGACAAAATTTCCACTTCAGAGGATTTTAAACAACTACTTTTAGATAAGAAAAAGTTTATTATTTCATACACAATTTTTTATTTGGCTTATTCACTAGCTTTACCATTCCTAGCCTTGTTTACAAATATATTAAACGTTCAAGTAATAGGAGACATTACGTTGGCGTGGATTTACGGTATTTCAATTATCTTTATGTCATTTGGGGTATGCAGTGTTTATGTAAAGAAGTCTGCCGAATTTGACGAAAAAGTAAAGCAAATCCTAGTAAAAGAGGGGCTGTAGACATATGGGATGGGATATTATTCTTCTTTTTGTACTCATGTCAATAGGGGTACTTTTCATTACGTACTATGCTTCCAAAAAAACAAAAACGGCAGGTTCTTTTTATACAGCTGGAGGTGGTCTGACTGCTAGGCAAAATGGACTTGCTTTAGCTGGAGACTTTATGTCTGCATCTACCTTTTTGGGGTTAATTGGAGCCTTTTCTTTAACGGGATATGACGGATTTTTCCTCATGTATGGTGCCCTAGTTTCGTTTCTAGTCATTTTATTTTTAGTTGCAGAACCATTAAGAAATCTTGGGAAATATACGTTAGGTGATATGATTACTGCTCGATTTAAGTTTAAACAAGTACGAGGTGTAACTGCCTTCAATACAATAATCATTTCAGTTTTTTATATGCTTGCACAGCTCGTTGCTGCAGGAGCTTTATTCAAATTATTATTAGGTATTCCGTATAATATTTCAGTCCTTATTGTTGGTGTTGCTATGTTAGCTTTTGTTTTATTTGGAGGAATGACCGCAACAAGCTGGGTTCAAATTATTAAAGCAGTTCTTTTAGTAGGTGGAACCTTTATTTTGTTTGTCATGGTTATGTGGAAATTTAATTTTAATTTTATTGGCATTTTTACGGATATGAAAACCGCCACTCCTTTTGGAATTGATTTCTTAAATCCAGGTTTAAAATATAAAAACGGTTGGGATGCAGCTTCTTTAACACTTGGGCTCATTCTTGGGACAGCAGGCCTACCCCATGTATTAGTTCGCTTTTTAACTGTACCTAATGCTCAGGTTGCCAGAAAGTCAGTTGTTTGGCTTATGTGGATTATGGGCATGTTCCATATTATGGTCATTTTCCTTGGGTTTGGCGCAGCGAAGCTAGTTGGAACTTCGAGTATTATAGAGGCTAACCCAGCAGGGAATATGGCAGCGCCATTATTAGCAAAGTATATTGGCGGAGATTTTATGTTTGCTTTCATTTCTGCGGTTTCTTTTGCTACTATTCTCGCAGTGGTTGCGGGAATTGTAGTTACGGGAGCAACAGCATTTTCCCATGACTTTTATAACGAAATTTTAAAAGACGGGAAAGCAACCGAAAAACAGCAAATGTTTATGGTACGTCTTGCATCGATTGTCATCACTGCTATCGCCATTGCTGTATCACTATTTTTGCAAAATTTTAATGTTGCCTTTGTAGCATCAATCGCTCTTACATTAGCAGCGAGTTCGAACTTACCAGTTATTTTATTAACTATTTTTTGGAGAAAGTTCAACAAAACTGGAGCAATCTTTGGGATGCTTATTGGATTAATTAGCACGATTGGTCTAGTAATGTTAAGTCCAAATGTTTGGAATCCAGAACCAGGTGTAGCCTTATTTACTGGTAAACCTATTTTCCCTCTTGCATCACCAGGAATTCTTTCAATACCATTAGGTTTCTTAGGTTGCTATATTGGTACATTAATAGGGGCCAGTAAGTCAAAAAATGTAGAGGATAATTTTTCAGAAATTATCGTTAAGGCAAATATAGGTAATGATGTTAAAGGTGTAGCTAATCATTAAGAATTTACGAATTTAAGAGAGGAGTGAATCGTTATGAGTAAGGCAATTATTAAATTTAGTGAAACCCTTCATACAAAAGGAGTGGAAGTAGATCCTCAAAGCAATACAATTATTCTCGGTGATAGAAATTTAACCTTAGGGCAGTCCTCTTTGGAGGCGCCAATTTCGGGTACAGTATATGGGGCTTTATTAAATTATAGTGGCGAGCTTAAGGCATTAGGTTCATCGTTAACGAAAGAACCTTATAACCAGCCTCCCAAAGCGCCTGTCTTATATATAAAACCGGTGAACACCATTACTGGATTTAAATCTTCCATTCCATTACCCAAGGATACATCACATCTGCAAATAGGTGCCTCATTAGGCATTGTCATTGGGAAAAAGGCTACTCGTGTAACAGAAGAAAAAGCTTTAGATCATGTATTAGGATACACCATTGTAAATGATGTGAGTATTCCGCATGAGAATTTTTATCGACCAGCTGTTAAACAAAAAGCGAGAGATAATTTTTGCCCTGTAGGTCCATGGATTATTGAACGCGATGCAATCTCTGACCCTAATAACTTGACGATTACTGTATTCGTTAACGATGAATTAAAACAAAAGAATACAACGGCCAATTTAATTCGTCCTGTATCACAATTAATTTCTGAAATTTCGGAATTTATGACGCTATATGGGGGAGATGTTTTACTGGTTGGGGTACCTGAAAATCCCCCGCTTGTGAAAGAGGGAGACCTGGTACGAATTGAAATCGATGGAATCGGTTATTTAGAAAATACAGTTAAATGAGAATCTCATTGTTTGGTAAAGGAGCGCGATTATTATGAAACATGCACGTGTAGTATTTCAGGATGTTATTCATCACGCAATTGAAACAAATGATGGTCACCTGAAACTAGATAATGGACAAATTGTTTCTGAAGAGGAAGTTGTCTGGCTACCACCTGTCCAACCTAGAACCATTTTTGCTTTAGGACTAAATTATGCAGATCATGCAAAGGAACTTGCTTTTCAAGCACCAACAGAACCTTTAGTTTTTCTAAAAGGTCCTAATACTTTTATTGGTCATCGAGGTCAGACTTACCGACCGGCTGAGGCTACCAATATGCATTATGAATGTGAACTTGCAGTTGTCATTGGTCGTTCCGGGACAAACATTAAACAAGAAGATGCTTATGATTATGTAGCAGGATATACCGTTGCAAATGACTATGCCATCCGTGATTATTTAGAAAACTATTATCGTCCGAACTTAAAAGTAAAGAATAGAGATACTTGTACACCGATCGGTCCATGGCTAGTCGATGCAAAAGATATTGAAGATCCTATGAAGCTTACATTGCGTACTTATGTAAATGGAAAAGTGACGCAGGAAGGCACAACGAAAGATATGATTTTTAGTATTCCGCAATTGATTGCGTATTTAAGTAGTTTTATGACATTAAATAAAAACGATATTATCCTTACTGGAACGCCTGAGGGCTTAGTTGATACAAAGGAAGGAGATGAAGTCATTACTGAAATTGAAGGGGTAGGACGACTAGTAAATACCATTATTAGTGAAAAACATTTCTTAAGAACTGAAAGTGATAACGCCATTTTTAGTCAGTGAAAGGGATGAAAACATGCCGCATTTTATTGTTGAGTATACCGATAACATAAAGAAAGAAGCAGACATTCCAAATTTGCTAAAAAAAGTGAATGATGTTTTGATTAGCCGTAGTAATCTTTTTCCGACTGGAGGGATTCGATCAAGAGCAATTGAACTTCAAGATTACCGAGTAGCAGATGGAGCAGAAGATGATGCATTTGTTCATGCTATATTAAAAATTGGGGCGGGAAGATCGACTGAACATAAGAAAGAAACTTGTGACGAACTTTTCGAAGTAATCAAGGATCACTTTGCTGATCTATTTACTAGTCGATATCTGGCATTATCGATGGAATTGATTGAATTCAGTGAGGAAGGAACTTACAAGTATAACAATATTCATAAGCGTTTTAAAAAGTAAGAAGGCTGTTAGCCCTATCTGTAATTCGTTCCCATTCTTTTGTTTTTTTCTATTAGCCATTTTCATCCTGATAAGGGTAGTTCCGCTTTTTACAATAAAAAACAATTAACACCACCTACAATTTAGATTACATCGCGTTAAGTATAGATTTTCATTTCTGGAAGGGGACTTTAAATGACAAAGAACCAGGCTTTAGATGTGAACTGCATTGAATGGGCAAGTAAACTAAACAAAAGTTATATTGGAGGTCAATGGGTAGAGGGGGGGAGTAAAAGAACGTATTCAATAAAGGATCCATATGATCAGTCAACTATTACATCTGTAGAATTAGCGAATGTAGAGCAAATAAAAGAAGCTTATCACAAAGCAAAAGCAGCACAAAAGAAATGGGCTAAATTTACTTCAGAACAAAGAAGAGAGGTTTTAACGAAAGCATTAGACTATTTAGAGAAAAATAAAGAATATATTTTGGAATTAATTACACGAGAAACAGGTGGAACACTACTTAAAGCTCATATTGAGTTTGGCTTTGGGGTTAGTGACATTAAAGATTCTATTAAGATGGTTGATGAAATATACACACCCAAAAATTATGCATCTACTACACCAGGAAAGGTTAGCCGTGTATATCGATTACCTTTAGGTGTTATTACGTCCATCACACCTTTTAATTTTCCATTTAACATGGCAACAAGAACAATTTTCCCTGCCATTGCTCTCGGGAACAGTGTTGTTCATAAGCCAGATCTCCAAGTTGGAATAGTTGGTGGGCAAGTTTTTGCAAAGGCTTTCGAAGAAGCAGGACTTCCTGCTGGAGTGTTTAATTCAATTTTAACCGATCTTCAAGAATCAGGAGATGAATTCCTGTTAAATACGAATTCTTCGTTTATCAGTTTTACAGGATCAACTGCAGTAGGAAAACATATTAATAAGGTAACAGGCGGAACATTAAAACAAATGGCATTAGAACTAGGAGGCAATAATCCTTTAGTAGTTTTAGGAGATGCCGACGTAGAACAAGCAGTGAGAGTCGCCATCTTCGGGAAATTTTTGCATAGTGGCCAAATCTGTGCGATTACAAACCGAATTATTGTTAATCGAAATATTTATGATGAATTTGTTGCTAGATACGTAGAAAAAGTAAAGGGATTAACAGTAGGAGACCCCAAGGACCCTAACACAATTATTGGACCTGTTATAAATGAAAAACAAGCTGATAAAATTATGGATTTAGTTAATAAAGCAAAGGAAAGTGGATTAAAAGTTGCCGTAGAAGGTGACCGTACAGGGAATGTTATTTCTCCATTTGTATTTGTTGATGTACCTAATGATTCATGTCTTGCATCTTGTGAAATCTTCGGTCCTGTTGCACAAATTATTCCGGCTGAAAATGATGAAGAGGCCATTCGTTTTGCTAATGACACGGAATATGGATTATCCTCTGCCATTATAACTAGTGACTTAGAAAGAGGGGAAAGATTAGCCCTTGAGATCGAATCTGGTACAACACATATAAATGATATGCCTGCAGTGTTAGAAGGAAATGTACCATTTGGTGGAGTGAAACAAAGTGGAATTGGGCGTTTTGGATATGAATGGATTGTAGATGAGTTTACTGTTGCGAAATGGGTATCTGTACAGACGAGTAAATTAGATTATCCGTTTTAGGATGGCAGCGAACTTCAAATTACTTACAGCTCGAATTAAAGATTTGAAGATATTTCTCAATAAATTATAGAACCGGTAATAAACCTGTTGTTAGAAAAGCCTGTAACCTTGAGTTGATAAGGAATACAGGCTTTTAAATTAGTGATCGATAATGTTTATGAATGGGAAAGCGCTCTTAATGGCTGTTTTAAAATTTTCCTGCTATTTGTTTTTGGATATTCATCTAAAGAATTAAAGAATTTTATATGGAGTCAAATGTAATTTACAATATCTATTGGAATTTTTTATCGAATAAAAGGCCTTTAATTGGAACAGGAACTCCAAAACATTTGCTTCAAATACATTGGGGTATGAAGAAAGAACTTCTTCAATTATTGAGTCTACCTCTAGATTTACAATAAAGAAATAGCCATCTTCAAATAAAAAATTAGAAACAATGAGGGAGGATGATTAATTATCGAAATTTTCTAAAAGTCCCGTTGATTATTTTTCCTTTTTTATTACACTAATTTTTACGAACGTTCGTAAAGAGGTTTTTTTTCAAGTTATGAATTAGGTAATCCAAGAAGAAATTTCTTTTCTGAAAGAAATCTTTCAACAACATTAGCAACTTTCATTCAAAGTAAACCGTTGATTTAGCTGTTCTTCGATTAACCGAGGAAATTATCACATATTAAGCATCGATTTGTAAGCGTTTACTAATTTGTGTTAAAGGTGGTATAAAGTTGATGAATCCTTTAAATTCGAAAATAATTAGTTACTTGCCGTCTCAGCCTGACTTTGAATTTCAGACAAATTACTATACTGAACAAAAAGTTAGAATTAAACCAAATCAACCATCTATTCTGTTTTACCAATTTAAAATGGGAGGGATAAGTAATCAAATTTCTGTTATCCCGGATGGGTGTATCGATATTCTCATTAATTGTGATCAGCATTACGGTAATATTTGCGGAAGCGTTACTAAAAGTAGAGTGATTAACCTTCTCCCAAACAGTACATACTTTGGTATTCGTTTTCTGCCATGCCTAGATATTAAGAAACTAAAATTCGGTATAAAAGACCTTACAGATAAAGAAATTTCCTTAAATGAAATGTTTCCTGTAAATACGAATATTTTAGAACGGGTAGTAACCGGCGAAAGTTTTATGGAGAGAGTCAATATATTCAATGAAATATTGGGAAGTCAAATTTTTGAGATTGATAAATCATCTAAACTAATAAAACAAGCATTATATAATATATACGCGACAAGAGGTAATATTACTATAACTCAACTGGCAGAAGAAGTAGGATATTCAACTAGATATTTAAGAAAACAATTCGAAGACCATATTGGTATTTCCCCAAAATTATTTAGCCAAATAGTAAGATTTCAATCATCCCTAAATATGCTTCTGAGGACAACCCACTTTACGTTAAATGATGTTATTCATGAGAATGGTTATTATGACCAAGCCCATTTAATTCATGAGTTTCGAAACTTTGGATGCATGACACCTTATCAATTAACTGGGCAAAAAAGTTGCCTGAAAACCAGCTAAATAATGTTTGTAAAGCTAAAGCAATTACTTATGTAGTAATTGCTTTTTTTAGTGCACCCGGTATGCGCATAGTTGAAGAATTGGTGGATAAAAATTTGAAATGTTCCGATTTTTACAATATCAAATTATCTTAATCTGATAATCTGTAATTAATATAAAGAGTGCTTATTTTTCCTACTACAGCTCAAAGGAAAAATTGGCAATCAACCAAACAAAAGAGGGGAGTCAGATAAATGAAAAAATACGAACTGTTTATAAGTGGTAATTGGGTTGAGGTTGTATTAGGCAGAACGTAAATGCCGTATTACCCGAGTCCTAACCAGAAGTTGTGGACCTTACAGAGCTCCTAGGAAGGCTTTAGGCCGAGATGAAGCGGATGCCCTGGAAAAAGCAAATGACACTTTTTATGGGTGCTAGCATCTGGGGTTTGGATCAATGATTTAAAGCGTGCTATCGAATGGCCCGTGTTATAAAAGTAGAAACAGTTTGGGTAAATGTATACAGTTTTTTTAAACCATGCAACATCTTTCGAAGGGATAAAACAAAATGGTTTCGAACGTGAACTAGGAGTGCCGGCTATGGGAATGTACAGTTAGACAAAACATACCTAGGTTGATGTGAATAAAAAAGTTTTGAATTGGTATGGAGGGTAACGCTTTGTATAAATAACAAAATTATAATAACGCCAATGGGGGTAGGGATTATAGAAACACAAAAGTCAAGAGAGAACATTCAAATTTTATCAGATGGGCAAAGTCTAAAAAGAAGTTTAAAGATGCGAGATTTAGTTATTTTTGGTCTTGGCTTTATGGCACCAGTTGCAGCGATGTCAATGTTTGGAATTATCACATTGGTATCTCAGGGCCATTCTGTCCTCTCATATGTTCTTGGTTTTGTTGCAATGTTATTTACGGCGTACAGTTTCGGTAAAATGGTTGAAGCTTACCCAGTTGCGGGCTCAACCTATACCTACGCCCATCAAGCGCTACACCCTAAAATAGGATTTATAGCTGGATGGGGAATGCTCCTTGATTATTTGTTGATACCCATGCTAACTTTTTTGATCAGTGCAAGTTTTGCAAACGCCCTTGTACCAAGCATCCCGGTTTGGGGTTGGGTTCTCATCTTTGCTATCCCAATCACGTTTGTAAATATAATTGGAATTGATATAGCTACTAAGTTGAATTCAGTTTTAGTGCTCTTCATGATTATCGCGGTGATTGCCTTCGTTTTCAGCGCAAGTCACTTTATTATAACGGGTGATTTATCGTTCATAAACTATAAGGCAATTTATGATGGTGATACATTTTCCATAGGAGCAGTTATTGGCGGGGCAGCTATAGTTATTGTCGCTTACTTAGGTTTTGATGCTATTACAACCTTGGCTGAAGAGACGAACGTAGAGGGAAATAAAATTGGTTTGGCCATTATGTTTACCTGTGTCATTCAAACGGTATTTTATGTTTCCGTCACTTATTTAGCAGTGATTCTTGTAGGAAACTATTTAGCTATTGATAATCCCGACACAGCCTTCTTCAACGTTTTAGAGAAGATAGGGGGAGGGTTCCTCCAGACTTATATTACACTTACGATTATCGCATCTGGAATTGCAAGCGCTTTAGCTAGCCAATCAGCTTCAAGTCGTCTGCTTTTGGGGATGGGACGTGACAATGTCATCCCTCAAAAATTTTTTAGCTTTATCCATTCAAAGTATAAAACACCGATTAATAATATTTTATTAATGTCAATAATCGGAATTATTGGTGCAGTATCTTTGAATTTGCAAATTGTATCCGACTTAGTTGCATTTGGTGGATTATTAGGATTTGCTTTCGTGAATATTTGTGTAATTAATCATTACTATTTAAAAAATAAGCAAAAAAATATCGTTAAATATTTGATTATTCCGTTAATTGGGATGTCGGTTTGTCTTTATATCTTGTGGGGGCTTTCAACAGCTGGGAAAATGGTCGGATTTATCTGGATGGGAATTGGTGTTTGTTATTTAGCGATACGATCTATGTATTCAAAAGAATCCAAGAAACTCATAACAGATATAGAAGGGCAGAATATTAGTTAAATAAAATAACAATCTTTATACCCATTCAGAAAATATCGTGAGCAAGGAGAGAGACAAATAATTATTGGTGTACCAAAGGAAATGAAAAAATGTGGCTATTTATATATCCCTATTCTTGGAAAGATTTGTTGATATCGCAACTTAGGAAAGCTTGATTATATTAGTCTATTAAAGGAGGAATAAAATATGCAATACGTTACAAAGCGAAAAAACCTAAGCAAATTGGAATTATCAGAACTTGATAAAAAACATTATTTGCATCCAACTACACCGCCGAGAGCTCATTATTTATTAGGGCCTTCAACAATCTTTACAGAAGGCAAAGGAATTTATTTGAAAGACATAGAGGGGAAAGAGCGTATTGATGGGGTTTCGATGCTTTGGAATGTTAACCTTGGCTATGGAAATGAAGAGCTTGCTGAGGCAGCAAAACAGCAGATGTTAAAACTTTCTTACAGCTCTTCATTCAGCGGACAATCCAATGAGCCCGCTATCCTTTTAGCACAAAAAGTGGCCTCATTAGCACCTGGTGATTTGAATGTTTGCTTCTTCACATCGGGAGGCTCGGAATCTAATGATACAGCATTTAAATTAGCCCGTTTTTATTGGAAAGTAAAAGGCCAGCCAGAGAAAACTAAAATTATTTCTCTTGAACAATCATTCCATGGGGTTACAGTAGGTGCCACAAGTGCTACCGGAATCGAGGGATTCAACAAATTTACGACTTCCAATGCTCCGAACTTCCTTACAGCTGCAGCGCATGTTTTGAATGCAGAACTTGGTGACAAAAGTGATCCAAATTACTCGCGTTCTATTCGTGGGATAATTGAATTAGAAGGATCCGACACTATAGCAGCTGTCATTCTGGAGCCAATCCAAGGTGCAGGCGGGGTAAGGTTCCCTCCTGACGGATACCTTCAAGCTGTTCGCAAACTTTGTGACGAACACAACATTTTGCTTATTGCAGATGAGGTGATTTGCGGGTTTGGAAGAACCGGAAAGACCTTTGGTGTAGATAATTGGAACATTGTTCCGGACTTTTTATGTGTTGCAAAAGGAATCTCAAGTGGCTACGCTCACCTAGGGGCTGTAATTATGAGAGAGCATGTAAGAGAAGCATTTATTCAATCAGATGAAATGATGTTCCATGGATTCACATATAGTGGACATCCGATGGCTTGCGCGGTTGGCTTGAAGACACTTGAGATATTAGAAAGAGATCAAATTATTGAGAATAGTAGGCTTCGCGGTGAACAGTTATTAAAAGGACTTAAGTATCTCGAAAGCAATCATAAACATATAACGAATGTAAGAGGTCTTGGACTACTGGCCGGTATTGAGCTAATTAAAGATCCAGAAAACGGCATCTCATTTGACCCTTCGGTACATGCCGCAGCTCTGTATACTGATATATGCATGGACTTAGGGCTGCAATTACGTTACTTCGATTGGAAGGGAACAAATACGGTTGCTCTTGCTCCACCGCTTATTATTACAAGCCAACAGGTTGAAGAGATTATTAACAGAATGTCTGAGGCTCTTAAAAGGTTCGAAAAACAAATTTAATTCACCCTAGCTAAATCTATTAAGACTATTAATAGTAAAGTACTATATCTAACTTCCTGAAGAGTTCAATGCTCATTTTATCAATGCTGTTACTTAACAGATAATAGAAGTTGATCATTATTCAATTATAGGACGCTTTTCCTAAGTATAGGAAGTGTCCTTTTTCATGTATTTTAATAATTACATAATTCAGTAATTTATTATTACCCATGATCCGATCCTTGAATATCCGCGTATGAGAAACACTCTCCTCGAACAGAATAGATTCTAGATTAATAGAATTCGACAGCTGAACGCCAGTAATGGTCATGTAAACATCGACTATGTTAATGCATAGATCCTAAAAAGTAACTGCACAAGATGAGGAAAGAAACGATTAAAGGGTCACTAGGCAGGAAGCGACCCTTTAAAGAGGTGAGAAAGACTGATAGTTTTGTACGGATATGCTAACAGTTTTCATTATTTATGAAAGTAGCGCCGATAATAATTAGAAGAATGAATAGAACAACAATCAGCGTAAATGATGAACCGTTGCCACGGCTATAGCCACCATAACAGCCACAGGAGTAATTAAAATTACCTACATTTCCATAGTATCCCATAAAAATCCTCCTTTCTACAATATATAGTATGTAGGCTGTAGAGAAGGAGTGGGGTATTCATCCAGTCAAATAAAGCTAGCAATATTTTTGTGGGATAAGAAAAAAAAGGTCACTTGGGATTGGAGTGACCCTTTATACAAAAGGAGGATAATTGCTTTACATTACTATTACTATGAAGTAAAAGTTATTTTGCATAGTGAATAGCCTGTGAAATATATTAAAAATAAACACTGTAATGAAATAAGATACTGCAGCTTAGCTTCTGCTGAAAGAAGTTAAATTTCTTGTTTATATATATGAAATCGCAGCACCCCAGCTACTAATATAGGAATGGAGATAGCATGTTCATTTGTAAAACTTCCACTTCATCCAATTAGAAGTTTTAAACAATAGTAATTCCTGCACTTGCAGTACCAAGAATAAGGTCAACTGTAGTATCTCCTGGTAATGAAGAAATATAAAATACCATTAATAATTGGTCACCTGGAGCTACTGGTACTGGTGGAATATTAGCGGATGCAAATACTAAAAGACCTAAAGGTATAGGTTCTGTAATTGTTGGCGCTAAATCAACACTAGCACTTGTACCTGTAAAACTATTACTTCCTATAGGGGCACGAAAAATTTGAGCACGGATTGTGACAGATCCTGATTCAACCTGTCCCCCTAATGCAGTATATGAGGCTGAAATAGCAGTAATATTTCCTGCACGTGGGACGGTGAAGGCTTCAGTTAATAGTCCAGTTAAATTAATTGTATTATTTGCAATAGGTACAAGGTCTATAGCAGTACCAAACCCTATAAGACTAGCAAGATTATTGCCGAGTATATTTTCAACTACAGTTTGTGTATTTCCGGAGGAAAAGGGAATTATTGAACCGCCGTTGTTTTCTTCGCTGTTCTCGATTTCTAAATTTATACAATTTAAATTTTTAGCCACAAATGGTCCAAAGTTATCACATTCTTTTCTCGTTGATAAACAATTACAATTATCTTTATTAATACACATAAATTTTTCTCCTTTCATCGCTATGATATGTCCGAGAAAGTAAGGGAGGAGGGCTATTAACTTGATAATAATACTCTTGTAATGCATCTCTTGCGGTAGGCGTTTATCGAACTAAATGAACAAGAAGATGCCTCTGTAGTTGTATTAATCGTTTATAGAAATAGATAAAGCATCTACTTTTTCTACTATAGCTACTTTAACATTAAGAGCTATATTTGTTATTTGTAGGGGCATAAGAATGTTGAGCGATTCTGTGAAGAATAAAGCGCACAGTGAACGTCCAGTACGGTTTTAAACTGGCTGAATGAGCGAAATACACAGACATATAAAACCCCTTATAGGATTTTCATGAGCTAGTTCCAAACACTAAGAGCGTTTTAGCCATTTTCTAATTGCCATATTGAAATTAGTGTGATGGTCTTCCACAATCTAAAAGACAGGTACTTTAGATAATTGGCTACTTGGGTAAAGTATCTTTATACTGAGAATTAGTATTTATGTAGAAAGGTTTGGTTTTATGATAAAGATACTTCCTGCTAAAGAAATTTACCTAAAAGGCAATAATCACGCTGTATTACTTTTACATTCGTTTACAAGCCATACTAGAGATATGAAAAAGGTTGCTATTGAAATTCATAAAAAAGGTTACACATGCTATGCACCACTTTACCGAGGACATGGCTGTGCTCCAGAACAGTTACTACAATATAATGTAAATGACTGGTGGCAAGATGTTGTGAATGCATATCAATTTTTAATTAGCGAGGGATGCCAAAAAATTTCTGTTATAGGTTTGTCTATTGGCGGGATATTTACATTGAAACTTGCAGAGATAGAAAAAATAGAGCGAGCAATTGTATTATCAGTACCGATCGATAGAGAGCCAGAACGACTAAAAAAAAGAATTATAAATTACGCATACAATTACAAAAAAGTAGAGGGGAAGTCTACATTTCAAATTTCTCAAGAAATTGATATGTTTAATCAAATGCCCTTAGATACATTAATTGTATTTCAACAATTCATTAAGTCTACCATTCAAAATCTTGATAAAATATTAGTTCCAATTGCAATTTTTTATGGTGAACAAGACGATGAATTGTACTCACATAGCGCTAATGTTTTTTATAATAATGTCAATTCAAATGTAAAAAAGATAAAAGGTTATAAAGAATCCAAGCATTTAATGACATTAGGTAAAGATCAAGAAGAACTAGTAAAGGACATTTTGGAATTTTTTAATTGTTGAAGTGTAATCTTTATAAAAAGACCACTTCAAATGATGTCATATCCCAAGCTATATGTAGAAAATACAGCTCGATGTTATTACTGAAGAGGGGGCTGTAGTCTTTGAACAGTATTTCCACTAAAAAAGATCCCTTCGTGGCGCAGTTTTTCGTAAATAAAATGAAGACCCCCTTTTTCCATTTTTTAATAATTATTTGCACCGAATTTTACTTGCACATTGGCATCCTCGCATTCTTTTTTTACCAGATAAATAATTTCATTTGCTCGAGATTTTGATAATTTATTTGCCACCACAGTTACGGAAATGTTTGCTCCTTCTATTCGTACTAAAGCATCGGGAAAGCCTAATGATTTGATTTGCATCTCAAGTATTGCCTCTGTAGATTCTTCCTTATGGAGAGTATCGATTTCCATAGACGCTGTATTTTGTTCGTCAACAAAATACTCACCTGACGTTATTTTTTGCGTTAACTTTTGGCGAAGTTGATTTCTTTCGTTACTAACTTGTAGGCGAGTTTCTTCAAATAAAGGGCTAGAAGAAGATACTTCCTTCGAAACAGTCTGTATTGCAGCTTTTTGATCAGCTTCTTCTGTCAAGGTAATAGCCTCTTTTGATTGTTTTGGTGAATCCAACAAAGAAAACACTGAAATAACCGCTACTAGAGTTAATAATGCAAGAAACCAAGACGATTTTTTTTGTAAGTGCATTCACTGTCACTCCCTCAATAATCTAGTTAAACACCACTATGCAACTTTTCAATGTCTGTTTTATGAGAAATTTATTTATAAATATGCTGACAGTTAAATGAAAACAACTCATTTTGTCTATCCGATTTGTCGAAGCAGTTTAAATTATCAAAATGAAGTTTGGTCTTCGCATTAAAATAGGTGTTATGTACGAAAGTATTGTTACATGTTCTATTTATGGCTACAGGAGGAAAACATCTACTGTCAACGACAAATAAAAGGGTACTAGAAATTACAATTCAGTACCCTTTGTTGATCATTTTTTTATTTAACTATAAGAATAATAAGCCAAATAAAGAAAGGAGTAGAGAAATTCCAAGAATTGTCCCAACAATTTTCATATGTCTTTTTCGCCCCATTACAATAATTGCAACATATTCACGAACCATTGCGTTGGGCCAATAATAAAATGCTGTTTTTGAGCCGATACCTTGGCTATTCAAGCCAGCTTGTCTAGCGTATAGACCAGAACGGAAAAGGTGGAAATTATTCGTTGTAAAGATGCTGTTGTATTTACCATCTGGTTTTAACGTATCCATAATCCGTTTCGAAAATAACATATTTTGATAGGTGTTTACAGAACGATTTTCTTGCACAGTATGCTCAAGAGGAATGCCTTTTTCAACAGCGTATTTTTGCATCGCTTCCGCTTCAGGCAGATTTTCATCGGGACCTTGTCCTCCAGAGAAAATAATTGTTGGTGGTGCGTTAACCGCTGCTTGTTTTTGATAAAAATCAATAGCTTTATTAATTCTACTTGCAAGAAGTGGTGGTACTTTATCGTTAATTAAACCACTGCCTAGCACGATGATAAAATCTTGGTTATACTTTGGTTTATTAAACTGATAGAGAAAATATGCAGATAGAAAGTTGGATAAATGAATCAAGAAATAACAAGCAATAAGCGATATTCCTCCAAAAACAGGCTGAAATATATTAGATAACAAACTGGATGGACTAATAATAGGCATGACAATAAATAATAAAATAATAATAGCTACAATTAATGTTAAGGAATTTGCTAAGCGTCTTCCTTCCCTTTTCATTAAAATTCTTGCATTAAGAAATAGGCCGAACATTAAAGCTACAATTCCAAAAGGTATCATAAAGAAAAGGGCTATTAAAGGAATAATAACTAAAAGCTTTATAGTATTGTTTTCAGATGCTAAAGAAACAATCGTACAAAATAAAAGAAATGAACAGAAAAAAATATTAAATAAAAAGCCATTTACTATCTTTCTGGGATCTTTCAAGTAAGAATACAAAAAAATAAAAAATAGGATAAGCGGAATAATCCCAAAATACATAAAAAACCTACACCTCGCCTATATAGTATTGATCGTTTTATTTTTAAACTCCTATATATTAGCATAGATTTTTGAAATTACATTCTTTTTTCGTAATCCTTACATAAATCTTAAAAAATATTGTTAATTGACAGATTGGAATAAATATATATTTTTGTAAAAATGGAATGATTATCATAAACTAGAATAGGGATGGTTCATCACCAAAATTTGTGGATGACTTTTGTTAAAACGTCTACTATGTAAATAGTTGATTGGAGTGGAGACTGGGCGACTCCTCGGGGATCAGCGATAGAGGAACGAAGGCTAAAAGCATCACATCCTGTGATAACGCCTTCGTGACCAACATCGTGTTGGCCTGAGACTCTGCAGCGCAGCGGATGTTTTCTGTGCGAAAGCGAAGCTTCAGCAACAAATGTTTTCTGTAGCGAAAGCGAAGCGTCAGCAACAAATGTTTTTTCTGTGCGAAAGCGAAGCGGCAGCACCAAATGTTTTCTGTAGCGAAAGCGAAGCGTCAGCAACAAATGTTTTCTGTGCGAAAGCGAAGCGGCAGCAACAAAGCGCCAGTCGGAACGGAATCCAACCACACGTTTTGGTGATAATCCATAGGGATCAATAATTTACATATTTAAGGAGTGAACTAAATTGATAATTATGGAAACAGAAAGGTTAGAATTGCGAGAATTACAAGATGACAATATTTCTGTCCTTTACTCCATTTTTTCTGATGCTGAAACTATTATCCGTCTCCATTTAATTTAGAACAAACAAAAAATTGGATTTTTAAAAAAACAAAGATATCAAGAAGATGGATATGGCTTATGGGCAGTATATTTAAAAGAATCGAATGCATTAATTGGAGATTGTGGCCTCGTTAAACAAGTAGTAGATGGAAAAACTGAAGTTGAAGTGGGTTACCATATTCATAAAAAATATTGGTCTAAAGGATACGCAACTGAGGCAGCTAAAAGTTGTGTGGAATATGGATTTTCACAGTTAGGACAAGATAAATTAATAAGTATTATTGAACCTAAAAATGGACCATCAATTCGTGTGGCTGAAAAAAATGGTTTTATGAAGGAAAAGTAGACATTTATTTTTAATAAAATTCATCATATATATTTAGTACAACGATCAGAAATTTAACTTCCCTTCAGCAAATTTTTTTGAACGTAAGTGAAATGACAGTTACAATTATTTTCTGTATCGAAAGCGAAGCGACAGCAACACACGACTGAGTGACCAACATCTCCTGCTGACGCTACGCTTTCTCGCAAAAACATCTGTTCATTAATTTTCATTCTTCGTTTCAAATAGTTACAAGGAAATTTTGTAAGCCTATGATAGATTCTTTTTTAAATAGTAGTGTTTATAATCTCTTCCGACATTGTCCAATGTACCGTAGATTTGATATCCGTGATTTTGATAAAAATCTAAAGCCTGAAAACTTAAAGTATCGACCTTTATGAAATCACATTTGTTATCTAAAGCAATTTGTTCAATTTCTAATAACAATTTAGATCCAAGCCCTAATCCACGAATATCCTCATCGATCATAAGTGTATGTATCTCTAACCAATTCCAACAAACTTCTCCCAATATGCCACCACGGATTTGATCATTTTCATCTGTAAGGAACAGGTTGATTTCTTGATATTTGCCTCTTAGATCTTTTGGGAAATGATTTAAATTGTATTCGTAAAGCTTATGATTAATTAAAGATTTTTTACGTTCATTTTTCTCTTGAGAAATGTTGTATTACATTCCTTTTTTCCTCCTCTTTTATAATAGGAAATTTCGTTACCAAACCAGATGATACTATTTTCATCAATAATGCTCTTCAGTAAAAAGTTTGGCTTCCCCAAGATTTTTTGCCAAAAAGATTGAGCCTGTTTGTATCCACTATCTAAGCAAAAACCTTTAATATTTTTACTCTCTGGCGTAGTGAATATTTTTTGAAGTAACTTTGATCCTATTCTGTTAGATCTTCTTTTATCGTTTTTTGAATCAAGTTATTTGCTACTCCATATTCAATTGTTCCAATAATTTCCTCAGTGTCCTTGTCAATTGTTAACCAGAAAAATCGCTTCTCTCCTTGACTTTCCAAATCCCATTGTAAAGTACATAATGCTTTTTTTCCCAGTCGTCTTTTTGACCATCATAGAGCCCTGCAAGACCTTCTTTTGCAAAAGTATATGTAATCAACTCATGCAACTCTTCAGTGCCTGTTGGCAGGGGACGTCTAAATAGCATCGTCCTTTTAATAAAAGAAAAAAGTTAAATGTATTTAGCGATAAAACAAATAACCAGGTACTTTTAAAAAAACCTGGTTATTGGCATCATTCATTTACTTTTTCATTCTCCGGTTCTAGGTGAATCAGAATATTGGCTTGATGAAAGTGGGTATTAATCTTTTCTTCAATACGATCACATAAATTATGAACGGTTTCAATGCTTTCATTTGATGCTACGACTAAATGGAAATCGATGTATTCTTCCGCCCCAGAACGTCTAGTTCGAAAATCGTGATACTCAATATATTCCTCTTTAAATGATTCAATAATTTGAATAATTTGTTCTTCCTCTTCCATAGATAATCGTGCATCCATTAAAGGAGGAAATGTTTCTTTCATCAGTTTGAAAGCTTCCATCATAATATAACTTGCTAATAATATTCCGATGATCGGATCTAAAATGTACCAACCAGTTAAATGGACAATCAATAAACTCAATGCAACACCCAATGATGTATAGACATCTGTAAGTAGATGCAGTGCATTTGATTTCATGGCAACAGAGTTAGTATTCTTTGCAGTTCTATAAACAATTTTTGATACAAAAAAATTAATCAAGGCGCCAAATAACATGACCAGTATTCCTAAAACTGGGAGTTTTATTGGTGTGGGAGCGATAATTTTATGAATACACTCGTAAATAATCCAAATCCCAGCAACAAAAATTAAAAGTGTTTCAATTGTTCCTGAAATATTTTCAACCTTTCCATGTCCGTAGGGGTGTTCTTTATCGGCTGGTTTACTGGAAATCCGTACGGAGAGAAAGGCAATAAAAGAGGCGAGTAAGTCTAGAAGTGAATGGATTGCCTCCGATACAATTGCAACTGATCCTGTGAACAATCCAACGATAATTTTTAATATGACAACAGTAGAATTACTTAAAACTGATAAAAATGCAATTTTTGATGAATTCACCAGAAATCACCTCCTGATAATATGATACCAAGTAAACTTTGAGTGGGTCTATAGCAACGTTTTTTCCTAACTCCGATTAAATGACAAGTGTGAAAAAAAGTTGTATAAAGGAAAAATATATAACCATCTTTTTAATGCATCATACAACCGTGTTTGGGTTAAAATCGTATGCTAATAAAGCGAGAAAAGAATAATGACTATATTATGTGAAAATGCGATAAGGTTTACTTAAGAAATTAAAGTGATAAATTTAATTCCAAGGATTAAATATCAATATAGATAATTGTTCGTTTTTGGTCGTGAAATCCAGATAATAGATAATAAAAAAGAAAAGAAATTGCTATCCATTTTCTACCTTCGATATACTAAAATAGTAGTATCAAATTAGATTAGTAAAGAGGCGGATAGTAAAGTGGATTATATTCAAATTACTAGAAACAATATTGAACAGGAACATATATGTTGCGCACTCGGTTCAAAGCAATACGAAGAAGCGGTAAAGAAAAAGAAAGAATGGTTGATGAACCGTATGGATGAGGGGCTAGTTTTTTATCGTTTAAACGCCCGGGCAAAAGTGTTTATTGAATATTTACCGGCAAATCAAGCTTGGGTTCCTATCGATGCACCGAATTATATGTATATCAATTGCCTATGGGTTTCAGGGAAATTCAAAAATCAAAACCATGCAAGACAATTGATTGAAAAGTGTAAGGAAGATGCATTAGCGCAAAGGATGGATGGCATCGTCCATATAGTAGGAGAGAAAAAGCTTCCATTTCTAAGTGATAAGCGTTTTTTTGAACATTTGGGATTTGAAATGGTAGATCAAGCAGCACCTTATTTTCAGCTAGCTGTCTATAAATTTAACGATTGTGCCGACGATCCTTCCTTTAAACTGCATGTGAAAAATGCTTTATCTAATAACAGTGGTATTGTGATATACTTCACTGCCCAATGCCCTTTTGCAGTTGGCGTTATAGATGATTTGAAAAAATTGGCTGAGAAAAAGGGCATTCCTTTTCATGCATATCAACTAAGGACGAAAGATGAAGCACAGAATGCACCTATCATATGGACAACCTTTGGATTGTTTTACAATGGTCATTTTATAACACATGAAATACTGAGTGCAAAGAAGTTCGAAAAAATTTTAAATACTTTATGAAAAGGGGATTTATCTCCTTTTCATGAACATTAAAATTAGCGCAAATAAACAAATGCCTACAATAGAACCTAGAGTAAACGACCAGGAAAAATAATCGAAAAAGATATAGGCAATTAATAATGCCAGCACATAGCCGAGAGCAGTGCCCAGCAATTGTTTTTTGATAGTCAACGATCCCACTCCCTACTGGGTAATAGTTAAAATACTTATTTTATATTTTATAGAAATATTAGGAAAATATCCATAATAATCAAAATAAAAGGAAGGTGATATCAGTTTTGAAAATTAGCAAACAGTATGCAGAACATTACAGCTGGGGAGAACAAGGTGATGGTTGGCATTTAGTGAAGAATAATGATCTCAGTATTATTCATGAGCGTATGCCTGCTAAAACAGTAGAGGTAAATCATTATCACCATCATGCACATCAATTTTTCTTTGTACTATCTGGAACAGCAACAATGGATATCGCCGGAGAACGAATGGTGTTACAAAAGAATGAAGGAATTGAAGTGCCGCCCCTTAAACCGCACCAGATGCGTAATGATTCGGAAGAAGAGGTAGCGTTTTTAGTCATTTCACAACCAAATAGCAGAGGGGATCGTATCCAACTATAAAGTAATTTTCATTATTTTGCATGAGGTGGATATTTATTTTAGTAAGTATAGTAAATGCTAACAATTGCAAAGGAGATGTTTTACGAATGAAGATTACAAAGGTGACACTATATGTGTATGATGTACATAAAATGAAGGAATTTTACTGCAATCATTTAGGATTTTCATTAATACAGAATACGGATAATTTTTTTGATATAGCTGTTGGTGAAAGTGTTGTCACTTTTGAAAAAATACCGTATTTGGTAAAAAAACAATATCATTTTGCGTTAAATATTCCATGTAATTTATTTAAACAAGCGAAAAGATGGGTAAAAGAATATGCAGAATTATTATTTTCAGAGGGACAGGATGAAGTATATTTTGATACATTAAAGGCTCATTCTTGTTATTTTTATGATCCGGAAGGAAATATTATTGAGCTCATTTCAAGGCAGGAAGTAAATCCAAAACAAGATGTAGAGTATTTTTCACCCGAGAATGTACTAAATATTGCCGAAATGAATTTAACGACGGATGCTATTTATTCAGTAGCTGATAGTTTAAAAGAATACGGTATAACTCCAATGAATCATAACAAAATTCGCTCAAATGCTCTCACGTTTATGGGGAATTATGAGGATGGAGCAAATTTACTTTTAGGACCAAGTGAACGTGTTTGGTATTTTTCTAACAAAAAAGCAATTGTTAGTCCTATTAAGATAGAAATCAATAAAAGCTTGCAAATATGTATGACCGAAGACGGTGATTTTACCATTTCACAGCTTTAAAACACCATCAGACCATTAAATCTCCTTATAATTGTCATTGAATAAAAAAGTATATTTATTCGAAAAGTGATTAGGGGGAATATTTAATATTCGCAATAGCTAAGAAATTAAGCGGGAGAAAAACCGCTCATAAAAGCCCGATTGCTGAAGACGAATAATCGGTGAGGATAAGGAAAACCCCTCCGGAAGGTTTCATGTTGGAGTAGTTGCAAAAAATGCTAGTAATCAATGATAAAGGAGTTAATTTTTTGAAAGCAAAAAGCATTAAATTATATGAATTTGGAAGCCCTCGGGAAGTTTTAAAGTTTGAAAATAAAACGATTCACCCCCCTCAAGAACAAGAAATTCTTGTTCGAATGCTGGCACGACCTATTAACCCTTCAGATTTAATACCAATATGGGGGAGTTATGCTCATCGAATTTCTTTACCAACTATTCCAGGCTATGAAGGGGTTGGTATTGTAGGGGATGTAGGTCCGTATGTTTCTCAGGATCTTATTGGAAAGCGTGTATTACCTTTACGAGGAGAAGGAACTTGGCAGGAGATTGTAAAAACAAGTGCAGAATTTGCAGTGCTTATTCCAGATTCTATAGATGATTTTACTGCAGCGCAAATGTATATCAATCCAATGACAGCTTGGGTAACTTGTACGGATATATTACAATTGCAGCCAAATGATGTTTTATTAGTGAATGCTTGTGGGTCCGCAATTGGACACATATTTGCTCAGCTAGCAAAATTGTTAGGTTTTCAACTAATCGCGATAACGAGAAATAATAGACATACGGACGATTTAATTCAGCTTGGCGCTTCCTATGTAATAGATACTTCAGTAGCACCGCTCTATGAGACAGTAATGGAACTAACAAATGGCAATGGGGCCAATGCCGCTATTGATTCTATTGGGGGAACAGCAGGCAACGATCTTGCCTTCTGTCTGAAAGCTGGAGGGAATTTTTTAGCGATTGGTCTTTTATCAGGTGTACAAGTGAATTGGCAAAGAATCGTTAAAGAGGCAAATATAAAGGCAAATATGTTCCATTTACGTCATTGGAACAAGCAAGTCTCGATAGAAAGATGGCAAAGTACATTTCATCACTTAATCAATCTAGTTAATAGTGGTAAGTTAAAAATGATGGCAGTGGATTCTCATTATGATTTGTTAGACATTAAAAATGCGATAGCGGCCGTTGAATCGTCTAACAATACTAAAGGAAAGATTTTTTTAACAAGTTATTGATACGAACGAAGGGTAATGCATTTTACCCTTCGTTTTTAGGGTGTCTAAGCTACTGCGTATTCTTCGATGCGCTTGTTTCTAAAATAAATCTGTAGATAAATATCGTAGACCAGTATCGGGTAGGATAACGACAATCCGTTTCCCTTTGTTCTCTGGACGTTTTGCAAGGGCTGTGGCGGCAAATAAAGCAGCACCTGATGAAGTCCCTACTAATATACCATCTGACTTTGCAACAGCACGTGCCGCCTCATAAGCTTGTGCAGTTTCCACTTCGAGTACTTCATCAATTATTTCTAAATGAACATTCGATGGCACGCGAGCCTCGTCAGCATCGGAGAAGCGGTGAACACCTGTGATTTCAATGATATCTGGATTATCAACTGTTGCAATGGAATTAACAGCAGGCTCTACACCAATAATCTGAATAGCTGGATTTTTAGATTTTAAATATGCACCAGCACCACTTATCGTACCACCTGTGCCAATTGCTGCTACAAAAATATCAATTTGTCCGTCCGTATCCTCCCAGACCTCAGGACCAGTTGTTACCTTATGAATATTTGGGTTGGCCTCATTATCAAGCTGATTTAAAAATACAACATTTTCTTCGTGTTCAACGACTGTTTCTCGAAATACTTTAATCGTTTCAACAAAGTCACCATCTGTTTCCTCAAAGGCAGCTACCATTTCTGGGACATCTGAAAATGGTACAACCTCCGTTCCGTATGCCTTAACTACCTTTGTTCGCTCTTCACTTACACCATCCTGCATGTAAATTCGAAGCTTATAGCCTTTTGCAGCTGCAATTGCTGCTAGACCAATACCTGTATTGCCACTAGTTGTTTCAATTATTGTTTTATCCTTTGTCAACACGCCACGAGCTTCAGCATCCTCAATCAGCGCTTTAGCAACACGGTCCTTCACACTATTAGCAGGATTAAAATACTCTAGCTTTACAATGATTTCGGTTTCTAGCTGTTGCTCTTTTACATACTGATTTAATGCTAAAAGTGGTGTATGACCGATTAATTCTGTAATAGATTGTTTAATCTTATTCGTTACAATTTGACCCATCCCAATCAACCCCTTAAATTTAACCTACTTAACAAACTTTTTTTGTAGGAATTAGTGGAATCATATCAATATAAATCCATATAAGCAATAAAATCACTAATAGAAGTATTAAATGTAGCAATAGAAAAAAATAATTAATCAAATCTACAAAATAATTTTTCTTGGTTTAGTACTACGAGAAATACGGATTATTCTTGACTATGCTCCTATGCGAAAGCGAGTAACCGGAAATACAAATTGATGTCTTCACAGAAAGTAATAGTGCATGATTATATGTATATTTGGAGGAATTTACTTTAAATTTGCTAATTAACGATATTTTGGAATAATAATTTGTTAAAATGTAAGCCTTGTATAAAAGTTGGTTAGAGTGGAAACCGATGACTACTTGAGACCAGCGTTAAAAATGAGTTATTAAATTAGCTTGATGTTGTTTGGGAGATGAAAGTATGAAAGAGACAATTTCTTCAGTTTGTATAACAGCTGAAACAAAAATTAACATGATGAAGCAAAAGCCTGCTAATTATTTATTGTTAGCTATTTTTGGTGGACTTTTTATCGGATTTGGAATTTTGCTCATCACTACTATAGGGGGCTTATTAAGTCCGGCTGGGGTACCGAGTACGAAGATCGTACAAGGGTTATCATTTGGTGTGGCACTTAGTATGGTCATGATGGCTGGAGCCAATTTATTTACCGGTGATAATCTAGTTTTAACGGTTAGTACACTATCAAAAAAATCATCACCATTAGAGATGTTGGGCATTTGGACATTTAGTTACATAGGAAACTTCTTTGGTTCTCTGTTAGCAGCCGCATTATTTTTTTACTCAGGGCTAGCAGGCGGAGACATAGCAACTTACATTGAAAAACTAGCTACAGCTAAGATGAGTGGTAGCTTCGTTGAACTTTTATGTCGGGGTATTTTATGTAATTTGCTAGTATGTTTGGCCGTATGGTGCACCTATAAATTAAAAACAGAGACTGGAAAATTAGTGATGATTTTCTGCTGTATTTTCCCATTTGTCACAATTGGATTTGAGCATTGTATAGCAAATATGACATTGTTTTCTCTTGCGCTCCTCATACCTCATGGTGAACTAGTATCGTTTAGTGGAGCCATGTCAAATTTATTACCTGTTACAATAGGTAATATTATTGGTGGAGCTGTTATTGGTTTTGTGTATTGGGTAAATGGCAGAGATTAATTAAATCACTAGATATTGCTAATGCAATCAGTTTCATTGGAGTAAAATACTGGTGCCATGGCAATTTGAGAAGTGATTGTAAGGACCTGTTTATATAACAGGAATATAAAGTGATACGATTATATCAAGTGAAATTAACGGATGAAATACTTGACAAATTCCATCTCTTAATACTTTGACTTTAAGATAAATCGTAGATAGAATGATTGGTAGAGTTGCTTATGTAACTCTACCTATTTTTATTGTGATTAATGCGTGAAATTAATAGATAATGTAATATATATAAGAGCGGAGGAACTCAAAAATGGAACAAGAAGTCAACCAACATACGATTCTTCAAGCAATTTTAGAGCTTTCAAAGCAAATGCAAGACATGAAAGCAGATCTTCAACAACAAATCGAAGCAGTTGAGAAGAGATTAGAAGAAAAAATTGATGTAGCTGAGAAACGACTGGAAGAAAAAAACGAAGCGTTGGAAAAAAGATTAGACAAAGTTGAACAAAATTTAAGTCGAAAAATTGATCTTGTAGATGCAAAATTTGATATTATATCATCGGATTTAATAACGACAAAAGCTGAAGTAACTATGCTTAAACAAGTAAAATAGTATTAATTATGCCTCGGCATAATTTCGTGACACACGCTACGGTATCCCTAAAGGTTACGGTATTTTTTTATGGTATAATGATGCCACGAAGGAGTGAAAACATTGTTAAAAACAGAGGTATTTGAACAATTAAAACAGGCAATGAGAGAAAAGAATGTATTAGCAAAAGGCGTATTATCGCTTTTGAAGTCTGCTCTAGATTTAGCTGAAAAAGAAAAGGGGGAGGCTTTATCGTCTGAAGAGGAAATGGCTATTATAAATCGTGAAGTGAAGCAAACAAATCAGGCTTTAGAGGGTGCTCAAAATGCAGGGCGAGCTGACTTAATTGAAAAAGAGGAAGCAAAATTAGCACTTTTAAAATCATTTTTACCGAAGCAATTAACTGAAGAAGAAATTGCAGAAAAACTTGTGGCAGCAGGCATTGCAAAAGGAATGAACATGGGGGAAGCAATGAAAATTGCAAAACCTTTGTTAACTGGTCAGGCTGAAGGCGCTGTTATTTCAAAAGTTGTGAAGAGTTTAATTTAAAGTTGTTAGAAACAATCTCCTACTCTCAAGTGGTAAGAGATTGTTTTTTAGCTCCCAAAATTATTTTTGTTCAATGTTAGTGTCATATTGAACAAAAATGAAAACAACTATATACTATTTATTAACCACTGGTCAATAAGGGGGATAATTATGTCGCCACGTAAGCCGTCAACAAAAGATTTGACGAAAGAAATGATTATAAATGAGGCTCATAAGCAATTTATCGCGAAGGACTTTCACCAAGTATCAATGCGTAGTATTGCGAAAGAGCTAGGTTGTAGTCATGGGGCTATTTACTATCATTTTAAAAATAAAGCAGAAATATTTTATGCGATTTTAGGTGATTATTTTTCTGAACTAAATAATACTTTAGATGAAACAGTGAATGGTCCTGAAGATCATAACACGAAACTGCAGAATGTTTTTGTAGGTTATATGGCGTTTGGTTTAAATAATCAAAGCCAGTATGAATTAATGTTTATGATAAGAGATAGCGAAATCGATGGGCTTTCACAAGAGGCAGCGAACCTTAGTTATGAAAAATTTGCACAATCTGTACAGTCCTTATCAAAGACTGAACTGTTAATTTCAGATATACATTCTACATTCATTGCTCTTCATGGATTTGTTGCACATTATCGTCATTATGTAAAAAATTATGAAGAAGCGAAAGAAGCAGTGGATGCTCATGCAAAATTTCTTATCAAAGCTTTAACTATTTAAAGAGTAGCTCTAGTAAAAAAATCTAGAGCTTTCATTTCAAAGTTATTTGACCAGTGGTTAATTAACGAAGGGGGAATTAATTTGCAAACAGCATTGGTTATTGGGGCATCTGGTGGTATGGGATATGCACTAGTAAATGAACTAGTAAGTCGAAATATACAGGTGAAGGCATTTGCTAGAAATAAAGAAAAGTTAGTTGCACTTTTTCAGCATCACAAAAATGTAGAAATCATTTCGGGTGATGTATTTAATGAACAGGATTTGATGAAAGCTTCAAATGGTGTGGATATTATTTTTCATGCTATTAGCTTTCCATATCAAGATTGGGAAAAACTCCATATGCGATGTGTAGACATGGTGATGAACATAGCAGAAAGGAGAGGAGCGAAAATTGCACTAGTAGATAATATTTATGCCTATGGAAGACAATCAACAAACCCTGTAATAGAGCAAGCTAAAAAGGAACCACAAACGAAAAAAGGGAAAATTCGTTTAATGATGGAAAATAAATTAAAAAACAGTAATGTACCCTCGTTAATTGTACATTTCCCGGATTTATACGGACCAAATGCAGAGAATACAATACTCTATGAAACGTTAAAAAATGTAGCGCAAGGTAAAAAAGCCAATTTTGTAGGAAATATGCAGGTGAAAAGGGAATTCCTTTATACAGTTGATGGCGCAAAGGCTATGGTTGAGCTTGCTTTACGTGACGACACATATAATCAGAATTGGAACGTGCCAGCCGTTCATCCAATTACAGGGGAAGAACTAGTAAAAATTTTACGTGAAATTACAGGTTTCAAAAAAGGCATTCGTACAGTTTCTAAAGGCATGATCCAATTTATTGGAATATTTACCCCTGATATGAGGGAAGTAGTCGAAATGTTGTATTTAACCGAAGAACCAGTCATTTTAAGTGGAGAAAAATACGAAAAGGAGATAGGCGCTTTACCACGTACTTCATATCGAGTAGGGCTAGAAGAAACGCTTGCCTGGATGAACAAGAGAACATTAAAATTAGAGAAGAACTTTTAAGAGTTAATGAAAAAATCCGCATAATCTTCTAAAGGTAAAACTAAAACTTACCTTTAGAAAATATAGCGGATTTTTGTTATTAGTTATTCTTATAATTTGAATTTTTGTATGATATTACGAAGTTCCTGTGCCATCTCAGCTAAATTATTTGAAGACGCCGTAATCTCCTCAATACTAGCTGACTGCTCCTCGGAAGCAGCAGCTACATTTTGAATGTTTCCTGATGCTTGAACGGCAATTACACCAACTTCCTCTACAGAAATTGCAATGTTGCTAACCCCGTCATTAATATTGGAAATGATATTATTGACAGAATCCATTTCTTGAGTAAGAGAAGTAATATGCGAATATATTTCTTTAAAGGCTTCACCTGATTCATTAAACGTAATTGAGCTTTCTTCAAGGTTACTGTTACTAATTGCCATAGATTTTACAGCTTGCACAGACTCTTCCTTAATCGTTTCAATACGTGTTCGAATACTGTTGGTTGCCGCTAATGATTGGTCAGCAAGTTTACGTACTTCTTCAGCTACAACCGCGAAGCCTTTACCATGCTCACCAGCACGTGCCGCTTCAATAGAAGCATTTAGAGCGAGTAAATTTGTTTGATCTGTAATCTCATTAATTAAGGTTACAATGTCGCCAATCTCATTTGAGTATGTGCTTAAACGTTCCACAACTTTTGAAGCCTCTTGAATAGCATTAGATGTGACAACCATCTTTTCTGTAGCACTTTGAATCGTCGTATTGCCTTTTTCTGAAATAGAAGAGGCACTAAATGCTTTAGTAGTGACATCATTCACGCTCGATACAACTTCTGACATCTTTGTGGAGATTGTCGTAATATGACTTTCTACTTCTTCAATAGAGGAAGTTTGTTTATCTGATCCTGCAGCTACATCTTGCATTGAAGATGTAATTTGTTGAATTGAGGCACTTGTTTGCTCAGAACCTGCCGATAATTCTTCAGACATAGCAGCTACTTGCTCAGCATTTTCAGCAATTTGTTGAATAAGTGAGCGTAAGTCTTCTGTCATATTTTCAATGCCTTCAGAAAGCTGTGCAATTTCATTAGAACCCTTTATTTGAAGTGGTTCAACGGCTAAGTCTCCTTGTGCTACCTTACCAACATAGTTAGTCATATTTTTAATTGGTTTTATAATCCCTTTACTAATGAAATAAGCCACAATAAAGCCGAATATCAAAAACATCACGGTCATAATGATACAAGTCCAAAGAGTCTTGGTTTGAAGTTTAGAAATGAAGGAAGCGTCCATATCTAAACCAAAAAGAATATCCGTATCTTTAAATGGTACAAAAATGGATTTATGAATACCGTATTCATCTTTATAAATATCACTAGATTGAACGGTTCCAGTATTTAGCGCTTCATTCATGTCCTTAGTAAAAACATAGCCCTCTTGATAATCATCTTTCTTACTTAATGCCACAATATGTTCTTTGCCATTTGCACGTGAAAGAACGTAAGCATTTTGAATATCGTACTCGTTCATTGTTTCATTTAACTTATTTAATATTCCTTCATATTTATCCTTATCGCCGTTATCTGCAGCTTTGACATCTTCTTTATCTATATCATCAAAAATTGTTTGAGATATTACCTCTAATGATGTCTCAAATTGTGTAATAACAAAATTATCGATAATCTGATAAGACGAAATAAATAATACGATACTAAATATGACCGAAATAATAGCAATTGGAATAGTAAAACTAGCAATATATTTATAGAGTAAAGAGCTTTTAAATTTTTTGACTATACTCAACTTTAACATCCTCCAATACTTTCACCTTTTGTTGTAAAAAATGAATCATATCACTAATATGTTCCGTCTCTGTATAAGGAGAGATTGAAAAGAATTTTGCGGCAGCGACTGGAATTTGTTGTTTTGTATCACTAGTGTTGACAGTGCAAACTCGTGTAGTATCACCGAAAAATACTTCGTCGCGACCTTCTCCTATAATTTCAAATAAAGAAGCGTTAAGGCCATTAATATATTCAATCTGATCTTGTGTATAGCTACCTGATTGTTCAGATTTCCAATTAAAGCCTTCAGGATACAAACGAAATGCTGTAACTGGTCCAATATTAGACTCATTGACTACTTGTAACATTGAAATTTTCTCTGCTAACTGCGCACGGAATGCTAAATTTACACGCACATAATTTGCTAATATTTGTTGGTAACCTTCTTTCCCAAACGCCTGTAATGCAGCGTAAATAGCAATTGAACTACCCATACGAGAGCACTCTAATGTATAACCTGTATGATAAGAACCATAGCCTCGATTACCAACATAAGGTGTGTCGAAGTCCTCAATATCTAAAAGCTGTAAATGTTTCCCTTCTTTTATTAAGAATAAGCTTGTTAAATAAGGCGTTTGACCAAGCTTTTGGAAGTCGAAGCAAAGGCTATCTGCAATAGGTAGATATTGCATACGTTCTTTAATTTGTTCCAGTGCTTGTAAAACAGTAGTCTCTAACTGAAGTGGATTTGCCTTAAAATCATAATCGTTGAAAAATGCGTAAAAACCACCTAAAGCTGAATCAGCGTGAATATGTATAGGTTTTAATGAATGTTTTTGTTCAAGGTCAGTTGTAACTTTTTTGATTGCTTGTACATCATCAATGGCAAATTGATCTGTAGCGCCTGTTGTAGCAACTACGTACACTGGAATACCACCATTTTCGATCACTTCAGTCATACGCATACGTAAATCTTCGATATCCATTGAATGGTCTTTGCCAGCTTTAATACGAATTAAATGTTTGCTACCGATGCCTACTGCTTCAATTGATTTTAATAAGCTGTAATGTGCATTTTCTGAAGCAAAGCAATATAAATTATTTGGTACGCCATCTTCTTTTGCGTTAGGGAATTGTTTAGCAATCGCAAGACGAAGTCCACTGAAAACAGCCCCTTGTCCACCCCAAGTTGTGTAACCAAAGCTTTGAGTATAGTCGTAGCCAACTAATTTCGACATCATTGCTACTACCTTTACCTCACATTCTGCGGCAGCAGGTCCGTATACATCCCATAGATTGTTACCGTTAAGCAGCGCATTTGTGAATTGTCCTAATATACCAGGAATGCTAGCCATTGGTAAAACATTTGTTACAAAGTTACGTGTATGGTAAGGATGTCCTTGCATCAATTGCGTTAAATCATTCACAACCTGATCAAGTCCGACACCTGAAGTTGGTACTTGATTTTCTTGCATTAACTCTTTATAGAAATTGTCAGAGCGCTCTTTCATTGGTCCAAGAGTTGTTGTTTTTGGGTTTTTTAACTCATCTAATGATGTAACAATTTTCTCTAATAGGGATAAAAAATTCTCCCTTTGTTCGATATTACCATCTTCGCTTTGGAATAATTGTTGGATTTTTTTCATGTTCATCATCCTTTTTAGTTCGTTTTTCCTCTATTTTTTTATTTAACAAAAATAGGTCGTTTTACTAAAATTATAATAACATATTATAACAAAAAATGAATTTATATTTTATAGGATGGTTAATTTCAGTTATTTCCAAATAATCTGATTTACTAGGAGTGAAATATATGGAAAAATATTATAATAGATTATGTTTGTAAATGTTGGATTTAAAGGGTTTTATGTCTTTATATATAAATTGTTACAAAGTGAATGATGGAAAATTGCTTTAAGGAGGTAAATTTTTTTACAATAAATACTATTCTAAAAATAATATTGATTTATTTAAGAGTGGTGAATATTTTAATGCTTTATGACTATTAAGCGAAAAAAATATATATTAATTTACTTTTAATCAAAAAAGATTCTACATAAGTTTTTCATCTGTCTAGTGATGGGGAGCATATCACATAAACACGTCTTACAATACCGATAATTTTTTCAATGATAAACCATACTAATATTGAGGTGAAAAAATGTATAAATTGCTATCGCATAATGATTTAGATGGAGTAGGCTGCGGGATTTTAGCCAAGCTTGCCTTTCAAGATCAAGTGAAGGTTAAGTACAATTCAATTTCAGCGTTGGACCGTGAAATTGAGTATTTTTTAGACAATAACGAACAAGATACGTTTTTATTTATTACTGATTTATCTCCAAACGAGGAAAATGAAAGGAGGTTAAATGACTATTATATCGCAACGGGTAAAGTTCAATTGCTTGATCATCATAAAACGGCTTTTCATTTAAACGATTATGAATGGGGTAAAGTATCAATAGAAGATGAGAAGGGCAATTTAACATCCGCCACGTCTTTACTTTATCAGTATCTTGTTACACATGGATTTTTAGAACAAAGGAATGCCATCACAGAATTTGTAGAATTAGTGAGACAGTACGATACGTGGGAGTGGGAAAAGAATGATAATCAGCAAGCACGTCGACTCAATGCACTCTTTTTTTTAGTATCAATCGAAGAGTTTGAAGAAAAAATGCTTGAACGTTTAAAGACTAGCGAACATTTTGACTTCAATGAATTTGAAAAGAAAATTTTAACAATGGAAGAGGAGAAGATAGCACGGTACATCCGTCGAAAGAAAAGGGAGTTAGTGCAAACATCGATCGGAGAATACTTTACAGGTGTGGTTTATGCAGAATCGTATCATTCAGAGCTTGGTAATGAATTGGGAAAAGAAAATGTACACCTCGATTTTATAGCTATATTAAATATGGGTGGCAAAAAAATTTCATTTCGTACGATTCATGATCACATAGATGTTTCGGCAATTGCAGCAGAATTCGGAGGGGGAGGGCATCAAAAAGCAGCGGGTTGCTCTTTAACAGATGAAGCTTATGAGCAGTACGTGGCACAAATATTTCATATAGCACCAATACCAGAGGATGCGAAACGAAATCGCTATAATTTAAGGTTCTCTTCTTTTGGGACAATGTATAAAAACCTTAAGGGAGAATTTTTCCTCCTATATTCAATAAGTGACTTTGATTGGGTAATTGAAAAAAATAAACTTCCATTAGATCAAATCTTTACAAGTTTTTATGAAGCAGAATGGTTTTTAAAAAGAAATTATCAAGCATGGTTAGTGAAAGATGAGTTATTTGTAGATTATTTAATGGAAGAAGCCAAAAAGGTTCGTCATCAAGAGTAAGGATAAAGGATAAAGGATTTACGCACAGTTTTGTGTGTGAATCTTTTTTTACTCTTGGGGAGGTGGATGTCGATAAAATTCAGAAGTTGGGAGATAAAACGTGAAAGTTAATCGATAAAATTCAAAAGTTGGGTGATAAAACATGAAAGTTAATCGATAAAATTCAAAAGTTGAGCGATAATTCTTGAAAGTGTTCGTTAAACTAAAAAGGTGGTTGCCGTACTAATTGTTTTAAACACATAAAAGGAATTTAAATTATTTCTATAGATACATAGTGAAATCAGCCAAACCTTGACATCGTTAGAGGTTATATAATGTCCAATTGAAAACTACAATAAATAAAAAGCATTTGTGATGACATACTTTCTTAAAATGAGGTGTACATGGTGTCCAATGATATGCTTCTTGTCGAGAGTGAGCCTAAGGAAAATCGGGGGCGGAAAATATGGTTTATTGTTGTATTGCTTTTATTGGTAGCTACTTGTGTAATTGTTTATTATTTTTTGTTTAAGAAGGATTTAAATTTTGAAGCCTACAAAACAGTGATCGATAAAACTGCTGAAAATAGTCTCGGACGTTTAACATTAAATGAAATAATTATTGATGATAATCAAATACTACTGAATGCTACCTTTAAACCAGTAAAAGGCTTAAATTTCGACTACCGAATCTTTTTCTTTCCACAGGTTTTTGTGAATGGAAAAGAGTTCACGGTTAGAAATGGAGGACAGACTATCCAACAATCTGATAAAACCTATACAATTTATAGTAGTGTGAAATTAAGTGAACTACCAGATGATAAAATATTAAACTTAGATATTCGTTATAACGACTGGAACGGCGAAAAAAAAATTGACGTGCCGTGGGAATTTCAAGTGGAAGCTTCACAAGAGCAATTACAAGAAGATAGAAAGGTCTTCCCTGTTGAGAAAAAAGTAAAGCTTTTAGATGGTCAGGAAATAACAATAGAGGAGGTTGTTTCTACACCTATATCAACAACAATATACTTTCATTCAGAGAAAAGCTTACTCAATGAAGCGTTGCATTTTAAAATCCACTCAGTAACAGGGGAATCTTGGCCATTTAACGTAGCATATCCTTTGAATGAAGAGTATACAAAGTGGGGTGTTCGCCTCGATGCATTGTATTTAACGGGGAAGAGCTATGAGCTTATTCCGGTAGCTGCAAATGGAAGTGAGCTTGGCTCTGCCGTCAAGATTGGAGATTAAGATCGAAAACATGACTCTCATATTTTTTTAAAACTTTACAATATCTTAAACCAAAAGGTTGATTACCCCTTGTACTATAAATATAGACGACATGGAAAGTAGTTGAAAATATTGCGAAGGTTATGGGAGATTTTTTTAGTTTCGCTTACATTAGGTTGTACATCTTTTGGTGGCCCCACTGCACATTTAGGGTATTTTCAAAATGAATATGTTCAGAAGCGTAAATGGTTATCTGATTATGACTACAGTCAGCTTGTTGCACTCAGTCAATTTTTACCTGGGCCAGCATCGAGTCAGGTAGGGATGGGGATTGGCTTATTAAGAGGCGGTTTATTTGGGAGTATTGTGTCATTTGTTGGTTTTACATTGCCGTCAGTTTTGCTACTTATGGCATTTGCGTATTTCTCTGTACATACAGAGATGGATATGGGGTGGATTCATGGTTTAAAATTGGTGGCGATTGCGATTGTTGCACAAGCTATTTTTGATATGTCAAAAAAATTAATCCTTAGTATTCGCCATCTTATAATCGCTTTGTTGGCACTGGTGGCAGTGCTTTTGTGGGTCCATCCACTTGCTCAAGTGACGACTATTATTGTAGCTTCTTTTCTCGGCTATCAATTTTTTAAGAAAATCAATCAAAGAGAGAATCCAGAAGAAACGGTTGTACCTATTTCAAAAACGACAGGTAAATGTTTTTTAGCACTGTTTGTAATACTTCTTGTTGGTTTACCAATTGTTAGCCCACTCATTCAATATGAATGGTTTACGATCCTTGACAAGTTTTATCTATCAGGTGCATTAGTGTTTGGTGGAGGTCATGTCGTATTGCCTTTACTAGAGGCACAGTTTGTCCAAAGTGGGTTAATAAGTTCTTCAGATTTTTTGGCAGGATACGGATTGACACAGGCAGTCCCAGGTCCATTATTTACCTTTGCTTCCTACATAGGTATGGTCATTGCTGGAGTACCTGGGGCCATTATCGCAACGATAGCTATTTTTTTACCGGCATTTTTGCTAATAATAGGGGCAATGCCTTTTTGGCTAGCTCTTAATCGTTTCGCCGGATTAAGAGGGGCGATGGCTGGTGCAAACGCAGCAGTTGTTGGAATATTAGCCGCAGCTTTTATTCATCCGATTGTGACACAGACAATTCAAAATGGTCTAGACATACTACTTGTAGCCGCTTTTTTATGGTGCTTGATGAATTGGAAAGTTCAACCTTATTTGCTCGTACTAATTGGCATTTGCGTAGGAATTGTATGTTATTAAGGATACAAAAAAATCAAAACCATTATTGCATTGCTGTTGATTTTTTTGTGAAATGAATTGAAAGCTTAAATAAACGCTTCTTTTCGAATCGCTAGTTTCTTCATATAATGCTGTAGAGATTGGCGAGAAATATTAAATTGTTAGCAGCGGCTGAAATATTGCCGTTACACTGCTTTAGAATTTTGCGGATATATAGCTCCTCGTTTGTATGTACAGTAGAGTTAACACTACATTTGGTTTTCCGGGAGACTACATCGTATATGAGGAAGTAAGTAGAAGTATTGGCAAAAAGGATGATGAACAGAAAAAATTTCCAGTGAAATTTTAACACCAATGCTAGTGGATGGATTCACGACTGTAACTATTGGAAGTGTTGTTATTGCGAGTATATGAGTGTCGATAGTATAAATATTGGATATTGACAAGATGTGGGTTATCCAAAAGAGAAAATAGTGTGCTTGAGGAGCCTTCAAGCATACTATTTTTTTGCTTTTAAGAAATTTAAGGGGTCTATTTCTTGCTATTTCTTCTCGCGAAAGGACGTATAGCCAAAACCACATTCAGTATAGGAAAATCGTTTTCATGTTAGAACAATGATTATATGGATGGGCTGTAAAATTTATATTGCCTTTCGTTTGTTTGCTGCTGGTATTCCTAACTCTTTACGATATTCTCTAATTGCTGTTCATACAGAAATTGTCGCAAGTTCAAGTGTTGTATATTGTAGTAATTCAAAAGATGTGTGTAATTGAGGTGTCATCATCATTTTCTGTTGCGGTTGTTGCTTTAAAAATTATGTCCATCATGATTACTCCATTTCTTGTTTTTAGTTAGCACAACACAAAGGTGTGAATTTTCGGATAATAACGTTAAAGTAACATAGTTTTGATTTAGTTATTTTCCTAACTTGATTCATGGCGTTCCGTGCCGCTATTGTTTATAATGAGGAAATGGAAAAGACTAACGAGAAAGAAGGGATAGTTATGGCACGAGGTGTTTACATTCATATTCCTTTTTGTCATCAAATTTGTAATTATTGCGATTTCAATAAATTTTATTTTAAAAATCAACCAGTGGATGAATATATAGAAATGCTTGGCAAGGAGATGGAGCTTGCGACAAAAAAATATCCCGAGAGTTTTAAGCAAATCGAAACGATATTTCTTGGTGGCGGTACACCAACAGCACTATCACCTAAACAAATAGACAGACTTCTTGAGCTTATTCGTACGTATATTCCGATGGACAATGTGACAGAATTTACATCAGAGGCCAATCCGGACGAGCTTTCAGAAGCAAAAATGCAAGCATTGTTTGACGGTGGTGTAAATCGCTTAAGTATGGGTGTACAATCCTTTGATCAAGAGTTGTTAAAGAAAATTGGTCGTACTCATAGCAACAATCATGTTTATGAAACAATTGCCTTGGCGAAAAAGGTAGGCTTTAGAAATATTAGTTTGGATTTAATGTACGGGTTGCCGGGTCAGACGATGGCACAATGGAAGGACACCTTAGAAAAAGCGTTCGCTCTTGAAATACCACATTATTCGGCTTATTCACTAATAGTGGAGCCAAAAACGATTTTTTATAATCAATACACAAAAGGGAAGCTCCATTTGCCAACTGAAGATCTTGAAGCGGATATGTACGATGTGCTAATGAACCAGATGGAGGCGCATGGACTTCAACAATACGAAATAAGTAACTTTGCTCAATCTGGTTTCAGTTCTAAACATAATAAAATATACTGGGAAAATGATGAATATGCAGGATTTGGTGCTGGTGCTCATGGGTATTTAGCGGGTCAGCGTTATTCAAATCATGGACCATTGAAAAAGTATATGGATGCAGTAAATGCAGGGGAACTACCAATTGTCTATGAGCATGTTGTGACAGAGAATGAGAAACGCGAAGAGCAAATGTTTTTAGGTTTGCGTAAAACAGAAGGAATTACACACTCTATATATGAAGAAAAATTTAAAGAATCAATGTATAGGGATTACTCATATGTCATAGAAAAGTTAGTTTCAGAAGGTCTTTTGGAACAGGATACTAAAGGAATTCGACTTACGCGAAAAGGTCGCTTTGTAGGTAATGAAGTATTTCAACAATTTTTACTAGAAGATTGAGCGATATCGTTGACATAAAATGTAGGATTTGATAACTTAATAATAGTATTAGCACTCCTCTTAGTTGAGTGCTAACAGAGGTGATAATCATGCTAACAAATCGGCAATTACAAATATTGCAAGCTATCGTAGATGACTTTATTATGTTTGCACAGCCGGTAGGTTCTCGCCAAATCTCCAAAAAGCAAGAGATTACATTTAGTCCAGCCACAATTCGAAATGAAATGGCGGATTTAGAGGAATTAGGCTTCTTAGAAAAAACGCACACTTCCTCTGGTCGAGTGCCTTCGGAAAAGGGTTATAGATTTTATGTAGATCATTTGTTGAATCCCCAAGGCATTAATTCGAGGGATATTCAGCAAATCCAATCAATTTTTAACGATCGCTTAGTAGAAGTAGAGCATATTATCAGAAAGTCAGCCAATATTTTATCAGAACTGACCTCGTATACATCGATTCTTTTAGGACCAGATGTTCAAAGACATCGAGTAAAACGATTTTCAGTTGTGCCACTTTCTAGCGATACAGCAGTAGCGATTATCGTAACGAATAACGGGCATGTTGAAAATCGCATGTTTAGTTTACCGCCTAATTTTACCGCTACTGATTTAGAGAAAATGGTTAATATCTTAAATGAACGACTAGTTGGTGTTTCATTAGAGGATATTCATAAAAAACTCGAAGCTGAAGTGCTAACAGTATTACACCAGCATGTTCGATCAGCGGATGATTTTATTCACGCTCTCGTGACAGCGACGATGCATAATTCAGAAAGTAAAATTTTCTATGGTGGTAAAACAAATATGTTCAACCAACCTGAATTCCACGATTTAAATAAAGTCCGAATGATTTTGGACTTAATGGAAACGACTAGCCAAGTGCAGTCACTCTTCCATCCTAATGAATCGGGCATTCACATTCGTATTGGTTCAGAAAATAAACAACTAGAAATGGAAAACTGTAGTGTCATTACGACCACTTATTCTATTGGTGAAGATCAGCAAGGGGCTATAGCAATTATTGGTCCAACACGAATGGATTATAAACGTGTTGTTGCTTTACTAGACGTAATGCGCTTGGATTTAACACAAGCCTTTACGAAGAATCGTAGTGATTGATAATGAGGAGGATAAAAGTGACGGAAAAAACTGAAAACAAAGACCTTGTACAGGATTTACAAGCTGAAAATGTGGTAGAAGAAACAGAAGTAGTAGAAGAACAAAAAGCGGAATTAACAATCGAAGAACAGTATGAAGCAAAGCTAGCTGAGTTACAAGCAAAGCTAGACGACGAGGAAAATCGTCATTTACGCTTACGTGCTGACTTCGATAATATTCGCCGCCGCAATCAACTTGATCGTGAGGCTGCTGAAAAGTATCGCGCTCAGAGCTTACTGTCTGATTTATTGCCAGTAATTGATAATTTTGAACGTGCCTTACAAGTTGAAGCGACTTCTGAAGAAACTGCTTCCATCGTGAAAGGTATTGAAATGGTGTACCGTTCTCTGATAGAAGCTGCTGAGAAGGAAGGCTTACAGATTATTAAAGCTGAAGGGGAGCAATTTGACCCTAATATTCACCAAGCTGTCATGCAAGAGCAAGATAGTGAAAAAGAGACGGGTGTTGTCTTACGCGAGCTTCAAAAAGGCTATATGTTAAAGGATCGTGTATTACGCCCAACAATGGTATCTGTAAACGAATAGACTTAGTACTATTTAATTTATTACATTTAGATAGAAAACGCATCATTTGCGTTTAAATAATAGGAGGAAATTTTTATGAGCAAAATTATCGGTATTGACTTAGGAACAACAAACTCTTGTGTTTCTGTACTTGAAGGCGGAGAACCAAAAGTAATTCCAAATCCAGAGGGGAACCGTACAACACCATCTGTTGTTGCGTTTAAAAATGGCGAACGTCAAGTTGGTGAAGTAGCGAAACGTCAATCAGTAACAAATCCTAACACAATTATTTCTATTAAATCTAAAATGGGTACATCTGAAAAAGTTAAAGTGGAAGATAAAGAATATACTCCACAAGAAGTTTCTGCAATGATTCTTCAATACTTAAAAGGCTATGCTGAAGACTACTTAGGTGAAAAAGTAACAAAAGCAGTAATTACTGTACCTGCTTACTTCAACGACGCTCAACGTCAAGCTACTAAAGATGCTGGTAAAATCGCAGGTTTAGAAGTAGAGCGTATTATCAACGAACCAACAGCTGCTGCACTTGCTTATGGTTTAGACAAACAAGATACAGATCAAAAGGTATTAGTATTTGACCTTGGTGGCGGTACGTTTGACGTATCTATTCTTGAATTAGGTGACGGTGTATTTGAAGTATTAGCAACAGCTGGTGATAACAAACTAGGTGGGGACGATTTCGACGATGCTATCATCGAGTATCTTGTAGCAGAATTCAAAAAAGAAAACGGCATTGACCTTTCTAAAGATAAAATGGCTATGCAACGTCTTAAAGATGCGGCTGAAAAAGCGAAAAAAGACTTATCAGGTGTAACATCTACTCAAATTTCTTTACCATTCATTACTGCTGGTGAAGCTGGTCCATTGCACTTAGAAATTGCTTTAACTCGTGCAAAATTTGACGAAATTACATTACCATTAGTAAACCGTACAGTAGGTCCAGTACGTCAAGCATTATCTGATGCAGGTCTTTCAACATCTGAAATTGACCAAGTAATCTTAGTTGGTGGTTCTACACGTATTCCAGCAGTACAAGAAGCTGTACGTAAAGAAACTAATAAAGAGCCACACCGCGGTGTAAACCCTGACGAGGTTGTAGCGATGGGTGCTGCTGTTCAAGGTGGCGTATTAACTGGTGATGTAAAAGACGTAGTTTTACTTGACGTAACTCCACTTTCATTAGGTATCGAGACTATGGGTGGCGTATTCACAAAATTAATCGACCGTAACACTACGATCCCAACATCTAAATCACAAGTATTCTCAACTGCAGCGGACAACCAACCAGCAGTAGATATTCACGTACTACAAGGTGAACGCTCAATGGCGGCAGACAATAAAACATTAGGCCGCTTCCAATTATCGGATATCCCACCAGCACCGCGTGGTGTACCACAAATCGAAGTAACATTCGATATTGATAAAAATGGTATCGTATCTGTTAAAGCGAAAGACCTTGGTACAAACAAAGAACAAACTATTGTTATTCAATCTGATTCTGGTTTATCTGATGAAGAAATCGAGCGTATGGTAAAAGATGCTGAAGCAAATGCTGAAGCGGATACTAAACGCAAAGAAGAAGCAGATCTTCGCAACGAAGCTGACCAATTAGTGTTCCAAGTTGACAAAACAATTGCTGACTTAGGCGAACAAATTACAGAAGATGAGAAAAAATCTGTTGAAGATGCTCGTGATGAACTGAAAAAAGCGCTTGAAGCTGGCGAATTAGAAGGCATTAAATCTGCTAAAGAAAAACTAGAAGGCGTATTACAGCCATTAGTTATGAAAGTATATGAACAAGCTGCAGCAGCTGCTCAAGCAGCTCAAGGTGGCGATGCTGGTGCAGATGCTGGCGCTGGTAAAAAAGATGATATCGTAGACGCTGATTTTGAAGAAGTAAAAGAAGATAAATAATAGTAAGTAACACAGTTGAGTGAAGAAGCCAAAGACCGCTTGCGGCTTTGGCTTTTCTCTTTATCTTAGATATATCCACTCACAATTAATCGTCTAGATGCATAGGTTATGTGCGAGAAATGTGAAAAAACATATATGCAACATTTTTAATGAATATTTAATAATAAAATAGAGGCAGTTTTTTAAACTGCGTGATACAATAGATTTTATGCAAAAAGAGCGGAGTGTGAATCATGGAGAAACGCGATTACTACGAGGTGCTTGGTTTAACGAAATCGGCTTCTAAAGATGAAATTAAAAAAGCATACCGTAAATTATCAAAACAATACCATCCTGACCTTAATAAAGAGCCAGGTGCAGATGAAAAATTCAAAGAAATCGCTGAAGCTTATGAAGTTTTAAGTGACGATCAGAAAAAAGCACGCTATGATCAATTTGGCCATGAAGATCCAAATGCAGGCTTTGGTGGTGGCTTCGGGGGCGGCGGCTTTGGCGGCTTCGAGGATATTTTCAGCTCATTCTTTGGTGGTGGCGGTCGCCGTCAGGATCCGAACGCACCACGCAAAGGTGACGACCTTCAATATCGTATGAATATTACATTTGAAGAAGCAATTTTCGGGAAAGAAACAGAAATCGAAATTCCGAAAGATGAATTATGTGATACTTGTCACGGTTCGGGTGCAAAACCAGGTACTAATCCTGAAACATGTTCAACATGTCAAGGTGCGGGTCAAGTAAATCAAGCTGTAGATACACCTTTCGGCCGTATGATGAATCGTCGAACTTGTACTACATGTCATGGTACAGGTAAAAACATTAAAGAAAAATGTTCAACTTGTCGTGGCGAAGGAAACGTTCAGAAACGTAAGAAAATTAAAGTTAACATTCCAGCAGGTGTGGATGATGGTCAGCAAATTCGTGTGTCTGGTCAAGGAGAGCCAGGTATAAATGGCGGCCCGGCGGGGGATTTATATATTATGTTCCGCGTTCAAGGACATAAAGAGTTTGAACGTGATGGCGATGATATTTATTACGAACTAAAACTGACATTCCCACAAGCAGCTCTTGGTGATGAAATAGAAGTCCCAACGGTTCATGGAAAAGTAAAACTACGTATTCCTGTGGGAACACAGTCAGGTGCGCAATTCCGTCTAAAAGACAAAGGTGTCAAAAATGTACATGGCTATGGTACAGGAAATCAATATGTAACAGTAAAAGTTGTAACGCCAGAAAAATTAACTGAAAGACAAAAGCAATTACTACGTGAATTTGCGGAAATCAGTGGTGACATTCCTGAAGAACAAGGAAGCTCACTATTCGATAAAATTAAGAAAAAATTCCAAGGTGAATAATTAGAGGAGCTGAAGAGCTACGTGAAGTGGTCAGAATTATCCATTCATACAAAAAATGAAGCGGTAGAAGCAATTTCGAATATTTTGCATGAAGCAGGGGCAAGTGGTGTAGTTATTGAGGATTCTGCAGAATTTGCGAAGCCACGAGAGGATCAGTATGGTGAAATTTATGCGCTAAATGAAGCGGATTTTCCGAGAGATGGTGTTATTGTTAAGGCGTACTTATCGGAGTCTAGTTTTTTAAATGAAACAGTCGAAGAAATTAAGGCGGCTATAACAAATTTAACGAACTTCAACATCGATATTGGTGAAAATGTTGTATCGATTGTGGAGGTTAACGAGGAAGATTGGGCAACAGCATGGAAGCAATATTATCATCCTGTAAAAATTTCTGAACGCTTTACGATTGTACCAACATGGGAAGAATATGTACCAGTATCAACAGATGAATTAATGATTGAATTAGATCCTGGTATGGCCTTTGGTACAGGAACACACCCTACAACTGTTATGTGCTTACAAGGGCTTGAGAAGGTTGTAAAAGAGGGCGATACGGTTATCGATATCGGTACAGGTTCAGGCGTTCTATCAATTGGTGCAGCTTTACTAGGAGCTAAGAGCGTACATGCACTTGATTTAGACGAAGTAGCTGTTCGTTCAGCACAAGAAAATGTTGCATTAAACAAAGTAGATGATAAAGTATCTGTATTCCATGGAAATCTATTGGATACAGTTAAGGAACCAGCTGATGTCGTTGTGGCTAATATTTTAGCGGAAATTATTATGTCCTTTACTGACGATGCATTTTCAGTTGTTAAACCGGGTGGATTATATGTCACTTCAGGCATCATTGGCGCGAAACGTGATGATGTAAAAGTAGCACTAGAAGCTTCAGGGTTTGTAGTCGAAGAAGTATTACTAATGGAAGATTGGGTAGCGATCATTGCCCGTCGACCACAATAAATTGATTGAGGAAGCGCCAAATCGTGAGCCGAGTGCTGGCGATTTGGCGTTTTCTCTTCTTGCTATAAAGGAGTATGGTAACATGCAACGCTATTTTATTGAGACGACCATTGAGGAAGCACGTATTAGTGGAGAGGATGCGCGACATATTGAACGAGTAATGCGAATGAAAGAAGGCGACAAAATCGTTGTAGTTGCACAAAATACCGCTCATATATGTGAAATTGTAGCCTTCGAAGCCGATGAGGTACACGTTCAAACTACAGGTGAAATTATTCCTTCTCCAGAGTTACCTGTTCATGTAACAGTGGCATGTGGTTTGCCAAAGGGCGATAAACTAGAACTTATTACGCAAAAGGCAACGGAGCTTGGAATGTTTGCCCTAATGCCATTTGAAGCAGAGCGTTCCATCGTTAAATGGGATAAAAAGAAGGGTGCCAAAAAGCAAGAGCGGCTACAAAAAATTGCAAAAGAAGCAGCTGAGCAATCCCATCGTACACATATCCCAGAAATTTATGAACCAATCTCTTTTAAACAGCTACTAGAACAAGTTGGCCGTTTCGACGCCGTATTTATAGCAGATGAAGAGGATGCAAAAGCACAACAACGCACAAGATTTGCGGAGAAGTTAAAAAAAGTGTATGACAAGAAGTCGAAATCCGTTCTTATTATCTTTGGTCCAGAAGGTGGCATTGCTAGAAAAGAAGCAGATGCACTGCTTCAAGCCGGTGCCCAAACGATGTCATTAGGACCCCGCATTTTACGTGCAGAAACAGCGCCACTATATGCACTGTCTGCAATATCTTATGAATTTGAATGAAATAGGCATTTAGCCTTGTCAAAAGAGCCTTTTCAAACAATGGCTGTGCATGGGTAAACTGCAATGTAATGACGTGTAAGTGCAGTCATTGCAAGGTTTGAAGGAATAGGAAAAGACCACAATCAATGACTGTTTTTTATTAATAATCCTAACAAAAAGAGCCGATTCAAAAAAAATTGAATCGGCTCTTTTACATTGTAGTCCAAAACAGACTCGTTAAAATAGGTTTAATTTTTTAGTAAAATCCCCATTTAAATATTTCCCTATTATTATTGACATTCATTTTAGTTTTTATTTAGGAACTTGTAAGAAATAATTATTTTTCAAAGTCGTTGTTGTTTTATTGGTAGTTGAGTTAATTTCATAATCCAAATCCCTTTAGTATCAAGGGTTCTGAAACAATAAAAAACGGGCACATCCCCAAATTCGGTATAATGGTAGCGTCTAAACTAACCCTACTGAATAAGGTGAATGCCCTATGACTATTGTAAAACAAATGAGCCTATTTGACATCCAAGAATTAATGGAAATGGAAAGTTCCCGTCGTTTTGATGCGATTTTTGCCACTTTCGACGTACAACCTATTTTTCAGTTGTTTTCAAAAAAGACATTACGTGGTGCCCCACGTGAATTAAATTACGGTGCGATGATTCAATCCCTAATTATTCGCATAGTAGAGCGTATTCCAACGATCAAGGGTTTAATTAAACGTTTGGTCAACGATCCTTTATTCCGTTTGGATTGTGGTTTTCTTGTTTCGGATATTGTGCCTTCTGAAGCGTCTTATTCTCGAATGATTGATGTCATTAGTCAATCCGATGTACTTGAAGTGATGCAAGATACATTGATACAAATAGCCATGACAGAGGGCTTTCTACATGATGAACATCTCGCCATAGATGGATACCGATTTTGGGGAGAAGCCCGTTTTTTAGTGTTTTATCTCCCGTGATGAACTGAAGTAAATATCTTAATTATTTATTTGTGTCATTGCTTCTATGATCTATTCTGCAACCTTAATTGCTACAGGACTATATACTATTTCCTTTCCTGAATGATTTAGTATTTGTTTACATGAAGTAGGTAAAATACCAATTACCGTTTCAATAGTAGTTTAGTTAGTTGGGTTGGATTCGGCATTTTTCGTATTATGGGAAAAAGTAAGTGAATAATTCAGCGATTTAACTGTGAGGACCGAGTTTAAAGAAAAGCTTTAAAACACAAGTAAGACTCAACTCAAAAATCCCATTTTTATTATAAGTAAATAAACTAGTATACAAGTCCATGTATAGTTTTAAGTTCTTCATATTCTACTATAGAGCGCTCCTAATACTAAAAAATGAAAAGAGGGAATTTTTTTGAGTGATCAATTAGATATTCAAGTTAATCAAGTCGAACCTTGTCCAGTAACATCAACAGAACAAATACCATTAACTACTGAGGTTACTCCAGTAGTTGCTACACCGTTAGTGACGCCAACTATTAAAGTTCCGGTTGTACTTGCAGAACCAACACTTCAAATTGTTGTAGAGTCGGATATTACGCTTACACCTGCAGCAACTGAAATCAAAAGAGTGAAAAAAAATGTATTCCTAAATCAAGTAAAACTAGTGCCTGTTGCTTTTGCGCGTATTGGCACTACTGACTTTTTTGCGGTAACAAGAGCTAAATTATTTGTAGCAGGACATATTCGTAAAAATATAGAATATGCTACAGCAGCATGTAACGCGGCACTCCAAGATAGAATTGCCGATGTTCCGTTTTCAGGTTTTACAGACCTTACGTTCCCACAAACACTTGGAGGCCCTACTCCGATTTTAGGAATTTCTGAGTTTGCCGAAGCGAACTTCCTTAATGAAACTACGCAAATGGATGCTCGATTGGATAAAGCATTCTTCCAAAATCTAGTTAAATACAATGAACAACCATTTGGCGAGTTAGTAGCTGCAAACTTCTTTGAACTTGATTTTTCACCAGTTATGGCAACACCAGAAGGCACTTTCGACACATTACGTGAAAAAATCGTGCTAGAGCTTACAGTAAAAGTACTGCAAGTTCAACAAATTCGTCTTGGAGCAGGCACTAGTGTTATAACTCCTGTTCTTACAGGGCTTACTCCTCCAGTTAGTCCTCCTACTCCAACTCCTACTCCAACTCCTCCTTCTAATCCTTGTTGTTAATCTCGGATTTAGAGGAGCAAAATAGACAATAACGGGCATTTCGTAGGCACTAAAAAAATCTAAAATTTTTGTTGGCAGTTGAAAGTTCGGTTAAATCGAACTTTCAACTGCTTTTTGTATTAAAGGATCTATCAAATAATGGAGTTGAAAACAAAATAATGGATAGATAAAATTTTGGATGCTATCGTCTCTCAAACACATGGGTATCTTAATTGCTAACTGAATTGGAAAGTGCTCTGTGACAAAAGAAAAAATAAAGCATAAAATGGATTGTAATTAGTGCAATACCTAGATCAAAATAAAAGTAGCTCATAATCGTTTGACAATATTTTAAAAAAAGGGGCATTCATTAAAAGCTTTACACATCTATAAATATATTCGAGCAAAAACAGGAGAAAAAGTGTTTAGCTGTTTTTTCCTGAAGAAAACGATTTTGAACATGTTTCTCTTATCGTAGGATTTTATGGATCAAATGTTTCACAATAAACATTATTTGGGAGTGGACGAATGCAAACTCCATGGATTAACTATAAAGTGATGAAAGAGATAAGTTCCGAACAAAAATATAATTGTCAAATTGAACCCATCGAAATGGATCAAGCATCGCAACAGAATTCTCCTTATTCCGATTTTATAAATGATTTCCTTGATATAGAAAAAGAAAGTGAATCTAGCCTTGCATCACATGTAGATTCCAATTGTGAACTACTTATTCCTTCTGAAACGAATGTAGGGGATGAAATGGATACTCCTCTTAATACAGACGATGTAGAAGAAACCAAGCCTGTGGAAGAACAGAATTATGTATCTCCTATAGATTCCAATTGTGAAAAACTCATTCCTTCTGAAACTAATGTAGGGGATGAAATGAATGATCCTCTTGATACAGAAGAAGCAGATGAAACCAAGTCTGTGGAAGAACAGGATTTTGTAGCCCATCTAGATTCCAACTATGAACTACTTATTCCTTTTGAAACGAATGTAGGGGGTGAAATGAATGATCCCCTTGATTCAGAAGATACAGATGAGACCAAGCCCATGGAAGAGCAGAATTTTGTAGCTTGTTTAGATTCCGTCATTCCTCCTGAAACTAATATAGAGGATAAAATGAATGATCCTCTTAATATAGAAGATGCAGAAGAAACCAAACCTTTGGAAGAACAGGATTTTACAAACCGACTAAACTCCAAACGTGAAACTTGTAGTCCTTCTGAATCCGATGCTGGGAAGAAAATAATTTGTCTTATTGATTCAGAAGAGATGGAGAATAACAATTTTACAGATCGTGTTCATGCATTTCCTGGGACAGTACAAGGGGAAGTATATTCTAAAACCAAAAAAAGCCCATTCTCTACTCACGTAGAAATTGATGATTTTCTTCATGCTCCTATCTGTGGGGAGGTTGTTAAAAATACATTTGATTTTCTTGATCCAAACAATCATCTTACTCCGCAATTTGAAACCAAACTATTTAGTACTACAACGGATTATCCTGAACAACCTGATTGTCGTTTGGTTCACTCAAAAATTAATCAAATTACATTTTTAATGAAAACTGATACTTATGATAAAAATAATCAGAAGAGTAATCCGTCTAAATCAGTTGTTGTTCCCTTACATAACACACAATCAACTAAAAAAGGAGAAACCGATTATCACACTTACAGTTCCGGTGACTTTATGCACATTAGAGCGCCAGTTGTAGTAGGGGAATATAAAATAGAAATATGCCTTGAAGAGAAGATCGTATTTGAAAAAGGAATTGAGGGGGTTAAAGATATCTTGAATGAGGTAGTATTAACCAATTGTAGATTCGTTCCTAATCAATTTTCTCAATCATTAGGTAATGGGACATGTTCAGCATTGAGGGGGAATTTATTTATTGAAGGTTATATTCATCAGAGTATTGAATATACAGCATCCCACATTGGGAAAGCAGTACCTGCACAAAATGAGTCATTAATTCATTCAAATCAAATGTGTCAAAACATTGTATTAGAAATAATCATTCATTTGCTACAAGCACAAAAAATTCGAGTGCCTAAGATCTAAAGGATACTTAAGCATATATCTCTGCTCAAAAAACTCTTTTTTAAAAAAACTAGTGTATATGTCCATATATGGATTAAATCCCTACATATTCTAACGATATGAGTACTCTCATAAAAAAAATGAAAAGAGGGAACATTTTGAGTGATCAATTAGATAATCAAGTTAATCACGTTAGTAAAGCCGAACCTTGCCCAGTGGCATCAACTGAACAAATACCATTAACTAGTGCTATTACTCCAGTAATCGCTACACCGGTTACGGCTCCAACTATTAAAGTTCCAGTTGTACTTGCTGAACCAACAGTTCAAATCGTTGTGGAGTCGGATATTTCGCTCACTCCTGCAGCAACTGAAATCAAAAGAGTGAAAAAAAATGTATTCTTAAATCAAGTTAAATTAGTACCGGTTAGCTTTGCGCGTATTGACAACACTGACTTTTTTAAGGTAACAAGGGCTAAATTATTTGTAGCAGGACATATTCGCAAAAATATAGAATATGCTTCATCTGCATGTAATGGGGCACTTCGTGATAGAATTGCCGATGTTCAGTTTTCTGGTTTTACAGACCTTACTTTCCCACAAACACCTGGAGGCCCTACTCCGATCTTAGGAATTTCCGAGTTTGCCGAAGCGAACTTCCTTAATGAAAAAACGCAAATGGATGCTCGATTGGATAAGGCTTTCTTCCAAAACCTGGTGAAATATAATGAACAACCATTTGGCGAGTTAGTAGCTGCAAACTTCTTTGAACTTGATTTCTCACCAATTATGGCAGCACCAGAATGTACTTTCAGCACACTGCGTGAAAAAATTGTACTGGAGCTTACTGTAAAAGTTCTGCAAGTTCAACAAGTCCGCCTTGGAGCTGGCACTAATGTAATAACTCCTGATCTTTTCGGACTTACTCCTCCTACTAGTCTATGATAATCTCTAGTTTTTAGAGGAGCAGAACAAGTAAAGGTAGTTCTCTTTTAAAAATGTATTTGGAAAAACAACAACTATGTAATATTTAATGGGCACTAATAAAAATCCAATATTTGAGTAGGCAGTTGAATGTTAGGTTGCATCTAATTTTCAACTGCCTTTTTATAATTTTATAACCAATGGAATTGATTTCTTACATGGGTGTTTTAGGAGGAGCTAGAGGGTTGTTAAATGATGTAGGGAATAGCAGGGCCTTAAAATAAAATGGAGCAAAAAGGATTTTGGTTTTAGTGGAACAGCCTATGAACAAGCAGGTACTCAATACTATAGTGCCTGTTTTTTTATTCGATGATTTGTCAAATTAAGTGCAACAATTGCTCATTAAAAGCCTCGTTTGCAGTCTTCCAACCAAGACATTTTCTTGGTCGGTTGTTGATATAGTTTAATGATTCTGTTAGTTCTTCTGGTGATACTTCTTCAAAATTTGTTTTCTTAGGGAAGAACTCGCGAAGTAATCCATTCCCATTTTCATTACTTCCGCGCTGCCAAGAAGAATAGGCATCCGCAAAATAAACATCAATTTTCAAGTTATTTTCTAACACTTTATAGCAGCTAAATTCTTTACCTCGGTCTGTTGTGGCTGTTTTTATAGCGCCTTTGGGTAATTTAGTATGAAGTAGACGTACTGCTCTTTCCATTGATTGAGCTGAGCGATCCGGTATCAAAAAGCCAACATACCACCGTGTCATTCGCTCAATAAATGTTGCTACACAACCTTTTGCTTTCCCACGTCC
>NZ_SADV01000023.1 GCF_006864135.1 Lysinibacillus sphaericus | reverse complement strand
GATTAGCTCAAATTGTTTTGCTGGCATCATGTTTGATGTCCAAAATTTTGTTTCGTTCACTAACTCGAGGTTAGCTACTAAAAACTTTATTGATTACGTTTTGCTTGTTCAGTTTTCAAGGTTCATTAGTTTGTCGCATTTAAGTGACTTACTACACTTTAACATAGTGTTGACTCTATGTCAATCATTTATGTTAGTAGATTTTTTAGCTGTTGTTGTTTCGTAACAACGTTTATAAATATATCACCTTAATATTAAGTTTGCAAGAGATTTATTAAAGTAAAACTATTCCAAATAAATCAATTATACCTCAGTATAATTGCGTCGAAATCGGTCGGAGGCTTTAGGCCAACATGATGTTGGTTGGTCGCTCAGTCTTTTCCATAGGACGTGACAACGACTGAATTCCTCTACAACTGAAAGGAGTTAAAGGGAGTTTCTTCTATAGTATATAATTCAACTACATGAATGTTATACATTCTACATTTACATTATAAACAGTTAATTCAATTCCTCCTGATTTCTTATCAATAAGATTGTTTTATATTTTTATAGTTTTTAATTCTTCAATAAGAAAAGCACCTACAATTGTTAGTCAACAATTGAGGTGCTGTTTATCTTTCTATTGTGTATTTATATTTAGCGTACCCATATAAAGTATGCAAGGAAGACAAAGAACAATCCGTACATCATAGGATGAATTTCTTTTTTACGACCCGCTAAAAGCATTGTTATTGGATAGAAGACAAAGCCTATTGCAATACCAGTAGCAATTGAGTAACCAAGAGGCATCATGATTACAGTAAAGAAAGCAGGTACTGCAATTTCGAATTTATCCCAATCAATTAAACGTAATGAAGATACCATCAGAACACCTACAATAACTAGAGCTGGCGCTGTTACTGCTGGAGTAACTACAGCGAGTAATGGTGAGAAGAATAATGCTACCAGGAATAGTATTGCCGTTACAACAGCAGAGAAACCTGAACGAGCACCTGCAGCTACACCAGAAGTTGATTCAACATATGCTGTAGTTGTTGATGTACCAAATAAAGAACCAATTGTTGTTGCAAGAGCATCAGCCATCAATGCACGGCTTGCACGTGGTAATTTATTATCTTTTACTAATCCCGCTTGTGTCGCAACTGCCATTAAAGTACCTGCTGTATCAAAGAAATCTACAAACAAGAATGTTAAGACAACTACTAAAAATTTAACGTTTAATAATGAATCAAAGTCATTGAAAATTGGTTTTAAAGCTACCATAAACGTAGAATCTACACTTGGAATTGCTGAAACAACTGCTGTAGGAGGTACAATGACACCTGTAATCATACCAACAACTGCTGTTATAACCATCCCTAAGAAAATACCAATACTTCGTAGTTTAATAATAAGAATAATTGAAAGGACAATCCCGAATACAGCTAGTAAAGTTGAACCAGAGAATGTTCCTAAAGTAACCAATGTAGCTGGGCTAACAACGATAATCTTAGCTCCTTGTAACCCTACAAATGTTATAAACAAACCAATCCCTGCTGAAACCGCATATTTAAGTTGGACCGGAATTGCATTAATGACTGTTTCACGAATACCTGTTAACGAAAGAATGATAAAGATAACACCTGAGAAGAAAACACCTGTTAAACCAGTTTGCCATGGAATACCGTACGCTCCAACTACAGTGAAAGCAAAGAATGCGTTTAAGCCCATACCAGGAGCAAGTGAAATTGGGAATTTAGCGAAAATACCCATAATCAGAGAACCGACTGCAGCTGCTAATGCTGTAGCTACAAATACAGCTCCTTTATCCATTCCTGCATTTTCTAACATACCAGGGTTAACAGCTAAAATGTAAGCCATAGCAAGGAATGTTGTAATACCACCTATTATTTCGCGGCGATAATTAGTTCCTAATTCATCGAACATGAAATACTTTTTCATTTTAAAGAAATCCTCCGTATGGTCGTCTTCAATATCGAAAACAAAAAAAACACGCTGACTACTCTACTAGTCGCATGTCTACGATACATTTCACCATTACTATAGCGTGAAATCAATTAGTGTCTATATATTGGTATATATAACTAAAATCGTAGTCAAGTTATTTACGGTAACTTGGTAGAAACTCACGGGCCTTATCCCCGACATTATACGACGACATATTTAATTTACAATCAATATATCATTTCACTTTTCAGATTTCAACCCTATTTCCGAACATTTTTTATAAAATCTACACGAAAGTTCGTGTAAAATCCTTATTTAATGTTCACATTTTAAGAAATCGTTGCATAAATAGGTCAAGACTGAACGTTTTAGCGCTAGTTATAAAATAAAAAATCCCCTAGAACTCATTCGAATTCTTGAGGATTTTAATAGAGCTCCCTTGAGCAACATATGTTTAGTTCATCACTTTACTTTGCAAGAGTTGAACTCTTTTTTCTAATTTTTGTTTCCAATCTTCTGCTAATGCATCAACTACTTGTATACGTTTCATCGCAAGTGCGTCTTTGTTTTTAAAATACACTTCGTTGCAATGTAAAACTGAAATACCTTCAGGGTGCTTTTCCACTAATTCAATTTTTGAATCTGCACAGATTGTCCCTTCTTCCAGTACACGAGCAAGGAAGCCCGTATAACCTGTTTCAATTAAACGTTTAAGTAAAGTGTTCGCCTCAGCATATTTATCAATCGTACTACAAGGTACACGTCCTTGGGTAACTTGGATGACAGCATCACCTATTTTATAAATATCACCAATACAAATATCCGCTTCCAACATATTCGTTACTGTTAAGTTTTCACCGAATGCTGCTGTCGGCAACGGTTTACCAAGTTCCTGTTCCCATTGTATGTAATGCTCCGCAGAATATAAACAAACGGCACGATCAGGACCACCATGATGTTTTTTATCTGCTACATCGTCCCCCTCAAATCCACGAGCAGACAAATATACTTCTTGTACTTTTCGTTTTTCAATCCCTGTAATCATTGAGCGCTCATTACTATAATGCAATTCTTTCGGCATACCAATAGCAAGTGTGTGAATCATCGCTTTATTTTTTTCCATTTCCGTCCCTCCTAAACTAAACAACGACATAGAGTCCTATTTATATTCATTAGTTTACTATACCTAACGTTTCGAAAGTATTATCCTTAAACTAAAGAATTTCAAAAACAATAATTTATTGTGGCTTAACATCCTCTACTTTCTCAACTCCTAATTCCATAAAAATATACAATCAGTTTAACTTCTTCATCTGCTGAAAAGTAACTTAAACATGTATTCATCTCACCAGCTACTTCTGTACCTGTCGCTTCGCTTTCGCTATAGAAATAATTGCTGAAGTTAAACACCAATTGAAAATCTTTTTTTGATGGTGTGAAAACTGTAGCTTTAAATTTCTGAATCAACGTTGTAACAAAACCTATTTATTTTGCAACAAAACGAAAAATCGTCGTAAGTTCCGAGAAGTGTTGCTACGATTAAAACAGGAAGGAGATCCACATGAAATTCAACTACATTTGGAAAAACAATCAATCATCTTCTGAAATTGAGATTGTCAGTAATCCATCGAATAAAGAATTGCTATCGACAATTGAACAGCAATTTTTTCAATCTACAACATTAAGCGCAACAGATCTCAAAACAAATCGTCAGGTTATGATTGAACTCAATAACATCGAGGCAATTGAAGCATCTGGTCATTTCACCAAAATCTTTTTAATAAATGGTACCGAACTATTGCTGAATAAGATTTTAAAAGAATTATCTTACTTGGAATCTTTCGGATTGGTTAGAATCAATAATTCTATGATTTTGAATTTGCATCAAATACGCTCATTTGCTTCGGGAAGTCATGCTAGATTGGAAGTTATTACAAAACAACAAAATAAGTATATTGTCAGTAGACATTATGCAAAATCTATTAAGGAGAAATTGATATGAAAAAAGACTTAAAAAACAGCTTTTTATACGTTTCATTTTTGGGGTTGATTTGGATTGTTTTTTTAATTACCATTTTTAATCTTCACGAAGAAATAGTCAACTTTCTTTACATTTGGAATTTAATTGGTATTAGCGTACTAATGGGGATTGTTTTTGGTATAGCTTATCCATATTTGTGGAACTACTCAACATTAAAAGTAACATTTAAAATTACTATTAGTACTTTTTTGAATTTTTTCTGTGGCATAGGAAGTGTATATCTTTTTTCACTGAAAGTATTTGCAATTATTAAACCTTATTTATTGCTAATTTTATTGATAACGTTGATTGGTCATATCATCGGATTTTATTTTTTCTCAAAATATGAAAATAAAAAAATAGCGGATAGTTTGAACAGATCACTTGAAAATTAAGGAGACTGAAATGAACTTCAATACTAGCTTACAAGTACTATTAAATGATATTGCTCAGAAACAAAAGAAGGGGCTTCCTTTTATAATGGCCTCAATATTTATTTGGGGAGTTATCACAGTAATCGCGTTACTGCCTTTAGATTTAATGATAAAAAATATAGGTATTTTATCTTGCGGTGCATTGTTGTTTCCTGTGTCAATTCTTTGTGCCAAAATATTAAATGTTGATTTATTTTATAAAGAAAATCCATTGATTAATGGACTATTGATTGCAACAAACAATCAAATTTTATATTTAATTATTTGTATCCTTCTTTTAATTAAAGCACCTATGTGGGTCTTACCTGTATATGCAATTATTTACGGTGCACATTTGTTACCATATTCATTCTTTTATCAATCAAAAAGTTATCGATATAGTTCAATATTTATTTGTATAGCGATTTTGATAAGTATAATTTTCTTCCATTTAAATATTATTTTTGTCTCGTTAATCGTAGAAATTGGTGTACTTTTCTTATTTTTAATGCTAAAAAAAGAAATAAAAAGCTAGTCTGAAAAAAATCAGACTAGCTTTTTATTCAAAATCAAATGAGGGGATTATTCCCACTCAATCGTTGCAGGTGGCTTAGATGTAATATCGTACAGCACACGGTTTACGTGTTTTACTTCGTTTACTAGGCGGACAGAGATTTTCTCTAGTACATCCCAAGGAATGCGTGCCCAGTCAGAAGTCATACCGTCGATAGATGTTACTGCACGGATACCGATTGAATAGTCATACGTACGTGCATCGCCCATTACGCCAACTGAACGGATGTCAGGTAATACCGTGAAGTATTGCCAGATGTCGCGATCAAGACCAGCTTTTGCGATTTCCTCACGTAGGATGAAATCAGATTCGCGTACGATTTCTAGTTTTTCTTCTGTTACTTCACCAAGTACACGGATTCCTAGACCTGGACCTGGGAATGGTTGACGCCAAACGATTTTTTCGTCAAGGCCAAGCTCTAATCCTAGTGCGCGCACTTCGTCTTTAAATAATGTGTTAAGTGGCTCAATTAATTGGAATTGCATGTCTTCTGGAAGACCACCAACGTTATGGTGAGATTTAATAGTTTGTGCAGTTGATGTTCCAGATTCAATGATATCTGTGTAAAGCGTACCTTGTGCTAGGAAGTCCATTCCTTCAAGTTTAGCTGCTTCTTCATCGAATACGTAAATAAATTCGTTACCGATAATTTTACGTTTTTGCTCTGGATCAGAAACGCCCGCAAGTTTATCCATGAAACGTTGACGTGCATCAATTTTAATAAGATTCATGTCGAAGTCTTCTGTGAATGTTTTCATAACTTGCTCAACTTCACCTTTACGGTTTAAGTTGTGGTCAACGAACATACAAGTTAGTTGGTCGCCAATTGCTTTATGAATTAGCACAGCAACAACTGATGAGTCTACACCGCCAGAAAGTGCACATAATACTTTTTTGTCGCCTACTATTTCGCGGATTTTTGCAATTTCAAGTTCAATGAAGTTTGCCATTGACCAATCGCCTTTTGCTCCACAAATGTCGAATACGAACTGACGTAATAAGTCGTTACCGTATACAGAGTGACGTACTTCCGGGTGGAATTGTACTGCATATAGTTTACGTTCTACATTTGCCATTGCAGAGATTGGGCAAGCAGCACTTGTTGCGATTACTTCAAAACCAGCAGGTACTTCTGTTACATGGTCTCCATGGCTCATCCAAACGATTTGTTCAGTTGGTAAGTTACCGAATAACTTGTTAGAAGCTGTTACTTTAATTTCTGCTTTACCATATTCACGTGTTTCAGCACCTTCAACTTTACCACCTTGCGTATGTGCCATTAATTGCATACCATAGCAAATACCTAAGATTGGTAAGCCTAATTCGAAAATAGCTGGGTCTACATGGAAGGCATTTTCGTCATAAACTGAGTTTGGACCACCTGAAAAAATAATGCCTGTTGCGTTCATACCTTTAATTTCTTCAGCTGTAATCGTATGAGGATGTAACTCACTGAAAACACCAAATTCACGGATACGACGCGTAATCAATTGGTTAAATTGGCTACCGAAATCAAGAACGACGATTTTTTCTTGCTCTAATAAAGGGCTTGCTGACAATATATCCACCTCTTCTACTATTTTTAAAGGACTTTTCATATGTTCAAAGAAAAACGCGTATGAAAGTAAAACCTTCCTACGCGTTCATAAGCTCTAATTTATAAAGGCGAATGCGTAGCAAAGAAAAGTGATTTACTAATTACTAACCTTCTCACCTAACCAAAACATTCACCTTCATAGAGAAATCATTTACGGTGATTTCGTAGAAACATCCGAACCTTATTATCGAACTTATATGAAAGCAATCCTCATCATATATAATTTTTTTCATTTTACTCTTTGTACCCATCAAAATCAACTGATAGTGCGATTGATTAAATTTTCCCAACTTTCTTTCAGTTCCATAAAATCAACCTCTTGTTTATCCTTACCATAAATATGTTGTTCATATACAGCAGTTAGTTTTTGCATCTCTTCTGTCTCTAGCGACTCATCTACTCTTGTAGCAAATGCACGTAATGTTTCGCCATCCTTCCGGCGTAATCCAATACGAGATAATTGCTTCGTTAAAACATGATATGAAGCATCAAAATTTGTCCAGTCCGCTTCTTTTTTACGAAATGCTCGTACTTGCATTTTAGGTATCCACGTTTTACGTTGCATAAACAAAGCAATGCTAGCGATGACCATCAAAATGCCTAGAGCAATCCATACATAAGTAAGCTTTTTCATCCACGTCCAAACAGAATCAAAACTAAACGACGTTGAGCTAGATGTTTCTTTCTTCGGCTCTTGTTCTTTCTTCTTTGGTTGCTCTTGTTTTTTTTCTGGCTGCAGTACTTGCTCCTGCTGAGGAGTGTCTTGCTCCATATCATAATTGATATTCATATTTCTAGAAAATCCAATTGTCGGTTCAAACTCCATCCAGCCTGTTCCAGGTACATATGCTTCGACCCATGAGTGTGCATTATCATTTGTAATTTGATACTCCTGTAAACCATCTGTTATTCGACCAGGCTTGCCCGGCGCGAAGCCTTTTACCCAACGTGCGGGTATCCCCGCCGAACGTAGGAGGACCACCATTGATGTTGAGAAATTATCACAGTAGCCAACTTTAGTATCAAATAAAAACTGATCAACATAATCTTGTCCCTCAGCCGGAATTGCTACTTCTTTTTTATCGTATCTAAAGCCGTGAGATGAAAAATAACTTTCAACTGCTTTTATCTGATCATATACTGAAGCCTTATCGTGAGTGATTTCTTTCGCTAAATTCACTACACGTGGCGGAAGTGTATTTGGCAATTGCAAAAAACGATTAAAGGAAGGATCTAATGTTTCTAACGTAGATGTTTTAGACATTTGAAGCTGCTTCATACTATATTCTGGCTCACTATAAGAAATCTTATAGTTAGACAATAATTTCGATTCACCATTCTGTTGTTCTATTGCTATTTTTTCAGTGCGTTCATCCTGAATAAACAGCGGCGAATCTTGGGCAGAAACAGATATCATACCATACGTTTGCAATAAAAATGGCATTGGAGTAGCAATGTCTATTTGAATTTGACGTTCTTTTTCTAGAGATCCAACTTGTAACGATGTTTGGATAGGGGTATTTGTTTGGTAAACATTTTTGCCAAAGTTCCCATTCGAAAGAATCCAGCCCTTCGAAGTATAAGTGTCCTTTGTATCTATACGCCAATAATGGCGATCACGAGAAGTTGCCGTAAAAATTAGTGTATTATCACCTTGAAACGGCCCTCCTAATCGGCTATCATCCTCGCTATAACCAACTGTTTTTGCACCTGTTCCAACGCCCCCTTGCCCTGCAACTCCTTTAATAAAAGGCACTGGATCAGCCCAGGTTGGTCCTGTCTTAGGTAAAAAGAATGCCACTGAACTAACGAGCATTACCGAAACGATCATTGGAATAACCAGTTTCCACTTTCCTATTACATTGCTCGGTGCATCTGTTTGAAGCCATAAGCTTTTAACAAAAAGCAAACCTGTCATTATTAATCCAAGCACAAGTACTTTAACAATCGCTACCTTTCCATCATAGTCACTAAACGTATCTAGTGTGGCAATAAAGAATACAGTTAACGCGAAGAAATAGAATATATTTTTCCGCACAGTTATCCAGTGATGAATTAGGTATATTAACATCCAAATAAGCGCAAGGAATAGCACCGTTCTAAATGAATCCGAAACTTGTCCAAAATCGCCCGAAAGAATGGTCGTCATATTCCATTTCCACTCATGTATTAAAAATGGTATTGTCTGTCCTGAAAAAAAGGGACTTTCACTATAAACAAACACTATAAACCAAGTAATATAACCAAATTTCACTAATCCCGACAATATTGGATGTACTTGAAATAAGCTGAGTATCAATGCTAGACCGATAAACACTAAAAACAAATGAACCAAGCCTGTATTCGTCAGCTGCATTACAGGAATAAGCCATTCACGTAAAATTAGAAAAATTATTACGTATGCTATTGCTAATTCTATAAAATTTCCTAGTGATTTTTTCACGGTTTCATCACCTCCGTGAACAGATGGTAATAATCTGTTGGATTTACATGTACAACATGAATTTGTCTATATCGCTTCGCCAACTCTGTTTGCATAGGTGGTTGCTCCGCTACTACAAAACAAATACAACTTTTCACCATATTGGCTAAAGAATGAAGTAATTCATCTGATACTTCACTCGTAACATACAGTAATGTTGCAATATGCTTAAACACTTGCTGATCTCGTAATTGAAATTTGACCGTTTCAGCAGGTTTTATAGCAGCTAAATGATGCATTATTTGATCTAGCTGCTTATTACCTTGGATAATCGGAAACACCTTCGTGTTCGAACCGGCTGAAAGAAATGAGATATCTCCACGTTCTCCGACAATTGTTTGTAGCATCGAAGCTACAAGCTCAATTTTTTCTTCAAATAACGTAGATTTTCCAGCATGGAGTACCAACATTAACTCCTGCGATTGACGATCTTCAAATTCCTTAGATTGCAATGTTTGTGTTTTCGCATATGATTTCCAGTGAATCCACGAAAAACGATCACCCGGAACATACTCACGTAAGCCAACAGCCATAGATGTATCCTTAACAATTGAATAAGGTGACATCATTGTACCAACATCAAATTTTGTTTGAAGCGCGGCATATCTCATCTCGCGTACTCTCGGGTAAACTAAAATGACTTGTTCCTTTTCTGCCGTAACTCGCTTTTTTGCCCAGCCAAAAAAATCACAGAAAACAATCGTAACACCTAAGTAACGATGCTCGCCACGGGACATATTTTCCAACACGTAGTCCCAGCTAAATTTTTTCCTGAAGCCAACGAACTTAATGCTATTCGTTCCTTGCACCCTCGATTGAACAAGGGCTTCACTGTTCACAAGTTCCTCCATCATCATATAAGCAAACGGAAAGCGTGTTTTTCGTTCCACGGTAATTGTAACCTTAGCAGATTGTCCACTCTCTACATGGGAGGGCTCAATTTTGCGTTCCACTAGTAAAATATCTTCTTTCACCAGTAAAAAAATAAATGCGTATAACAAAAACGGACTAACTGAAAAAAACACAAACCAGCTGACAAACCCACCTTGGAACATGGCATAACAAAACGTTATGATCATTAACAAAGATACTAATAAGAAATGTTTACTTTTCTCTATTAAAGCTCGCCATTTCTTCATTGCTCTGCAAACCTCTTTGTCGGTACAGGTGTTTTCGCAATAATTCGCTCAATAATTTCCTCTGCCGTAACGTTATCGTAACGAGCATCTGGTTTTAATACTAGACGATGGCTAAAAACAAATGGTACTAAATATTGAACATCATCAGGAGTAACATAGCTACGCCCTTGTATAAATGCATAAGCTTGTGAAGCTTTCATTAAAGCAATCGTTGCGCGAGGACTTACGCCTAAATATACATAGCTATTTTCCCTTGTTTGAGTCGCTAGTTCGACCATATAGTTTTTGACCGAATCTTCAACATACACACCTTGTACGAGCTCCTGCAATTCATTTAATTGCGCAACTGTTAGCACCGCTTCAATTTTTTCAATTGGTTTACCATGTTCAGCACGACGGAGAATTTCCACTTCTTGTCCTCTTGAAGGATAGCCCATTTTTATTTTTAGTAAGAAACGGTCTAGCTGGGCTTCTGGTAACGGATATGTTCCTTCATGTTCAATTGGATTTTGAGTGGCCATAACGAAAAATGGTTGATTGATTGTTAAGGTTTTACCATCAATCGTGACAGATGCTTCCTCCATCCCCTCAAGTAAAGCAGATTGTGTTTTAGGAGACGTACGGTTAATTTCATCAGCTAAAATGACATCTCCCATAATCGGACCAGGTCGAAACTCAAATTCCAACGTTTTTGGATTATAAATAGATACTCCTACAACATCAGACGGTAATAAATCAGGTGTAAATTGAATCCTTTTAAACTGTGCATCAAGGGATTTTGCCAGTGCTCGCACCATCATCGTTTTACCAACACCTGGTACGTCCTCAAGCAAGACATGCCCTCTTGCCAGCAAAGCTACTATGCTGAGCTCTGCAACCTCTCTTTTGCCTATCATTACTTTTTCTATATTTTCTAATACATCTTGTATTTGTGAATTCATAAATCAAAAACCTCCTATTTCATTTTCTGCAATTATTCGAATTGCATGACAACTTATTTAAGAATAACGAAATATGTTTAGTAACACAATTAGTATGAAACACACATCTATTGCTCCATCACTATAGCTTGAGCACATAGCGAGAAAAATAATAATACTTCAGCATGAAAAAGAAGGCTTGTCTGAATACAATTCAAACAAACCTATCTTTTAGTATAACGTTATTACCTATCAAAATGTTACAGATTTAATTTTTTTAACCATAAATTCTCTAACGAGGATGAGTTTTCTTGTAATAATATTTCCTTTAAATCACCGGAAATAAGTATGTTTCCTTCATGTAAAACTAACACATCGTCCGCTATTTCCTCCGCAAAAGCAAGCAAATGCGTAGAAAAAATTACAGTACAGCCCTTTGCTTTTTCCTCTAGCATCATTTTTTTCAACTCCGCAATCCAAAAAGGATCAAGACCATTCGTAGGCTCATCTAAAATAAGCAAAGAACCGTCACCAAGTAAACTTTGAGCGAGATTAAGCCGTTGACGCATCCCCTTTGAGAAATGCTTCACTTTTTGCTTTCGAACATCCCATAAAGCTACGCGTCTCAGTACATCTTCCTGTTCCTTTTTGCCAATTTTCTTTAAAGAGGCAAGTAGTTGCAAAATTTCTGCAGCTGTTAACATAGACGGAAAGTCCACATCGTCAGGCATATATCGAATAGCCTGTGGTTTATGCCATATTATTTCTCCTGATTTTTGCTTTTCTTGCCCAGTTAGCAGGCGAATTAAAGTACTCTTTCCAGCACCATTTCCTCCTACAAGCGCTAAAATACGCCCATCCTGTAAAGAAAAGGAGGCTTCATGAAGACCTCTATTATTATCATAGATATTCGATAACTTCTTTGTTTCTAAAAGCACCATCTTCTTTCCCCTTTCTATCAATTATGCCTCGGCATAATTGCGTCCTGAATCGCTTTGTGCTTAGGCCTGCATGAGGGCCGACACGACGTCGGTCATTTCGGTAATGCCACAGGACGTGGCGTTTTTACCGATGCAGGTCAGTTAGCCGTTATCGCATGGATGCGATGATTTTAAGCTAACATCCTTTAAGAACTCCTTCCCGATTCTGTGACATCCGCCGGAGGCTTTATCTTCTTTCACTGAAAGAAGATAAAAGTAAGTTAGTGTAAACTAATGGACATACTATCCAAAGCAATGTCACAGCTACGTATACTACGTAACCTAGTGGTGACGAATAAAACTGCGTTACGTTATAAAATGCTGGTCCAAGCACACTAGCCTGATCTGTAAAAATAAAGTAACCAAAGCGCAGCCACTCCACAGGATTAATATGTATCGCTATAATCGTCAGTTTTTGAAGAATATGCCCCGCCACGATCGTTCCAATAGCCATTAAAGCGTAAGAGATTAGCAATAAAAAAGTGGACCAAAATACAAGTGATAACGACAGTGCAAATAATCTTGTTTTTGCAAAAGCTCCCACAGCAATAGCCAATGACACAAAAATGAAGATACATAGCAAAGTTAGAATAATGAAAATAAATGGCAAACGTACTCCGCCAAGAAATCCACCAAGCGCTAAAATTACGCCAAACGCCACGACAATGACTAATAAAAAGGCAAGCACAGAGGCAATATACTTTCCTGCAATATATTGCGGACGTGTCATCGGATATGTCTTTAATAACGAAAACCAGCCTGATTCCACATCACCAGCGATGCTCATACTACCAATCGTTAAAATAAACAGAGGCAATAAAAACAACAATACATTTAAAAACGAAGCTGTCTGTCTTGTAAAACCCTCTACATCTGGTAATGCCATTTGCTGTATGACAATGATAGCTGTAAAAACGAATGTGAAAAGTATGCCTACAAGTTGCATCCAACGACTTCTGAGCATTTGCTTTAATTCTAGTTTAATAAGCATACTGTACATCACTTATGGATCCCCCATTTAAAATCGTGTAAATCCTTATAATCAAGCAGCTGACCTTCTCCCTCTGTTGTCATCCACTCCTGTGCCGCTTCCTTCGAATCGAGCGCAACTACCCCATAATTCATCGGAGTCCAATAATCCTTGTTGTATACATAAACAGCGTTAAAAACATCAATCCATTCATTTTTTGCTGCATCTTTAATAAAGGCTGCTCCAATCTCACCTTCCCCATTCGCTTCTATATATTCCATTAGACAGCCAATATCATCAAAAATTTCATAATCACCATTCTTCAACGCAATCTGACCAGCATATGCATTGTGAACTATACTCATATTGCAAATTTTACAAACATCGGTTTCACTAACTATTTCACGAGGCTCATATGTTTTTTCACTACAGCCCATCAAAACACCACAACATAGCATTACAATCATCATCCATTTTTTCATTCTGTTATTCCTCTTTTCCATAGCCATAAACTACTTAATGTCAAGAATAATCCTACTAGCATTTGCACCACATTCATCTTGGTCTTCTCGTTCACATGCTTCGTCGCCAATTTGGGCGTATTATCAACAAGCATATTCTCTTCAGTTTTATTAATTTGCTGATCCAGCGATGTCAATAAAATGACGCTCGGAGATGCCACGAAATATTGGTAAACAGGCTGGCGTACCATCCATTGACCAAAGCTCGACACAGCCACATATGGAATATCACCGATACCATTGTCTTTTAAATCAATCCCTGAGTAATCATCATAATAATTACTTACTAGTTGAAAGCCTTGCTTATCGGAGCGAGCAGTTAAAATGTTACCTGTAAAGTTATTACTACTAGCCGTTGTGTCGTCACTTACCTTTGTACCTTCAATGGCTGTTTGGTTCATCTGAAAATCATTTGTTTCAATTTGGATATTTGAACTTTTCTGCATTGCCACACCAGTTCGGTTATTTTTAATCGTGTTATGTTTAATTTCGGCCTGTTGCACATCATACAGCAACATACCGTAGCCATTAAAATCAAAATGATTAGCTATTATATTATTCTCCAGGAATATGTCTGTCGTCATCATAATCATAAGGCCAGTCACATTCTGAGCATATGTATTGAAAAGTGCTTCAGCATCAGTTGTGTACATAAAGTGTGTACCGTAACGACTACTCGTTACTTTATTATGTTGAACAACAATATGCTCGACCTCTTCTACATATATTCCATCCTGCACTTGCTCAACAGTATTGCCATCGATAGTGATGTCCTCACTCTTAAAAACAGCCACCCCATTACCTTTTTTGGAATAATGGCCTTCAATACCAGTCACATTGATATTTTGTATACGTATATTTTTGGAGCGCTGTATATGGACACCTGTATGAACATCTTTAATTTGTAACTTTCGTAGCTCCAGTCCATCTACAGTACTAGCTACGATCGCTTTATTGTTCCCTGATAACTTTATATTTTCCACAGTGACATTAGTAGTGTTTTCAATTCGGAGTGAGGGGTTGTCTCTTTCACCGATAAGTTCCGTTCCCTCTTCACCTTGTAGCGTTATCGGTTTTGTCACAATAAAATTACCTTGGTAACGACCAGCAGGAATATGAACGACTTCCCCAGGCTTTGCTATATTAATGGCCTCCTGTACATTAAAGTCGGCGTGCACTGTCTGACTCATAAATAGAAAAAATAATAAGGCAAACCCTATTTTTTTCACCAATCCGTACCTCCCAGTTCAGCACGAAAAGACTAGAGGATTTCCCCTAGTCCATTCGATTAATGACTATGACCATCATGATTCTTTTCTTCCATATGCATAGAATCAGATTCACCTTTTGCTTCTTTTTCAGCTTTTTCTTTCATTTTCTTGTTACGACGCTCTAACGCATCATCTTTAATTTTTTGTAATTCCTCTACATGTGCTGTTGGATTATCAGCAATATATTTGTCTGCATCCGCTTTATCTTTGAAATAAATATATCCCCAATTCATCGGAGATTTTAGGTCCGTTTTGACGATCGTTGCATCATCAACCTTTACCCAATCTTTCGTGATATAATCACGTACAAATTTTTCGTTCTTTTCATTATTTGCAACCTCAGCATTTACTAAACAGCCTATGTCATCATAAAAGGCAATTGTTCCATCCTCTTTTATTGCTTGAGTAGAGAATTCCCCCATATCTTCGTCCTTCAAATACACTTTCATATTACACATTTCACACATTGTACCTTCTTTTGGTTCTTGTAAACGTGGATCCACTAAAGAAGCGACTTGTGTAGTTTTATCCTTTGCTTCTGTTTCACTTGTTGTAACATCTTCTTGCTTAGACTCTTCTTTCTTAACTTGATCTTTTTCTGTACCACACGCCGCGAGTAAAAGTAATGTTGCAAGTGCAGGTAACCATATTTTTTTCACAATTGCTTCCCCCAATATTTCGTTTTTTCTGTTTCTATTACATACTTTACAGGTAAGTTGTGAAATAAGTTAAAAATTGCTGTGAAGTATTGGAAAAATTACCTTGAATATTCATTGAACATCTTGACTTCAAATATTTTGAATAAAAAATATATACTTTCTATTTTTTATAACGCTATTCGGCAAAACAAGGGGTTGATTTCCGTTCCGGCTGGGCGCTTTCCTGGGGGCGTCCGATGAGCCGCTTCACTCGCAAGGCTCGCTCCAGGGTCTCGGACCAACACGATGTTGGTCACGAAGGCGTTATCACAGGATGTGATGCTTTTAGCCTTCGTTCCTCTATTGCTAATCCCCAAGGAGTCGCCCAGCCTCCACTCCAATCAACCGCTTCACCAAGCATGTATCTTCTAGCATGCCATTCTAATTTAAACCGAACCTCGCAATGTATCTGTGCAAAAGCATAACGACAGAAACAAATGATTTCTTGGTCTACAGAAAAGTGAGTAGCCTGGAACAATTCAAGGTCCTTCACAGTTCTTAAGATTTTATTGACACCATTTGGGTTTTCAACACAAAAAACTCCCTACATCCTGAATGAAGTAGAGAGTTTGAGTATGTTATATAGACGAGCGGTAACTATTGAGAAGCTTCTTTTGCTTGCTGACAAGACTTAGTTTAACGGCAGTTTCATTTAATTCACTGCGTATTTGTAAATTGTACGCACTGTCCACATAACTAGCCGCTATTTTATTAGGACGTTGCTGCTGAATTTGTCTAGTCTTACTAATATGCTTTTTATCTTTATTCTTTTGCAGACTATTTTTAAACTGCTGTTTCGGATTTTGTCCGAAATTATGACTTAAATCCCCAGCATGTAAATACTGTTGTTCGTTGCGAAATATACTACTAGTCGTCGAACTTACTCTAGAAGTCCTCATATATAATTACCCTCCTTTACTTTTTATCAACTTTGTAGGTATATATATCGACATTATATGCTCGAACTTAATAATACAGAACCAAATTGCTTAAAAAAGAGCGAAAAGAGCTATAAGAAAAAGTGTTAACACTTTTTCTTATAACTCTTCTCCCAAATATTTATCGGCTCATCGGACACTCTGCCAGGAAAACGCCCAGTCGGAAATGAAAAATTAACCCCACGTTATGATGATTGAAAGCTATATATCACTTCCAAAAATCATCAAATATAGTAATAGGCATATGGCGTTTGTGTTGTGAACGTAAATAATGCCCTTCCAATGTTTTACGAGCAACTTCAGGGATTTCCTTCCCCTCCAAATAATCATCAATTTGGTCATACGTTAAACCAAGAGCTACTTCATCTGGTAATGAAGGACGATCTTCCTCTAAATCTGCAGTTGGTACCTTTAAATATAAGTGCTCCGGGCAATCAAGCGTAGCTAGTAACTGCTTACCCTGACGCTTGTTGAGACGGAAAATTGGCATTAAATCCGCACCACCATCCCCAAATTTTGTGTAAAAACCTGTAATTGCCTCCGCAGCATGATCGGTACCTAACACAACAGCATTATTCATAGCAGCAATAGAATACTGCACCTTCATTCGCTCACGTGCCTTTTCGTTCCCTTTAGCGAAATCGCTTAGTTCAATACCCGCATTCGTTAATGTTCTAACACTTGCATCGACTGCATCTTTAATGTTGACCGTATAAGTCTTCGTAGGTTTTATATAGTCAAGCGCATCCTGACAATCCTTTTCATCCGCTTGCACACCATATGGTAAACGAACAGCCCAAAATGAGTACTTCGCTTCTCCCACCTCGGCATTTAATTCATCGACTGCAAGCTGCGTTAATTTTCCAGTTAACGTGGAGTCTTGACCACCTGATACCCCAAGAACAAATCCCTTTACAAAGCTATAGCGACGCGCATAGTCCTTTAAAAAATTAATGGATTTGCGAATCTCTTCCTGCGCATCAATAGTAGGTAACACACGTAATTCCTTAATGATTTCTTGCTGTAATGTCATTTTGTCCTTCACTCCTTACACTTTACAATCGATTGACCATTTCACTTACTTCTTCAATATTACGCATTTTATTATTCCAGCATTTTTGGCTTAAATCGACTGGGTATTCCTCAGGATTCATGGCACGTTTATATTCATCCCATAACAACTCTAAATTATTAGCTGCATAATCGCGCATTTCTTCCAAAGTAGGATTTTGATAATGTATTGCACCATTTTTAATCACATGTTGATGTAAATTTTTAGCTTCAAAGTTCGTTACAAATTTTGATACGAATGTATGAACAGGGTGGAACATTTTAATTCTTTCCTCTGATTGAGGACTTTCATCTTGCATAGTGATGTAATCTCCCTCTGCCTTGCCATTCTTTCGATCAATAATGCGATAAACATGTTTAAGACCTGGCGTCGTTACCTTTTCAGCATTCGCAGAAATTTTAATCGTATCTTCTAATTGCCCATCGTTATTTTCAATAGCGACCATTTTATACACAGCCCCTAAAGCTGGTTGGTCATATGCAGTAATGAGCTTTGTACCAATTCCCCACACATCAACTTTTGCACCTTGAGCCTTTAAGTTTAAGATCGTGTATTCATCTAAGTCATTTGATACGATAATTTTAGCGTTTTGGAATCCTGCCTCATCTAACATACGACGTGCTTCTTTTGACAAGAAAGCTATATCCCCACTGTCTAATCGAATGCCAATAAAATTAATTTTGTCTCCAAGTTCTTTAGCCACTTGGATCGCTGTTGGCACACCCGATTTTAACGTATTGTAAGTATCTACAAGGAATACGCAATCACGATGACGTTTTGCATAGGAGTGAAATGCATCATAATCATTTTTATAGGCTTGTACAAGTGCATGTGCATGTGTACCCGATACTGGAATATTAAAGAGTTTACCTGCTCGCACATTACTAGTTGAAGCAAAACCACCAATAAACGCCGCACGTGTTCCCCAAATTGCTGCGTCCATCTCCTGAGCGCGTCGTGTACCGAACTCCATCGCTACTTCATTTTTTATAATTTGTTTAATACGACTAGCCTTTGTTGCAATTAAGGTTTGGTAATTCACAATGTTAAGTAATGCAGTTTCAATTAGTTGCGCTTCCACTAAAGGTGCTTCAATGCGGATAATTGGTTCATTAGCGAAAACAGTTTCTCCTTCCACCATAGAATACATATCCCCTGTAAAGCGAATATTTTTTAAATACTCGATAAAATCCTCTTTATAACCAACCTCTTCACGCAAATATGTTATGTCCGAATCAGTAAAACGAAAATCACGTAAATATTCAAGAATTCTCTCTAATCCCGCAAAAATTGCATAACCATTGCCAAAAGGTAATTTTCTAAAATATAGTTCGAAAACCGCTTTTTTATTATGTATACCATCAGCCCAATAAGATTCTGCCATATTGATTTGGTACAAATCAGTGTGTAGCGCTAAGCTATCATCTGCATAATTTGATCTCACAAGAAACCCCTTCTTCCGCTTTGATAATTAGTCCTAGTATACACTATATACCCAAATTCTTGCGTATTACATCCTCCAACTATAATGTTAGGTTTCCTTACATTAATAATCAGAAAATTTAGAAATGTTCACATTTTAGACACACTTTTTAATACCGCTTTCATTCCCCTTTTAAAAACATTTTCAGCAAACTATTACGAAAGTAGAAATAATACATGTAACAAAATATAACATGAATATTCAAATAATTATTGCGCCATTTTTCATAGCGTCTTAACATGTAAATTAAATTTATTCAAGGAGCTGATATTGATGAAAAAAATAGAAGCAATCATCCGTCCTGAAGTTTTCGGAGCGGTCAGGGACGAACTTGCACAGGAAGGAATTGCAGGGCTCAGTGTTTCAGAAATTGCTGGCTGCGGTCGTCAATTAGGGCGCACAGGATTATTTCGTGGAAATACTTACGAAATTGAATTTTTGCCAAAGTTGAAATTAGAAATGATTGTTGATGATGAAAAAGTAGATCCCATTGTTGAAGTTTTATTACGTAAGGCAGCAACCGGTAAGGTCGGGGATGGTAAAATCTTCATTTATCCAATAGAACAAGCAATTCGTATCCGTACAAAAGAAGTCGGATCAATTGCAGTAGAATAAGGGGGCGATATATATGGAAGAAATAACATTATCTATAAATTTAGTTTGGATGATGCTTGGTACAATTTTAGTATTCTTTATGCATGCAGGATTTGCGATGGTTGAAGCGGGCTTTACACGCTCAAAAAACGCAGTCAATATTATTATGAAAAACTTCCTAACGATATCACTTGGTGGCATTGTCTATTTTCTCTGTGGTTACGCTATTATGTTTGGTGATTCAGTTGGTGGTATCTTCGGTACAAGTGGCTTTGCCTTAAATGGTGTAGATGATCTTTCCTTCTTTATTTTCCAAACGATGTTTGCAGCAACGGGAGCAACGATTTTATCTGGAGCAGTAGCAGAGCGTACTAATATTTTTGCTTATATTGGTGTCATTATTCTCATGTCGTCAGTTGTTTATCCTGTTGTTGGTCACTGGGTTTGGAGTGGTCATGGATGGTTAACAAATCTCGGTTTTATCGACTTCGCTGGATCTACCGTTGTACATTTAACAGGTGCAGTGGCGGCATTTGTAGCTGCGGTAATGGTCGGTCCACGTCTCGGTAAATATGAAAATGGTCGTGTTAACATTATTACAGGACATAGTATTCCATTAGGAGCTTTAGGCGTATTTTTACTTTGGTTTGGCTGGTTTGGCTTCAATGGTGCCTCCACATTAGCTGCTGATCCTAAACTTGTTCCGAGCGTAATAGCAAATACATTTTTCGCTGCTGCTGCTGGAGTTGTGGTTACTGCCCTTTATACGAAATTTCGATATGGTCATATCGATGGCTCACTCACATTAAACGGTGCTTTAGCAGGACTTGTGAGTATTACCGCTGGTGCAGCTAATGTTAGTATTTTTGGTTCACTCATTATCGGATTAATTGCTGCTCCATTATTAGTCGAGAGCGTTCGCTTCATTGAATGGAAGTTAAAAGTCGATGATCCTGTTGGTGCAATCGCTGTCCATGGTATTTGTGGTATTTGGGGTACTCTAGCAGTTGGCTTGTTTGATATTGGTGGTCAAGGATTATTTTATGGAGGAGGTTTCAGCCAATTAGGAGTGCAAGCCATTGGGATTTTTGCTACCCTCGCTTGGGTTAGCGTTTCAATAGCAGCTGGTTTACTTATTATAAAAGCATTTGTGCCATTACGAGTTTCTGCCGAAGAAGAAGTCACTGGCCTAGATGTCATTGAACACGGTGCTCCTGCTTATGAGTTTCAGGATATTTTCAAAGGCTCTGCAGTGCGGGGAGAAACATTTGCTCATCGTTTAACTCATTTCGGTAAAGCAAATAACAATGTCAAAGAAGAACATGTATAGTATTTAATGAACTTCATCTTCTTAAATACAAAAAAACAAGAATCTGCAATCTCTTCGGCAAACTGTTTCCCAAAAGATTATGCAGATTCTTGTTTTATGCTCTCTCTAGCTCCAATAAAAATTCTTTCAAAGCTAGTCCACTACGAAAACCTGTTAGCTTGCCATCTTTTCCAATTACACGATGACAAGGAATAATTGCTAATATCGGGTTGGCACCAATTGCACTGCCTACAGCTCTTACTGCTTTCGGATTTCCGATACGGTATGCAATATCTGAGTACGTTGTCGTTGTACCATATGGTAGCTCCTTCAAAGCATCCCAAACTGCTAGTTGAAATGGTGTCCCCTTGACATGTACTGGTACATCAAATTCAATGAGCTCTTTATTAAAATAAGCCGTTAATTGCTTAGCGTATGGCTGTAACTTTTCTTTTTTCTCCTCAAAGCGATAGCCTTTAAATGGTTTTTTTGCCCAAACTTCTACCTCTTCAAATGGTGCATTCGGAGTTCCTATATATACAAGACCTTCATCTGAAGCAACGATATACATATTACCTTGTGCATATGTTAATGTATCTACATATAATACATCCATTCTCTAACCCCCTTAACTTAATTATTATCCACTGCCTGTAAATAACTTTAGAATCCCTTTGTTTCATGCTACAGTTATTTTACCTATTAGTATAAAGGAGTTTTAACTTTATGAATACTTCATATGAGCCTGCCATTCACTTTCAACAGGTCACCTTTTCATCGAATGACAAGATGATAATAAAATCGATTACTGGTTCATTCCCAAAAGGAAAAATCACTACATTAGTCGGCCCTTCAGGTGCTGGCAAAACAACCCTACTTAAATTGTGCAATGGACTATCATCTCCTACAGATGGTCAAATATTAATTGATAATCAAAACATTTCTACTTACGAGCCAACTGCTTTAAGAAGGTATGTGAGTATGGCTCTTCAAACAGCCCCAATGATAGAAGGAACCGTATTTGACAATCTTGCACTCCCTCGTTCGTTACAAGGAGAACAGCTTACAGAGCAAGAAGCTATCCAATATTTACGCGACGTTGGACTCGATCAAAGCTTTTTACAACGCCCTACAAATAAATTATCAGGTGGACAACGACAAAAAGTCTCTATTGCAAGAACACTTATTAATCAGTCCTCCATTTTATTGCTAGATGAAATCACATCTGCACTAGACCGTCAATCCGTGCAAGAAATTGAGACACTTATTGCTACAATCCATAAAAAGTTTAATGTCACAATCATTTGGATCACGCATAATTTACAGCAAGCGCTGACAATCGGACACTATACTTGGGTCATGATGGACGGAGAACTAATTGAAACAGGAAAAAGTTCCTTACTTAACGCACCTAAAAATCCACGTGTCGCTGAATTTGTACAGGGGGTGAATGTATGACGTATACTTCGCTTTCCTTAACGTTAATTTTTGTTTTAATTCCTCTTCTACTGTCAAAAACCTTAAAGCTAGGACTTGAAAAGGATACACTCATAGCTACTATTCGTTCTATTGTTCAACTACTTGCCGTAGGTTACATTTTAAAATTTGTCTTTGATGCTCAAAGCTATATTTATATTTTCCTTATGGTTACTTTAATGGTTATAGTAGCAACATTAAATGCTCGTAAAAAAGGGAAAGGTATTACAGGTATTACATGGAAAATAGCACTAACTCTTATTGTAGTAGAATTTGTTACGCAAGGAGTATTGCTAGGTTTTGATATTGTACCTGCAACAGCGCAGTATATTATTCCAATTAGCGGCATGATGATTGGTAATTCAATGGTATTATCGGTTCTATTTTTAAATCGTTTTACATCGGAAATTGCAAGTCATCAGAACGAAATCGAGTTAATTTTGTCGTTAGGCGGCACACCAAAACAGGCAATTCATCAACAGCTAATGAATGCGATAAAAGCCAGTATGATTCCTACAATTGAAAGCCAAAAAACAATTGGTCTAGTTCAATTACCAGGTATGATGAGTGGCCAAATAATTGGCGGAGCAGACCCTATTCAAGCGGTGCAATTCCAACTATTAATCATTTTCGCCCTACTAACAGCAGCGACATTATCGAGCATAATGATAGGTTTTTTAAGCTATCCTGCACTTTTTAATGAGCGCATGCAACTACTTGAAGTGAAATAATTGTTATAGTAAAAACAATATTTATTTTCTAAATTGTGCTATAATATAGAAAAAAAAGAAATGCAGTGAGGAGAATGACCATGTTATTACGCGATTTTTTCATCCATTTATCTGAAAACCAACTATTAAATAGTGCTGCAAAAAAATACGGACTAAAATTAGGAGCACAAAGTGTAGTAGCTGGTACAAATATTGAAGAAACGATTGCGAGCATCAAAGAGCTTAACGCACATAAAATCTCTTGCACAGTAGATAATTTAGGGGAATTTGTTTCAACTGAAGAAGAAGCAACAAAAGCTAAAGAACAAATCCTTGCTGTTATTGAGGCTATTAATGAAAACAGCGTTGATGCACATATTTCGTTAAAGCCGTCTCAATTAGGTTTAGATATTGATGTTGATTTTTGCTACGATAATTTATATGAAATTGTAGAAAAAGCAGCAGCATATGATATATTCGTTAACTTTGACATGGAAGACTACGGTCGTTTACAAACATCCTTTGATATGGTCGAAGAGCTATCCAAAACGTTTAATAATGTAGGTACTGTTATCCAATCTTACTTTTACCGCGCTAAGGACGATATCGAAAAATTCAATGACTATCGCCTTCGTATCGTAAAAGGTGCTTATAAAGAGCCTGCAGAAGTTGCTTTCCAAGATAAATTAGATATTGATTTAAATTTCATCGAGTTAATCGAATATCATTTACTACACGGTAAATTTACGTCTATCGCAACACATGACCATAATGTTATTGCACACGTAAAACGTTTTGTAGCTGACAATAATATTCCACTTGATAAATTCGAATTCCAAATGCTTTACGGCTTCCGTACAGATATGCAAAAAGAGCTTGCTAAAGAAGGCTATAACTTCTGTGTATATGTACCATTCGGCGAAGATTGGTACGGCTACTTTATGCGCCGTTTAGCGGAGCGTCCTCAAAATCTTAATCTTGTTACTAAACAAGTATTTACGAAAAAAACGAATACAGTCCTTGCTGTAGCAGCAGGTGCATTCGTTCTTGGACGTTTAACAAAACGTAAAAAATAAGATCCCACATAAAGAAGCCAGAAGCTTAATTGAATAAGCTTCTGGCTTTAGTCTTTCAAGAACGTACTTTCCACAGGCCAACACTTAACCGCTTCCCTCACTCACTGCTTATTTCAGATTGTCAGTTTATCTGTTGTTCCCGTAAGAGTAATTCCATTTATTAGATTAAAAACGTGTAATAAAAATAATCAGTGAGGGTAATGAAAAGCCCCACTGATTAAAGTTTTATTTATTCAACATGTAAAGCAATGGTTGAAACAATGGCTTCTGCTGCGTACTCCCATTTACCATCAATAAGACTACCTAATTTTTGCCCAAGCTCTTGGATCATTTCTAGCGTAATCGGAATATCATTTTTTTGCGCTAATGTAGCGATAAATGGAGCAGATAAACTTGTCCATCCGCCTCGATCAATTTTGATCTCCACTTGTTTTACTTCTCCATTTTCTTTTTCAATGCGGTAGTATAACTGATCATCTGGACGCCAGCTTAAGTGATGGGAGATTTGCCCATTTACAACTGTTAGATGATCCTTTTGCGTAGTAGAAACAGGTTTTATATTAAATTCATGACCTAGTACATCTAGTTTTTTGATTTCAGGTCCAACTAATGCTGCCTGAACCGCTGTATCCATACTATTTTCTAATGGAATAGATGACTCTGTCTCTACTATATCGTTGCTTGCAGCAAAAACGGCTGAAGGATTTGCGCTTGTCACGACAAATGTTGTTGCTAAAAAAGCTATTGAAGTAAATTTCGTAATTTTTCCCATAATCATTTCCATCCTTCCCATTAAAACGTTTTACATTTACTAAATATTATCATTAGTAGTCAAAATATACAATACTGATTATTCTTTTATAATGACAAAAGGCACTGAATTTAAATTTATTCAATGCCTTTTGTCTATTTTTTTAATTTTATCTTAGGTCTAAGTGTATTCTTACTTATTCCACCCTTTTTCCTTAAAACGGGCAATAGCTTCTATACGATTCCCAACATTTAATTTTTCTAAAATAGTGGAAATGTAGTTACGGACAGTCCCTGCCGATAAAAATAATTCTGCAGCAATTTCTTTTGTCGTCTTTCCCTCTGCAACAAGTGTCAGTACTTGGCTCTCTCGGTCAGTTAAAGGATTTTCACTATCATCCTCATAGACAAAATCAACGAGTTCTGGCGCATATATTCTTTTGCCGTCCATAATTGTACGAATGGCACTGACCAATTCTTCTATCGGACTATCCTTTAGTAAATAGCCACGAACGCTGGATTTCCTTGCACGTTCAAAATAACCTGGCCTTGCAAATGTCGTTAATATAATCACTTTACAATCAGAACCTGTGCTATGCAGTTCCTCTGCAGCATCCAATCCCGTTTTCACTGGCATTTCAATATCCATAATACAAATATCAGGCTGATGCTCTTTAACAAGCGCCAGTGCTTCTTCACCATTTTTTGCTAATCCAACGACCTCCATATCATCCTCCATACTAAGTAATGAACGTAGTGCGCCTAATAGCATACCCTGATCTTCAGCAATTACAATTCGTATCATGTCGCAATCCTCTTTTCTATATGTTCTTCAGATTTTCTTTGACCTTCTGATGCGTAATCGCCACTGGAATCGACACTGTTAATGTAGTGCCTTCTTCACTTTCGATTTTAAAAGAACCGTTTATAAACTCTAACCGTTCTCGCATTCCCTTTAAACCGTTACCCGTTTTCCAAGCTTGCTTTTTAGTGATTCCTTGCCCGTTATCACGAACAACTAAATATACTTCCTTAAAATTTTGATGGAAGGCAATTTCACATTTTGTAGCACCACTATGCTTAACGACATTAGTCACTGCCTCTTTTAAGCACATGGATAATACATTTTCCACAAGTGGTTGAACTTGTAAATTATCCTTATCACCTTCAAATACAAACTCCATTTCAGCAGCTTTTAATATTTGAGAAATACGCATAAGCTCATCCTCAAACCTAGCTGTTCGCATATCCGATACTAATTCACGTACCTCTTTTAATGCGATACTTGCCGTTTGACGAATATCCTTAATCTCTACTAAAGCTTGCTGTGGATCACGTTCAATTAACCTTGAAGCTAAGTCACTTTTTAAGCCTATCATCGATAACTTTTGGCCGAGCGTATCATGTAAATCCCGTGCAATACGTTGGCGTTCCTCAAAAACAATTAACTCAGCTATTCGTTCATTAGCAGTCTCAAGCTGTCCCTCTAAATTTTCGCGTTTATTTTTTGCATAAATCGTTAGTGGAAGTAGCACAACCGCTAGAATCGTTAAAACAACAAATGGTAGTTGTGATAAAAATAAGTGTAGCTCAACGAAAAAGCCAACACCTGTAGAGATAACCGTAAAGCCAATATGTAGTCCATACATAATATAGAAGCCAACAGGTTTACGAATATTTCCAATGAAGAATGCTGTGAAAATCGATAAATACACATAGCCATATAATATGGTCATAACGATATTAATGACCATTTCAAAGCTAATCCACATATAAACAAGACCGTTTTTCGAATTCATGGAAAACCGATAGAAAATAAAATATAGCATTAAAAATGTAATACCTACTGATATTTCTATATAAGATGATTTCCTAAAAATGAAGAAAAACGGTAGGAAACAGAAAATAATCCATAAATATACACTGAGCATTGGACTATTCGGAATAATACTGGGCCATTTCCTCATTATAATCTCACGCTCTTTCCTACTTTTCCCTTATTATAACAAGAAAATTAATTTTATGCCTGTACATGGTTATTAATGCATTATCCACATAATAACATTCTCCGTAGTAATGGGCTCATTTGCATAACGTAGTGTAATCGCAGATACCAAAGGAGTCGTCCAGCCTCCACCCCAATCAACTTATATACAAGCTATGTCTTAAAAATGTATTGGTGATGAGCACAGTAATTGCTTCATCTGCAATAGACAACTCATTTACGTAAAACAGCCATCCCTTAGAAGAGATGGCTGAAAAAATTCTACTAAGCAGCAATACTGCCCCTTGCTTTTCGTTTAATTATTTCATTAACTTCTTTAAAGCTTATAAACTTACCTTGGTCTTCATCGTATAGTTTATAGCGTAATGATTCTAAACTTGTACGCAATGTTATTGTTGTCGCCGTGTGTAATGGCGGTGTTTCATTATGCGCTTTTTCAAGGTTATAGTTTGGAACACGAGGGGCTAAATGATGTACATGGTGGAAGCCAATATTTCCTGTAACCCATTGTAATAGCTTTGGTAATTTATAATACGAGCTACCTTCGACAGCAGCCTTTACATAATCCCATTCTTTATCATGCTCAAAATAAGAATCCTCGTACGTATGCTGGATATAGAATAACCAAATACCAAGAGAACCAGCTACAAATAGTGTTATACCCTGTACTAATAAAAATGCTTGCCAGCCCATAAAGTAAATTAGTGTTATACAAATTCCAACAATAACGACATTTGTTAAATGTGTGTTAAAGCGTTCCTTCTGTTTAGCGTCTTTACGATTAAAGCGATTTAATATTAACACCATAAATAGTGGACCTAAGCCGAACATAACGAATGGATTGCGGTAAAAACGATACCATAAACGTTGTCCTTTAGATGCTTGTAAAAACTCTTCCACTGTCATCATATCTATATCACCGATACCACGCTTGTCTAAGTTCGAGCTAGTTGCGTGGTGAATTGTATGTTCACGCTTCCATTTTTCATATGGGAATGATGTTAACACCCCAGATACAAAACCAACCCAGTCGTTTGCTTTTTTACTTTTGAAAAATGAACCGTGTGTACAATCATGGAAAATAATAAATGTTCGTACGACAAAGCCAGCAGAAATTACACTTAATCCAACAGTTAGCCATGGTGAAATATCCATTAACATATAGCCCGCTACCCATAGAGCGATTAAAGGCACAATTGTATTTACCATTTGAAAAATACTTTTAGCTGTATCAGACTTCGCAAATGGTGCTACATCCTGGCGCAGTTTTTTTGTTTTTTCTCGATCTGTTGCCATTGTTTTTACTCCCTCATTTCCTTTTTTCCTTATGACCTCATCATAAAACAAGAGTATAATCATACAACAGAAGCAAACATCATAAAAAGGATATGACATTTGTCATACCCTTTTATCATGTGTACAAAGGAATAAAAATAAATTAAATGGCTCTTCACCATAAAGTGGAGTTGATTTCCGTTCCAGCTGGGCGCTTTGCCGCTGACGCTTCGCTTTCGCGCAGAGCAGAGCTTCCTGGGGGCATCCGATGAGCGGCTTCGCTTCGCTGCAGGGTCTCGGGCCAACAGATGTTTTTTGCGCGAAAGCGTGAGTGCAACGTAGCGACAGCAGCACGAGGTTGGTCACGAAGGCGTTATCACAGGATGTGATGGTTTTAGCCTTCGTTCCTCTATCGCTGATCCCCAAGGAGTCGCCCAGCCTCCACTCCAATCAACCTAATATACAAATGCATATTTCATCTCCAACTTTTGGTGATAAACTTTTAAATGTAGCATTATTATGAGTAGGCAAGCTGAACAAAAAAAGTATAGCTAGGATTCACATATTATAAAGAAAGAATATGAATGTCATACCCTTTCTATCCTTTTGGTCCAGTTAACTGTAGCTGATAAAATACAAGATCTAGCCACTGTCCAAATTTATAGCCTGCATTTTTAATTGTACCTGCATATTCAAAACCTAGTTTTTCATGTACTTTAATACTTCCGATGTTTTCACCATCAATGCCCGCTACGAGTGTCTTCACACCTTGCTCTTTGGCAGTTCGAATTAGCTCTTGCATTAATTGTGACGCTATCCCTTTTTGGTAATGATCCTTATGCACATATACAGAGTGCTCCATTGTGTGCTTGTAACCTGGATATGGACGGAACTGACTATATGTTGCAAAGCCGGCTACTGTGCCATTCTCGTCAAAGACTAGCAATGGATTATCGAGCGTTTGTTGCTCCTTGAACCATTGTTTTTTTTCTTCTAACGATTGTGTTTCATATCGATAAACAGCTTTGCTCGTTAAAATAATGTCATTGTAAATATCTAAAATCTCGGGTAAATCTTTCTCTTCCATGAATCGAATCATCATGCTCACGTCCTAACCATCAATTACGCCTCGGCATAATTGCTACTATTACATAAGATTTTACTACTTTTTCTAGCATCACACATTAAAATATCGAGCATCTGGATGTGCAAAGACCATTGCTGAAACAGACGCTTCTGGCTCCATCATAAAGCCTTCCGTTAAATGTACACCAATGTCCTCCGGTTTTAATAAGCCAAACAATTTCTCTTGATCCTCTAGGTTCGGACATGCTGGATAACCGAATGAGAAGCGCTGTCCTTGATATTTTGCCGCGAAACGATCACGCATTGTAAAATCTGTCGCATCTGGGAAGCCCCACTGATCGCGAATTTCTTGGTGCATACGTTCCGCGAAACCTTCCGCAAGCTCAAGGGCAGTAGATTGTAATGCATGACTTTCGAGGAATTTCCCTTCCTCTTTTAGTTGACGAGCCTGCGCCATAACTCCTTGTCCTGCTGTTACCACCATTAAGGCAATATAATCCATTTCGCCGCTTTCTACTGTTTTAAGGAAGTCTGCAAGACATAAAAACGGTTCAACTTGCTGACGAGGAAAGGTAAATCGTTCAATTTCTGTTTTGCTATCTGTTGGATCATAAACGACTACATCATCCCCATCGGCTTGAGCAGGGAAAAACTGATACACACCCGACGGCCTCAATAGGTCACTTTGTAAATAGTCGTCGACTAAATCTTTTAACGCTGTTGCTCTTTCATCACCCACATCAAGCAACTGCTGTACTTGACCCTTTAAACCTAGATGATGTCCAAGTAATGTCCGCATATTAACATATGGATATAAATGCGAAACAGCATATTCTCTCTTTACATGGCGTCGTAAATCAGCTGGAAGAAAGACAGATGCTTCCTTTACTGTACGCACAGGCTTTATAATTATTTCTTTTGCAGGGCGAGCAGCTCTTTTTTCGTCTGCCTCTAAGCGTTTTTCACGAGATTCCTTAATTTCAGCTAAGAAATCGGCACGTGTATCTGTCCCCATTAACCGATTTGCCTGCTCTAATCCTTGCATCGCATCCTTTGAATAAATGACAGGTCCATTATATTCGCCGGCAATTTTTGTTTCAGTAAAGCGACGAGATAATGCCGCACCCCCTACTAAAATAGGTACGTCAATACCCGCTTCTTTAAAATCCTGAGCGGTAATAACCATTTGCTGTGCTGATTTTACAAGCAAGCCTGAAAGCCCGATGAAATCCGGCTTCTCCTTGCGAATCGCTTCTATTAACTGAGAAGGTGTTACTTTAATACCCAGATCAATGACCTTATAGCCATTATTACTTAAAATAATATCGACAAGGTTTTTCCCAATATCATGCACATCGCCCTTTACAGTAGCAAGTACCATTTTCCCCTTACCAGCACTCTCTTCATTTTTTTCCATAAATTGCTCTAAATGCGCTACTGCTGCCTTCATAACCCCTGCTGATTGTAATACCTCTGCTACGATTAGTTGATTATCGTTAAATAGACGGCCAACTTCTGCCATTCCATCCATTAAAGGACCATTAATAATCTCAAGCGATGTTTCGAAAATTTCACGAGCCGCATCTAAATCGTCAATAAGCCCTTCCTTTGTACCCTCTAAAATATAGTAGGCTAAGCGACCTTCTACTGTTTTCGGAATATCCGCCTCTGTTTTTTCTTTCTTTTTATCACGATAGAAATCTGTGAAGACAGCTAAAGTTTCATCATTTGTATTAAAGAGTAAATCATTTGCTAGCTTAATTTCCTCCTCTGGAATGGATGCATAACGTTCTAGCTTCTCCGTATTAACAATTGCATAATCTAAACCAGCCTGTGTACAGTGATATAAATATACGGCATTCAGTACTTCACGACCTACTGGTGGCAATCCGAACGAAATATTACTTACACCAAGCACCGTTAATGTACGTGGCATTTTCTCCTTAATAAGGCGAATACCTTCCACCGTTTCAAGTGCCGAGCCAATATATTGCTCATCTCCTGTACCTACTGGGAACATTAATGGGTCAAAAATAATATCTTCAGGAGCAATACCCCATTTTTCTGTTAACAATTTATATGAACGTTCAGCAATTTCTAGCTTGCGATGTCGATCAACTGCCATGCCTTGCTCATCAATTGTACCTACAACTAAAGAAGCTCCATATTTTTTTACTAGCGGTAAAACAGCGTCAAAACGCTCCTCGCCATCCTCTAGGTTAATAGAATTAATGATAGCTTTCCCTTGAGAAAACTTAAGTGCTTCCTCAATTACTTTTTCATCTGTCGAGTCAATCACAAGAGGTACTTTTACTTTTTTTACAATCTCCTGCATAAAGCCACGCATATCCGCCAGTTCATCGCGGTCAGGATTTGCTAAACAAATATCGATCACATGTGCTCCATTTTTCACCTGAGCACGCGCGATTTCTGCCGCTTCCTCAAACTTCTCATCAATAATTAAATTTTTAAACTTACGAGAACCGATGACATTTGTCCGTTCTCCAATAAATAATGGACGCATAGAGTCGTCATAAACCAATGGCTCGATCCCTGATACTACATGACCATGCGTAACATCTGGTAATTGGCGCGGCTTTTCGTCCTTTAGCACCTTTCTGATAGCAGCAATATGTGCTGGCGTTGTACCGCAGCAACCTCCGACAATATTTAGCCAGCCCTTTTCTGCAAAGCCTTTTAGCTTTTGTGACAATGATTCAGGTGACTCATGATAGCAGCCTTCCTCATCCGGTAAACCTGCATTCGGGTAACAGCTAATATAGCCTGTTGAAAGCTCTGCTAGTGAACGAATATGATCAGTCATAAACTCTGGTCCAGTCGCACAGTTTAAGCCAACTGACAATGGCTTAATATGCTCGATGGAAATGTAAAAAGCATCAATTGTTTGGCCGGCAAGTGTCGTTCCCATCGGTTCAATTGTTCCGGATATCATCACAGGTAGCTCTTTTTCAGTTGCCTTAAAAGCACGAGATATCCCCAATGTTCCCGCCTTAACATTCAACATATCCTGACTAGTTTCTAACAACAGAACGTCCGCCCCGGCTTCGATTAATGACTTTGCTTGAACATAAAAGTTTTCCTCTAGCTCATCAAATGTAATTCCACCTGTAACCGACAGGGTTTTTGTAGTTGGTCCCATCGCTCCCGCTACAAAACGTGGCCAATCGGATGTTGACAACTCATCTACTACTTTGCGTGCAATTTCTACAGCACGTTTGTTGATTTCTTCTGCCTTCGCACCTAGATCATATTCATTTAATACAAGTGGTGTACCCCCAAATGTATTTGTACAAATAATATCTGCTCCAGCCTCTAAATATTTTCTATGTACCTTTTCAAGCACATCTGGTCTAGTTAGCACAAGATTTTCATTACAGCCATCATATTCCTCTCCGCCAAAATCCTCTGCCGATAAATTTTCATTTTGTAGCATTGTTCCCATTGCGCCATCAAGAATTAATATTCGTTTCTCTAGTTGCTCTTCAATCATGTGCTTAGCCATTTATACTTACCCCTTTTTTCTGTTCATCCAATTGCTCAATAACTTTCATTAATTCTAGCGTCATATCATAGCGTAAAAATGGTGTGATGAGGTAAATACCATTGAAATATTCCGCTGCTACTTCTACTAATTCTTTAGCAATTGCAATTCCTTCTAATGTTGCGCGTTCCTTATCATCACCACAAGCCTTCATACGTGCTAACGCATCATCAGATAGTTTGATGCCTGGTACTTCATGATGTAAGAACTCCGCACTTTTATAGCTCGTTACTGGCATAATACCTATATAAATTGGAGTTTCTAAATGCTTTGTCGCCTCGTGAATTTCCACGATTTTTTCCTTTGTATAAACAGGCTGTGAAATAAAATAATCTGCCCCATGTTCAATTTTCTTTTCTAATCGAGAGACAGCGCGATCCAGTACACGTACATTAGGATTAAATGCAGCCGCTACAGAGAAATTTGCCTTTTTACGAAGCGGTTTCCCTGAGAACGAAACACCTTCATTTAACTGTTTTATTAATTGGATTAGCTCCATTGAAGATACGTCATAAACGCTAGTTGCTCCTGGGAAATCGCCTACCTTTGTCGGATCTCCAGTAACCGCTAAAACATCATGAATCCCTAGTGCATTTAATCCCATTAAATGTGATTGAAGTCCAATTAAATTACGATCTCGGCATGTTATATGGGTTAACGGGCGTATCCCGTGCGTTTCTTTCAGTAAGGCACCCATTGCGACATTGCTAATCCTTGGAGAAGCGAGTGAATTATCTGCCATCATGACTACATCCGCGCCCGCCTCATATATTTTTTTTGCACCTTTAATAAAGCCTTCTATTTCTAAATGTCTTGGTGTATCTAACTCCACAATAACCGAGCGTTCACGTTTTACTTTTTCATGTAATGGCTCATAATTTGCTGGCTCTGCCTCACGAACAATCTCTATTTTTTCTGGCTTTGTATACTTTTCCTCAACCGGGGATAGCTCCTCTAAGTACTTTTTCGCTGCAGCAATATGCTTTGGTGTCGTACCACAACAGCCACCAATTAAACGAACCCCTTGATCACGAAGCTCTACAGCTGCTCGACCAAAATAATCAGCCTCCGACTCATAAACGACACGCCCATCCTCTAAATCAAGAAGAGAGGCGTTCGGATACGCTGACATAAATGCCTGCTTAGGAAGCTCTGCCCCTTCAAATGCTTGGATAGTATGGTGAGGACCTAAGCGACAGTTAACACCTACGATATCAGCACCTAACGCTTCAAGTTCATGTAAGGCGTTATTTAAGCTCATTCCATTTTGTAATATTCCAGGTTCATGCATAGAAACTTGAGCAATAATCGGTAATTTCGTTTTAGCTCGTAGCATTGATAAAGTCGCTGTTAGCTCTTCAAAATCATAATAGGTTTCAAGTAAAAGGCCATCTGGATTTCCTGCAAGTAAAACCGTTGCCTGCTCATCAATGGTTGCTAAAATTTCCTCTAACGTCGCATCACTTTTTCGAATACCACGGATTCCCCCAATAGTACCCAAAACAAATTGCCCACCATCTGCTGCACGTTTTGCAATCGTTATAGCGGCTTCATTATACTGCTGTACACGAGTCTCTAATCCATAGCGGGCTAATTTTATGGCATTAGCTCCGTAAGTATTCGTCTGAATAATATCGGCACCAGCAGCTATATATTCTCTATGAATCTTTTCAATTAATTCAGGTTTCTGTACATTCATTTCCTCATGACAGTACTCCAAGCCATAGCCGTATAAAACTGTACCAATTGCACCATCTGCTGTAAGAACATGTGTTTTTAACCTTTCAAGCAATCCCATAAAACTAACCTCTCTTTCTTTTTCTATCAATTATGGCTCGGCATAATTCGTCCTGAATCGGCTTTGTGCTTTGGCCTGCACGCTGCAGATCAGTTAGCCGTTATCGCATGGATGCGATAATATTAGCCTACTATCCTCTAAGAACTCCTTGTCGATTCCGTGACATCCGCCGAAGGCTTTAGGTCAACATGAAGTTGGTCACTCAGTCGTTGCCACAGGACGTGGCGTTCTTAGACTGAGTTCCTCTATTTCGGCGGATGTTTGGACACCGCCAAAAATAGTTAAAATAAAAAAGCCTTCTTTAACAAAAAAAGAAGGCTTTTACGTTTCGTAATTGTTTTCCTTCTCATCTTCGACACACGGTCTTCTGGATTTAGCACCTGACAATAAGTTGGTTGCTGAAGCTTCATAGGGCCAGTCCCTCTGCTTCTCTTGATAAGAATTTAGTATGAATTTTTTAAATAATTAAAAGAATCATATCGTTTACGAACGATTGAGTCAAGACTATTTCACTGAACAAAGGATAATTTTTACGAAATTTATAAAATTTTGATTTATATTAAACAATTACGATAGTTTTTCTACAAGTTCCTCACCAATTTTTTTACCATTTTGAATACACGCACCTATACCTACTCCAAAATAAGAGCATCCAGCTATTGATAAATTTGGATAGTTTTTCTCGAGCTCTTGTAAGAGACCTTGCAACGCTTCACGATGTGCCAAGTCGTACTTCGGCATCTGGTCGATCCATTTTGTCACGTCAACAATAGTTGGTGTTTCCTCAATCCCCAAACTTTTTCTTACATCCTCTAGAGCAACAGCTGCTAACTCTTCATCTGACATCAAACGCAATTTCTCATACTCAGGGTTAATGCTCTTATAAAAAAGCCGTACAAGTAATTTTCCTTCTGCTGAAGTGTGTTTCCACTTGCGGCTTGTCCACGTTGCTGCATTACAGATAACATCCGAATTATGTGACACAATATAGCCTGTTCCATCTGCAGGTAATCTATTATCGGGAACATCAAATCCTAAATAAATCGTAATGGCGGATGCAGTATTAAATTGTTCAAAATAGCCGTTTAAAGATTCATCCTGTAATAAGCTTTGTACCGCTTCATTTGGCAGTGCCAATACAACATGATTCGCTTCAATCATTTTACCGTTTGCTAACGTAACAGCGTATAGATTCTTCTGCTTTTTAACACTAGTAGTAGCAATCCCTTTTATAATTTCTACATCCGTTAATGTTTCTTCAAGTCGATCAATTAGTGACGATAAACCATTTTTAAATGAAATAAATTTTTTATTGGCGGCTTTCACAAATTGTTCCCTGTTTGCATCGAAACCTTTAATAATACTACCGTAATCGTTTTTGTAATCGATTAAATACGGTAAAGTAGAAGCAATTGAAAGTTGATTTAAATCTCCAGAATATACACCTGCAAGTACCGGTGCTATTTGGTTTTGAACAAGCTCTTCACCTAAATAATACGTTAAAAATTCACCAATCGAGCTTTCCTTTGTAAACCTTTCATTCGGCATTGTTAAATCCTTTAACGCTTCTTTTTTACCTTCCTCTGATACAAGCGTACTTTCCTCAAGAGATTGTAAGCTCATAGGAATACCGAACGTTGAGTCTGCTGGGATGGCATGTAGCTCATTGTTTGTGTAAATATACGAAATACCTGTTTCGTTATATACAAGATTTTGTTCAAAATTTAGTTCCTCTACTAACTCCATGACACCTTTATGACGCGCTACAATAGAATCTGCTCCAGTCTCCATGATGAATCCTTGTTCATATGCAGAGTGAAGCTTGCCACCAAGGTATGTATTTTTTTCAACAAGCACAAGTTTTACATTTAAGTTTTTCTCCTGAACTTGGCGTTGTAAATAATGCATCGTACACAATCCCGTAATTCCGCCACCTAATACAACAACTGTTTTCATATTAACCGCCCCTATTTTTAGTTCTTTATTTAGTATAAACTTTTTTTATCGAAAATTACGTTAAACCCTTTACAAATTTAGCAAAAATGGAGCTATCCAACACATTGGACAGCTCCATTTTTTTATATTCAAATAACATATATTCGCTAGAGGCTTCTACCTCCATTTCGGAAATTATCTATTAACAGTTGATATAGTGTTATTTGTGCCCTAAAGTATGTATCGCCTTAATAGAAAATAACAATTTTCTTTCCTTTTCTCTTCATTCATTTAAATTTTGTGCAAAGCTAGCTAATTTTCCAGCTGAATTTTTCACTTCGTTAAAGGCAATACCTAATTCACTTAGTACTTCTGCTATTGCTTGTACTTCTTTTTCCATCCGACCATTTTGGTCTTTCGCCTCGGTCATAGCTTCTAATATGTTAGTAAATTGCCCTTCCGTTTGAACCATATTTTCCTCACCAGAGGCTACCTCTTCTTGAATATTACTAAGCGAATGGACAAGTTTATCTGTCCGCTCATTCGTTTTATGTAGTAACGTTGCTACCGATGTGACAGATTCCTTTGTTTGAATCGATAGTTTTCTCACTTCATCTGCAACAACACTAAAGCCTTTACCCGCTTCTCCAGCACGAGCCGCTTCTATTGCCGCATTTAAAGCCAACAAGTTCGTTTGATTAGCAATATTTGTCACAACATTCATAATCGATTCCATTTCCTTTGACATATCTGTCAACTGTGCAATATTTTCCGCTATATCATCAAGTGAGCAAATAATAGTATTCATATTTTGCGATTGACTCTTTAAGCGTTCACGACCTTCTAATGCCTGACTCTCAGCCATAGTCGACACTTGAAGTGATTTTTTCGCTAGTTGTTTAATTTCCTCTGATTGTCCACTTAAGCGGTGAAATGAATTGTTCGTTTCCTGAGATACTGTGGCAAGACCTTCCGAAGACTTTACGATTTCTTGCTCTATCGCTTCTTTTCTATGTTCCATTTTTTCATGAAGTTGCTCAATTGTGTGCTCAAACGCCTCTAAAACCAATTGTTGCTCAAAATTGGAAATTTTCGAGATGGCTCGAATTGTATTAAGCTGATCTATTGGATGAATAACATGTTCTTCAACCAAGTCAATAAATGACGCTGTTAAATCTTGAAACGCACAAATATACCATTGTGTTTTAAGCCCAATATGGACATGTACTTTAGCAATTTTTATTCGTCTTTGATAAAATTCATTATCAATCTTACCATTAAACATTTCAATAATATGACGTCGTAATGTAATTTTCAGCTTCTCCACAGAACTATGTCTATTAATAATATCTACTAAACTATGTTCAGTTCCAATCATTTCATAAAATCGATTAACAATATTATCAATATTGCCTTCTACAAAAGGTTGAAAGGCTTTTAAATATTGTAAATCCTTCTTTGTCAATTTGAGCAAATCAATTTGCTTTTTTATTGAATGGCAATTCACTATATCCATTTTCACAGTGTATTGCTTTAAATCTAACGCCGTTGTCTTTCTCTGTTTTTGAAAAATCACACATTTACCCTCTTTCATGCCGTGTACTTTTGAAAAGCTGAGAAAAATCTGATTTCGTCTACCAAAAATATAAAAGATCAGGAAGATTCATCTCCAACTTTTGGTGATAAGCCATCACATTACTTATGACGCTGATTTCTGCTACGGGCTACCATCAGCTAAAATAGCAATCTTATTACTAGCTATTACTACTAACTACTCTTTCAAAATCACTCATATACATTATACATTTTATAAATAGCTGTCAATTTTCGGATATACATTTTTTTCCTTAAATTATATAAAAAGTCCCTGTTATCTAACCTATTATCTAAAGCAATAAAAAAGCTACCACAATACTTTTGGGTAGCCAATTTACATCATCTCTATTTTTTATCCTTATTTTTTTCCTCGTTTTAGTTTGAAGTAATTACCTCTTTGTTATATTAATATTTTTACAATCATTCATTCGTAGTGATATAAACCTACATAATACCCTGAATAAGCACTTAAGACCTGTATACAAAACGTTAATAATCAAATCTAAATACCTATTATTTTTTAATAAAGAATACTTACATTCCTTTCAACTCTTGCAGTAAAATTGCAGCCTCCTCACTTCCTGCTTCTGCTGCAAGTCCATACCACTTTATAGCCTCTTTAATATTTCTAGCTATTCCTTCTCCTTTATTGTAAATGTGCCCTAATTGTAATTTAGCTTCCGAATCCCCTTGCAGAGCAGCTTGTTTAAACCAATGAATACCCTTTTCAATATTACGTATACCTGTTAACCCTTGGCTCCAAATAAAGCCCAAATCATAAAAGGTATCGACGTGATATTGCTCTGCAGCTTTTTCATACCAAAATAATCCACGGTTCACATCTTTAGGTTGCGCTAACCGTCCCTCTAAATAGATTCCTCCAAGCCTGTATTGCGCTTCGACATAGCCTGCTTCAGCGGATCTTCTATAGTAGCTACATGCTTGCTCCTCATTTTTGTCGATTCCTAATCCCTGCTCGTAAATAATTCCGAGGGTAAACATTGCCTCTGCCACACCTTGTTGTGCAGCAAAGTCGAACCACTTCTTCGCAAGTACCAAATTTTCTAGTACTCCTTCACCGTTAAAATACATATCTGCTAAATTATTCGCAGCATCTGGATGCCCTTGCTTTGCTGCAGCCTCATACAATATAAAAGCTCTATTATAGTTTTCTTGAACACCTAGACCTTCAAAATAAAAATTACCAAGTGCATATTGTGCATCGGCATTTCCTTGTGACGCTGCTAACTCAAACCACTTTATTGATTTTTCTGGTCGGAAATATTCGCCGTCAATTACGCTATAATATTCGCCAAGCTGAAATTGTGCATCTGTATCCTGTTCCTCAATGGCATCTTTGTATAAGTCAATAATTTCCTCATGATCTAGATCTTCTTCATCAAACGCCTCAACCTGTTCATTTTGGTGAATAAAATACCATTCCAATATATCAAGTACATCATCAACAACTTCATTGCAATTGGATAACCTCTCCAGAGAAGAAATTTGCCAAATAAAAATATAGATAGGGAGTGGAATTGCATCACGCAGTAAATCATCATATTCAGCTAAAAGCGTTAGCACATTCTCCTGTATTGACTTCGTCTGTTCTGGATGTATAATTTGTAAATGTCGTTGTTGATTCTTTTTCAACAGTCCTTGCACAACTTGATATAGTATTTTGTGCAAGGTTGCTAATTGTACTTGTTCAACTGTTATTAAATTAATGTTTTGCGCAAACCATGTATCTTCTGTTTGCGTGAGCTTTTGCAGAGATACAATTCGCTCTTTATTTTTTTTTGCTAAAAATTGCCCATACATTCATTTCCCCCCTTGCACTCTATCTTGCCACTATTATATGGAAAACAGCTCTAAATTGGTTACACATATGCTCTCAAGATTAATCCAATAAACAATGTAATGAACAAAAAGACAGTGACATTCATCCATTTATACATTTCTAATAATCCGATAAATTCACGAGTAAATGCATTAGGTACATAGTAAAAGGCAGTCTTCGAACCAACACCTTGTGCATCAAGCTTCGCCTTTTTTGCATAAATACTTGCACGAAAAACATGAAAATTATTCGTTACGAATATGGATCGATATTTCTTTCCTTGAGCATGCTTATCCATAATTTTTTTAGAGAATGCCATATTTTGTTCCGTATTTGTTGATTGATCTTCCATTAATACTTTTTGAGCTGGTATTTGATGTTCGTCAACTATATATTTTTTCATGGCATATGCTTCTGATACTTTTTCATCATGCCCCTGTCCACCTGAGACGATAATGTAAGGTCGTTCACCATATTTTTGAAATTGCTTTACTGCCTCGTCTAAACGGCTAGCTAAAAGTGGTGGCACCTTATCTCCAATTAGTCCTGATCCTAATGCAATAATATAGTTTGGCTCATACAGGACAGGCGTAAAATGATAGAGAGTCGCATAGGACATTATGCTTGTGTATAAAAACATTGTATAGCCAAAAACCAAAAACGCATAGAAGAAAAGAATGTGCCAAATTTCATGTTCGATTTTCATAAAAATTACAAATACATACCAAATCATCATAATAAAAAAGCACAAGCCAAAAACAGCTAACAATAGGTTACGGACTTTACGGCCCTCTTTTTCAAGTAAAACTTTACTATTAAAAAACGTAGCTATCGATAAAATAAACATCATACTCGGGAAACTTCCTAGTATAATGACTATACCCATCTTCGACACAATCCCCTGCTCATTTGGGAGAATTACAGGATGACTAATTATTATTGTGCTTAAAATAAACAACCCTAAAAGGCCAAGAACTACTGCATTGAGAAGACGTCTTTTTTCCGATATATATAACAGTAAAAAAATTAAAATTAATAGTAATAATGTTGAAATCATCGTCTCACTCCTTTCTTTTTATCTACAATTTTTAAGGTTCTCCTTATAACGCTGGATTGTTTTCTGTTCCGACTGAGCGCGGCGTCCAACCTCCACTGCAATCAATAATATACAGCATACATTATAAGTAGTGCATGCCTAAAATTGGTGATAACACAGACACTTCTTGTTCAAATTTGATGCTATCTCTAAATTGATCGAAGCGTTTATTTTATTTTCCGAGAAGATTCATGTAAAATTACTACTAAGAACTAGTTTAGACAAAACTAAAAATTATATTGGAGGAATACAAGTAATGAAAAAAATCCTTGCTGCTATTTTTGCAGCGACACTTATGTTTGCGTCTGTTGGAGCAACATTATTCATCTCAGATACACCAACTGCAGAAGCTAAATCCTATAAGTCAGGTAAAAGAGGTTTCTCAAACAACAATAATAACAACAACTCAAATTTCCAAAAATCTCAGGATAAAACTAAAGACCAAAATAATGCAACAACAAATAAAAATAATACAACTTCTACAAACAAAACGGATTCAACAGCTAAGAAAGGTGGGTTCTTCTCTGGCGGCCTTATGAAAGGCATAATGCTTGGTGGCTTAGCTGGTTTATTATTCGGAAGTCTTTTCAGTGGTATGGGTATGCTTGGTAATATTTTAGGCTTATTAATTAACGTTGCAGCCATCATGATTATCGTAACGCTAGTTATAAAGATTGTTAATATGTTTAAAGATAAAAAACGTAAAGAGGAAGCACAATGGCACAAATAATTAATGAGCAAGATATTATAAATGCAATTTGTTTATCACAGTCCTACTATAAAAACGTTCGCCCTGAAGATGTACTTGTAGAACTAACATACGACGATGACACAGGCTTTGGTGCAGAAATTGAAGTTAATGGTCAAATCGAAATGTTCAATACAGCCGCAATGATCGGCGCACTACGTGTTTGGATTAAAGATGTCCTACATGGTGACCCTTTTTCAACAGGCATCGAACTCGTTCTGGACGATGAAGAAGGTATTATTGCTAAACTATCGTAAATAAGTAAAAAATAGCAGTTCAATAAATCTTAAAGATTTATCGAACTGCTTTGTTATTTTTCAAGATGTTTTTTTGCTTGTTCTTTCTTTTCTTCCTCAATTGAAAAATCGACTATTGATCGGCCGAGCATTATTAGCGTAATAAATATGACGCCTGTTCCACTAAATCAATTATGCCGAGGCATAATTGCGTCCGGAATCGGTGCTTTGTGCTTAGGCCTGCACGATGCAGGTCAGTTAGCCGTTATCGCATGAATGCGATGATTTTAGGCTAACATCCTCTAAGAACTCCTTTCCGATTTCCGTGACATCCACCGGAGGCTTTTAACTGATTTCAGCGGATGTTTTTTGTACCGAAAGCGTAGCGACAGGTACAGATGTTTGTACACCCATTGAAAAGTAACTTAAACCAGTTTCGCTTTCGCGCAGAGCAAAGCTTCCTTGGTATGTCCGATTGCTGCTTCACTCGCGTTGCTGCTCCAAGGTCTCGGACCAACACGATGTTGGTCACGAAGGCATTATCACAGGATTTGATAATTTTAGCCCTAGGAGTCGCCAAGCCTCCACTCCAATCAACTTATCCACATGGTATATATTTCACCAATTGTCATCCCCGACTTTTGAATGAGCTCCTAAATTGTGCTAGATATTCATCGCAATAAAAATAACAAATGTAAACGTCTAAAGGTAGAGGTTTCTATTCACAACCTCTACCTTAAATTATTTTACTTTTTTAATAGACTGTTAAAATTCACAAATATTTTCGCAGCATGGCTACGTTTTGTAGGAGCTTCTGGTGAAAATTCCCCTTCGTTCCCTCTAACCATATCAAGCTCATACAACATCGTTATTGCATGTTTTGTTTCTTCATTGTAGGAAGCAATATCAGTGAATGGTGCTTTTCCTTTTATAGCATAATGTTGCTTTTGTTTAGATTCATAGGCTCTATTTATCATTAATGCTAATTGCGCGCGAGTAACCGGCTGTCCCGGATTAAACTTCCCATTCGTTCCCTTAATTAACCCATACGCATAGGCTGCTGCAATTTCTGACTGAGTTCCAACGTCATAGTTTGCGATGTCTTTAAATGGTGCTTGTTCCTTCGTCGTTAAACCTAGGCTTCTAACAAGCATCGTAGCAGCCTGTGCACGAGTAACATTTTGCTCAGGTCTAAACGTACCATCTGCGTAACCTTTCATAATACCTTCTTTAGTGGCCTTCAGAATATACTCCTTTGCCCAATGATTTTCTATATCGGTAAAGGTTAAAATTCTCCCTGTAGTAAAAGTAACTGATGGACTTTGAACACTTTCATTACCAGCTGCATCAACCGCTTTAACAGCTATCGTGTATGCTGTATTCTCTGTTAAATTATCCAAGGTTATCGTCGTTGTCTCAGCATTTTGTGTAAATGTTAGCTTACTATTTACATATACGTTGTAACTAGTGACACCTACATTATCTCTCGCTTCCTGCCAGCTTATTTTTACAGTTGTACTATCTTTCATATTTACTTGAATAAATTTTGATACATCCCATAAAGAACTTGCTTTAATCGCTGGTAGAAATGCCTCGTTCGCTACTGCGAAATAGCCTGCTTCACTTAAATGAATATTTTCAGGATTTGGCAAATAGCTCGGAATATCTTTTGCTACAATGTCGTATGTCGGTACAAAAACGGCACCCGATTTTTCAGCAGTTGTTTTTATCGTCGCATTCATAACCTTTAATAGCATTTTAAATTGTGTCTGTAAATCCTCGCTATAGTACGGAAAAGAATTATAATAGCCCATGACATAAACTTGAGCATTCGGATTAAGCTTCTTTACTTCTTCTAAAATAGCCGCAATATTTTTTATTGCCTCTTGGGAAGCTTTTAACATCATTGCTGCATTAATGCCAGTTATCTGCGACTCTTTTAAAATAGGTATTATATCATTGGCGCCAGCGGTTAGCGTAATAATCTCAGCTTCTTTAATAGATGTACGAAGCTTTACCTCCTCACTTTGATAACCAAATCCTACCACTGGCTTTTCCACATTATTTTGTATATCTTCTAATATATTTTTCGTTGTATAGCCCGAATATGCAAACCCTTTATTATAAGAAGTAATGAAACCATCTTGCTGTAAAGCTTGTGCAACAAAATCTGTGTAACCTAACCCGATGATGCCAACGTCATTCATACCGTGTGCTAAGGAATCGCCCAGTGCTACATAATCAGCTTGAACTACCCAGCTTGGCGCTATGTAGTCTCTTTGTTCCTTAGCATTCACACCTATTGGTGGTACTACTAATTGACATGCCAAAACGCTAGCCGCTAAAAAACGAAATTTCTTTGATAATTGCATACACCCACTCCTCCAATTTTCACTAATTACTATTTTAATATAAATAGGGTAAAAATGGGTTAAACAAGAGGGGATATTTCACGATAACGTGTGGTTGATTTCTGTTCCGACTGGGCGCTTTCCTCGTAGCGTCCAGTCTTCAACTTATATAAACTACATACGTTTTAACAAATGTCATCCACAACTTTTGATGATGAGCTAAAAATCATTTTTTACTCCAGTTGAACCTTCCCATAAATACCGCCACCACCAACTTCAATTGCCAATTGGCCTGTTCTTGCTAAATCGATCATCTTGGCAATTTTGTACGGCACGATTTGTTCGAGTTGTTCTAGCGTAACTCGATGCAAGATGTTCATCTCTGTACCAAATGCTTGTACTAATCGTTCTATCATTTTTGGCCCTAATCCTGGAATAAAATCTAGTGGTACTTGGTGAATATATGGCGGCCGTGCACGTTTAGCTGTACCTTGCTCTGAAAGCTCCTTAATCCGTGTTGCAACACCTTTTATAATTTGCGTGCTTTCACAGTTTGTACAGATTGTTGCAGAATTGCTAAGCTGCTCACCACATTTCGCGCAGACAGTCTCATGGTATTTACCAAGCAAAGGATTTAAGCCATAATTGGCTGTTACTGCTCGACCTTGCTGTTCATGAAGCGCCATCTTTAATTCTGTAAAATTTGCATTAGATAGTCTTAATTTTTGATACTCACGTGCAATTTTTCCAAGTGAATGAGCATCAGAGTTGCTGACAAATGTATATGCTTGCAGTTCTTTAATGTTACTCACCATTTCGGTATCGGAGCTCAAACCAAGCTCTAGCGCATCTATAAGTTGAGGGTCAAGTACTTCTGTTAAACTACGATGTACGCCTTTACCGAACAAACTTTTAAATGGTGTAAAAACATGAGCAGGAATAAAAAGCCCGCCTAATTCATGAACCTTTTGTTGTAATGTTCGACCATCACAATAAATGCGCTGAGAGCTTAAATGAATATTTTTCATATGATTAGACATCCATTTTGAAAATTCCCTCATAAGCAGAAGTGTTGGAAAATAGGCAAGTACATGGATTGGTCCAAGACAATGATGATCATAAATCTCTATTTCAGTACCTGGAATAAGTGTTGTTTCTTGAAAACGAAGCCCTCCTTGTTCTAGCTCCTTCAGTTCTCCTTGTTCGATCATCTCTGACATTTCATCCATTACTTCTGGTGAATGGCAATCAATAATCCCGATAATATCTAGTCCCTTTCTTGCACTTGAAGACTCTAAAACCCTTGCTAACGTTAACGTTTTACTGCCAGTAATTTTAACAGCACGACCACTTGAAGTACGTCCAATATGAATATGTAAATCTGCATAAAAATCTTGCATTATTGTCTCCCTCCTCCTACTTTTAGATGACATAAAAAAGCCTCACATTGCTGCAAGGCATTTTATTTTTAATTATGATGGATGATTGCTGTTAGTACTATTGTTTGTCTCGAAAGCACCCGAGCCCTGCGATGGTATTGTCGAAGAATCATAGGCCACTAATGTCACTCCAATGTTCTTTTCAAGCTCATTAAGTTTTTCAAGCTGTTGTTGATCTAATTGCGCAATCTTTATCTCTTCCATTTTCATCAAATCCTTTCATGAATAAAGTTCCCCAAATAAAAAACATATATACTAAAAAAAATAATGACTGATTGTCAGTCATTATTCTTTGACTTTATTTCAGCTATTTTGTAACATAGTAAATAAGCAGGACAAAAGCGAGGGATTTCATGTCAAAAGAAGAGAAAATTATTCAAGCCGCAATTGAAGTTTTCCGTGAAAAAGGAATTGAAAAAACAAAGGTTTCAGATATCGTAAAAGCTGCAGGTATCGCGCAAGGGACATTTTATCTTTATTTCCCATCACGTCTTTCAGTTATGCCAGCCATTGCAAAGGTTATGGTTGAAAAAATTATTGCTGCTATTAACGATGGGATTTTAAAACAGGAGCCTTTCGCAAAGCAGCTAGAAAAAGTAGTAGATATTGTTTTTTCTCTAACAGAGGAATATCGAGATGTATTTGCACTTATCTATGCCGGTATTACACAAACTGAGCATATGAAAGAATGGGAAAATATATATGCTCCCTATTACGAATGGATGAATCATTTCTTGGTTGAAGCTCAACAGCAAGGAACGATACGCGCTTCCCTAAATACTACTCGTTCTTCTAAACTTATAATCGGTCTAGTAGAGTCTGCCGCTGAACAAATTTATTTGTATGATGATAGTGAAGAAGAAACAATTAGACTTCAAAAGCTTGAGCTCCTCGACTTTTTACATCATGCACTCGATTTACGTCACGCATAAGTGACGTTCTCTTTTACGCTAAAAATGACTGAATGTCAGTCATAATGATAGAAAGGAATTTAACTATGCAAAAAGATTGGATTTATGTTGGATTAACTAGTTTGTTTGAATTGTTTTGGATATTTGGTTTTAATGTTGCCGATTCTTGGTGGCATTGGGCTATTATTGTGTCCCTAATTGCATTGGATTTTCACTTCTTATCGAAGGCTTGTGAAAACCTACCTACAGGAACGGTTTACGCGACTTTTGCTGGGGTCGGTACAATCGGTACTACATTAATGGACATTTTTATTTTTGAAGGTGAGTTTAATGCTATTAAAGGCATTTTCATGTTTATTTTAGTACTGGGTGTTATTGGTCTTAATTTAGCTGATAACCCTTCAAAAGATCATGTTAAAGAGAAAGGAGCTAATGCATAATGGGTTGGATACTTGTTTTATTAGCTGCAATTTCGGAAATTGTCGGTGTTGTAGGTTTACGCTTTTATAGTCAGGAAAAAAATATACGAAATTTATTAATCTATCTAGGCGGCTTTGGGATGTCCTTTATGCTATTATATGCATCCTTTAACTATTTACAGTTAAGCATTGCCTATGTAGTTTGGGTTGGCATTGGTACAGTTGGTGCTGTTCTCGTGAATATTATATTCTTCGGAGAATCTAAAAACCTGACTCGAATTATTAGTATCATCGCCATTATCATTGGTGTGGCAGGATTAAAAGCAGTATCTTAATTTATGCTATTTTAATTCAAAGTATTTGAGTGAGTGCTAAAGCCTAGTAGGGCTTTTGGCAAAGTGAAAGGTTGATCTCCTTCCGACTAGACAGCAGTCCGTTTTTTAAATATGATTTCCATCATATACTTTAAACGTTAGTCTAGTAACTTACAATTAAGCAAAATAAACATTTTGTGTTAACTATTTATTTTTATTAAGTTGACACAAAATGCTTATTTTTTTACACTACTATTAGTAGCATTACTTTTTAGGGGTGAAATAATGACAACAGTTGCGGAACATACACATCACAAATTAAGAACTGTCGATCTTGCATACATTGGACTATTTTCAACATTGATGATGATAGGAGCTAATATCACGTCTATTGTACCTTTCATGATGATTGGTGGAGTACCTATCACATTGCAAACATTTTTTGCTATTTTAGCAGGACTTATTCTTGGTAGTAGAAAAGGGGCACTCGCTTGTACTGTTTATATGTGCATAGGGTTAGCAGGTGCACCTGTATTTGCTCGTTTCAACGGAGGCTTTGGTCAAATGATTAGCCCTACTTTTGGTTTCATTGTTTCTTTCATATTAGCTGCATTTGTCGCGGGGCTTATTGTAGAACGTAGTGGAACGAAAAAAAGCTATGTAGTTGCTGCATTAGTTGCAACAGCTATTAATTACTTACTAGGAACAAATTGGATGTACTTTGCCTACAAGCTATGGGCTAGTGCTCCTGATGCTTTCACTTATAAAGTGGCATGGCTTTGGATGATGCCTCCTTTGCCAAAGGATATTATTTTAGCTATATTTGCAGGCATTTTTGCATACCGCCTTCAAAAGGTGTTAAAAATAATTCCGATTAGATAAAGGCTTATCACCATAACGAGGGATTGATTTCCGTTCCGGCTGGGCACTTTGTAGCTGACGCTACAGAAAACATTTGTTGCTGCCGCTTCGCTTTCGCACAGAGCAAAGCTTCCTCGGGGCGTCCGATAAGTCGCTTGGCTCTTCTATCTGTCGATCTATTTTAGATCCAACAAACAAAAAAATGCCCCATAAATTTATTGCATACTTATGGGACATTCTTTTTTATTTTTAAACGTATTTTTTCATCCAGTTTAAAAAGTTATCAATAACTACATCAAGGAATTTAATAGTACCTTCATCTGTTAAATTGCCTTCTGTATCAAATTTAGTGTGTACTGCTCCAATATAAACGTCATTACCACTAAGTAATGGTGAATTTACTCCAGGTGAGAATAAAATATCTCGTAAATGTAATTGTGCTTTAACAGTACCTAAGTTACCCATTGATGCCCCCATCATGAATGATGGCTTGCCAATCATTACTTTATCAACACGAGATAACCAATCGATGGCATTAACCATAACACCTGGCACTGTACCATTATATTCTGGTGTCAACCAAAGAACTGCATCTGCCGCTTTTACTTGTGCTTTAAAATCAAGTACAGGCTGTGGTGCTTCATTTTCGATATCTTGATTATACATTGGTAAATCGTTCAAACTTAATATTTCAAGATCAAATTTCTCTGTATAACGCTTTTGAATAAATTTTGCTAATTGCATATTATAAGATTCTTTACGGATACTACCTACGATTGCTACTACTTTCACAATATTCCTCCTAAATGTGCATTAATTTTATTATTTGTAGACAGTTTTATTTTATACCGTCCTAATAATAGGTTGCAAATTCCTCAACTGGTTTACGGTAACCACGCAAGCGGCGACTACTTTCTTTTTCTTTACCTATAGTAATCATTAGTGCAATCTCATGTGTTTCTGGAATATTAAAAAGAGCTCTCATTTGTTGCTGATCAAAGCCGATCATTGGACATGTATCCCATCCACGATTTTTGGCTGCCAGCATAAATAACATAGCTGAAAGTGAAGCGTTACGAATTGCTTCCTCCTTCATAAATTCCTGGCCACGTTCTTCATAAAATTTAGCGTTTTCATTGACGATATTGTCTAATTCACAAGCATTAATAATGCCTAAGTCTACCATCCCTTGATTAAGGTTAGCCGTATTTTTATAGGCTTCTTTATCTCCTAATACAAGGATAACCGCTGAGGCTGAATGTACTTTATATTGCCCGTATGCAGCTTCTCGTACTTTTTCTTTTTTTTCTTCATCTAATACAACGATATAATTAGCATGTTGTAAATTAAAGGCGGAAGGAGCAAGCTTAACATCTTCCAGAATGGGACGTATATCTTCTTCGCTCATCTTGATGTCCTCTATAAAGTTATTCGCAGAGCGACGCTTATCTATTAGCTTTGAAAATTCCATCTAACTGACCTCCACTCATATGTAATTTTCATTCAGCAGAGGCTTGAGTCTCTCTGCTGAATGGGATAAAAAGTTTTACTCATATTCTTTATCGAACGTAATCGTACTTCTTACAGTATCAATTGGACGGACAAGTTCTTCAATTTGTGCGCGTTTTGGCTCTAAAAATGGTGGCAACGACAATTTTTCACCTAAAGTTTCATAAGGCTCATCACTCATAAATCCTGGGCCATCAGTAGCTAGCTCAAATAAAATTTGAGGTGCTACCCGTGCATAAAGTGATTCAAAAAAGTGACGGTTTACGTAACCTGAAGTATGGAAGCCAAAGCTTTCAAATCGTTCAGTCCATTCATTTAGTACAGTTCGATCCTCTACGCGGAAGGCAGCATGATGTACTGTACCAAAGCCTTGACGAGCTACTGGTAGAACTGTGTTAAGTTCTACCACAAGTTGTGCACCGTTTCCACCTTCACCAACCTCAAACAGATGGAAATCCCCTTCTTCATCGATTTCTGTAAAGAGCATCACTTTTTCTAGCATCTCTTTGAAATATTTAAAATTAGCAACTCTTACAAATACCGGACCTAAGCCTGTAATTGCATATTCAAGAGGAATCGGTCCATCTTGCCATGGAGTGCCTGATGAAACACCTGTATTGTTTTCATCAGAAATAAGTTGATATTGCTGATCGTCAAAATCGACGAATGATAAAGTTTTCTTGCCAAATTGCTCTTTAATACCTGCATGTTTAACATTTAATCGATCGAAACGTTTTACCCAATAGTTCAATGCCGCATCTGTTGGCACGCGGAATGAAGTTTTAGAAATTTCATTTGTTCCATGCACACCTTTTGGAATGTTTGGAAAATCAAAAAATGTCATATCCGTGCCTGCGCTACCTTTATCATCTGCAAAAAATAAATGATATGTTTGGATATCATCCTGATTAACCGTTTTTTTCACTAATCGCATCCCTAATACATAAGTAAAAAATTTATAATTCTCTTCCGCACTACTTGTAATAGCGGTAACGTGGTGAATTCCTTTTAAATGATTCATTTTATGTCCCTCCTATTTATCTCGATTTCGAGATATTACCTAAAATTTTTTATTTATTAACTGCGTTCAAACCAACCTTTTTCAAAAACAGGGTCATTGTGTCCATCTCCTGTTGATCTAATACTTCAAAAATCTCGTTAATTTTTTGTTCATGCTTCGGAAATATATTTTCCATCAACGCTTGTCCTTCGCATGTTAATAAAACATATGTGACACGACGATCCCTTGGACAAGCACGTCGATACACAAAATCTTTTTGTTCGAGCTTATCAATAACATACGTAATACTACTACTTGCAATTAAAATTTTCTTGCCAATTACTTGGATTGGTTGCTCACCATGATGATATAAAAACTCAAGTACCGAAAATTCAGTTTGATTTAAATCGTATTGAAGTAAATCTCTCTTAGTTGCATCTTGAATCGTTTGATATGCTCGGAACAAGACCGTAAAAGCTTTTAAATTACGATTGTCTTCCTTCATACGACTCCCTCTTTCTATTTACTTCGAATTCAATTATCTTTAATTCGAGATAATAATAACATATAAGATGCTAATCAGCAATCCTTTTTACTGTAATCACAAAAAAAGCATCCCCCTAAAATCAGGGGATGCCCTTTCATGTATAAATTATCGACTATTAATAGTAATGACGACCGTTGCCGTTCTGTTCAAAGGCAGCCTTTGCTAGACGAACTGTAGATACAGCCAAATCTGCATACGTCACTTTCTCAGTAGCATTGAATTTATTTTGCTGTCCATCAATTAGTCCCATTGCACTCGCTAAAGCAACATAACCTGCATACGCTGGATCAATTGAGCTTGCATCAGTAAAGTTTAATTTGTAAATGTCACTATGCTTAGCAGCACTCTCTAAATTTAGTACACGAACTAACCATTCGGCAAGCTCTTGACGAGTCAATGCTGTATCTACTGCAAATTGATCCGCCGGTTGTAAAATGCCCATTCTTACAGCTTGTTCAACGATTCCGTATAATGGATGCTTTTTGTCAATATTTTTGAAGGATTGCTTAACGTTGTCTCCTCCATACGGATTGAAATCATATCCGTATGATAATGATTTAACTAAAATTTTCAAAGCTTCTCCTCTTGTTACGGCTGTATCAGCATTAAAGTTTGCTGGGTCTTTAACCTCTAACACATTTTGGTGTAATAAATAAGTTAATTCTCCTCCAGCTGTTGGATGCGAAATGGCAGGTTTTTCTTTCGTATCACCAACTTTTTGAAGCCATTCACCCGTTGTTGCATCAATACTATTGTACAAAATTCCATTATAAACCGGAGTGTATACTAAATCATAGTGGTGATTATCCTCGCCATCCTGTTTTGCATACTGTAGCTCCAATTTCAGCCCCTCATTGAATGTTGCTTTTGCTTTATCAGCAGGAATAGCTTTGTTTACAGACGGCCAATTATCAATCTTGCGATAATTAACATTTAAAGAACTTAATTTCCCATCAGCACTGATACCTACGGAAATTTCATCCCCTGCTACGGCAATGCCATTGACAATACGTGGGAAAGAGAAGTAATACTGTTTGTTGTCTTTATCATATATTGCATCTTCTAGTGGTTTTGAATAATTATGAATATATGACGGAGACCACTCTTTTAAGTAGTCTATCGCTTTTGCTAACGCAGCATCTTTTGAAATTGGTTCTACTTTATCATCTGTCTGCATGAATTCTCTACTTGTATTCCAGTAGTTTATAATTTCACCTGTTGCTTTGTTGATTTCAAGTGAACTACCTGTGCCGTAATTACCGAGATCATACATATAATTCACATAATAGATTGTTTCGCCATTTTCATTTTCTCTTTCATTAACCGAATGAATTTGTAGCTTTGCTTTGTCTGTATCAACTTTTAAAATAGACTTAGCTAACTCTTCAACTTCTGCTAATGTAATACCATTTTTCTTAGGAGCAAGTGGTTGCGCTGCAAGTTTTTCTACACCTTTTGTCTTCGGTACTTGAGAAGTGAAACCATTCATTGTTTGCCATTGCCCATTTATTGCATGTACACCATTAAAGCTTGTTGGTGGCATATACACAAGCTTAGCAATCGCTTCGCCTGTTTGGTAGTTATAGTCAACTATATAACGTAAGTCAACTGACAGTTTTTCACGAACCTGTGCAAGGATTTCTGACTCATTCTTTTTCTGATCTAAGCTATCAAAAGTTGCCTTGCTAGTTGGCCCAGCATTACGATACATATTTGTAACTTCACCATTTGCTAGAACTGTAATATGGATAAACTCATTACTAAGTGACACACCATTGTGTGTAGGTGAGTACATAAATGAATACGAAATTGGTTCGGATAAAGGTCTACTAAAAATAAAACCAAAGTCACCAAATCTATTGTCCTCACGAAGCTTGTAATTCGCAGTGCTCGGCAATTTCTTTAGGAAGTCTTGAGCAACTTTCTTTGCTTCACCCTCTGAATATTTCACTGGGTACAATGCTTCCGCTATATTGACAGGCTGATAGGAGAAATTTTCTAATTCCAAATCTTCGCCTTTAAAAGTAAAATCACCATAAACGTCTTTGCCATTGATTGTTTTATTAAAGTTCAATTCATAGCGTATCGTTTTGTCATCATTAAAGTAATGCGCTTCCCCCATTGAGAAATCTTTCTCTGTTACAAAATTGAATTTGTCTGGGAATATTGTATTCAATTGCTTAATAAGCATACTTTTTGTTACTTTTGTTTCTGTTGAAGAAACTTGAATTGCAACTCTCTCTTGTGGTTCTTTTACATTTGCCGAAGCTTGTGCCATTGGCGAAAGTACACTAACAGAAAATGCAGTAGACGTTAGTATAATACCTAACTTTTTAAATTTACCCAAAATATCCCTCCTAGATTATCATTTACCATAATTATAGTATAGATCACCATAAATAGATATGACATTTTCAGATTATTCATTTTTATTGGAAAATAGAATAGACATAGAGCTATTTTATCTTCATTCAGCATATCTTTTCTGTACGAAAGCGAAACGCCAGCAACATATCTTTTCTGCACGAAAGCGAAGCGCCAGCCGCAATGTTTGTCTGCGCGAAAGCGATGCGTCAGCCGCAAATGTTTTCTGTAGCGAAAGCGCAAAGCGACAGCTACAATTAAGCCAAGGCGAAATTGCTTGGTTGCTCCCTAAAAATTCTCATTTCTTGACTACATCAAAATTGGACCCAATTAATAGCCAATTTTGAGGGAATGGTAGACCCAACTTCCAATAGCCTACTCCTCGGAGTCTGTACCGTTTGATTAAATCGAACTTCGCTTGAATGGATCTGGCATCTTCGAACCATACCACATGTGCTTTACCTTGCTCATCGTAGTATTCAAAGAACGGTGCTTGAGATCTCAAATCAAATTGAATAGCAGCATTATATTTCTTAGCAATCTCGATTGCTCTTTGTGGACTAACTGCTTCTGCATTAGGCCCCCCCTGCACAAAAGGCAATGTCCAGTTATACCCATATAAATTCTGTCCAAGTATAATTTTGTTCCGAGGTATCTCACTTACTGCATATTTAACAACCGCTTCTACCTCTGGAAGTGGCGATACTGCCATAGGGGGCCCTGCAGAATAGCCCCATTCATAGGTCATTAACATAACAAAATCCACTATTTCTCCATGTGCTTTATAATCATGCCCCTCCGTCCACGGACCCCGCTCACTAGCACTTGTTTTCGGAGCTAACGCTGTCGATACGGTATATCCCTGAGGATGGAATCGACTCACCGCTCTCCTTAAAAAATTGTTATACGCCTGTCGTTGATCGCCCGGCAAATTCTCAAAATCAAAATGAATATCTTTAACGGTTCCTAAACGCTTTGCCTCTTCAAGAATATTATTAAAGAGCAAATCCTGTACAGCTGTACTTTGAAAAATATCTCTCGCTAAATCACCACTAAAACTAAAATTCTCCAAATTCGAGACAACCATTGCTAGAGAAGCACCTGTATCATTTGCAATTTGCGCCACACCTTGACTCGGTGGCACCTTAAACGTTCCATCTCGTCTTGCCTCATAGCTAAATAAAGCTAGATAAGTTAAAAATGGACCCGCTTCTCTTGCTTGACTTAGTAATGCCTCACTAACGAATGTCCCTCTCGGCTCTAAATATGCCAATGTTTCAGCTCTTGTTTTTGGTTGAGGTGGAATATAAAGTCGCATACCAATCGATAAAGGTTGACTCGGACTAATATTGTTCACCTGAGCAAGTGTTAAATAATTAATGCCAAAACGTTGGCCGATTGAATATAGACTATCTCCTGCCTGCACATAATAGAAATTTCCGACAATCGGTACCACAAGAGCTTGCCCTATAACTAATCGATTTGGTTCAGGAACTTGATTGGCATCTACAATATTTTGAACTGTTGTCCCATATGCCTTCGCAATACCCCATAAGGACTCCCCTGCCCGTACAACATGTATTTGAATGTCAATGCCTCCTTCTTGCTTGATAAAATCACACCTGTAAAGCTTATGAATTAGGAAATGAAAAGATGTCATTACTCAGTAAGAATAGCTTCCCTAAAACGAAAAAAGAGCCATCGCTTATTCTAACGAAAGGACCTTTTTTAGTGAGCAAGCGTCTAACCGCTTCCTCTATATTTGTCGTTGCTGACGCTTCATTTTTCACTACTGATTAACTCTCACTTTATTGTATATCCGACTTAATCATTTCAAATAATAACGGTACATTTGTTCCGCGTTGTAACGAATTACAGCCCTTCATTAAAAATGACCAACTCATTTTCATTTTTTCTTTATACGGAAGCTCTGGGTTAACTGGGAGATATTCTTTTAAAAATTCTTCTATGGAGCTCGATAAACTTTCCATAAATTCATCAGCCTTTTGCACCTTTTCCGTCGCTACTTCATTACGCTCATTCCATAGTACATGCTCTAAGTTTGTAGAAAAATAGAATAGCTGATACGGTATTCTTAATCGATGAATGCTAAAATGATCATTTGCCATAAGGATTTTAGCATTATTCGCCTTCATGTCATTTCGTTGTTCGATTTGTTCCTTACGCTTCTCTGATTTCACTAATATTGCATCTTCTGTATAGAATAAACTTTGCTCAATATCTCCCTTCACCTTGACAAATTCAGGGGCTATGAAACAACCGTCTGCATCAGTAATATGAACGACAGCGGTTAAATCCTTCGCTAAAAACTTATACTTCTCCAAATAGTTCTGAATCACTCGTGTAACACTATTTTTAATATTAGGTATCCGTTTATTAGCATCCCATTTCGTTAAAATATCTTCCCGTTGTACATCGAAGCGAATCGTTGAATTTGCAAAATGTTCATCTAGAAAATCCTCTAAAACAATTTGCTCCGTATGCCCTTCTACAATAATTAAAAGAACTTTTTTAGTCACGCTGAACACCCGCTTTTCTAAAGGCACGCTTAATTTTAAATGTCTTCGTTTCTTTATAAACATCTTCATCCTGTCCGCCCAACTGAATTGCACGTAAATAAACATCTCGAGCATTATTTACCTCTTTAATACCCTTTAGCTGTATATAACGACGATCCTCATTCGTTGTCGAAAACCATAAGTTTTTAATAGCTAGCACCTCTAACACACGTAAATTATGAGACGTAAAAATAAGTTGACCTTTTCCGCCCTCATCAATCACTGTTAACAACTCGCCTAACAAATATTCAAAAACACCAGAATCTAACTCATCTATTACTACACAAGCATTTGGGTTATTATAAACCGCAATGAGCACACTGAGTACCGATATAATTTTCAAAATCCCTTCTGACTCTGTCCTTAACGGTAATTCGCGCTCCCCTCGTTGCGATAAAAATTCAAAACGAATTCCTTTTTCCCCATTATCCATAGTTTGTTTTGTAAGTACATTAATCTTTATAGAGAGACCTGGAATAATCGCTGATAATACTTGATTACTTTGCTCTATTACTTCACATAACACGTAAAATGCGTCCTCTGGCAATAATGCTGGCCCCTTCAAATTGTAAGGGATAGAACCACGAGTTTTTTCGAGATGGATGCTAAAAGGCATACTGCGCTCTTCAAATAATGGTGCGATATTTTGATTGTTAACAACATGTAAATCACGATTAAAATCTATTGCTAAATTATGAAGCAATTGCATTTCTAACTCTGACAACCTATCCTGTAATAACGGCTTTAAATCTTTGTGAAAGACAAAGGACATATATTGTTTTTTAGACAATTGGTGAATGACTAGTAATTGGATACGCATTTTTTCATTCATATCAGAAAGATTTGCTTTACGTAGTTGTATGTCTTCCTCTGTAACATCAATTAAAATCTTTGAACGCTTCCCTTTCTCGTTTTCTCTGTAAGCTACACGTTCAACCGTAGTGTACAGTCTGTTATCATCTTCTTGTAACTCTACATAATAATTGAGAAAAAATGTGCCAAATTGATTTTCTACTAGAAACTCGAACTCAATACTTGCCGTATCCTCCCCTGCCATAATTAATTTCTTTTCCTCAGATGGTAATTTAATTTCAGCTACCCAACCGGAGATAAGTGCCTTTAACAAGCCGAATGCATCAACAATAGTTGTTTTTCCAGAACCGTTCTGTCCGTATAAACCTACAACATTTGGCTTAAGGAATGTCTCGAAATTTACCGCTAACACAATTTCACCATGACGTACATTTCGTAAATTTTGAACTTTTATTTTCTTGATTTTTATAATAGTCATTTATTTAAATCATCCTTTAATGATATTTTCTTCTATTATAATTAAATTTGATATATTTTATAACATTTTTTACTTTAATTAAATATACGCTTATCGATCATTCTTCTAGTTTAATGCCTATGACAATCCTAATAGTAGGCATATGTTAGAAAAGAAAAACCGAAGAAAGGTGTGTTTCATTGGTCAATCCTGGATTTAATCCCGAAGATCTTGATGTTAACATTCCGTTTCACCCTACTATGCCTTCTGGTAGCCCATATCCATCTTTAAACCCATCACCGTATCCGACACGACCTCCGCAACCACGTCCGCCACAACCATATCCACCACGTCCTCCGCAACCACGTCCGCCACAACCATATCCACCACGTCCTCCGCAACCATATCCGCCACAACCATATCCACCACGTCCTCCGCAGCCATATCCGCCACAACCATATCCACCACGTCCTCCGCAACCATATCCGCCACAACCATATCCACCACGTCCTCCGCAACCATATCCGCCACAACCATATCCACCACGTCCGATGCCATTCCCAGGCGGACAATATCCTGGCTTACCAGGTTTACCAGGCTTTAACCTACCAGGCATGTAGATTGGTCACCTAACATATTGGAAGTCCAAGAAAAATGACTATAGCAAAAAAGGCTATCCAGAAGTTCAAATACGAACTAATGGATTGCCTTTTTATTGTTTAGTAGGACAGGAAGTGAAAACATGTCTAGAAAGTTTTTTAGCCATCCTACATATTCGCTCATTTAATGAGCACAGTATAGGAGAGGTGCATCTATGTGTAACGTAAAAAAAATAACTTTATGTATGATTAGCTTAATATTAATTAATTTGAGCATTGTATCTTCTTTTGATGCAAAAGAATTGAGTAGATTAAATGGACTTAAAGCACAAATAAAAGGTCTAGAAAATCGTTTAAAAAGCCTTGAGCCGATAAAACCCCAAACAATTGCTGATCCTCCTTTTCCAGAATTATCTCCCCCATCAAAATTTGTTACACTTTCACAGGTGATAGAGAATGGCAATACAATTCCGTATGAAGTGATCGTCAATAATCCTGGCTACAAGAGACCGGCTTATGAAAAATATTGGCATAGCTCAATCGGTCGGTGGAGCTATGTTCCAACTAGAATTCATTATGCACTGCATCGACTATTTACGAATTACGATATTGCTCTCTCTGAATGGTACGACTTTGAACAAAATATGGGATTCACAATTCCAATGTTTCACAATAAAACGGATTTAGATTTATATATTGTCGTGTTCCAAACTGATATTACAGCAGTTTATACATTGGGGAATCAGGTGGTCGTTGTTGGAAAACCGAGAAGAACCGGTGTTCAAGTGATTACTATAAAAACAAGCGCTATACATCCCTCAAATACTGAAGAATCTTTACTTGTGCAATTATCAACTCAAGCAGGAGAAGAAATGGATTATACTCTAATCTCTTATATTTCCCCTGATTTTAGGTTGAAGCAAAAAGAATAACTCTAAGCTACTTTTCGGAGTTTTTTATTAGCAGGTTTGTATCTTTATCAGCGATTGTTGAAGGTTTATCAGCGATTGTGCTGTTTTTATAGTCAAGCCCTTAATATTGTGTAAAATTCTATACAAAGTTTTTCAACCCTGATTTTAGTTTTCCTAAATTTTACGGCTTAAGTTGGAATTCGCCGCTAAAACTTTGAGTTTCGCCGCCAACCACGCAAAGAACGCCGCTAAACCATAAAGTTTCGCTGCTAACAAGCTTATTATCAGCAATTGTCGGAGGTTTATCAGCGTTTTTGTTGTTTTTATCAGCGATTACCCATATTTTATCAGCGATTCACTAATAAATATTCGCTAAACATAAAAAATCACTTCTCAAATGGAGAAGTGATTTTTATTTGGCTGGAGCCGTAGATTACATCATTCCTGGCATGCCGCCCATACCAGACATATCTGGCATTGCTGGAGCTGCTTCTGGGATGTCTGCTACAACTGCTTCTGTTGTTAAGAATAGAGCTGCTACAGATGCTGCGTTTTGTAGTGCTGAGCGAGTTACTTTCGCTGGGTCTACTACGCCCGCTTCAATCATGTTTACCCATTCACCTGTTGCAGCGTTGAAGCCTACACCGATTTCTTCGCGTTTTAGGCGATCCACGATAATTGAGCCTTCAAGACCAGCGTTGTTTGCGATTTGACGGACTGGCTCTTCTAAAGCACGTAGAACAATTTTTACACCAGTTGCTACGTCGCCTTCTTCTGCATCTGCAACTTTTTCAACTGCTGCATATACGTTAAGAAGTGCCGTACCACCACCTGAAACGATACCTTCTTCAACTGCTGCGCGAGTTGAGTTCAGAGCATCTTCAATGCGTAGTTTGCGTTCTTTTAGTTCTGTTTCTGTTGCAGCACCAACTTTGATTACTGCTACACCACCTGCTAATTTTGCAAGGCGTTCTTGTAATTTTTCTTTATCGAATTCTGAAGTTGTTTCAGCAAGCTGAGCACGGATTTGACCAATACGGCCTTCGATTGCATCTGCACCGCCAACACCTTCTACAATTGTTGTATTGTCTTTTGTAACAACAACTTTCGCAGCGCGACCAAGTGATGTAATATCAGCTGATTTAAGGTCTAAGCCTAATTCTTCTGTAATTACTTGACCACCTGTTAAAATTGCGATATCTTCAAGCATTGCTTTACGACGGTCACCAAACCCTGGCGCTTTAACCGCTACAGCATTGAATGTACCACGAAGTTTGTTCACTACAAGTGTTGCAAGAGCTTCACCTTCAACATCTTCAGCGATGATTAATAGTGGACGACCTTGTTGTACCACTTGTTCTAATAATGGTAATACTTCTTGAATGTTTGTAATTTTTTTATCAGTAATTAAAATGTATGGGTTATCTAATACCGCTTCCATTTTATCTGTATCTGTTACCATGTAGTGTGATGCATAACCACGGTCGAATTGCATACCTTCAACTACATCAAGCTCAGTTGTGAAGCCTTTAGATTCTTCAATTGTGATAACACCATCGTTACCCACACGTTCCATTGCTTCTGCGATTAATTGCCCTACTTCATCATCAGCAGCAGAGATAGCCGCAACTTGTGCGATTTCGTCTTTGTTGCTAACTGGACGAGAAATAGCGTGTAATTCTGTAAGGGCTGCTGCAACTGCTTTATCGATCCCTTTACGAATGCCTACAGGGTTTGCACCAGCTGTAACGTTTTTCAAACCTTCACGAATAATTGCTTGTGCTAATACTGTTGCAGTTGTTGTACCGTCACCAGCGATTTCGTTTGTTTTAGAAGCAACTTCTGCTACTAATTTTGCCCCCATGTTTTCGAATGGGTTTTCTAGCTCGATTTCTTTTGCAATTGTTACACCATCATTTGTAATAAGTGGTGAACCGAATTTTTTTTCTAAAACTACGTTACGACCTTTAGGCCCTAATGTAATTTTTACTGCGTTTGCTAATTTATCTACACCTTGTAGCATTAATGAACGAGCGTCTTCTGAGAATTTAATATCTTTTGCCATTTGAATTTACCCTCCTGAAATGGAATATTCGTTAAGCTTCATCAATATATTTATAGAAATTTCGCCATACAGTCATTGCCATCTATATGTGACAATTACTAGGCATTTACTTTAAAAGGAATTATCACCAAAATGTGTGTGGTTGATTTCCGTTCCTACTGGGCGCTTTAAGGAGTCGCCCAGCCTTCACTCCAATCAACTTATTTACATAGTAGACGTTTTAAAAAATGCCATCCACAACTTTTGGTAATGAATCTTTAAAAGTATTAATTTATTCAATAATTGCAAGAATATCACTTTCGCGTAAAATTAGGTATTCATTACCTTCATATTTAACTTCTGTACCAGAGTATTTAGAGAAAATAATGCGGTCGTCAACTTTTACGTCAAGCTCTACACGTTGCCCGTTCTCTAAAATGCGACCCGTCCCAACTGCTACAACTTTACCTTCTTGCGGTTTTTCTTTTGCAGAGTCTGGCAGTACAATACCGAATGCAGATTTTTCTTCTACCTCGATTAGTTCGATTACAATACGATCTCCTAGTGGTCTTAACAAGTGAAACAACCTCCTATAATTAATTATATACTTGAAAGTTTATTAGCACTCTATCTAGTCGAGTGCTAATACAATTATTATGATAATCAATCACACTTTTTTTTGCAAGTCAGAACTTCGAAAAATTTTGTTTTCTTTCCATATTCCTCTACAATAGAAAGGTAGCATAATGAATGGAAAGGATTTTGACTGTGAACAATTCTCAAAAAATAAATAAACATAAAAAAACAGCTCTTTATGTTTTACTGATCTATATCCTCATGCAAATATCGGGGATCTTACTGGCAAAACCGTTTCACAAGCTTGTTATGAGTACAACTGGTTTACCTAGTGGGCAAGCTGCTCCCCTTACTCAAGGCTGGTATATTGCACTTAGCTTTGCCATTGCGTTAATTTTAAGCTTAATCCTTACATCCCGCGATAAAGCGTTTTGGGATATTTATAAAGGGAAGAAAGAGACTATACCACTGTCAATTATGTGGGGAATTATCGGTTTCTTCTTAGTTTTCTTCGGCCAAATGATTGGCGCAGCTATCGAAATGGCTATATTCGGTATCCAAGGTGGCTCGCAAAATACAGCTGATATTGTAGCTATTGCAAAAGGTGCCCCTATTGCAATATTAGCGATTGTTGTTTTTGGACCAATATTAGAAGAGTTTGTCTTCCGTCGTGTTATTTTCGGATCGCTTGTCCAAACAACTAATTTCTGGATTGCCGGTATAGTAAGCGCCATTTTCTTTGCTCTTATTCATATGGACTTCTCACACATCTTGCTTTATACAATTTGCGGATTGATTTTTGCCTTCTTATACCACAAAACAAAACGCATTTGGACGTCCATTATCGCCCACGTCATGCTGAATGGTTTTGTGACGCTTGTACAATTGTATGCTGAACCACTGCAAAAGTTTCTTGAACAACTAGAAAAAATGCAATAAAAATTAGTGAAATTTTTGCAAACCGCTGATTTCTAGTTGAACCTAGCTATTTATAACGACGAAAAAGCTCGATGCTGCTAATTGGCATCGAGCTTCTATTATTATTGATTTAATTCTTCGATTTGACGTCGTTGCTGTTCAAGTGCCTCTTCGACCTGGCGTTTTTGCTCAGCTTCTTGCTCTTCCTTCATTCGCATTTCTTCTGATTTTAAGTATTTCTTATAGCCAACACGGGAAATCATAATACTAATTTCATAAAGAATGAATAACGGTACTGAAACCATTAAGTGTGAAGCTAATTCAGGTGGTGCGATTAAAGCAGCACATACAAATAAACCAAAGTATGAATACTTACGAATACGGATTAGTAACTCAGGAGATAAAATCCCAATGCGTGAAAAGAACAAGACTACTATCGGTAATTGGAAAAGGAAACCAAAGGGTATTGTAAGCTTAAATAAAAACGAAAAATATTCATGTATGCCAATCGTTTGTTGAATCTCCAATTCGTTAGATAAATTCATCATAAACTTTATGACATAAGGGAATAGTAAAAAATATGAAAAGGATAACCCTGCTAAAAATAATAAAAATGAATACGGTATATAGCTTAAGGTTGCTTTTCGTTCTACGTCCCTAAGTCCCGGGCTAATAAAAGCCCATAATTGGTACATCAATACCGGCGAAGATAGGATAAATGATACTAAAAAAATAACTTGGATATAAATTGCCAGTGGTGTTACTACATCAAACGCATGAAGTTCTATATTGTAAGACTCTCCAGTAATTTGAAGATATTTAACAAGCGGCTTCGCAACAAAAAAGCCAGCAATCATAGCGAGAACAAAGAAAACGGCAACAATGAAAAGCCGTTTTCTTAATTCTTCTATATGTTCAATGACAGTTAGATCTTTTGGATTCATTCCTCAAACATCCTAACTTTACTTATCTAGTTCTTTCTTCTTCTTGTCATCATCATCTTCGTCGGCTAATCCTTTTGTAGCATTTTTGAATTCACGTAATGTTGAACCAAATGCTTTACCAAGCTCTGGTAACTTCTTAGGACCAAAAATTAGTAATGCGACAATTCCGATAATAATGAGGCTCATTGGACCTATTGGACCCATTACAGCCACCTCCTCTTTATATCCATCATTTTAACGCATATTTCGCCATTTTGCTAACTAATAATATGTGAAAGTTTTTCGTCATTCTCTCATTTTATCTCATATTCGGTACAAAAAAATTATGTACAATTATCACTCTTCCTGATTACGAATTAAATAAATGAGTGCCTGCAATTCTACCGACAAATCGATTGTTAAAAGTTGCATTTTATCTGGTACAGTAATACGCTCTGGCGTAAAGTTTAAAATTCCTTTTGCGTTCATCACCGCTAATCTATCAGCCATTTTCTGTGCAGAGCGTGGTGAAACTGTTAAAATTGCAAGCTCCGCTCCATATTCTGCATACTTTTCTTCCAATAAATCAGGATGAAAAACAGGAATATTGCTAATCATCTTCCCTTCCTTCGGGGCCTTTGAGTCAAATGCCACAACGATATGGGTATTATGATTTTTTTGGAAATTGTATTTTAATAAAGCACTACCTAAGTTCCCTACACCAATTAATGCTACTTTTGTGGCTTCATGTTGATCGAGCGTTTGACTAAAGAATTTCAAGAGATGCTGCACATCATAGCCATATCCCTTTTTGCCAAGAGCACCAAAATAAGAAAAATCACGGCGAATAGTTGCAGAATCAATTTTCATCGCTTCACTCAGTTCCTTCGATGAAATACGTTCCATGCCTTCTTGTGCAAAGTTTTGGATAAATCGATAGTAAAGAGGAAGTCTTTTCGTAGTGGCTTGTGGAATTTTTAATTCTTGTTTCAAACTTTTTCCTCCTTATAATGTATCAAATTCTATTTATAAGGATCATCACCAAAACGTGTGGTTGATTTCCGTTCCGACTGGGCGCTTTGTAGCTGACGCTTCGCTTTCGCTACAGAAAACATTTGTTGCTGTCGCTTCGCTTTCGCTACAGAGCAAAGCTTCCTGGGGGCGTCCGATGAGCCGCTTCACTGCGTTGCAGGGGTCTCATCTGTGACGCTGATCCCCGAGGAGTCGCCCAGTCTCCACTCCAATCAACTATTTACATAGTAGACGTTTTAACAAAAGTCATCCACAACTTTTGGTGATGAACCATTTATGATACATGCTTAATATTTCTAAGTTTATACTATTCACTGGAGGATTTCCCTTTAGTTAATGGCGCTTTTACGCCACTAACTAAAGAGAAATCGTTTCAATCTTACATGACAGCTTGGAATAAGTAAAGCATCGACATTGCAAGGCAATCGCACATCCATTACACTAAGGTAGAATTGAGGTGTCAAGAATGATTGTTTTACAGGTCAATCAACTATATAAATCCTTTATTGCAGATGAAATTTTAAGTGGCGTAAAATTAGAGGTTCAACATCGTGACCGCGTTGCATTAGTAGGTCGTAACGGTGCTGGTAAGTCCACTTTACTTAAAATAATTGCTGGTCAAATGTCCTATGACTCTGGCGATATTATTATCCCTAAAGGTATACAAATTGGGTATTTAGAGCAGCATGCTGGATTAAACTCAACATTGTCGATTTGGGATGAAATGATGACAATTTTTGAGCCGCTTATTACCCAAGAACAGGCAATCCGATCATTAGAGCAACAAATGGCCGACCCTGCTGTTTATGAAAACCCTACTTTATATGCAAAAATAATGTCTGAATACGATCATTTGCAGCATAATTTTAAAGATGCAGGTGGCTATCAATATGAATCTGATACACGTTCTGTGCTTCATGGCATGCAGTTCTATCCTAATGATTACGAAAAGCCAATTAGCTCACTCTCAGGGGGACAACGGACTCGGTTAGCGCTTGCTAAGCTTCTGTTAAGTAAACCTGATCTATTAATACTCGATGAGCCTACTAACCATTTAGATATTGATACCCTCTCTTGGTTGGAATCATATTTAAAAGGCTATGAAGGGGCTATTCTAATTGTTTCCCATGACCGCTACTTCTTAGACCAGGTTGTTTCCATTGTCTACGAAGTCTCTCGTCATCGCGTCACAAAATATACAGGCAATTATAGTGCCTATTTAGATGAAAAAGCGGAAAATTATGAGCGTGATTTGAAGCTTTATGAACGTCAGCAAGATGAAAAGGCCAAGCTTGAGGAATTTATTCAAAAAAACATTGCTCGTGCTTCTACTACTAAAATGGCACAAAGTCGTCGTAAAATGCTTGAACGAACAGAATGGATGGAATCCCCTGATGGTGATGAAAAATCAGCAAGCTTCGGCTTTACAATTGAGCGTCAAAGTGGAAACGATGTATTATCTATTGATGACTTAGCTATAGGTTATCGTGATAAGAAAATATCAAGCGGCATCACATTGCGCACTTTCCGAGAAGACCGTATTGCACTTGTTGGACCCAATGGTGTTGGTAAATCAACTTTATTAAAAACCATCGTCAAAGATTTACTACCACTCTCTGGAGAGATTCGCTATGGTACAAATGTTCAAATTGGTTATTACGATCAAGAGCAGGCCAAGCTATCGAGCAATAAAAGTGTGCTAAAAGAGCTATGGGATGAATGGCCTTTAATGAATGAAAAAGATATTCGCACGGTGCTAGGCCGTTTCTTATTCAGTGGCGATGATGTAGATAAAATCGTGTCATCTTTATCTGGTGGAGAAAAGGCTAGACTTGCATTAGCTAAGTTGATGATGCAAAAGGCAAATTTCTTAATTCTTGATGAGCCTACCAATCACTTAGACTTAGATAGTAAAGAGATACTGGAAAACGCACTGATCGATTATCCTGGAACGCTCTTATTTGTATCGCATGACCGATATTTCATCAATCGAATCACTACTAAAGTAATCGAACTATCCGGCGACGGTTCCTTTGAGTACTTAGGTGACTATGATTATTATCTTGAAAAGAAACAAGAACTATTGGAAATTGCACAAATGAAGGCTGCCGCTCAACCGCAAGTACAAGCTGTTGTATCTGAGAAGATCTCTACCTCTAAAATTGATAAAGAGGCTAAAAAACGGGAGCGCCAAATTAGACGCACGCTTGAGGAACTAGAGGGGAAAATGCAGCAAGTAAATCTTGAAATAGCTCGCTTAGAAGAAGCTCTTTGCGATCCTGAGATATTCACAGACCACGAAAAAATTACACAACTTCAAGAGGAATTATCAACTGCTAAGGAACAGTATGAGTTATTCGAAATGGAATGGCTCGAGCTAAGTGAAGAACTTGAAAATATTATTTTATAACATCTCTCTTGAGGTGGGATAAAACTTATAAAGCCATGTGCCTTGTCACATGGCTTTTTACTTTACTCGCGTTGATTTTTCATATATATTGGTCAAGTGCTATTTTTCGACAAAAAATGCCCACAACTTTATACACACTATAAATCTAGTAATACCAACATATCAACAGACTTTTCCACATTGTCCACAACTCAAAAATATTTTATTCACATTATTTTGTGCAAAATAGGCTACTATATATTGAATAATCACAAGTTATACACAAGTTATCAACATTTTGTGCATAAGTACGGATGTTCGCTGTTTTATTTCTACCCTGCCTGTGGATAATTTTCTGAAAAATTTGTCAACTGATCAGATTCAAATTTTCTTATAGATACTATTTTCTCAACAATTTTTTCACAAAAGCAAAAAGAGGTATTTTAGAATCAAATCTAAAACGCCTCTTTTTCTATAATCAATTATGCCTCAGTCCGAAATCGGCTTTGTGCTTAGGCCTGCAGATGTTAATGCAGGTAGTTAGCCGTTATCGCAAGGATGCGATGATTTTAGGCAAACATCCTTTATTAACTCCTTTCCGATTTCGTGACACCCAGAAAAAGTTATACCCAGGATTTTAACTCCATTCCAGGGCGACCGTTCATTGATAAATTGCCTCGAATACCGGCTTCAAACATAGGTGTCGCTGCAGCCCCTATCATAGCGGCATTATCTGTACACAGCTTTAATGGTGGCACGAAAAATGGTATGTTTTCTTCTGCAAATACCATCTCAAGTGATGTACGCAAACCCTTATTTGCCGCTACACCACCCGCTGCAATAACCTGCTTCACGTTATATTCGCGAGCTGCCCGTAATGTTTTCGCCGTTAATACTTCAACTACGCTATCCTGAAACCCTCTGGCAACGGCAGTCGGACAAATTTCTTCACCGCGTTGGTCCATATTATGCTTATAATTAATAACCGCTGATTTCAAGCCACTAAAACTAAAATCATAAGAATCTTCCTCTAACCACACTCTTGGGAAGGATACAGCCTCATCTCCCTCATGTGCTAATTTATCAATTCGCGGACCACCTGGATATGGTAAGTCTAAAACACGCGCAACCTTATCATAAGCTTCACCAGCTGCATCATCTCTCGTCTCACCGATGACTTCAAAAGAGCCATGTTCTTTCATATAAACTAGCTCTGTATGGCCTCCTGATACAACAAGTGCTAACAATGGGAAATCCATTGGTTGCACGAGTGCATTAGCATATATATGTCCAGCTATATGATGCACACCTACAATCGGTAAATTATTAGCAAACGCAAAGGCCTTCGCGGCATTAATCCCAATTAACAGTGCACCTACAAGACCAGGGCCCTCTGTAACTGCCACAGCATCTAAATCAGCTGGCTTCATATTTGCCTGTGCTAATGCTTCTTCTATAACTACTGTAATTTGCTCAACATGATGACGAGATGCAATTTCAGGCACAACCCCACCAAATCGTTTATGACTTTCTATTTGAGATGCAACTACATTTGAAACAATTTCAGAACCATTTCGAATAATCGCCGCTGCTGTTTCATCACAGCTCGATTCTATTGCTAATATCATTCGATCTTCCATCATAAATTCACCCACATGACAAGGGCATCCTCCCCGTTATCTGTATAATAGCCTTTACGTATACCGCCATCTTGGAAATCAAGCTTTCGATAAAGATTTTGAGCAACTGTATTTGTTACTCGTACCTCTAAACTCATGACTTCCATAGTATGCTCTCTAGCAATACGCATAGCCTCTCGCATTAATCCTTCACCAATGCCGCGACCTCGAGCAGCCTCTATAACGGCTACATTCGTAATTTGAACAGCGTCTATAACCATCCACATTCCGCAAAAACCGATAATACGATCATCTTCATCCACAGCTAGCAAGTAATATGCATACTGGTTTTCGTGCACTTCATAGTAAAAGGAATCTAACGTCCATGGTGTAGGAAATGTAGCAAGCTCAATTTCATATACTGCTGGTACATCATCAGATCCCATTTTACGATACGTTACATCACTACTCATGAGCCTTCTCCTTTTGTTCCTTTAGCCAGTTTGCCTCCGCCTCTGCAATGCGTTTATATTGCGGAATAAAATGATGAACTGCATCCACACTTGGTAGCTCCATTTTAGTAGCTAGTCTAATCGTTTCACTTGCTCGTGGTAAATCATTGCTAAATTGCGTACGCTGAGCTCGCTCACCCATTACCTCTACGATTTTATGCCAAAAAACATCTACATCGGCTCCAACAAATAAAACCGGTGCCTCTAAAGCCTGTAAACGCTCTAACAAGCCATCTATATGATCGTGATAATCTTCTATAATTGTTTCAAGCCCACAACCTTTATAAACGGCCGTATAGACATTGCCTCTTCGCGCATCAAAAATAGGACAAATAAACCCATCATATAGTGCTGCATTTGCGGCCAATGACTTTAAGCTAGATATTCCAACTAAAGGCTTTTTCAATGTCCATGCTAATGTTTTAGCAAGCGTCACACCTATTCGTACACCGGTATAAGAACCAGGTCCTTCTGATACAGCAATCGCATCCAACTCGCTTGGCTTTATGCCAGCCTTTGCTAGCACTTCTTCAATAGCTGGCATAGCACCTGCTGAATGCGTTAATTTAATATTTTGTACAATCTCCGCGATCACTTTCCCATCTTTTATTACAGCAATAGAAAGTGGTGCATTCGCTGTTTCAATCCCTAACCAAATCATTTCATTAGCTCCTCACATAATGCCTCATATCGCTTTCCAAGTGGTGTTAATACAAATCGTCGTTGATTTTCTCCGATCCGGTAAATTTCTATTCCAAGACGCTCCTGTGGTAAATCCTGTGCAATCAAATGAGCCCACTCGATAACTGACACCGCATCACCATAAAATAGTTCGTCCCATCCAAGATCCTCATCGCTTTCTGCTAAACGATAAACATCTAAATGATTAAATGGTAAACGCCCCTCATATTGCTTAACAATCGTAAATGTCGGGCTATTGACCGTTCTCGTCACACCAAGTCCCTTCGCTAATGCTTTCGTAAATGTCGTCTTACCAGCGCCCAAATCACCCTCTAATGTAATTGTATCTTGGGCTTCTAGTAAGCTTGCTAGTTTCAACGCAAAATTCTCAGTATCATCAAGTGAATTCATTATTTTTTCATACATCATCTCTTTTTCCTCTCCTAGCTCCATTACTTCTAGTTTACCGAAACAAGCGTAAATGTTCAAAACATCCAATGGATTTCAAAAAAAACAATTACACCTTGGTGTAATTGTTGCAGCTTGTCGACAAAAAATTATAAATTTTGTATCAAATAAATAAAGGAGATTTTCACTCCAAGCTGATGCTCATCATGAGGTGAGTCCTAAAACTTATGCAAATTAGCATTCGTCATTAGCCTGAAACAATTATGCCTAGGCTTAATTATCGCTGACGATACTAATTTATGTGCTAAATAAAAATAAAACACGCTTATAAAAAACGTGCTTATTTTTTATGCTCCTTTACCTCACTAACCTTTTTATCAACCAATTTATCATCTTTAAATCGTACTATATACGTTTTTGTCATAAGTATTTCATCATTCCAGCGGTATTGATCATTTTTTATCACGTCCCCTGCTCCCCCTGCAATTTTTACTACTTCCATATATGACATGCCTTCTTTTAATTTTTCAAATTCGGCTTCATTCATATTTTTCTGCCAGTGGTACGCATTGGACTCCTCTATGTCTAAAATAGGATCTCCACAGCCTGCTAGTATTACAATAGCACCTATGAGTAAGCTTATATTCAAACGTTTTATGTAAAAATAATTTCGCATGCTAAACACCTCCAAATTCCATCACGAGAGGAATCGATAAAAAATAGTCACCCTATAATAGCGGTCAGTTTGTTGACACATACAACGACCTTTGCTAACGAGTTTTTCGATATGAGTGTTGGGGGCTTCACGGAATCGGAAAGGGGGTTCTTTGTGCAAGCACAAAGCCAATTCTAAACGCAATTATGCCTAGGCATAATTATTCTAAAAATCTATGGATACCCCAACAAATATTATTGAACCAATTTTATCGATATCCACTAATTTCCTTATATTAACAATAAAAAAAGTTCTTATGATTTAAAAGCATCATAAGAACTATATTATCGTTTATAATGGCGGTCCCGACCGGGATCGAACCGGCGATCTCCTGCGTGACAGGCAGGCATGTTAACCGCTACACCACGGGACCATTTTGGTTGCGGGGGCTGGATTTGAACCAACGACCTTCGGGTTATGAGCCCGACGAGCTACCACTGCTCCACCCCGCGATAATAAAGTGATTTATTTTAAAAATGGTGGAGGATGACGGGCTCGAACCGCCGACCCCCTGCTTGTAAGGCAGGTGCTCTCCCAGCTGAGCTAATCCTCCTGGGTATTATGCCTAGCGACGTCCTACTCTCACAGGGGGAAGCCCCCAACTACCATCGGCGCTAAAGAGCTTAACTTCCGTGTTCG
>NZ_SADV01000022.1 GCF_006864135.1 Lysinibacillus sphaericus | reverse complement strand
ACACGGAAGTTAAGCTCTTTAGCGCCGATGGTAGTTGGGGGCTTCCCCCTGTGAGAGTAGGACGTCGCTAGGCACCTAGAAAAGTCGAGGATTTATTCCTCGACTTTTTATTTGCATTTTTCCAGCTGGTTAACCCAAATAATACGATAAAAATGGTTATGGGTTCTGCCATTTATCTAGCCGAAGGTTAAGAAATAAGGAAACTCCTCGGAAAAGTAATGGGCGATGGAGCAAAATATCGAGCACCAGCTGACGAAGATGTAGGGCCTAAAGGTTAGTTTGTTTAGAATAAAGTTTGATTAAAATGCTTTCTTTTCCGTCTCAAGCTGTAGAAACAACTTTGATAGCACGATTTGAAAAATAGCGACTTCTACAACTCATGATTGTAGGAATTTTTATTATATTACTTGAATCAATTTCATAAATCATATTTTCCAAGAGCTTAGACTGCTCCTATTAAGAAAACTTACGTTTTTAAAAATTATGCTGCTTTAGTTTGTGTCTGTAATAAAACGTTCAGACGATCTACTGCCAACTTGCAGGCATTATAAATAAACGTCACCAGATTGAAGTGAAGTTTCGCCTTTCTTCCTGTTCTGTGACGGACATTGTTTAACTGAAAATATTGCTTTAGGTATGCATTTACACGTTCAACGGCTGTGCGCTCTTTATACAGTTGTTTCCATAGTTCAGAGCCACGTGCTGGATACGTAAACTTCCGTAAATCATCGTTACACTTGATTTTGAAAACCTTCTGACAGAGTGAATCATCACGTAACGGACAGGTTCCACATTCCTTTGGCCTTTGCGGATATTATAGGGAATCACTGCACGCATTTGATACTCGTGTAATTGACGGTAAATAGGTTCAAAATCATACCCTGCATCCAAAATAGTGGTCTTAAAATGCCCTGGAAATAGTTTTTCTACTTTCTTTAAAAGAGGAATCGCTGCTTTACTATCCGACAAATTGCCAGATGTCATGAGGCGAGAGGCGATATATTGACTCTTGGTTGTCACTGCGAGATGCCCTTTAAAGCCAAACCAAAATGTATTTTTGCCGTCACTGTTCTTTTTGATGCCCCAATTCGGCTCGATGGGCGCATCTTGCCACAGTGTCTCCAGTGGTGTATCGAGTTGATGCCTGATAAGTCGACTGATTGGCTTCGATTTCTGCTTGTTTCGCAAGCCAATCCTCACGTTCTTCTTTTGATTTTCGTCCACGTTTTTTGGGTGGTGCAGGTTCTTTTTTCTCAGTAGGTTTCGCTGCATCGCGTGATTCGAAATGTGTGGCATCTATGGCGAGATGTTCATCACAAATGAAACCTTCTATAAAGGCCGTTTGAATCAATGTATCTTGCATGTGATCAAGTACATCTGATTGACTAATGACGTCGATCATACGGGAATAGGACGCTTCAGACGGAACCACGTCTGAAACGAGAAAACCGCAATCGAATCGAAATAAAAGATCGTTGACTAAACGTTTGATTAAATCCTTAATCGTTGGAATCCGCTTGACAATACGAACAATGAGTGACTGTATCATAGCACAGTAATTTAATTCACGTGGGGCACCACGTAATGTCTTTTTTGAAAACAACTGAAAAATAGGTTGCACGTCGAAAGTGGCAAAAATCGTATCAAAACGACGGGAACTTTCCATTTCCATTAATTCTTGGATGTCAAATAGGCTCATTTGTTTTACAATAGTCATAGGGCATTCACCTCATTCAGTATGTTAGTTTCGTCGCTACCATTATACCGAATTTGGGGAGGTGCCCGTTTTTTATTGTTTTAGATCCTTGATACTAAAGGGATTAAATTTATGAAATTAACTCACTTGTATTATTTTTTTAGATTTGATAATTCATAGTTAATAACTTCCTTTATCTTATCGTTCCCAATTGCTCCATTCTGGAATGTATTAGAATCGCCCCAGTAAAGCTGCCTAAATGAAACACCATTATTAAGTTCAATCCCCAAAAATATACGTGTATCTTCTAGCTTACCTACATCAATTAATGATTGTACATCTTCTAATTTTAATTCATAAAATGCGGCTAGGAACGTATCCTTAGAAGACTGTGAGAATGTGTGTATTCTCTTGCCATCTTCAGTGCTTTCAAAATAGATATTCTTCACCAAATGATCCATAGGGTAAAGTTCTCCTACTGTTTTTGCCTTTTTATTTGTGTTGGCTACATAAACATCATTATTTGCAGCAATAATCAAGGAAGATGGATATCCTTTTATTTCAGAAATGATTGTTCCTTCTTTTAAATATGTCGCATCACCATTTTGCATCTTGTGATTACTGCATGCACTGTCAGCCATTTTATATGTCACTTTACCAAGTTCTTTACCTTTTTCAATCGTTATAGGAAGATTTTCATTCACTTGCTCTGGAAAATGATGCTCATACTGTATATCGTTAATCATCAACACATCCACCCATTCAATTTCCCCATCAGGACACCCTTTAAGAAAAGAGAAGTTACTGCAAGAAGATATCAACAAAGCAAATACAGAAATAAATATCATCTTTTTAAGAACTTTCAATATAACACCTCCTAGTTATTAGACACTTATTATATATTTAAGTTACAAGAAATATTTGAATGTTCGGCTTAATTTATAAAAATGGTAATCGACATACTTGCAACGTTTTAAATTAATATCCGCTGAATACATAAAAAAATAAGAATAGAAGGCTTTCTGCTAGATTGTACTACGCAAGAGTGTAGTCGTTTGATACAATAAAATCATAGTATTCAAGATAGAAACGGCGGGTGTTCGTATGGTTAGTGATATTTTAATAGAAATTGTAACAGCGATTGGCCGCTTTTTAATCAACCCATTAATGTATATCGCAATGTTATTTGCGGTTTTATTAGGTTATAGTCGTGTAAAACAGGAGCGGAAGTTTTTTAATAGACGTATTATTTGGGGTTGGACAGAGCTAATTGGTCAATGGAAATTTGGGTGGCTAAATGCCCTCCTCATTTCACTCATAAGTGTTGGTTTAGGTTTAACAGTGCCTAAAGCTTTTTTAATGAATTTAATCGCTATTTCTGCGTTGGCACTATTACTGTTCTTCATTAATGCACTTTCACCTATCTATACAATGGGGCTTGCGACATTAGCAATGTGGTTGATGTACCATTACAATTGGACATTTTCTTGGTGGAAAATCTCTTTAGAAGGTGTAAATTTATTAGATGGTTCCATTATAACGATTACGGTTTTAGCAGGTCTAAGTGTGATTGCTGAGGGTATATTAATTCGTCGAACAGCAATGAAGGTAACGACACCGAGAGTTGAAAAGACGAAGCGAGGTATGCAGGCAATTGTCTATCGTTCAAGAAATGTATGGATATTGCCAATTTTCTTTGTAATACCTGGTGATATTATTCCTGTAGATTCCCCATATTGGCCACAATTTACATTAGGGGAGAGTACTTTTGCACTTGTACTATTTCCACTCGTTATAGGCTTTTCAAAGCTTACTCGAAAAGAATTGCCGACTTTGCAATTGCCTAAAATTGGTCGAGCGGTGCTAATACTAGGGCAGTTAATTTTAATAGGTGGACTTGTTGCTGCGTTGGAGCCGTTAATTGGCTTTATCACGTTGGTAATTGGTGCAGTGATTCGTATCATTATCACAATCTTCTATGCGCTGCAAGATAAAACAGACATTTATGCGGTTGCACCAAATTCAAAGGGCGCTATTATTGCGGCTGTCTTACCTGATTCACCTGCTGAAAAAATGGGCTTACTGGCAGGAGAATGTATTCGTAAAGTAAACGGTCAGACCATTTTTACTGAAAATGATTTATACGAGGCTTTGCAATTAAATGCTGCACATTGCCGTCTAGAAGTAATAGATCGTAACAATGAAATACGCTTAACACAGCATGTTATATATAGCAATGATCATTATCGTATTGGATTATTACTAGCTGAGCAGAGGGATATATGATGGATGTTTTCGGGAAAATGATGCTAGCGTTATTTTTACCTGCATTACTCGTATTATTGTTTACTAGAATTACGTATAATCGGTATGTTGCCTTAATATTGGCAATTGCGCTTATTGCGGCGTCTGTCTATGCAGGATATACTTCGCCGCCTATTATCTTCGTAATCGATGCATTTTCGTTAACAGTAGGCTTTTGGCTAGCAAGTAAAATGAAAAAAAACAAAAATTAATATAAAAGGTCAGTCCAAAGTGATAGCTTTCTCACTTTTAAGACTGACCTTTTTACATGAAGAATCTTACGGCTGCCATAATGATAACCCCCGCTACAACTGTAATAGATAAGCTTTTGGTAATAATTGCAATTATAAGGGTTGGCACAAAGGTAATCAATACGGGCCAATTTAATGTAACAATTTTTCCGCTTTCTGTATCTAATAAGTTTTCGATGACAAGAGCACTCAAAATACAAACTGGGATAAAGCTTAGCCATTTTAATACAACCTCAGGTAGTTTTACATTTCGAACGAAAATAAAAGGAATAATACGTGGTAGCCAGGTGACAAGTGCACAGCCAATGATGAGCCATACCATAGTAGTAGTTGTCGTCATTTATCTGTCACCACCCCTATAGTTGCTACAATAACTGTTGAAAGAAGAACAGCCACATGGGAGGGCACAATATAAGAAAGACCATACATAATGACAACCATATAGCCGATTAACATAAGATAATGCATTATTTTACTTTTACCTACACTGTTAAGTTGGAGAACAAGAAGTGCCACAAACATAGCAACCAATGCGAAATCTAGGCCCCATTTTTCAGGAGTTGCTACCCACTGTCCTAAATATGCGCCAGCTACACAAGAAAGAATCCAAAATGAGTAAGCAGTTATGTTCAGCCCATCCATCCATTTGCCATGTAATTTCCCGCTTTGCATTTGCTTTGTAACAGCAACGCCAAATGTTTCGTCCGTCAATAATGTGCCGAAACCAACATTTCTTAGCATGGAATAGCGTGTAAAGTGCGGAGCTAATGTTAAACTCATTAATAAATGGCGTAGATTTACAACAAAAATGGTTACAATAATAGCAGAAGCAGGGCTATTTGTTAAAAGAAGTGCACAAAAGATAAATTGTGCGGAGCCCGCATAGATGAGTATAGTTAATAGTGCAATTTCGAATACAGATAATCCAGAAGCGGAACCTACAACACCGAAAGCGAGTCCTATGCTTATATAACCGAGTAAAGTGGGAACACAATCTTTAACGCCTTGTAAAAAGCTATCGTCTGGCATGTTTGCTGTTTCATTCTGAAAATCGGTTGTACTTGTCATAAATAAATCGTCCTTTCTTAAAAATTTCCATGTATACTAATAATGGAATAGTCTGATAGTTTGTTGTGTTTATTAAAGTATACATATGTCTGATAAAATAAACAATAGAAATTGGTGAAAAAAAATGGAGCAAATGAGTCGGAATTTGGCATTTCAATTAAAGAAGATCCGGCAACAACGTCATTTAAGCTTAGATGATGTTGCCAAAGCTACAGGGGTAAGTAAAGCCCAGCTGGCCCAAATTGAAAAAGGGGAGGCAAATCCTACAGTATCAACGATTTGGAAAATTGCTGCGGGAATGCGCACTTCATTTTCCTCATTATTACAAGCACCAACAGCACACTTCATGAAATATAGTAGTAAGGATGCGCCACGTGTAGATGAAGATGAGGGGCGATATCGTGTGTATTCCATTATTCCTTATAATCCAGATCGTGGCTGGGAACTTTATAGGATTGAAATGGAGCCTGGTGCTTTCAGTAGAAGTGAAGCCCACACAGAAGGGGTAGAGGAAACTGTGACTGTAATCCAAGGGCAGGCCAATATTTCTGCTGGGGAGATGCATGAATTACTAGAAGAAGGGGATACACTAGTATTCTCAGGACATCAACCACATGAGTATAAAAATACTTCGGAAAGGTTAACGATTTTACATTTAATTTTGCAATATAAATAGAGGTGTCGATTTTGAGTGAATGGTTTACTGTAGATAATATTGAGCAGATTGCGGCACAGTATCGAACGCTTGGCCCGGTCATTGGTTTATTTTTAACGTTTATAGAGGCGTTTTTTCCATTTTTACCTTTGGTCGTGTTCGTTGTCGCAAATGCGAGCGCATTTGGTTTATGGTTAGGTTTTTTATTATCCTGGATAGGATCCGTAGCGGGTTCATATGCGGTATTTTTGCTTGTCCGACATTTTGGCAAGCATCCAAAGCTTCGGTTTGTAACAGGTAGTAAAAAAGTAGAGAAGCTAATTAAATGGGTAGATATGAATGGTATTAGTCCTCTGTTCGTGTTACTTTGTTTTCCTTTTACCCCCTCAATCATTGTAAACATTGTAGCGGGTCTATCTCATATTCATAAAAAGTTTTATTTTGTGGTGTTATTGGCTGGGAAGTTCGTTATGATTTTAGGAATGAGCGTACTTGGTTACGATTTAAAGTCTCTTCTAACGAGCCCTGTTAGACTGATTATTGCAGCTGTTGCGATTGTCTTGCTTTGGTGGGTTGGCAAGTTTATGGAGAAACGATTAAATGCACGGGTAGAAAGAGACTTAAAACATGCGAGAAAATTGACGAAAAATCATCAACGTTGAAAGTTGAATATGCACATCTTACCCCTTTTATCATGTAAAATGAGAGAAGGGGTTTTTTATCTTCATTCATAAAGGTAAGGCGATGTTCGAGAAACGTGGAGCAGCGTTTAGATAAAATAGTAAAATGCAAAGTTAGAGAAGCAAAAAGCTCGGGGGAACCATCAAAGTAATCGGGTCCATGCAAAAACTGCTCAGGTAGACCAGCAAAGCCTGTATATTTACGACGACTAACATTTTTTTGAAAATTCTTTCAGTAGAGGTCTTCCATCGAAAGAAGTTAAAACCTCGGCGGATGTCACGGAAATCGGAAAGGCGTTAATAAAGGATGTTAGCCTAAAATCATCGCATCCTTGCGATAACGGCTAACTGACCTGCATCCTGCAGGCCTAAGCACAAAGCCGATTCCGGACGCAATTACGCCGAGGCATAATTGATATAGATATATTAACAGGAGGAGAAAAGTACATGACATTGCGTATTGTATCAGGACGTTCAGGAACGGGTAAATCAACGTTTATTCATCAAGAGATTGTCGAGCAACTAAAAACAGATCCGTTAGGTCATCCAATTTTTGTGATTGTACCTGACCAAATGTCTTATTCAACGGAGTATGAGCTTACGAATAAGCATGACTTGAAAGGCTTAATCCGTGCGCAGGTCATGACATTTAAACGATTAGCATGGCTAGTATTACAGGAAACGGGTGGTATTGCTCGAAAAGAAGTAAATGGCTATGGCTATCGAATGCTTATTCGCAAACTTTTAGAGGAACAAAAAAGTGAGTTTTCATTATTTCGACAAGCAGCTGGGAAACGAGGCTTTACGGAGGAAATTGAATCGCTATTACGAGAGTTTAGTCGTTATAGTGTAAATAGTTCGGTGCTAGCTGAAGTGACAGCATCTTTGCAAGCCATTGATGCGCCAAATACATTGCAAGCGAAGACGAATGATTTACAAGTAGTTTTGCAAGCTTTGGAGGAACGACTTGGCACGACATATGTCGATAGTGAGGGGTATTATCCGATTTTAACCGAGCAACTAAAATGCTCCGAGACGATGAAGCAGGCGTCAATTTATATAGATGGTTTTACAGCATTTACGGTAAGAGAATTAGAGCTTGTAAAAGAGTTATTAAAGGTGACAAAACAGGTAACGGTAGTTCTTCCCTTTGACCATATCGATGAAGTTTATGATGAGCAATCTTTATTCCATGAAGCCGCTTCTACGAACCAACGTTTACACGATATTGCATATGAAGAAGGCATTGAAGTTGAAGCACCATTGCACTTCTATAATACGTATCGTTTCCAGTCTGGTGATTTACAACATATGGAATCTCTCTTTGCTGATATGGTGCCTCAAACGAAAGAAACTTCAGGTGATGTAATGGTGCTTGAAGCATCTAATCGACGTGCGGAGATACATGCCATTGCCCGGGAAATAACAAAGCTGACGAGAGAGAAAGGGTATCGTTATCAAGATATAGTACTTCTTTATAGACAAGCAGAAGTCTATGACCCGCTCATTACAACAATTTTTCAACAATATGAAATTCCTATTTTTACAAATTCGAAAAAGACGATGTTACATCACCCTTTAATTGAACTTAGTCGATCTGCTTTAGAGGTTATTACTTCTAATTGGAAGTATGAACCGGTTTTTCGTAGTGTAAAAACAGATTTATTTTTCCCATTACATGCTGAGTTAAATGTTTGGCGTGAGCGAGCGGATCGTTTAGAAAACTACTGTTTAGCACAGGGCGTTTTTGGAGAGCGCTGGTTTGAAGAAGCTCGATGGTTTTTCAAAAAGTATCGTGGACTAGAATTCCATTCACGAGTGCAGACGGATGAAGAACGTGCAATGCAGGCAGAAATCGAGGCTATTCGCAACGAAATTCGTCGGCCGCTTAAATCATTACAGGACAAGCTGGAAGTGGCGACAACAGGTAGAGATGTAGCGACAGCTTTATTTGAGTTGATTGAGCATTTAAATGTTTATGAAAAGCTTCAAGCAATGAAAGACCGTGAACTTGATCGAGGCGATGCATTAGCTGCAAGTGAGCATGATCAAGCGTGGAAAGAATGGATTGCAGTGCTCGATCAGTTTGTGTATATGTTTGGTGAGCAGGAGATGTCCGTAGAGGAAGCGGCGAAAATCTTAGACGAGGGCTTTGATACATTAGAATTTTCGCGTATCCCGCCAACATTAGATGAAGTTATGGTAGCGACAGTTGATTTAGCTCGTTTATCGAATATAAAAGTCGCTTTTGTCTTAGGAATGAATGATGGAGTCTATCCAACTCGTATGGATTATGAGGGATTGCTGTCAGATAACGAACGTGAATGGTTTAGTCAAATTGGCTATGAACTGGCGCCAACATCTAAAAATCGTTTACTGCAGGAAAATTTCTTGCTATATCGAGCTTTAACGACACCCTCCGATAAATTATATATGTCCTATCCAACGGCAGATGAAGAGGGCAAGGCGCTACTGTCTTCACTCTATATAAAGAAAATTATCGGTAATGATAAAACGGCAGGCCTTTTGAGCGGTGTCGAGGTCGAGCGAGTTGTAATCGATCCAATTGAACTATTGGATGAAAGTGCATTACCGTATTTACGCCATCCACGTACAGCTTTAGCACATTTAATGGTGCAAAAACGTCAAGCTGAACATAGTCGAGAACTAGCGCCAGAGTGGTTTGCTTTACAAAAATTTTATAAACAAGACCCTTATTGGGCACTTATTTATGATCGAGTTTTACATCCAATCACTCATAAAAATGAAGCAGAACCATTAGAAAACCACATCACACAGGAATTATATGGTCAAAAGCTAACATCTAGTGTGTCTCGTATTGAGAAATATTTCCGTTGCCCATTCTCTCATTTTACAACGTATGGACTTCATCTAGAAGAGCGGGCAGAGTACAGACTAGAAACATTTGCAATGGGTGATTTATTCCATGAGGCATTGAAATGGATTACTGAAGAGACACACCGTCTGCAACTATCATGGATACGTTTAACAAAGCAGCAAATTAAACAATTAGCACGCCAAGCTGTAGAGCAAATTGTGCCGGTATTTTCACATCAAATCTTACTGTCAAGCGCACGTTATCGCTACATTCAACGCAAACTTATTCGTATTGTCGAGCGAACAATGACGGCACTTACGCAGCATGCGAATGTATCTCACTTTAAGCCAATTGCCATTGAGGCATCATTTGGACCGGGGCAAAATGAACAGCTTCCTCCACTTGAAATAGATTTAACAGGTGGTAAGAAAATGTTTATGCGAGGTCGTATTGATAGAGTGGATAGTGCGTCTATTGATGACCGCTCTTATTTACGGATTGTCGATTATAAATCATCCGCTCGTGATTTAGATTTGAATGAGGTTTACCATGGTTTGTCTCTACAAGTACTAACGTATTTAGATGTGGCGATGGAAAACGCTTCTTATTGGCTGCCAGGGGAGGCGGAGCCAGCTGGGGTTCTTTATGTACATGTCCACAATCCAATGCTAAAGCTTGATAAGGATTTAAGTGATAGTGAAATTGAAGTAGACCGTTTAAAACAATACAAAATGAAAGGTCTTTTGTCAGAAAATGCGGAGGCCATTTTATCGATGGATGAGCAATTAGAGGAATCGAGTGGACATTCAAAAATTATTCCTGTCTATATGAAGAAAGATGGGACACCGTCAGAATCTCAGTCGCGTATAGTACCTGTTAATGATATGAAAAATCTACAGCATTTTGTACGGCGCAAGCATCAAGAGGCTGGTGATGGAATTTTAGCAGGGGATACGTCCATTAGTCCTTATAAACTTAAAACAAAAACAGCATGTGATTACTGTCAATTTACAGCGGTTTGTCAATTTGACCCATCTGATGGCAAGCAAAGCTATCGTCAGTTACAGCAAGCAAAACCGAATGATATCGTTGAGAAAATTCGGAAGGAGATGAAGTAAGTTGGTACAAAAAATACCCGAAAAGCCAGCGGAAGTAACGTGGACTGACGACCAATGGAAGGCCATCTATGCAAGCGGTCAGGATACACTTGTATCGGCTGCGGCAGGCTCTGGTAAAACGGCAGTTCTTATTAATCGCATGATTGAAAAGGTAGTTGCGATAGAAGATCCCATCAATGTGGATGAGTTACTTGTCGTTACATTTACAAATGCATCTGCTGCTGAGATGCGTCACCGTATGGCGGAGGCGCTTGAAAAGGCTATTGCAGAAAATCCAACTTCCAACCATTTACGACGCCAGCTAAGCCTTGTCAATAAGGCACAAATTTCAACGCTACATTCTTTCTGTCTAGCAATCGTTAAACAGTATGCCTATATGTTAGATATTGACCCAGGCTTTCGTATAGCGAATGAGGCGGAGGTTGCGTTGCTGAGGGACGATATATTGGCAGAAGTATTAGAAGATGCTTACGATTCTGAGGATGAGGCACAAGTTCAAGCAATCTACCACCTCGTTGATAGCTTTACGTCGGATCGTGATGATCAAGCTATTGAAACATTAATAAGCAAGCTATATGATACGTCTCGTGTACATGCAGAACCTCTAAAATGGCTTCGTAGTCTACCAGAGACATATGACTTAGCAGCGGACGTAACCATTGATGATTTAGAGCTGTCGAAATATGTAAAATTAACAGTCAAGCATAGTCTTGAGGAGGCATTCGTTTTAATTTCTGAAATGCGTGCCATAACATTACAGCCCGAGGGCCCAGCGCCATATGCTGAAACCGCAGAAATGGATTTTGCGATGATTCAGGAAGGTATTCGTATTAGTCGTGAAGGAACGTGGCAGGAACTCTTTGATTATTTTGGTACGGTGAAATGGTCAACATTAAAGCGTGTATCAAAGGATACTTTAGTAGATGTGGAGTTACAAGAGCTTGCCAAGAAAAAACGTGAGTCAGCTAAAAAAATTGTCAATAAGCTGAAAGAGACTTATTTTGTTCGTACTCCTGCACGCTTGCTTGAAGAAATACGATTAATGGGTCCGACGATCGGAACATTAGTCGAATTAACAAATATTTTTAGTGAACGGTTCCGCATGGCAAAATTAGAACGAGGAATTATTGATTTCTCGGATTTAGAGCATTTCGCATTGCAAATTTTAACTGTAGAAATTGAAGGTAACTTACAGTCTTCACCTGTTGCACTAGATTTGAAACAACGGTTTAAAGAAGTACTTGTTGATGAATATCAAGATACAAATATGCTCCAAGAAACAATATTGCAGCTTGTGAAAACAGGTAGTGAGCAAGATGGAAATCTATTCATGGTTGGGGACGTGAAGCAAAGTATTTACCGTTTCCGTTTAGCAGAACCGAAGCTTTTTATGCGAAAGTATAGTGAGTTTCTAGAGGCCCCAGATGTAACGGGAATGCGGATAGATTTAAACGCTAATTTTCGTAGTCGAAAAGAAGTGTTGAACGCTACAAACTATGTATTTGCACAAATTATGGGTGAGCGTGTAGGGGAAATTCTTTATGATGAAAATGCTTCATTAAAGCCAGCAGCGCCGTATGATGATAAAGAAGTTCCGGTAGAGCTAGTTATCATGCATCCTCCTGAAGAAGAGGCATTGGACGAAGAGGCGGAAGACATTGCAAGCGATGCCTCTGAACTAGAGGAATTAAAAAAATCACAGTATGAGGCACGTTTTATCATTGAGCGTATTCGGCAGATGATGGAGGATGGGACAACCGTATTCGATACAAAAACGAAGACAGAACGTCCATTAAAATATAGTGATATTGTGATTTTAATGCGTTCAATGACATGGTCAACAGATTTAGTGGAGGAATTTAAGCTTGCGGGAATCCCTCTCTATGCGGAGTCCGCTAAAGGATATTTTGATGCGCTTGAAGTCATGATTATGCTGAATGTACTAAAGGTTGTCGATAATCCATATCAGGACATTCCTTTAGCTTCAGTGCTACGTGCACCATTTGTTGGCTTAACAGAAAATGAGCTAGCAAAAATACGGTTAGCAGATAAAAAAGCACCATTTTATGATGCATTAAGGCAATTTATTCGAAGTGATGGGCATGGTGTGCATTCAGATACTTTTGTCAAGCTTCAACGATTTATGCTAGCATTTGAAAACTGGCGAGATTTAGCACGACGTGGTTCACTGTCAGATTTAATTTGGAAAATTTATTTAGACACGCATTATTATGAGATGGTTGGTGCTATGCCAAATGGTAAGCAACGTCAGGCCAACTTACGCATTTTACATGACCGTGCTTTAATGTATGAGAAAACAGCCTTTCGAGGACTATTTCGCTTTTTACGTTTTATTGATCGTATGCGTACGCGTGGAGATGATTTAGGAACAGCTAAATCGATTGGAGAAAAGGATGATGTTGTACGTCTTGTTACGATCCACTCTTCAAAAGGTTTGGAATACCCTGTTGTCTTTGTTGCAGGGATGGGGAGACCGTTTAATAAAATGGATTTCCACAATCCATATTTATTCGATCAAGATTTTGGCCTTGCCGTGAAGGCAATTGATCCAGAAAATCGTATTACGTATACATCGCTACCATTTTTAGCGCTAAAGGAGAAAAAGGAGCTTGAAATGCGGGCTGAGGAAATGCGTGTATTATACGTAGCGATGACACGTGCGAAGGAGCGACTTATTTTAGTAGGCTCCGTAAAAAATTGGCGTAAGACACTCGAAAACTGGCAGGATGCTCAAAGTTTACCTGTGGATGCCCCATTACAAGAGTATTTACGCGCGAGAGCTAATAGCTACTTTGATTGGCTTGGGCCTGCAGTTGCGAGACATGCAGATTTTGCAAAAATTGCTTCTTCCTCCTATAAGGCATCTGAAGACATATCGCATTGGTGGGTAAGAGCTGTTGAAACAAGCCATTTTGCGTATGACATACAGGCGTTAGAGGATGAGGTACAGCCATTGCTAGAAACGCCAGAGGATGAAGCCTTGCTGTCGGAAATTACGAAGCGTTTTCAAGCACATTATGCATTTCAGACATCAACACAAAAACGCTCAAAAACATCTGTAAGTGAAATAAAGCGTTTAGAAAATTTACAGCGACAGGAGGAGCCTGAATATTACTTTTCAGTACCTTCTAAGCAAAAAACGACGACTATTGCGCCCCGTCCAACCTTTTTACAGGACAAACAGCTAACAGGTGCAGAAATAGGAACAGCAGTCCATACAGTCATGCAACATGTACCTCAAAACGGCTTTACGGATGTCCAGGAGGTTAAAGACTTTGTCGCTGATTTAGTGGCAAGACAGCTTCTGACCGAGGCGGAGGGGAAAATTGTCCCATGGAAAAAAATATATAATTTCTTTGCAACAGATATTGGACAACGCTTTAAAAAAGCAAAAACAATCCGAAGAGAACTGCCGTTTACGATTAGTAGGGTAGATGAAGATGGTGACGCTCAAATTGTACAAGGGATTATTGATTGCTTATTTGAGGATGAGAATGGTGAATGGATTTTGCTTGATTATAAAACAGATCGTATACAATCACATTTTGCTGAGGAGCCATCGCTAACAAAGGAACTTTTAAACCGATATTGTGTTCAGCTGAGAGTTTATAGTGAGGCGATTGAATCTATCCTTCATATAAAAGTGAGTGATAAGGTTCTATATTTATTCGATATTGAACGGGCTTTACATGCATAAGTGAACACGGTGTAAACAGGGCTATCTGATATCGTTTCATATAAAGAAATGAATGTTAGAGAGCTCTGTTTTCGCCGTATACATAGAGGAGGCTATTTTGTGGAGTTAAAACCGACAATGTTGCAGGAGCGCGTCGCAACATTAGATATTTTGCGAGGTATTAGCTTACTAGGCATTTTACTCGTTAATATGTTTGCCTTTTATTTGCCGATGCCATATATTGATTTGGCATCATGGTTTACAACACCATCTGATATAGTGTGGCAGCAAAATTTAGATATTTATGTACAAAGTAGCTTTTATCCGCTGTTTGCCATGTTATTTGGCTATGGACTTGCTATGCAGTGGCAGAAAGCGCAAAGTCGTGATCAAAATTTTTATGCAATAGGACTGCGAAGACTTTCTGTATTATTTGTATTTGGTTTGCTCCATGCTGTGCTCATTTGGTGGGGCGACATTTTGATGATGTATGCATTTTGCGGCATTTTTTTATTGCTTTTACTACGTCTTCACCCTATTTGGTTATTGTCAATAGGTATTGTGATTAACGGTGTTATGCAAGTTTTTATGTTATTCATTGTAGGATATATTAATTTTAATATGAAAATTGATGAGTATTTAGATATTACTTCGGTAGAGCAGGCGATAACTTCTTACGGAACGGGCAGTTGGATGGATGCATTTATGCAACGTTTAACCGATTTATCTGTTCAGGCGGGGATCGGCATGTGGTTTGTAGCGTTATTTACAATTTTACCATTTATGTTAATGGGTGCCGCGGCATCTAAATGGCGTTTAGTGGAACGAGCAAGGGAGCTAAAATGGCTTTGGCTGGCATTAGCAATAGCTGGATTAGCAGTTGGCATTTTTATTAAGAGCTTACCAGTCATGTTTACGCGTACTTATTTGCTAGACTACTTGAAAGTTTACATAGGTGGTCCAATTTTAGCAGTTGGCTATACAGGGCTCATTGTTTTACTTTGTTTACTTCCAGTTATATCAAAGCTGCTTAGTCCTTTTGCAAAAATGGGGCGCATGTCATTAACGATGTACATACTTCAATCAATCATTGGAACATGTTTATTTTATCAATTTGGATTTGGCTGGTATGGAAAAGTGAGCGTCGCAACAGGTGTGTTAATTGCAGTCGGTATTATTATTGTCCAAATGATTGTGGCAGAAATTTGCCTAGCGAAATGGCAACAAGGCCCGTTAGAGGCTTTATGGCGCAAGTTAACGTATAAGATGAAAACTAAAGCAGGGTAATTGTTGAGGGCTTGACTCTCGTGCAAAAAAACGCACAATCTGCGGTGGAAATTAGCGTTCATTTTCAATGTGAGGGCAACATAAAGTTAATGAACACGTCTTATTTAATAACAATAATTAATTACGATTTAGCTTATTATTAAATGTTTGGGATAGTAAATGTTAAACCGTATGTTATTTATCTTCATTATGAAGATAAAGCCTCTGGCGGATGTCATGGATTTTTAAAGGAATGAATAGCGTCAGCAACAAATGTTTTCTGTAGCGAAAGCGAAGCGTCAGCAACAAATGTTTTCTGTAGCGAAAGCGAAGCGTCAGCAACAAAGCGCCCAGTCGGAACGGAAATCAACCACACGTTATGGTGAAAAAACACAAATTATTCGGAATAAAAATAGTTATCGTAAAAGTAAGGCAATTTCTATAATTTTGTTGTATCATGTAGAAAAAAGAAGGAGCTCTGAAAATCATGAAAATTTTATCGTTTAAATTAGGTGGACATGTAAGTTTTGGACCAAAAGTAAAAAAAGAAGAAGCGGTATGGGATGTACTCGCTATTCAAAATGAACTTCAAGTTCTCCCTTCTTTTTCAAGTTCAATTGTAGATGGCATTGCTCTAGGCTTTGATTTTGTTGAACAGATTCGTAAATTAGTAGAAGCCGCTGAAAAATCAGACCGTGCAGAAAGTTTCAAACGTGAATTTACAGTGATCGAGTGGTTATCACCGATTCCACGTACACCAAAAAACATTATGTGTATTGGGAAAAACTATGATGAACATGCTAAAGAAATGGGGACAGAGGCAGCTCCAATAGACTTAATGGTATTTACAAAATCTCCGACTGCTATTGCAGCTGATGGCCAAACAATTTCTATTCATGCTGATCTTTCATCAAAAATGGATTATGAAGGCGAATTAGCAGTTGTCATTGGTAAGCGTGGTAAAAATATTCCGAAAAACTTAGCATATGATTATGTATTTGGCTACACGATTGCCAATGATATAACAGCTCGTGATTTACAAGAAAAACATAAGCAATTTTTCTTAGGAAAAAGCTTGGAAGGAACTTGTCCACTTGGACCTTACCTTGTAACAAAAGATGAAATTCCGAATCCACAAGATTTAACAGTGGTAACAAAAGTGAACGATGAAGTGCGTCAAAACGGCTCAACAAAAGATATGATGTTCACTGTAGAATCATTAGTATCGATTTTATCTCAGCATGTAACATTAGAGCCAGGTGATGTTATTTTAACGGGTACTCCAGCTGGTGTTGGCAAAGGCATGAATCCGCCACAATTTTTAAAAGCTGGGGATACTGTGAAAGTGTCTATCCAGGGCATCGGTACTTTAGTAAATAATTTTGAATAATATTCCAAATCCGCGTGAGTTTACCTCCGCGGATTTTTACCTTCTTTAAGTAATTATTTTTTGTAGCGAAAGCGAAGCGTCAGCGGCAATGATGCCGAGGCATCATTGGTATATATTACGTGAGCACTATTGTAATGTTTGAAACCCTTTCCATCACATGGTAGGATAGAGTTTGATAGAAAAAAGAATATGAGGTGGGAAAATAATGAATTTCTTAACTAGCCAAACGCATTTGCATATTACCACTTGGGTAGTTGCAATCGTAATCTTTTTAATTGCAGCATTAATGGGCAAGCAGTCAAAAGGCTTACATATGACATTACGTTTATTCTACATTTTAATTATCATTACTGGTGGGGCACTATTCTTCAAATACCAAGCTAATGATCCAATGCAATATGGTCTTAAGTTCTTAGGTGGTATTTTAGTCATTGGTATGATGGAAATGGTATTAGTTCGTAAAAAGAAAAATAAACCAAATGGTCTATTTTGGATTTTATTTGCAGTATTCTTATTCATTACATTATATTTAGGCTTCAAACTGCCAATAGGACTACGTTTCTTGGCATAATTATTTAGAAAAGTCGTGAAGATTTCGCTTCACGGCTTTTATTTTTGATGGAAGTTGAATTGCTCAGGTAACTCGAAAAACTGCTCGGGTCCCCGCCCAAGCCACTGAATGAATTGATAGTAAAAGTTGACACCTTTTTGTCGTAATTAATTTTGCATTTTCGGAAAATATTTTTAAATGATAGCGACGTGCCTATTTTATTTGGTAAAATGACGATGGATTGGTTTGAAAGAGAGGGAATAAATGTGAAATTCAAGAAGTGGATAAGTGCGACAGCTGCATCGCTTTTACTAGCAACTTCATTAGTGAGTGCTACACCAATTGCGTATGCTGATGAAGCATCGACAAGAACGATTGCAGAAGAAAGCATCTATGATTTACTCGTTGACCGTTTCTTTAATGGTTCGGGCACTAACGATTTTGATACAAATACGCAAGACGCTACTAAGTTTGCAGGAGGCGATTTTGTAGGCTTACAGGAAAAACTAAAATTTATCGGAGAGATGGGCTTTACAATCGTTTCTATTGGTCCGATTTTTACCACTGAGAAATATGATGGATCGATGCCGACGAGCTACTCTACAATTGAGCGTCATTTTGGTACATCTGAGGAATTCCAAAGCGTCATTGAGGCCTATAAAGCTAAAAATGTATCGATCATGGTTGATTTCCCGCTAAACAACGTAAGTCCGAATCATGAGTGGGCAAAAGATCCAGCGAAAAAGGATTGGATTGCTTCAACAAATAATGGACAAGTACAGTGGGACTTAACAAACAAAGATGTACAAGAAGCACTTATTAAATCAGCAACAGATTTTGTCTCTACATATAATGTTGGTGGGGTGCGTTTAACAAATATTGCTGGTGTCGATACAGGATTTATCAATGAAGTGATTAAAGCAGTAAAAGATTCAAAAAAATCGCTCTATGTGATTTCTAATGAAGAAAGTGATGCAAACTTTGATGCAAGTATTTCACCGGCTACGGCTGATATTTATCGTAATATATTTAAAAATGTTGATATGGATTCTTCTAAGTTGATGGAACCTTTTACGGGTGAAAAGCCAACTCAAATTATGGTGGATTCCCTAGAAACGCGTCGTTTCACATTTGATTCTGCAACAGAAAATATGTTCCCACCAACGCGTTTGAAAATGGCGATGGGTGCTTTATTTATGATGCCAGGAATTCCAGTTGTGCAATATGGTACAGAAATTGCGATGAACGGGGAAACCAAGCCCGATACACATCAAATTTTTAACTTTAAAACAGATGATGAATTAATCGAATATATTAAAAATGTTCAATCGTTACGTAATAAATCTGAGACATTACGCAACGGTGATTTTGACGTTATTACCAATGAAAATGGCCTGCTTGTATTTACACGTACATCCGATAAAGAAAAATGGGTCATCATGGTTAACAACACTAGTAAAACACAACGCGTTGATTTAACACCTGCTCAGCTTGGGGAAGGTAAAATGTTAAATGGTATTATCCATCAAGAAAAAGTTCGTATTAATGAAAAAGACGTGTATCCGGTTATTTTAAATCGTGAAATGGTAGAGATTTATCAAGTTAGAGATGATGAAGGATTAAATGTACCTTATATGGTAGCGCTAGGATTAGTATGGGTTATATTCATCGGATTCGTAGTTGTTATTATTAGACGAGGTAAAGTACGTCGTAATGAGCAAGATGCTCAATCATAAAGGGTGCTTCACCCCTTAATGATTTTACAGGTAGTTAATACAAGATAAAATGATAGACCCCCTCAACACTTTTTAAGTGCGGAGGGGGTTTTTTGTTAAGCTTGATAGCTTTTATTCGTAAAGAAGATAGCAATTGTACCTGGTCCAACGTGTGAGCCGATTGCTGAGCCAATCATTGTTACTTGAATGGCTTTTGGCGAAAATCTTTTTTGGATAGAAGCCTTTACTTCGTTGGCAAAGTCCACATCATCACTATGACTAATACCAACAATTTTATCAGAAAAATCATCGCCGCGTTCTTGCATTAAATCTAACATCCGAGCGATGGCTTTTTTGCGCCCGCGAGATTTTTCAATCGGCACAAGCTTACCGTCCTCTACATTTAAAATTGGTTTAATGCTTAGGAGCCCTCCAAGAAATGCGCTTGCCTTTGATACACGCCCACCTTTAGCAAGGTAATCTAAATCCTCAACTGTAAATAAGTGTTCCATTTGTGGGGTAAGAGCTGTGATTTTTGCTTCGATTTCTTCCAATGAAGCACCTGTATTTCGAAGTCGAACCGTTTCTTCGACTACTAGGCCAAAACCAAGTGAAGCACATTTAGAATCGATAATAGCTAATTTAAGGGAGGGATATTGCTCCTGCACTTGATTGCGAATCATGACCGCCGTATTATAGGTGCCTGATAATTCCGATGAAAAGGCAATATAAATCCCTTCCTCTTCATTCTTTGCTAGATTTTCGAAATGGTTGAGAAAAATCTCTGGTGATACTTGGGATGTTTTTGGGCGAGCACCTTGACGAATAGCATCGTAAATTTCTTTGGAATCAATTGAAATGACATCATCATATTCATTATTGTTCAATTGCACTCGTAGTGGAAGAAGTTCAACATTGTTTTCTTCATAGTAAGACTTTGGTAAATCGCATCCACTATCAGTAAAAATTTTCATCATTTGTCCCCCTAATTTAATATTCTATATGAGAAGTTTTCAAATACCTATACTACATAACAGGTGAACAAGTGTCGAGCTTTCACTTTCCACTCTATGTTTCTCAAAACTATTTCGAATGAAATATTATATAGATATATTATCATATCGAGTTTCAATATAATTGCAACCTAAGATGTTTAACTTTATTCAATAAGTACCCATCGAATAAAGAGTACTCTTGAATAAAGTTAAACAGAAAAAAATGGGGTATTTATTTTCAAATTACTACTTAACTAGGTTAATTTCAAGCGATCGATGAGTATTTTAGCGATGCCATCGTCATTATTGGTTGTAGTAATTTCATTGGCAATATTTTTTAAAGAAGGAATACCGTTGCCCATTGCTACACCGATACCTGCATAATCGATCATTTCTAAATCGTTATCTTCATCACCGAATGCAATAATACGCTCGCGTGGGATTCCTAAATCTTTTGCTACATGAGCGATTCCTACTGCTTTATTTAAGCCACGGTGAACAATCTCAATAATGTGAAGTGGTGCACCCCAACGGCGATGTTCAATAACCTCTGCATGAACAGCCTGTAAATGATCACGAATAATCATGGAATTTACTTCATTCGCTTGAATTAGTAAACTAGTTGGGTCATCAAGTAAATGAGTATAGAGATCTCCAAGAGTAATTTTTGGATTCCCCATATTAAAAATATTTAATATCCGTTCATCTTCTGTATGCACATAAATATCGTCCTTAATCTCAGCAATGATATTTTCGTATTCATAGCTATTGATGGAATCGACGACATCATGCACTACGCCTAAATCAATAGGAGTATGCATAGTTTGCCAAGCAGCATTTTTTGGGTGGTGGACGTAAGCACCATTAAAATTCACGATGGGCGTTGTAAGGCCAAGCTCGTGATAGTAAATATCACTCGCACGATAAGGACGACCTGTAGCAATCATCACTTGATGGCCATGTTCTTTTGCCTGCAATAATGTTTTTTTAGTTTTTGCTGAAATTTGTTGTTGGTCTGTTAATAACGTACCATCTAAGTCCAAAACGATTAAATGCGGTTTCATAGCTTATTGCCCCTTTCCTATAATTTGAATAGTATCTCTTTGTAAACCATTCGTCAAAATTTTGTCACAGTGAGAAAAGTTTGCTAACATAAAGATGAGACAAAAATTGGGAGTGACAAAGATGATTGTTGAAAAAGAATTGTGGGGAAATATTCCTTTATTACATATACATACGGAAAATATGAATGAAGAAACCCCGGTTGTGATTTTTTTACATGGCTTTATGAGTGCAAAAGAACATAACTTACATTATGCATACCAATTAGTAGGCAGGGGGGTGCGTGTCCTATTACCAGATGCAAAATTACATGGCGACCGTAATGAAGGTCTATCTGAGATGAAAATGAGCTTACATTTTTGGGATATCGTTTTAAATTCTATTCATGAAGTTGAACAATTATATAATGAATTAAAGAATAAAAAATTATTATTGAATGATAAAATTGGCGTTGCTGGTACATCGATGGGTGGAATTGTAACATCAGGCTGTTTAAAGCGTTATGACTGGATTAATACAGCAGCAGTATGTATGGGTGCGCCAGGGTTTCTTAAATTAGCGGAGTATCAATTACAGCAATTCGCTAAAAGCGGTGTGAATTGGCCAATGACCGAAGAAGAAGTACAACAAACGAATGAGCTTCTTGCTAAATATGATGTCAGTCTAACACCAGAAAAATTCGCAGGAAGACCTGTGTTATTTTGGCATGGGGAATTAGATAAAACCGTTCCTTTTAATGAAACGTATAATTTTTATTTATCTTTACGCAAATACTATGAAAAAAGTCCAGAAGACTTAAAATTCTTAGCAAATAAAAGAGCGGGTCATGCTGTGTCTCGAGACGGTATGTTAGCAGCAACTGAATGGCTTGCACAGCATTTGGCATAATAAGATGCATCTGCTATGATTAAGTTAACACTGTGACGGAAGGAGAAATACAGATGGATCAAGATATGAAAGACAGCATGTTAGGTGCATTAGAAAATGTAATTGACCCTGAGCTTGGTATTGATATCGTCAACTTAGGTTTAGTATATGATGTGGAGTTAGATGAAGAAGGTGTAGCAACTGTTACAATGACATTAACTTCTATGGGTTGCCCGCTTGGACCTGTTATTGTTGATCAAGTGAATACAGCTTTAGGTGAGCTTCCAGAGGTAAAAAGTACAAATGTCAACATTGTATGGAATCCACCTTGGTCAAAAGATAAAATGTCACGCTATGCAAAAATGGCATTAGGTGTACGCTAAGTCCACTTAAAGCACGATAAAAAATCCCCGCTTGCAACAGTAAGCGGGGATTTTGCGTGTAACATTTAATCGATACGACATATTTGTAACGGACAATTTTCACAGGCAATTTCATCCTTTAAAAATTGTAGATCGTGAATAGTTATATAACCTTTTTCGAAGGAGACGATATTATGCTTCTTTAAGTCATTAAGCATGCGATTAATCATTTCGCGACTCGTCGCACATAAATTAGCAATTTCTGTATTTGTTAATGGGAGGTCAATATAAATAGTGTCATTTTCTAAAGGCTTACCATAAGTATTTGAAAGGCGGATGAGTGTTGAAAATAAAGCGCCCTTTTTACCATTTAAAACTAAATCGCGCAAACGACTTTGATGTTTTAAATTTTCTGTTTGCAACCACTTCATATATTCCACCATTAAATTAGGTTGTTCTACTAGTAAAAGTTCCAATGATTCAAGGCTTAGAACATATAAACTAGAGGGTTCTAAAACTTTAGCAGTCATGGAATTATACGTAAAGTTACAAAATAATGAGCCTTCTCCAATAATACTATCAGGACCACAAATACGAATGGTTAATTCCTTCCCATTCTCCGTTTCCTGGCTAATCGAGATAGCTCCTGTTTTTATATAATAAATTTCTTGCGCACGTTCGCCCTCTAAAAAAATTTTACTATCCTTATTTACTTTAATAAAAACACCGTGCTTTTGAAAAAGATCGTGAAATTTTTCTTGTATATTATCCATTATAACCATATTTCCAACACATCGCTTTCTTTTTGTAAAAAATGTTAATTATTACAAAAGGATGGTGAACAATTTCGATACTAAATCTAAGAAACATACTTTTATTATAACGTAATTTTCCAGTTATAAGGGGAGAAATTTTAGGGCTAATTCTTTGCGGAGGTTTGTCGTGTGTTGTAAAATAAAGTTAGTCAAAAAAGGTCAAACATTTTTTTGTGAAACAGAATGGCGAACGGGATTCCGCTTAACATTATTGAAAAGGAGTGCTAAATATGCAATTTCAACAAACTAATGACAAAAAACCATTAGAACAATTTGGACGTAATTTAATTGAAGAAGTAAAAAATGGAAAAATGGACCCGGTAATCGGCCGTGATGAAGAAATTCGGAATGTTATTCGTATTTTAACACGTAAAACGAAAAATAATCCTGTTTTAATAGGTGAGCCGGGGGTTGGTAAAACAGCAATTGTAGAAGGGTTAGCCCAACGTATCGTAAAGGGCGATGTGCCTGAGGGGTTAAAGGATTGCATACTGTATGAGTTAGATATGAGTGCTTTGATAGCAGGTGCTAGTTATCGTGGACAATTTGAAGAGCGCTTAAAAGGTGTTTTAAAAGAGGTAAAAGACTCAGAGGGGCGCATCATTTTATTTATAGATGAAATTCATACGATTGTTGGTGCAGGTAAAACGGATGGTGCGATGGACGCTGGGAATATGCTGAAGCCAATGCTTGCACGAGGTGAGCTACATTGTATCGGGGCTACAACATTAGATGAATACCGTATGTATATTGAAAAGGATCCCGCTTTAGAGCGTCGTTTTCAACAAGTACTTGTACGTGAGCCATCTATTGAAGATACCGTTTCCATTTTACGCGGCTTGAAAGAGCGCTTTGAATTACATCATGCAGTACGCATTCATGACCGTGCGATTGTAGCAGCAGCAGGCCTTTCAGATCGCTATATTACAGAGCGTTTCCTGCCAGATAAGGCTATCGATTTAATCGATGAAGCATGTGCGATGATTCGAACAGAAATTGATTCCATGCCACAGGAATTGGATGCAGTAAAACGCCGTATTATGCAGCTTGAGATTGAGGAACAAGCACTACGTAAAGAAAAGGACGAGGCGAGTAAAAAGCGATTAGAACAACTCAGTGAGGAATTAAAAAAGCTGAAAGAATCTTCTGAGGGCATGCTGAAACAATGGGAAACCGAAAAAGAAGTGTTACATGGCATTCAGAAAAAACGTGAAAAACTTGATAAATACCGCCGTGATTTAGATGAAGCAGAAAGTAAATATGATTTAAATAAAGCAGCCGAACTACGTCATGGGAAAATTCCTACGCTTGAAAAGGAAATTCAAGAGATGGAAAAACAATTTGAGAATGGTACAGAATCACGTATTTTACGTGAAGAGGTAACAGCTGATGAAATTGCATCTATCGTTTCACGATGGACAGGGATACCGGTGACGAAATTAGTAGAAGGTGAGCGTGAAAAATTATTGCGCTTAAAAGATACATTGCATGAGCGTGTAGTCGGACAAGATAATGCTGTACAACTTGTTACAGAAGCGGTATGGCGTGCTAGAGCTGGTATTAAAGACCCGCATCGACCAATTGGTAGCTTTTTATTTTTAGGGCCAACAGGTGTTGGTAAAACAGAGCTTGCGAAGGCACTAGCGGCACAGCTGTTTGATTCTGAGGATCATTTTATTCGCATTGATATGAGTGAATATATGGAAAAACATAGTGTATCACGTCTTGTAGGGGCACCTCCAGGCTATATTGGCTATGAAGAAGGTGGTCAATTAACAGAAGCTGTTCGCCGAAATCCATATTCAGTAGTGTTATTAGATGAAATTGAAAAAGCCCACCCTGATGTTGCAAATATTTTACTGCAAATATTAGATGATGGACGCATTACGGATAGCCAAGGTCGTATGGTCAACTTTACGAACGCAGTGGTCATTTTAACTTCTAACATTGGCTCAAGCTATTTAATGGAAGAGAAGGAAGACGATGTTGCAGTTGAGGATTTAGTGATGGCTGCACTGCGTCAACACTTTAAACCAGAGCTGTTAAATCGTATGGATGATATCATTATGTTCCATGCGTTATCGGATGTCCACTTCACAGCGATTGCTTGGAAATATGTCGAACAGCTTGTCAAACGAGTTGCAGAGCAAGACATTACTTTACAAGTAGAACAAAATGTAATTGACTGGGTTGTAGAACAAGGAGCAGATGCTCAGTTTGGCGCTAGACCACTAAAACGCTTCGTGCAACGCTATATTGAAACTGCGGTTGCAAAAGAATTGCTTCGAGGTGAAGTATTACCAGGTGAAACATTGCACATTAGAATGCATGATGGCCATTGCATAGTTGAAAAATAACAAAAAAACCTGTTACGCATTGAGCGAAACAGGTTTTTTCTAGTTGAATTAATGATTGTCTGCAGCTTCTGGAGTTGACTCGTTTGGAATAACTGCACCGATGATGAAAATAAGAATTGTAAATACAACTGATGTGACAACAGCAGTTGGGAAATAAAAATCTACACCAAGTACAGAACTTACTACGTAGTTTAACATTGAAACTAGTAGGAATGACCATATGAATGTTACGATATATTGCATTAATTTCACCTCAACCGAACTTTTTTATATCATTATCATATCATAACATAAATCGAAAAAAAAAGAACCTTTTCTGTGAAACATGGCGAATTTGTCACAACGATAATCCTACTTTTGTACTTCATGTAATTTCATTGGTATCGGCGAAATTCGAAGACGTCGTAAATGCTGATTGCTAGAGTGTCCGTGGTTGTTTGAATCTGGAAAAATAATCGATTGGTTCATGCCTACTTTCGATTTCCAGTTGCACGAAGTGTATCTTTTCTTAGATTCTACATTAATGTAGAACATGATTTTTTCATTATTGTTGGCATGTATAATTATTATCATTGTTTTAATGAGTGAAGAAGTTATAGAGAAAAAGAACTAGTGAAGAAAAGGTTGTAGTATTAGAGTTCATACTCACTGCAATTTTATTTTATGGTGAAAAGGGCTAGCATATGGTTATCTTTTATTCAAACTAATGTTGAGTTCTAACGTATCTCATACCGAATTGGGTCATCTGTGCGTTGGTCATTTTTGATTTGAAACTTTTTTACATATCATTCGTATTATAACTAGACAATTCGAATTGATAGAACTGAAAAAAGGGAGAAATGAAATTTTGAACCATTGAATGAAACAATTACTTTTTGTGATTTACTTAATTACCATTGCGGATGCGTATTACTCAACGTTGTTTATTGAACCGAAAGCACCACCGCAACACCAGACCATTAAAGCGTCAGCCATTACGTTGATACAACTACGGTAGCAAACCTAACAAAAAGAAATGTACAACACGTCGTTTGAAACCTTCTGTACTGCAACACATCAAGCGATTTCTTCAGAGCATTAAATGTTCCAAAGAGAATATGATCCTTAACGACCTATTAGAGAATAGATTGGACATACGCAGATTCATGCGAGAGCCACCTTTCATCTTTTTACGCTATCGACTTTTACGTTGTTGATAATTTATATATGAACAAAGCTAAAGCTGCAGATTTATTGCAGCTTTTTTTCATTAACCGCCATTTTTAAATTTTTCAGCTTCACTTATCCTCAAAAGTTTGCTTTTTCTTGCATCAGCTCTAAAAGTTGGAGATGACATTTGTTAAATCGTATGCAATGTATATAAGTTGATTTACGTTCCAGATGGGTGATTCCTTAGGATTTATCGGATGCCCCAAGTCGGAACGGAAATCAACCCCACGTTAGTAATGAGGAACGTTAAATTTAATTCATCTTGCACCTCTCCTTCGTTATGAGTTATAATTAAGACCAGTTACTAATAATTGATAGTAAGAAAGCAGAGGGGTTGCTAAATGAACGCTGGTATTATAGGAATTGGCAAATACGTTCCGGAGAAGGTCGTTACAAATTTTGATTTAGAAAAAATGATGGACACTTCGGATGAATGGATTCGAACTCGCACAGGGATTGAAGAACGCCATTTTGCAGCAGATGACCAAGAAACTTCAGATTTAGCAGTAGCTGCTGCAAAAGAGGCTATTGCAAAAGCAGGTATTACAGCAGAGGAAATAGGCTTAATACTTGTAGCAACAGTAACACAAGATCAAAATTTTCCAAGTGTAGCATGTATGGTTCAGGAGCAAATTGGAGCAGTCAATGCAGCTGCGATGGACCAAGCAGCTGCTTGTGCAGGGTTTATATATAGTTTAGTGACAGCAAAGCAATTTGTAGAATCAAATGCTTATAAATATGTCTTAGTAGTAGGTGTTGAAAAGCTGTCGAAGGTACTTGATTGGGAAGACCGAAATACCGCTGTGTTATTCGGTGACGGTGCAAGTGCAGCAATTGTTGGTCCAGTATCAGAAGGTAGAGGTATTTTATCATTTGAGCTTGGAGCTGACGGTACAGGTGGAAAGAATTTGTATTTAACACAGCAGGATACAATCGCTATGAATGGCCGTGAAGTATTTAAGTTTGCAGTTCGTCAAATGGGTGAATCTGCTGTAAACGTTTTAGAAAAAGCAGGTTTAACAAAAGACGACGTAGATTTTTTAGTGCCGCATCAGGCGAATATTCGAATTATGGAATCTGCTCGTGAGCGTCTAGAACTACCACCGGAAAAAATGTCGAAAACGATTCGTAAATATGGTAATACATCGGCAGCGTCTATTGGTATTTCCTTGGTAGATGAGCTTGAGGCAGGTAAGATTAAAGATGATGATTTATTAGTACTTGTTGGATTTGGCGGTGGCTTAACATGGGGTGCCGTTACAATTAGATGGGGAAAATAAAAAACGAAAAATGCTTGAGGGGAGTAAGACAATGAGTAAACGACGAGTAGTAATTACAGGAATTGGCGCAGTTACACCACTAGGGAATAGCATCGAAGAAACATGGACTAACATTAAAGCAGGGAAATCTGGCGTTGGCGAGTTAACACGTTTAAATAAAGATCTTTTCGCAGCGAAAATTGCCGCTGAAGTGAAAGACTTCAATATTGAAAAGTATATTGAACGTAAAGAAGCTCGTAAAATGGATCGCTTTACACAGTATGCCTTAGCAGCGTCTATCATGGCGATGGAAGATGCACAATTAACAATCGATGAAGAACTAGCACCACGAGCAGGTGTCTGGATTGGCTCTGGAATCGGTGGTATGGAAACATACGAACAACAATTTTTAACATTCCAAGAGCGCGGAGCAAGACGTGTAAGTCCATTCTTTATTCCAATGATGATTCCAGATATGGCTTCAGGCCAAGTGTCGATACACTTTGGGGCAAAGGGCATTAATTCTTGTTCAGTAACTGCTTGTGCTTCAGGTACAAACTCCATTGGGGATGCTTTTAAAGTAATTGAGCGTGGCGACGCAGATGTTATGATTTCTGGTGGTGCAGAGTCGCCAATCGTTACGATGGCAGTAGCAGGCTTCTGCGCAAATACTGCATTATCTTTAAATACAGATCCAGCAACAGCTTGCCGTCCATTCGATAAGAATCGCGATGGTTTCATCATCGGTGAAGGTGCGGGTATTGTTATTTTGGAAGAGTACGAGCACGCAAAAGCACGCGGTGCAAAAATCTACGCAGAAGTTCTTGGCTATGGTGCAACAGGGGATGCGCATCATATTACCGCTCCAGCTCCAGAAGGAGAAGGTGCTTCTCGTGCAATGATGCAAGCTTTAACTGATGGAGGCGTAGAAGCTTCACAAGTAGACTATATTAACGCACATGGAACAAGTACACCATATAACGATTTATTTGAAACACAGGCAGTAAAAACAGTCTTTGGTGAACATGCCTATAATCTTGCAATGAGTTCTACAAAATCAATGACAGGTCACTTATTAGGTGCAGCTGGTGGTGTTGAAGCTATTTTCACAGCGCTAGCACTTAAAGAAGGCATTTTACCACCGACTATTAATTTAACAGATCCAGATCCAGATTGTGATTTAGATTATGTACCGAATGAAGCTCGAAAAGCAGAGATTAAATATGCTATGAGTAACTCACTTGGATTTGGTGGACACAACGCTAGTCTACTATTCAAAAAAATTGAGGAATAATTAAGTAAAACTATAATCAGTGGGGATTTCATCATCCCTACTTTTTTTATTATTAAAAATTAGAGTGTCATGTCAAAAGATACACGCTATGTAAAGTGGTTGATTGGAGCGGAGGCTAGGCGACCCTTTGGGGCTCAACGAACGCCCCTAGGAAGCTTTGCTCTGTGCGAAAGCGAAGCGGCAGCTGCAAAGCGCCTAGCCGGAACGGAAATCAACCCCTCGTTTTGCAGAAGAACCTTACGTTATTTGATATGATCAACATAAAAAACGTCAGCCTAATTTACATGGCTGACGTCTTTTTTTATAGTTTTGTGAATAGATGATAATTAAGAAGAAATAGAAAGGATGCCCTTATCTTGTTCCGACTCTTTTTATTTTTAATGAGCTATGGCTTATTGATTCTCTCAGTAGGGAATCTCATTTTGTATTTGAATTATCGGACGCTCGGATATTCCTGGCTAGTAGTTTTTAAGTTCATGGCACAAACATCAGCATTTTATATGGCCATTGGATCAGCCGTTGTGTTATGCGCTGTTGTGCTTGATCTTGGTTATGATAAAACTATAATTGAAAAAGATAAGATGTAACGCTTAAGTTACTCTCTTTTTGGCCAAGCTCTTACAATCATCTTTATGATAAAGTCTTCTTTTTAGCGACGTGCACGACCAAGGCCCATTGCTTCTTCCATGCGTTTTAATGTAGCACTTGCAATTGCATTTGCCTTTTCAGCACCTGCATCTAAAATAATATCTAATTCTGAGGATTCTACCAAATTATAGAACTTCTCTTGAATTGGTGTTAGGTGATCAATAACCGTTGCTGCCACACCTTGTTTGAAACCACCATAGCCAACGCCTTCGTATTTTTTTACAAGATCGTCAATAGATACGCCTGAAATCGCAGATTCGATTGTTAGTAAATTAGAAACACCAGGTTTATTTTCCACATCAAATGCCACAAAACCATCAGAGTCAGTAACAGCCGACTTAATTTTTTTCTCAATATCTTTCGCTGAATCTAAAAGCTTAATTGTCGCTTTTGTATTTGGATCAGATTTACTCATTTTCTTAATTGGTTCTTGTAGTGATTTGATACGAGCCCCTGCTTTTGGTAATTGAATTTCAGGAATTGTTAAAACGTCACCGTAACGTTTGTTAAAGCGCTCTGCTAGATCACGAGTAAGCTCTATATGCTGCTTTTGATCATCACCGACAGGGACAATGTTTGTATTATACAAAAGGATGTCTGCTGCCATTAATGGTGGATATGTTAGTAGAGCGGCAGATACGCTTTCCTTACCGTGAGATTTATCCTTGAACTGTGTCATACGTTCAAGCTCTCCAATCGATGCGACACATTGTAGCATCCAGCCTGCCTGTGCATGTGCTGGCACTTCTGATTGAATAAATAATGTAGATTTTTTAGGATCGATGCCAGTAGCGATATACGTAGCTGCTAGGTTGCGAATATTTTGACGTAATTCCTTTGGATCTTGTGCCACTGTTATTGCATGCTGATCGACGATACAATAAACAGCATCACCTTCATCTTGTAATGCAGGGAATTGCTTAAACGCACCTAAATAATTTCCTAGAGTTACAATACCTGTTGGCTGTACGCCTGAAAAAATAGTTGTCATTGTCATTTCCTCCTTCGTTAGTCTTTACATAAGACCTATCCAAAATAAAAAACATCATGCGTCCTCATTAGTTCTCTAATGAAGGGACGAATGATGTTTGAATCCGCGGTACCACCCAGCTTGCCTAAACAGGCCACTCTACTTCGTAACGTGAAGGGGACGAGCTCTGCTAATAGACTTCGGTAAGGAAACTAAGCCGTTCACAAAGCTAACTCGGAAGTCCATTCCAAATGCTTACACGATCTGTTTGCAGCAACCACAGACTCTCTAAACGTGTAAAATGCAAATGTACTACTCTTCGTCAGCGTTTTTTATTTAGTTCAATAACCGTCTTCCATCTGTATAGATGAGGTGAACTCACCAAAGACATAATTGATTGATTGCAAAAAATTATATTATAAAGGCTCAGTGAAATGCAAGTGCGTAAAGTCAGACTTTTGGCGGTGTTCATTATTGAAAAAAAATTATATGCTATTATCGCTGGTTTTTTTATCTATTCAGCATCCCTGGAAAGCGCCAGTTGGAATGGAAATCAAACAAACGTTATGGTGATGGGCTATTTATTTGAAAATGCAACCAATATTAGTAAATATACGTCTATATTGTACGCACTGAACTGACAATATTCTCGTTTAAATTTTTTAAATGAGAACAAAAATAATCGGATATGAGTGTTTAAAATGTGCTACGAATGGGAATATTATTAGTAGTTCATTAGATATACCAAGAAGTAACTGCTTTAAAAAGTTATATAAAAAGACAGAAAATTTCGTGGGATAGGGTTATTCTTTTTTTTATTGGAACTATATTCAAACATCACAGAGTACTGTATAATGGTAGGTAGATTACATTACATTAATTCTAATTTAATTACACTGGTTTATAGATAATGATTAAAAGGAAAGGATGTGTCAGTATGATAGTAACTTTATTTACATCACCAAGTTGTACGTCTTGCCGAAAAGCGAAAGCATGGTTAGAGGAGCATGAAATCCCGTATACAGAACGTAATATATTTTCCGAACCATTAAGCATTAGTGAAATTAAAGAAATTTTACGTATGACAGAGGATGGTACGGATGAAATTATTTCAACTCGATCAAAGATTTTCCAAAAGCTGAATGTTGATGTTGAAAGCTTACCATTACAACGTTTATATGAGTTAATTCAAGAGTATCCAGGTTTATTACGTCGTCCAATCATTTTAGATGAGAAACGTTTACAAGTTGGCTACAATGAGGATGAAATTCGTCGTTTTCTACCTCGTAAAGTTCGTGCGTATCAATTACAAGAAGCACAGCGTATGGTGAACTAATATCTCCATATTCTACACAGAATAAGTATTAGATGTTACATATGCATCAAGCATATTGTGACATCTATTTTTTTGTGTTTTACTTATGTAAAACCTTCTATATAAAGTATAATAAATAGTAGGGAAAAGTCATATATTTCCGTAAAGTATGTTAAACTTGATTTTAACTTAATAGTTTACTACAATTTCAATAATTCAAATATCTTCTGTTGAAACGGTGTATATCCTTTTCATTTTATGACAGAACAGCATACAATATAATTAGAGACAACTGTGGACAATAAAATTTTGATTTCGGTTGCTCAACGGTTTTACTGTAGTGTGGTCAAAGGTTGAAAAACAAAAACGGAGTATGAGGTTAAAAACAATGAATAAAAGCATACTAATGAAACAAAACTGTTTTTCGACAAATGACAGTGAAGGGAGATGAGGTCTAGTGGACATCGAACGTGTAAACGAAAATACACTCAAGCTCTTTATTACGTACAATGATATAGAGGATCGCGGCTATAGTCGTGAAGAAATTTGGTACAATCGAGCAAAGGGTGAACAACTTTTTTGGGATATGATTGATGAAGTAAACACTGAGGATTACTTTGATGTAGAAGGTCCTATTTGGATTCATATCAATGCGTCTGAAGTAGGCTTAGAAATCATTGTCACACGTGCACATATTTTAAAAGACGGTGAAACCTTAGATGGTTCTTCGCAATTTGGCGAACATAAAGAGATGTTTGCCCCATTTGAGGACGTTGGAGAGGATCTTCTCAGTCAACTAACTCAGTTTGGTGACTTAGATGAGTCAGAGTTATTTATGGATACAGATATTTATGTTTATAAATTTAAAGATATTGATGAGTTAATCCCTGTAGCGAAACGCATGACAGATGAATTAGTGGATTCCTCATTATTTAAATATGAAAATTGGTACTATCTGGTAGTTGACTTCACAAACACAAATGAAGAACTAAATCATCACGATAGAAATGCCGTTATTAAAGAATTTTTAATACCATCAAATTTCACAATCCATCGCTTAGAGGAATATGGCGAAAAAATTATGGAGATTAATTGCTTTGAAACAGTACGAAAATATTTTATTTAAAGTATTGAGTACTTGAATTGGAGTGACTTGACTGTAAACAAACTTGGTGATTATCAAGTTTGTTTACAGTCTTTTTATTTAGAATTAAAAAGATAGCAATTTTTAAATTTCAAGAAAAAGCCGTTCTTTATTTGTTGCTTTTAAAACACTCCTTTACAATTAATCGAAAAGGAGATGATTTTATGCTTATGGCCTATAACGAGCTTCAGCAGATTTTCCTCCCATACGAGTATTCAAGGGAAGCATTACAACGATATAGGCGGCAGATGAAATTTTATTGTCCCCAATGCCAACAGCCTGTCCAATTAAAGATTGGCCAATATAATATCCCTCATTTCGCTCATATTGCTAATAGTAGCTGTGAGCGGTTATTTGCTGAGGGTGAATCAAAACTTCATTTACAAGGAAAAGTACAATTATTTGAATGGCTGAAAAAACTCGGGCATACAGTAAAGCTTGAGCCTTATTTACAGAAACTTGCACAGAGGCCAGATATGCTTTTAATAAAGGAGAGACAGCAAATTGCTATTGAATTTCAATGTAGCACAATTTCACATGAAAAGTGGCAATTGCGTACATCTGGATATGAGAAAAATTCTATACAGCCATTGTGGCTTTTTCAAACACCTCAAAAACAATCTACACAAGGTATTCAAAAAATTTCTATTTCTCCAATTATGCAAAAGATAATAAATGTCACAGCACAAGGCTTGGCTTATTTGGTGACCTATGATGCAAACACTTCGAGGTTTATTTATTGGACGAATCTTCTTCATGTTCAGGGGCATACTTTTATAGGCAAAGTACAGGAACTGACGATTAACAAGCAATATTTCCCTTTTTATGAGCCTAAGCCAATTACGAAAGAAGAATTTCAACTTTATTGGCAGCTTTATAAAAAGCATTGTAAACAATTCGTATACCAACGATTATTACTTCGTAAAAATGGGGTACAAGATTCATTTTTACGAAGTAATTATGAGTTACGCTTTACTTTAACTGCAATGCCTGATTACGTAGGTGTTCCGGTAAAAAATGCAGAAGCGATACCGATGTTTTCTATTGAGTGGCAAACGATTTTCCTTTATTTTTGTCGTCGATTACAAATAGAACCTCATGAACTAGACGGGAGAACTATTCGATCGTTTTTAATCGAACAAAATGTAGAGGTAACAAATCAAGCGGTACAAGCAATCAAAAATTACGGAATGGTGCTGGCGGAAAGTTATGAAGAAAATCGTTTTTCTGATATTTGTGAGCAAATGTACGCACATTTATTTGCAATTGCCACAATATACTGAGAAAATATGAGAGTATAGGAAAAGATAACATATTAAGGGGGCTGGCACATGGCTAGTAATCAAATTTTAGTAAGAAACGAAGTTCCAGAAGAGTTAACTTGGCGCTTGGAGGATATATTTGCAACTGACGCACTTTGGGAAGAAGAGTATAAAGAAGTTGGAGAAATAGCAAAAAAGGCATCTAGCTATGCTGGTACTTTAAAAAATGGAGCAGATGCATTATTAACAGTTCTAACTTATCACGATGATATTTACCAACGTACAATGAAGCTTTATACGTATGCTCATATGCGTTATGACCAAGATACGACAAATAGCTTCTACCAGGATATGAATAGTCGTATTCAAACATTAGCGACTAGTATCTCAGCTGCTCTATCGTTTTTAACACCTGAGATTTTATCATTGAGTGAAGAAACAATAGAACATTACTTAGCAGAAAACAAAGACTTACAACTGTACAAGCAATCTTTAAAAGAAATAACGATGGCACGTCCGCACGTTTTACCAGCAGAACAGGAAGCATTACTTGCACAAATGTCTGAGGTTACAGGTACTCCTTCCAATACATTTAGTATGTTAAACAACGCAGATATAGTCTTCCCTAAAGTGAAAAATGAAGATGGAGAAGAAGTGCAACTAACACACGGTAACTATATTAAGTTTCTAGAAAGTAAAGATCGCACTGTTCGTGAAAATGCCTTTAAAGCAATGTATGAAACTTACGGTAACTTTAAAAATACGTTTTCGACTACAATAACTGGCAATGTTAAAAAGCATAATGTAAACGCGCGTATCCGTAATTATGATTCTGCACGCCACGCAGCAATGTCTAACAACTTCATTCCAGAAAGTGTTTATGACCAATTAGTAGAAACAATCCATAAGCATTTACCAGCTATGCAGCGCTATATTTCATTACGTAAGAAACTTTTAGGTGTGGACGAACTGCATATGTGGGATTTATTTGCCCCACTCGTTAAAGAAGTCGATATGAAAGTCACTTACGACGAAGCGAAGGATATTTTAGTAAAGGCTTTAGCGCCACTAGGTGAGGAATATCAAGGCATTGTTCAGGGTGGTCTTGAAAATCGTTGGGTGGATGTCTTAGAAAACAAAGGGAAACGCAGTGGTGCGTACTCTTCAGGTGCTTATGGAACGAATCCATATATTTTAATGAACTGGCAAGACAATATTAATAATCTGTTCACACTAGCTCATGAATTTGGTCATAGTGTACACAGTTATTATTCACGTAAAAGTCAGCCGTTTGTTTATGGTGATTATTCTATTTTTGTGGCTGAAGTAGCTTCGACATGTAATGAAGAACTGTTAAATGATTATTTACTGAACACAATTGAAGATCCACAACAGAAAATTTATTTATTAAATCATTGGTTAGATGGCTTCAGAAGTACTGTTTTCAGACAAACAATGTTTGCTGAATTTGAACACCTAATCCACCAAATGGATAAGAATGGTGAATCTTTAACAGCGGAGCGTTTAACAGAGGTTTACTATAATTTAAATAAACAATACTTCGGCGAGGATATTGTTGTAGATGAGGAAATCGGCTTAGAATGGGCTCGTATTCCACACTTCTACTATAATTACTATGTGTATCAATATGCTACAGGTAAATCAGCTGCAACAGCATTAAGTAAACAGATTTTAGAAGAGGGTACACCAGCTGTAGAACGTTATATTAATAACTTCTTAAAAGCAGGTTGCTCTGATTTCCCGATTGAGGTATTGAAGGCAGCAGGTGTTGATATGAACGTTGCTAAACCGATTGATGATGCATGTAAAGTATTTGAAGAACGTTTAAATGAGTTAGAAAAATTATTGTTGAATAATTAATTTCGAAGGCTGTAGGTATTTCACTACAGCCTTTTTTCTATGATTAATTAAATAATAAAAATTTAAGGAATAATGATTTTTTTTGATTTCTAAATGGTTTAAAAGGTGTATCTTGAAAAAATACTGTTTGTAATCGCTTTCTATTTGACAAATTTGTGAATCTATCATCGGACTTGTTGCTATATTTACTATTCCATGATAAATTGATTCATGTGAAATAAATCACAAAACAAACATACACCCCTTTGTTTGAACGTGAACATTTCTCCCATCCCCTTTGTGAAAAAGAAGCGTCACTATCTGTCGAGGATAGTGGCGCTTCTTTTATTTTTAGAAAATGTTCCGATAAATAAATAGAGCTAATCTATAGATAAAATGAATGCAACCAGTTGCGTTCATTTTATTTTTTCTTTATAATGCAATCAAGTGATTACATTTTGTGAAAAGAGGTTAGAAAGTGAAGAGTAAACAAAGTTATATGATGCCGGTAATTGCTGCGGCTCTTGGTTTTTTTATGGCTTTATTGGACACCACAATTGTGAATGTTTCTTTGCCGAAAATAACAGCATACTATGAAACGACAATTGATCAAATTTCTTGGGTGATTGATAGCTACAACATTGCCTTTGGTGTTGTTTTGCTAACGGCGGTAAGATTTGCGGATCAATTTGGTAGAAAGAAAATATTTCAAATAGGGCTTATTTTGTTTGTAATTGCGTCAGTTCTATGTGGATTATCACAATCTATTGGGTTATTAATTTTATTTCGGTCGATTCAAGGTTTGGCGGCAGCAATGATTGTTCCAGTATGTGTCCCTTTAGTACTTGTTCATACTCCAGCTGAAAAGGTTGGTGTTGTAACGGCACTATTTGGAATAATGGCTGGGGTATCAACTGCATTGGGACCGACAATTGGAGGAGTAATCTCAGAGAACTTTCCATGGCAGTGGATATTTTATATTAATGTACCGATAGGGATTTTAGCAGTGAGTTTAATTCATTATTTTGTACATGAATCGTATGATCCTACTGCCTCTAAGAAGATCGACTGGATGGGTATGATAACAATTAGTATTTCATTGTTTGCACTCATATACGGTCTTTTACAAGTGAAGGAAGTTGGGTGGTCATCACCACTTGTAATATGTTGTTTAATTGGCAGTGTTATAGGCTTATTATTATTTATAAAGTTTGAATCAAAAAATAAAGATCCAATGCTTCCAGTTCAGTTGTTTAAAAACTATCAATTTGCATGCGGGAATATCGCACTGTTATGTCTAGGAATCGGGATGATGTGTGTCTACTTTTTAATGGCATTTTATTTAACAACAGTAAACGGAATTTCTCAGATACAGGCGGGTTTAATACTTAGCTCATCTTCTATAGCGACAATGCTCATTACACCTCTTGCAGCTAAAGCAAATAAATGGGGGACATTATGGTTTGGTGTCATTGGTTATGTACTATTTAGTATAGGAACCTACTTGTTAGGTTTTATTTCATCAGATCAATCGGTTTGGGTTATTGTAGGAGTTTTAATGATTGTTGGTTTAGGATCGGGTTTAATCTTTAGCCCATTATCAATAGCACTCATTTTGCAGGTTCCCGAAGAAAAGGCTGGGATTGCATCAGGGTTATTTCAAGTAAGTCGTGTCATTGGGGCTGCGGTTGGCGTGGCAATTTTAGTCGTGATGCTACAGCATATGATGCAAAACGAAATGAAAGCAGCAAAAAATGAAATGATCGAAAAGGTTGAGATAAGTAAATTTAGTGATAATACGAAGGAAAAGCTAAAGCTTCAATTCGAAAAAAGTAAAAATGAGCTAACAGAAAATAAATCGTCACTACAAGACGTTTTACATAAGTTAACGGACGAAGAGGAAAAAGTACTAAAATCTTCACCAGATAAAGTACATGCTGAAATTAAGGAAAGATTCGCTATTGAAAGAAAGGAAATAATAAATATTTATCCAGCGTTAGAAAAAATAATGAAGGATCATATTTCTTTAGCATATAAAGCAGTTTTTAGATTTGGAGCAATTGTCATGTTAATTGGTGCCGTTTTCGCTTATTTAAATGGCATAAGCGCAAGAAGAATGAAGAAATATATAAGAGAACGAAATTTTGAAGCTGTTAAGAAATGTTAACTTTTTTGAGCTGATGTTCAAACATTCGAAATAAATAAAGGAACTCAATCTAATAACGCCACGACCTGTGGCATTACTGAAATGACCAATATCAGCCCTCGTGCAGGCCAAAGCACAAAGCCGATTCCGGACGCATTGTTTATTTGTACGAAAGCGAAGCGACGGCAGCAAATGTTTTCTGTGCGAAGGCGAAGCGACAGCAGCAAATGTTTTCTGCGCGAAAGCGAAGCGACAGCAGCAATTATGCCGAGGCATAATTGCTTAAACTGAATGCAACTGATTGCTATCACTTTTTAATTCCGATATAATATTGAGCAAATTATGGTCGGAGGAGGAAAGAGGGCATAATGGCAAAGCTGAAGACAAGAGAAAAAATTCTTAATGCTGCATTGACGCTTTTTGGAGAAAAAGGGTTTGCTGGAACTTCTACACGTGAAATTGCTGAACGTGCCGGTGTGAATCACATTACACTTTTTAGACACTTTGGAAATAAGGAGAATTTGTTTCGTGAGAGTGTTATTTCACATAAAACAGACAGAGATTATTTTCCTAAAATAGAAGAGGCGTTTACAGGTGATATAGAGCAAGATCTTAAAATCTTGGCACAAGCTTATTTTGAAGAAAACATTCCTGTCAAGGAAACTATTTGGGTACTTATGCGTGAGATTCACCAAGATAAAGAATTTGAAAAAATGTTTTTTGAGTACCCGAATAAGTTATTTCAACATTTAGAAAATTATTTAATTAAATTACATGAGCAAGGGAAAATTCCAAAAGGGAACTTTAAATATACTGCGAATTTTTTCTATTCTCTGCTGTCGTCAATTTTAGTTTTTCAATTGACATTACCTTATATAAATGAACATATTAATCCGGATATTGATGAGATGATAGATGAGGTTGTGCATTTATTTACTTTAAGTTTGTTTAATCCGAAAGAAAGTTAATGATGAGGCTAAAAAGACAAATAAAAGCAAGTGAAGTTTTTTTCTTCACTTGCTTTTATTATTAGGAGCTTAGAATAATAGTATAATTGCTTTATTTAATACGCCACAGTGTAGCGTGATTTGTCTGAATTCGTTCAATCTTTTGTTGCAGCATACGCTTTTTTAATTCGCGTTCAGCTGTTTGTTCTGTTAATGAGTAGATGAAAGCTACTTCATTTGTTGAAAGTGTATGGAATTTTGTAAATAACTCTTCCATTGTTGGCAATGGTTGACGCACAAGCTGTTCATCCATCATTTCTTGTAAAATATGTTCATAAACTTCATAGGAATAGCTACCACTAACTTTTAGACCCTCATCTTCAATACATTCATTGAAAAATACAATGCTAGGCACTTCATCAACTTCCATTTCACGTTTAATGTATAAATCGCATTGGAAGGCACGTGCTGCTTCCTTTGAACCAAAGTCTGCAGAAAATTCATTCATGTCTAATTGAACATCTTCCGCAATTTTTAACAGCGTAGCATAAGAATTGACATCTTGTTGGTTTAGTAATACATATTCTTGTAGTTTCGACAAATAGCGTGCACCGACACGTTTGCCCTGTAACTCTGCCGCTTTAATAGCAATAGATGGTAAGACAGGATGATTAATGTCGAGTTCAATACCCGATAAACAACCTTTTACACGTTTACTTAAACAATTCAAAGAGGCAAGCTCTGTGCTTAGCACAAAGCGCCATGTAAAGTAATGATTGTACTCTAAATGTAACTTACGAAGAATGGCTTGCATATTATAAGCTTCTGGATAAAGTGGATCTACGAAAATATACAATTCAATAGGCTTATTAGCAGTAGAAATCTCAAGAGTTGGCTTCTGCAGCATTTGAATATTATTCACGTAACAATTCCCCCTCATCGTCATTTGGTGTATTAATCATGTGATGAGCTGTTAATACTAAACGTTGATAATATGTTTCTCGGAACTTCCCTTCCAACCCCACTTCATCCATCGCTTCGGACATACATTCAAGCCAAGCTTGGGCACGATCAGGTGTAATCGGAAAATTCATATGGCGTGCACGCATCATTGGGTGTCCATGCTCCTCAGTAAAAAGATTTGGTCCACCTAAATACTGTGTTTGAAATTGAATTTGCTTGCGTGCTGTCTCTGTTAAATCTTTCGGAAAGATTGGAATTAGATCAGGATGCTGAGCAACTCTTTTATAGAATGCATGGATTAGCTCTGAAAGCTTTTCAGCCCCCAGCTCCTCATAAGGAACAGTGTATTTTCGATTCATAATTAAATGCCCCTTTAATTCTTTATATCGTAAAGTATATTTTTATACTTGGTCATCTTTACAAATGTGAATTTCTTGTGACTACCTTCATTCTATCAACGTCTTTTCGTTAACACAAACAAAGCGCTCTTCCGAAATGTTTTTCGCTAAAAAAGCACAAATTTCACCACGCGGGTGAAATTTGCCGAAAAAGACTGTATTAACAATGTTTAAACGATTAAGCTGTGTAGTAATTCATCACTTTTTTGACATAATTCTGTGTTTCTTTGAAAGGAGGAATGCCACCATACTTTGTAACGCGTGAAGATCCTGCGTTATAAGCAGCTAACGCTAATGTAGGGTCATTATCAAATTTATCTAGCAATTGACGTAAATATTTTGCACCTGCCATAATATTTTGCTCAGGATCAAAGGCGTTTGTAACCCCTAAATATTGCGCTGTTTTTGGCATTAATTGCATTAATCCTTGTGCTCCAGCATGACTAACCACGCTTGAATTAAAATTAGACTCTTGCTTAATCACTGCAGCGATGAGCTTCTCTGGTACATTATATGTAGTTGCTGCCTTTTGAATAATCGAAGCGTATTTGTTCGCACCTGTTAGTGAATTGGCATACGCTGTTGAACCAATTACATTGTCCGCAACATAGGAGTCGAGCTTTGTACTAGATTGTGTATTTGCTAATGCCGCCTGTACAGCAGAAGGTATAAAGACGTCATTAGAACCCCTATAAAGTAATGATTGATACGCACTATTTTGCATGTTTTCAGCTAACCCATTTAAACTACTAAACTGGTTCATCAATGACGAAGCGCTTGATACACCCCCGAGCAAGCTAGATAATTTTGCACTATTAGTAGTAGTTGAGTCGCCTAGCAATTCGCTAATCATATCAGAAAAAATAGCATTGCTGTCTGTAAGATTGTTTGACGATGAATTTTCTGAAGATCCTAGTGTTTGTAATGCTTGAATCTCAAATAAAGTTCTGAGTGATTGGATATCCAAGGAGTTGTCACCCTTTCTTGTATACTAGTTAAGCTACTGTTATTTATTCATTTGTAATGCTTTCATGAAACGTGCGATTTTTTTATCTGTAGCCCGTTTTTCAATACCATATTGCTGTAGAAATTCGTCGAAGATTGCATTTCCTTTTATTGCATCTTTTGATTCATATTCTACCTCATAATCGTCGCACTGCAAATAGAAAGAATGATCGAATACTAGAAGACCATCCCTATAAGGAATTTCGACACGATCGGTTGTAAGTGAACCAAATATTGCTAAATTTTTTAAAGGAATGTTGAAGAGAGCTAGTCTTTTTGCTACCTCTTGGGCATAAAAACCTTCTCCAACAAGCATTTTCTTAGCTTGCTCAGCAGTTAGTTCGTCAGTTGTTTCTAAATGAGCATGCTCTGCATTTTTTTCTTTTAAAGTACATTCAAAATATTCGCCGATTTGTCGAATACGGAGCCCACTTTGTAGTTTTCGAATAGCTTGGGAAGGTGTGTCGAAATAATGATTTGTTTGGCGATGAATAGCACTTTCGGGAATGTTAAACGCTTGCAATAAATGTTCGTATTGTTGCTTTGTTAAAAGATTTTTAAATTCTATTTCAAGTTCTTGTACCATTATGATCACCTGTTTATTTTATTTTTTTCGTGTGTTGATTAGTAGAAAGGTTCATCAGCATAGCATGGGGTTGATTTCCTTTCCGGCTGGGCGCTTTATAGCAGTAATAGAGCATCAATGTTGGTCACGAGGTTGTTATCATAGGATGTGATGTTTTAGCCTTTATTCCTCTATTGCTGATCTCCAAGGAAGTCGCCCAGACGGAACGGAAATCAACTACACGCTATAATAAAAAGTTTCGTTCGTTATTTCATTGATTTAATATTTACACACTGCAACTATTTACCCTCTATGCTAAAATAAGAGGAAGAGTACGACGAAAAGGGGAACCGCATGTGCGTAAAATTTATACAATAGAAACATTGAATTTTGAAAACGAGCAACTTCATTTTAGTTTAAACGACATTGAAGCAAATTTACAGTTAAAACCTGCTGCACAATTAATAGCAGACTCTGATGACTTTGCATTCATTTATTTACTTGATGCAGGAGAGAATTATCATTACTTGCGTTTTCCACCGAGTAGTTGGGATGAACTTGTACATATTTTGCAAAAAAAGCAAAATCCAAAGCTACAACTAGGTACGGAAGTTATTGAGCTTATTAATTTTTACGATGAACTAGAAATGCTCGTGTATAATATTGAAGGAAATTACAATTATGGGGCAGAATTTGTCCAAGAGGTGGAACACCACTTCAAGACAATTCTTGCTGAATAAAAAGACAAAACGAACAGACGGTGTTGGTTTTGTTCGATACCGATTGTCGGGAGGTTTTTGCGATGGGACAATGGGAAATATTTTTAAGTCCTTATAAACAAGCAGTAGATGAGTTAAAAGTAAAATTAAAGGGTATGCGTTCACAGTTTGGCATTGTTAATGCAAATTCACCAATTGAATTTGTAACGGGACGTGTAAAACCTTTAGCAAGTATATACGATAAATCATTAGAAAAAGGACTCGCATTTGAACCTTCTAAACAGCTAGGTGATGAGTTAGGGGATATCGCAGGTTTACGTATTATGTGTCAATTTGTAGATGATATTTCAACAGTTACGGAACTAATACGTCAACGTAAAGATATGCGTGTAGTGGAAGAGCGTGACTATATTACACATAATAAGCCAAGTGGCTACCGATCATATCATATGATTGTCGAATATCCTGTTGAAACGATACAAGGGAAAAAAGTGGTATTAGCTGAAATTCAAATAAGAACACTAGCTATGAATTTCTGGGCATCTATTGAGCATTCTTTAAATTATAAATATAAAGGCATGTTCCCCGAGGAAATTAAAAATCGCCTTCAAAGTGCAGCAGAGGCCGCCTTCCGATTGGATGAGGAAATGTCGTCCATTCGTAGTGAGATACAAGAAGCGCAGGCCTATTTTAGTGAATACAAAGAGGCATCGAATCCTAATTTATTATCGGAGAAGGAGCGTGACACAAAATGAAGTTTTCCATTCAATCACGTAGAGATGCACAGTCGAACGAATTAATGGAGCTAGCTAAAACGTATTTGCAGGACTTTGGGTTAACTTATGATGAAGAAGCTCCTGAGATTGTCATCTCTATTGGAGGAGATGGCACTTTACTCCATGCCTTTCATCGATATGCTCATATGCTACATCAGGTTGCCTTCGTAGGTATCCATACGGGACATCTAGGATTTTATGCGGATTGGAAGCCATCTGAATTAGAAAAGCTTGTTTTGTCCATTGCCAAAAAGGACTTTAACGTTGTGGAGTATCCACTACTAGAGGTAAAGGTGGAACATCATAATGCAGAATCCAATACGTATTTAGCGTTAAATGAAGCAACTATAAAATCACCTGATGTCACGCTTGTTATGGATGTTGAGTTAAATGGTAATCAGTTTGAACGTTTCCGTGGAGACGGTCTTTGTGTGTCAACTCCTTCTGGTAGTACAGCTTATAATAAAGCCCTCGGTGGAGCAATTATTCACCCAACTTTAGCGGCACTCCAAATTACTGAGATAGCATCTATTAATAACCGTGTCTTCCGTACAGTTGGTTCTCCACTCATTTTACCAGCACACCATCACTGTGTTTTACGTCCAGTAAATGAACAAAACTTTAATATGACTGTTGATCATTTACAAGTTACGCAAGGCGATGTGAAGTCGATTGCTTTTAATGTAGCAACTGAAAGAGTACGTTTTGCTCGTTTCCGTCCATTCCCATTCTGGGAACGTGTACATGAGTCATTCGTGGCAAATGAGTAAAATGGATACAAGATTTACACTGCATTTTATAGCGGAAAAGGAAGGCCAGCTACTAAGGGAAGCCTTAACTGAATGGCGCATCTCCAAGCGAGCTTTAACGGCAATTAAATTTGATGGAGGCTTACTAACCGTGAATGATGTTGAACGCAATGTTCGACATCCTCTTCGCGTTGGGGACCGAGTTGAAGTTAAATTTCCTCTTGAAGAAAAAAGTGAGGGGCTCGCTGTTGAACATGGAGAACTTTCTATTATTTATGAAGATGAATCGATTTTAGTGCTTAATAAGCCAGCACATCAGAGCACGATTCCTTCGCGTGAGCATCCAACATATAGCGTAGCTAATTTAGTTTGTGGTCATTTTCAGCAACAGGGTCTAGCATCAACTGCTCATATCGTAACGAGACTTGATCGTGATACTTCTGGTTTGCTGTGCATTGCCAAACATGCTCATATTCATCATTTAACGGGACTTGCACAGCGCAATGGAGAAATTTCTAGACAATATGAAGCCATTGTACATGGACATGTGGCACAAGATGTACAATCAATTATTGCTCCTATTGGACGCAAGGAGACGAGTATCATTGAACGAGAGGTACGTGAGGATGGTCAATTTGCACATACAGACGTGACCATTTTAAGGCACTTTTATTTACAGGATGAACCGATGACACATATACAGCTAAAGTTGCACACAGGGCGTACACATCAAATTCGTGTGCATATGGCCTATATAGGACATCCACTTGTTGGAGATGAACTTTATGGTGGAAGTCGCGATCATATAAAAAGACAAGCCCTACACTGTGTATCCTTAAAGATGCTTCACCCTTTGACAGATGAGCGTTTACAATTTAAAAGTAACTTAAATGTAGATATGCAGAGATTATTGAATGACTCCTTAGTTTGAAGCTCGACACAAAACCTATCTATGAACGAAGACTTCATTAGTTCACTAAGAGTGAAAACTATTACTGAATATGTTATATAAGTAAGGAGATGTTCGCACAAACGGGCATCTCTTTATCATTTTATAGCTCAGTAAAAGTATAGTCTTTTCTTAACAGCACGTTAACAGAAAAGAAAGTGTTTGTAGGATATAGTAATGTAGAGGGTTATTTGGCTTGGTACCGCTAGTTTCTGTGCGAAAGCGAAGCGGCAGCCACAAAGCGCACAGTCGGAACGAAAATCAACCACACTTTATGGTAACGGGTGAAAAATAGAAACATTTACCTTTAGATTTATCCAATTAGATAGGGTAATGATGTAGGTTGCTATGTAGTAAAAAAAGGGTTTGCAGAAAAGGCACAATACATTCTATTATATATAAGGTAGATTTACGGCATTGCCCGTATCAATGATTTAATGCTCGGAAGGAGGGGACAAGCATGATAGAGGAAAGAAATGAAAAGGATGATGTGCAGTTCGACGAGGCACGATTGCGAGAAATGCTCGAAGAACATGATATTAATGCATTCCGCGATGAGTTTTTAGAGCTTCATCCATATGATCAGGCAACGTTTTATGAGAAGGTGGAACCTGATATAAGGAAGATCATCTATTCGTACTTGTCTCCGACGGAAATGGCTGATATTTTTGAGGCAATCGAAATAGATGATGATGAATACACAGCGTATCTAGCTGAGATGGATCCGTCATATGGTGCAGAAATGCTTTCTCACATGTATGCAGATGATGCTGCAGACGTTTTAAATGAGTTGGATATGAAACAACGTGAAAGCTATTTAGGCATGATGGATGAGGAAATAGCTGAAGAGATAAATGAGTTATTAAGCTATGACGAAGGTACAGCGGGTTCTATCATGACGACTGAATATGTAGCGATACCAGAAAATTCTACTGTTCGTTCAGCGATGGCGATTTTACGGAAAGAGGCGCCAGATGCCGAAACCATTTATTATATATTTGTCATTGATGAAGCACATCGATTAACAGGTGTTATTACACTTCGTGATTTAATTATTGCTGATGAAGATACCCTCATACGTTCGATTATGAATGAACGTGTTGTGATGGTGCACGCAGGGGATGACCAAGAAGAGGTTGCCCAAATTATGAAGGACTATAATTTCTTAGCGACACCAGTTATTGACGATAAAGGTGAATTACTAGGGATTATTACAGTCGATGATATTATCGACGTTATTGATGAGGAAGCATCGGAGGATTACTCTAAATTAGCGGGTATTTCCGATATGGATAAATTTGATACAACCTCGTTTCAAGCGGCTAAAAAGCGTTTACCATGGCTTGTCATATTATTATTTTTAGGGATGTTGACAGCAAATTTGATGGGACAGTTTGAGGCAACGTTAGAACAGGTTGCGTTACTCGCAGTGTTTATCCCTCTCATTTCAGGTACTTCAGGAAATAGTGGAACACAGGCACTAGCGGTAGCTATTCGAGGTATTGCAACAGGCGATGTCGAAGAACATAGCAAGCTAAAATTACTACTACGTGAAGCCGGTACAGGTTTAATGTCTGGAGTTGTTTGTGGGTTGATTGTGATCGGCATCATCTATGTTTGGAAACAAGAGTTGATTCTTGGAATGCTGGTAGGAGCAGCGCTTTGTGGTTCTATTTTAGTAGCCACACTTGCAGGTTCTTTTATTCCACTACTAATGCATCGCATGAAGATTGATCCGGCTGTCGCATCAGGTCCATTCATTACAACATTAAATGATATTACAAGTATTTTAATTTACTTAGGTTTAGCGACAGTATTTTTAAGTCAAATAGGTTGAGAACCAAACTTCTTCCTTTTGCATATTGTATGAAAAAAAGGGAAGTGAGTAATGTGGGTCAAGAGCCACGCTTGTTTATAAAGTCACCATCATATTTTCTAAATATTTCTAAGATGCTACATGAGCTTGAATTGGATGAAAGTACGTCAGTGTATATAAAGGACGGCTGTTTCAATGAGCAAACTTTTGAAAAAAAAGAAGAAGTAGTTGAAAAAGTACAAATAGATCCGTATTTACTAAAGCAGCTGCAATTTTTAGAGAAGCCTTTTCGACAAAAAGCGTATCAACCGTTACTTATATGTTTAAAGGATGGTAGAGAATTACGTGGTAGTGCATCTGATGTACAGACCGATTCATTGATGCTTACTTCTTTCGAATTAAAGACGCAAGAGATTATCTATTTTGAGGACATAGATCAAGTATTATGGCGAGGTAAACAATTACCTACCTTATGAGAAAAGTGTACAGCAGAGGATGCTGTACACTTTTTTTATGTGTAGTGTGTCAAAGGTGAAGAGACTATTCACAAATCCCTAAGTCAACATCAGCAATACATTGTACAGCGCAGAAGCATGATAAATCTACAGTGATACAGCTCTCAGTTGAATTCCAATCATCTACTTTACATATTTTTTTCATGTTGACACAGCAGCCATCTCGACTTAATAGATCTACTGTACTTTCGCTGGAGTCAAATGAACATAAAGGCTCTAAAACACGCAAAGTAGCGCAGCACTCATCGAACATATCTTCTACACGGAAAAATACGGATGTACATATACATGGATCTGCTGTTGGTGAACTGAAAAATGCTTTAAAAGGAGTACCGTCTTTTGTAATTAACATGAATACACGTGTATCTGCATGAGAGCGTGCAGGACTTACAATGCCTCCAAGTGGTTCTAAGAAACAGTTAGCTGTACATGGTTGACATTCATCTCTCACCGCTTGATTCTGAATGTCTAAAATAGCGCGTACTACGTCACAAACGCAGCCTGCTGAATGGATTGGTCCAATAGGATTTGTTGGCTTACCACAACCCATATTGTCACCTCCTTTCCTTGTTACTACTTCTACAATATGTGCTTCTGAAAAATGGACTCGGGCATTCGTATATATAGTTAAATGAATAGTTTTTTTATGGTTGGAGAAACTTTAAAGAAAAGGAGGGTAAAAGCTTGAAGCTGTTAGGAATAATGTTACCTCTATTAGTCAGTTTATCGCTTTTAAGTGGTTGCGGTGAAAAAGAAAAATTTATTGTCTATGGTTCACCAGAAAATGAAAAGGAAGTTGAAGCCATTTTAAAAGAACAGAAATTTGTAGACAAAACAACGGTTATTCAATATGACAATAGTATGCTTGTGGCTGTGCAAATTAAACCGTGGGATAAGTGGAAAAAGACTAAATTAGAGAAAAAGTTGCAAAAGAAATTTGATGAAAAATATCCAAACAAAGATGTTTTTGTCTCAGCTGATTATAAAATATTTTATGAAGCCAATAAAATAAAAAGGGAACAAGTTGAAGATAATAAACTGAAAGATAAAATTAAGAAATTGAAAAAGCTTGCAAAGGAGGAAACATAGTGGAAAAAGAACAATACCAGCAATTAGAGAAAAATGTCACGCCGAAACCGCCTTATTTTAAAAATGTTGCAAAGGCGTTTCTAGTAGGTGGACTTATTTGTACAATCGGACAGGCCGTATCCCTTTTTTATATGATATTCTTTGATTTTACCGAAGCGACAGTCGGTAATCCAACAGTTGCAACAATGATATTTTTCGCCATGATATTAACAGGGTTTGGCTTATATAAAAAAATTGGTCAATTTGCTGGAGCTGGATCCGCTGTGCCTGTAACAGGGTTTGGTAATGCTGTTGTTTCTGCAGCCATTGAGCATAGAACTGAAGGATTAGTACTTGGTATCGGTGGAAATCTATTTAAATTAGCTGGATCAGTTGTATTATTTGGTGTTGTCTCCGCCTTTTTTATAGCACTTATTAAATTCATTCTTGTGACGATAGGAGTGGTTTCATGGTAATTGTCTTTCAATCGAAGCCTTCCTTAATAGCAGGTGGTGTGGTAGCTGGTCCACTAGAGAAACGCAGTATATTTAGTCAATATTTTGATGCGACCTTCGATGATGAACGTTGGCAAATGAAAACAAATGAACAAGGGCATCGAAAAATGGTCGAAGAAGCCTGTGAATTCGCCATGAAAAAAGCAGGCGTGAAAAGTGCAGACATTGAGTATTTTATGGGCGGCGATTTAATTAATCAAATGACACCAACCAATTTTGCGGCCAGAGATTTAGACATTCCTTTTATCGGATTATTCTCAGCGTGTGCCACCTCTATATCTTCATTAATTGTTGCGAGCCTTTTAACAGAAGTAGGTGCCTCCAAATTAGCGTTAGCCGGTGCATCTAGTCAACACAATGCGGTTGAGCGACAATTCCGCTATCCAATCAATTATGGCTCACAAAAGCCCCAAACAGCTCAATGGACGGTAACGGCTGCTGGATATGCTCTAATTGGTAAACATCATGAAGAATACCCTTCTATTGAAGCAGCAACTGTTGGAAAATCGGTTGATTACGGTATGGATGATCCATTTCACATGGGCGCAGCGATGGCACCAGCTGCTTTTCAGACGATTCAATCACATTTAGAACAGCGCAATCAAAAAATTTACCACTATGATTTAATTTTAACAGGTGATTTAGGTCAACTTGGCTTAAAACTTCTAAAAGGTATGTTTCTTGAAAGTGGCATAAAGAGTGAGGAGTTACAACCTTTACGTGATGCAGGTGCAGAGTTTTATGGACAGGATGAAACATTCCAATCCGGTGCAAGTGGCGCAGGTTGTTCGGCAGCTGTTTTTTTTAGTTATGTGATTCAACAGATGCGAGCAGGTACCTATAAACGAGTACTTCTTGTGGCGACAGGAGCATTATTGTCTCCGCTTTCATTTCAACAGGGCGAGACAATCCCATGTACGGCGCATGCGATTGAAATTACAATGAAATGAGGCGAAAACTATGGTTATGACATTTGTGTTTGCATTTTTTGTAGGTGGCATTATTTGCGCCATAGGTCAATTATTAATGGATTTTGGTAAATTAACACCTGGACATACATTGAGTACTCTAGTCGTAGCTGGTGCAATTCTTGCCGGAATGGGTTTGTATGAACCACTCATTAATTTTGCTGGTGCCGGAGCAACTGTTCCTATTACATCTTTTGGAAATTCCTTAACGCAAGGTGCGATTGTTGAAGCGGAAAAACATGGGCTTGTAGGTGTGTTAACTGGGATGTTTGAGGTGACAAGCTCAGGAATCAGTTCTGCAGTTGTTTTTGGCTTTATCGGAGCATTAATATTTAAACCTAAAGGAAATGTTGATTAGACGAATACCCCACCCATTTTTACAACGCTAACATATGATAGGTTGTAGAAGGGAGGGGTATTTTTATGGGATATCAAGGCTGGGGTGCGCATCCGTATGGAGGGCATGCTGATGGTTGTTACGGAGGAGATTATGGAGGTTACTATGGCGGTCACCATGACGGTTGCTATGGCGGTTACTATGGTTACGGACACGGACATAGTTCAACATTTATCTTAATTGTTGTCCTATTCATTCTTCTGATCATTGTAGGTGCTGCTTGCATATAATTTGATTAACTTCTTTCAGCAGAAGTCTTCCACCATTATAGGTGGTGAGATGAATGCGGGTTTAGCTATTTTTCAGCGAATGTCCAAACATTTGCTGAAAGAAGTTCACTTAGGATGTTAGCCTAAAATCATCGTATCCATGCGATAACGGCTAACTGACCTGCATCGTGCAGGCCTAAGCACAAAGCAGATTCCGAACGCAATTATGCCGAGGCGAATTGATTGTGACAGTAGATAGAGGCTTTAGCTTTTCTTCAGAGTGCTCCATTTTCTGAATAAAGTTTAAAGCCTTCACTAGTTGTCATATGTTTCGTGCATGAGAACAACAGTAGGATTAAATTTGAATTTTAACTGATAGGAGGGGGAACATGAATCGCTCACTTTTTAATTCAATTGAACAAAAAACTGGAGTATCAATGGATGAAATCTTTGCTCTAGCAAATGAAATTCAACATGCTGATTTTAAAAATGAAAAACAAGTAAGAAAAATCGTACGACGCGTAAGTAAAATGTCCAAAAGACAAATTACACAAGAACTTGAAGATAAGTTAGTACAATCAATTATTCAAGATGGTAATTCACTAGATTTAGATAAAATTACAAAAATGATGAAATAACATGAATCTATTAGGCAAAGTAATATATCTAAAAGGTTGATTTAAATGGATTTTCATTTATAAATCAACCTTTAAAGCATTGTAGTGCAATAAAAAGGGTGTTACGAATGCTTCAGCATTTTCGTAACACCCTATTTGATCAAATATGCCTCGGCATAATTGCGTCCGTTCATAGAATGATTTCCGCTATTTCAGCGGATGTTTGGACACCTGGTGAAAACAAGCTTAAACCCGCATTCATCCCACCACATATAGAGGTGGAGAATCAGTAGCTGACGCTTTGTTTTTTGTAACAAGAAATATTTACCGAAAAAAGTTAAATTATTTTTTCCATAGCACGATGTGGGATACCAGCATCCATAAATTCAGGAGATGTTACCGTATAGCCAAGCTTTTCATAAAACGGAATAGCATAGCTTTGTGCATGAAGTTTTAGTTTTTTCTTATTAATTAAAATGGCGTGCTTCTCCATTTCCTTCATTATTAAAGCACCTAGTTTTTTGCCGCGTTGATCTTGTAAAATACAAACACGTTCAATTTTTGCGGCATCGTCCTCGATACTACGTAAACGTGCAGCACCTACAGGGGCATTGTCTTCATACATAATGAAATGCGTTGCAGATGCATCCCCAGCATCACATTCTAGATGAAGCGGCACACCTTGCTCTTCAACAAAAACTTGCTTGCGGACTGCAAACGCATCCTCATGTTCTTTTGTTGTTTCAACAATCTTTACGTTATACAGATTACTCAGCTCCAGTCAATCGGAAAGTTTCATATGTTGTCCACGAGCCGTCTTCCAATTGATATAAAAGATGAATGCGATCAATTGTATCTTTTTCGTCAACACCTGTCATACGTAATTGTCCAAAAATATCATCGTGCTCGGAATCTGTCATTTTTTGAGCAATAGTAATATGTGGTACAAATACGTGTTTTGACTCACCAAAAGGTACTTTTTCTTCTAGAGCTTGGTATAATGTTGTTAATTGTTCAGTTGGTTCAATACGGAAATAAATCGCATTTGTTGTTGGGAAAAATGAACTTATGCGTAATGCATGAATGTTTAAAGGTGCATATTTGGCAGCCAGCCCATCTAATTGTTTTACGACAGATTGAATATCTTCATCCGTAGCCTCGAAGCTGTCCTTTAATGTTATATGCGGAGTAATTTTCGCATAATGAGGATCGTAACGTTTTCGATAAGTATTCGCTAAATCTTGTAATTTTTTTGATGGAAATGCCACAATACCATATTTCATAGGCCATTACCTCCCGAAAATAAACAAATTTTAATTTAAGTATAACAGAAATTTCCGATTTCGTAATTTGAATCGTCTTAATTAATTAAAATTTTCAATTAATGCGCGGCGTAAATCAGGTTTCCAATATTTCCAAGTATGATTGCCATCGAATTCTTCATAAAATGTAGAAAATCCTTTGTTTATCATGAGATTATGAAGCTGACGATTTGGTGTTAAAAAATCTTTAATGGTTTTATCCATCGTGACAACTTTATCTTCTTCTTTACCGACAATATGATAAATGGAAATTGCACCTGGATCTTTAAAATTCCCTACAGCTTGCAAAACATCTTCATCAACATACGGTGATTGTAAAATAACCTTGCCAAAAATACTTGGGTATTTTAATGCGGCCATTAAAGAAGCGGTTGCAGCCATTGAGTCACCAATGACCCCTCGACTCATTCCCATTTGATATGTTGCATATTCAGCATCTAAATACGGCACAAGCTCATGAGCTAAAAAACGAAGGTATGCTTCATGTTGCTCTCCGCTTGGAATATATTTATGGCGCCGATCCTTAATGTCCTTATAAGGAACGAAGGCAATGATTAAATTTTCGATTTCATAGTCATCGATAAGTTCATCGGCAAGTTTTGTAATACCTCCAAGTTGGAAATAATCTTTTCCGTCTGATGCAATTAAAATATTATATTTATATAGTGGAGAATAATTTGCAGGAACATAAATATAGAGCTGTAATTCCTCCTGTAATGCTTCACTATAGAACTTTAAATCCTGTACAGTTCCCTTATCCAATGATGACACTCCTTCTCGTGTTTGTAACGAGATTGTACCATATACCCAAAGTAAAGGTATAATAGGTTGGGCTAGCACTATTCTAGCAATAAAATCGAAGTGAGGGATAGTTATGCATGATAAAAATACTCGCATACACTCTGATGAAGTAGCGAAGGCAGCTCAAGCTGCACTTATTCGTCGTGGTGTATCGTTAGAGGATATTGCAAAAATCGTTTATGAAATGCAAAAATCCTATAATAAAGGTTTAACGTTAGACCACTGTGTTCATTCTGTCGAGCGTGTATTACGAAAGCGTGAAGTTCAACATGCTTTATTAGTAGGGATTGAATTAGATGAACTTGCAGAGAAAAAGTTATTATCGGCACCATTACAGCAAATAATAGAATCCGATGAGGGTTTATTTGGTGTGGATGAAACAATCGCACTTGGATCTGTTTTTACATATGGTAGCATAGCAGTAACGACTTTCGGACACTTAGATAAGCAAAAAATAGGTATAATTAAGAAGTTGGATACAGAACCTGGACATCATGTAAATACGTTTTTAGATGATTTAGTTGGCAGTATTGCAGCTTCTGCCGCATCCCGTATTGCACATCGTATGCGTGACTTGGAAGAAGAGGGCGAGACATTTGCAGATATTGAACCCGAAGAGCTAGGACCAAAACCAAAATCACATCATGAGATTTAAAAAAGTAAATAACAGAGCCCCCTCAAATGAGGAGGGCACTGAAAAACTTACGTTTTCATAAAAGCGAACCTTTCTCAGATAAAAATAAGGCACTTCTTGTTCAATTTTGAACAGGAAGTGCCTTATTTCTGTCTCTATTCCTTATTTATTTTCGTTTAATAGCTTTAATATCCGTTTTAAATTGACAGCGAATATCGTTGTAGCACCTTGAATTTCCATGCCAAATAGACCCGCAGTCGATGCCGTATCGTACCCGTGTCCGTTTTTTAATTCACTATTCTTCGCTTCTACTTTGTAGCGATTTGCGGCTAATTGCTTAAATGCTTCCGTATTTTGAAATGCCTCTTGTTCGGCATGTGTATCCGACTTAATTGTGACAGAATATGTTTTACTTTTTGCGCCTTCTTTATAACAGCCATCTCTCATTGGACATACCTTGCATTTTTCAATGTCAAAATAATATGTCTGACTTTGACTCATACTCGTTCCTTTTTTACCCGTACGTGCTTTTGATTTGAAATCATCGGGGGCACCACCTGCACATTAGTTCTTTTATTATAAAGGAAAGCGTGACTAAAATAATAGTGTGATACATTGCGTTGTTTGGAGAAGCATCGCTCGACTCCTGCGGGAAAGCGAGACAGACGAGACCCCGCACGAAGCGAAGCGTAGGAGGAGGCTCGGCGCTCGCCCGCGGAAAGCGAGCGGAATGCTTCGGAAAACAACAGTAGAGTCACAGTGCCAAATGAAAAAAGCGAGGTATTCAACGATTTACTCGTTAAATACCTCGCGATGTGAGAAGATATAGACTTTTTCAGTGCCCTCCAAATGAGGAGGCTCTGCTTCTTTAATATGGCTATGAATTGTTTTGTATACTTGATAATTAATCGTTATAGGCTTTTAAATATTCTTGTACCTTTTTACTGTCTGCTTCAAGCTTTAACCCTGTATTAACTAGTGGTGAAACAGTGGATACAGCAGGTTTTTTATTGCCTTGATAATAGTTAATAAATTCCTCCTGATTAATAGAGTAAAGAATTGCTTTACGTAGGTCTACTGAATCTGATACAGCGCGACCAGATGTATTCAATTGTAGATATGATACGGCATTACTATCAGCAGTGTGTAACGTTAGTTTACTATCTGATTTGACAATGTCTAGCTTCGTCTCTGGTACTGACTGGAGAATATGAATTTCACCATTACGCAATGCTGATAAAGCACTATCGATATCAGCGATAAAACGAACATTAATTTTTGCAATCTTCGGTTCATATTCACTACCTACACGGTAAGCAGGATTTTTTACAAATTGTGCTTCATAATCATTTTTCTTCACAAGAATGTAAGGGCCACTAGCATAAAGTTGGTTGTTGTATGTTGCTGTGCCTTCCGTTACTGTAGTTTGATCACCATAGGCAATATCCTTATCTGGATCATAGCTTGCTACATCATATGTGTTAATGCTTGTTACTTGTTTTTTAGAAACGATACCACCAGATTGGTGTGCTAAATAATTTAACACTTGTGGGAATGGTGTTGGTGTTGTAATTTTAACAACTTGGTAAGCGCCAGCTCCATTATTAACAGTCCCTTTATCTTTTGCTAATTGCGTTACGGAAGCAGGGAGGTGTTGAGATAATGCATCGAGCACAGACTGCTCAGAGCCCGCAACTTTTTTCTTTTGTAATTCTGCTAAGTCAGAAACGATTTCGACTGTTTCAATATTTTCGTGAAGACTATATGTGCGATGGTCTGGCACTGATTTGGGATTTCTTGCACGATTTAATGAGAATACAACATCTTCTGCTGAAACTAATTCACCTGTATCAACAGCGGCACCGTCTTTTACAGCAGCGAAGTTAATATCATCACGTAAAATGAAATAATATTCTTGATTACCTTCAGCAATAGCATGATTGTAAGATAATGATCCATCAGAAACGACGTCGTCTGTATCTGTTAAGTTTACAAGTCGTACATACATATTCGTATTTAATGTATTAATAGAACCATCATTTCCTTTAATAGGATCAAGCGATGTTAACGAACTAATTGATTGATGTAAAATCAATGGTTCAGTTGCATTTTTAGATGCGTCATTGAATTCAATGCTTTCCCACACTTGCGCACGGGATTTTGGTAGATGTACTGTTTTTGGATTTACTAATTCGGAGTAAATGCCTTGATATTTATTTGAAATATATAACGGTGCAATATAAGCTTGATTGAATACTAAAAGCTGTTCTAATTCTTTATATTTTGCAGCAGCTTCATCACCTGTTAATGTACTTGCTTCGTCGATGAGAGCATCTAATTTTGAATCAGAAACAATACTATAGTCACCGCCCGTTTTAAATAAACCACGAACAGCATAATCAGGGTTTCCTGTTACTGTTGTCCAGCTTGAAAGTGCTAAATCATAATTGCCAGCCTCTTTTTGTGCTGAAAATGAACCATAATCGGGTTGAATATTTAGTTTAACATCAAAGCCATTTTTAACTAGCTGGTCACGAACAATATTCATATCTTCCTCAGAAGCGGCCATTCCTAAAACTTCAATTTCTTTTTTACCTTTGCCTTTTGAATCTTTACTACCTTCTACGTCAGTTTTTGTTTGTACGCAACCTGCTAATGCTAATACTGTAATAAATAAGAAGACAAGTAATTTTTTCATGTAAGAACCTCCGTTATTAATTTGATTTTGGATCTAAAGCATCTCGTAATCCATCACCTAAGAAGTTAAAGGAAAGAACGAGAAGCATAATACAAAGACCTGGGAAAATAGCGACATAGGAATGTGTTTCCAGGTACGTACTACCAACCTTAAGAATATTGCCCCATTCAGGAATGTGAGGCTCAATGCCGAGCCCTAAAAAACTTAAACTACTTGTTGAAATCACAGCACCACCAATGGTTAATGTTGCTTTGACAATCATCGGTGCTAATGAGTTAGGAACAATATGCTTGAAAATGATTGCTGCATCAGATGCTCCTAACGCTCTGGCTGATTCCACGAATTCAAAATTAGAGAGCTGCATGACATTAGCGCGCATAGTACGAGCATATGTTGGAATTGCTCCAACACTTAGTGCGATAATTAAGTTAATGGTATTGGCACCAAATGCTGCGATAATGGCAATTGCTAGTAAAATTCCAGGAATGGCATATAAAATATCAAGACTTCGCATGATTATGTTGTCAGTCGCTCTTCCGTAATAGCCTGAAAGTGCTCCAAGCGTACCGCCGATTAATGCAGGTATGATTGTTGAGAAAAGTCCGACAATAAGCGATATTTGTGCACCGAAAACAATGCGAGAAAATAAATCACGTCCGTAATTATCGGTGCCTAGTGGATATTCTAACGAAGGTGTTTGTAACAATGCTCCGTAGTTATTTTCAATAGCGAAGTCATAGTCAAATGTCCAAGAGCTTGTTACGGACAAAGAAAACATAAATACGATGAAAAATAACCCGAAGACGGCCATCGTATTGCGTGAAATCTTTCCTAAAATATTTTGCCATTTTTCAATTGTAGAAGGATTCGCCTTTCGAGCTTTTTGAATAAGGCTATACCCTAGCAATGTTGCAAATAGATTGCCGGTCAAAGAGGCAATAAGTAACAAAATACCAGGTAACAGCATCCATTTTGGCGCAGCCTCGGAAGTCACAAATTTTGTACATAGAAATAACATTACGCTATAAAAGAGTGCAAGGAGTAAGAAAAGACCCATTGCTAGTAAAAACGTATCTGTTACGTATGGTTTAAATAAGTTCAGTGCTGAAATACTGATAATAAAAAGCTGAGTGATCAATGCATAAGCTGCAAAAGTATATTCAGCTGTCTTACTTTTTGATATAAGCAAAAAAGCAAAAGATGTAGAAAAAATATTACCTGAAATAATTGTCAATAACAGTGGATAACCAAGTAATCGAGTGCTTTTTTGTATGCTACTATGGCTTGCTAAATCCTGTTTAATTCGTAAAGTTAGGAAACTAACATAAGCTGTGGTAATTGCATAAATGACGAAAAAGATCAGGACGATTGGTCGCCAGCTTTGACTAGAAAAATTATAGCTATAAGCTAGAAATAATAAAGAAAACAGTAAGGAAAAGACAAATGTAAAATGTGAATTGACATATTCCTGTGTAATCTTCAAAAGTAGTTTGACATGTAAGCTGTTTTTCACAGGTGATCCCCCTTTAAGACTTCTTCATTTTCGAGCGAATGCGTGGATCGAAAAAGGCATACAAAATATCGATGAATAAATTAACAATCGAAATTGTAATAGCAATATAGACGACCCCACCAAGGATAGCTGGAATGTCCGGAATAAACTGCTTGTCAACAATATAGCTACCAATCCCACTAATATTGAAAACTTTTTCTGTAACAGATGCCCCACCTAACATCCCACCAAATAGAAGTCCAATCACTGTAATAATAGGAATCATGGCATTGCGAATAGCATGCTTTGAAATCACTTTAAATTCATTCAAGCCTTTAGCTCTCGCTGTAATAATGTAATCCTCATGTATCACCTCGAGCATACTAGATCTTGTCATACGGGCGATAGAAGCCGTAATGGATGTGCCTAAAACAATGACTGGCATTATTAAAGATAGCCAGTTTTGAGGATTATAAGTAGCAGGGAACCATTGTAGCTTTAATGCAAACGTTAATATAAATATAAGTCCTTGCCAAAAGCTTGGAATGGATAATCCAATCAACGCAATAAACATAAATGTATAATCCACATATGAATTCGAACGAACAGCTGATATAATGCCGACCGGAATAGCAATAGCGATAGCCATTAAAAGTGATAGGATAGCTATTTCAAGTGTGACTGGAAATTTGTTTACAATACTATGTGTAATATTTTCTTTCCCTGCAAAGGAAGTACCTAAATCAAATGTGAATAGACCCGATAAAGCATTCCATAACTGAGATAAATATGGCAGATCCAAGTTATGAATATGATTAAAGTTAGTTATTTGCTCAGGCGTTGCCGTAACACCAAGTAAGTTTCTCGCTGGATCGAATGGTGACAAATACAAAATTGTAAAAACCAGTGTCGCGACACCTACAATAACAATGAAACTTTGTAGTATTCGTTCAATGACAAATTGCAGAAATGGATTCGCAAACAAGATAAGGACTACATAAAAAAACACAGCCGGTATAAAAGTAAGAATCACAAAGTTTTTATTTTTAAGTTGCTGACTAAAAAATTGTAAATAGGATTGGTTTGTTAAACCATCTTTCAATAAATCTTGCTCTATTAACTGCTGAATTTTTTTTTGTGCTAATTTCGAAGCAGTTTCCTGTAATTGTTTTTCTGACACACATTCATGAAAGAATTTTGCTTTGGCTAACTCTTGTTCAGCAAATTTAACTTGCCATTGTGTAAAGAAATCCTTTTCTTTGTAATACTGACTGCGTTGCACAAAAGCTTGACGGTATTGGTGTGAATGTTTTCTTCTCCTATAGGATAAGTATGTAAAAGGGTGTACTAAAATACTTAAAAGAATGAGTAGCGCATTGTAAAACTTGTGGTGCATGAGCTTTTGATAAACTGAAAAAAAGAATACATACTCCTTAGTTGAAGAATGACTTTTTGAAATATCCATGCATTTCCTCCAGACGTAAGTAAAATAATAGATTGTAAAACATATCAGCACACCATAGTTGCCAACTCATTTTTAGTAAGATTCTACTAAATGAATTGCAGGATGAGAGATTAAATATTATTATATTGTATAATTCCTATCAGTATTGTACAGTATGGATTATACTCGTGATTAAGTCAATCACAAAAATTACAAAAGGATGGATTGAATGAGTGAAAAGCTACTAGAAATCAGCAATCTTCGTGTTTCTTTTATGACGGGAGAGACAGAATTTGAAGCCGTTAAAGGCGTTAATTTTCATGTAAATAAAGGTGAAACACTCGGAATTGTAGGAGAGTCAGGTAGTGGGAAAAGTGTAACGGCTCGTTCCATTATGCGGCTATTACCATCACCACCTTCCTATCTAAAATCAGGAAATATTTTGTTTAAAGGGCAAGAGATTACTTCATTGAGCGAAAAACAACTGGAGGGAATTCGTGGACAAGATATTAGTATGATTTTTCAAGATCCAATGACATCCATAAATCCAACTATTCGTATTGGTGAACAAGTGGCTGAAAGTTTAATAAAGCATCAGTCGATGTCCAAAGCTGAGGCATATAAGCAAACAATAGAATTATTAAAGCTTGTAGGCATTCGAAATGCAGAAGAACGCTATAAACAATATCCGCATGAGTTTTCTGGAGGCATGCGCCAACGTGTTATGATTGCCATGGCACTGGCTTGCCGTCCGTCTTTACTAATCGCAGATGAACCGACTACAGCCCTTGATGTAACTATTCAAGCGCAAATTTTAAAATTAATGCGAGATATGCAAAAAAAGATGGGTACCTCCATCATATTAATTACACATGATTTAGGTGTTGTTGCTGGTATGTGCGATCGTATTATTGTTATGAAGAAGGGAGAGATTGTTGAGCAAGGTACAACAGAGGCGATCTTTGAAAATGCTCAACATCCATATACTAAAAAGCTATTGAATGCTTTACCAAAGCTCCATGAGAGGAAGCAGCCTAAACCAATTGCAAATGTACAGCTTGGGATAGATAAAAATAAACCATTAATCGAAGTGACACATCTTTCAAAGGAATTCGCATTAGGTCATGGGAAAAGGGTAAAGGCTGTCAATGATTTATCGTTCCATATATACCCAGGAGAAACATTAGGTTTAGTAGGCGAATCAGGCTCAGGAAAATCAACGACAGGCAGAACTATTTTACAGCTCCATCAGCCTACTAATGGGGAAGTCTTATATCAAGGTGTACCAATTACAAGACTAACGAAAAAACAGCTTAAAGCAATGCGTCGACATATGCAAATTATTTTCCAAGATCCATATTCCTCGTTAAATCCAAGAAAAAAAATAGTAGATATTATTGGGGAAGCTCTAGATATTCATAAACTAGTTAAAACGAATGAAGAACGTCAACAGCGTGTCGAGGAATTACTTGAACTTGTAGGCTTAAACAAAGAACATGCAATGCGTTATCCACATGAATTTTCAGGTGGACAACGACAACGTATTGGCATCGCAAGAGCTTTAGCAGTGGAGCCAAATTTTATTGTTTGTGATGAGCCACTTTCAGCACTTGATGTTTCTATTCAAAAGCAGATTGTAGACTTGTTAAAGGATTTACAGCAGCGTCTTGGATTGACTTACTTATTTATTGCTCATGATTTGTCTATGGTTAAACATATTAGCGATCGTGTAGCTGTTATGTATGGTGGGAAAATTGTAGAGCTTGCAGAAAGTGAGGAGCTGTACGCTAATCCTCTGCACCCATATACACAAGCTTTATTACACTCAATACCAATTCCAGATCCAGCGATAGAAAAGCAAAAATATATGGATACTGAAAATAAGGACATACAAACACACTATGAGATAGAAAATAGTCAGCTTGTTGAAGTATCTCCAAATCATTGGGTTGCTATTGCAACTACATAACTTGAATGTAGTAGCCTGTTATTTTACAATAGAAACATCGTGAAAACTTTAAGGACTTTTGATGAGTAAAAGATTCTTTTAGAAGCTTTCTTTGGGATGAATAGTTTGAGGACCTACTACATGAAAATGCAAGATATAAAAACGTTAATTACGAGTGGTGCAAACATTCTTGCTTTTGGTAGCTCACCAGCCCAAGAAAAGTTAATGCAACCCCGAATAACCATAAAAAACAGGAAATAAACGCTATGTAGAGTATATTAAAGCAATGATGGTTTAGCACTATAAAACTGTACATTAGTGAGTCTCCAAAATATACGTGTACACATTATAAATTTCGTTAAATAGGGATTTTGGCCATATCTTGTTTAATTAAATTTGTACGAAAGTGTATATTAACTGATGTAGAACCAAGTGTGAATTATATAGTTATTATGATCTTCGGTTATTGCAACTGAAGATTTTTTAATGAGTAGGGTAATACTATATAATTACTAGTGAAAAATTCTTCAGCTGACAACAAATCAAATTTATTTTGATAGTAGCGGACTATAATAGATTTAAATAAAGGATTAATAAAGGTTAGAAAAGAGGTATAAAAATGAGTGACAAAGATATAAAGACGTTAATCACTAGCGGAACAATTATTTTGGCTGTTGTATTGTATTTAATTTTCAAATGAATTTTCTGGTCTTCAGTTTATAATTAACTGGGGATTTTTGATTTTATGAATAGGTAGGATGGGAAGGCAATGTTGAAACTTATAAATAGCTGGAAGAAATCGGTGACAGAGGTATAAGGTCAGTTTATTACGGAAGTATTGTCTAACTTGAATTCTTAAAAAAGGGGGTATAGGAAAATAAATAATATATTTTATCTTTAAGAAAGTAGGATACTGATTTGAAAAAATTCTTTTTAGCTTTGTTCTTTTCTACATTGCTTTTAAGTGCATGTACGGAAGAAACTAACACAGATATTATCAAAACTGAAGATATACAAGGAATTGTAGCTTCAACGAAGGAAACTGCTGAAAAGCATGATGTGAGTAAATTTGAAGAATACGAACTACAAGACATAATTGATGGCGACACAATAAGAATAAAATATAAGGGTAGCTCAGAAAAAGTACGTTTTCTTCTTGTGGATACCCCTGAAACGAATCACGAAACGTTAGGGGAGCAACCTTATGGGCCAGAAGCTAAAGAATTTGTAAAGCAGCTACTAGCTGGTCAAGATAAGGTTTATTTAGAATTTGACGTTTCATATCGTGATAAATATAAAAGATTACTAGCATATATTTATACTAAAGATGGTATTAGTGTCCAAGAGCAACTATTGAAAAATGGATTAGCTCGCGTGGCCTATATTTATAATCCAAATACGAAGCATGTAGATTGGTTTAAATCTATTCAAAAAACTGCGCAAAAGGCTGCTATTGGCATTTGGTCAGTTGAAGACTATGTAACGAATCGTGGATACGATAAAGATGTATATTATGCTGCAAGAAAAGAAGGAAAGCAGTCTAACATAAATGAGGATAAATCGAATACTAATAACAACAAGGAAAGTTGTAAAATCAAAGGAAATATTAACTCCAAAGGTAACAAAATTTTTCATATGCCAGGGCAACGTGACTATGAGAATACAGTAGCAGAGGAGATGTTCTGTACGAAAGAAGAAGCAGAAGCTGCTGGGTTTATTCCTGCGAAGCAATAAATTAGTTTAATTATTTATAGTTAAAAATTAGGGACCACCAATCATATGGATTGGTGGTTATATTTTTACTTAGATTTACAATACCTATATTTTCCTTTTTCTGAAAGTCCAAATATGGTCTGTGTTTAACTTTGGTATACTTTGAGAACATACTTGCAGATGCATTTTGTTATTAGAGAGCATTCGCTCGGAGAAGTCCGCTCGTATAACACCAATAATTAAATTTAGTTTTGCTTCTCGCAGTTCTTTTTAATTGTAAAGCAAACTTCTCTTAAACAGTTATATATCGTTGGCGATATTCCAGTTACTTTTTTATACTATCTACAAAGTAAAATTCACCAACCGAACATATTGAAAGTCTTGTCAACAGTTTCACCGATATTTTGGTTACATAACTGAAGTATTCTTCTGTTTAACTTTGAAGTTTAGTATTTTATACATATTTATTGTTAATTTTACCAAATTCGTCCTGATAAATTGTTATAATAGCTTTATTAGAAATTTAAGATTTATAAATCCGATATTTTTTTTGATAAATTATTTTATGAAATGAAGTAGAGGTGAATAGTAGGTGAAGCAGGTGTTAGTCATTAAGAATGAACGGTCTTTAGCAAAGAAAATCGTAAGCGGCCTAAATCAAGAAGGCTATTTCATTTTAACACTTCACAATGAAAACAAAGGTTTAAATATAGTATATGAGCAAGATTGGGATATTATCATATTGGATTGGGATTCGTTAAGTCTATCTGGACCGGAAATTTGCAGACAAATACGGGTTGTTAAAACGACACCGATAATCATTGTGACCGACAATATGTCCAGCAAGGATTGCATAGCTGGATTACAAGCAGGAGCAGATGATTATATAAGAAAACCATTTGTGAAAGAAGAATTAGTAGCGAGGATAAAAGTTATTTTAAGAAGAGGGGACGGTATCCAGCCAAAAGACACTGATTTCTTTCGGTTTAAAGATCTCCTTGTTGATTCATCCCGTAATATTGTGACAAAGGATGGCGAAAATCTCCCGCTTACTAAACGCGAGTATGATTTACTTGTATTTTTAATCAAGAATAAAAATACAATATTAAGTCGTGAAATGCTTTTGAATCTGGTTTGGGGATATGACGTAGCAGTCAATCCAAATGTAGTGGATTTATATATTGGGTATTTAAGAAAAAAGATAAAGTGCGAGAAGAAAGACCGATATATTCAAACAATACATGGCAGGGGCTATTCAATGATTGAATAGTGTACAGTTTGTCACAGTAATTAATATTAAACATAATCGAAAAAACGAGTAAAAACAGTTTCAACTAGTTTTGCTCGTTTTTTTGTTCTATAAAATCTGATAACCAAACAGTTTCTGGAAGATAATGAAGAGAAGGAAACTATAAAAAGAATACTTCACGCATTACTTTCTTGTATCCAATATTTAATGTGAAAAATTAACTTTATTTATCATCTTACATTTTTCACAAGATTTTCACAGAATTAAAGACTATACTGTTTCACAGAACGGTTAAATGAAAATGATTATCAATAGCAATTGGGATGGCTAGCAATTACTATCCAATTCAATCTATAGACTTCATCATTTTCAAAATAAATTACATAATAAGGAGTATGTGTATGAAGAAATCTATGTTTTTAAAATTTGTTGGTATTATCGCAGTTTTGACATTGATGTTAGTAGCTTGTTCAGATTCAAGCAATAAATCTAATCAAGAGTCAAAGCCTAATGAAGATAATGGAAGTAAAGAAGTTGCTAAACCTGCTTCAGTTGAAATCACTGATGCCCACGGAACTGTTACTGTTCCTGTAAACCCAAAGAATGTAGTTGCTTTGGATAATAGAACTTTTGAAACTTTAGCTGATTGGAAAATTGAACTAGCAGCTGTTCCAAAGGATGTAATGCCTGCGGATTCACCATATGTAAGTGATGAATCAGTTCAAAATATTGGAAATCACCGTGAACCAAATCTTGAAATTATAGCGGCTGCAAACCCTGAACTTGTAATCGTCGGTCAAAGATTTGCTGATTATTACGAAGAAATCAAAAAGTTAGTGCCAAATGCAGTTGTTATTGATCTTAATGTAGATGTTTCTGAGGAAACTGCTACGCCTGGGGAAAACTTAGTAAATGGACTTAAAAATTCTACAATTGCTTTAGGGAAAATTTTCGATAAAAATGAAGAAGCTAAACAAGTGGTAGCTGATTTTGATAAAGTTATTGAAAATGCTAAATCTGCTTATAACGGAAAAGATAAAGTGATGAGTGTTATCGTTGGTGGTGGGGATATTGGTTTTGCAGCTCCTCATTCTGGACGTGTTTGGGGACCAATGTATGAAATTTTCGGTTGGGCACCAGCATTAGAAGTTGCCGATTCTACTTCAGATCATAAAGGTGATGAAGTTTCTGTTGAAGCTATTGCACAAAGTAATCCGGATTGGCTTTTCGTATTAGATCGTGATGCTGCAATATCTGGTGAAAAAGATTCAGTTCCTGCTCAGGATGTTATTGCTAACGCACCTGCTCTTCAAAAAACAACTGCTGTTTCTAAAAAACATATTATTTATGCACCTGCAGATACTTACACAAATGAATCAATTCAGACTTATATAGAGTTGTTTGAAAACCTTGCAAATACTTTAGCTAAGTAGTGTAAAGGAGTATAAAAAGTGCTGAAAAATGTAACTTCTAGGGTTGAGATAAATTCTCAACCCCAGTTTTATAACTACAATAAAATATGGACAAGACCTTTAATATTAACAATGATAGTTGTTATTATTTTAGGCATTATATCATTGTTTACTGGAGTTTATGATATACGTGGACAAGAGGATGGAATGGAGATGTTTTTCATAACTCGCGTTCCGAGAACAGTTGCATTAATGCTTACTGGAGCTGCAATGTCAATGTCAGGACTCGTAATGCAACTGATTACACAGAATCGTTTTGTTGAACCTACTACTACAGGGACTATTGAATGGTCAGGTTTAGGGCTGCTTTTTGTTTATTTATTATTTCCTGCCCCGACTTTAGTTCTAAGAATGACTGGTGCAATCATTTTTTCTTTTATAGGAACTATGATTTTCTTTTTATTTTTAAGAAGAGTTAAACTTCGTTCGTCTTTAATTGTCCCGATTATTGGATTGATGCTTGGAGCTGTCATTTCTGCGGTGTCCACTTTTATGGGACTCTTTTTTCAAATGACGCAAAGTATTGAAACTTGGTTTGTAGGTTCTTTTGCGGCTGTTCAGGTGGGAAGATATGAATATTTATGGCTAATTGTTATCGTTACTTTGTTTATTTTTATTTATGCTAATAGATTGACTTTAGCTGGGCTAGGAGAAGATGTCGCAACAAGCCTTGGCGTTAATTACAACAGGATTGTTCTTTTCGGTACTGTTCTCATTTCTTTTGCAGTTGGAATTGTTGCAGCTGTTATTGGAAACTTACCTTTCTTGGGTTTAATTGTCCCAAACATTGTTGCAATGTTTAGAGGCGATGATCTTAGGAGTAATCTACCTTGGGTATGTTTGATAGGAATGGGGACTATAACTGCCTGTGACATAATTTCTCGAACAATTATAATGCCTTTTGAAGTACCTGTTTCTTTAATACTTGGAACAGTGGGGTCAGTCGTGTTTATTACCATTTTATTGAGACAAAGAAAACCAAGGAGGCACCGATGAACACATTGGAAGATAGAAATAAAGAAAATGTCGAAATCGATTCTAGCCTTCATAATGAAAATAGATCAGCTAGGGCTTTTCGTTCTAAGAAGGAAGAAAGACGTTATTGGATTTTGCTAATAACATTGATTGCTTTGGGCATTCTTTCTTCATATGGACTTTTAGTTTATAACAATCCAGTTCCAGTAGATTCACCTTCTTTTATCCCGGTTGTTATGAGAAGGATAGTAGCTCTTGTGGCAATGATTATTGCTGCAGTTTGTCAGAGCTTGTCGACTGTTGCTTTCCAATCAATTACGAATAATAGGATTATTACTCCTTCACTTTTAGGTTTCGAAGCACTTTACTCAACAATTCATACTAGTACAATATTTTTCTTTGGTGCTAGTGCATTAATAAATTTTAGTGGAATTGGATCATTTTTATTTCAAGTTGTTGTTATGGTCTTGATGAGTTTGATTCTTTATGGATGGCTACTTTCTGGTAAATACGGGAATTTACAACTTATGCTTTTAGTTGGAATTATTATTGGCACTGGGCTAAATTCTGTGTCAACTTTCATGAGAAGACTACTTGCGCCTTCTGAATTTGATATTTTACAGGCAAGATTGTTTGGCTCTGTTAATAATGCGGATTCAGCCTATTTTCCTATTGTAATTCCTATGGTAATAATTGTAGCATTATTACTTCTTGCTCATACTAAGAATCTAAATATATTGTCACTAGGAAAGGATGTTGCTACTTCTTTTGGAGTTAAATATCAATCTAGTGTAATTTATACGCTTGTATTAGTTGCTATTTTGATGTCAATTTCAACAGCTTTGATTGGACCACTTACTTTCTATGGCTTTTTAGTAGCAACTTTGAGCTATCAGGCGGCGTCAACTTATGATCATAGATATATTTTTCCAATGGCTCTTGCTATAGGATTTTTGATATTAACGAGTGCATACTTTTTAATGTATCATGTATTCCATGCACAAGGTGTAGTTTCAGTTATTATCGAATTATTTGGTGGAATAATATTTTTAACTGTAGTTTTAAGGAAGAGGGCTTTATGATAAAAATTGATAATGTTAAAAAGTTCTATACTGATAAGGTAAAAATAGGACCTTTGGATATTGAAATACCAAAAGCGGGTTTTACTTCTTTAATTGGACCAAATGGCGCTGGAAAGTCTACGACACTTTTGATGATTGGAAGACTTTTGGATATGGAGGAAGGTCAAATTCAGGTGGCAAATATGGATATTTCCGGATCCAAATCAAAAGACTTAGCAAAAATTTTGACTATATTGCGGCAAGAAAATCATTTTGTGACTAGGCTTACTATTAGACAACTAGTTGGATTTGGACGTTTTCCTTATTCAAAGGGAAGATTAACTATAGAGGATGAGGTTATTATTTCTAAATATATCGATTTTTTAGACTTAACTGATTTAGAGAATAGATATTTAGATGAGCTTTCTGGTGGTCAAAGACAAAGGGCATATGTAGCGATGGTTTTGTGCCAAGAGACTGAATATGTACTTTTGGACGAGCCTCTGAACAACCTTGATGTTGCTCGTTCTGTTCAAATGATGGAGCATTTGAGACGTGCGGCTAATGAATTTGGAAGAACAATTCTGACTGTTATGCATGATATAAATTTTGCAGCCAAATATTCCGATAGAATTTGTGCTATGAAAGATGGACAAATTGCTGCTTTTGGTACAGTAGAAGAGGTTATGGATTCGAAAATTTTGACAGATATTTTCGAAACAAAAATAGAAATTATCGAAGGTCCTTATGGGCCACTCGCTGTTTATTAGTTACGAAATTTTTTAAAAAAGAAGCATTTCAAAAAATGAGTATGCCAAAAGACTAATAGAAAATTAAATTATTTGCTGTAGCTTGCACAGATCATAACAGCTACTCTAGTTGAAAGTTGCTGCCTGTATTTTACAGACAGCAACTTTTTTCAAATGCTATTGCTCTCGATAATGAATTGAAGTATGTCATAACGATGATCTTAATATACTCTGACGTTTTTCAAGGAGTAATTTTTTAAAAAAAGGATTATAAAACCAAAATAACATAACATTGACAGTCGATCGACCGTATAGTATCATTTTTATTCTTATTCGTTGCGAGAAAGGTGGATTGACTGTGTTAATTGAAAGTGTAATAGACCACATATCGAGCCTTAAAGGGTATTCATCTATAAAAAAAATCGAGAAAGGATACTCACCAGATAAAAAATACATAGTTACCGTCGGCCAAAATCAATACTTTATACGATTATCTGACATATCTAATTAAGGGGTCTCTCGAAAATTAATTCAAAATAGGCTGCGGAACCATATCCTTTAGTTGAAGGAGCGAAAATTTGAACAAATCTCCATCCGTCAGATGCGTATTGGTGAATTATATTTTGATAATCTTCTTTTGGTTTACTACCCCAAGCATTTAGTTCCACTTTAACGAAATGGTATTCGTACATTATTATCACCTCGAGAATTAGTTGACTTAGTTAATATACGAAGAAAGTAGAAGATAGTTTCATAATTGTTGATGTAGTTTATTGAACAATACGTAGACATTATACAGTTGTTTATTCAACAATCTGTCCACTTTATCATACGAACTTAACAATTGACCAAATGATTGCTATTCAACGCTATCATAAAATTGGCGTCAAGAATTTAAATAAATGAAATTACCGGTGAAGGGAGAATAATTGGGGATTTGTGGTATTATATAGTGAGCGAAGAAACAGAATAAAATTTTCCAACGAGCTTCGCAAACAATTGAAATTACCAATAGAGGGTCCTGCCGACAAAATGCTACAGACCTAATTACTGTAAGACACTTTTTGGAAGGATAAATCAGTTCCTATTTTTATAGAATAGGCTGAAATGGTATTTACTTGGGTTATAGTAACAGCTAGGTTTTAATAGCTGAGAATTAAAAGGAGAGATTTCATTATTTATGTTTAAAAATTTTTTTGGAAAGTGCTTAGTAACTTTTTTTGTTTTACTTTTACTTATTCCTGTTTTTACAAATCAAAAGGCTACAGCTAATTCACTACCTCAAAATGAAATGCGTGCAGCCTGGATTGCAACAGTATCTAATATTGATATGAAGGCAGGTATGAGTAAAACCCAATATACTCAATGGGTTCAAAGTACCTTAGACAAATTAAAAGCTGATAACTTTAATACAGTTATTTTTCAAGTTAAGCCATTAAATGATGCACTGTACCCGTCTAAGCTTGCTCCATGGTCATCGTATATAACAGGCAATACACAAGGGACCAATCCGGGTTTTGATCCATTGCAAATAATGCTGGACGAAGCACATAAGCGAGGATTAGAACTTCATGCTTGGGTAAACCCATATAGGGTCACTATGCCTTCGCAATCTTTGACTAATCTTGCTGCCGATAATGTAGCCCGTAAAAATTCTAATTGGGTAGTGAAATACGGTAAACAATACTATTTAGATCCTGGTTTGCCGGAAGTTCAAAATTACTTATTATCAACCATAGAAGAATTAGTAAGCAACTATGATATCGACGCTGTACATATGGATGATTACTTCTATCCTTATAAAATAAAAGGAGAGACTTTTCAAGATCAACAAACTTTTAAAAAGTATGGTGGCTCATTCAATAATATTGAAGACTGGCGCAGAAATAATGTTAATCAATTAGTAAAAAAGGTTTATGCAAGCATTAAGGCAATTAAACCTCATGTTCAATATGGAATATCTCCGTTTGGAATTTGGCGAAACAAAGGGCAAGATTCTACTGGTAGTAACACGAATGGAATGAGTAACTACGATGATCTTTATGCTGATACAAGACAGTGGATTAAAGATGGAAGTATCGATTATATTGCTCCTCAAATCTATTGGTCCAGAAATCATAAAGCAGCAAATTACTCTGTTTTATTAGATTGGTGGGGAAGAGAAGTTCAAACGTACGCAAAAGTCCATCCTGTTAATTTATATATTGGCATGGCCAATCATAAAGTTGGAAATGATTCTGATACTGCATGGAATAATAAGACGGAACTTATCAGCCAAGTAATCGCCAACAGAGCAAATAAAAATGCTCAAGGACAAATGCATTTTTCTCTAAGAAGTATTAACAATAACGCTCTTGGATATGCTTCTTATCTAAATCAGCAACTATACAATTATAAAGCTTTAACACCTACAATTTATTGGAAAGGCTCTGCAATACCTTTATGTCCAACTGATGTTAAATTGAGTAAAGAGTCTTTCGGCATGAAGCTTACTATTACAGATGAAAATAGTACTCAATCAAGGAAATATGTAATATACCGATTTGATGGAACAAAAGAAGGATCATATGAAGACGTTAAAAATATAGTAGACGTGGTTTATAACACACAAGGTAATACTGTTTATGTAGATACTATTGCAAATAATAGTAAAGTATACACATATGGTATAAAGTCTATATCTGCTACAGGTGTGGAAAGTAAAACTGCTTTTGTTCTAAAAGACGGAAATCCTTACCAGTAGCAATAGAGCCAACACCTGAAGGGCCAGAGCAACCAGAAAAACCTGTAGATCCAAGCCTATTGGTAGAAAATAATCGATCTTTTTTATAAAAACCAATCTTAAATTTGAGGGATAAGAATCCATTTTGATCAATCTTTTTCAAAATGGATTCTTTTTTTTATCGTAAAATGCTGGTTTGTGAAGAATTTTTGATCAAACTTTATTTTAAAGCAACACAATCGGGCGCGATTGTTGTATAAGCGTCACAGTTCTTATTAAACTAACAGAGGCTTTACTTGAAGATCATTGAGTGGCATATGCAGCTCTTTTTTCTTTATTGAACTAACGGGGCAGCACTGAAATTAACATTACATTTCAAAAGAGGTAATAATACCCTTTTGTTGTGTGGTTATTATGATAATATTGGTGGGAATGGAAAGTAATAATACTATTAAGAAAGTAGGAATTGAATGATTTATGAAGCGAATAACGAAGTAAGAAAAAAATTAGTACCTATGTTTGAAAATATTGATAGCACTATTGTTCTTTCATATCTCCAAGGCCATATGGGAACAGCTTGGGTGGATAACCTTGAGAATCCAACAGTTGCCCAGATAACTGTGGGGATTTTTGTGTTTTATGCTGGCGATCCCAATACTAAGGAAGCTGAGGAATTGCTTTATAATCTCCCCGAATTCACACTTGCAATTGTTGATTCAGATGAATGGAAAAATAGAATAGAAACTGTCCATAATGGTGCGATTGAGAAATTTGAACGATACAGATTTAAAAAGGATCCAGAGCATTTCAATAGAACACATTTACAGAACATATTGACTTCATTACCGGAAGATTATGAAATTAAGAAGGTTGATAACAATATAGTAAATTTACCGTCTTTCCATGAGCTATCCGAAGACTTCGTTAGTCAATTTGATTCTATTGATGATTTTGTCAATAGAGGTGTGGGTTATGCAATAATACATGAGGGACAAGTTGTTTGTGCGGCGACATCTTTTAGTATATATGATGATGGCATAGAGATTGAAATTGCTACACATCCTCAATATAGAAGAAAAGGTTTAACAACTATCACAGCCTCTGCCTTGATATTATATTGTCTAGATAGAGGGCATTACCCTAGTTGGGATGGAGCGAATTCAGAATCTGCCGAATTAGCCAAAAAGTTGGGTTATATATTTAAAGAATCTTATGATACCTATTTTATTAATAATATAAAGTAGTTTGTGAAGAAAATGTACTTAAAGTAACGGGTGCTTTAATTGAAGACCATTGAGCTGCTTAGACAGCTCTTTTTTTCTTATTGTACTAACGGTGCAGTTTAGTTGAAGAGTGTTGTTTAACTTATAGGCCATACTATCAGCCTTTTATGAAATGTTACAAAACGACGCTTTGGGAAGCTAAATACTATTGAAAAAACAACCCGAAAATTGGTATGATAAACAATATATCGAAAAAGTTGGTGTAACGAATGCTGAAAAAAATATTATTTACAATTACATTTGCACTTACTTTATTTATTTCTGTTTTTATAGCAAATAAAATTTTCCCTAATAATGATATACGATTTATTTTAATTGGCATTAGTTTTACGATTATTTTCGGGTTTTCTCAATACTTAAATGAAAAATGGTTTACTAATAAAGAATAAATTAGTATTAACTTTTAAACCTATATCACATAATCCGTAGAATAATTTCTGCAATGAATATTTATAAGATTTACATTTAAAAAACGTTCCAAAATCAAAGTTTGGAGACGAACTCAAAGGCCACTAATGTTGTTAGATCAACGTTCGTGGCTTTTCTTATGAACATTGTTTATGCGTTGTTTTATGTGCTTTTGTTAAAAGTCAGTCATAGCAAAGGTTTTGAAGTATTTGAAGTGATTTTGCACCATCGTCTTTGATGAATAAAATCGTGTATAAATTGAAGTCCTATCGTTGTAAATCCGCATAAGTCTGACGAGTCCCCTTATTGTGCTAACGGGTGCTTTACTTGAAGTTCATTGAGTTGCATAGGCAGCTCTTTTTTTTATTGAATTAACGGGGCAGTTTAGTTAAATAAGGGGTATAGGTGGAAATGAAATCCATTGTCTAATATGTCGTTACATATTTGAGAGGGATGTGATTCTGATAAAAAAAGTAATACTAATATTGCTATGTTATTTTTAACTGGCTGTGCTGAGATGGCTGATTATACAATCGATTTAGAAAATGGATATCGAATTGACCGACTATCAGCTCATCAAATCGCAATCTATGGAGATAAGTCTGTACAATCTGATGATGAAACAATTGTAAATTATTTGTATGTTCCAGCTAAAGTGACAGATATTTGGTGGAACAAAGATTATATAGTTACTGAACAAATAGTATCTTTTTTACGAAAAAAAAGATTGAGTTGAGCGTCTGCTTTTGAAATAATTGGTACTAATCAATATGTTATTAATGGAATAAGATTCATTAGAAAAAGAATTTTTAAAATATAGGAGGGTCGCCCATGGATAAAAATGAATTAATCTCACTATTCCACAAAGAACTTCGACAAGAGGCTCAAGTAAAAGGTTACATAAGAGAGGAAACAGAGCATGTCGTGCGTCACGTTTCACAGTTTGGTGAAAAAGGGTTCATTGTCTCATCTAATGTAAACGAAGGCGATGTAAGAGAAATTATTAAGAACGAGTTAAACTATTTTAGTAACCTTGAGCAGGATTTTGAGTGGAAGGTGTATAACTACGACAAGCCTGATAGTTTGAAAGATATTCTTGAACAAGAAGGATTCACAATAGAAGATCCTGAAGCACTAATGGTCATGAAGTTAGATGAACAGCATCCCTTGCTTAATAATGACCAACACTTCAATTTAAAGGAAATAACGGATGAACAAGGCATTCAAGACATTATTGTTCTAGAAGATGCCATCTGGAATGTACCGCATGCTGAGCTGGGAGAAAGACTTTGGAGAGATAAACAGAATAATCCTGAATCCCTATATCTTTATGGAATTTATGAAGATGGTCAGCTTGTAAGTGCAGCTTGGATATACTTGGAGAAAAACTCCTCCTTTGCCAGCTTGTGGGGAGGTTCAACACTACCGTTGTTCCGAGGAAAAGGTTATTATACAGCACTTTTAGCTACTCGTGCAAAAAAAGCATATGAAAATGGGCATCCTTTCCTTACTGTTGACGCCAGTTCAATGAGTAGGCCTATCCTAGAAAAGTGTGGTTTTCTATGTCTTGCATACTCTTATGGCTGCCAGTCACCTTCTACCAAGTAGTAGAGCCTCTTATTAGAAAACTAGCTAATAGAAGCTCATGTGTTATTCCGTTAAAGGGTGCGATTGTGGAATAAGCGTTTCTTTTCTTATTCAACTAAACCAGCTAATAGAATGTCAAGAAAAACATTGATAATCAAAAAACACTTCATGTTATACTAAAAATGCGCAA
>NZ_SADV01000021.1 GCF_006864135.1 Lysinibacillus sphaericus | reverse complement strand
TATCAATCAGACGTTTAGATAAAAATCAGGGTTGAAAACTTTGTATAATATTTTTACACAATATTAAGGACTTGACTGATAAAAAGCTTGTTAGCAGCGAAACTTTATGGTTTAGCGGCGTTCTTTGCTTAGTTGGCGGTGCAATTCTAGGGTTTAGCGGCGTTCTTTGCGTGGTTGGCGGCGAAACTCAAAGTTTTAGCGGCAAATTTCAACGTAAGCTGTAAAAATTTAGGGAAATTAAAATCGGGGTTGAAAAACTTTGTATAGAATTTTACACAATATTAAGGACTGACTGATGTTCCGTTTTCTATCAGCGATTATGGCTCTCTTATCAGCGATGTTCTGCGTTCTATCAGCGATTATGGCTCTCTTATCAGCGATGTTCTGCGTTCTATCAGCGATTATGGCTCTCTTATCAGCGATGTTCTGCGTTCTATCAGCGATTATGGCTCTCTTATCAGCGATGTTCTGCGTTCTATCAGCGATTATGGCTCTCTTATCAGCGATGTTCTGCGTTCTATCAGCGATTATGGCTCTCTTATCAGCGATGTTCTGCGTTCTATCAGCGATTATGGCTCTCTTATCAGCGATGTTTCGCGTTCAATCAGCGATTATGGCTCTCTTATCAGCGATGTTCCGTGTTCTATCAGCGGTTCTCGCTCTCTTGGATAGAAGTTTATAAAAAGAATTTTTTTCAAAGTGAAACCTTTTGATTGGGTTAATTACTCTAAGTATTGAAAGGAGGAAACAGCATGGAACATGACTTATCGATCGTTAAACAGGCTATTACAGGAAATAAGGAAGCGTTTGAGCAGCTACTCATTTTAGAGGAAGAAAAATTATTTTATACCGCGCTTTCTTATGTTGGCCAAAAAGAGGATGCATTGGACGCTATTCAAGAAGCAGCATGTAAAGCCTATCTAACCGTGCATCAACTAAAGCATCCGGAATTTTTCTCCACATGGCTGTTTCGGATTTTAATACATGAATGCTATCGTTTGCTAAAAAAAGGGCAGAAAATCATTCCTTATGAAGAAAGTGAATTATTAAGTAGTTTACAGGAGCAAGAAAATGTTATGGCGAATCCAATCGATTTATCGGATGCTATACAGCTTTTGAATCATTCTCAGCAAATGGCCATCATTTTATTTTATTATCATGATTTACCGATTAAAGAAATATCAGAAGTAATGGAAAAGCCAGTTAGCACTATTAAAACGTATTTGCATCGTGGAAAAAAACAACTAAAACGAGAATTAGAAAGGAGTGCAACGTTTAATGAAAAAGCCATTTAATGAAAACAGTACCCTTCCGGAATTCCCAAGGGATGAGGTACGAGCAGCGATTGCCAATGGCATAAAACAAGCAGAGGAGCAAAAAAATATGACTCAAACACCTGTACAAATTAAAAGAAAAAGCAAACGAAAACCATTATTATATGTAGCAAGTACAGCAGCCGCATTTAGTATTATGGTAGGTTCTGCCGCGTATGTATCACCAACTTTCGCAAGCACATTATCACAACTACCAATTGTCGGGTCGGTATTCAGTAACTCAGGTTTACCTGGGCTAAAACAAGCTAGTGAACAAGGATTAACAAGCACTATTGGAGAAAATCATTCAATTAATGGTATTTCTGTAACGATAGACGAAGTTCTTTATGATGAATCTAATATTACGGTAGGATTTACAGTTAATTCTAAAAAGGAATTAAGTAAGGATTACTTTGGGGCAGGACTGGACTTTACTATTAATGGTAAAAACCCTGAAGTGGCATCTGGAAGCTTTAATGAAAAGGTAATAAGCCCAACGGTTCATACAGGTCTTGCAAGATTTGCTGTGATGGGAAAGATGCCGGATTCCTTTGAAATGGGCTTAATGTTAGAAGGGAAAGAAGGGGAGAAATGGGAATTTACAGTTCCTGTTAAAAAGATTACGAATATTATTGATGTACCAGTTAATCATCAGCAGCAAGCAGAGGGCATTCAACTGAATGTGTCCAAAATTTCATTAAGCCCATCAGGTATAGCACTTGACTATAAAGCTACTGAAAAGGGGACAATTGATAATCCACAAGTAGGTGCATCGTTTATAGAATTCCGTATTACCGATCAGAATGGCCAGGAGATTACTTCGCATTCTGGTGGAGTAGAAGGTCATTTCGATAATGGTGTATGGAACTTTAGCAGCATCAAGTCTTTTGACCCGATTTCACACGATGTTCAAAAATTAACGATTACTCCATATTTAATGCTTCCTTCAGACGGGGGCGGTGTACAAATGGATAAGGATGGCATAGAAACAAAAATACCATTCGATAAGTCATCACTAAAAGAAGTGAAGTTCCAACCATTCGCAGTAGAAATACCTAAGCAAAATAAATAAACATTCAGGCGTCAAATACAACCTTTGTATTTGGCGCTTATTTTATGTTAGTTTATAGAAAGCAACTGAATGAAGGAGCGAACGGATTGAAGATTTATACATACAAACAACCAGCGGCCATTGAGTCAACAGAATCAGTAGCCATTTTAAATGAAGCGGGGGAAGTATCGTCGACTGTTCAACGTGTTTATTCGAATGGACTGAAAAAGGCATTTGACCGCACGATGGACTATCGCTATTTTGTACGTTTTGATGTTAGTGATGTCACTGGTCAGTCTCTTTTCACATGTAAGAAGATGTCGCGTCGTGGTCGAGTGCATTTTATAGGGAAGGATTTCGTCACAGGCAAAGAGTATATGATTGCCTATGATGGCTGGCAAATTATGATCCCTGATTTAATCATTACAGATGGCGTCCAAAAAATAAATCTGAACAAAGAGATGGAGGACTGGTCTATATTTTCTCTTGATGATCAACCAATTGCACGCTGGCAAGCTATTTTTTGTGAGACGCATTTTGAGATTACGCTACAAATTGAAGACAACAGCCCGATACAGCATGAAGCATTTTTTATTGCGATCGGACAGGCAGTGCTGTTTGTAGGAGCGTAAGATGTCGATAAATTTGAAAAAGTGTCTGATAAACTGAAAAATTTGAGCGATAAATGAAAAACAGACCCTCTGCTACATAAGAGGGTCTGCTTTCATTTAAATATCAAGCATTTCATTCGCTAATTTTTTACGACTTATCCAGTAACCTTGTAGCGTAAAGACAGTAAGTGTCGCGACTAAAAAGACGGTACTCGTAACACCTAATGTAACGAAGTCATAAGATCCTCCGTCAATCGTAAACATTAATTTTGTAAACAGAAGTCCAAGAAATGTCCCAACAGCCAGTCCATAAAGTACAAAGGATAACACTTGCGTCAAAATCAGCTTGATTATCCCTCGCGGTGAAAGACCTATAAGCCGCTGAATTGCATAATCGGCACGTTTTGAGTAAATGGAGTGAAGCAGTGTTTGTAATACACCGAGACAAGTAGCAGAAATTAAAATAACAAAGACTCCAACAAAAAGGCTCCAGCGTTGGAAGGTCATTTCATCATTTTGTTTGATAAATGTCTCTTTATCAGTAATTTTTAAAGCTGGCCAACGCTCTTGTAAGTATGAGAGATCAGCTAATGCCTGCTCTGTATCATCTGCTTCTACCATTATGTTTGTAATGATAGTTGAATCAGAAGATACTATAAAAGAGGACCAATCCACAAATAAATCTATATATTTATTATAAGAATCAAGAGCTACATCAATTACTAGCAATTCACCAATTGGCACATTTTGTTGAAGTGTTTCATCAAATGTCCCTGCCATTATACGATCACCAACTGCTAATTGATGTTTTCTAGCAAATCTTTCTGTAATGATCACTCCATTTTTCAAATCTCCTTTAACAGCATCAAGCTTTTTTAATTGGACGTATTTTTCAACATCAACGGCCTCGAAGTTACTACCTTCTTCCCAGCCATTTTCGCCTTCAAGCGCGATCCAAGGTGCTTCACTTCGTGCATAGGCATAGGCCACACTCGGCAATGCCTCAATTTCATTTATTAAATCCGGTGTAATGGTTGGGTCATTTAATTCATTATCAATTTTAATCGATGTTTCATATTGTGAGTTAATATACTCATATGAGCTTTGCTGAGCAGATTTAAATAAAGAGCTACCAAATATTAAAATGACCATTAACCCGATAATACTAAGTATAATCGGCATATTTCTTCGTACTTGTGGCATAAGCTGCTGACACGCTAAGTATGCTTCTTTGCCGAGCACAGTACGAATAGGCTTTAATGTAATTTTGAATAGTGCTGTAAAGAGGTATGGCATTATATAAAGGAAAATTCCACTAACAAGTAATGTACCAATTAATATCATTAGTGCACCTTTGCCACTATTTTTACCGACTTGATAAGCATTCAAAAAGAAGAATAGTGATATGAACGCAACGCCACTCACAACAATCGTTTTCCATTTTGTCCATCGTAAACTTAAATTTTCATTCTCTGTTGCGATTTGTAAAGGTAATAGACTTGAGCTTTTATGAACTTGCCATTGTGTGATTAACTGTAGCAATAAAAAACTTACAATAGCAATCACCAACACAAAGATCATCGGTAAATCAGTTTTTGAATCCGGCATTTTCATCAAGGTAATGAGCTGTGGTAGCCAACTTTTTATTACCAATAAACTGACCGCTGTCCCCAGCAATACGCCGAAGCCAATGATTGTAGATAATTGCAATTGTACAATGCGTCCTACTTGCTCTGTGGAGGCGCCAAGTGCACGAAATACCATAAGCTGTTCTTTAATTTTGTAAAATAATAGCTGGAATGTTGATAGCAGTAAAACACTTGAAATAAGTAGTATAAAGAATGAAAGTACAACCATAAAAATGATTAATGCTTGTAAATTTCTCTTAATTTCATCGTAGTCACTCATAACATCTACACGTAAAGTTTCATCAAACTGTTTCAATTCCGTACCCACTAAGGTAGCCACATTATCTTCTGTTTTAATGAGTGCAAACATACCAGCTGTTTGTGCATTACTATTATTCATCCAAGTTTTCAACTCATCATTTTGCATAAGGATAAAATTAGGACTATCTGTACCTTTAAGGGGTGGAAGGATTTCTTGTATCGTAAAGCTACTTATATTTACTTCAACAGAGTTTCCAACCGTTTTATTGAAAGTAACGTTTAGCGTATCGCCGACCTCTTTGTGAAAAAGACGTGCCACATTTTCAGCAATCACAACTTCGTTCGGACCAAGATCGACATTAAAATGATAGCGGCTTTTCACTAAGTCATCATTTTCCACACCAACTGTATAAAATGATGTATTTTTCTCATTTTCAACATATGTTTGAGCAAGTGACACACTCGAAACTTTTGTAACACCAGTCATTGCTTCGAAATTTTCAATTTGCTGTGAAGTTAACAACCTATTTTGATCGGGGTTATAGCCGACCATTAAATCCATTTCGCCAAATTGTGCTTGTATGTCTTCTTTCATTTGACTATGGGCATTCCATATGTAAACACTCATTGTCATCACTAGACAAATAGAAATGGTGATAATACTAATACTCGTTAATACATTGGCCCACGCTGCACGAAATAGCTTCAGAGCAATAGTACGCATCGTAAACATTACATATCACCTCTAGTAATAAGCTTAAACTTTGCTAAAATACAATCTAAATCCTCTGCCGTTTGCTTATTTTGATAGGAGTCCACAATGGCACCATCATGGAAGAATAATACGCGATTTGCATAAGTAGCCACATAAGGGTCATGTGTCACGAGTAACATGGTTTGATTCATATTTTTTTGCAAGTCTACTAACAGCTCTAAAATTTCATCGGTCGTATTCACATCCAATGCACCAGTCGGCTCATCTGCCAGTAATATTGGTGGATTTGCAATGATGGCGCGGGCTATAGCAACCCGTTGCTTTTGACCACCAGAAAGCTCATTTGGTCGATGCTTTGCCCAGGCGGCAATATTTAGCTTCTCCATCATTTGCTGAACACGGACTTTGATCTCTTTACTTGGCACATCATTGAGGATAAGGGGGAGCGCGATATTATCTTCAACTGATAAATCCTTTAACAAATGGAATGATTGAAAGATAAAACCGATATTCTCTTTACGAAATTTCGATGCTTTTGGCTCTTGATAAATATCATGCGCTTCCTTTCCAAATAAAAATAACGCTCCTTCAGTCGGTTCATCGATGGCACTAATCATATTGAGCAGTGTACTTTTACCAGAACCGCTCGTCCCCATAATGGCCACCATTTCGCCTTCATAAATCGTACAATGGATATTTTTTAATGCATTGACCGTATGATGCTTTTGTTGAAAGATTTTTGACATCCCTTCAATACGTAACACTTCTGTTAAACGTCCTTCGGGGATTGGAATCGCATTAATAACTCCTTTCAACGGATTGAACCCATTCATCAATATATGCCCCCTTTAATTGTTGTCGTAAAGCTTGTAAGCCTCTGCGAATATGAGTTTTTACAGTGCCCTCAGGACATTGTAAAATCACTGCAATATCCTTTACCGAGTAGTCCTGATAAAAACGTAATAGTAAAACCGTTTTGTATTTTTCCTCTAGCTCGCAGAGAGAATGCCATAAATCAAGTTCTTCTTCGATATAGGTAGGTGATGTACTTTTAAGATCCTTTAATGTATGTGGTTCTACAAGCTGTACCGAGTTTTTCTTGGCAAGATAGGTTTTACAGCAATTGATAATAATGCGCGTTAACCAGGTAGAAAAATATTGAGGGTCCTTTAATTGAGGTAAGCCCTCATATGCACGGATAATGGACTGTTGAAAAACTTCTACGGCGTCATTTTCATTTTGGACATAAACATAAGCCATTCGATATAACTTATGTTGCTCCTGCTCAATAAGCTGATAAAAAGCTTGCTCATCTCCGTTTTGTGCTAACTGTACTAGTGATTCTTGCAGTGTAGTAATGAAAAACGCCTCCTTCTGACTATTAGACTTGGCAAACTATCATTTCGATTCAACTTTTTTTATTTTATGGGAATTTAGTGGGTCATTCCCCCAAAAAACAGGAGATTGCATTTGTTAAAGACTTTACAATGTATATTAGTTGATCTTCGTTCCGACGGATAAACCTTTTATAACGCCTTCGTGACCAACACCGTGTTCGTCCAAGACCCTGGAGCGAAACGGAAGTTTACTGTGCAAAAGCGAAATGCTAACGTAGCAGCAACAAAGTTTTATCTGTGCGAAAGCGCCCAGTAGGAACGGAAATCAACCCTATGTTATGGTATTGTTCCGATTAAATGGATAAAGTCCAATTTATGGTGAAAAATTAATTTATTGCTATAATACCATTAATAGAGTGGTGGTTATGGAGGATTATAGAAAGTAAACTTAAATAACCAATAAGCTTGTTTGAAGGAGGATATAAAGATGAAGAAAAAGCCTATTTATGTGGAGGTGGATATACGAGCACCCATCAATGAGGCTTGGGAATATACTCAAAACCCTAAGCTGCATGAGCAATGGGATTTACGTTTTACTTCTATTACATATATCGATAAAAAATCTCCTGAAGAACCTCAACACTTTACCTATGAAACGAAGGTGATGCCGGGCATATCAGTTAGTGGCTGGGGTGAGAGTAAAGGAGAGCATCATAAAAAAGATGGCACGAAAACATCCTCGTTACATTTTGGCACACCCCAAAAAATATCTCCAATTGCAGAGGGGAAAGGGTACTGGAAATACATTTCTAACGACAATGGGCTCACATTTTTAACGCAGTATGATTATGATGTTCGCTACGGGAAACTAGGGAAATTATTTGATGCTGTGTTTCGTCCCGTAATGGGCTGGGCTACAGCTCTTAGTTTTGATGTTTTAAAAAGATGGCTTGAAAAAGGAGAAAATCCTTTTTCTCAGTATCGTCGCTTCTTTTTAACAATGCTTATCAGTGTGCTTTTTTGTTTTGTGTGGTTGTACCACGGTCTTGTACCGAAAATTATCGTACAACATCCTACTGAGGTGATGATGATTGAGGAATTACTAGGCGGGGATTTTAGTCAGTTGAATGGATCGGGCGTTGAGCAGAGCGGATCAGCAATCGAGCCGAGCGGAAATGTTGCAGCGAACAAATCTACAGCAATACAAAAACTAGCAGGATCACCTAAGAGTAACACTAGCCAAATCGTAAACTGGATTGGACTTGAAGAGATCATCTTTGCACTTTGTTGGTTATTGCCTCGAGGAAAGCGTTTATTGTTTGGTGTGCAAATATTGCTATTTCCATTTTTAACATTGGGTGCCGTTCTAGCAGATAAAACGATTGCTTCTGCTCCATTTAATCCTGTAACACTTAATGTAGCATTGTGGGTAATGTCCATTATCGGGTTGATTTTAAGTAAAGATATGCCGAGTGCCAAAAGCTGTAAACGAAAGCGAGGAGGAACAGCATGACGATTTATCAAACTTTATTAGGTGAGGACTTTACTCGACTCCATCCAATGCTACAGAAGCGTTATATGTTACCTGTAGATCAGCCTTTTTATGCTACTGGCGTGATGCATAAAATTCAATCTGGTGCAAAGTGGCTGCGTCCTTTTTATGCGATAGCTACCAAAACTAGATTCCTGTTTCCAGAATCAGGCGACGATGTTCCATTCTCAATTTGTAATACTTGTCGAGTATTACCAAATGGGGAACTTGAAGTGTTATGGGAGCGTACTTTCCATTTTTCAAACAGCACTAGACATTTTGATGCGAGAATGACGATTGATCCAATCCGAAAAATAGTGAAAGATTACTTAGGATCACCAGCTCTTTTTTATTCAGATTTGCATTTTGCGGTGACTGGTGAGGGGAAGTTGGTCATTCGCTCCGGAGTCCAACGATTTGTAGTTTCCAAAATAGAATGTTCAATACCCAAAATATTAGAGGGGCGTGTTATCGTCGAGGAAGGATTTGATGACAAAAGGAATGTGTTTACGATTCATGTGTCCATTCATAATCCAATAATAGGGAGGCTGATGATGTATGCTGGTGAATTTACGCAACAATCTAAGTAGTCCTGTCCTACTATTAGGGCTTATGCTGTCGGTCGTTTGTTATTTGTTTAGCCCGCAGCCTGAATATCTGTTGCTACTCACAGTTGCACAGCTGATCTTTGTTCCAGCGATGGTGAAAATGGTCATTTCCTTTAACAAAGCCGGCGATGCTATTATTGTCACGATGATGCTTGCTATTACGTTGTTACATTGGTGGTCTGAAGGCTGGATAGCAATCGTTCTCGTACTTATTTATGTTCTTTATACGGCGTTTATAGCTATACAAGGTTTGAAGCGATTTTTACAGCGAGGCTTTACAAACATGGCTGAGATATCAATTGACGTGGGGCTTATTTATATATTGATCGGTGGACTATGGTTTTTTGCTTTTATCGCCAACATCGATACAGGTTTTTCATCGTTAATAACATGGTTAACAGCCATCCATTTTCATTATTCAGCTTGTTTACTAACTATTTCTATAGGTCTTTTTGGGCGAATACATAAGAGTAGATGGTACAATGCAGTCGTTGTTATATTATTGACAGGTCCACTTCTTGTTGCAATAGGTATAACGTACGCTACAATAATAGAAATTATATCAGTGACACTTTATATCGCAGCAATTTACAGTTTATTTTTCCTTGCTTTAAAAACGAAACTTCCTCGTGGACAAGGTTTACTATTACGCATTTCCTATGGGTCACTATGTATCACGATAATATGGTCATTTATGTATGCATTTGGCTATGTAGGGATACCAGAAATGCTAAAATTTCATGGATTTATGAATGGTATTTTTTTCGGTAGTGTAGGGGTGCTAGCTTGGGCTATAGCTATTCCCGAAACTAAATTTCAACCATTCCATTTTCCAGTAAGCCAAATTAGGGGGAAATTGCGAGAACGAAAAGACCCGCACCCTGGTTTAGTCGATGCGCTTAGTGACTTTGTGGATACGACAAAGCTGCCACACATCATTTCACATTTTTATGAAGAAACAAATCAGTATCGATTAATGGCATCTGTAAGGTGGAAAATCTGGTTTAAACCGTTTGCTTTGATTTATCAAGGCTTAAGTCGCTTCATGCAACAGCTGAATTTACCCTTCTCCAGTAAGCAAATTGAGATGACAGGAAAGGTTGTTAAAGTTGATGAGCTATACGATGGACGTCCAGCTCCACGTGCCTGGATTCGTAAAATAGACAAACAAACAACCTTTGTCGCAATCTATTCAAAGCATACGACAGGACAAACCACCTATATGAATATTGCACTTCCACTGCCTTTTTCAACAATGATTGGCGTGTTACATTTATATGATGAGAATGGTGCTTTATATTTAACGAGTAATCACGATGGGGATGCTGGGATTTATTTAGCCATCAACCATTTTTTATTTCAACTACCTTTACAGGAGCATTTTAAGATAAAGGCAGAAGATGAAACAACACTAACGGCTGTGCACAAAATGCGTATTTTCGGTCTACCTTTTTTAGAAATTAACTATCAAATAACAAGAAAATAGAGTCTTATTGAAGGAATCAGCCTATCTTTACTAGAAGGTCATATAGACACAATAATAAAGGGGTGATTCGTTGCGATTAACGAAAGGGATTTCAGGTTTTGATGCAGACCATCTCATTGAACAGGATATGCGATCTTTCCAGTCGATGGTTTATCATTTAGTTACAAGTGAACAACGAGCAAAAGCTCTACAATTTATTGATCAGCCTCATTTTGTTTATATGCAAGCGGTGATTCAACTGGAAGATGAGTGTTTGACGATCATTCATCATAGGCTGACGCCTTATATTGCATTTGCAAAGTTTGATGAAGAGTTAAACTTCCAATTTTTAACAAAAGCTCAATTGCACAAATATTTTCCGATGCGTAAATGCCTTACTGCCGATACACTAAACACATTGTTGATGCAGGATAAGGAGTTGCACAGTTTATCGGAGGTAGAATGGAAATACATTTCACACTTTGATAGTAAAACAATCGGAGATGTTATGTTTAATTATTGGGATTAATATTTAAATAGAAGGAACAGTCTACTTTTGAGGCTGTTCCTTTCGTGTGTCAAAAGTCCTGTTGTGTAATTTTCTAGTTAGTCCATCTGTCCGAAAATTATGGAAATTATTATCTGCTAAAAATTACATGAAAATCAACTAGTTATTTCATTTAATCTAGTTAAAATTCCAAATCAATCCAAACTTGGCTCAAGAGTGTTAAATTACTAATGGTGTGCAAATTATGACAATGCACATTAGATTGCATTTGGAAAGTAAGGAGCATTTGAAATGAATTTTAAGTCAATTAGTAAAAGAATCGTTTTTTCCTTTAGCATTGTAGTAGCAGTAGTGATTTTATACATTGGTTACAATTTTTATGCAGTCAACCAAAGCAACAGCGCAACGGAACAAATTATTGATGAAGAAATGCAATTACTAATTACAGATTATGAGGAAGCTCAGACGATAGGGCTAAGAATTGCAGCAGCTAGAGGTTATGTACTTTCTGGTGATGAAAAGTATAAGAAAATTTTTGAAGATAATGTAAAGCGTGCGGATGAGAATGAGAAACAACGTTTAGTAATATCAGAGACAGGTGATTTCAACAAATTTGCGGAAATGGCTAAAGAATGGAGCAGTTATATTGAAAAAGAAGTATTTACTGTTTATGATCAAGGCCAAATTGAACAAGCGACGAAAAATTTAGCAACTATGAGTAATAAGGCGACGGAAATACGTGAAGGCTTTGAGGGGTTAGCAGAGCATCGTAAGCAATCGATTAATGCGACTGGTGCAGACATTGTCAGTGCAGGGGAGACTAAGCAGCTTACAGGTATAATCGTCGGTATTGTGATTGTTATCGTGTCCAGCGTGATTGCATTATTAAGTGCTCGAATCATTTCTAGACCAATCATCGCTGTGACAAATCGTATGCAACGAATTACTGAAGGTGATTTAAGTGAGCCTGCACTTGTGGTGAATTCCAAAGATGAAGTAGGAAGGCTTACAGAAGCAACTAATACGATGTCCGATATTTTGAACCGTTTATTAAAGCAAATTCAAACAGTGTCGAATGATGTAGCTGCGCATAGTGAAGAGCTTATGCAATCAGCGACAGAGGTGAAAACGGCTACGGAACAAATTGTTGATACAGTCACTGAAATCGCGAGTGGCACAGAAGTGCAGGCAAGTAATGCATCAGATGTAGCTACAACAATGACAGAATTCACCTTAAAGATAACAGATGTCAATAATAGCAGTACGGATGTTCAGCAATATTCCCAAAATGTTATGGCTTTAACGAAAGAGGGCCAAGATTTAATGGACGCATCTACTGAGCAAATGACATCCATTCATCATATTGTGAAGGATGCAGTTCATAAGGTGGACGAACTAAGTAAACAAACTCAGGACATTTCAAAAATCGTGGCAGTGATACAGGGTATTGCTGCACAAACGAATTTACTGGCACTTAATGCAGCGATCGAAGCGGCTCGAGCAGGAGAAAATGGTAAAGGATTTGCGGTCGTTGCAGATGAGGTTCGTAAACTTGCTGAACAAGTAGCAGTCTCGGTTGACGATATCACAGGCATCGTACAAAAAATTCAACAAGATTCAAACACGGTGACATCCTCATTGGAAAATGGCTACGAAGAGGTTGAAAAAGGCACAACTCAAATTGTCTCCACAAATGAAACATTCAGCCAGATTGCAGAAGCTGTTTACTCAATGTCAGCAAACATTGACAGCATGACGACAAAGCTAGAAGACGTAGTACAAAGCACTGTCAATATTAATAACTCAGTGGACGAAATTGCCGCTGTCTCGGAGCAATCCGCTGCAGGCATACAGCAAAGTTCTGCAACAATCGAACAAGCAGCCAGCTCTATGGATGAAATCAATAATAGATCAGCCAATTTAGCACAAATGGCAGAGAGTTTAAACGACCTTGTTAGGAAATTTAAATTGTAATTATGTCTGTTGTAATTCTGGACTTGCATTTAATACGGAATCATAAGTAGCTGCACCGAAAATTTAAAATCAGTTAAACCAGCAATGACGAGAAAATTGTTTAATTGCTGGTTTTTTATTGTTTACTTTAGAAGGATGAAATAGAAAATATATGTATTGTCTACGCTCTATAAATGAATCGATTGTAAATTATTTGTACAAAATTGAATAATAGGAAGTTCAATGGGGATATAAATAAAAGAAAACCGACATAGGAGTGTAGAGATGGCGACACTTGTTGTAAAAAGAAGTATTATGCACAGATACCAAAGTATTGGGCAGGCGATTCAAGAGGCAGAGCCGGGGGATTTGATTGAAATCCGGGACGGGATATATGAAGAAAGCTTCGAAATTTCCAAAAGGCTGACACTTTATGGAGTGGGGAATGTGACCATTAAAGGGGGCGTGTTTATCCGCTATCAGACACTTGTAAATATGCGAAACCTGCGTTTTACTCAAGGGCATGGTATTTATGTAAAGGGAGATTTACAGCTAGAAAACTGTGTCATTGAGCAACAAATGGTGCAGACACAAGTGACCGTAAGCTTCGGTAGTTTAATGATGAAAAATGTCGATATTTTAGCAAGTCCAATCAATCATTTTGGTTTAAGTATTGATAATGGCTCAAGCGTTATTCTAGTGGATACAACGATCCAGCATCATGTTAAAGCTCAAATTAATGTGCAAAATAGTGAAATCGCATTAACTAATTGTATGCTGTTAGAAGGGCAAACGAATGGCATTTATGCAATGCGTGAAGTGAAAATGGAGCTTGTGGATTGTGAAATTCATGGACATAAAAAGGCACAAATTGTAGCAGCCTTCAGTTCAATTTCAATGACCAATACACTTATTCACCAAGGGAAAGATGTAGGGGTGCAAGTTTTTGATAGCTCGAAACTAACGATGGATGGCTGTGAAATCAAGCATCATCAAGACACGCAACTGGTTGTTCATCAAAGTGAATTGATGGTGACAGATTCTATCTTTTCTGATGGAGTAGGAAACGGGCTATATGTTGGTGAGAAATCTAGGGCGATCATATATGATTGTAAGATCCAGCGTCATGTGAAGTCTCAGTTGTTAATTGAAAATAGTAAAGCGGAGTTTCGTACATGTAGGATAAATAAGGGAAGGGCAACAGGCGTTACGATTGTCAACGAAGCCGATGTATCGATGACAGAGTGTGATCTCCAAGAACACCCACAATTTCACTTTATTATTGACTCAAGCGGGTTAAAGCTCAATCAGTGTAAGATCCAATTTGGGCAGGCGGGTGGTATTTATGGCAATGATCACGCCAAAATTACGCTGCAGAATACAATAATTCAAGAGCTTGAAAGTCATCATATTTATATAAATAATGCTCGACTCTTTACAGATAATTGTACGTTTGACCACATTAGCGGAAATGCGATTACTTGTATTGATGCTATTTTTGAAGTTACGAATAGTGAATTTAGCAACTGTTATGAAGGTAAATATGCAATAGTTTGGTCTGATAAGTCAATCGGGCGTATTGAGCATTGTACGATTGATAAAGCAGATCGCCCATTTTTAGCGATGTCCAATCAATCTTTACTTGAGATGGTGTATACAGATTTAACGGCTGTAAAAATACCGGCTATTGTACAGGGGAAGAGCCAATTATTTATCGAAGGGTATACTAACAAGACAATATGGAAGACTGATACAACGTCGAGAATAGTTAATTTGCCAGTCAATACTAGTGACAAGACAAAGAATGTTATATTCAATCAAACAAAAATAGCTGGTATCCAAAAATTGGATGAAAAATTACGAATACCAGTTGAAAATTTACAAAAATTTAACATTAATGTCCCAGATAATAATATTAACAAAACAGTGTAAATTAACCGAATACAAAAGAAGGATAAGTAGTTTCGATTATTTTGAAATTACTTTTTTTGTGAGCTAAAAGCAATGTGTAACGACAGATGATGTATAATAAAGATAAAAATGTATTAAAAAAATGAGCATTTTATTTGTTGTCCTTATTCATTCAAACATGCTTTCGTATTTAGACTTATAAGCCGTGCTGTAGAATACTAAAATTCGACAAATGGGATTGATATTTTTATAATAGAATTAATAAATATCAAAAATCGTTACACATCCTTCACTGAAAATTATTATTGAATAATAATGTTTTTTTATAGAAGTTGGAATTTTATTAAAATAAAGTAAAATTTGGATTAATTAAGTCCATGTGTTATCCTATAATTAGTGAAAATAGGTCATGGAATGGTTGTATTAGTTCGCTGTTTGAGAAAAGTGAATAATGATTATAAAATAATAAATAATTAAATTGGAGGTGAAAAAAGTATGTTTGGGCTTTCGAAAGAAGAAATTATGTTATTGCTTGAGAAGGTAGGATTAGAAGAAAAACAAAAAAAAGCAATTGCGAACATTATGTATCTTAACAATGAGCGAATAGAGCAACAACTTGCATTTATTATCCACCTAGTAATGGACGAGCGCGAAAGAAACATTTCAGCCAATACATATTTAAATTAATAAATAGTACATATAATAGCCAAAATAAAAGGACTTTTAAGGTTTGTGTTCCTGTTATAGATCCTTTATATATCGAACAAATATTAATCACAAGTGTGTAAAAAAGCACTTGTGATTTTTTTCTTTTTTGCAATATTAACTGTCTATATACTCGCAGATAACAAAAATAACGAATAAGGTTATTCCGTAGGGGGATCACCTCATTTTTATAATTCCTTCGTAAAACAAATAATGCGGTTTGCTTCGGTGAAACCTAATTTAAGATGGACTGCTAGACTTTCGAGATTTTGCATTTCACAATCACTAGCGAATTCTAGACATCCTTTATGTTTAGCCCAATGCTCACAACTCTCGATCAGAAGCTTTGCAAAGCCTTTCTGCCGATATTGTTCTTTTACGAAGAGTCCTTCTAAATAGCCGACAGGGCTTGAGTGGGTACCTTCAACATAATCTGTTCGGAGTTGACATTGTGCAAAACCGACTGCTTCATCATCCACATATACCAGGAAAATCGTAGCGTTTTCAGCATTTATTAGTTGCGCCATTTCTTCGTTAAATTCATCTAACGTATGATTTGGCCAGAGTTGTAGTGCTAAAAATGATGCTGTTTGAACATCTTCTCTAGTGGCTTGTTTAATCATATTGAGTCTCCTTTGTTTAAAATGGTGAAAATTGAAACTTTTTGCTTTTTAAGAACGTAAAAATATAAAAATACAGGGAGGTTAATATTTTGAAGCACGCGTTAATGGTACTCGATATTCAAAATGATTACCTTAGTAATCAAGCCCGAATGCCTGTGGCAAAGCATCAAATTGAGCCCATTTTAAAAGGCATTAATGACCTGATAAAAAGAGCTGAAAGATCAAATGCCCCTATCCTCTATATTAGGAATGAATTTGAGCGAAAGCAAGTACTTTCCAACCTATTACGAAAATTCACTGCATTAAAAGGGAGTAAAGGTGCGGAAATGGATAAACGATTATTAAAAGCTGAGGGGGTGTATTTTTCAAAAAATAAAGCGGATGCATTTAGTAATCCTAGCTTAATGAAGTATTTAACAATAATGGCATCCACGAATTAATAGTAACGGGCGTTTTTATAGAAGGCTGTGTAACTGCAACAGTGGAAGGGGCTCTAGCTAGAAATTTTGCTGTAACTGTTGTGGGGGATGCAGTCGCAGGTGCTACTGATCAAAGTAAGGAAGCAGCCTTAATAAGGTTAGCTACACAAGACATCTTAATTCTTAGTTCGGAACAAATTTTTGAAAGTGAAAATGACAAAGGGGAAATTTGAAATGACACTTTTCCAACGATTAATTGTACAAGCTAACAATCCAAGAGGATTCATAGGCTCAATGATGCTACGAATTTTGCATAAGGGGCATAGTAGTATGAATACTTGGCTAATGAAACAGGAAGCCATAAATGATGGTGATCTTGTATTAATTGTTAGCTGTGGAGGTGGAAAAACACTTCAATCCTTATCGAATATTAATCCAAGTGGTAAAATCTATAGTATGGATGTGCAAATGGAAAAGTGATCGTGACCAAAGCAAGTGTTTCTAGCATTTCGTACACAGATTAGTTTTTTGATACGATTACAGCGTTCCAAACGCATTATTTTTTGCTGCACATAGCAGCTGTTGTGAAGGATGTATTTAGAATATTGAAGGACGATGTGAAGAATCATAATTCCGGAGCTCTATAAAATTAATTATCATATGAAAGCCTATAAAACAAATACCTGAAATCAAGTAGCTGTTTGAAAGTGTTGGGTTTTAAACCGTTACTATAAAGGAAAATACACAAAAAGGCTGGCTTTGTATAATAGGGATAAATGAATACATAAAATGGAGGATATATAAATGAAAAGATGTGAATGGGTCAAGTTAGATGAACCTTTATATGTTGAGTATCATGACAAAGAATGGGGTATTCCCGTCTATGATGATCAGTATTTATTTGAGATGCTCTGTTTAGAGGGGGCACAAGCTGGACTTAGCTGGTGGACAATTCTACAAAAAAGAGAAGGCTACCGGGCAGCTTTCGATCAATTTGATGCTTCGAAAATCATACTCTATACGGATGACAAGCTACAGGAGCTTCGTCAGGATTCTCGCATCGTACGTAATAAGCTTAAAATTGCTAGTGTTGTGACGAATGCTCAAGCCTTTCTACGGATACAAGAGAAATACGGCTCCTTCTCTAAGTATATTTGGGAATTTGTGGATCATCAGCCGATTAGCAATGAATGGCCATCCATAGCTGATGTACCTGCTACAACAGAAATTAGTGAACGAATGAGCAAGCAATTAAAAAAAGACGGCTTTAAATTTGTTGGAAGTACGATTTGCTATTCATTTATGCAGGCAACAGGAATGGTTAATGATCATGTCGTAGATTGTATTTGTCGAAGTGAGGGATCAGCTAATGGAAATTGATGATATTAAGGCACAGCTAGTGAGACAGGCAACGATTTTTGAAACAGGTGGGTTTAGACCTACATATGACCTGCTAGAAAGCTGGATTGGCTATGTTGGATGGTCTTTACCTGAGGAACAGAGGCCACAAGGGTTTCAGCCACTAGCGACCTTATTTTTAAAGGACCTTTCTTTTGTGCCTGCGTCACTAAAGCATATTGAACTGCTAACATTATTTATCAATGATGAAATATTTGATCACCTCATAGAAGATGATCTTAGCCGTTTTTTTGAAATAAGAGCATATACCTCAATAGAAGGGTTAATCCAGCAAAATTGGCAGCATGACCGTATTCGCGCTTTTCCGCTTATTCCAAAACATATTGATAATGATTATCCAACATGGGATGGAGGTGGGATTCCATCTGATGTGGAGGATGAAATTTTAAGGTTAGAGCACGAGGAGGATTTTGAATACATCGATGATATTGTAGAGGAAATATACGCTATTCATAAAATAGGTGGCTATCCAGCGTTTTGTCAAAGTGGTCATGATTACGGTGAGGACTTTCCCTTTGTATTACAGATTGCCTCAGACGAGAAGGCATATTTCAATATCGTCGATAATGGAAATTTCTATTTCTTTTTTAATCCAAAACTACAAGAATGGCGTGTTCATTGCGATTTTTATTAGCAGTGAAATCATAAATCATAAGATAGATGTTACAAACAAACATCTATTGATGACATGATTAGGAGGAATAATGATGAGGAGGCAAACTTCTGAAATTAGCAAAGTAAAGAAGGTGAGGAAAATGGAAAACAAAACAGTTATTAAGAGCGGAATTAGTTTTGGCTCCGTATTAGCCATTACTATTTCCTGGAGTGTAAATCATTCCATTATATGGGCAATCATCCATGGTTGTTTAAGTTGGTTGTATGTGATTTATTACGCACTAATAAGATAAATAATGTTTTAATGTGAAATCCAATGATAAAAGCGGGATGAATGTGGAACCTGACACTGTGCAATTGTTTAACGATACATTGAATCGAATACATACAATAGAGAATGTGTGCTTTGTTCATAACTTTTGAGCATTTAGCATAAATAACTAAGTGCTCGTTTTTCGATGAAAAGCTCATATTAAGAAAGATTACTAACATCTTTCCATGTATCGTAGAAGAAAGGTTGATAGGATGACACATCAAGTGACCGCCACAAGCAATATTGATTTTAATGCTACAGGTGTTGATGAAATATTACAAAATGTAGCTTTTATATTATCTACTTTCGTAATATCTTGCCCTTTTTACAGAGATTATGGTTTAAGACTAGACACGCTTCCACCTTTCCAGCTTGTCAAAAGACGTAACACCGCACGTCTTTTGGAAAGCATTCAACGTTTCGTGCCACGAGCTATAGTAATAGATGTTGATTATGTTGGGGATGCATATGTAGGAAAATTAGAACCTGTTGTGAAAGTAATCGTAAACGAATAAACGATTAAGGTAAATATTGTCCCCTTGCTAGGCTATCTAAATGTTAGTCTGGCAAATATTATGGGGATTATTAAACAAATATTTCATATTGGGCCAGTGAGATTCATTCATTATTTAATATGATAAGCGTATTCTATTAAAAAGATGAAATGGAGAGAACATATGAGAGGATTAATAAAAGGCCTTTTTATTTTATTTTCCTTGATGTTAGTAACTGCAGCATTGCTAAAATATAATCAACCTTCATATGAAAGACCCATTCAAAAAAATCCCGATACAAATTATAGTGAAGAAATTGGTGAAAAATTACAAAGCACGAATTTTACACAAAAAATTATAGTAGCGTTACGAGCAGCAGGCTATTTTCCAGATAGTACAATCGGCTACTTAATTGAAACTCCGAGCAATCAACTAATAACGATACAATTACATAATTTAGATAAACTCGAAAAGAGTACAGAAAGCGAAATCCAAAATATCGTCAATAGTATCGCGGAAACTAATGATCTTCAGCTATTTATCGTTAATATCAGACTTACTGATGTTCATTAACAACGCTTAAGGATAAGAGACCTCTAAATCGTTACAGAACATTTGTATGCTATAATCAAGAAACGAGGTGATCATAGTGAGAATTTTAGTTTTAGGTGCCACTGGACGCGTTGGTAGCCATATAGTTTCCCTAGCGTTACGAGATAAACATAGCGTTACAGCTTTAGTTCGTCACCCAAATAAACTAAAAATAAATGATGAAAATTTACATATTGTACAAGGAAATGTTTTAGAAAAACAAGATATAGCAAAGGTCATGGCGAATGTAGATATTGTAATTAGTGCATTAAATACTGATGGCACAAATACATTAACTGAAAGTATGCCGCTAATTCTTGATGCAATGGAAAAAGAGCATGTGAAAAGAATGATAACTGTCGGAACAGCTAGTATTCTACAAAGTCGATTGACACCAAGTATTTTACGTTATCAATCGAGCGAATCAAAAAGAAAAACAACCTTTGCGGCAGAGGAGCATCATAAAGTCTATCATTTATTGAAAAACTCTAATACTGATTGGACAATTGTCTGTCCGACATACTTACCGGATGGTGAATATACGGGCACTTATCGTATCGAACGAGACTTTTTACCGGATGGTGGGGTAGAAATATCTGTAGCAGATACCGCAGAGTTTGCCTATCTACAAATTCAGAGTAAAGAATATGTGAAATCGCGTGTAGGTATTGCGTATTAGATTTTCAAACAAATACGTAATTAAATTATAAGAAGAGACAAAAAGAGACTGAAAAAAAACATGTTTTAAAGGTTGGTAGAACTTTGTTCAGCTTTAGGGGGGCGTTAATCGAAAAGGGTTAACGCTTTTTTTGTTGTTCAGGAAATTAAAAAAATATGAAAGTGTGTAATGTAGGGAAGAAGTAAGAATCAATTAGATTTTCGAATAAGAAGGATTATCAAAGGATTTCAGGAATAAATAAATTGGGATGTTAAAGATTAAAATCCTAAATTTAAAATTAGACAAATATTAAAGTAAGGAGTGAAGAATATTTCTAATCGCAAAATAAGTTTGCTTTATATCGTGACTTTCTTTTTTGTATTTCTCTATTATGGTGTCATTTTATTTTTGTATCTTCAAGATATAATAGGCGGAATTTCTTTTGTTATTTTACTATTGATTAATTTTATCATCTTATTAATAGCTCGGATCTTACTGAGAAACAAACTATATAAAAGAAGAATCATGCACGCTACTTATATAATGTTCTTGCTATTTTGTTTCGAATTCCCCCTTATATTTTATGAAGGAACTTCTCATGTCGCATACATATACACAGAGCCATTACATGCCAAAGGTAGTGAAATTTATTTAATCGGCGTAAATAGAGTAGATTTTCAATTTATGACGAGTATTCAATCTGTTGAAGATCTTTTAAATAAACAACAAGTGCCTTTTGTAAATGTGGATGAAATTACGAATTTAGTTCTTTATAAGAGCAAAAACCAGCAAATTTTAAAGTGGCTTCATCTTCAGAAGAATGAATTAGAGCAAATGAAAGACAACGTTAATCATTATCTAGGTAAAGAAGATGTACGTATGAATGAATTTTTTAATCAAGATAATATTGGTGGAAATAGTGCTGGGTTAGGGCTAGCACTAACAGGGCTCATTATACGAGGCGATTTACAAAACAACGTAGCCATTGCAGTGACTGGAGCAATAAGCGAAACGGGTGACGTCCTACCTATAGGGATACTAAAAGAAAAAATGCTAATCGCAGAGAAATACGGTTTACCTTTCATGATTATTCCCACAAAAAATGCAGAAGAAGCCGCACAGATTCAAAAGGATCAAAATATCAACATGAAAATTTTGAATGTGTCTCATATTGATGAAGCTGTTCAACTAATTAATAAGATGAACGATAAAACAAAATAAAAGTTATTAGAATATTACTTGAGTAGAGGAAAGGCGTCTAGAAACGTCTTTTTCTTTTCTTCCATAGACAAAAAGGTCATCTTCAGAAAGATGACCTCAAAAGATTTGCTAAAAAAATCGTAGTCATTTGCATTATAAATGGTTAATTCATCCATTTTTCTTTGTCATTTTGGTTAACTGTTGATAAATAATATCCTGATAGTTAACGTTTCGCCATAATGTAATAACATCCAATTCTTCAAGTTCTTGAAGGCAACTTTGTATGAATTCATATGCGATAAAATAAGCTAAGCGATGAATACCAAATCGTTTACCTCCATTAATAGAGAACCATTCAAGATAAACTGCTCTTGAAGTTAAATCGCTTAAAAACGCTTCAATAATTATTTGTTTATTATTTGTAGCAAATGTTATCCACTCTAAGTCTTCTTGAAACGCAAAGTATTCATCTTTCCTCGCACGTACCACCTTTGTAGAAAAATACGTTGCAATACCTTCCTGCAAAAGCCAAGTGAATGGGCTCTCCCAGTCTACCATTGTCCAATCAACACCGCTTCTTTCGGATAATAAATGGTGTAAAGCGTGCCCAAACTCATGAGCAATAATAATTTGTAAATGGCGATCTTGAGGGGAAAGTTTCTCTAAACAAAATGCAATTTCGGGTATGATTTGTCGGTAAGTAAAAGCATTACTTCCGTATAAACCTATAATCAAATGTACATCTTTTGTAAATGCGATATCGTACATCTGCTCATAGTCCCTTGCAATATCACTAATAAGCTTAGGCATTTTATCTTTTATTTCAATGAACGTTGAAATCTTTTCTTGGTGCTTTGGAATAGCCATTTTCATTTTTTTATCTACATTATGGCAATGATATCGAAAGTATTCTTCAAAATGGCTCGCATGCTTTTCATAATATTTCTTTAAATAATCGATGGTAGGCAGATAATTATCGGTGAAATCTGTCACTGTATCATGAATGAACATGTTCGTCTCCTTTCAAAGAAATCAGCCCTCAGATAGAATTAAATATCGTTTAACCACATTGTCAAATTTTACGATGAAAATATCATCACGTTTTTTTACAGAATAAATTTTTGCACCAATTGGTAAAAGGCTGGCTGTACCATTTTTAAAATCCTCAGCTTTAGTTGCATTAAATTCGATCTCACCAATATATTTTTTCATTGAGTTCAAGTTTATCAATCCATTCTATATTGGTTTGTAAAATGTTCCCTTCCCACTGAAAAATATCTGCATGGTCGTCCAATCTTAAAACTTCTGCTGCCTCAGGTTTTTTAGATTCAAAAGTATCTACTGTTACTGTTTCATTACAAAAAAATAAACAATAATACTACCTTTTCACGTATGACATGCTACTAAACGAATTTCCCTTCCAAATTAATTTGGCTGATACATACAGTTTAATGGAAAAACTAGAAGAGGTAAATATTTCAAACTACTTATAGGTAAAGTAATGGGAAAATGAATAAAGATAATTGACAAAATGTATACGTTTGTATACAATCAAAATGGACTTAAGTGTATACGAATGTATACGATGAAAGGGGTTTAAAAATGAGAAGTGAAAAAATGAAGGAATTTAGGGAAGAGGGACATCATCGTGGGGGACGTTACAGAGGAAGAGATGGCTCTCATCAACGAGGACCTAAAACTTTCCGACGTGGAAGAGCCATTGCTTTTTTAGAGATGATGAAGTTAAAGCGTACAACGATTAAGCAACAATTAGAGCAACCAGAGTTTCAATCTATTCAGCCAATATTAGTGGGTGAATTAAAAGCCATTGATATGGTCATCAATGAGTTCATTCAATTATTTGAAATACATGAAAGTGAAACAATGGCTCCATCTGACAGTGAAGAAGATAATGAAAAATCTTTAAAAAATGATGAGGAAGGGAATAACCTGAATGAAAATAATTAATCAGTACATTGATGCCGTGTTTTATAACGAAGATGCTATTTTAGAAGAGGTCATTACATCTATTGAAGAAAACGCAATGCCCGCCATTTCTGTTTCTCCTTCCTCTGGAAAACTTTTAACAATGCTTGTCACAATGACAGGAGCTAAAAACATTCTTGAAGTAGGGGCTCTCGGTGGATACAGTGGAATTTGTCTAGCAAGAGGGTTCGGCAGTGCTGGAAAATTAACCTCTCTAGAATTAGAGGAAAAATACGCACAGTTAGCATATGGTAATTTATCGAAGGCAGGTTTTGGTGAACAGGTAACCTATATAACAGGACCTGCATTGGAAAGTCTTGAAAAACTAGTACAAAGAAATGAGCGATTCGATTTTTTCTTTATCGATGCTGATAAGGATAATTATGAAAACTATTTAAATTACTGTGTACAGCTAGCAAATCCCGATGCAATCATAGTTACTGACAATGTGCTTGCTGCAGGAAGTGTGGCAGATCCAAATGCCAAACCAAAACGATATACGGAAATAATGAAGAAATTCAATGAAGCAGTAGCGAACCACCCTCAATTAGAGTCGATTATTATTCCAATTGGTGATGGTATGACACTTTCACAAGTGAAGTAATAAGGGTCGTTTTAATACGAGGAGGCACTGACGGTTTGCATGTTAGTGCTTTTTTGCTTCTTAGCCTACAAGTATAAACCAATTAAATATCCACCCGGCAGCCTCCTAAGATTCCTACTATAATTAAGACAAGTCCATGCTTTTACAGATGATCCTCATTTTTTAAAACAATGCCCATTCAAACGACAATAATTCCACAAAACATTTGAACAAATGATAAACCTAGCATTAGCCCAACGGAAAGTTTCTACGTCTAAAAAACTGTTCTCATATCCGACTGTAAGGACTAAATTAGATACTTTAATTAAAAAAATTGAACTGAATAGCAATACGGAAGACCTGGAGTTTGTAAATATGATTAAAAATTTGGTTATTGATGAACGGTTGAGTTTAGAGACGGCAAAAATGATTATTGATAAATATAAAAGCGAAAGGAATGATGAATAATGGATCCAAATTATAAATGGTTGATAGCCATTTTAATAGCCATTGTAATAATAGGAGTTCAATCTTTTTTATCTAGAAGAGCCAACGTTTACTTTGGAGCAATTGTACCTATTCTGTATTTAGTTTTTATTTTTGGATGGTGGATAACTAGAACGGGAAATGTCAATATATCTTCACTCATTAAAGTTGCAGTTGCTGGTACGTTGTTTTTATTAGGAACTTGGGCTAAAGGAAGGGAATCTCTAAAAAATAAAAGAAAGAAAGAATTGGAAAAAATGAAGTTACATGATATTCATTATTAAATTTTTAGGGAATATTTTGATCAAACTTTTTTAAAGGTATGCTTTTATTTGAAACAAATGGATCGACAAGCTTTAAAGGTGTGGCTACCAAATATCTTGATAATTAACTAGCTTGGTTCTTTTTTGTCGATCGTCGTAGTAATAAAAACACCAAGAAATGACAGATACCTATGATAGTTTAAGTCTTTCATAATTCAGTATCTAAATTATCTTAATTCAAATCTAAGCACAAATTCAAAATGGCATTATTATTAAAAAATTTAGGGAACCATTTAGGTATCCCTAAATTTTTTAATATGAAAATCAATATTAAAATTTAACATAGCCTATGAATAAAGTAGCGGGATGGCCTCTGCTAATTACGTTAAGACTAGATGAAGTATTGGATAATGGCGACCTGAACTGTCTGTTGGTTCTTCACTAACAATAGTAAAACCGTTTTTCAAATAAAACATCTTTGCGTTTTCATTGTCTTTGTTGACATCAACAGACCTTATATTAAAATCTCTAATGAGTTGTTGTATTAATTGTTTTCCATAACCTTTTCCAATCTCAGCAGGTTCTAAAAATAGCATTTCTAAGTGCTGATTATTCGTCCCAGAAAAACCTATCAATTCATTTTCCACATACCAAAGTCTCACATCAAGATGTGGGAAATACATAGGAATTTCCTGTTTAATGTCTTCCTTATCTTTTAAACTTAAAAAATCGTGGGTTTTGGTAACGGATCTATCCCAAAGATTTATAATAGTTTCATAGTCATTAGTTGTGGCTTGTCTGTTTTTCATAATGTTCTCTCCTTTTTATCTTCATTATCACGCTCCTTTCTCTTTTTTATTGGAAGATTTTAATGATGTAGCACCAATCATAATAAATTTTCATTTTCTATGATCCTCTCGATTTAGGGAATTTGTTCTTCTTATAATTTAGATGTTACAAAATAAGAAAAGGGCCACATTAGTGACCTTTAGTATCAAATCAGGAGGTATAAGGCAAAATTAGCTTTACATTATTATATATATGATGTAGAAGAAATTAAGGCTAGTTTTATGCCTGTGACATAGTTTCATTTTTTATCAAAAAATCCTAGCATTAACTAATTTTAGTTCCGTTTGGTACAGGCTGATCAGGAGCTAATAAAATCACATCTCCTTCTACAGGAACGCCGCCAATTACTAAAACTTCAGATTTAAAGCCTGCCACACGACGGGGAGGGAAATTAACGATCGCTACTACTTGCGTATTCATAATTCCTTCTGGCGTATAGCGTTTTGTAATTTGAGCAGAGGATTGCTTAATGCCAAGATCTTCTCCAAAATCAATTTTCATTTTAATAGCAGGAACCCTCGCTTGTGTAAGTTCTTCGGCTTGGATAACAGTACCAATTCTAATATCAAGATTCACAAAATCTTCTATAGTTGCCATGAAAAATACTCCTTACTTTTCAATTTGTATAAAGTCTTGTAAATTCTTTTCGATCAAAGTATTTATTTTTTCTATAGTAGTTGGATAAATGTTTTCGAATATTGCATATAGCGATTCAAATGATGCATGGAGCTCTTTGTTATGATTTAATTCATCGCGAGTGATTGTAAAATTTTCTAATGTAGTAGGGTGATTATGTTGTTTCAGTTCCCGTTCAATTTTCTCCAGGAGTAAAAGAAAAGGTTCATCATTAAAATACTTAAAACAGGCTTTGATAGCTGCCCAATTTTTAGGCTGAGCCATGAAATAAGCACACCACCAATAAAATTCGATAAGAGATTTACTAATATGGTTATAATAAACATAAAACATAAATAATGCTCTTTGGCCTTCCGTAAGTTCTTCATAAAAACGTTCTTTTACACCGATATTAGTTTCTTCGGACATTCTTACCTTATAGATCTGAATGAGTGGTTCGAAACACCTTTGACTTAGATTGGAGCTGTTAAACTCGAAATCCTCTTCTTTCACCGTTATTATCAAAATAATCACACTCCTTCCAAATAATATAACATTTTTAGGATTAGAATGTGTAGCGGTATTTACATTCAATTTGGATTGTTATTGGTTTTATATACAATTAAAAGAACAAAAATAAAAGCATTTTTTAGTTTAAACCTCAAATAATAATGATTAGAAATAATTATTTGCAGGAGGTGAAAACTTGAGGAAATACTATCTGCTGATTACATTATGCTTTTTCGGGTTATTTTTATTTTTTGTTAATGAAAAATCTTTTGCAGACAAGGGAAGGAAGTATTACGAAGAGGCAGGACAAATTTTGTGGGATATTAATACGGATGAGAAAGTGATCGCCTTAACCTTTGATGATGGTCCTCATAAAAAGTACACACCTGACATTTTAGATATATTAGACAAGTACAATGCAAAGGCCACATTCTTTATTGTGGGTGAAAATGCAGAAAAAAATCCAGGGCTTGCTTTACGTATACATGAAGAAGGTCACGAACTAGCCATCCACACCTATACGCATCCTTTTAGAACGAATGTTTCCAATTTGATGAAAGAAATAAAACAAACACATGCAACAATTTATGGTATTACAGGTTATGTCCCTGTTTTATTTAGACCCGTTGAAGGCCAATACACGGATTCCATGATTGATGCAATTTCAAAAGAAGGGTATAAAGTTGTCATGTGGTCATGGCATTTAGATACATTTGATTGGAAAAGTCCTGGAGAAAAGAAAATTGTCAATACTGTGTTAAAAGGTGCTAAGCCTGGAAGTGTCGTGTTATTTCATGATGGCGGTGGAAATCGTGAGCAAACTGTGAAAGCATTAGAAAAAATCTTACCAAAGCTTGAAGAGCAGGGATATAAATTTGTAACGATATCTGAACTACTCGAGATTCAAAAATTAAGTAATAAGGAAGGAAAATAAATATAGGCAGGGCTCATTTTGTGCCTTGCTTTTTTGTATTTGAACCCTGTGTATTTATATCCGAGGGAATAATGTAAAATAAGGATGTTTATGGTTATTTTAGTCTTTAATTGTGAAAAAGAATGTTTTAGGGATCTACAACAAGGAAAGAGGGTATCAATTATGAATGATTACATTAAAACGATGAGACAAATGATCGGGTATGAAATTCTATTGACTATTGACTGTGGAGCAATAATTGAAGATGATAGGGGGCGTATTCTTTTACAAAAAAGGACTGACGGTGATATTTGGGGAATCCAAGGAGGTATCTTGGAAATCGGAGAAACTTTTGAAGAGACTGTTAAAAGGGAAGTTTTTGAAGAAACAAATCTTATCCTGAACAATATTACATTGTTTGGATTATATTCTGGTAAAAATGGTTTTGCAGAGTACTCAAATGGAAATAAAGTTTTTAGTGTTCAAATAATTTTTTACACAAGCGATTATAAAGGTACTTTACAAATCAATGATGAAAGTAGTCTTAATCCTCACCAATCCTCATTTATTAAGGATTGGAGAAATAGTATACCTACACCGCTTTTCTATGGAGCCCCATAATCCATTATTAGATACATATATTTTACAGCAATCTAACAAAGCCAATTCTAAGCTTTGCTTTGTTCCTACTGCAAGCGGAGACTCAGAAAATTATATTGCAAAGTTTAATTCTTTTTTTAACTCACATCAATGTATTCCGTCCCGCTTATCACTTTTTTCACCTCCAACTCGAGATTTAGAAAGTTTTATTATGGAAAAAGATATTATTAATGTTGGGGGGTAATACTAAAAACCTTTTAGCTTTATGGAAAGAGTGGTCGTTAGATAGCATTTTTAAGACAGCTTGGCATGGGGGAATTCTTTTAACAGGCATTAGTGCTGGTTCAATTTGTTGGTTCGAGGAAGGAATAACAGATTCATTTGGAGGAGAATTAGAGCCGATAACATCTGAATCTTGAATAAGCTTATTTTTTGAAGTTGTCATTAAAACCATCCATACCTATTCTTAGTGTGTATAATATAAAAAAAACCTTAGAAATGATTACAAAAAAATGAAACAGAAAATGGTAATCAAACGTAAAATAACGTAGGGGGGATATGGGGTGAAATATGTATTAATTGGTGTTTTCTTATCACTTTGCGGTGTTTTGATATCGATGATGTTATGGGGAATGGAAAAAATTTATTTAGTTTCAGGCACGGTTGGCTGTATCTTCATTGTCATTTCAATGATTTTTTCAGGGTCTATGGTTAGTGGGGATCGGATGAGGGCAAATATTGCTACCGAAACAACAGAACATCGGGATGAACGCAATAAAATTACTTTAAATTCCTTATACATTGCCTTACCAAATATTATTGTAGCGGTTTTATTATATTATTTAAGTAAATGATAAATAAAAGGTCACTCGGACAAAAGTGACCTTTTTGTTTTAACTGTAGTATGTTAGGCTGGTTAGTTCCTTCTATTACTAGGTATTTGAAATTTAGCAACAGAGTTTATGGAAATGATTAATTGTGACAATGATAAATAGCATTAACTTTTTTCGTTATTCATCTGATTAACGAAAGTATTGGGAAAATTAATAGACGAATGTTGCGCCAACAATAATTAAAAGAATGAATAGAACGACTATTAATGCGAATGCTGAACCATGTCCTCTGCCATGGCCATAACCATAGTATCCGCCGCAGCCACCGCCGCCATAGCTACCGCCGCCGAAGCTACCGCCGCCATAGCCACCGCCGCCGAAGCCACCACCGCCGAAGCCACCGCCATAGCCTCCGTAACAACAGTTACCATAATTTCCACCGTAATATCCCATGAAATATCCCTCCCTTCTACAATCTATAATATGTCTTGGTGTAGAAAGGAGGGGAGGTATTCATCTTGGTTTTACTCAGTTTGAATTAAAAATCCGAAAAATTAATGATGATGAATTACTGAATTTCAAAATGGGATAGCTATGAATAGTGTTCCTTGGAATTTCGGAAATTATTAGGAAATGAAGTATGTAAGCAACATTTTTATAGAATAATAAATTTGAAACTATTACAAATGTCAATCGTATAAATAAGGAAGGCTCTAGGAGGTGATTGTACTATGTCGTTTATTGGATGGGCTATTCTAATTTTTTCGATTGTCTGCTATTTACCTTTCTTTATCTGGCTTTCTGGTAGATATCTAAATAATGGTGATCAATCAAAAAGGAAAAATAATTATTGGTTATTGTTGATGTTAACTGGATTATTAAATTCTTTGAATACTTTCTTGTTTAAGATTCAAGATACATATTTTTTAGCAGTAACAGTCATTTTCATTTTATTATTTAGCCTTTACATGTTTTCCACTGTTCGTAGAGATAAAAGAAAAGAATCGTTTAGATAAAGTGGTGGAATAACTAACGAAATGGTTTAGAATGCTACAATGTGTCTAAACATGTTCCCTTGAATATGGGCCTTGTCTAAATATTCAAGGGAATATTTTTATAATTTCTATATGTTTTAAAGTGGATCATCACCAAAACGTGTGGTTGATTTCCGTTCCGACTGGGCTTTCCTAGGGGCGTCCGATGAGCCGCTTTTGGTGTTGCTGTCGCTACGCTTTCGCACAGTCAAAACATTTGTAGCTGACGCTTCGCTTTCGCTACAGAAAACATTTGGTGCTGCCGCTACGTTAACACTACGCTTTCGCACAGAAAACATCCGCTGCGCTGCAGGGTCTCGGGCCAACACGATGTTGGTCACGAAGGCGTTATCACAGGATGTGATGCTTTTAGCCTTCGTTCCTCTATTGCTGATCCCCGAGGAGTCGCCCAGTCGGAACGAAGGTCAACTATTTACATAGTAGACGTTTTAACAAAAGTCATCCACAACTTTTGGTAATGAACCTTTATAGTGGTTTATTAATTATTTGTTTCCAGACCAAAGTGGCTACTGCTCCTAGACATATACAAACGGCATATATAATAGCACTAATGAGACCCCAAAATTCTAGTCCAAAAGGTAATAGTAAAGTAGTGATACCTACTATGTATGAGAAAACACCAAATAGCTTAGCTAGTTTATCTTTATCACCAATAAAACAATCTTCTTGGTAACCTGCAATAAGCCACAGTTTCTTTTTAATATGGATCAGATAACCCATAAAAATAATAATTAAAGCAAGAACAAAACAAGTAATATATCCAGCAATCATTTTTCGTCACCTCACTTATGTTAGTTCTAATAAATATACGAATATAGTAAGAAAAAGGTTTTCCAAATTATTACTTAAAAAGCCACGGAGTTTTTGTTCGAACTTATGTCGGGAAGTACATTGAAGAAAATTCTAACATATAAAATCTAAGATAACTCATCGGATCATACTTATATATTTATCAGTATAGTTATGAAAAAAATTAGGGAATTCACATAACAATAAACGATAAATAAATAAGGGCCACTCGAACCAAAGTGACCCTAAACCACAAACTAGGAGGTGCAAAGCTAAGTTAGCTTTACACTACTATTAATATGACTTAGTAGCTATGTTTGTATAGTGAAATGCCTGAGAATAAAATTAAAAAAATATTAATCTATAGGTGAAGTTTCAAAATTTTGTATCAATCACTTTTTCTACATGATTTAGAGGCTAAATAAGTAATTAGTATAGCTGGTAAAATAAAGTACTTTTAGAAGTTTCCTATGTATGAAACTATAGTCAAATGCACCTCATAAATAGGAAGGTTTATTCCTTAACGCTGCTTGTAATGTTAAGTGTATTAACTCATGGTCATTAATTGAATAAGGTATTTCTTCCGGCTCAACCCAAATACGCGAAATTGTTTCATGTTCTCGAAGGAATGGTAGGCATTCTTGAATTTCCATGCTATAAAACATTTGATATCCGATTAAAGGGTACTTACTATTAGCATTGAATAAGGGGTTCTCTTCGTGCCTGACTTCAATTGCTCCCAAATAGTTGATCGACCCCTTAACATAACCTTCTTCAAATGCCTCTCTATGAAATGCTTCTTCAGGTGTTTCTCCTTTTTCAATATGTCCTCCGGGAAAGTTAAATTCTCTCCCGTCTACATGAACTAACAAAACATTCCCTTGATAAAAACAAACTCCATGTACACTTGTTACTTTGCTAAAATCGTCAATTCTATGATGTTGAAACCATGTCAGTTTTAGATGATGCCCGCTCCAGTTCACATAAATTTGGTTGTTCATATGGTACCTCCCTTATTACGTATTAATATAATCAATATATTTCCATTTTAGTTAATTAAAAGATTGGTGTATATTAATTTTTAACTTTGTTTGGACGCAATAGTGGCATAATTCATTAAAAACAATTATTGAAGCGGAATCTAAGCGTTAATGAATTTAGCTTGTAAAACTAAACAAAAATACAAAAAGCGTCACATTTAACTAGGTGTGGCTTTTTCTTATGCATTTACTAGCTATGAATAGAAGAGATGGGGGCAATCTTAATGCCATCTAATTAGGGTGCAGCCATAATTGTCATCAACTTTACGCAATGAAAGAGGTGGTTCTATGCAAATAACAGATGGTACATGGATATTTGATTCGGAAACGATCGATGAAGCGGCAAAAAAATTACAACGAGATGAGCAGGAGAGGGAGATGTTAAATGCTTTTGCTCGGTATGCTTACCTTCGTTACAAGCAGATTAGAGATTGTGTAAACCCTCGAAAATGTAAATACATGAGAATTGATCAAGTGCGTGAACAATTAAAATCACCAGCCAAAGTACAAAAAGTTAGTAGTTTATTCAATATTTCAGAAGAAGAAGTGCATTACATTGTAGATTTTGTGAAAAAGTATTTGAAGTATGTTAAATAAAACAAAGTCTCCCGGTCAAAAATTTCAACCGGGAGATATTTATTTTACATAGACTATCAGTTCATCATCTAAGCGCCAGAGTAAAATTCCTTATGTAGTTCATTAACTCGGCGAATTTTTCTGCTGGATCGGTGATAAGTTTCACCTGTAAATAATTCTAGAAAATTATTGCGTGCTTTGCTAAATATCTATCTTTTGACCAAACAATATTCGCTTTTGAATTTATCGAGACTGTTTTTTTGGAAAATGGGTTACCTCAAAACCTTCGCTTACAGCACAAGAGTTGCTAAATAATCCAAAAATCCAAGAAGTATACTTCAGTAGACCACAGACGACGCAAAAAAGATAAATGCAAGTATAAGATAGCTTTATGATCCCTTCTTGTTGTTACAAGTGAGGGATTTTTAAAAAGATGTGAGCAACCTATTTAACGCAGGTTACTCACATCTTCCTCTTATTCGATGAAATTTTCATTTTTACGATAAACCATCGCCTCCATTGTTGCGCATAATTCATCGTTGCTCCAAACATGGATCTGATACCAAGCTAAACGGCGTGTTTTTTTAACCTCTTCTGCGATAGCTGTTAGTTGGTGATCTGCCAAACCTGCGCTCATGTAATGTATCGTATTCGTTACACGACAGCTGTTTTGCCGTAAGAATTACTTGCGGCCGCAAACGCGTAGTCGGCTAATGAAAAAATAATACCTCCATGTACAGTTCCGTGTGTATTGAGCATATGAGGTGTTGGGGAAAGTGTCACTTTTGCAAAGCCTGCTTTTAATTCTACTAATTCCATCCCTAAATAATTTGCAAATGGTTCCTTTGATAAAGCCTCGAAAATATAATCATATTATTTCTCATGTTGTTGAGCCTCTGTTAATGTCAAAGTGAATCCCCTTTGTTTATCAAAAAAATAATTCTACCATTTGTGTATATGTAGAATAGACGAAAATCATTCATACAAATTAACAACGTTTGAAATTAAAGTGAAATATAAAATCAATTTACCACCTAGTATTGGGAAAGTAAACGGTATTAACGTAGTTTTATAGAATTATTTTCCGTTTACGATTTATTGGTGTGTTTATTTAATTATGCCTTATTAATAGTAGGTTTAAAGGGGATATTTGCAAATAGCTTTTTGTGTTTGTGGACAAACAGTATTTAAGCTAAAACATTCTAAAACGACTAATTAAGCAACTTTAATCAGAAATAATAAAATATATTGACAATTCAGACAAATAAGTTTATCTTAATATTAGTTACTAAACTAGTACTGCCGTAATTAATTTGTTATATAAGAGGAAATGTAATAGCTAAAGGGGGTTAGGGAATGTATCATCCAGAAATAGAAATAGCTTCAAGGGGAGAAATGGCAAAGATTCAGTTGGAGCGCTTAAAAGCAACAGTAGAAAAAGTGTATAACAATACACCTTTCTATAAGGAACTGTTTGATCAACTTGGTGTTAAACCAGCTGATATTCAAAGCTTAGCAGATATTCGCAAATTGCCATTTACTAAAAAAGTAAATTTACGTGAGCAATATCCATTTAAACTTTTTGCAGTACCGATGGATGATGTAGTTCGCATTCATGGTTCTTCAGGAACTAGTGGAAAACCAACAATTGTTGGTTATACAAAAAATGATATCGATATGTGGTCGGGACTTTTAGCTCGCGCTATTGTTACCGCAGGGGGACGCAAATCAGATATCTTTCATAATGCTTATGGCTATGGTCTATTTACTGGAGGGATGGGTTTACACTACGGAGCCGAAACTTTAGGCGCAGCAGTTGTACCGGTCTCAGGTGGGAATACTGATCGCCAAATTACATTAATTGATGATTTTAAACCAAGAGGCATCGCAGGGACACCTTCTTATATTCTAACGATCGCTGAAAAGATGGAGGAAATGGGAATCGATCCAGCGACGAACGGGATTGAATATGGGATTTTTGGTGCAGAGCCTTGGTCAGAGGAAATGCGCCGTGCCATAGAAGATAAATTAGCAATTCGCGCAATGGATATTTATGGTTTAAGTGAAGTGCTAGGTCCCGGTGTATCAATCGAGTGCTATGAAGCGCAAGATGGTTTACATATAGCTGAAGATCATTTCTTCGTAGAAGTGATTGATCCAGATACATTAGAATCTGTAGCTGATGGAGAAGATGGAGAACTGGTTATTACTAGTTTAACGAAGGAAGCGCTTCCAATTATTCGTTATCGTACGGGTGATATTACTTCGATTACACGTGAAAAATGTAAATGTGGACGTACAACAATGCGGATGGCACGTGTTAAGGGACGTACAGATGACATGTTAATTATTCGTGGAGTCAATGTTTTTCCATCTGAAATCGAGCGTGAGTTATTGCAAATAGAAGGGTTGGCACCACACTATCAAATCCATTTATTAAAAAAAGGAAATATGGATGCGATCGAACTACATGTTGAGTTAACACCAAAATTATATGAAAAAGTAGGAAGTGACCTCAGTCATCCGCTTATACAATTACTGACAAAGGAGATTAAGCACGATTTAAAAAATGCCTGCTTAATTTCCGTTAGTCTAGTCATTGAAAATAGTGGTGCAATTCCACGCTCTGAAGGAAAGGCAATTCGTGTCATTGATAGAAGAATGGAACAGAAGGAGGTTCTTCAATGATTGATACTGAGCAAATAAAAGATGTGACCATTATAGGTGGAGGGCCTGTTGGTATGTTTGCTGCCTTCTATGGTGGTATGCGAGGCATGAGCGTCAAAATTCTCGAAAGTCTTCCTCAGTTGGGCGGTCAGTTAGCTGCACTTTATCCCGAGAAATATATTTATGATATAGCGGGTTTTCCAAAAATTCGCGCACAAGATCTTATCAATAATTTAAAAGAACAAATGAAGACTTTCCCGGTGGATGTTTGTATGAATGAATCTGTACAAACTATCGAAAAAGATGAAAACGGTATTTTTAAAATTGTTACTACGAAAAGCGCGCATTATTCTCGCACAATATTGATCACTGCTGGAAACGGTGCGTTTAACGTTCGGAAGCTTGAATTAGATAGGGACGACAAGTTTGCACAATGTAATTTACATTACTTCATTAATGATCTTAATGCTTTTAAAGATCGCAACGTGATGGTGTTTGGTGGTGGCGATTCAGCAGTCGACTGGGCGATGATGCTAGAACCAATTGCTAAAAAGGTTTCTATTGTCCATAGACGGGATAAGTTTCGTGCGCATGAACATAGTGTAAAAAATTTATTGCAATCTACTGTCGAGGTCATTACACCTTTTGTACCCGAAGAACTCGTAGGGGAAGAGCGCATCACGCATGTCAAATTAAAGCATGCGAAAGACGAAACGATCCAACCAATCTATGGTGTCGATGATATTATCGTGAACTTTGGTTTTGTTTCGTCGTTAGGGGCCATTAAAGACTGGGGCTTGGAAATTAGGAAAAATGCCATCGTCGTTAATTCCCGTATGGAAACTAACATTCCAGGTATTTATGCGGCAGGTGATATTTGCACATATGATGGGAAAGTTAAGCTAATTGTGAGTGGGTTTGGAGAGGCACCTACTGCTATTAGTAACGCAAAAGTATATATTGATCCAACATCTAAAGTGCAACCGTTGCATAGTACGAGTCTAATGGAAGAAAAAAAGAAACAACTTACCTAATGCTGTAGGTTGTGAAAGGAAAGAGTGTATGGCGAAATTCACTAGAGTAGATCAAGATACATGTATTGCTTGTGGCGCATGTGGCGCATCGGCTCCGGATATTTTTGATTATAATGACGACGGAATCGCCTTTGTTATTTTAGATAATAACAAAGGAAGCAAAGAAGTGCCGCTAGATTTATATGATGATTTAGAGGATGCAATGGAAGGTTGTCCAACAGAATCAATTAAAGTAGCAAACGATAATAAAGTCTTGTTGGAAGTGTGATTTTTTTTACCCCCTAACATAACATTATAGTGACGGTTATCGAAAAATAGTTATATAAGGAGGTTTTTTACTATGAGTGTCGTTACACAAGTATCGGAACAACAATTACAAGAGCAATTTGAGGAGCGGATTGCTGCAGGTGAAAAGATTGAAGTAGTTGATTGGATGCCGGAAGAGTATCGTTTGGCACTAATCAAATTAATTTCGATGCATGGTATTAGTGAAATTATGGGTGCTCTTCCTGAGAAAGAATGGGTTCCAAAAGCTCCGACATTATACCGAAAGCTAGGGATTATGGCAAAGGTTCAAGATGAGATGGGACATGGTCAATTATTATTACGCGTAGCAGAAGATTTGCTAAAACCATATGGTAAAGATCGCGGCGATATAATGATTGATTTATTCGAAGGGCGTCTTAAGTTCCATAATGTATTCCATATGGAAACAAAATCATGGGCAGATGCGGGTTTAATTGGCTGGCTTGTAGATGGTTCTGCCATTATCTCACAAACAAACATGTTAGGTTCTTCGTATGGTCCATATGCACGTGCTTTACAACGTATTTGTGCAGAAGAAGTATTCCATGCACAACACGGTGAAGCCATTATTATGGCGTTGGCAGAAGGTACACCTGAACAGCGTGCACTTGTGCAAGATGCGTTAAATCGCTGGTGGGAATCACTATTATTTTTCTTTGGTCCAGCTTCAAAAGATACAACAGGTTCTAGTAAACAAGATTTAACGATAAAATATAAGATTCGTGTCTTAACGAATGAAGAATTACGTCAAAGCTTCTTAACAAAATACGTTCCTCGTATTCAATCAATAGGTTTGACTGTGCCAGACCCAACTTTGCACTTTGATAAAGCGCAAAATAAATGGATTTACCAAGAGCCAAACTGGGAATATTTCAAAAAAATCCAACGCAACGAAGGTCCATGTTCTCAAAAACGCTTAGCACTTCGTCGTTCATCCTATGAAAATAACGCTTGGGTACGGGAAGCATTAACGGCTCTAGTAAATTAACGCTATAGAGAGGGGGATCATCGTGGAAAAACAAACTTTCTATCAAGAATTCGAAGTATTTAGTAAACGAACACCAACATCACATTTCCAGCATCAATTTAGTCTTTTAGCACCGAACGGAGAAATTGCGTTAGTTATGGCACAGGAAAACTTTATGCGGCGTGAGCCTGTGGTAGACATTTGGGTTGTCAATCGTAAACATTTACACGGCTTAACTCAAGACAATAAACAAGCGCTGCAACGACTAGATAATAAAGATTACCGTACAACAAAAGGCTACGGCTATTTAAAGAAAAAATGGCGTCACTATGAACAAGTCATGCTGGACGAAAAAGAAATTCTATCTTGGGGTGGGGGAGGGAAGAAAGATGACTAACGAAGTAACGCCTGAATATAAAAAGGCAGTCCTTACAGTACTTTATCAATTAGCGGATGATGATTACTTATTTTCGTATCGTGGCTCTGAGTGGCTTGGGTTGGCGCCGCATATTGAGGAAGATGTAGCGTTCTCATCCATCACACAAGATACAATGGGACACGCTAAATTATATTACACGCTTTTAGCAGAGCTTGGCGAAGGCGCTGCAGATTCATTAGCGCAGCTTCGACCAAAAGAGGAGCGGTTTAATAGTCTTCTTGTAGAACGCCCGAACGGAGAAGGTTACTACAAAGATGCACCGAATTATGATTGGGGATACACTGTAGCACGTAATTTTGTCTATACAACGGCGAAAAAAGCGAAGATTGATGCACTCAAAGCGAGCAGCTATACACCAATCAGAGAAGTGGCTGTGAAAATTAGTACGGAACTTTATTATCACCAGATGCACTGGACAACGTGGTTTACGCAATTATGTACAGCGACAGAAGAATCACGTTCACGTATGATGAAAGCATTACAAGAGGTAATAAAAGATACTGGGGATTTATTGTCATTGGGCAGCACAGCCGCGCATATAACAGCATGTGAATTGATCGAATCAGAAGCGGTCATAAAAGAACGTTGGTTGGCCATTGTAACGCCCACTTTTGAAGCTGTAGAAATCGCAATACCTGTATTACCAGAACCGATTATCAATGGTCGCAACGGACAACATACAAATGATTTAACTTCGGCTATTGAAACAATGTCAGAGGTGTATCGATCTGATTTGGCGGCAAGCTGGTAACGATCTATGCAAAGAAAAGGAGGATCCCGATGACAACTACGGGTCTGCACGAAGCGCACATCTATGAAGTACTCGATGCAGTGAAGGACCCTGAAATTGATACGGTCAGTATTATTGACCTTGGCATGATTGAGCGTGTGCAAGTGAATGATGGTCATATCCGTATTGAAGTGCTACCAACATTTTCAGGATGTCCTGCATTGACAATTATTCAACAAAATATAAAAAAAGCAGTCGAACAATTAGAAGGCGTTCGGGAAGTGAGTGTCGTGTTTATTAATCATCCTGCCTGGACTTCTGATCGTGTAACAGAGAAGGGACGAGAAGGACTAAAGAAATTTGGTATTGCGCCACCACCTCGTTTTTTAAAAGAAGACGGCTCTTGGCATGTAGATTGCCCGTATTGTGGCTCTACCTATGTCACGCTTGAAAATATTTTTGGCCCAACAGCTTGTCGCAGTATTTTATATTGCAAAAGCTGTAAAAATCCATTTGAAGCAATGAAAATAATTTCTACTTCCATGTAGACAAAGGAGCGTATTTTAAGATGGCAAAATTAATCGCGTTATATAAACACCCTGTTGATAAAGTGGCATTTGATGAGCATTACGAAAAAGTTCATACACCGATTACTGCGAAAATACCAGGTTTACGTGAAATGAAAGTAACAAAATTTAATTCAACGCCGATGGGTACGGAAACACCCTATTACTTAATGTGTGAAATGACATATGATAGCGCAGAAGATTTAAAAAATGGACTACGGTCACCAGAAGGGAAAGCATCTGGCAAAGATTTAATGAGCTTTGCGAGTGATATCGTCACATTAATCATCGGTGAAGATGCATAATGACAGCATTCGAATTTATTGAAGTAACGATTGACAGTGGGATAGGGTTTATTAACTTAAACCGCCCTCGCCAATATAATTCATTAAATCGTGCGATGGTACGAGAAATTGTGCAGGCGATGGAATTGTTCGATCGTGACGAAGGCGTACAGGTCATCGTTTTAGCAGGAAATGGGAAAGCTTTTTCATCCGGTGCAGATATTGATGAAATGGCGGCAGACAACACAGTTCGTTTAGAGCTATTAAATCAATTTGCTGATTGGGATCGCTTAGGACAAATTAAAAAGCCTATTATTGGTAGTGTTAAAGGATTCGTTTTTGGAGGTGGCTTTGAATTAGCCCTTTGTTGTGATGTATTAATCGCCGCAGAGGGCACAGAATTTAGCTTCCCTGAAATAAACCTTGGTGTTATGCCTGGTGCGGGCGGTACACAGCGCTTAACAAAATTAGTAGGGCGAACGAAAGCATTAGAATGGATTTGGAGCGCGGCAAGGATTACTGCTGATGAAGCGCTCGCATATGGCATCATCAATAAGGTTGTACAACCAGAGATGTTAATAGAAGAAACACTTAAAACAGCGACGATGCTCGTACAAAAACCTGCCCTCGCTTTACGTCTCATTAAAGAAGCTGTCAACAAAGCTGTGGATTACTCGCTCTACGAAGGGATGCAGTTTGAACGGAAAAATTTCTATTTATTATTCTCTTCAGAAGATCAAAAAGAAGGCATGCAAGCATTTGTTGAAAAACGTCAACCGAACTTTAAGGGGAGATAATTATGTTTGAAACTATACAATACGAACTGAAAGAATCTGTAGCCTATATTTCATTAAATCGTCCCGACACATTAAATGCATTTACTGCACAGATGAATCATGAAATTCGTACTGCCGTCAAACAAGCATCATTAGATGATGAAGTACGTTGTATTGTACTTCGTGGTGAAGGACGTGCATTTTGTTCAGGTCAAGATCTTTCAGCTATTGGTGAAGATTTGAAGCTTGGTGATATATTAACAGATTACTATGGTCCGATGGTTAAACAGTTACATAGCTGTGAAAAACCAATTATCGCAGCTGTGAATGGTGCAGCTGCAGGTGCTGGCTTTAGTTTAGCGCTTGCTGCCGACTTTCGAGTAATGTCGGAAAAATCTTTCTTTATGAATGCCTTTATCCATGTAGGGCTAATTCCTGATTCTGGTAATTTATACTACTTAAAACGATTAGTTGGCGATGCTAAAGCTCTTGAAATTTCTGTACTTGGTCAACGTATAAAAGCAGAGGAAGCCAAACAATTAGGTTTAACAACTGCTGTCTATAGCAATGAAACATTTGAAGATGACGTTCATTCATTCGCGCAACAGATTGTCCAGTTACCGACAAAAGCAATCGGCCTTATTAAACGTAATATCAAGGCAGCAGAACACTTAAAGTTCGAAGACTTCCTTGTTTACGAAGCACAAAGCCAAAGTATTGCCGGAGCGACAGATGATCATCAAGAAGGTATGAAAGCATTTGTAGAAAAAAGACAGCCTCAATTTAATGGACAATAAAAAGGAGTGAATGATAATGACACAACAAGTACAAGAGAAAGTATTAGTGAAACGCGATTTTTATCATTTAATTATTAACGGTGAAAAGGTAGAGAGCAGTAATGGTGAGACATTCCAAACGATTAATCCTGCGACAGGTGAAGTTGTAGCGACTGTTGCAAAAGCTTCACAGGAAGACGCAGAGCGCGCAGTGCAAGCGGCTCGCCAAGCGTTTGATTTCGGAAAGTGGAAGCAATATCCTGTGAATCGTCGCGCACAGGTGCTCCATAAGATTGCTGCTATTATGCGCTCTCGCTTTAATGAAATCGTAGAGCTTGAGATGCTAGATACAGGGAAATCCCTTGGCACTGCGCAGGGCCAAGTAAACCAAGCGATAGAAGATTTCGAATTTTACGCAGGCGCGATTGTTGGCCATCGTGGAGCCGTAAATAATATGCCAGGTCAATTTCATAATTATACTGAAAAAGAGCCTGTCGGAGTATGTGCACAAATTGTTCCTTGGAATTACCCACTCATGATGGCTGCTTGGAAAATTGCCCCAGCTATTGCTGTTGGTTGTTCCGTTATTGTTAAACCAGCTTCTTTAACACCTTTAACAGCGATCGTGTTAGGCGAAATTTGCCTAGAAGCAGGTGTACCAGCAGGGGTTGTGAATATCATTCCTGGTTCAGGTAAAGATGTAGGCAATTACTTAGTGGAGCATCAACAAGTCGATAAAGTGGCCTTCACAGGTTCCACACCAGTCGGAAAAGGAATTATGGAAAAAGCTTCACAAACATTAAAACGCGTTACATTAGAGCTAGGCGGGAAATCACCAAATCTAGTGTTTGAAGATGCTGATATTGATGCTGCGGTAGATGGTTCACTGTATGGCATTTTTTATAACTCAGGGCAATCTTGCGAGGCACGATCACGCTTATACGTGCACAAAGACATTTATGATGAGTTTTTAGAGAAATTTGTTGCTAAAACAAAAGCAATTAAACTAGGTGATCCGTTCGATAAAGGTACTCACATGGGGGCAATTATCGACCAAGAGCAATTAAATACAATCGATGGCTATGTGAAATCTGCCATTGAAGAGGGTGCAACCATTTTAACGGGTGGCAAAGTGGCGACTGTAGAGGGCTTTGAAAAAGGCTGCTGGTATGAACCAACTATTATTACAGACGTAACTCAATCCATGAAAGTAGTGTGTGAAGAAATATTTGGTCCAGTAGTTGTTGTCATGCCATTTAGCGATGAAAAAGAAGCGATTCGACTAGCGAATGATTCAGAGTTTGGTTTAGGATCAGCAGTTTGGTCTAAAGATGGGGCACGTGCCACTCGTGTTGCGAATCAAATCCAAGCAGGAATCGTAATGGTCAATTGCCCATTCTCCGCAATGCCAGGTACCCCATTTGGCGGGTATAAACAATCTGGTTTCGGACGTGAGCTATGTATCGAAACATTAGATTTATATACAGAGACGAAAAGTATCATTTCATATTATGGTAGCCGCCCACTAAATCCACTAGGCGTCTAACCACCACAAAAACCATATGCGATGAGATATCTTCACTCGTCGTATGTGGTTTTCACAATAAGGAGGTTGCTTTCATGAAAAAAATTATTGTCATCGGGTCAGGGGTTATGGGTCGTGGCATTGCCTACGTTAGCGCAATCAGTGGCTTTGAAACAGCTATTATAGACATTAACGAACAGGCGTTACAAAATGCCCAAAATGACATTACAGCCATTTTCGAAAAATCTGTTGTACGAGGAAAATTAACAGCACAACAAGTACAAGAAGCAACATTACGTCTGACTTATGTGACAGATTTAGCTACTGTCGCAAATAAAGCAGACTTAATCATTGAAGCCGTACCCGAAAAAAGGGACATTAAACGGGCTGTCTTTGAGCAGATGGAACAGTTTGCTTCACCGCACTGTTTATTTGCCACAAATACTTCAACGATGAGCCCAACAGAAATTGCTTCTTATGCAAAACGACCTGAACAAACGATTGCGATGCACTTTTTTAATCCTGTGCACAAAATGGAACTCGTGGAGATTATTAGAGGTTTAGAAACTAGTGATGAAACAGTCCAAACCATTTGCGAAATTGCTGAACAAATGGGCAAACAAACGGTCGTCGTCAATGAATTCCCAGGTTTTGTTACAAGTCGTATTAGTGCACTCGTTGGGAATGAGGCATTTTATATGTTACAGGAAGGCTTAGGTAGTCCTGAAGACATCGATAAAGCCGTTAAGCTGGGCTTAAATTATCCGATGGGACCGTTCGAATTGGTCGATTTAGTCGGTCTTGATGTTCGTCTGAATAATTTGCGATATTTACATGAAAAGCTCGGTGAAAAATACCGCCCAGCACCATTGCTCGAACAATATGTACAAGCTGGACGACTAGGTCGAAAGAGTGGAAAAGGGATTTATGACTATAGCGAGCAAAAAGAGATGGTGAAAAAATGACAGAAGTCGTAATTGTAGATGCTGTTCGTACACCAATTGGTCGTTATAAAGGTGCATTAAAAACTGTTCGGCCGGATGACTTAGCTGCGACGGTCATAAAGGCGCTTATAGAGCGTAACCCAAAAGTGCCAGTCAAACAAATCGAGGATGTCATTTTCGGAAATGCCAATCAAGCGGGAGAAGATAATCGAAACGTCGCCCGTATGGCTGCATTACTTGCTGAGCTACCAATAGAGGTCGGGGGAACTACTATTAATCGCCTTTGTGGTTCAGGCATGGATGCTCTACAATATGCAGCACGTGCTATAAAGAGTGGTGAAGGCGATATTTTTATCGCAGGTGGTACGGAAAGTATGACGCGTGCACCTTTTGTGATGGGGAAACCGGAAGTGGATTATCCGAGGGGCGATCAAAAGATGTTTGATACAACGATCGGTTGGCGTTTTACGAACCCAAAATTGCAAAGCATGTATGGAGTGGATACAATGCCCCAAACTGCTGAGAACGTAGCCAAACGTTTTAATATAAGTCGCGAAGAACAAGATGCTTTTGCATTTGAAAGCCAACAACGTGCGAAAAAAGCGCTTGCCACAAACCGTTTCGCTGAAGAAATCGTGCCTGTGTACGTGAAAGATAGAAAAGGAAATGAAATTATCGTGGATACTGATGAACATCCACGCCCCGATACATCCTTAGAAGCACTTGCTAAACTAAGACCTATTTTTGAAAATGGGACTGTGACAGCTGGTAATGCCTCTGGTGTGAATGATGGTGCCTCGGCATTATTATTAATGAGTGCTGAAAAAGCAAAAGAATTAGGTATAACACCATTAGCACGATATATAACAGGTGCTGTTACAGGCTTAGAGCCTGCTGTTATGGGTTTAGGTCCTATTTATTCTTCAAAAAAAGCATTACAACGTGCAGGCCTAACAACAAATGACATTGGTTTATATGAAATAAATGAAGCGTTTGCTTCGCAAGCAATAGAATCCATTAAGCAGCTTGAACTGAATCCAGCACAAGTTAATGTTAACGGAGGCGCTATTGCATTTGGTCATCCACTAGGTGCAAGCGGTGCCCGAATAGTGACTACATTGCTTTACGAAATGAAAAAACAAAAAGTACAATATGGCCTTGCTTCAATGTGTATCGGTGTCGGGCAAGGTATTGCGACGATTATTGAAAATATTGAATGATCATTATAAACGGCACAATCAATGTGCCGTTTTTTTCGGAAAAAATCGAATAGAAAAGGAGAGTTTGCAAATGAAAAGTATTTCATTTAGAATAGAAAATTATATTGCATATGTAACAATTAATCGCCCAGAGGTGTTAAATTGTTTCAATTATGATACTTTATCTCAACTGCAACAAGTAGTAGATGAATTACATATAGATGAGGATGTCCGCGCTGTCATTTTTACAGGTGCTGGCGAAAAGGCATTTAGTGCGGGAGCTGATTTAAAAGAGCGAAAAACATTAACAACGCAAGAAGTACGTCGAAACGTACGAGCAATTCGAGACGTGTTTAATAGTATAGCAAATTTACCACAACCAACTATTGCAGCAGTGAATGGGCATGCATTAGGTGGTGGATTTGAATGGTTATTGGCATGTGATTTTGCGATTGCAGTTAACGAGGCACTACTCGGACTAACTGAAACAAGCTGGGCAATAATTCCTGGTGCAGGTGGTACGCAGCGATTACCACGATTAATCGGTGAAATGAAGGCAAAAGAAATGATTTTAACAGCCGCGAAAATTACCGCTACAGAGGCAGAAGCTCTAGGCATCATTTTAAAAGCAGTGCCACAAGAGGCGTTGTTGGACGAATGTGAATCACTCGCAATGCGAATTATGCAAAATGGCCCTGTCGCTGTTCGTCAAGCAAAATATGCTATTACGCAAGGAATGAATACCGATCTACAAACGGGTCTTGCGATCGAATCAAAAGCATATGAGTTAGTCATTCCGACAGAAGATCGTCTCGAAGCTTTACAGGCGTTCAGTGAGAAACGGCAACCTGCATTTCAAGGAAAATGAGTTAGAAAGTAGAGGGAGAGAATGGGTGCAAATACACAGTCTATGATTTTTACGCTCTATGGCGATTATATTATACGTTACGGTTCAAAAATTTGGATCGGTAGTTTGATTCGTTTATTAAAAGAATTCGGTCACACAGAGCAAAATGTACGCGTATCTGTATCTAGAATGGTTAAACAAGGATGGCTGCAATCAGAAAAACGGGGGAATCGTAGTTATTATTTTTTAACAAAACGCGGTGAAATACGAATGCAAGAGGCGGCAAATCGTATTTTCAAGTTAAAACCGACTCAGTGGGATGGGAAATGGAGACTATTAATGTACTCTATTCCAGAAGATAAGCGACAAATTCGAGATGAATTACGTAAAGAGCTCTTATGGAGTGGATTTGGGTCCTTTTCGAATGGTTGTTGGATATCCCCGAATAATTTAGAAGAAGAAGTTAAACTCCTCATTCAAAAATATGATATTGCGAATCATGTAGACTTTTTTACAGCTGAATACATTGGCCCTCATGATCATGAAGCACTAATCGAAAAAAGCTGGTCGTTGGCTGAGATTGAGGCCCGTTATGAGCAGTTTATGGATCAATATAGTAAGCAATATATTATTCATCAAAGTGCAATCTCAAGACAAGAAATGTCGGATGCCGAGTGTTTTGTAGAGCGTACAAATCTTGTTCATGAATACCGTAAATTTTTATTTATCGATCCAGGACTACCACAGGAATTATTACCGCCTATGTGGAGTGGAAATCATGCTGCACTATTATTCCAAGAATATTATAATTTATTGGAAGGTCCATCATGCCGTTTCTTTGAAGAAATATTCCATGCAGATAATTAAGAATGAAAAAAGAGCTTGTCCATATTTATGGATAAGCTTTTTCTATGTTAAAATATGGTTTTTTAGCAAACGAGGAGTTGATTTCCGTTCCGTCTGAGCGCTTTGTAGCTGCCGCTTCGTCACACTGCGCTTTCGCACGGAGCAAAGCCTCTTGGGGGCATCTGATGAGCCGCTTCGCTGCAGGGTTTCGGGCTAACACGATGTTGGTCACGAAGGCGTAATCACAGGACGTGATGATTTTAGCCTTCGTTCCCTATTGTTGATCCCCAAGGAGTCGCCAAGCCTTCACTCCAATCAACCACTGATCTTTCGCATGACTCTTCAGGCATGTTCCTCTAATTTATAGTGAAATAAAGAATCTTCGGCAACTCATAGTGTTCACTTTTGAAATAAGCCCATAGTAAAGCGAAAAGCCTGGGGCGGAAATCACTCTTATGAAAGCGCGACAATCTTTACAAATATTTTCCCGACTATTTTTTTCAACACTACGAGAACGTATTCATTTAGAGGATCATGATAGAAGATGTTATTTTGGCAGCATATTGTCCATTTTGAGAAACGGTTGCTTCCACATAGCATGTTTTTCGGCCTTGTTTGACAATTGTTGATTCAACCGTAGCCGTTCCGGTGTGAAGTGGTCGTAAAAATGTTGTTTGCAAATTGATCGACGCAAACCCTTGATTACTTTCTAATATTGAAGCCATCGAATAGGCCATCGTAATATCTGCTGCAGAAGTGATAAATCCTCCCATGACGACTTGATGCCCATTTAAAAAGCGTTCATCGATGTTCCAAGTGCAAACGGCTTTACCGGCAATAGCCGTTTTTACATGAATACCTAATGTTTTATCACATGCTGGTGGTTCAATTTCTCCAGCAATCACTCGCTTTAAGTCGATCATAGTTGTCATAATTGAACACCCCTAACTGAGTCTTGGAATGTATTCAATAATGTCCGATTTAAACATTGCCGAGCATCATCCATCATAGTCTCGATAAGAGTCATAACGGTCGGTAAGTCTTGAATAATCCCTGCGATTTGACCGCTATTCATAAAACCGCCTTGTTCATTTCCTTCCATAGCACCTTTTATATGATAGGTTTCGGAAGTACGTTCTTGATAGTCAGCAAGTGTTATACCTCTTGCTTCATCAGCGAGAAGCGAAGAGGTGAAAGGGGAACATAACACACGGCGAACTTGTCCAACCGAACGTCCTAGAATGACCGTTTCCACATCAGTTGCATCAATTAGTCTTTGTTTATAAGTCTGATGTACCGGCATTTCCTGTGTAGCAATAAAGCGAGTTCCCATCTGAACACCAGCCGCTCCAAGCATTAACGCAGCTGCTAATCCGCGACCATCACCAACACCACCTGCTGCTACAACAGGTACAGAAACCGCATCGACTACTTGAGGGATTAACGTAAAGGTTGTCAATTCTAAATCGGAGTTAATTCCTGCAGCTTCATAACCCTCAGCAACAATCACGTCTGCTCCGCCTCGCTCGGCCTTAATAGCATGTTTAACAGAGGCTACAACAGCGATAACTCGAATATGATGTGTATGCAATTTCTCTATATATAAAGTTGGATTACCTGCCGATAAAGAAACGACCGGTACTTTATGTGTAATAGCTAATTGCAATAATTCCTTTGTATAAGGATTAACATTGATTGGCACATTGAGGGCAAATGGTTTTTGCGTTAGTTGCTTCGTTGCAACTATGCGTTCTTCAACTTCGGTCGGTGTCATTGTTCCACAGCCGATTGTCCCTAAGCCACCTGCATTCGATACAGCTGCCACGAGTTTAGGACTACTGATATTACCCATTCCCCCTTGGATAATAGGGTATTTTATTGCTAATACAGAACATAATTGATTCAAATATAGCACCTCCGTTTAAAATATGTTATACTAAATTTTAGCAAAATATTCCGATGATTGAAAGGGTGATTTTTATGGAGATTACATACGCTTTAAAGAAGCCAAATGTTCATGAATCAGTATTTCAGGCGCCAGGCACGTATATTATTGGAGATGTTACGGTTGGTGAACAATCGTCTATTTGGTTTAACGCTGTACTACGCGGAGATGAAGATCGTATTATCATCGGAAAACGTTGTAGTATCCAAGATAATTCAACCATTCATTTATATGAAGGGGCTCCAGTTATTGTAGAAGATGAAGTAACAGTAGGTCATCAAGTTGTTTTACATGGTTGTAAAATTGGTCGCCGCTCGATTGTTGGTATGGGTTCTGTTATTTTAGATCATGCTGAAATTGGGGAAGAATGCATTATTGGGGCAAACACACTTATTACACAAGGCTCAAAAATCCCACCTCGTTCATTAGTCGTTGGCTCACCAGGGAAAGTCGTACGTCAGCTACAAGATAAAGACATCGAGTTAATCCAGTTATCAATCGACACATACGTCCAAAAGGGAAAAGAATTTAAAGAAATAGTAGAAGGTTAATTTGCTTGTCAGGATTGAGCTCAATGTCGTGTCAAACTTAATTAATCCTTTGCATGTTCTTTGTATTTGTGTGTTGGATATGTTAAAAAGGATAATATTGTGAAAGTTTTTATTAGGTTATCATTTCTCATCTTTCCACACTATATAGTATTATTATGTTTAGAATTAAGGAGTGTGAGAGTATGAGATTTATTAAATTCCTTCTGATCATTGTAATTTTCATCGGTGTTATTGGTTATGGGGTTTATCATTATGGTATGAAGTATGCATCCGATAAGGTTGTTGATACTATTTCAACAGAATTAGAGCAAAGCGGACAAATGGATGAAATTAAAAATACGATTGAACGTGACCCTCAACTAAAATCATTTATGGAAGAGGCTAAAACTGCAGACAGCAGCAAATTGCCGTTTACAACAAAAGAAGAGGCTACAAAAGTAATTATTCAAAAAGTTGGGATTTCGGAGCTTAATAATATAAGAGTAAAAGTACAAAATGGTTCAATGACGAAAGAACAGGTCATTCAAGAAATGGAAGGTAAATTAACAGATGAAGAAATAACGGCCCTAAAAGTAGTTATTTATAAAGAGTTATATAAATAAAACGTTGAAAAAGACCATAAAAAGGGAAAAACAGGACGTGCTATTGTAGCATGTCCTGTTTTTTTGCCTTATTAAGCAAAGAAGTTAAAGCCTCTGGCGGATGCCACGTAATGATGAGGAATAATAGACTCTAAATATTTGTCCCTTCTTTTGTGTCAAATCAGATATAAGTTAATGAATGACTCAAAGTACGTATAAAACAAAAGGTGGGACATTATGGCAATATTTAGGGTTCATAACAAGGAGAATTATGTTGTATTAGACAAAGGGTTTTTCTGAAAGACACTCGCTTCAACTGAAAAGCAAAAGGTTGAGTTATCGGTAGTTGGCTATGTTCACAAAGTGCAGGGAAGAACAAACATGGGGAAATTTAGAAAGGTTGAACTCTCGGTGTTCGAAACGCTACAAGTTGAGCCGTTTAGTGAAAATCCGGTGACGGAATAGCCGTTCACAGAAAAACCACCAATACTATAATTAGAGCCATTCTTCAAAAGAGAACATTCCAAAACTACAAACCGCATTCCAATTTTATGAGTAAAATGGCTTTGGTTGTCTAGCCGCTCATGTCACGTACAAAATCGGTCATTGGAGTAATGAAATGTCAGAAGAGCTTGTAATCCGTGCTAGGAAGCAAGCAATAGAGAACAATGTGCTTCGTTGGAATTACGTTGAAAAGATTTTGCAAGTTTGGACTACTAAGAAGTTTACAACAATTGAGGAAGTAGAAGCGGATAAACTTCGATTTGTAGCTCGAAAACAACAACAGCGTACTTATAATCCAATCGACAAGTGCAAAAAGAGGTTGTCCCTAATTGGTTTCATCAACGCAATGGACATTTCAGTGATTTAGAAGATGGGCAAGTTATCCAATTTTGAAGCTGAATGACAAAAAGTAGAAACATTTATGAATCTATTTGAGAGTGCAAGGTGAATAATGCAAGTTGCAACAGTCCTACTCCAACTTGTGCAGCTAATGCAAGGCTGGAGACTTAATTGGACTGAAAGCAACTCTAATAACCTTAACATCAATCGAAGAGTTTCAAGTAAAGAATGACATGAATAATGCGGAAATCCCCATAACTATCAAAAAATCCAAAATCAACCAAAATAACAATTGAAATTTTTGAACGGTCATGCTAATTTTAAAATATGAATATAAATAATGATACGAATAATCAAAAAAAACTTACTTTTATTGAAGCTGCTAGGCAAACGCAAATTGTCGAATGCGCAATCGAAACAATAGCCAGTTTGGGATTTGCACAAGCATCCTTAGCGAAAATTGCCAAACGTGCAGGCATCAGTACGGGAGTAATATCCTACCATTTCAAAAACAAAGAAACGTTGATTCGGCATGTCATTGAAAAGGTCTATACTTCTGGCGATTCTTATATGCGCCCGCTTATACAATCTGCCACTAGCGCAAGGGATATGCTAAGCGTATACCTTGAAAGCAACATTGCCTTTATGTCTACACATAAGACATATATGTTAGCTCTATTAGAAATTTGGTCTGGAATTCGTCTTAAGGAAGGAAAGGAGTCGTTTGTTTTTAATCTTCAGGAGGCAGCTATTTACGATCTAGAGCAAATTTTGCAATATGGACAAAAGAACGGAGAATTTCGAACATTTTCTTCCAGAGTAATGGCTATAACAATTAGGCAGGCGATTGATGCAGTGCCGCCGCAAATTATGATGAATCCCGAACTGGATCTTGATGCTTATGCACAAGAATTAATCACTTTATTTAAATTAGCAACCGATAAGAGCGAAACTTTGTGAGCACAATCAGAAGGTAATTTAAGGAGGAGGGAAATGTTATGACAGACGGGGATTCGGCCCTTCAACTGCACGGACTGAGCAAACAATTTGGAGAGAACACTGTTGTTAATAGTGTCAACCTGACTGTGCCTAGCGGTTCATTTTTCGGTTTGGTAGGTCCGAACGGTGCAGGAAAAACGACTCTATTATCTATGGCAGTAGGACTGCTACGCCCAGATAGTGGAGCGTCTAGAATATTTGGTGTTGATGTTTGGTCAAATCCTTTACATGCAAAGACGTTAATCGGAGTTCTGCCAGATGGCATGTCATTGCCAGAAAGGTTAACCGGGCGTGAACTTTTGACTTATATGGGATTATTGCGGGGACTTGATGCAAAGACTGTTGCCCAGCGTACAGAAGAATTGCTTGATATTTTGGAATTCCGTGATGATGAGCGTACGCTTGTTATAAACTATTCCACTGGAATGAGAAAGAAGATTGGTCTTGCCACGGCCCTTCTACATTCTCCAAAGCTTCTTGTGCTTGACGAGCCGTTCGAGGCGGTTGATCCCATCTCTGCGTCAACAATTAGAACGATCTTGCAGAGTTTTGTTGCCACTGGCGGTTCTGTCATCTTATCTAGCCATGTCATGGCGTTAGTTGAGCAGTTGTGTGATCATGTTGCTGTTATTGCGAAGGGGAAAGTGGCTGCTACAGGTCCGTTGGATCTTGTGCGTAATGGTGAAAGTCTGGAAGAGGCTTTCGTTCAGTTAGTTGGGAAGCGCCCTGAAGAAGGAAAGAGATTATCATGGTTAATGTAATGATTCGAATGAAAATTTCTTTGCTTCGCCACTCGATGAGCGGGGGACGAGCGACTCTCATGATGAGCGGCGGGGTTATCGGTCTATTGCTGGCAGTTAGTACGATTATGCTTAGTGTACTATATAATCATGAAGCATCAGCAGATCTTATTTGTATCGCTTGTGGCTTTTGGATGATTGGTTGGATCATAGGGCCTATGTTAGTTGGCGGAGAAGGGGTATTGAAAACGGAATACTTCACCTTGCTGCCTATCGCCCAACGAAGATTGGCTTTAGGGTTGCTTGGTACCTCTTTCATCGATATTGGACCAATCGTTAGCTTAGTCGCTTGTTTCTCTCTCATCATTTATGCAGCAAGACTTGGATTTTGGTCTGTTATCGTTGCCATACCTGCGATGTTGTTGCAACTTGTAATTATCATGCTGTTGTCCAAAGTGGTGATGGGGGCGATTGGGGAGGCATCGAAATCTCGATTAGGTTTGGAATTCGGGGCGTTGATCATAGGAGCCGTTATAGCTTTACTTAACGTCGGTTGGTATTTACTTCCCTCGGTTAGCGTGTTCGTAGAGGAACCGTCCCTAGCAATTTCCTTAGCGGCTCGAATATTGCCATCAGGTTGGGCTATGGTAGCGATTGAAGCTGTAAATCGATCCCATTATTTTTTAGCTGTAGGTGTTCTCTGTGGTTTGGCTTTATTGTGTGGATTACTATTGATTACATGGGCAAGACTGCTATCAGGAAGCACAAAAAATGAAGCTCGTATAAGACGTTATAGCAGAAATAAATCATTGTTCCTTACTTGGGCCAATATTCTAACGCCAAAAACTTCAAAAATCGGGGTGGTCGTTCTTAAGGAACTGAAAACTTGGATGCGTGATCCGCAGCGGGGGCGATTGTTGCGGATGGGGCTGTGGACGGGATTATTCTATGGCTTATTTGTATCGTTGAGCGGTGTTACTTTATTAATGCCCTGGGTCGGCATAGTCCTTGTGATGTTCACTTGCATGTTCTCGAACAATCTTTATGGGTTTGATGGCAGTGCTCTTTGGATGACTATTACTACACCGGGTGCAGAACGGCACGATGTGCGAGGCAGGCAAATTGCATGGATAATAGTTGTAGCCCCCGTATCGATCGTAATATCTCTCCTATTCCTTTATTTCAGTAAGTTGGACTGGGCATGGGCATGGGTTTTGGCTTTGCTTCCATTACTATTGGGTGGAGGGGCGGGACTAATGTTGTTCCTCTCAGTTTACAAGCTCGTACCTGTGACGGACCCTCATCGGCGTGGACGCGGCACAATTGTCTCTGGTGATGACATGAACGCAGGGAAATTATTTATAACCAATTTATTGTTGTTGATATGGCTGTTTTTTGCTTCAATACCTACATTAGTCAGTTTGACCTTAGGGACGTTGTTACATCAAAACTTGCTAAGATGGATCGGTGTACCTGTGGGATTGTGTACCGGCTTACTCATCGCTTGGTATTTTGGGCGCTTGGCATATCGTCGTTTGGAAGCTCTTGGTCCAGATATACTCTCTATCATGCAGAGTGGTGGAATAGCTCAAGCCGTGGATAACAAAGTAGCTCAAACTGACGACACATTTTCTAATCTATCTGCTGGAAAGTCCATTTTGGTAGGTCTACTCGTTATGATGGGGATTATCTTCACATTACCACAGGGGATTGTGCCCATTGTTCTAAAGCTTTTAGGCGTAAATGTACGAAGTTGGTTTATTGCTCTATATCTTCCAGACAACGTCCAATTACTTATATGCATTTTCTTTGTTCTAGCTGGTGTAAGTGCTTTGATTATAACTAGAATAATAATTCGTAAACATAAGAATATGCAGAGGTAAAGTACAATGATCATTGATGTGTTGGTAAATCCCATTGCGCTTTTACAGTAATGCCGTATTTCATTAGAGTAAAGGGGGATTCGTTTTTTGGGGGAGATTACGTAGCATACTTTGTTCGTCTGTTGTTGGTAGGACACTTTTCATTCTTATAAAGAGAGATGAACTGGGCAAGTTATTGATTTTAAAGCAGAACGGCAAAAAATCTTGGATATTGACAGAGATTACTGAAGGTGAGAGGTGAATGATTACTCAAGTTCATAGTAGTTTTGAAGATGACAATTTTGTCAGCTAACTGTCATCTTCCGAAATTTAAGGTAGTGGAGATTTTATCTATACTCTTATGTAACGAGACTATTTCGTTATAAAAGAGGAGGCATAAGAAATGAAGATTATGAAATTTTTAGCAATTACTATTTTATTCACTACTTTCTTAGTTGGTTGTGGTGACAAAGGTGCTATGATAGAAAAAGACTACTATGTTCAAATTAACGAGGAATTACAAACTCCAAATAGCAATGGTCACTTCGTATACGCACTAGAGGGCTATGATAAAGATGGAAATGAAAAGGTTGTAAGTTTTTTTGCAGAAAAACCTTTTAAAAAAGGAACGATTGTCCGTGTCCCTAGAAGCTTAGAAGGATATACTGGTGACCCAAAAGTAATAAATGTGGATGACTTACCGGAAAATGTTAAGGGAAAATTTAATCAGAGCTAGTTCCAAATCAAATCGCTATAAATAAATAGGCGCGATTTATTACTTTAAGCTAACTTCGAAAGATTGTTGCTGTGAAAACTAAAAGGCAGATTTAATCTACAAAACATGTAGAATAAATTCTGCCTTTCTGTTTTGTTATTTCGTGAATTAGAAAAAATCTCTAAAGTCACCCATTTCTTTAGGTATAGTTCTTCACAATGATATATAGAGATTCGTTAGGATATATAAGTATAGAAACGGGATAATTCGCCAAGTCTTGGACTGATATTGTTTATATTGATCACCAAATAGTGTAACAAGAATTCTCTCTTCAATTTTTATACGATACGAATACGCGAGGAAAAATAAAATGATATTTATGATAATGGCAATGAACGAAGATGAAGAAATAGCAAATCCTAAAAAGGTCAAAAAAGACCCTAAATAACCAGGATGGCGAATATATTTATATAGACCGTCTTGAATTAACTTATGTTCCCCCTGCATTCCGACATTCCTACTGTAAAATCTCCCTAAGATTTTCATTGAAGAAAATCTGATCCATACACCAATTAGCCCGACAATAACACCAAAAAACAACAATGAATTAATCTTATTTATTGTAAAGAAATAAATAATCTCCGGAATGGTTACCATCAAGGCTAAAACAACTCCGATAAAAAAACTAGAACCACGATTTCGTTTTTCTTCTTTAACAGGTGAACTTCTATAAAATTCTAATAATAAGTAAAGAAAAATAGGTAAATATGCTATGAAAAACATAATCATTTTCCTTTCAATAAAAGTATCTTATGATTCACTCATTCATTTTTATCAATTAGGTCGCGCAATTTGGAGATCCCTTCAGCGATAACTAATTGCTTTTCCTTGTCGATGCCTTGATTTTTGCAAGTAATGGCTCATATAAATGCTTATTCAACTAATCTGCTCCGCTAATTGGATAGCAACAATCTTTACGAAAATAGCCTAAAAATAAGAAATTGGGCTTTTAGTAGGGAATTAGCGATCGATTGATAAATCCAATCTTTCTTGGCTAATGATTCCAATAACTTAAAAACTAATCAAAAATCGTATCTTTATGAGGATTTCTTAAGAATTCGAAAAGCGTTTTAATTTGACTTTCTGTATTTCTCCCTAAAGAAAGGTTTGGTAAATTATCTTCATGATAAAAGTGTACTCCTTTTGTTTCCAAACCATTACTTGCTTGCCCACCAATAATCTCACATTGAATAAACAATTTATAATAATGATATGGTTGAGGTGGATGAGGGTGCTTATTCATATCCAATAAAGCAAGTAATTTCGTAGGAACTACATCGTATCCTGCTTCTTCTTTAATTTCTTTGACAATGTTTTCGCTAGGCGACAAACCTATATCGCAGAAACCACCTGGCAAAGACCATCTATCATCAATTTTTTCTCTTACCAGTAGTATTTTATTGTTAGTAAATACTGCTCCTCGAACATCAATTTTGGGTGTTTGATAACCCGTTTCATTCGTAAATAAATCCTTGATTTTTTGCATTTCTAATCCAGTGTATTCTAGCATTATCTGGGCACTTAAATTTCTTAATTCTTCATAGCGTTCAATATCGTAAACGTCTTTTGAAAAAGTTAACCCTGCCTGGGATATTGCTTGTATCTTCTTCGCCCATTCTAACCATTTATAACTCATGACGACTACCTATATTAAGAAAATCAACAAAATGTTTAACGCCGCTAAAAAAACAATGAGGCTCTATTTTAAATTCAAAAGTTTGATAATCCTGCAACCACTGAACTCCTACGGTATATACATTTGCTTCAATTCCTGCTTGTATATCAGCATCACTATCTCCAACATACATAGCCTCATTATTTCGTACACTCAATAATGATAAAGCCTTGATTATTCCTTCTGGATGAGGTTTTGGCTGAATAACATCATCGCCAGTTACTATGACATCAAAAAGGTGATCCATTTGAAGAGCTTTTAATGAAATGTCTAAACTTCTTCTTGCTTTTCCGGTAACAATGCCTAATTTAATACCATAGTCTTTTAAATGTTTGATCATGTTATCAATTTCTACATTATGGTTAACCAAGTAAGAATGGTTCTCTAAATACTTTTGATAATACAATTCAATAGCTTGCTCTTTATTTGAATTAATTAGATTTTCTCTAATAATTCCTGTTTCTGAAGGACCGAACATTGCTTTTATTTCTTCAGAAGAAAGGTCTTTATTGTCAAATTCTTTGAAGACATTCTGAAAGGCGTAATAACAAATTGGTAATGTGTTTGCTAAAGTTCCATCGAAGTCAAAAATAATAGCTTTCATAACACCAATCCCTTCATTTTTTTGTTTTTATTCCAATATTATTAAATGAATAATTCGAAAGGTTCATCACCAAAAGTTGCGAATGACTTTTGTTAAAACTTCTATATGTAATGGAGACTGGGCGACTCCTCGGGGATCAGCGATAGAGGAACGAAGGCTAAAAGCATCACATCCTGTGATAACGCCTTCGTGACCAACATCGTGTTGGCCCGAGACCCTGCAGCGTAGCGGATGTTTTCTGTGCGAAAGCGTAGTGTGAACGTAGCGGCAGCACCAAATGTTTTCTGTAGCGAAAGCGAAGCGTCAGCTACAAATGTTTTGACTGTGCGAAAGCGTAGCGACAGCAACACCAAAAGCGGCTCATCGGACGCCCCCAGGAAGCTCTGCTCTGCGAGAAAGCGAAGCGTCAGCGGCAAATGTTTTCTGTAGCGAAAGCATAGCGACAACTACAAAGCGCCCAGTCGGAACGGAAATCAACCACACGTTTTGGTGATGATCCATTCGAAAGGGATAAATATATAAATTTTCCTAATAAAAACATTCGGAAAAAGAATGGGGCGTAGGAAGGAAAATACATATTGATTTTATTTGTTTTTGAAAAATCAGGCTGCTCAAGGTGTAGATCAAAGTAATATTAAAACTGAAGAAGTAAACAAAAATTATAAATATAGAAGATATGATATAGACAGTGACATTTAAAAATGAACCGTCTATGTATACGAATATTTTTATCACGCAAAACTAAAGAGATTGATTTAATTGTATTAGACGATGGAAGAAGGTATGAAATATCCTCCGATCTGATCTAATTAACAGTGGTAAAAATTATTGAGAGGACTCAACTAACAAAGAAAGCATTAGGAGAATACCAAAAGTAGAGAGTTCTTAGACGGAAAAGGGGTAGCATTGAGAACCTATCCTTTAATTGTGAAATAAAGTAAATATGGAAGAGAGGCTATTTTATGTTGAAATTTATCGGCTCGGGTAGTGCATTTAATACGAAATTAGGCAATACATCAGCTTATTATAAAATAGGAAATCAAATGTTGTTAATTGATTGTGGTAGCAATATTTTTCATCGCATTAAGGAACATAATTTACTGGAAGGTATTGAGCACATCTATGTATTAATCACTCATACTCATGCGGACCATGTAGGAAGCCTTGCTGATTTTATTTTTTATAGCTATTATTGTCATGGCGAAATGGCAAAATCTAATGTATCTGTTTATTCCGTTTATGATGTAAAAATTGAAGAATTGTTGGCCATTAATGGCATTATTCCAGGCGTGCAATGTTTAATAAAAAAATGTCAATCGGATACACCGTACTCACTTCATTTCTGTAAAGTGCTTTTCGAAAAATCTAGTCATGTTAAAGAAATACCTTCTTATTCAATTGAATTATCTATAGATGACAAACTTATCTATTATACTGGAGATACAAATAGCCTAAAATCATCTTTACTAAAACCAATGGCATACGATTATGTTTATGTTGATACTTGTAAAGCTGATTATGGGGGCAATGTGCACTTGTCCTTACGAAAATTGAGTGAGTTAGTGAGACCTGATGTACGTTCAAAATATTGGTGTATGCATTTAGATGAAGGCTTTGACCGTCAAGAAGCTGAAACGTTAGGGTTCAATGTTGTAGTGAACGAATTGTAAGGACGTTCGCCATCAGGAAAGTAAGTAGCATCCTCTACTTTATTTGTCGCTTGAATTGAAATAGTATTTGAAAGGGGGAGAGAAGAATGGGTTTCTTTATTGTATTTATCGGATTCATTATTTTGGTAGGTGTGATTAGCTTAATAAAAAAGGAATTCTCTAATCATAATCGTTCAATAGGAAGTCATTCCAACCATGCAAGTAGTCATATAGATTATAGTTCAACAAATTCATTCGTATCCATTGAAGATTCAAATACAGACAATTGCTCGGACAGTGTGTCTAGTTATAGTGATACATCTAGTTGCAGTGATAGTGGTGCGTCGTCCGATTAGCACCCCGATATTTTCTAAAATAATAATATTAAAAGCTGTAGCGTTTGACATTACTACAGCTCAGAATTGGTCTTGCCCTTTTAATGGCTTAGCCATCAACAGCATTATACCACATAGAATGAAAAATCACAGTTCAAATGAGACTTTATTTCAGTGAATTGAATATATCGTTGAATAGATGACACAAATGAGTTTTAACTTCTCTCAGCAAATGTTTTTGAAAGCAAAGCATCAGCTACATTCCTCTCCCAACTTACAGGTGGGAGAGGATGAAGGCGATTTTACGTTACTTTTCAGCGGATGTCCAAACGTCAGTTGAAATAGGCCAAAACCTTTGGCACTTTATATTTGCTGCTGACGCTACGCTTTCGCTTGTTGGTCTTAAGCTTCCGGCCGATTCCGGACGCAATGATATAGCTATTCATTAATTGTTTCAGCAAATGTTTTTCGACCAGGATTAACTTTATTTACGATAACATTTACTTTACTAAGTGAATCTGCTGTCAATGGAATTTTGCCATCTTTCTGTATTTTTTTCCATGCTTTTACGTTTTTTCGATATAGGTGCTCCGATAAGCGGAAAACATCAACATCTAATTCTATACCTGCTTCATAAGATTTTTTAATATCTTTTTTTACTTCCTTAATAATACCTTCTCTTATTTGGTCGGTGTTTACTTTTCCTTGGAAACCATTAATGATTGCATTTAATTTTATTTCCGCTTCAAATGTTACTTCATTGTTTTTTACAATTGGTTTAATTTTTGTGCTTAATTTTTCTAAATCAACTGTTAAAAATTCTTTTTCTTTATTGTTTAATTTAATGGTTACGTCTCCTCGAGTTTTTTTATGGAACATCCATTGGATACCTCTTGCATTCCCATCATTTATATAGCCTTTAAATCCATCCTTTGAAACTACTCCGAAACCAGATAAAGCAGTTTCCTCTGTTGGTTTATTAGTCGTTTCCCAGTTTTTATTAATTGTTACAAGTGGCAAATTCACTTCATGACTCGGTTCATTTAAGCTGATAATTAATTTTCGTAAATCAACAGGCTCTACATATGTTTGTAGCTCTTTTGTATGCAATGGATTGCTTAGTTTTGAAGCGGTTAGGGATTTATTTAATATTGGTGTGATTAAAAGAATATCTTTAATTGGGTCCTTTGTAACGTATGTCAATATTTGGTATCTAGTTTCCCGATGCCTTAAAAAACTGTCAATAACAGGAATTGAGTTCTCGTCTTTTAAGGCATTCTCAGAGAAAAGAATAAAAGTCATATGTCCCCAGAAAACTTTTTGATCGATGGAGCGATATAATTTAAAAAAGGCTTCTTCCATCGTTTTACCTTTCGCAAATCCAATTTCTGATGGTGCTGCTTGAGGAGTAGGTCCTTCAGATTTAGCTACATTCGCAAAATTTATGATTTGCATATATATTTCATATTGACCATCTTTATAATCGATACCAATTCCATCAATATAGTACATTCTTTGTGGTTCTTTAACATCCCAACATCCGGCGAGTAATAGTACAGCTGTTAAACTTACTATTAACATAAATTTTTTCTTCATTTTTGATCCCTACTTTTAGAAATTCTGTGCAATCTTGTGGAGTAAAGGGGTTTTGTTTATAGCTTGGACAAAAATTGAGAGGATTATAAGCAGTGAAAAACTTAGAATAGGTTAAGCCATCTAAACAAATGACCAGGACTCTTTATATAATGAGTCCTGGCTTATTTCTAAAAGCGAAGCGAGATGAAGAAAGTCCCCCTAAACACTTTATATTCCTGTATTATCACGAAGCTCTATAATAGTTCCTTCAGGTGCTTTTAACTTACAAAGCTGGCCATTTTCAACCTTATAAATAATTTCATCATTTTTACGAATAAAATGAACATTCATATCCTTCAACCGTTCTACTTCTTGACTAAGATTGTCAACCCATAAACAGAAATGTACAATGCCTAGAGCATTTGAATTGCATGTATCAAGTTCTTCATTATACTTTCCTGTTTGAAGTTCAATATAAAATCCTCCAAGTTTTAACCAAGTGTTAAAATGTCTATCGTGGAAATTTGGTGACTCCTGCGCTACTTCAAATCCTAATACTTCGCTGTAAAAAGTTAAAGATTCATCATATGTATTCGTTTGTATGCAAATGTGGTGCACATATTTTTCAGCCATAAAGTTTGTTCTCCTTTTATTTTATAGTCATATTTTAAAATAAATTATTGTGAAATGACATCTAATTATCTTGAAAGACAACTATACAACGCATTCCTTAGAGCAAGTTCTCTTGGTTCATTAGCCATGCCAAATCCATGTTTATTCATAGCATAGGCATATCCTAATCCCTCGTCCGGATCAGCAAAGCAGAATGAACCTCCAGCTCCAGGATGTCCAAAAGAGCTTTCACTTCGACCGAATTGCATTTTAGGGAAGTGTTTCCAAAATCCTAAAGAGTATGCTATGTCTATACAATTTACATGGTCGTAATAGCCTGCATTTGGAGGTGTGGCGCCCATACTTAATTCATTCATTGTTAAAGAGCTTATTCCGAGTATCTTCGCACGGCTTGCAAATGCACCATAAATTTTTGCCATCCCTCTTACTTGTCCAACCGTTACCTGAAGGAAATTCAATAGATAGAATAGGACGATGATTAAAATTATCATTTGCAACAAATTTTTTAGGATCAACTAAACTCCGAGCTACAATTGACTTGGAATTTAAAAAACCAAGTAACATTTTTGGCGGTAATTTGGTCATGCCCTTAAGTAACTGAATAGGGTGATTTATGCCTTCAATCGTTGTAATCCTGTTCTTTGGAACTTCTGCAGGTAATCCTATATAAAATTCTGCATTTAGCGGTTCAGCTATTTCTTCTTTGAAAAATTCTTTTAGGGTACGATGTTTTGGGTCAGTTCTTTTAATGAGCTCTGCAATTAATGTTCCAATTGTCCATGCATGATACCCATGAAATTTTCCAACTTCCCAATCGGGTTTACTTGCAGCAAGGGACTGTGATAACCGTGAAGTATCTAGGTCTTCTAAATTATCAATTTTTAATCTATCTAGAGCTGACAAACCAGCTTGATGTGCCAGGAGCTGCCTAACTGTAATTTTCTCTTTGCCATTCTGAGCGAATTCGGGCCAATATGTACAAACTGTCTCTTCATAATCAATATAACCTCTTGAATGCGCTAGACTTAAAGCTAATGCAGCAAATCCTTTTGTAGCTGAAAATACTTGAACTAATGTGTTTTGCTCCCATATAGCACAAGTTTTGCGATCTCGATATCCTCCCCATAAATCAACAACGGGCTCGTTATTTATATATACAGCAAACGCTGCTCCAACTTCTCCTCTGTTGGTAAAATTTTTAATAAATTCTTCCTTCACTAATTCAAAACCGGGTGCAACAAAACCATGAATTGGAATATTACTTCTTTTTCTCATATTGCTTGTCTCCTTCTGAATAAGCCATCTCTTTACAAAAAAGAATAAATTGAATAAAATTAAATTAACAGATATATGACTAAAAATCAACAAATAGTCAAATAAAGAGGTGGCATAACGATGGCAAGAATTTCAACTGAACAGAGGAAACAAATACATGAAACACTTCTCAACCAGAGTAAAGAGTTATTTATTCAGTATGGTTTTTCAAAAACAAGTATTGATGACATAGTAAATGCATGTGGGATTGCAAAAGGTTCTTTTTATTCTTATTACCCTTCAAAAGAAGAATTATTTTATGCTGTGTTACGAAGAGAAGAAGAAATAAAAAATAAAATCATTGTTGAGGTAATGAATGAATCCTTACCACCAAAAGAACTATTAATTAGATTTTTTGAAATTTCTTTTAAAGCAATAGAGGAAAATGCATTTTTACAAAATCTTTATCAAAGAGGGGAGTACGAGAAAATAATTAAGAGACTCCCGAAAGATCTTATCGAAGATCATGCCAAAGAAGATGTAGAAAGTTCTTTAGACTTTGTGAAATTTTTACAGGGGAAAGGAGTTACTGAAGAAGATCCTGAAATTCTAATTGGCCTTTTTCGAATAATCATGTTGCTACCTTTACATCGAGAAGAAATTGGTGAACAAACTTTTTTAAAGACTATAAAAAAATTGATTGCATGTTTATCAAACGATTTAACAAGATAATGAAAAGTGCAATAAAATGATACTTGAATAGCTTATTACCGAGGAAATAGCATTTAGCATATATTCTTACAAGTATAATTTACGCCAAAATGGGTAATTTAATATCGGAGGTGATAACTTTGACAAAAGAAAAGCGCAATAAAAGTGAAAAGGACCTAGTAGAATTTGGAGCAGATTTAAGCCCTGACGATTTAGATGTCCGTGAAGAAAATGATCTAACTAATGAACAAATGAACAATACAAATGAAAAACAACACAATGAAAATACTTCCTCAAAACGTAATAAATAATAAGGAATACACATAAAAATTTCCTACCACAATCTTTGGGTTGTGGTAATTTGAATTTATTCTTTTACATAAGAAAGAATAAACTAATATATCCATTATAATAAGGTTTTCATGTAAACTATTTGAGAGAGGAGAAATAGCATGACGACAAAATTTAAAATTGAAGTTCCGCTTATGCCAAATGATTTGGCTCAAGGAACTTTTGAAGACATTTTTTATGATGAAGAACCTTATTTATCGAATCAATTGATTACGAATATAAGTAGAGAGAATGATAATATTGAACGTTTATTTTTATCTAAAGTTATGTTTCAAAAAGTATCTTTGATTAACTCGAATTTCAATAAAATTGATATGACTGATGTCATCTTTGAAAATTGTGACTTATCTAACTCAAAATTCAACGAAGGAATTATTCATCGAGTTACATTTAAAAACTGCAAGCTGTTAGGTGTTGATTTCTCGGAGGCCAATTTAGGGAACGTTTCTTTTAAAGGTTGTAACATGAATTTATGTAACTTTGGGGTAGCGAGACTAAAACAAAGTTGTTTTGAGCAGTCATCATTACGTGGGACAAGCTATTACGACTGCCAATTTAAGAAAGTGCAATTTGAACATTGTAATATAGATGACGTTGATTTTAGCGACACGCCTCTAAACAATGTAGATATCAGTACATGCACATTTGAACGATTAAATGTAACATTAAAAAATTTAAGTGGCTGTGTGGTGTCCACTGAACAAGCAATTGGTTTTGCTGAACTGCTAGGTTTAAAGGTTAAACGATAAATCCCACTGTTAAGAAAAATAGGTGTTTTATCCAGGGAAGAATTAGCTTTCAATGAAGAGGTTATTATAGATAGGGGAGAATGTTTTGAATCAAAAGGTAGTATGGGAGAATGAAGAACAGTTTGGTTGTGAGCATTTAAGCATTATTAAAGAATAAAAAAACTTCGCAGCGAAAGGGACAATTATATATGTAGAAGGGGATGAATCTAATGCTCATATGGTAGAATACAAAGTTGATCTAGACTCCAATTGGTTTACTAAAAAATTAACAATAATTGTTGATGAACACAACAGTTTGAAATTAACGTCTGATGGAAAGGGAAACTGGTTCGAAAATGATGGACAGCTAATTGCTAAGCTAAAAGGTGCAATTGATATTGATATATCTGCAACGCCATTTTCAAATTCACTTCCTATCAATAGAATGAATTGGGTCCTTAATCAAGAGGAACATTTCGAAATGGTATACATATCGATTCCATCCCTTGAGGTAAAAAAAGTTCCCCAATCCTATAAATATTTAAATAACAATGGTAAATTGAGATATTTTAAATACCGTTCTTATGATTATGAAACAATTATATGTGTAGACGAACAGGGTTTGGTTATAGACTATCCGAATGTATTTAGAAGAATATGGTGATCTAAAGGGAATAGGGAATAACTTGTCTCCTTCGAATGACATTTAACTGTTGAGATGGCTATGTTTTTCTTACTGCTGTGAATGAGCATAAAACTATTTGACTAGACCTGTTTATAAAAAAATAAGACCAAGATTTCCGTCTTGGTCTATTTTATTGTTCTATTATTTTGAAAAAATGTTTATTTACTAGTGAGCAACTTGTCCGCCATCTGCAACATAAACATAACCGTTACAGAAGCTTGCTGCGTCTGAAGAAAGGAATACAACGACTTCAGCAATTTCTTCTGGTTTAGCAGCTCGCCCCATTGGAACGTTGGAAACCACCTCATTCCATACCTCAGGATTATCTTTCCACATTTGAGTCATAGGTGTTTCTGTTAAACCAGGTGCGATAGCGTTTACTCGGATACCGTCTCTAGCGTGGTCAATTGCAGCTGCTTTTGTTAAACCAGTTACGGCATGTTTTGCTGTTACGTATGGTGCCATATTTGGATCGGCAATGACACCAGCTACTGAAGCTGTGTTTACAATTGTACCACCGCCATTAGCAACCATATATTCAAGTTCATGTTTCACCGCAAAGAATACACCTTTAACGTCAACTGCCATTACTTTATCAAAAGTATCTTCTTCAATATCTACGAATTTTGCTGGTTTATTTAAAATGCCTGCATTGTTGAATGCGTGATGTAATCCACCAAATTTTTCTACTGTCTTTTCAACAAGTGATTTCAATTGCTCTGGACTTGTTACATCTGTTTTAAAGAAAACAGCTTCTCCGCCTGCTTGTTGAATTAGTTCTACAGTTCCTTGTGCACGGTCATCAACATCGCCAATAGCAACTTTCGCGCCACGACGTGCAAAAGCTATTGCTGTAGCACGTCCAATACCAGTAGCTGCTCCAGTGATTAAGACAACTCGACCTTCAAAATCTTTAACATTCATATTATTGCCTCCCCATATGTGTAGGTTTTTCTTTTCATGTGTAGTATAGCTTTCAGTAAAATGCTTATTCAATATTTTTGAATGAATGAGCTTATTCCTTTATAGTAATAAGCATAAGAAGGTGACTAATAATGCAATTAACTCAATTAGAGTATTTTATAGTAGTAGCCCGCTTGGAGCATATGTCGAAAGCTGCGTTGGAGCTAGAGGTTTCGCAATCTTCATTAAGCAAAACGATCGCTCGTTTAGAGGATGATATTGGAGTACCACTCTTTGATCGAAGAGGGAAATCTATTCATTTGAATGAATATGGACGCATTTTTTATGAGAAGGTGGAAAAGGCTTTAGATGATTTACAAGAGGCGAAATCAGAAATTCAAGAACTGGCGAATATACGAGAAGATAGTATAGCGATTAATGTGATGAATTCAAAACTACTGCCAAAATTATTTTATGATTTTTATAAAAAGCGTCCAAATGTTAAAATCCGACAATATGTATTGCCAGATAAATTAGCTCTACAAAAAATAATTAGTGGCGAAATTGATTTAATGATCGTTATTAATCCGATTAAAGATGACAGAATAGAGTGGGTTCCATTATTTACTGAAGAAGTCTTTTTAGTAGTGCCGAAAAATCATCCACTAGCTGCTAAAGAAAGTGTTTCACTGATTGAGACTAAGGATGAACTGTTTATTTTGTCAGAAACAGGACAAAATTTTCGCACAACAGAAAATCAATTATTTGAAAAAGCGGGCTTTACTCCGCAAATTGCCTTTGAAGGTGAAGATTTATCGATTATTTTACAATTGGTGAACGAAGGAAAGGGAATCTCTTTTATTTTTAACTATTCATTTTTAAATCAGTATTTAGACAACGTGAAAATATTGAAAATTTCAAATCCTGACTGCTTTCAAACAGTAGGGATTGCTTGGAATAAAAAAAGAAAAAGTTCATTTGTCGTAAATTGTTTTCGTGATTTTGCTATTTCATTTTTGATAAACAGTACAATATAGATGTGTGAAAGGTACCTGAAGTGAGGCTAATTGCACGTTTGTTTTTGAGTTAAATAAAAAGGGTTACTTACAGGCTAGTGACCCAAAAAACTATATGGAACTAATAAACTTATGGGTTTTTTTTACCTTAATTGAAGATACCTCTGGCAATTAATATAGCCGAGACGTTATAGACGCTAAAGCTAGAGAAGTTAGACAAACTAGTACCACATCATGAATAAGGAATGAACTAGAACCATTGATAATAACACATATAAGGATACAGAGGTGTTACAGAATAATTTCTAAACAAACCGTCCTTGGCAATAACTAGAATATTGTGAAACTTATTTAAACTTAAGTCGTAGTAGTATATAAGAGGGGAGGGATTAACTTGAAAAAATACTTATTATTTGCAGGGGTTTTTACGTTGGCTTCTGTAGTATTGCAAGTACTATCAGGCATGCTATTAACAATGTTTTATACGCCTAGCATACGATGGGAAGAGGCTTCGACTTTACCTTCACAAGTGTTGTTTGGAAATACAAGCTTCATTCCGCCACTTATTATTTCTTTAATAGCGTTAGTAATTGCTTTTGGTAGTACCAAGCTAATCAATAAAAAGGTTGTTCACTAATAAAAAGGAAGGGGTCTCTTCCCTTCTTTTTTGAAAGAAATCATGCAAGTCCTTAATTAATTATTATAAACTAAGCAGCTTTGCTTGCCTTTTACATAGCAGTGAAGGGCTTTTTTTATGCGTTGTGTGAGCATTCAAGGCGAGCTGCAGACGAGTTACAGTGTACATAATGAACTTAGAATATGCGCATTTCGCTGAACAATTGCTTAAAAAAACCAAAATTCTAATAACAAAAATGATAGAGCATTGTTGCAATATATATGGTATAACGTTCTATATTTTAGTATAATATTCTATGTTTTTAACAGAAATAAGTTTCTTTTATTAGGATAAAGGACTGAAGGAAGGTATTATATTGTTATATTTAGGATTGATCATGATTGCTTGTTTATTTTTATATTTACACAGAGCATCATTTTCATTGGTGCCTGATTCAAAGTTACAATTACCAATTAAAAGAATGGATAAGTTAATTGTGTTTGCTCCTTTTGTTACAGTAGTCGTGTTTTCTATTCTTTTTTTAACGGTACTGAAGGGACAATTAGCTGATAGAATATCGCATGCTTTAATCGTTTTTAGTCTTTGGATTTTTTTTACCTATTTCATAAAAACTTTATTTGGTTATTGGAAAAATAAAAATATATTATTAGTTTCTTTAGTCGGAATACCTTTGACGCTATATTTTATTTTCCAATTGACGCCATTAGACAATTATACACAGTTAGTTTTTCTGAAAATAGGGAATGTATCATTTATTGTAGGTCTCGTATTAATCGTTTTATTTTATTCGAATTATTTACATAAAAGGAAAGTTCGAATTGGCGAAAGATAATTAAAGAATAAGGCGATTTTAATTTATTCGCCATTAGAAAATAGTAGCGTATTCGGGAAAAATCGAATACGCTTTATTAATTGTAATTAGTTTTATGTTCAAGAATTTTCTAGTGATGGTTAATTAGTTAGTACCAAAAAAGCTATAATACTCAATCCATATAAGCCCATAAATCCGAGACTCATTTTTGATAATTTAGTGCTAATAGAAAAAGCTTTTTGTAATCCTTCTTTAAAAAGATGCACAATGAAAATAGATACTGCTAAGAAAAACGATACGATTGCAATGATTAATGCAATTTGTTCCATGAAAATAACCTCCTGTGATGATCTATATTGTAGAATAATAAGTATATTAATCAAACCGACAAGCAATAATACATTGCTCATTCGAATACCAAAAACTTCTCGTTCATTTATTTCAATTTTCCAAGCATCAACTATACCTCTGAGTAAATCAATCGTCAAAAAGAATGTCCAATCTTTTTGTTCTAATAGATCAAATAATTCATCGCCATATCGTTTTCTCCAACTTCTTGGATACAAATAAATTAACCACTTCATATAAGCCCAAGCCTTTTTGCGCCAAGTGTAGTTATTGCTTGGATGTCTTTAATTTGGTTGCTTAAATATTCACGTCCGGCATCTGTTAGCCTGTAAGGTTTTTTGCGATCATCTGATGCAAGCACTTGAATATAGCCTGCTTTTTCTAAACGTGTAATTGCTCCGTATAAAGTTCCAGCGCCTAACTTAATACAATAATTTTTTTCAATATCCTCCATAATTGCATAGCCATGACAATCTTTTTCTGCCAGACTAATCAAAATAAACAGTGAAGGCTCTGAAAATCTATCTTTTTTCATACAATACCTCCTTTTAAAAGTTTATTACGTTTGGCGATATAACGTATAATGTAATATTAACTGTTATTTACAATTCATGCAATAATAAGTTATTTAAAAGAGAGAAAAAGCCTAGTTTTTTTGCCATTAACTTTTCCTTGTCAAAATACAAACATAATCATACAAGGAAAAGGACTAATTTTCTGTAAGAATTTAGGCTTAAAGCATTACCCGAAATTAAGCATGTGGCGTTAATTATACGTGATAAGGAATATGAGTTGAAAGTTACGTTGTTCATGACTCGGAGTTTGGAATGATGAAAAATCATTTGGGACTTTAAAAATTATTATGAAAATATAAGTAATTTTAAGAATATAATTGGAATAGGTGATAAAAAGTGAATAAACATAATAAAAAGATAATCAATATCGCTGATAATCGTAGTCTATATACAAAATATCAACGTACCAGTGCTCCGAGTGTCATCTTTATAGCTGGATTAGGCGATAACTTTGAGACATGGAAAAAGGTTCAAGACCGAATATCGGATGTAACGTCAACTTTGTCCTACACGAGAGCAAGTATTGGTAGAAGTTCAGTCGCAGCTGTCCCGCAGACTTGTCATGATTTGGTCGAGGAGCTTTCAGAATTGTTGCAAGAACTTGATGTAAAGAAGCCATATATACTAGTAGGGCATTCTTTTGGTGGTTTGATTGCAAGATTGTATGCCAGTCTTTATCCACTCGACATCTGCGGCATGATTTTGGTTGACGCTGCACCGGAATTTAAAGAACTTGCGTATGAACAGGTTTTGCCAGAAAATTTGGTTGCAGGAAATAGAGAATATTTAGAAAACCCTTCGTTAAATAGTGAAAATATTGATAAAATGCAGAGCTATAAGCAAGTAGTTGATCATTCAAGACAAACTGACCTTCCTCTCACAATTATTGCAAGAGGTTTACCTGATAGTGGAGAAGAGGGATGGCCATCTCAAAAGATATTGGAAATTGAACAAAATCTCCAAGCAGAATTCAAAAAGCTGTCAACGTCAAGCAAGTTTCGGATTGCTAGTCATAGTGGACATTATATACATCATGATGAGCCAAAGATTGTGATTGAGGAGATTATACTTATGTTAAAGGAAATCGAAAAATTACTTAATTAAAAAAAGATGAGTGATCTTTTTTGGGGAATCTTTGATGGGGAATTTCTTTGAGGCTTAAAGAATTATCTTCTTTTAGCTTCATTTTAGTATTATTAGTAGGTTGCGATAGTGAGAAGAAATTCACGTTAAATGATATACAAAAAGTTAAGTTAGAGCTAATTGAAAAGGAAACTCTAAAAGGAGGACTATCATATTCCATAAAATTGATAAATGATAGTGATTACGTGATAAAACAAAATAATGTTTTTGTTTCGTTCATGATAAAAGAAGGGGAAAATGCTTATAAAGGTAATGAATATAAGGTTGAAGCTAAAGGAAACAAATTAGATATTCAATCAGGGGAAAAGGTTACTTTAAATGTGTTTATGCCGTTTGAAGGTATGGGGGATCAATCTTTGTTAGGAATTGATAATCCAATTATCCAATTAAAAGTTTTTATGGAAGTAGTCGACGATAAACATCAGTTTACTACTGGAGGGGGCTTGATCAAGGATTGAAGCCAATTTTTATATAGTGGTATTGCGCAGGGAGGTCATCGGGCAGATGACATTAGTTGACCTGTTAAAACAGGTACGTTTCCTCAAGCCAGAGCGATTAAAAATCACATAAATGGCAAATCCTATACCTTCCTTAAAAACCAAGATAGCTTAATTGCTGTCTTGGTTTTTACTTCTTATTTAATTAAAAACACTAACTTTCATTAAAGGAAGATGACGGTCAGGAAACACAGTAGATGGAGTAAAGCCAATATTCTTCGCACCCATTTTTAAATAAAAACCTTCCGCGTTAGGTTCACTATCAAGAGTAAACTCGCTTATTCCTAACTCCTTCGCTTTAGTTAATAAATGGTCCCAGATCATTCTCCCTAATCCTTTACCGATATAATCAAAGTCTATGAATAAAGCATCTAATTTCTGTTCATTAATAGTAAAGCTATAAAATGCTACTATTTTATTGTCACTTTCCATTACGTAAACTGGATTTTCTTCTATGTACTCTTTTGTTACAGTTAAATCATCTTTACACTGTTGTAGAAAATCTTCTGTATATCCCCAATAGGCTTTTGACTTATAAGCCAAATTGCTTAATAGATGACAATCTTGAACTTTTGCACTTCTAATTACCATTATCATTCCTCCGATTCATCATTTTTATGAAAACATTGAACTTATACTCCGTTTTATTCATAAAGTTGGAAATACTAAAAGTAAAGCGACTTATAATTAAGGAGCATCGGTAAAGAGAAAAATATTGTTCAGTAAAATTATTGATTTTTTTGGGGTTTTATAAAGTATGAAATGAACATTACAGAAAGCCCTATAGAAATGTATAGTAGTGCAACAGATTTATTTGGAATTAATGAACTGTATCCGAAGGAACCAGATAATCTGCTCAACCCGTTTGAAAATAACATGATGCCTAAAATTAATATGATATACCCAAGTGTCGAATGTGTTTTCATTGCCTAGTAACTCCTAATATTTAGATTAAGAACTTATAAAAGGATAACATAATTAGTAGATATTTGAAAATATGGATTGCATCAATTATTGCACGATATGAGGGAAGAAACTATAAAAAGGGTCACTTGGGATAGGAGTGACCCTTAGTAACAAGATTCGGAGGTGTAAGGCTAAATTAGCTTTACATTACTATTAATATGACAAAATAGTTTTTTTGTATAGTTCATAGCCTGTAAAATAGATTTTTAATTATAGGGTTAGGTGGAAAAATATCTTCTGATATAAGGGGCTCGAATTTGATTAAATTTTATTCCAAATAATCATAAATTGTGCTGCTTCGGATTCAAGTGCAATTAGATGGTCCTCAGTAGAGGGTTCATCTGAAATTAACCTACCTTTTTGGACATTTAAAATTGCCGGCTTTATATCAGTAGAATGCTCAATGGTGAAATCGGATTGTTTTAAGAGTGTCAAAGATGAGCGGCATTTATTTTTATCAATTCGTTCGTCCTTCCCTTTGAAATATAACTTGATTAAGTGTGAAACACCATCAATCTTTAATCCTAGTTCTGGCGATGAACGGACAGATAAATATTCGCTATACCAATTGGATTTGCCTGGGTCAAACCATTCAATTTTTTTATTTTTAATAAATTTCAAATGTGCTTTGACTGCTTCCAGGTAATTTTTTTGTTTAGCTTGAGCAACTTTGTTAGCTACAGAAAGCAGGTAATCGTTACTAAATTCGTTCTCATGAAATTTTCGGATACCATCCCGTAACGGTTTCCAGTAATCAAAAGCGGGATTGTATTCATCTTGATATTTTATTTGTCTAACCATTGAAGTTTTACCTGTAACACCTTTGAAAGTAAAGTCTGTAAATTGTGTAAGACCGATAGAAACTTTTTTTGAAGACACTAATAACAACTCCTTTATTTGTCAATATTCCACGAATTACTTTAGATAATTTTCAGGAGGTTGTAACATGAGTCAATTACAAACATTCGGCCATGACAACGGCGTGTATTAACGACTAACAAGCATTGCAAGGCAATCTACGAAGCTATCGGAGCAAGGGAAACAAATGTGGTTTTGAAAAATTATGATGTAGCCATTAAAAGAGCATACGATATTATTCAAAGTTTAGAACGACTATAGATAAGTCAGAAAATTGAGTACATAGAAGTGGATAGTATTATTAATGGACTGTAACAGGTAGAGGTGCCAAATGTTCAAAAAAGTTGCCGTTGCATGAACGCTTGGTATTAGCTGGATAAGTGATGATTCAGAGGCTGAAACGGTTAGTGAATGATCTTTATATGTCAGATGATGGCGGGGATCAAAAACATAAAGGATTTTGTGTAATAGGTGAGTCACTCATTATAGTTATTGGTATATCAGTAATTATTGCATGCTGGTAATTAAAAAGCTGCCTAACAGTTACCTGTTAAACAGCACATGGATATTGTAAATATAAAACAAAAAACGGGAAAAATCAACAAATTTTTTTAGACGTTTTTGAAGTAAATTGCTCTTGTAAAGTAGTTTGCAAATGGTTGGTGTTGGTTATAGGTCATCACTTTTTGATTATTAAATAGATTTGTTCGAAGGAATGATATTGGTTTTTGGAAATTATATAAAGGGTCACTAGGGGTAGGAGTGACCGTTAGTAAGATTCGGAGGTGTAAGGCTAAATTAAAAATAAAAAGCTGTAGCGTGGTCACAGGCTACAGTTCTGTATGGGTTTTACCACTTATTATAAGTTTTAGTTGTGTGAGCAATTAGTATGCATATGAAGCTTTCGAGTACAACAATATTTAGAGTCGGAAACAAAATGTTGAATCAGGTGTGGAAGTAGTCGAAAGGCTGCTTCTTTTTAGTTTTTCGAAAAGATTTGATACTTCAACTAGCGATGAAGTTTAGTTGAAGTAGAAGGATTTATTGGAAGTTTATAGAAGTAATAAGGAAAAATAAATTATTTGTGGGAGGGATAAATTGAAAGTTATAGACAAAATGGAGATGTTTGATTTTACAACATTAGAAATGAATGATGAAGAAAAAAATTTGCCTCTACTTTAACATTCATTACAGAAGGAAAAGAATGTCTGGCTACAGAAATTTTAAAGAATCTGTATTGTGAGTCTCATGATGTTTCATTGCGAAGTAGCTGTGCCAAGATTTTATTTGAGCTATATTTTATGAAATCCGAATGGAAACAATTAGAGATACTCGGCCTTCTTGATGATCAAAGCATTGATCAAAGCAATCGTTTAATTGCGAAAGCTTGCAGGAAGTCTGAACAAACAACGTTCTCCTTCTTAAACGATGAAATACGTATTCCAATGACTCCGGCTCTCCAACGGTTGATGTAAAGATTAATGGAAGTAAGAAAAGCTTTTGGTTAGATACTGGAGCAGGGATGACGGTCATCTCAAATGCTTTAGTAAGTGACTGTAACATTAACATTGTGAAAGAACAAGAATTGGAGGTTGGAAATTCAACAAACCAAAATTTTAGTGCCGATTTGGCCTTCATCGACTCCATTATCATACAGGGTCTAACGATTTTTAATCAGCCTACATTGGTGTTGGCGAATGATTTATTAATGATTCAAAATCAAATAATGCAGGTAGACGGTATTATCGGATGGGATATCATACAACATATTTTACTGGAAATCGACTATGGACGAAAACAGGTAATAATTCAGAAACCGCAACGAAAAGATGATGTGGAGAACAACCTTTTCTTCTGTGGGTATCCGATTTTGAAAGTGAAAGGTCAGAATCAAGTTCCGTTGTATTTCGGTTTGGATACAGGTGCAAATAAAACCCATTTTGGACAACCGCTCCTATCGAAAATTGTTGATCTTAAAATGGCAAAAAGATGATACATTCTGGAGGCTTCGGTGATGTAAAAGAAAAAGAATTAGACAGTATAGAAAGTTTAATTGTTAATCTGAATGACAATCAATCGATCAACTTACACAACGTGAGAGAGATGTTGACAGACCTTGCTACTTTTTTCAAGCTAGATGGTGTTTTTGGTAGTGATATTGCTAAGGATGGGCGTATGGTGATTGATTATACGAATAGAAAGTTTGAGCTTGTATTTAACTAATGATGCTTCCAAGAGTCAAGCAATTATTACGATGTACTTAATCTTGGTATAAAGTTTTATTAGCATAACTTTATAGGAGGTAATAGTTCATGCCCTTATTCAAATACGGAGTGCTAAAAGGTAAAGTTGTTGACGTTAGACCTGTGGATTCATATGATAAGACGCCTCATTACGAAGTGCATATTCGAGCAACAAAGAAGGATAAAAGTGAGGAGAATTATAGGATTGCGATCAATGTTGCCTCTAAGGTAAAGCCTTCAGAAGTCCTATATTTTGTTAGTGAAGATTTTAACTCTAAACAAATAACTATTATTCCAAATTACGAAGAAGGATTTACAGAAGTTACTAATGGAAATCGTGAAATTGCATTAGATTATATTCGTGGTGGCTTATTTGATCCCCAAAAAATGATTCCTCTCCCTGCAACAAAAAATGGTCCAGACAATGACTTGAATGAAAAAGTTAATAAATATATGCAAGAGGCTATGGCTAAAAAAGCGACAGTTTATGCTTACGGAGAAAAATTTAAAACTGAAGATGAAAAAGATAAATATTTCGGTTTTTCTCCAGGTAGAGGCATTCATGATATTCATATGAATCAAGGAAATAGTAGGGATTTTAGAAAAGACGATGGGATATGGCAAGATGGTGGTGTATTCATTCATTTTGAAAAAGAAAATAGATGGGTTGGTATATTCCTCGCATTCCAATCGCAGTCTTGGTGTACAGATGACAATGGACATGCAACTAAGCCAGTTAGTGTATGCAACCATACAAATAGAAAATCAGTCATAGAAATGTAAAAAATCTAATGGAGTATAAACAGTATTACATCATTTTAGGTTACTTAATAGAATAGAAACATTGATATATCAATGTTTGTAGAGGATAAATGAAGCTGATTTTGCAATTGAGCAAGCAATCAGCAACATTTATCCTATTTTTGTTCCCAAATTTAGTTTTTTGAGAAGTAAACAGATAAATTTTAAGAATATCGAATTAACTCTAATGAACATAAACTACTTATAGAATTATGAAATCGTCACTGAACGAATATGCTAAAGGCTTATACAAGAAATCCATTTCGAATAAAAAGGCATTAATGTTATAATGTGGAAAAAATTCAGTATGCAACAAAACGTTCATTTTATTAAAAACACAAGAAGGTCAAGATAAATGAAAATTACCATGCGATATGGGGTTGACGCTCCATTTTGGGTTGCCAATTTAATTATTATCGGGCTAATATTTACGTTATCGGGTGTGTTTGGTTCAGCCAATGGATTTGTATTGAGCTATGGTTTGATTTGTCTTGTGACGGGCCTTTGGATGTTTACATACTCAACAACAATCAAAATCGCACACAGAGAAGTGATTTTGAGTCTTGCACAAGCTAAATCAGGTGATGAACTTCTTGATGTGGGTACAGGTCGTGGACTTTTAGCTATTTCCGCATCTCAAAGGGGTTGTAAGGTGACAGCCGTTGATGTTTGGTCAAAATGGGATTTGGGAGGGAATGGGAAAGCTAAACTACGAGCTAATATGATTGCTGAAAGTGTGGCAGAAATCGACATCGTGGATGCTGACGCCCGGGAACTTCCATTTTCGGATGGTAGTTTCGATGTTGTTGTCTCAAATTTCGTAGTCCATAACATTAAAAGTGTAGAAGGAAGAAGGAAGGCAATTCTTGAAATGTGGCGAGTTTTAAGGCCAAATGGTCGATTAGTCATTTCTGATTTCAGTAAAACTGCTGAATACATTCATATATTGAATTCAGTCTCCAATCGCGTTGAAATAAAGCAATTTTTTTATACATTTCCGTTTTCTAAAGCTGTTGTTGTGCAAAAGATTTAAGAAATCAATAAACAGAAAAGATGTATTTACTTAAAGGTTCATTTAACAGGGGGGGAGAAAAAGGAAATGATGATTATCAGTTTTCTTTTAACGAGTTGGATATTAAGTTGGTTTAAGTTTGACGAATTGTTTATACAAGCGCTCAAGGAAATATTTAACAAAAAGGTGACGATTGCAAGTTATTATTTTATATTTTTTTGTATTGGGGCAATTGGAGACTTAGTCTTATTTTTTAACGGAAATTATATTACCAATTTACTCAGCTAACGATCAGATTGCGGAATAATGACACATTAAAAGCACAGAACTCTCTGTGCTTTTTAACCTTCAATCTCATAATAATGAAGAGAATTCTATTAATGTTTTGAGGATTGATCATCAAGTAGGGCAGTGAATTTAAGATATTCACCTTAACAGAATGACAACTTTATCTCTCGCAAGCAATACCATCTTTGTCACGATCTTTCGAAGCATTTTCTTTATATAGTTCAGCTGATACAAAAGGTGCGTATTTTGTTTTTCCACCTTTATTTTTTACATTGGCATCTTTAGCAACGCCACCTTTGTAGTCCTTATTTAACTCTTTACAATTTTTGTATGTTTTCGCTGCAGCCTCTGTTGGTGTTGGGATACTCATTGTTCCACCGATTAATAATGCACCTGCGATAATTGAAGTAGCTAATTTTTTCATAAATGTTCCTCCTAAAATTATTTTTATTGTTTGATAATGAAATAATACTAACAATAGTGATATAAGTGGATTTTCCTCTATTATTGTTAATTGATGTAAAACAATAGGATTAATGACCTCGACTAAATAATACTATTATATTTGTGAAAAAACAATCCATTATTGTTTTATATTTACAATAATGGTTGCTATGAAATGCATAATTATGTTTCTTTTAAAGCAATTTTTTAAATCATTACCATAGCGTTATTTTATAGTTTAAATAGAAGGAAATCATTCTTTTTATCGAGAAAGTAGATGAAAGGCGGTGTATTTAAATTAAGTGTAATAAGAAATGACACTTTTTTTACAACCAATCTAAAAGAAGCCTATGAATTTGCACCACATTACTTATCCCTTACTAAAGGTGTAGATAATGTTGAAGTAGAACAAAATAACGATTATTGCTACGTGAAATTTACTATGTAATGTATTGAAAACAAATTTGGAATATAGTAGAGCGATCCGATTTTGAAAGTTTAGTTTTTGACGGTATGTATTGGGACGTTTTACGAGAGATTTTAACTGAGTAGGATTAACATAATGCCCTCCACAGATGAGTGTGGAGGGCTTTTATTATATAACAGATGTTATAGCTAACTGGCGAAAGCATTCGTGACATAAGAATACTTTTTCCATTAGCAATCCCTTTATAAGATTAAAGTGATTGCTATCCGCTTATATAAAACTTAATATTTCAAATTGTTTGAAAACTATTCGATAAAATGTATAATTATTAAAAGGGGAGGTAATACATACCGTATAAATTGTTTTGGTGTCGTTAGTTTCCAAATAAATTAATAATTATCATTCGGGGTTAAACAAGTAGGAAATGTTCAATCTTCAAAACAATGTTCCACCTCTATGATAGAAATTCTAAACTAGAAAACAATACTGTTATACCTTTTTTCGCCAAAACATTCTATGCATTATCTTCATTTTGCTTGCAGATAATTCTTTCAAAACAATCTAGGGATGCGGAAGGAGATATGTGATGGAAAAAAACTCAAATCTATGGAAAATTGTATTTGTAGCTAGTTTTATAGGTTTAACAGTTGATGGTATGGATATCCAAATGTTGTCATTAGTTATGCCGAGCCTAATTGACGAATTCGTCTTAGATACGAAGGCTGCTGGTTGGATCAGTACATTCTCGCTATTAGGGATGGCACTTGGTGGAATTCTAGGCGGTTGGTTATCTGATCGCTTTGGCCGTGTTAAAATGATGACCTATATGATGATATTATTCTCAGTTGGAACGGCTCTCTTAGCTTTTGTACAAACATATGAACAATTTATTATTGTTCGTTTCATATCAGCAATTGGTATGGGAGCTGAATATTCATTAGCCACAATGTTAATGGCTGAATATGTAAAAGTTAAAAATAGAGCAACTATTATGGGCGTATTAGGTTCTTCCTATTCATTAGGATATTTAGTCGCGGTTTTATTAGCGGGCGCGATTCTACCTGAATTTGGTTGGAGACCATTATTCTTACTATCAATCTTCCCGGTTGTTGTGGCGATCTATATTCGAGTAAAAGTACCTGAACCTACTGGCTGGAGATTGGCTAAAAAACAAGATAAGACATCAAAAGTAAAGAAATCAAATGAATGGCTTGCGTTGTTTAGGGATAGGAAAGTTTTTACAATCTTTCTATTTTGGATATTAACTTCTTCCTTATTGCAATTCGGATATTACGGAGTAGGTACTTGGTTACCGACGTATATAGTTAAAGAATTAGGCTTTAATTTCAAAGAAATGACAGGATATTTAATTGGAACATATACAGCATCGATTTTTGGTAAAGCACTTGCTGGTTGGGTTGCCAATGTAATTGGTCGTCGTTGGGTTTTCGTGATAGCCGGATTATCTACAGCGGTCATGCTACCAGTCATATATTTTTATCAATCACCAGGTAACATCATTGTTTTAATGACTGTTCTAGGTTTCGTATATGGAGCGCCGTATGGTGTAAATGCTACTTATTTAAGTGAAAGCTTCCCGACTCATATTAGAGGAACCGCTGTAGGTGCGGCTTATAATACGGGAAGAATCGGTGCAGCTATAGCTCCAATCCTTATTGGAATTATCGCTACTTCACAATCCATTGGATTTGGACTAGCTGTGTTAGGTATTTCTTATGCATTCATGGGGTTAATTCCTGCACTATTCATTAAAGAGAAAATGTATGATACTTTTGAAAACGATACTAAAGGAGAAATGTTAGAAAAAGAGGGGGAGGTAGGGGAAGAAGAAGTTCTAGGACAATGTTAACAAGGAATGAATTAAAGTGGCTACTAAATAAGCTGTAGATAAAAATCTAATAGATCAGTCGCTTCTAGGCATATTGACTGGCGGTGATTTTGAAGGACTGAAAATTATCATTGCCAGTTTAGCCATTACAAACAGCGAAAAACCCAGGTACTCAATGAACTGCACCCCGTCAAGTAGACAGTGGAAATAATAAAAAATGTATTAAGCGGCTTGAGTCCTGAATTCTAACG
>NZ_SADV01000020.1 GCF_006864135.1 Lysinibacillus sphaericus | reverse complement strand
CAAGAAACTATTTAATAACAGCATTTTCAAATAAAACAAAAACCTTCCACACTGAATGAGGAGGGTTATTTGTCTTGTGCATTTTTAGTATAACATGAAGTGTTTTTTGATTATCAATGTTTTTCTTGACATTCTATTAGCTGGTTTAGTTGAAGAAGAAAAAAAGACGCTTCTTCCACATTCGCGCCCGATTATGGACTATCAAGATAGTGATTTCTCCTTTTTACAAGATACTTTTATGATCTCAGAAGAGGAGATAAACCCCTTTTGATTTGTATAAATGTCTCACTCATCCATCCAACTACCTAAAAGTTCTTCGAAAAAGAGTCTCGGTGCAGATTGCTGGTCATATTGTAGATGGCTTTTTACTACAGCCATTATATTTAACTTCGGTACAATAAATATATATTGTCCGAATAACCCAAAAGCATAGTAATATTCCATTTGGGTGTTATCATTAGTACTTTCATAGGTCCATAACTGATAACCATATCCACGTGTTCCTTCAATAGTAGTATCGACTTGTTTATACGGTCTTATCATTTGTTGGAGAAAGTAGGATGAAATCAACTGCTTTGAATTAAATTGGCCTTCGTTTAAAAATAAAAATCCAAGCTTCACCAAGTCCTCTACATTTAATGAAATACTAAAGCCGCCTCCGTGAATTCCTTGCGGGTCCTTTACCCAAATGTATTTATTGATCCCTAATGGATGGAATAAATACTTCTCGGCAAATGATGCGGTAGAAATACCGGAAATTTTTTGGATAATTGCGCTTAATAAATGAGAGTTTCCATCATGATATTGAAAGGTTGAACCCGGTTTATGAATCATTGGTTGATCTAATATGAACTTAACCCAGTTTTTTGAAGCTTGAAAATTTCCTACCTGTAACCCCGAGGTCATAGTCAACAAATGAAATAGTGTGATTTCCTCCTTCGTTGGGTCATTAAATTCTAGTATTTCTGGAAAGTAGTGATGAATCGGTTCGTGAATATTTTTTATTAGCCCTTTATCGACCATAATTCCAATTAATATAGATATAATACTCTTTGTAATGGAATAAACCTTGAACGGCTTTTCTGCGACTTTTTTATTCTTTAAATATTCAAAGATCCGTGTATTCCCTTTATGAATGACAAAAGCTTCAATTTTAATCTTTTTGACCTTCTTCTCTAACTCATTAAAAGATATTTCACTCATACATATAATCCCTCCTCCACTAAATTGCGTCATTAGTTTATGTACATCAGTTTATGTACATCGGTTTATAATTCATACCAGATTTTAACATAAATTCATCAATTTTACCAAAGGCGTTATTCAATTAAATGGCCCGATTGTTGAGCACAAGTTAAACAACGCTATTGAACTAACCTGCCCCGTTAGCCATCCATGAAGTGCAAAAAGCAGCACTTCACCACAGAAAATGAAAGATGATTAAGTTCTTTCATGGGAGTTCAATAAAGAAAAAAAGAGCTGCATATGCAACTCAATGATCTTCAAGTAAAACACTCCGATAGTTGAAGAAGACTTAGTCCTATTAACTTTTTAAAATACACTGAAATCGTTCCACACCTGGATATTTTTCACCTAAACTCGTTATCTTAAATCCATAATTTTCATAAAAGTTCACAGCATCTTTATCGGTTTCAGCAAATATAAAAGATAAAGAATATTTTTCCAAAATAAAGCTAATCATTTTACTTCCAATACCTATTCCTCTATGATCCAGAGATACTGCGATATGTTTTATTTCACAACGCTTTGGACTTAAAAATTCTATTCCAATACAACCAGCAACCTCAGATTCAAGGTCATATCCATATAACTTTCTTACTGGAGATTGCATATATAATTCATATTCTTTCTCAACATTCTTTTCAGAGGTTGCGAAGGATAAAAGTTCTTTTACATTAGGTTGAATAGATGTCGATTTAATTTCTTTCATAAAATATGTCCCTTCTTTTATTAAACTGCTCCGTTAGCACAAGAAGCGATTGCTCTAATCGAACAACCACCTCTTAGCTTCATGTATGTATTGACAAAATTAAACACCATAATGAATCAAACAACTATCTTCTTTTATTGCTTCTGCTATTTTTTTCATCAATTCTTCAAGTTCTTCTGATTTGTACTCATCGTTTGCTTCACTAACCATATTTAAAAATTGTTTATGAGAACTCGGCGGTATCAATGTTATTCCAAAATAGGCGAGGCTTTTATAAGGTCTATTTGTGTTATGTGCGAATGTTTCCAGATGATTCATTTTTTCACCAAAATCCTTAGACATAAGTTCATCAAAAAGGTCCCCATCTAATTCAAGCCGTATTAGATCAAATATTCCCTGAGTACAAGGAGTTTTTGGCGATTTATACGCTGAGATTTCCATAAAAACTTTACAAGCTTACCCTACTTCTGAATCAGTTAAAGAAGCAGGTGTAGAAGAGTTCGCACAATTCATTGATACAGATTGCAAAGCACGTTCGTTTAATTGGGCGCTTGAAAGATTGGAAAAATTAATCGGAGTTGCAGAACGCAATCCATTTCAATCAACTCTTTATCAGAGTCTTCTAGTCAGTTTCAATATGTGAGATTGCGGGTAGCACATCTTTTTGTTTGATTGGTGCTACAGAGCCATGTGTGTAGCTATAGGAGTGATAGAGAAAGCATAACAAAAGGACTTGTAGTAGTGTTACGCACAAGTCCCTAAGATTTAAGCGTGGTGGCTATTGGTTTGATTGTTAAAAGGAGATTATAGTCCTTGTTAACGTTTTAATTTTTCATTGATTTCTTCCAATAATAAAGATTGCCTTTTTAATTGCTTAGTTGTACTGATAGCAAACCAAAGGAAAAAAATAAATGGAATAAGAGAAAATAATAACCCGAAAATCGAGAAAGCACTAAATAAAATATCTCCTGAATTAAAACTGTTCATATCTTCTGTATAATAACTATTCAAAACTCAAATCCTCCCACTTTTTTCACTAACTTAAAATTTTTTCTATATCGAAATTGTAACATAGCAGAGTTTGGGTTGGTAGAGGAATGGTAAATGTGCAACAAATGAGATTGACAGCTACAAGAACTGAGTAACAAGTACCTAAGTAGAGTTGAACGAGCCTTTAACGAACCTGTGAGTGTGGTTAGTAGAGCAGAGGGAAACAGTCTAATTGTTGCTATAGAGCCATGTGTGAAGCTACAGGAGAGGTTGTGAAAGCATAACAAAAGGACTTGTGCGTATGGGATTCAATCATACACGCAAGTCCTATTCTTATTGAAGGGAAGCACTACGTTAGCTTAATGAGAAATATGTGAGGTTAGTCCTAATTTATCAATGAGAAAATCACCTTGTTCTATTTTAAACGTTTTCTTTTCAACACTAAATTCCCATCCATTTTCAATCGCATATCTAATTAAACGTTCACAATTGCTTGGCTTATGTGGGATGAAGTTCCAGCTACCTTCCCATGTAAACAAGACTTCAAAATATGATGTTTTTGATGAATAGACTTTAAAATTCACAAATTTTTTACTAGGGATCTCATTAATAACGCAGTGGAATTGAAAACCATCTACAATTATCTCTTTAGTTCTTTTGCAGAATGCCTTCCCCATTACACCCTCCTGAATACGGCGTTTTTTCAAGCATGACGAGTCATGCTATTACTTTGAAAGTATAGCACACATTGGAAGTAAACTGCTCCGTTATTTGAATAGCAACAATCTTTTCGAAAACAGCCAAAACAAAAACCCTTCACTCATGTGAAGGGCATAATAGTTAGGATTTCCGTTGCATTAACTGAGGTGCTGCCGTAAATAGCAGAACACCGACAATCGCTGTTAAAATCGTTGCTGGTAGCATATATGTTCCATTATAGATGATTGAATAAATCCACGCATTTTGATCGCCTGCATACTCTTCGAAAAATACAGCGCCACCAATGGTATGTGCTGCATAGCGTAAAAAACCTGCTAATACAGTTCCTAAAATAATATAAAGCGCCATTTTCTTTTTGTTTAAATTTTTTGCAGCCTCAAGCACCGGTCGACGTACAACGGCAGCTAAGCCCACTACTGTAAAGGCAACACCATAATCAAGTGTTCCTTGTAGCCAATGCACAATTGTAGCACCAAACATTGTTTGCATTACACCAATGAGTAAACCGGTTGTCATGCCTGGAATAAGACCCCAGCGGAATGCTATTAAAATTATTGGCACCATCACTAGACTAACAGAGCCGCCTTGTGCCCATACTTTAAAGGAAACCTGATCGAGCACAAGGCCAATCGCAGCGAATATCGCAATCTCCACAAGCATTAACAGTTTTTTATTGTCCATAATATTCTCTCCTTTGTTCCGATGTAGGATACAAGAGCAGGAATAGAAATCAGTTGGCAAATATGTCCCTATCTGGCATCAAAAAGATAAAAAACGATGCCAGGACAGAGCCTCACATCGTAAAAGTGTCGGTTTCTATCCACAATCCCTACGCAAGTGTTAACTTACAGGTTCGAAGAGTCAAGGCATTACGTGCCCAGTCTCAGCTGACATCATCAGCTCCCCTTGTGGTCGTACATCTTAATTTTATTGAACAACCTCATTGTACGCAAACACTGTTATGATTACAACCTCTTCCACATTTTTTTTGAAACTTTATCGTTTTTCATGCGTAAATATTAAAAAAGGAGGTACTACTATGGAGAACCAAAAAATATTATCTGCCTTTAGTTATCTCAGTATTTTATTTGCACCCTTTATTGTGCCATTAGTCGTTTACTTTGTGACAAAAGATAGCGACGTAAAGAGGCACTCTATTCGAGCACTAATATCACATTTAATCCCAGTCGCATTCGGAATAATTTTCTTTGCAGTCTTTATTTTCTCAACTTTATCATTCAACACTAATTTTGATCTAAATTCAGATAGTAATAATTTTCTTATCATTTGGTTTGCTTCATTCGCAATTTATATTCTCGTTTCATTAGGAGTCGTTATTTGGAATATTATTCAGGCAGTTCGGGTGATCCGATAAGTTTCATCTTAACCTCTCCTTGAACACACAGTACTTAAGGAGCTGTTATTTTGTGAAAGTATCTAAAGTTGTTAAAACCGCTGTAAAATTAGCACCTATCGTTATCCCAATTGTCAAAAAAGTAATCGCTGCAAAAAAAGGAACAAATCCTAACGTAACTAAAAAAAAATAACAACAAGGCGTATTTCCAACAAACGGAGATACGCCTCTTTGTTATTTCACTTCAAAATATGTTTGACTATGACCGTTCATTGCTTTTTCAACATGCAACACAGCTGGCATTGTAGCCTTTAACTCCGCAACGTGAGAAATGACTCCAATCATACGTCCGGAATCTTGTAAATCAATAAGAGTATCAATCGCCTTATTTAATGCTTCTTCATCGAGAGAACCGAAGCCCTCATCAATAAACATCGTTTCAATACGGATATTACCTTGAAAGCTTTGAATGACATCTGCCATCCCAAGGGCAAGACTTAAAGACGCATTAAACTTTTCTCCCCCTGATAATGTTTTGACATCTCGTAATTGATCTGTATAAGCATCATACACATCTAGTCCTAGCCCACTTTGCTTGGCATGCTTTTCTAAGCGATCTGAACGTCGTAGCTCAAATTGACCGTTGGATAAATGATAAAGTCGAACATTTGCCGCCTCTGTTATTTTATCTAAATAATTGATTTGAATATAACGCTCAAAAGACAGCTTTTTCACATTCTGTCCATTTAACATTGCATAGAGCTCCTTTACTCGCCCCGCTTCTTTTTCAAGTAAATGAATCTCCTGTTCGGTCTCCTCAACTTTTTTGATAAAGTCTGCACAAGCCTTCGCAAATCCTTCCATTTGTTGCAATACTTTAAAAGCTTCCTCATATGTGACACGAAGCATCTCTAACTTTTCTTCCATGGTCGTTAAATCTTGCTTCTCTTGCCCTTTAAGATGCTTCTCTCCCTCAGTAATTTGTACTTGTAATGTGTGGATTTGTAGTGCATATTCATTGCAAGATTTCCGTAAAGCTTCTATTTGCAACGCGCTACGCTTCCCAGTAGCAAATTCATCATAGCTTTCAAAGCCTGCTTCCTTCATACTCACTGAAAATTGCTCGCGCTTTTCATCCATTTTCAGCTTTAATTCCTCAAAAGCCTGTTTCGCTATTTCTGCGGTCATTCTAGCATTATTTGCGGCTTCCTTGGCAGATTGCAAACTTTGTTGGCTACTATTCCACGCAGTTTGTAATGCAAGTTTTTGTGATCCTATATGAGCGATTGCCTGTTGCAATGCTTGTAGCGTCGAAAGATTTTCTGGAATATGCTTTTGCTGCTCTTCTACAATTGCTTGTTGTTTAGTCAATTCCTTCGTTTTCTCAACTAAATATTGCTCAAGTTTTATTTGCTTTTCTTGTAACTGCTCCATTCGTGCACGATGATCCTTTTGTTGAATACGTACATCAGATAATTGATGGCTCACTACTTTTAAGATTGTTATTTGTTGCTCTACGTTTTGCAAGGAAGCTACAATTTGTGCTTGATTCGATTGATCAATCTCATTTGTCTCTAACTGTTCTAGCGCCTCTTGTAGAAGATGCTTTGTAGAATTCAATAAAGCTTCTTTCTCTAAAAACTTGCGCTCATCAGTACTAGCCTTTCCTCGTAAAGCCTCCACCTCTGCTAATTCAATCATCTCTAATTGCTCACGATGTGTTTCGAGGTGTGTTGTACTACCACACACTGGACAAGGCTCTCCGTCCTTAAGTTGCTGTGCTAAAATACTTGCTTGACTCGCAATCCATTGTTGCTCCAACTTTTGAAGAGCCTGCTTACTTTCTTGATAATGGACATTAGTAGTGGCTACATCCTGCTCCGCTGTTGCAACTGCTCTCGTATATTTTTCAACTTGCGCTAGTAATGATACTTGCTCTTTTAACTTAGGTAGCTGTTCTAAATAACTTTCATATGGCTCAAGTTGTTTTTCATATTGTTCAATTGTTTTTGTTAATTGCTGAACTTGCATTTGTCCTGTTTCTACGATTTTACTATTATCGTCTACAGCTAGCTTTGCTGTTGCAACATATTGTTCAGCTATTTGCATTTGCTGCAGATTATTCTCATACGTCTCGAACTTCGGTAATAATACCTGTAGCTGTAATTCCTGTTGTAAAACGTGTTGACGCTCAGGTTCTTTCGCCTCTTCAACGTTAAACTTTTCCTGCGCTATTTTTAACTGAGCTTCTATGTTTTTCTGCTCTGTCATTGCTTGCTGATAGGATTGTTCTTTACGATTTTGCTCAGCACGTAAATCGATACATTGTTGCTCAAGTATGACAAGACGCTCTGCTTTCTCTGCTAATGCAATTTCGCGTTCTTTTGCGCTATATATATCTTGTTCTTGTAGCAATGCTTGTAGGCGATTCTGACGATTAGTTTGCTCATCAAATTGCTCATTTAGTGTTTTCGCTCTACTATAAAATTCCTGCTCTTTTTGATGATGCGCATAAGCCTCTTTATAGCGTTGCAATTCCAATTGTATACATTCCGTATAATAGGTTTGCTCCTCTTCTAGAGCCTTCTTCAGCTGATGCATATTGTCAGTATTATTAGTAATGCAAGTAAATAAAGATGACGAACGCTGTGGTAAAGCACCTGCAATTTGGCCAAGAAGATGTTCCTTTAATTGTTGAGCATGCAGTAAATCACTTTCCGCCTCTTTTCGTTTCGCATCAAGTCTTTTTGTCATCGCACCAAAGCGATCTGTTTTAAAAATTTTGCGTAAAATAACTTCTTTATTCGTAGAATCTGAGGTTAACAGCTTGCGAAATTCGCCTTGTGGTAGCATAACAATTTGACTAAACTGATCCTTTGTGAGGCCGATTATATCCTGTAGCTTTTTATCTACCTCAAGCGTTTGCTGCTTTTCTACAATATTATAATCAAGCGTGTTTCCTTTGATTTCAGCCAGTTCAATTTTCTTGCCAGTGACACTTTTGTTTGTTGCTTTAATATGACCTGGCTGACGTAAAATTTGATAGACTCTATCATGCATTTCAAAAACGAGCTCCACTGCAGTATACACATCATCATCCGCAAACCCGCTTCGAAGCATAGCAGTATCCTGACGATCTTCACCGCTACCCGATCCGTAAAGTGCATAGCATATCGCATCAAAAATCGTCGTTTTCCCTGCGCCTGTTTTTCCGGAAATCGCAAATAGACGATGTTCACCAAGCTGTTGAAAATCAATAACCTCTGTATTTTTATATGGACCGAATGCAGTAATCGTTAACTTTAAAGGCTTCATTTTACTGTCTCCCGCTCCTCATCTAATAATTCTTGTAGCATCTCTATAAATAGACGTTCTGTATCTTGATCTGGCTGTACGCCAATTATATCTGTAAAAAATGATCGGAATAAATCGATGTCTTCTATTTTCTCTGTCTCAACGGTCTGAATTTCATGTGATACCTCTTGGCGGGCTACTTTTCGCTCAACATGCATCGCATGAGGAAATACCGTACGAATACGTTCCATCGGCGAGGTTACTGACGTAGCATCTGTTAAACGTACAAATACATAATCATCACTAGGTGGTAATTGCAATAAATCATCCATTAAGCTCTCTACCACACGTAAATCCCGTCTCGCTATAAGCTTACGTTTTGTGACAGTAATTTCCCCTTGTGCATCAAGTTCCACTATTAAAAAGCCCTTCTCATGTAAGTGCTCAGATAATGAATACTTCAAAGGAGAACCGGCATAGCGAATCGTTTCATTCAACACAAAATGTGCTTTATGCAAATGGCCAAGTGCTGTGTAATGAAAAGGCTTAAACAACGCTGCATTTATGCAATCCGAGCCTCCTATTGATAAAGGCCGCTCAGAATCACTCGTGTTCGCTTCCTCTTCCCCATACTTCGTCACAAAGGCATGTCCTACAAAAACATTACGTTTTGTTGGATCTAAACTTTGCCCAATATGGTCGATAATTTTTTCCATCGCCTCTTGATGAGATCGAATGGAATCATCCTCCAAAATAGTCCGTACTGAAGCCGGCTCTGCATATGGTACGAGGTGAAAATGTACTTCACCATACTCGTCATGGAGAACTATCGGCGCATGATCTTTCGTAAATTGGCCTTTAATATGTAATCCACTATCACTCATTAAACTACTGCCAAAATTCAATCGACCTGCACTATCGTGGTTCCCCGCAACCGCTAACACAGGGATTTTTTTATCAAGCACAATTTCCGCCAAAATATCATTTAGTAAATTCACTGCCTCAATAGGAGGCATCGAACGGTCATATAAATCACCTGCTATAACGATAACATCCGGTTTTTCCTCATCAATGGCTAGCATAAATTGCTGTAAAATATAATGTTGATCCTCCGTCATATAGACGCCTTGTACAAGCTTTCCTAAATGCCAATCTGCTGTATGAAATATTTTCATTCTTTGCGCCTCCTGTTTATTTTATTTTATCACGGCTGATGGATTGATTGTTTTTCCTTTTATTAGTTTGATAAAGGTTCCTCATCATAACCTGGCGAAATAAGGGGCGGGCTATCCGTCGTCCCAGGGATTCTTTCCGTCACTCCGACAATTCTATCCTTCGCTTATATTTTTATAGATATTTAACATAAAAAAGAGCATCACTGTCGATGCCCTGTTACAAATAGTTATGATTAAAACGTGTTGCTCTTACCTTCTCCATAAAAGCAGCGTATCCTGTAAAACCTTGAATGGCACGCGCAGTAGGTTTTGGCTTTTCATTTTCTTGCTCTTTTGCTTTTTGTTTCTGCTCTGCCTTCGCTAATTGTTCTAAAATGTGCTCAAATGACATAGGGTTAGGCTTTGGCAGTTCGTTTGAAGCAATGGCTAGTGCTTTATTTCCGCTATATTCATGTAAAAAAGCATTTGCCATTTGGCGATAGCCTTCAAAATTTGGATGGACATCAGAGATATTGGGTAAAAAGTTTGTTGCGTTTAACCCAAAAGCATTATAGACGTCTACATAAGCTACTCCGGCACGCTCTGCCTGTTGCTGTAAAATCTTATTTAGCTTTACAAGCTGTGCATTTGTGCCTTCTTTTTGCGTAGCGTGAACACTTGGATAGGCAAAATAATAGCCCATTACATAGACCTTTGCCTTAGGTGCGCGCACTTTCAACTCATCCAAAATCTCCGCCATATTTTTTCTGGCAATGTTTAATGCATAATCCGTTTGCAACTGCGTAAAGGCTAATGTACCTGCTGTTGGATTGACCTGCACTAGACGCAGTAAATCGTTGGCACCTGCCGAAACTGTAATAAGTGTTGCATTAGCTAGTAAGTCACTTGCTTCCTCTGATTGTACTCGTTTCAAGACATCAGCTGTTGTATAGCCTGGGAAAGCGAGCTCCTTTGTATAGAAATGTAATTGCCCAGTCATTCCTAATTTCATGGCAATTAAATCACTGTAGCCTGTATCAATCTGTTGATAAGGTGTTTGACCAGCCGCCAAGGAATCTCCGATTGATAGGTAGTTTTCAGTCTGAGCAAAAGCAGATGAAACACCTAATGCCATTATGAGTATAGTTGCACCAATTATGCTTAGTAATCGTTTCATCTGCTCAGCTCCTTTCTTCAAATGAAGAACTTAAAATGCCCAGCTACCTTTGCGGAAAATTGGCTCTACAGTTCCATCTGGTAAAATACCGTCAATGTCCATCTCACCGCTACCAATCATAAAGTCCTCATGTGTCACTGAAATATTGGCACCTAACGCTTCAAGCTGTCCGTTTTCTAAATCTCTTCCACCTTCTAAGCAAGTTGGATAAGCTTCGCCAATCGCTAAATGGTTCGATGCATTTTCGTCAAACAATGTATTAAAATATAAAATCTCCGATGCTGAAATTGGTGATTCGTGCGGTACAAGTGCGACCTCACCTAAATAACAAGAGCCTTCATCTACATTCATAAGCTCCTGTAATAAATCATGGCCTACCTGTGCTTCAGCCTTAACAATTTTTCCTTCTTCAAACGTTAGTTTAAAGCCATCGATAATATTCCCTTGATAAACTAATGGTTTTGTATTGCTTACATAGCCATTTACACCTTGTTTCATCGGTAACGTATAGACCTCTTCTGTCGGCATATTAGCAATAAAGGTAGTATTATCTGGCGTTTTACTACCCCCAGTAAGCCATTTATGCTGTGGCGCTAAGGCAATTGTTAAGTCAGTGCCTGGTGCTGTATAGTGAAGCTTCGCATATTTTTTATTGTTCAGTAGGGCCGCGCGAGATTCTAAATTTACTACGTGCTCACGCCAGCTTTCAACAGCATTGCCTTCACCAATACGAACAGTTTTAAAAATAGCTTCCCATAATGCTGGTACTTGTTCCTTAGCCTCTAAGTTTGGGAATACCTTCGATGCCCACTTTGGTGAAGGGACAGCAACAATTGACCAAGCTATTAAATCTTTCATTACGGCGTTACGATAATTTTTAAGAGCAGCTCCTGATACTTTTTGATGGGTAGCAAGCCGATCTGCTGAAATACCTGCTAATTTATCAGGATCTGCAGCATCGATCAATAATATTGCTCCTTTACGTTCGATTACCTCATCACGCATTTTAACTACCCATTCTGGGAAACGATTAAATTCTTCTTCTGAAGCATGCTCAAAGTAAGCACGATCCATTTCATCATCTGAAAAATTAACATGAACACGTCCTGCACCAGCTTTATAAGCCTCTTTTACGACTAAACGGGCGAAATCTAATGCTTCCACGGAAGTATTAACTAATAAGTATTGCCCAGGTTGAATATTGACACCGACTTTTACCGCAAGTTCTGCATATGCTTGTAATTTTTCTTCAAACGTCATATTATTTACCTCGCTTCTGTCCAATTGTTTTTGAATTACCCTCCACTAGCTTGCCTTCATGCCATATTTTCTGTACAGGTTTCGCAGAAATTTCTCTTGTCCATTTTTTGTACGTTTTCTCATCACGATAAGATAATAACGTTAATACTTCACCATCTGCTCCAGCACGACCTGTACGTCCAGAACGATGCAAATACTGCTCAATTGTTCTCGGTACATCAACATGAATAACATGTGTTAAACCTTCAATATCTAAACCGCGTGCAGCAATATCTGTAGCGATTAAAATACGCGCGTCACCTTTTCGGAATGCATCTAACGCCTTTTTACGTTCTTCTTTCTTCATGTCAGAATGTAATGTCACAATCGGTGCCGAACGATATTGTAATTTCGTTTCTTTCATCAGCAATTGATCGATATTGTTGACGAAAGCAAGTGCACGTAATCCTTCTGTATGTGATAGTCGACGTAGGAAATCAGTTTTATCTCGTTCCTCTACTTTCACGAAAGAGTGTACAACTTTACCAACCTTTAACATATCCTCAGGTTTAATTTTAAAGCGTACTGGCTCGAACATCATACGACTAGCCACTAATTCAATTTCCTCCGTAATTGTTGCTGAAACAACAACTACTTGTCGCCCATATGCTGACCCTTCGATAAAAGATTTTACGACAACACGATATTCACGACTTAGTAACTGATCGCACTCGTCTAAAATAACTGTTTCAATTTCTTTTAACTTTAGTTTTCCAGCACGCGCTAATTCATTTAATCGGCCAGGTGTACCTACAACGATCGTCGGTTTTTTCTTTAACTTTTCTATTTGACGTGCAGAGTTCGCGCCACCAATTAGTTGTTGAACCGTAATATCAGAACCTGCTGTCCATTCACGGATAACCTCTACAATTTGCATTGCTAGCTCCTGTGATGGAGCTACGATAAGTCCTTGTGTTTGTTTTTTTGAACCGTTTACTTTATTTAATAAAGGAAGTACATAAGCTAAAGTCTTCCCCGACCCTGTCGGTGACTCGGCTACAATATCTTTGCCCTCAAGCATTGCTGGAATCATTTCCTCTTGAATTTTCATCGGCTCTTCAAATTTCCATTTTGCTTGTAAATCTTCATTTAATAAATTTATTACTGACATGTAATTTCCCACCTTCTATCTGCTTGACACTAGTTTAACACACTAATCATTTTCCTACTTCATATGTACGTAAACCTTTATATAATCGTTTCAAAAATGAAGCTTTCTCAATCTCCCTATAGATAAAAAAATCTGCACGACTTATCACGGGGTTGCCAGCCTTCAAGCTCTTATATACTTGAGATTTTTTGAAGGTTTACAACTTACCTGCGAAAAGCGTGCAGATTTTATTTGGTTAATAAGATTGTTCATCTACAATTTCATAGCCACATGCTAATATGGCACGTTCTGCTAAAACGATTAATGAGTCGATATATTTGTCACTTAGTTTTAAATCTCGATTGACGATTGATAATTCAGTACATCCTAATACAATACGATCACAATTAAGTGCAAGCATTGCTTCTTCTATCGGCTGCCAATCCTCCCAAGAGACATCTTTTCCAGCCTTTACATAATCGTAAATAATAGACATGACTTTCTCTTTCATCACATCGTCTGGAACAACAGGTGTTATACCAAATTCCTCTAACGCATCTTGATACATGCGTGAGGTTAATGTACCCGTTGTCGCTAAAATCCCTACACGCTCTGCCCCTAAGTCAGAAGCTCGCTTTGCTGTTTCCCTTATCATATGTAAGACGGGAACTGGAGAGCCTTCAACTATGTCATCATAAAAGGTATGTGCCGTATTACATGGAATAGCAATCACATTTGCTCCAACAGAAGCAAGCTTTTTAGCATCTGCGACTATCACTGGTACGGGATTTTCTTTCGTACTATCTAAAATAAAGGCAGTACGATCAGGAATATTCGTATCATTATCAATGATTGTATGTAAATGCTCCTGATCTTTCGTTGCCTTCGTACGTCTTACAATCATTTCACCGATAAACATCGTTGCTAGTGGACCAACGCCACCAATTATACCTAAAGTTTGTTTTTTCATTAGTTTGACAGACCTTTGTTGTTAAAATATTTCTTATATTGGCGATAAAAGCTTAAATTATCTAGCGTTATATTTAACCAACGCTTCGCATTCATATCCTTATAATTAAAGATGGAATCCGTAGCCATTCCTTGGCGAATAAGACTTTTCGCTTCAATTACAAGCTGTTCATTTTGTACATATTTAAAGAGGACACCGTTCGGAACAATTGTCCAAAGATGCTTATTCTGAACATATGTTAGCTGTTTTTTACTTCCACGGATAAAATCATCCGCAACATATTGCATTAAATTATAGCCACTTGCTGTCACATAATAATTTGAAAGTTCATTATGTAATTCAATACTTAATAACTTATATTGACCGTCACGTTCATCGTACTTCATATCAAACGTGGCAAAGCCTTGGAATCGCATTTCCTCTAGAAACAATTTTACGCGGTCCATTAAGTCTTTATCGTATGCTGTCATGATGGCTACATAGCGACCAATCCCCTCTGGGGAATGCTCCTCTAAAATTGAGTTACCTACAGATAATAGCTGTACTTTACTATCTTGCCCAACATAAGCATTTACGACGTACATATGAGCATCTTCGCCAGGAATATATTGCTGTACCATTAAATCATCTCGGTATGCCGATTCCTTATAAATGGCATGGAAAATAGCATCCTTTTCGTCGTCATCTTTGGCAATATACACTTTTTTCTTGCCTGGAAAAATACATGTAGCATACTTTGTCATATTCAAAGGTTTAATGACAACTGGGAATTCAAAAGGGATGACAAATTCCTCGTAATCATTGACGGTGCAAACATGCATTGCCGGATAGTGAAAGCCGAACTTCGCACAAAGTTCATACATGCTCTCACGTGTTAATAGCTCGTTAGCAAGGTTTGCATCCACATAAGGAATTACAAAATACTCTGCTAGCTCCGCTTTATATTGCACAATTTTTTTCACGTAAAATTCATCGCAGGCTAATAACAGCAATTTTTTACCTGCAAATTCCTCTGCAATTGCCTTTAACGCAACGATAAAACGTTCTTCAATATGGAGTTTTGGAACTTCACGAAATATTAATAAATCACTCTGCTGTATTTTCTCCATATTCGTATGATTTAATGCAAGTGGTTTAACGCCATAGGACTCGTAAAATGCTCTTGCCATGCCGTAAGCATTCATTTCATCTCCTAATAAAACCGGTAAAAAAGCGTGCTCAATGGCCATTCTACTCAACTCACTTTAGCTTTTATTAGGCTCTCACATAACGTGGGAACATCCTCAGTGACAAGCCTTTTTTTACAAGTGTAACATACTTTCCTTATGCGCCTTATTACCCTTCTTTGAATCATTTATGAACGGCTACAGCTTGTTCACCTAATTCTCTATAGCTTTTAAAAAACTGATCCACATTATAAGTGACAAAGCCTTTTAATGGGTCCATAACAACTACTTTATCACCTAAATGCCCGGTTAAAACAACAGCATGCAAGTTCATATACGCGGCATGCGGCACTTTTTCACCTTCATAGATCCAGCCCTTAGCTAGCTTTCTTTGGGGCTCTGATAAATCTAATGTAACCCAAGTTACAACAGGGACTCCCTCCCGAACAAGCTGTAAAATTTCGTCCTGCGTGGCACCACTCTTATTTGTCACTCGTAAATCTGCCTGTTTATCTGCTATTACTGCCTCTGCTGCTTTGACAATCGGAGCTGCAAAGACATACATACCATGTGCTTTATCACGAGGATTTCCTGCAAAAGCCTGTGCCGGATTTGGACCAAATCGTTGTCCGTCTATAGTTCTAATTTTTTGCTTTGGTAAATAGTTATCAGCCATTTCCAGCTTCGTAACGTCTAGCCCATAATAATTTAATACAGCTGTTAATGATGTTATTTCACAGCCATGTGGTAGTTCAGGTTTTTGCATAACAACTGGTACATCCAGCTCTTGCTCGTCCCTTGAAAAATGTGTCTCCAATCGATAATACGGCTTTGTCGCATCATATGTAAAATTTTCGATTGTCGTATAACCATCATTTTTCGTACTATTTTCAAGCGTAGTTGCAGCTATAGCATATTTCCGTCCCGCAATTAGCTTCGAAAATATTGCTTCACCCTCTTCAGAGCCAACCGCATCCTCTACTACCTCACCTGACTCTACATCTGTAGCAGTTATATAAAGGTTAGGTATGGGCGCACCACTGTTAAACTCTACCGTTAACACAGTTAATCCTTTGTTTTGTATTTCCTGCTGCGAAAACGGATGGCAACCCGAAAGTAGTAGCATGATTATCATTAAACCTATTAGTAAAAGGCGTTTATCCCGCGTCCACAAGACAAATTCCGCTCCTATCTTGTTTGAAGACAATTACTTCAATTCTATTATTTCAATTTGTCGCAGACTCTATTATACGCTAATTTCATAGACGTTCCTATTTTTAACTTCTATTAGCGGTTGTCCAAACACTCTAAGAACGTCACGTCCTGTGGCAATTTATCTGTGCGAAAGCGAAGCGACAGCAACAACAACGACTGAGTGACCAATTTCATGCCGCTACGATAGCACTACGCTTTCGCGCCATCAACATCTGTTGACCTATAGCCTCGAACGCAATTGCGCAGAGGCCTAACATATTTCCTCTACACAAAAGCATCTCTAAATTTAGTGTGCGTCCGATTAAGGTATTACTTTGTTTGCTATTTTCGAATTTTCTCAAACCGTTTTACACGTTTGGCGTACTTACTCTTGGTCGTAATGTATGCTTCAAAACTTTCCCAGAAGCATTACGTGGTAATTCAGTTAAAAATTCAATTTCATGTGGCACTTTATACTTTGCGAGCTGAGTCCGACAATACGCCAATATCGCCTCTTCATCAGAAGACTTTCCTTCCTTCAATACGACAAATACTTTCGGAACTTCGCCATATACTTCATGTGGAAAACCTACAACGGCTGCTTCTAAAATTTCTGGCAGTTGATATATAACCTCTTCAACCTCGATAGGATAAATATTTTCGCCACCTCGAATGATCATATCTTTTTTACGATCAACGATATAGAGATAACCGTCTTCATCAAAACGCCCTAAATCTCCTGAATAGAGCCAACCATCTTTAATTGCTCTAGCTGTTTCTTCAGGATTACGTAAATAACCTTTCATGACTTGTGGTCCTTTGACACAAATTTCTCCTACCTCACCCGCTGGCACCGCTTCACCAAAGCTATCAACGACACGGACGTCCGTTTGGGCTAATGGTTTTCCTACTGACCCAATTTTTGTCAGTGCATCGACATCTAAAAGAGAAGTGGTGGCAGGAGTATTTTCAGTTTGTCCATACAGGTTTTGTACTTTCACATTAGGAAATGCCTCCTTCACTTGCTTAACAAGCTCATAAGGCATCGGTGCCGCTCCGTAACATAATAAACGTAAATTTTTAAATGTATGTTCCTTAAAGTTAGGTGTATTTAAAATAATTGTATACATTGACGGAACACCAAAGAAAATTGTTGAATCTGTAACGACTAATTGTTCTAATGTGTTTGTCGAAGAAAAAGCCTCTTCTATAACCATTGTACCGCCTTTATAAAACATCGGCATCGCAAATACATGAAGACCTGCACAATGAAATAAAGGCGTACAAATAAACATTCTATCCTCATTAGTCATATCCATTGAGGACGACCATATTTCCGCAGTTGATACAATATTTTGATGAGTTAGCATTACTCCTTTTGGTTTACCCGTCGTCCCAGAAGTATACATAATAACACTAGTATCATGAGGCTCCAATTTGACAGCTTTTCTTTGACCTGGATAGTTTTTAATGACGTCTTTCATCTCTTCGAGCCCTACAATATGTTGAAACGGATAGCCAATAGTTGCGAGTACATCTTCTAACCTTTCATCATAAATAAGCCCTTTAGCTTCTGAATGATTAAAAATAAATTCGACCTCTGGAGCTGCTAGTTTTGTATTAATGGGCATGACAACATAGCCCGCTAACTGAACACCGATATAAGCGATTAAAAATAAATCTGAGTTGAGCGTATATAATGCAATTACATCATCTTTTTTAAAACCTTGCTCTTGTAAGTATGCAGCGAATGTTTCTGCACTTTTATAAAATTCACTATAGGATAGCTTTGTCCCATCGTAAACTGTTGCAATCCCATTTGGTTGCTGTATAGCATATTTTTGTAGAATATCTGTCATTAACATCGTCATCATAAGCCCCCCAAATTATTAATATTCATGTCCCTCATACCATGTAGAATTGCTGTTAAAAAAATTCAGAAAATTACAATTATATTCTATCAATCTATGAAATTGTTGGCAATTTTTCTACACTTATTAAGGCTCATTTTGTTAAATCATTTGTCATACGGAAAAATTGAATGGAGGGAGACAGATGACTCTTTGGGATTAGCAATAGAGGAATGCAGGCTAAATACACCACGTCCTATGATAACGCCTTTGTGACCAACATCTATTGGCCTAAGCGGCTCATCGGACGATTCTAGGAAAGCATACAGCTCAGAACGGAAATCAACTCGGTTATGGTGATGAACCAACATATAATCCATATGTAACTAAATATATTTATACATTTTACTTTTCTATCAATTTCTGTTAGGTGTATGATATTTGTATAATGATTAACCTCTTTCAACAAGTGTCTTTTGTAGCGAAAGCGTAGCCTCGAGATGAAAGCGGTTTTAAGTCACTTTTCAGTAGGTGTCCAAACACTTGCTGCAAGAAGTTAAAGCCCGGCGGATGTTACAGAATTATGCCGAGGCATAATTAATGAAAGGCATGATTAATATGCTGTACGCACTTTTAGGAGATTTACATTCTAATATAGAAGATACTAAGGCGGTTCTAGCCCATATTCAGCAATCTGCGAAAGATGCAAAGGTATTGGGATTAGGTGATTTATACGAATGTACTGTAAATAAGAAAAAGGCTCAAACAATGTCGGGTATACCGCTACAAAAAGCTGCAATAGTAGAAAATGATTTTGAAGTTTTACTAACATTCCCCTCTATTCGTGGCAATCAGGAAGAGCGTATTACACGTATAACTGGCATTGAACGTTTTACAGAGTTACCTGAAACAATGGAGATTGTTGATGCAACACTTATGCATGGACATCAATTTAAATGGAGTGTTACTTGGCAACCAACATTTCCGCCATTTAAAAAATCGCTTCTTTTCTTCGGGCATAGTCATGAATCAGGTCTTTATCATCGCAATAAAAAGTTACCTATTCGTATTCGCTATGGCCAACCAATCGCATTACAAGAAAAGCAATACGGTATCAATGTTGGATCGGTTGTTGATCATCGAGAGTGGTGTCTTTACGATAGTAACAAACGAACAGTAACATTTATGTGCGCTCCTTCTGTTGAGAATGCTTGATTATTTTTTATCAAGAGTTTGAGTTTTGCTGATATACATCGTAGTCACAAAAAAACGCTAAAGTCGACTTCGACTCTAGCGTTTTTTCACTTTGTAAATGTTCCGTTCAAACTAGCAATTCTCGCAATCCTTTAAAGCATCTAGTAATTTTTCCATTTCACAAATACGATCGCACATAGTTTGAATCATATTTCGAAGGATTGGTATTAATTCTTGGCAAATACAGAACCTTAAAACGTTTTGCGCTAGTCGAACGCCCGCCTGATGGTGAACAATCATTGTTCGCAGAAAGTTTATATTAATATTATTGGAAACTGGCGGTAAACTCATTGCTTGGAACATAGCCCCAGTAATTTCCTTATAAGCACACATATAATCGTACAATTCACATTCCGAATTTTGTACGATACAGCATCTATTTTGTATCGCTTCGAGGCATTCAACAGTCTCCGTACTTGTTGCTATTATTTCTAACGCGAGATTTTGTACAAGTATATTTGTCGTGTATCGCAAAACATTTTCCGACAATCTAATAGCAGCTACTTGATGCGGTAATATTTGCTTAATAAAATTATCTGAAATACTACATGTAATTGTCACATAGGTCATGCCCTGCATCATTTTATCGAGGATCCTTTGGTTTTCCTCTAAATAAACCTTTGTTACATTACTGAGTACAACTGTTTTAGTCATTAGACACACTCCTTTCAGAGTAATATATGTCCGATAGGTTGTTGTGCGGTAGACAATTGTACCAACTGATCTCTATTGTTTCGTAACAGCATTAAAATATGTTTAACTTCTTTCAGCGAGTGTTTTCTGTAGCGACAGCGGCATTGTTTATCTGCGCGAAAGCGAAGCGACAGCGGCAATTATGTCGAGATATAATTGATTGCACGAATGTTTAATCTTTTTCGTATGTATCCAAGCACTTTTGACAAATACATTGCTCTTTAGGTACTGCTTCAAGGATTTCTTTAGGGAAACTCTTTGTCATACACCAGCAATCCTTTTGCCCATTTACTACCCCACAATGATTATCTTGTCCACATAACGGGCAACGTTTTTCCTCCATTCTACACCTCCATACATTTACTTTTCATTGTAAAATAAAGTGAAGTTTTAATCAGTGATTTTTTCATCCTTACAAAATAAAAATAGAGGAGTACTTTTCATACTCCTCCTCAATTAGCTTATTGCTTTTTCCCATGAATCTGTTGCTTTACTTCTTCGACATCTGTATCACTATATATTTCCGTACCAGCCCCGCCTCTTTGGGCTAGCAGCTTTTTCACTTCATTGTAAGATAACCCACCTTCTGCATTTTTCCTTTTTACTTCATTAATATTTGTTCCAGCAGAAGTAAACTGAGCTTCATTATGATCAGTCATACAAATCCCTACTTTCTATAATTCATCAGGCTGCAATTCAATCAATTCATCGCCTTCTCGTTCTACTCTTTTATTGAGCTCTCTAACCGGTATAGGATCAACCGTTTGCATATCTTCGTGTAAATCGAAAAGACTTATATTATCAGATTCTACCATGTCTGGCTTATCCTTACTCGCTAAGTTCATAAACATCTTTTTTTCATGTGGTATGTTTTTTTCTATGTCCATCATTACTCACTCCTTTACTTATAGCATGTGCAGTGTTGGACAAATCATGTGTCTTTCGTTTTCGAGCTTTTATCGATGCGATGATATTCAGATATTTGAATGACCCGAACATGTCTTGTATGTAGCTCATGATACATCCCTCTACTATCTGTAAAGGATATATATTGATCTCGTTCACTTCGAACTAATGCCTCTGCCTTTTCCTGTGATTCTATATGGATAAATCTCCTTACATAATGCAGTTCATCAAAAAAATAAGTAATTTTAAATTCTTTCATCTAGATCTCCTCGATTACTGGATATGGTTTGTTACTGCTTATCATATCCAACTAACTGTAGTTGCTATCCTTATAAAAATATAAAGGTATTTTCAATTTCTTCGGCATAACCTGTATTAAAGCAACCACTTTATAGGAGGTGATGATTTTGATCCATACAGTTAGAGCAGGCGAAACCTTGTCCCAAATAGCTAGAAATTATCGTACGCCATTAGCGTCCATAATGGCTGCTAACCCAGGGCTAGATCCGAATGTACTTTATATAGGACAACAAATTGTTATACCTGGATTTCCTAATCCAAATACTATCCCTTATAGAATAGATATTTCTACTGAAAATCGATGGCTACGGTTATATAAGGATAATGTTCTTCAAAAGCAATACCCAATAGCAGTCGGTAGGATGTTACATGATACACCTACTGGCCATTTTATAATCATTAACAAGGATCCAAATCCTGGTGGTCCGTTTGGGACAATGTGGATGAGTTTATCTAAAGAACATTACGGTATTCATGGAACTAATAATCCTAGCTCAATCGGTCATGCCGTTTCACGTGGCTGTATCCGCATGCATAATAAGGATGTCGAAGAGCTCGCAAGCATTGTTCCAATCGGTACTGGAGTTTTTATTCATCCATAAAAATCTGCCAGACTAAAAACATTCCTAAGATTTTATCGGAATGTTTTTTAGTTTTATCGGTACATTATGCTGATTTATCGGAATAAAAAAGACAACCTGAAACCTTCAGATTGCCACCATTTTATCAGCGATTTTTTGATGTTTATCAGCGATTTACTTGGCATCACTTTTTGCAAATTAATCTTCACCTCTAGATTGTGCAAGCTTCGATAAATAGTATTGCTCCTCTCTTAGCATATGATCCGCCATTAGAGCTGTAAATGTACCTAATACTTCTGCACTTAACTCCATCTCCTCTAACTCCCGTAAAAAAGTTTTGAATAATCCCATTTCTATTTCCACATTATGATTAAAGCGGGTTAATGCGGGGAATGAGTCTATATTTGAACGCAAATATCCTGTAAGCTCCACTGCTTTCAAATAAAATTGTTCAAAATGTTGAGCAAAGGTAGTACTTTTTTGCCTCAACCTTCTTTCTACACCATCCAAATCGTCATGAATGATACCTGCATGTCCTGATGCATCTAACAGCCAGAGTAAATGATGATGTAGCTCATGAAAGATTGGCGGGACTTCCCCCTTCTTCAGATAGCTAAGTACATTTTGATACTCCTCTAATTCATTCACCATATGATTAATAAAGGTAGGTGGTAGATGGATATTAATATTTCCCGTTAATTGCTTTCTAAGCAAAAAAAATTTAAATTGCTTTAGTTGTTCTACAGCTTCATCGACTGTAAGTGAGAAGGAAACCGCATTATTGGCATCTATCGAATTAACATAAGCAAGAAGCTGAGAAAATTTGAGAATAAATGCGCTCGCTCTTTTAATATCCTCTGTTTCCGATGGATACAAGGAATCATGAATAAATTGAGAATGGTCTTTCAATATCCTTAGCCAAAACCTATGTTCAAACACCGCATGTTGTAAGTAATTCGACAACCAGTCACATCCCCTTTATTCTAAACGTTCTTCTATTCTATTCTTCAAGAAAATCTAATATTAACGCTTAACCTAAAATTGTCTTTTCGTATAGGATGAAACGCTTAAAGCTATACTACTAATGCTGAATTTTCATTAAAGGAACATACTGAAAAAAATTAGGAGGGGATATACTTGTCCACAAAAGACAATACATTATCGATTTTCGCCCTAGGTGGCATTAATGAGATTGGCAAAAATATGTATGTAGTACAGTACGGGAATGATATTTTAATTATCGACTGCGGCGCTAAATTTCCAGACGAAAGCCTACTAGGTATCGATTTAATAATTCCTGATATTACGTACCTACTGGAAAATAAAGAGAAAATCAAAGCATTAATTGTGACTCATGGACATGAGGATCATATCGGCGGTATCCCTTATCTGTTAAAAAAAATAAATGTCCCTATTTATGCAACACGTTTTACTCTTGGCTTAATCGAGCTAAAGCTGAAAGAACATAAGCTTTTAAGAGAGACAGAATTAATAGAAATTCGTTCCGATTCATCATTAAATTTCGGACAAGTTGATGTTGGCTTCTTTAGAACAAACCATAGTATACCTGATTGCTTAGGAATCGTTATAAATACACCCGAAGGAAATGTCGTACACACTGGAGATTTTAAATTTGACTTAACGCCTGTCAATAATCAGTTTGCAGATATTCATAAAATGTCCGAGATAGGATCAGAAGGCGTATTAGTACTTATTTCTGAAAGTACGAATGCTGAAAGACCTGGGTTAACTCCTTCAGAGAAGCTTGTCGGTAATCATATAGAAGATGCATTTTTACATGCCGAGCGTAAAATCGTTATCTCTACTTTCGCTTCTAATGTTAATCGCATACAGCAAATTGTAGATGCAACGATTACTACAAATAGAAAGCTTGCATTACTTGGTCGGAGTATGGTGAATGTTGTAGATGTTGCGCTTGAGCGAGGCTATTTAAACATTCCAGAGGATATGTTAATAGATGCACGCGAGGTGAAGTATCTTCCACCCGAAGAAGTTGTTGTATTATGTACGGGTAGTCAGGGTGAACCATTAGCTGCACTCTCTCGCTTAGCAAATGGGAATCATCGTGAAGTGAAAATTTTACCTGATGACACAGTTATTTTAGCTTCATCCCCTATTCCAGGGAATGAAAAGGGTGTTTCACGGATTGTAGATAATTTGTTCCAGCTAGGTGCGAAGGTTATTTATGGCTCGGCTAGTCATACAGGTATGCACGTTTCAGGTCATGGCTACCAGGAAGATTTAAAACTAATGCTGACGCTAATGAAGCCCAAATTTTTTATTCCGATTCATGGTGAATTCCGTATGTTACATCAGCACCGTTTGTTAGCTGAGTCCGTTGGTGTCAAAAGAGGGCATACGTTTATTATGAAAAACGGGGATGTTGTGGATATTGAAAATGCAATGGCTAGGCAAGCACGTAAAATCCCTTCAGGTGATACGTATGTCGACGGTATCGGTATTGGTGAAGTCGAAGGAATTGTTTTACGAGATCGCAAACAGCTATCAGAAGACGGAATGCTTGTTATCGTTATAACACTTAATAAAATAGATGGCGCCTTTATTTCAGAACCAGATACAATTTCGCGAGGCTTTGTTTATGCCAAAGACTTTGAGGAGCTGTTAACGAAAGTAAATATTCTCGTCAAAGAAACGGTAAATGAGCTTCAGGAAGAAAGTAAGCAGCCAATCCATGTCTTAAAAAGAGAAATCAAAAGAGCTGTCGGTCAATATCTATTTACACAAACAAAAAGAAAACCAATGATTTTACCAATAATTATCGAAATTTAACTCAACATATGTTTTATGTAACGGCAGCTACATTGTTCTTTTGCGCGAAAGTAAAGCGAAAGCTGCAGATGTCTTTTGTATTAAAAGCATAGCGACAGGTACAATTATGCCTCGGCATAATTGATGAAAGTCGGTGTGAAAGATGTTGACCTTTTACACCGACTAAATTTATTTTATCTAATTCCAGAAGATGAAGAACTGATTATTGTGCAATTTTATTTAAGTTCACCCTTAAAAATTTTATGTAGCATAACATCATAAAGATGCTGAGCCTGATTAAACCCATGATGTAAACTTTTTGAGTGATTTTCTATTTGCATCGAGAAATTGTGAAAATTCTGTGGTAACACTTCTACAGCTGTCATTAAAGACTCTTTATTCTTTAATAAAAACTGAATCTTATTTAAAATTTGCACCATTTTCTGTTGGACAGCTAACATCGGGATATCTATAAGTATATCGTACAAATGATGCCATTCTTTATGAATTTGATACCATTTGAGAAAGTGTAATAAATAATCACTTAAAATAATTGTTTCATTTGGAATAATAGCGACGATATCATTTGCAATACACATTTCAGTTTCGCATTGATAAATATATTTATTTGCTTCCTTCATATTAGCTTTCGTAAGAATGATGGTTTTAGCTGGTACTAGTGAACACTTTAAATGTTCTTTCAATGTAATATTAACTTTTGGTAATTGTTCAATATCACCATTTAGCATTAACTTTTTTAAACTTTCTGCTGTAATTAGGGGTACTCCGACGTTTGTAAAATACTTTTTCTTCGGTACTATTTTTCCCTCTTCTATTTTAGCAACTTCATCTAATCGATAACGCTTTACCATGCATGAATCCTCCAATCCTTAACTAGAATTAGCTGTACTCTAAAACAAGCTTTTGAAGAATAAATCAACACCGTTTTACACATGGCTTTTCTCTCAATAAAAACTTACCATTAATCATTGTACCATTTTATTATAACATTATCTCTATTATACCACTATAATGGTATAGGCATTTTTAATGTTTTTCACTAGCTTTTTACATAGAGGTGAATCATATGTCAGACTTTTTAAAGCTAGTAGGCGAACAACTCCGTATTATTAGGGTATCTAAGGGGCTTAGTCAGGAAGAAGTAGCAGAAAAAACGGGGAAACTAGGTTTTAGTAAAGGACGAATCTCAAACATTGAACACGGACAGTCTAATATCACATTAAGCACTTTAGAAACGCTAATGAAAGCATTAGATATTGCCCCTGAGGAGCTTTTTAATTTTCAAAAATTATCCGGTGTTACTGATATTGAAGAAAAGAACCTTGTGCTTGACATACATCGATCAGTATTAAGGGAGCGCAATTTAGACGAAGTGAAATACGTAGTACGCATTACGAAGGATTTTTTAGATACTATTGATTCACAATCAAAGAAAAACAGCTCCAATAGTCAATAACGCTGGAGCTGTTTGATGGCTAGCCAAAAATTTTTTTAACAAATATCATCCATAACTTTTGGTGATGAGCCTGTTTTATCATGGTGGCATGCCATTGTTTTAACCATATAAAAGATCCATTTAGTCTACAACCAAATGGATCTTTTTATTACATTCCAAACTTTTGACGATAGCCACATTTTCTGCATAGCTCTTCTACAGCTTCTCTACGCGAAAATCCGTCGACAATATTATTTGCACGTTCTCCTTGAACAATGTCTGTAAAGGATTTCTCATTCACATTCCCCAAATTAATAACGCCCTCACCATCAAGACAGCAAGGCACTACTGTACCGTCCACTAAAATAGCGGCTTGGCTTCGTAGTGCATGGCAAAAGCCTTTGCCTTCATCCTCCGCTTCCAGTAAGCTTGGCCACTTGAATTCATGATCCTGATTTAAATAAATATTATTAGCAATCTTTACACCTTTACCAGGCTGCACTTTTTCTTCGATGCGATAATCAAGATTATATTCATTTTCTAAAATTTCGAGCGTTTCACGATTTCTCCGTGCCGCAATATCTGTTACATGATCCTTTTGTAAATTCCATAATCGATATGAAATAATCGTATTATAGTCTTTCGAAGCACGCACAAAATCTAATATATCCCCTAAATATTTCTCACGATTTTCCGATCCCTCATGACCGTCGAAACTATGCAAAGAAAAATTGAGTTGGCGTAAGGCTGGTTTTCCTAGTATCTTTTCACGATTCTTTTTAATCAGTGTACCGTTCGTTGTAATGTTAACTTTAAATCCTTTCTCATGTGCTGCATCAAGTAGCTGATCAATACGTGGGTGTAAAAGTGGCTCTCCTTTTACATGCAAATAAATATATTTCGTATGGGGACGTATTTCATCCAATATTTTATTAAATTGTTCTACTTTAATAAGTCCCTTTGCACGAGCAGTTGGAGGACAAAAGCTACATGCTAAATTACAGACACTCGTTATTTCTATATAAACCTTTTTAAATGTTCTCAACGTTGTTTCACCGTTCCAGTTCTTCTTATATTCAAATCCTATTCATTTTATCAAATTTTACGATAAGGAACAGTTTTTCAGTCTCCATCCCCTCACATTATTTATACATTTTAGGGCTACATGAACAAGTAAGCTAAAGAAAGATTAATAACTTAATAGTAATGCTAAAATAAAGGAGGTGAAAATTATGCCTAATAATGAACATTCAAAAGATCTATCTAAAAATCATATTACCATCCATCTTACTATTAATATTGGCAATAAAGAAATCCATTTTGAACAAAAGGCTGAAGGTGGAGGACAAATAAATAAGGATGTAGGTACTAATGCCAACCAAGGCGGTCAAATGCCATAAACGGCAGTACTACTCCCAATTTGCTGATGGAAACGGCCGAAGCGGTATTGCTGGTGACGACAACGATGAAGCTGGCGGACAACAAGGCATAAAAGTAAGAGACAGTAGAGTTATCGACAGCGATATTCATTCATCTTCGAATCATAGTGAAAGTAGTGAAGATGAGAATAACAACGAATAAAGTTGACCGCGCTCATCGAACGCCCCCAGGAAAACGCCCTGGCGGAACAGAAATTATGGCGATGAACGTTGATTCTAGACTGTAAAAAACTTCTATCTGCAGGGATATTTCATACCACAGATAGAAGTTTTTTCGTTTCAGTAATTCGTCAAGGAACCATACCTCACACATTGCGTTTATAATTTTTTGTACCATCATATGAATAAAGCATTGGCTTTCCATCCACATTTGTTTCTAAATGTACAGGACGACCCCATAGCTGATAAATATACGGCAAAACGTTTTCTAAGTAGATTGGATCGAGCTCCATCCCCTCATAGCCATGCACTAAATAGAGCTCTCCGTTCCGAAGGTAATCTCCATTTTTAACGACGATATATGGGAATCCCCCGTTTACACGCATCGATACGAGCTGATCTCGTACCATTTCATGCTCCTTATCTGTAATACGGTATTCACTGCCCTTTTTCTGGAACAAATATAGATCTTCACGTTTTGCTAAATCCTTCGTCAAATAGTTACGGATAAAAGATATATCCGATTCTATCTCTCTAACCTCAAACATTTTCTCTCGACCGGAGTTTGGCTGAACACCTAGCTTTCTCATCTCTTCCGTTGGATGATTATAGCGGTTCTCAATATCTTCGAAAATTTTTACACCAAGGTAATAAGGATTAATGGATGTTTTTGAAGGCTGCACAACACCTGCATTTAATTTCGCATATTCAATCGTTTCCGCTGTTGTTAGCTTAAGCTCACGCATGATGCGTTGATGCCAAAAGGAAGCCCAGCCCTCATTCATTATTTTTGTCTCTAATTGTGGCCAAAAATAAAGCATTTCCTCACGCATCATCGTTAATATATCTCGCTGCCAGTCCTCGAGCTCCCGACTATGCTCCTCTAAAAATAGCAATAAATCTTTTTCTGGCTTTGGCGGGAAGTGCTTTATTTTTCGCCTTACCGATCTATACTCTTTTTCCTTATCGTCTAAACGCCAGAGATCATCATACGGTGATTTTATTTGAGGACTTTCCTCTTCAAGTTCATCTTCCGTATTCCAAGACAATTTTGGTCGTAAAAGGGAAGGATCGATATGCTCCTGAATCGCTAAAATCGCATCTAAAAATTGTTCGACCTCTTCCTTTCCATATTCTCTTTCATAGCCAGCTATCCGTTCAGCTGTTGCAGTCATACTCTCCACCATATCTCTTCTCGTATTGGAGAAGCGTACATTATTTTTAAAGAAATCGCAGTGCGCCAATACATGCGCAATAATCAATTTATTTTGTGTTAACGTATTGGTATCAAGTAAAAATGCATAACATGGGTTAGAGTTAATCACTAGCTCATAGATTTGACTTAGCCCTAAATCATATTGAAGCTTCATTTTGTGGAATTGTTTACCGAAGCTCCAATGTGAAAATCGAGTAGGCATACCATATGCGCCAAATGTATAAATAATATCTGCCGGACAAATTTCATAGCGCATTGGAAAGAAATCTAAGCCAAAGCTTGAGGCAATTTCTGTGATTTCATCAATTGCTCGTTCAAGCTCGTTCATCTCCACTTTTCCGCCTCCTCCTTTGAACATGATTTAAGATTCATCTTTTTTGAAAAAGCTCTTTAAGGCATCGTACACATCGTCTTTTTTTCTCAAAATATGATATCTAAATTTAGGGTCATCTATTTTTTTGTAAGTGTACATAAGTGTAGAAAAGCGGTTATGCTGATTGACTTCACCATATCCAAACATGCTCGATACATCCATTAACTCTCCCACTAGCTTCAAGCACTTTTCATTATCCATTGAAATATTTTCACCATCTGAAAAATGTACTGGATAAATATTATAGCGAGTAGGATTATACTTTTCCCGAATTAGTTCCAGTGCCTTTATATAGGCAGATGAACAAATCGTTCCACCGCTTTCTCCCTTCGTAAAAAACTCCTCTTCTGTTACTACTTTCGCCTCGGTATGATGCGCAATAAACTCAATTTCTACTGTTTCATACTTGGAGCGCAAAAATTTTGTCATCCAAAAGAAGAAGCTCCTTGCGCAATATTTTTCGAAGGAGCCCATGGAACCACTTGTATCCATCATGGCAAGGACCACTGCCTTCGATTCAGGTTTTTCCACTTCATCCCACGTTTTAAAACGCAGATCATCATTATGAATCGGCGTAATGTCTGGTTTTCCTTGCATAGCATTACGCTTTAGCGCATTAAGGATTGTGCGCTTTTTATCGACATTTCCCATTAAACCTTTTTTCCGAATATCGTTAAACTCAACTTTTTCCGTCTTAATATCCGCTTTTTCTTTCTGCTGTAGATTTGGTAGCTCAAGCTCGTTAAATAACACATTTTGAACCTCTTCAATGCTTACTTCAGCTTCATAATAATCCTGACCTGGCTTGTCACCAGCTTCTTTTCCTTTACCATTAGCCTGATTGCCTCTGCTGGGATCACGCGCAACCACATCACCTACATTACTGTCTCCTTGACCTTGCCCAACATGCTTGGAGTTATCATGGTTATATCGAATTTTATATTCATCAAGTGAACGTATAGGTATTTTAATTACCTCACGACCATTGGACATGACAATACTTTCTTCACTAACTAAATCGGGTAAATTATTCTTAATAGCATCTTTAACTTTTTCCATATGCCGTTGCTGGTCCTGGTGCCCTTTACGATGGAGGGACCAATTTTCCTGAGAAATGGCAAAACGTTTATTATCGTTTTCAGTCATTTTTATCCTCACCCATCTATCAAATTCGCTTTTTCTATACTATGCTAGTCATTCGCTTTCTTGAACTTAAATGAAGATAAAAGGAGTGCCCTAAAATGGGACACTCCTATTCATTCCTATCAATAGTCTTATAGTTTCCACTGAATAGGTCGCTAACGATTTAACAGACTACCTACATACTGCAATAATTCATTAGCAGACGTTGTATTATAGCCATGCTCATCAACAAGTCTTGCCACAACCTCATTAATCTTTTTCAACTGTGATTCATCCGGCATTTTTGAAGATGTTGTAATTTTTACGACATCCTTAAGATCCGCAAATAATTTTTTCTGTATTGCTTCTCGTAATCTTTCATGAGAATTATAGTCAAAACGCTTACCTTTTCGAGCATAAGCAGAAATACGAATTAATATCTCCTCACGGAATGCTTTTTTTGCATTTTCCGAAATGCCTATTTGCTCTTCAATAGAGCGCATTAACTTTTCATCAGGATTCATTTCCTCACCAGTCAATGGATCTAAAATTTTATTTTTATTACAAAACGCCTCTACATTATCGAGGTAATTATTCATCAATGTTTTTGCAGACTCTTCATACGAATAAACGAATGCTTTTTGCACTTCATTCTTGGCAATTTCATCATACTCTCTTCGAGCAACTGCAATATAGTTCATATATTTTTCTCGATCTTCCTGAGTAATGGAAGCATGCTGGTCAAGCCCATCCTTTAGTGCACGTAGAACATCTAACGCATTAATAGATGGTATCTCTTTTCGGATAATAGCAGAAGAAATACGATTAATAATATACCGTGGATCAATACCGTTCATGCCTTCGTTCGGAAACTCTTTTTTAAGCTCCTCTAAGTCAACGGAATTAAATCCCTCCACATTTTCTCCGTCGTACAGTCGCATTTTTTTAATAAGATCCACACCTTGTTTTTTCGGTACTTCCAGCCTTGTTAGAACCGAAAAGATTGCTGCGGCCTTCAATGCATGCGGCGCAATATGAACATGTGACATATCGCTTTCTTTAATCATTTTTTCGTAAATCAATTCTTCCTGACTAACTTTTAAGTTATACGGAATCGGCATGACAATAATACGTGAATGTAACGCCTCATTCTTTTTATTTGAAATAAATGAACGATACTCCGTTTCGTTTGTATGCGCAACAATTAACTCATCTGCACTAATTAATGCAAATCGACCTGCTTTAAAATTACCTTCCTGTGTTAAAGACAATAAATTCCATAAGAATTTTTCATCAAGCTTTAACATTTCTTGGAACTCCATCATACCTCTGTTTGCCTTATTTAACTCACCATCGAAGCGATAAGCACGAGGGTCAGATTCTGAACCAAATTCACCGATTGTTGAGAAATCAATACTACCTGTTAAATCTGCAATATCTTGTGATTTTGGATCTGACGGCGTAAATGTTCCTATGCCCACACGTTTGTCTTCAGAAAAAGTAATACGTTCAATCATCACATTTTCAATACGTCCTTCGTACTCTTTTTCAAGACGCATCGTATTTAAGGGCGATAAGCTTCCTTCAATTCGTATACCATACTCCTCATAAAAATCATTACGCAAATGATGTGGAATTAAATGTAGAGGATCCTCATGCATTGGGCATCCCTTAATTGCGAAAACTGCACCTTCATCTGTTCTCGAAAATTGCTCGAGTCCACGTTTCAACAAGGTTACTATTGTTGATTTACCACCACTTACTGGTCCCATTAATAACAAAATACGTTTTCTAACATCCAATCTTCGCGCTGCTGGATGGAAATATTCCTCCACCAGTCTTTCAACTGCTGTTTCAAGCCCAAAAATTTCTTGCCCAAAAAATTCATACATTTTTTGCCCATCGCGTTCCTCTACACCAGCATTTTTTATCATATTGTAGACGCGTGAATGGGCCGTTTGAGCAACTTCAGGTCTTTCCTTGATGATGTTTAAGTAATCTGCAAATGTACCTTCCCACTTTAGCCGATTTTCTTCTTCGCGATAGCTTTTCACTTTATCTAAAATGTTGATAGCCTTCCCTCCATTCAGGGCTTGATTTATAACATAGTATGAAGGAAATGACATTATGATACCCAATACTTTTTCTTTGTCGAAATTTATTCTTATTGCGTTTTTAATTTTTTCCTCTGAAAAACAGGAATTTAAACAACGCTAAATATAAAAAAGAATGACAACACTAATCGAATCGCCTTACGTTTTTCGGCTTATTCCAAAAAGGGATATCATTTTTTTAAAACTATACCTGAAGAGTGGAGGGTGCGATTCCTTGGGGATCAGCAGGCTTACATCCTGTGATAACGCCCTTCGTGACCAACACCCTGTTGCTGCCGCTACGTTTCACTACGCTTTCGCACAAAAAACATCTGTTTCATCGGACGCCCCCAGGAAGCTTTGCTCTGTGCAAAAGCGAAGTTGCAGCTACAAAATGTTTTATCTGTGCAAAAGCGAAGCGGCAGCTACAAAATGTTTTATCTGTGCGAAAGCGAAGCGGCAGCTACAAAATGTTTTATCTGTGCGAAAGCGAAGCGGCAGCTACAAATGTTTTATCTGTGCGAAAGCGAAGCAGCTACAAAGCGCCCAGCCGGAACGGAAATCAACCTTACGTGCGTCGTCTTTCACAAAAATTGCTCATTTCTACCGCTTCATTTTCCCACAAAAAGTGCTGAATGAAGATAAAAAATTCGGTTATTCTAACGTTAGAAAGGAGGTCCACTATTTGCGCCATTTTATATTCCTTTTATTATGGATGTTATTATGGAGTTTTACTCTCCCCTCTGTTGCTTTAGCAAAAGAAGAACCCACCCAAGAAGAAATTGTGCAGCAACGTATGGCCTATTACGTACAATTTGATGAATTACTTATCCCATGGCATTTCTTAGCAGCTATTGATCAATATGAACGAAATTTACAATCCGTTCGTAAAGATATTCCGAAACGGGATGGTATCATTGCCATTCAATTTTCTGATGAATATTGGTCAGGTGCTTTAAATCCTGTACGAGATGATACTCGCCCAGAAACAATTAGTTACTTTGGCGGGATGGGATTAGATGGCAATGGTGACGGAGTTGCCAGCCCAAAGAATGATGCCGATATAATTTTCTCCATGGCTACATTTTTAAGTAAATTTGGAACAACTGATGAGGACTTTAAATTAGCTTTATGGGAATATTACGGAAGTGAACAGGCCGTAAATCAAATCTTCACCATTTCCAAAATGTATAGTCATTTCAAATCAACTGAGCTCGATGACCACACATTCCCAATCCCTACTAATTACGATTACAGTTATCGGAGTACATGGGGAGACAATAGGGGCTGGGGTGGACGCCGTATTCATGAAGGAACGGATATTTTCGCTAGCTATGGTACTCCCGTACTTTCTACCTCTTATGGAGTAGTAGAAATAAAAGGCTGGAACCAATTTGGTGGTTGGCGCATAGGAGTTCGTGATAATCATAACTCATATCATTATTATGCCCATCTCGGTAGTTATAATAAGAAGATTAATGTAGGCGACTTTGTCGAGCCTGGAACTGTTCTCGGTTATGTTGGTAGTTCTGGCTACGGTAAAGAAGGAACGTCCGGAAAATTCCCGCCTCATCTTCACTATGGCATATATAAGTTCAATGGACGTACAGAATGGGCATTTGATCCATATCCATCATTACTACAATGGGAACGACTAGCTAAAAAAGCAAAACAACAATAATGAATGACGACTCGGCTGAAAAATGGCGAAATGTTTTCTTTTCTGATTTAGAGCGCTTGGTGCACTTGTGCAGCAAGTGCTTTTTCTTAAATAGGAAAAAATACATAAAAATATTAAAAAAATTTCATAATTGCACATAAGATACTATATTTTTAACTACCTACCCCTTTAACACCAAAATATTATTGTACTAAAAAACTATTTTTCATTTTTCCATTAAAAGGGCTTATTTATATAAAGATTTAGTTATAAAATAATATTTGTACTATAACAACAATTATATTTTAGAGACCATTTAGCAAAGGGTGGGAAAAGATGAAAGGTATTTTTCAGTTTAAAACACTTAAAGCTCGAATATTAAGTGCATTTCTTCTTTTATTAGTATTAGTTGTTTGTTTTACAGCCTATTCTTATATTTCTAATAATAAGATGGAAAAACAAGCAGAAGGTTTAGTAAAAGAAGATTTACAAGTCTTAACGGCAAGTAAAAATTTAGCAATGTCTATGAGCGTTCGTCTCTCTGCAGCTTTAAGTTATGTTGTATCTGGTGATGAAAAATACATAGAAATGTTTAATGAATATCGTAAAGTAGCAGAAGAAAATAACAGTATTATAGAGAAATACGAAAATACACCTGAGCGTGATGCGCTAGTAGAAATGGCACGTACATGGAGCAATCGCGTTAACACCGAAGTATTCGATGTTTATAAAAAAGGTGATAGAGAATTAGCATTAAAAAATTTAACAGCTATGAATAATCTTGTAATCGAAGTTCGTGTTGGTTATGAAGACTTAGCCAATAAACGCTCGGATGCCATTACTAAGGTAGGAGATGACGTAGTATCAACAAGTTTAAGCAATAAAACAGTTGGAATGATTGTTAGCATTGTATTGACAATCGCAGGTGTCCTAATCGCTATTGTCACTGCTAGAGATATTTCTAAGCCTATTACGATTGTCTCAAAGCGCATGAGTGAATTAGCGGATGGCAATTTGCACCATGAACTACTTCCAATAACTCATCGTGATGAGATTGGTCAATTAATGCTTTCCGCCAATGAAATGAATGAAAAATTAAAGCAAACGATTAGCTCAATCTATACCGTTTCCGAAACAGTAGCAGCTAGTAGCGAAGAGCTGGCCCAATCTTCGAATGAAGTGCAATCAGGTACAGAGCAAATTACCGTGACTATGCAGGAGCTAGCCTCTGGCACAGAAACGCAAGCATCTACAGCAGGTGATTTAGCCGGAACAATGTCTTCTTTCCAACGCAGTATTCATGAAACAACACAGGAAGGCATTAAATTAAAAGAACATTCAAGTCATGTACAAGAACTAACAACAACTGGTAAAGACTTAATGATACAGTCAACACAACAAATGGCAGCTATTAATGAGATTGTGTTAAATTCAGTGAAAAAAGTTGAAGGCTTGAATGCGCAGTCTGCTGAAATTTCCAAGCTTGTTTCTGTCATTGATGATATTTCAAATCAAACAAATTTACTTGCCTTAAACGCTGCCATCGAAGCAGCTCGCGCAGGAGAGCATGGTAAAGGTTTTGCAGTTGTAGCCGATGAAGTTCGTAAACTTGCAGAACAAGTACAATTCTCTGTCACTGATATTTCAACAATCGTCAACCGTATTCAAGGAGAAACTGGCAATGTAACAACTGCTCTGCAATCCGGCTATGAGGAAGTAAAAAGAGGAAACGCCCAACTAAATCAAACAAATGAAACATTTGACCAAATTTCGGGAGCCGTTGAAGAAATGATCCTTAACATAAATACCATTTCAGGCAATTTAAATAAAGTTGCTCAAAATTCCGAGTCTATCAATGTCTCTGTTGATGAAATGGCTTCTATTTCTCAAGAGTCTGCAGCTGGTGTAGAACAAACAACAGCAACTGTAGAGGAAACTGCCGCTACTATGGAGGAAATTTCAAGGAGTGCAAATCAACTCGCTAGTATGGCTGAAGAGCTAAATATCCAATTACAGCGATTTAAAATTTAAAGTACGGATTCTTAATTTGGAGAACGTGAACGTGTTAGGTCTTTAACAGAGATTTCTTTGGTACCCCAAGCAATTTTGGACAATAACGGAGCACTTTGGTTCACTACCTAAGCATTTAAAATATCAATCTAAAAAAGCTATCTCGACATTACGTCCGAGATAGCTTTCTTTTCTATATTTTAATTTATTGCCACTGTCTAATAGGTACCCTTTCAAGCTCATAACGTTTGATAATAACACTGATCTTCTGAAACCATTCCTCACATAACTCTAACGCTTCTTGATACGCATCCTCTTCTCTTGATATAGGCTCACCGTTATCCAGAAAAACAAATTCTAGAATAGGATCAGATAAGTTATCAGCTACAATTTTCAACGTCAATTGAGACACAGCGTTATCCTCAGGGTCCTCATCATCGAATTCCTCTTCTATATCCAGATCTTCACCAAGTAATGAACCACTTATTAAACTATTGCTAGTCCTAGCAATATACATTTCGTCCTCCACTATAGCTACTTCATATATTTTATTGAATGAGATTTCTTTTTTCATCAAATCTTCTTCTAAATCTTCTCTACTTACGAGAAAAAGTGTATTTGTTAGTTCATTTAGTAATAAAGCATTTAAACAATCATTTGAGATGATGCAATGCGTATGAGTGATAGCCATAAACTCCTCCTCACTAGCCTCTTTCATTTCATTTAATCTATTGTTATAGATATATCGTTCTTTAACATATCGAATAATTCCTGCTATTAATACTCCTAAACCAATTAAAAAATAGACGTTGCTAAAGATAGCCGCTTCGACTAACTTTGCTAATAATAAATAGGTCATTCCTAGAAATATAAGAAAAAAGGTTTTCATCCATATCCCACCCTCAAAAAGATAATCGATAGGTTTATTTCATCCATGTTAATAGAAATTTTATTCTAACGATTATCTTTTCATTCTTAATTTCTATAGGACCAGTTATTCTGCCATTAAAATGGAGGTTATCTTGATTGTAGCTTTACTGCTCCATCCACTCTCTCTTACCTTTGCAGCCTTATTAGCAAGCATCGTTATTTCCACAACGCCTGCTGTAATCTCCTCAGACAATAATTTTCTATGTGAAAACTTACTTTTTAATTTTTGTAACAATAAATTTCACAACATTCCTCTGGTAAAATTTATCCATTCCCGAAGTGCTTTTTTTGCCAAAACAAGCTAGTGTTGTTGTCCGCATAAAAAAACATGGGGGCATTAAAAATCATTGCCCTCATGTTTCCATTTTTATTTATAAATAATTATCAATTTGAATGTTCCTTTAATTCCTCTTTACTGCCTACATTGTCTAAAGTCTTATCTTTTTCAATTTTATGCATCTCGAGAACATGTTGCGAAGGTGGAATAATCAAACTAACAATAACAATTGTAATACCTGTGATCACAACGCCTGAGAAAACAGGTGCCTGCCACAGCTCATTTAATAAACCTAAAAATCCTTCTGATTGGATAGTAAGACTAGGCACATGTGTTAAAGATGTAATAATGTAATATACTAACCCGACAGATATACTCGCCCAAACTGCAGGTGTACTTACTCGCTTCCAAAACGGCCCTAAAACGATTGGCCAGAAAATTGTTACGAATACAATATCCCATGCCAAGTAGGCTAAATCAATGACTTTCTGGAAGCTGACCGCTAAAACTAAACCTAGCAAAGCACTTAAAATAATAATAAGTCTTGAAAATTTTAATAGTTTTTTAGGATCTGGGTTACGATTAATAAAGTCTAAATAAATGTTTTTCGTGACAATTCCTGAAGTTGCAACATAACACGCTGCTACAGTAGACATCCCCATCGCTGCCATTGCTGTTAAAAAGATGGCTGCTAATAACGGTGGGAAATATCCTTGAGCAAAGGCAAGCATCAATGTCTCTGGATTTGTACTACCAGGATAAATCGTTTTGAACGCTTCTCCTAGCATACCCGGAATCCAGCTAATAGCGATAATAATGGTCCCAGCTATAATCATACTGCGCTGAGCTACTTTTGGACTTTTAGCCGCGGCTACCCTTTGTCCTAAGTCCACTGCCGGAATATCACCAAGTGCTAACACAAGATATAGTGTCCAAAACTCTGCTCCAGCCTTATTGAAGAGTTCACTAATATTCCACCACTCCGGGTTAAATGTTACATCAGGGTAATAGAATAAGATAAAAATTGTGATCCCTACTATACCCGCTACTGCCAGTGCCCCCTGAACAATTTCCGTATAGGCTACAGCCCAAAGGCCCCCAATTACAGAATATAAGGCAGTTAATGATACAAAAAGTAATGCTGCTGGAACGAAATCAATTTGTAATAGCTGCTGAATAATATACGTGCCACCAACTGTTAACGCAGCAGCATTAAAGACACCAAAGGCAATCGCCATTACGACGCCTGTATAAGCACCGAGCTTTTTACTGCCATATCTTAATCCATAGTAATCTGCTAATGTCCAGCCCTTTAATCTACGTAATGGCTTCGTCCAAATGAGTGCTCCAAGAATCATACAAGTCCCTAAACCACCCATTGTCGCTGAACCTTCAAAGCCGCCACTTGTATAACCAGAGCCTACTGCTGCAAAGAAGAATGGGGCTGCTAATAAGGCAGCCACTAGACTTCCTGTGACAACAGATAAAGGCATGCTCCACCCAGCAACAATTAAATCCTCCGCAGTATTAACCCGTTTGTATCCTTTATATCCAATGTAATAAATAAAAATTAAGTATAAGCTAAAGATGATTATATTTAACATAGTATTGCTCCTCAGTTTTTCACATTAACCGTTCATAACGACTCCGCCATTTGGTGTTAATACTTGACCCGTATAGAAATTCGCATTTTCTGAAGCTAAAAATAACACGGTCTTTGCGATTTCTTCTGGTTGAGCTAATCGTTTTAACGGATATTTAGCAGACTCTTCCTCTACATAATTCTCTCCAAATTCCTTTAGGATGTCTGTAAATGTACCACTAGGAGCTACTGCATTGACTAGTATCGAAGGTGCTAACTCTCGTGCCAAAGCCTTCGTAAATGCATTAATACCACCCTTTGCAGCAGAATAATGCGTAAATTCCTCACAACCTAAACTACCAATATCAGAAGAAATATTAATAATTTTTCCATTGTTTCGTTCTTTCATTCTTTTTGCTGCTTCTCGACAATTGTAGAAACAACCATATAGATGAACTTTGATCATTTTATCCCACTGCTCATCTGTTAAATCCGTAATGCTTGAAGCCTGCGCGAACCCAGCGTTATTGACAAGAATATCAATTTCGCCTAACTGTTTGTCCATATACTGATACATAGCTTGAACTTGTTGAGAGTTCGATACATCTGCATTACATTTTATAGCTTGTACACCAAACTTTTCTGCTTGCGCACGAACCTCCTCTGCCTCGTTATCATCACCAATATAATTGATACATATATTGGCCCCTTGCTCGGCAAAGCCCAAAGCAATGGCTTTGCCGATTCCTTTACTTGAACCCGTAATTAGTACATTTTTTCCTTTAAAATTAATGTCCATTATTGATCGTTCTCCAATTTGAATTTTGCTACAAGTACCTGCAATTCTTCTGCTGTTTTTCCTAATGAAGAAGATGCTTCTTTCACCTCTTGCATGGTCGTCAATTGCTCTTGAGTTGCATTTGACACATTCGCCGAGAATTCAGATGACTGCTCCGCAGATTGCTTAATATTATTGACAGATGCTGCTACTTCCTCCGAAGAAGCTGAAATTTGTTGAGATGCAGCTGAAATTTCACGTATCTGACTGGCAACTTGTTCTGATGAAGTGAGAATTTCTTTAAAGATTTCCCCTACTTCGTTTGTAAACTCCATACCAGCCTTTACATCTTCTTTACCTTTTTCCATAACAGTGATAGAGGCATTTGAATCAGCTTGAATTGTACTAATTAAATTGTATATTTCCGTGGCAGACTGCGATGATTGTTCCGCTAATCGTCTAACCTCATCAGCGACAACCGCGAAGCCTTTCCCATGCTCTCCTGCTCTAGCAGCTTCGATTGCCGCATTCAATGCTAGTAGATTTGTTTGATCTGCTATGGCTGTAATAAGATTTACGATATCGCTAATTTTTTTCGTATTGATATGTAATCCGTTTATTGTTGTACCGATTTGTTCAACAGAATCATTAATCAACTCCATTTGTGCAATGACTTGCTGAACAACATGATTTCCACGTTCTGAAGCTTGAGAAGCAGAAATAGATGATTCGGCTGCCGTATTAGCAGAGTCAGCAATTTGCTGGATACCTGTCGCTGTTTCCTCCATAGCAGCAGCTGTTTCCTCAGTCATAACCATTGAAGCCTCAGCGTTTTGCGTGATTTGTCCCATGTCTTGAGCAATAGTTGTTGAGCTGTTATATGTTTCTGCTGCATTAACAGTTAGCTGATTAGCAGCAGAAGAAACGTTGTCAGATGTATTTCTAATATTTAAAATAATATGTTGTAAATTGGAAACCATCGTTTTAATAGATTTAGATAAATTTCCGATTTCGTCCTTCGTTATTTCTAAATCTACATTTATTAATTCTCCATTCGCTACTTGATTTGCAGCGTTCACTACTTTCTTAAGTGGTTTTAATAGACGATCAATAATTATGTAGAGTAAAACTAATAGAAGTAAAATTCCAATAACAGCTATAACGATTTGTTTTATGACACTTGTTTTAATGATGGTATTTATGTAGTCCGCAGAATAATCAATACCTAATAAAGCAATGAGCCTGCCATTGTCATCTTTAATAGGGGTAAACACAGTTCGCCATGAACCATAAGGATCTTCGAAAATATCAGTTACAGCAGTGCTATCATTTTTAATTGCCAATTTAGCTGTTTTTACATGTTCATCTGCTAAATCAGTAAAGATTTCACCCGCTTCATAGACATCGTTCAAATTAGATGTATAGCCGATCGGGTTAACGCCATCTGCGTCCTTCACATCCCAAATATAGCTCCAACTCATAATCCCTTGTTCTTCTTGAATCTTATCGAGTTGCTTTTGAATTTTTTTAAATTTAGCATTAGTCTCTCCCTTTTCAGTCAATAAATCTTTAACATCATTCCTATCAAGATTCATAGCTGTCAATAAACCAACACTTTTCAACTCTTGCTCTAAATCAACAGACATTCGATTGTTTAATTCTCTAATACTTTGTGTAGTAATAATAGCAATTAGAAGCAAAACAATAATAGAAACCGTTAGTAAAAGTTTGTTTTTTAATGAAACATTTTTAAACAACTTCATGATTATTACTTCCTCCTTGATCGTATTTTAGGCAAAAAAAATAACCTATTTCAAAAGAAACAGGCATCAAAGAATATGACTAGCAATATATGTACCTAACTAGTACTCCTTTGCAGCTCAGCCATCATAGTATTTATTACTTTAGATCTGTAGCTTTGCGTCTCTACCTTTCAGTAGATTTGCCCATCTTTTTCCTCCTCAAATTAACACAATGGGTAAAAGTAGTCAATGTTACCAGGTTAAAATTCACATATTTTTTACTATTTTACTATTAGTATAAAATGAATAATATTACTTATTTCTCTCAGCTTATCCACAATTCTCTTCATAACAAATAAAAACAGCTACAACGCAATATTGTAGCTGCTACTATAATTTTAAATAATCAATTACCCCTAAATGATTATTCAAATTAAAGATATATCTATTTTAGTGTCATGTATAAGACCGACGGTATAAATGATAAAGCAAACATGCAGGAATACCACATAGATGTACGGCGTAATGAAAAACGAACTTGTTTCTTTTCTGCATAAAAAATGTCTAACATCACTGAAGCAACAACAAGTGGGATTGTAACACATGCGAAAGCAACTAATAAAATGTTTAAACCAAACATAAAAGCACCCCTCTGTTCGTGAACATTTATTTTTCCTCTTTGTGACAACTTTATGTCATTTTCAGTGTACACAATTCCGCCATAAATTGTCAACTATATTCAACTAAGGAAAACGCGCTTTTTGCAGAATATTTTTATCACAGCGAGTATTTTACGTAAAATTATTCGCAAAAAAGCAACTGCAAAATTGCAGTTGCTTTGTTAATCATTAATCCATTAGTTTTTCATTGAAATTCACACTTGACAATTCAGAGTGAACGTTTTTTTAATTTCTATACTTATCTGTCAGCCCTCTTAAAAAATTTCTCACAAAGCGATCGCCACATTCTTTATAGTTACGATGACTTGGATTTCTTAAAATGGCACCTAATTCGCCTTTCGAAACGCTAACGCCTCCATCATATAAAATATCGAGCATCTCCTCAGTCGTTAAGGCTAACGCAATCTTCACTTTCTTTAATAGCATATTATTAGGGCTTTCTTTTCCTGAAACAGGTAGTGGTCCTTCTGATTGACCTGGCTTAGGCTTTTGCGGACCCCGTTTAAATGTAATAAATCCATTTAAAAAAGCCTCTACCATTTTATTATTACATTTAATGTATTCTTCTGGTGCTTCTTCCTCATCATAAACTTTAATAAGCATGTTCAATACTTCTTCTTTCGTATAGTCCATGCCACCTAGCTGAAAAATTTTAACCATATCTGTATTTTTGATATCTAATGCATATCTTAAACGAATTAAAATATCATTGTTCGTCATTTTAAAAACCTCCATTTTTAACTGTAAAAGCGCTTCTAATAATCCTATCCTAATTGAAGCATTACTTTATTATAGCAGAGACATTCACAATTTTAGTTAGCTTTCCAAAAGTTACTTTACTATAGTATTTAGAATGTGCATTTTATTTTTTAACATGTATGATTAGCTAACTCCCGACCATTCTAATCACAAGGAGGTGAGATAAATGGCTAATCGTAGTTCAAATAAGCTTCTAGTTCCCGGTGTACATGAAGCCGTTAACCAATTGAAATATGAAATCGCACAAGAATTTAATGTACAATTAGGGCCAGAAGCCTCTTCTCGTGCAAACGGTTCAGTCGGGGGAGAAATAACAAAACGCCTCGTAGAAATGGCTGAAAAACGTTCAAAAGGTTTATTATAATAATAAATTAAAAAAAGAACGAATCCCTTTTTTAAAATTGGCATTCGTTCTTTTATGTCCGGCGGATGTCACGGAATCGGAAAGGAGTTCTTAGAGGATGTTAGCTAACGGCTAACTGACCTGCATCGTGCTGTTGCTGCCGCTTCGCTTTCGCACAGACAAAACCAGTTGCTGACGCTGCGTTAGCACTACGCTTTCGGGCAAAAAACATCTGAAGGCCTAAGCACAAAGCCGATTCCAGACACAATTTATGCCGAGGCATAATTGATTTATTTAATTTCAACCGGTTGTAAAGCCTCGCTTGCCCCTTTTTTTAGAGTAAGCATCACGATAAAGGAAATACAATATAAGGCAGCTAAATAGATCATAACGACCGTCATATCATAACTTTGAAGAATATAGCCGACAAAGATTGGTGAAAATCCTCCAATTGCTCTACCAAAGTTAAAAATTGTATTTGTTGCTGTACTTCGAATTTGCACTGGATAGAAGCTACTAATTAAAGCTCCATACCCTGCGAACATCCCGTTTGAGAAAAAGCCGACAATTGCACCACCTAATAAAATTGAGAAACTACCTGTGGCATAGGCATATAAAAACACTGCACATGCAGAGGTAAGTAAAAAGATTCCGAATGCACGCTTTGCGCCAAATCGGTCCATAACTCGCCCAAATGTTAGCATCCCAATAATCATGCCAACTGCTGTGCTAATTGTCCAAAGTGCCGAGCTTGAAACGGATAGACCTTGAGATTTTTGCAACATAGATGGCAACCAAATCATTAAGCCATTGTAACCAGCAATTTGAACAGTTGCCATAACGATTAATGATATTGTCGTCATCGAAGTTCGAGGCGTTTCAAATAGCTGCACCAACTTACCTTTTTCATGTTGCTTATCGATTTTTTTATTTTTCTGAGCAGCCAGCCACTCCGGTGATTCCTCAAGATTTCTTCGCACGATAAAAGCGAAAATGACAGGTACTACACCAACAAAGAATAAAGCTCTCCATCCTAAAGTAGGAAGAATAATGGCACTTAGTAACGCTGCTAAAATAACTCCGTATTGAGCACCTACACTAACATATGAAGAGGCTCTTCCTTGCTTATTCTTCGGCCAAGCCTCGGCAACAAGCGCCATACCAATGCCGTATTCGCCCCCTGCACCGAGACCTGCAATAAATCTATACATATAAATTTGTTCAATAGTTGTTGCTAACCCAGTTAAAGCTGTACCAATTGCAAACAGCAAGACGGTATAAGTAAACACTTTTACCCGCCCATACTTATCAGCTAAAACCCCGAAAATAATGCCACCTAACAGCATACCAATATTCGTTACGGAAGAAATGAGCCCACCCGTTGCGAAGTCAATGTTAAATTCTGAAATAATCATTGTCATTGCAAAGGAGATAAACATAATGTCCATCCCTTCCAATGTTAAACCAGCTACTGAAGCTACCACTGTTTTCTTACGATAATCCATCTTTACAATCCTCCAGTTTCTTGTTGATAAAGATCTCTTTTTGAGGGAATGGATTATACAATTCTTGTCCATTCTCTTTTTAAGCCTCACGGGACTCCATTAAAAGAGGTTGAAGCAAAATAAAAGCCCTTCTGTCACAGAGGACAAAAGGGCATGCCAAATCAAAGATATTTTAGCCTTAAAATATCAAGTAGCCCTTTTCAGCCTCTCTGGACCGTATTAAAGGAAATTTATTTCGTTCATTTATGTTGTTCTACATTCTATAAGATTATTATTGAAATAGCAATGCCTTATAGTAGAAAAAATTACCTTAGCTCTTAGTTGAGATAGGAGGCATTTTCATCTATATCAAAAAAGTCTTTAAGCTGTACAACAGTATACCCATAGCGCTCCAAGTTTTCTTGAATAAGCGCACTTAATTCAGTATCGTCTTCAATATGCATAAGTTTGTACATAGTTAATTCTCCTTTTGGGCAATAGGTAACAGCTATTTTATTTAAAGAATCACTAAAAATATTATTACATATAATACCATTTTATGATATATAATGTATAGATGGAATCGATACAGGGAACTCGCATAGCCAACCTTCTAAACTGCAAAATCCCATACTACGAGGAGGATTATTTTGAGCCAATCATCAACAGAAATTTTCATACGTAATTTTGAATATGGGGACATGCCTTTACTTGGGGAATTGTACCAATCCGTTACAGCAAAAGAAAATGCGACAATTTGGTGGGTCGGAGACGAAGATAATTGGCGTAACGTTTATTGCGCATTTGAAAAAGGGAAAATGGTCGCTAAGGGGCAAGTTAGCATCATTAACGTTGTACCCCCCGGTCGTTCAATAGAGAATAACCACTCTATATACGTTAATCTTAAAACCATTTCTGAAAGAGAACATGACATTGCTCTGCTCGATAAAGTCTATCAATATCTTTTCAAAAGAGCACATCAATTAAAGGAAACTTTACCTAAAGAATATGGGACAATTCTTTGCGTTGGTAACGACTCGGAAGAAACTGCAAACAATCAGTTTTTTATCCAAAAAGGCTACCTCCCTCTAAATAGCCTGTATCGTATGAATCGTGATTTGAATAAACCTATTCCTGCGTTAACACTACAAGAAGAATTTCAATTCTCATACTGGAAGATGGAGACTTCTAGCGAGGAAAGAAATTACCTTGATATAGAAGCCGAAATTTGGCCAGACACTCCACTTGGTCTAAATAGGTTATCTGAATACAAGGACAACAAGCTATGGACATCCATGGTCATACGTCAAACAGACGCTATTATTGGTGGACTGATGGCATGGCAAGAAGAAGACTACGGTGTAATAGAGGACGTTTTTGTCCGTGAACCGTGGAGGAAACGCGGTATTGCCCAGTTTTTGCTTACACAAGCTATGAAATACCTTAAGTCTCATCAGCTACAAAAAGCTACTCTCATGGTACTAACTACAAATAAATCAGCTTTATCTCTATACGAGTCTGTCGGTTTTTATACGGATACAGAAGAGATAAGGTACTTTACAAAACTCAATTAGGCAACAAAAAAGAGGGGTTAATTGCCCCTCTTTGCTATCTACGGTCCTTCGTCATTCAACATCGTTTGAATCAAAGTTATCAAGCAATGCACGCACTTCATCTGTTGATTTCGTGTTCATCAATTGATTTCTTAATTCACCAGCTCCACGGAAACCTTTAACATAAATTTTGAAAAAGCGATGAAGCCCAGAGATTGAACGTGGTAGTACTTCCGCATATTGATCTTGAAGATCAAGCTGCAGTCTTAAAAGATCAAGATACTCTTTACTACTATGCTCTTTCGGCTCTTTTTCAAAAGCAAAAGGATTTTTAAAAATACCTCGCCCGATCATAACGCCATCAATACCATATTGTTCAGCAAGCTGTAGCCCAGTTTGACGGTCAGGAATGTCTCCATTGATTGTTATTAGCGTATTTGGTGCAATACGGTCACGCAATTTTTTGATTTCCGGAATTAGCTCCCAATGCGCATCTACTTGGCTCATTTCCTTTCTTGTACGTAAATGAATAGAAAGGTTCGCAATATCCTGCTTTAAAATATGCGTTAGCCACTCCTCCCACTCATTTACCTCTTTAAAGCCAAGTCGTGTTTTCACGCTGACAGGTAGTCCTCCTGCTTTTGCTGCTTGAATAAGCTCTGCCGCAACGTCTGGACGCAGAATAAGGCCACTACCTTTCCCTCTCGATGCCACATTCGGTACAGGACAACCCATATTAATATCGATGCCTTTAAAGCCTAGCTCCGCCATACCAATACTCATTTGACGAAAATATTCGGGATTATCCCCCCAAATATGTGCCACCATTGGCTGTTCATCTTCTGTAAAAATTAAACGACCACGCACACTTTTCATACCCTCTGGATGACAATAGCTATCCGAGTTTGTAAACTCTGTGAAAAATACGTCCGGTCGACCGGCTTCACTTACTACATGACGAAAAACAACATCCGTCACATCTTCCATTGGTGCAAGTACAAAAAATGGTCGCGGTAAGTCACGCCAAAAATTATCTATCATGTCAAACTCAAATCCTCTCACTATGGATACAACTTCAAACTCTCGATCAAAAAACATGAAGCCAAATGTTCTACTTCTTTTACACTTATATCATGCTCAATAACTAATTATCAAACACAAATACATTTGGCATTTATAATTTGTGAAAGTCGTATTTTAATTCACATATATCAAAAGTAACCTCTTCTATTCAAGCATAAGATTCAACCAAATCCCTTCCATGCTTACACAAAAAGGATGGAATATTCACTCCATCCTTTCAGAGTTCTATCATTTACTAATCAATCACCCGAGCAACATCCCTACCACAAGTCTTGCATTTCCCCTTCAATACAGGGGCATATTCTCCCTCTTGTATCGTGTACTTCACAATTGTCGTTACACCACAATTGCCACAAAATACGTTTTTCACGAGCATTTCTCTAATATCTTTCGGGATAGAGAGCCATTTTTTTGCTGCGTCCATTATGATCACTCCTTTAGAGTTAGTTCCGTAACAACCTCCACATGCGTCGAATGCGGGAACATATCTACAGGTTGAATCTCCTGCGTTTTATAGCCCCCATCCTCCAAAATTCGAAGATCACGTGCTAGTGTAGCTGGATTACAGGACACATACACAACACGCTTTGGTCGTTGCTCTAAAATTGTCTTTAGAAGCGCCTCATCGCAGCCTTTGCGTGGTGGGTCAACTACTAAAACATCCGCTTCTTTACCTTCCTTATACCAGCGTGGAATAACTTCCTCTGCTGGCCCAGCCTCGAAATACGTGTTCGTAAAGCCATTTAGTGCTGCATTGCGTTTTGCATCTTCAATCGCTTGTGGGACAATTTCAACCCCCATAACAGCCTTTGCTTTTTGTGCAAGGAATAAAGAAATTGTGCCGATACCACAGTATGCATCAATTACTCGTTCATCACCCTGCAAGTTAGCGTAGTCTAATGCTTGTTTGTATAGAACTTCCGTTTGCTCAGGGTTTACTTGGTAAAATGAACGGGCTGAAATTTCAAAGCGAACATCGCCAATTGTATCAATAATAACGTCCTTGCCCCACAGATTTACGGTTTCATCACCGAAAATAACGTTCGTTTTGTCGCTATTAACGTTTTGCATAATGGATGTAACATTCGGGACAAGCTTCTGGATTGTCGCAACAGCGGCTTCTTTTTGCAGGAATTTTTTCTTTTTAGTTACGACAACAACCATCACTTCACCAGTTGCTCGTGCTTTACGAATAACTACGTGGCGTAGCATTCCCTCATGTGTTTGCTCGTTGTATGGTCGAATACCAATTGCCGCTAATTCCTTTTTCAAATCTGCAAGAATAGCGTCCGCTTCTCCAGTCTGAATTAAGCATCGCTCCATATCCACAATGCTATGAGACTTCGTTTTGTAGAAACCAGCAATTGCTTGTCCTGCTTCATTTGAGGAGAAAGGTATTTGCGCTTTATTACGGTAATGCCAAGGCTCTTCCATGCCCTTCACTGGTAGAACAGGCGCAGCAATTTTACCAATGCGCTGCATGACATTACGCACCATGTTTTCTTTCCATTTTAACTGTCCTTCATAAGACAGGTGTTGTAATTGGCAGCCGCCACATTGTTTAAAATATTCACAAGGCGCATCTACACGATCTGATGATGGCTCGAGAATTTCTACGACCTTCGCAAAGCCGTAGTTTTTTAACGTTTTTACAACATGTATTTCCGCCGTTTCACTAGGAAGTGCACCTTGGATAAATAATGGATAGCCATCGACCTTTGCGACGCCATTGCCATCATGTGTTAAATCTTCTATATAAACTGTTAGTCGGTCATTCTTTTTCACGGGTGCTGACATTCGTACATCCTCCATTTCAATCTCTTTATTGTAGCATGTTGAGGCGGATGACAAAAGAACAAGGCTTCATATTAACACTCAAATGTGGTCGGCTCTACTTCTAACTGATCAGGAAGACAAGATTGGTATCCGCTCTCAAACTGATCACCTTTACACGAGTAGAAAAAAGAGCCGCTATTCGCGACTCTTCTCCTCTTTCCTTACTGTATGGTAATCTCTAGGTGCCCACCAGAAAGCAGCAACTACACCTAGGATGACGACTATAAATGGTGCATAAAAAATCAAAAAACTTGTCATAGTTGTATCCCTCCTATGCGTGATTATCTTCTTTTCCTGTCACATAATTTTTGTTGAAAAGGAATAATTTCAACAACAAGAACAATGATGGAATAAGCAGACACAGTCCCAAAACAAACGCAATGACGAGTGCAATCGCCATTTGTGTGCTTGTAAAGCTATCGTAAATCGTTAAATACGGATACAGTAAATATGGGTATTGGGCAATTCCATATGCAAAGAATGCCACTGCAAATTGGGCAATCAATAAACTAACCGCAAGACCGTAATTTTTTCGCATCCATAGTAACACTACAGTAATAATAAATAGCACGGCAGATATGGCAAACATCCACCATAAATTAACTAGGTTATTGTAACTTTCAGGGTTAATGAATTTCATTTCGTACATAATGCCGAGCGCACTCACCATTAATGGTATCGCCCAAGCAAGTGCGTATTTTCGCATTAAATTTGTAGCTTCTCGATCCTTAGCTTTATATGCATACCAAGTTAAAAACACAGCTGAAATATACAGTACCGCTGCAATGCTTAGCACGACAATACTCCAAGCAAACGGGCTCGTATACAACGTCCAATAATTCAAGAACGGTTGCCCGTCAGCAATATCAACATAGCCGCCAGCAGCAATCGCAAATACAACAGAGAGTGAGGCTGGAATAAGTAAGCCTGCTATACCATACGTCAACGTGTAACCAATATGCCCACGTGCGCCATATGATTCAAATGCATAATAGGAGCCTCGTATTGCAAGAAGCACTAGCGAAATACTAACTGGAACAAGTAAAATCGTTCCATAATAGAAAGCTGTTTGTGGGAAAAATCCAACAATCCCAACAAAGAAGAATACTAAAAAGACATTGGTTACTTCCCAAACTGGTGATAAATAACGTTTAATAATATTTGTTAAAATGTGATTTTTTCCGATTAGTAGGCTGTAGGCATTAAAAAAGCCTGCACCAAAATCGATTGAAGCTACAATGACATAACCAAATAGGAAAATCCATAAAACTGAAATACCTAAAATCTCTAATGTCATAGGATGTCACCGCCTTTTTCAGCATGGCGATCTTCTAACTCTCGCTCAATTGGATTCTTTTTGAACATACGAATTAAAACGACCATACTTCCTACTCCTAATACGGCATACACACCTGTAAACAACAGCATCATTAAATCTACATGGTCACTCGTCGTGGCCCCTTCTGGTGTTCGCATTAATCCATATAAGATCCAAGGCTGTCGTCCAACTTCAGCAAGCCACCAGCCTGCTTCAATCGCAATAATAGAAAGTGGTCCACCTGCAACAACAATCCATCTAAACCAACGTGAATGAATAAACTGCCAATCACGTGCTTTCCCGCATACATAAACTAGTGAAACGAGTGCCATAAACATGCCGATAAACACCATGAGATTAAAAAGGTAATGGATATATAGTGGTGGTCGATCTTCTTCTGCAAATTGATCTAAGCCAATTACCTCTGCATTTGGATTATTATGTGCTAAAACACTCAAAGCATAAGGTACTTTAATAGCATATTTTACTTCTTCCCCTTCTAATACACCAAATAGTATAAGGGAAGCTTTGTCTGCCGTTTCAAAATGCCACTCAGCCGCAGCTAGTTTTTCTGGCTGATATTCCGCTAAATATTTTCCTGAAAAGTCTCCAATAATTGCTGAAGCAATGGAGAAAATCAGACCAATCTTCATAAGTAGTAATAAAGATTTTTTATGATATATATGCTTAGAACCTCTAAGCATACGATATCCTGCAATTGCTGCTAACACAAATGCGGATGTCATATAGGCTGTAACGAGAACATGCGCTACCTTTGTCGGCATTGCTGGATTAAACATTGCTAAAAATGGTTGAATATTCACTAGCTGGCCGTCCACAATATCAAATCCTTGTGGCGCATTCATAAACGCATTGACAATTGTTATAAACACAGCTGACATCGATGCACCGACAGCAACTGGGATTAATAGTAGCATATGCTTCTTCTGACTATCGAAACGATCCCAAGTATATAGGTAGATGCCTAAAAAGATGGCTTCAAAGAAAAATGCGAACGTTTCCATGAAAAGTGGTAAGGCAATTGTCTGACCGGCAAGCTGCATGAAATTCGGCCATAGTAAGGATAACTGTAAGCCAATTGCTGTCCCTGTGACGACTCCAACTGCAACCGTAATAACAAAACCTCGTGCCCAACGTCTTGCCATTAAAATATAGTGCTCATCATTCTTTTTATACCCAGTCCATTGTGCGATCATAATCATTAACGGGACACCAACACCAATCGTTGCATAAATAATATGGAAGGATAAAGTTAGTTCCGTTAACGCTCTACTCCAAAAGACTGCTGATTCATTCACCATGTCATTGCCCCCCTAACCTCCAAATATTCTTCCAAGTATGGAAAGTAGCATAATAATTGCAACACCAAAGCTTAGCCAAATGAGCTTTCTTTCCTGTGATTTATACAAAGGCAACACTTCCTTTCCCTTATCTCTACCCCATTTTCCACTATTGCAACGAAAAAAACCTTTATAATGGACCGGAATTTCGGCCTATTATAAAGGTTTCAAATTTTGTTCAAGTAATATACGCACATTTGCCAAACATTTTTCTTAATTCATTCACAATACCAATTAAAGGATGAAAATATTCATATATATGGAGATAAATCCATTAATATGAATCATCATCAAAACATGTGCTTGATTTTCGTTCCGGCTGGACGCTTTGCTGGGGCGTCCAGCCACTTAACAAAGGTCATCCCCAACTTTTGGTGATAAGGCTCTCACCTTAAATTAAGCAGAGCTCTTCTTATGTTTATTACATACGGTCTTCTTCACGAATATCTGCTAGTGGAACAAAAATCTCAATATGGCGCTTTAAGTTTTCAAATGTAGCAGGCGCATCTCCACCATACTCACCATCTAAGTTTAAATGTATTTCATCTTCAGTAGATACTTTTACGACACTTGCCTTTTTATAAATTACACGATCATCATTCAAATGCTCGCCTCTTAATGCCATTGCAGCAAGCTGAATAAATTCAGGTAAGCTTACTTTTTTCAATACTAATAAAGTAAAGTAGCCATCATTAATACTTGCATCAGGTGCTAGCTTTTCAAAGCCACCCACTGAATTTGTTAAGCCGCATAAAAACATCATGGCATCCCCATCAAACACTTCGCCATCATATTCGATACGCATATGGGAAGCTTTAATTGATGGGATCATTTCTACTGCTTTTACGTAATAAGCTAGCTGTCCTAGCATTGTTTTCATTTTACTTGGCACTTCATAAGTTAACTCTGTAATACGTCCGCCAGCGGCAATATTGATGAAATAGCGTTCCCCATTTAATAAACCAACATCAACCGGCAACGTTTCGCCTTTAATAATGATGTCAACTGCAGCTTCAATATTTCGCGGAATATGCACGGCACGGGCAAAGTCATTCGTAGTGCCCATCGGAATTAAACCTACTTTCGGGCGGTTCTCAAATGAACTCACGCCTGAAACAACTTCATTTAATGTGCCATCTCCACCAACTGCAATGATGATATCAAAGCCACGTTCAACTGCATTTTTTGCTGCAATGGTTGCATCGCCTTCACAGGTTGTTGCGTGACAAGATGTCTCATAGCCTGCTACCTCTAATTTTGCCAATACTTCTGGTAGATGCTTTTTAAACGCTTCACGCCCAGATGTAGGATTATAAATGATTCTTGCTCGTTTCATAACATACCTTCTTTGCTTCATAAGATTCTATTTCTTTCAACGAACTATTCGTTTAAATGTTGCATTAAGCTTCCAATAGTCAACAAAAGTAAGGCATGTCCTTATTCTCTGACATGCAGCCTTACGATTTATAATTATTGTAATGCAGCTGTTACTTGCTTTTTAAAATCCTCATAGACAAATGTCCAATATGCTTTATTCGTAATATTCTCTTCACGAATTTCAGCATATAGTGCTTTTTGTGCATCTTCAAATGTAGGATCTTCTTTATCAGGTAAAGTAGCTCGCTTACTCACTACTAGTTCCTGTAATTCTGGTGCACGCGGTCCCCATTTTCCAACAACCTGCCCAGCATCATCTAATAAAATATAAACTGGAATTGCACGGCCACCGTTTGTTAAATAGCGATCAATTAAATCTGTATCAGCATCACGTAGTACTGCGCGCATTTCTAACCCTGCTGCCTCTGCAACTCGACGAATAACTGGATTGTTTAACATTGCGTCCCCGCACCAATCCTCAGTAATTGTTAAAATTTTTGGTTGCTTGTCCTTTAGTAGTTCGATAAAACCATCGTTTAGTGACACTTCGAAGCCATCATAAATACGGAAGCTTTCCTCTTTTAATGTCGTCATATTATCCATATATTGTTGAATCGAAATCGCATCATCGAAATATTGTTGTTCAGTTTTCATTGATTGACCTCCTAAAGTTATATCATGTTCTATACTATATTTTGCTATGAATACTCTTTGAAGACAACTATTAAGTGTTAATTTGGTATTTTTCAGTGTCGATTTACAGCAAATATCGTTTTGCTCGGTAAGGCATTTATCTTGTATAGATACCCCAAAGAGTCTTTCGTATGTATATTTTTTAAAATAAAAAGCCAAGAAAACGAATTTGCTCTCTTGGCCTTCTATAATAATTGCAATTAACGTTTCGCAATTTCTTGTTGTAATAATTTATTGACCATTGGTGGGTTCGCTTGACCTTTAGTAGCTTTCATAATTTGACCAACTAAGAAGCCGATAGCGCGATCCTTACCGTTTTTGAAGTCTTCAATTGATTGTGCATTGTTGTCTAGAACTTCTGTAACGATAGCAAGTAATGCACCTTCATCAGAAATTTGAACTAAACCTTTTGCTTTAACGATTTCTGCTGCGGAACCGCCATTTTCTACTAATTCAGCAAATACTTTTTTACCGATTTTAGAAGAAATTGTACCGTCCGTGATTAATTTCACCATTTCCGCAAGGTTTTCTGGCGTTAATGCAGTATTTTTAAGATCTTTTTGTTCTGCATTTAAGTATGCAGAAACATCACCCATAAGCCAGTTTGCTGAAAGCTTTGCATCTGCACCTTTAACTACCATAGCCTCGAAGAAGTCTGAGATTTCTTTTGAAATAACAAGAACTCCTGCATCATATGGTGTTAAGCCTAATTCTTCAACATAGCGCTTTTTACGAGCATCTGGAAGCTCTGGAATTTCTGATTTTACTCGTTCTAACCACTCATCATCGATTGATAGACGAACTAAGTCTGGCTCTGGGAAGTAACGATAATCATCTGTTCCTTCTTTCACACGCATAAGAATTGTTTTACCTGTTTTTTCATCGAAGCGACGAGTTTCTTGCTCAATTTCCCCACCTGAAAGAAGAACATCAGCTTGACGTAATTCCTCATGCTCTAAACCACGGCGAACATAGTTGAAAGAGTTAAGGTTTTTAAGCTCTGTCTTTGTACCAAATTCTTCTTGACCATATGGACGAAGTGAAATGTTGGCGTCACAACGAAGTGAACCTTCTTCCATTTTACAGTCTGAAACATCTGAATATTGGATGATTGATTTTATTTTTTCAAGATACGCATACGCTTCGTTTGGTGTGCGAATATCTGGCTCAGAAACGATTTCTACAAGTGGTGTACCTTGACGGTTAAAGTCAACTAAAGAGTGGTCGCCACTGTGAGACAGTTTACCAGCATCTTCTTCCATATGAAGACGTGTAATACCAATACGTTTTGTGTAACCATCTACTTCGATATCAACCCAGCCATTTTTACCGATTGGTTTATCGAATTGAGAAATTTGATAAGCTTTCGGATTATCTGGATAGAAGTAGTTTTTACGGTCAAATTTTGTTTCTTGTTCGATTTCCATGTTTAGTGCAAGTGCTGCACGCATTGCGAAATCTACAACATTTTTATTAAGTACAGGAAGGACACCAGGATAGCCTAGGTCGATAACTGTAGTATTTGTATTTGGTTCAGCACCGAAATGAGCTGGTGCTGATGAGAAGATTTTTGAGTTCGTTTTTAACTCAACGTGTACTTCTAAACCAATGACTGTTTCAAAGTTCATGTTATTTTCCCTCCCAAATTTGAGGAACTTGTTTATGGAACTCCGTTGCTTGTTCAAAAGCATGAGCTACACGGTAAATTGTTGCTTCATCGAAATATTTACCGATAATTTGTAAGCCTAATGGCAGTTCATTTTCAAAGCCACATGGAATTGAAATGGCTGGAACACCAGCTAAGTTCATAGGAATTGTTAAAATATCATTTGCGTACATCGTCATTGGATCATTAACGTTTTCACCAATTTTAAATGCTGGTGTTGGAGAAGTTGGTCCAATGATTACATCAAAGTCTTCAAATACTTTGTCATAGTCTGCTTTGATAAGTGTACGTGCTTGTTGCGCTTTTTTGTAGTAAGCATCATACGTACCTGCGCTTAATGAGTAAGTCCCAAGCATGATACGACGTTTTACTTCATCACCAAAGCCTTGTGCGCGTGTTTCTTTATAAAGGTCCATCAAATTATTAACATTTTCTGCACGGAAACCATAACGGATACCATCAAAACGAGAAAGGTTAGAAGACGCTTCTGAAGAAGAAAGAATATAGTATGCTGCAAGTGCGTATTTCGAATGAGGAAGTGATACTTCTTCTACTGTAGCACCTAAGCCTTTTAATACTTCTAATGCTTTAAGAACTGATTGGCGTGCTGCTTCGCCAACACCTTCACCAAGGAACTCTTTTGGCACAGCGATACGTAAGCCTTTTACGTCACCTGTAAGTGCTGCTACGTAGTTTGGAACTTCAACGTTTGCAGAAGTTGAATCGTTTGGATCTAATCCTGCAATTGCTTCAAGTAAAAGAGCGTTGTCTTCAACATTACGAGTAATTGGCCCGATTTGATCTAAAGAAGATGCAAATGCAACTAAACCAAAGCGAGATACACGACCATATGTAGGTTTCATCCCTACAACACCGCAATATGCTGCTGGTTGACGGATTGAACCACCTGTATCAGAACCAAGTGAGAATGGTACTTCACCTGCTGCTACTGCCGCTGCAGACGCACCTGAAGATCCACCCGGTACATGGTTTAAGTTCCATGGATTTTTTGTTGTTTTATAGTACGAGTTTTCATTTGAAGAACCCATTGCAAACTCGTCCATGTTTAATTTACCGATAGTGACCATACCAGCTTCACGTAGCTTTTTAACTACTGTTGCATCGTAAATTGGCATAAAGCCTTCTAGAATTTTAGAAGCACAAGTTGTTTCTAAACCTTCTGTCACGATGTTGTCTTTAACACCGATAGGGAGACCGAAAAGTGGTCCACGCTCTTCAAATGGCACTTTGTCCATTTCAACTGCTTGTGCAGTTGCTTTTTCTTCGTTTGAAGCAAGGAAAGCTTGTACATCGCCGTCAAGCTTTGCCACACGTTCGTATGCTTCTTTTGTTAAATCAGCGATTGTTAGCTTACCCGCTTTAATGTCAGCTTGTAGCTCCTTTGCTGAACGTTCAAATAACGTCATGAGGAATCCTCCTATGTTTTAGTATTACATGATAGCTGGTACTTTTACTTGACCATCTTCTTGTTCTTTTACGTTTAACATCATTACTTCACGGTCTAAGCCTTTTGTTGCCACATCTTCACGCATTACGTTTACTAGTGGTAAAACATGAGTTGTTGGTTCAACATTCGTTGTATCTAACTCGTTTAATTGCTCTGCGAAGTCTGTAATTTTACCAAGCTGTTCAGCAAATTTCTCTGCTTCCTCTTCCGTAATTGCAAGACGTGCTAAATTTGCAACGTGTTTAACTTCTTCTTTTGTTAATTTCGCCATTTTTCCACACCTCCGAATACTCACTCAATTCATTGTTTTTGTCGATGACAATAGGGTTGAATAAAGTTAACCATGCAAATTATCATAACATTTTTCATATTAAAAATCACAACTTTCACCAAAAATAAAGAAACTTTCACTACTATGACGAAGTGTTGTCTTTATGGACCGCCTTTCAAGTCCTTCATATAGACTCTGCTTTTCGGGAGTAGGGCATGGATTGTGTGCCGTGCTCTCGGATCTCGGGTCAAGAGGCTTTCCGTCGTTTCGAAGGCTTTCCTTCGTTTCGAAGACTTTATCCGTCGATCCGAGGAATCCTTCCGTCGCTTTCGCTTTTTTATCCGTCACTTCCGATGGGCTATCCGTCGGCCTTGTTTCTTTCCGTCATTTCGAAGACTTTATCCATCGCTCCGGGGAATCTTTCCGTCGCTTTCGCTTTTTTATCCGTCACTTCCGATGGGCTATCCGTCGGCCTTGTTTCTTTCCGTCGTTTCAAAGACTTTATCCGTCGATCCGGGGAATCTTTCCGTCGCTTTCGCTTTTTTATCCGTCACTTCCGATGGGCTATCCGTCGCCCTTGTTTCTTTCCGTCATTTCGAAGACTTTATCCGTCGATCCGGGGAACCCTTCCGTCGCTTTCGCTTTTTTATCCGTCACTTTGGCTGGGCTATCCGTCGCCTTTTCTTCTATTCGTCGATCCTAGGAAACTTTCCTTAGCTTTTACTCTCTATCCGTCACTCTAAAGAGCCTATCCATCCTTCTGATTAATTCTTCATTTTTCTTCCCACAAAAAAATATAGTCAGCACGAGGCTGACTATATGTTAATAGATATGGACGTATGGTTCCTTTTCGCTGGCATTCTTAACGATCAATGCCTCTGGACCGTTTATTGAGGTAATATTTACTTCAACATTGATGTTATCAAATTGATTGATCAGAACACCTGTTAAATATTGAGTAAATCCTATAATTTCAGACTTGCCGTAAAATTGGATTGGCACTTCAATCGTTAGCTTTTGAATTTTTTTATTTTGATAGAAGCCTGTTCCTATTACACTAGTATAATTAGAAAAGTATTTATCTACATCTTGTTTAAAATTCTTAAAGTTATTGCTAACATCCCTGTATACATCCTGTGATTCACTAGTTGGGAATAGTACATATTCTTCGTCAATACCTTTCCAATCAGCTACGTCGTTTTGTCCTGCTTTTGCTACGCCATAGTTAAAATACGTTCCTGGAATAATATCATTGCGAGCTTTTTGTTTAAACAAGCCTACTACAATCGGTATATCTTTCAATTCATCACGAGTTCTTAAGCGGGACACAATTTCAGCGGCCATTTTCTTTCCTTGCTCAACGAGTTTTGCCTCCGGAATTGGTTCCTCATAGTACTCTCCATATTTTTCTTTTTGATAATAATAAATAGAGTTTAAGGAAAGTCCTATCGAAATACCGCCTAATTTCACTTTATTATCACTAGTTTTTGTTAAATAATTTTGCTCAACAATATGTGATAAATAGATTGGGGCCTTAGTTGCACGTTCTTCTGCTGGCATTGAGTCCGTCGTTGGAGGATTTAAACCATCCTTCGTTTGTGAACTACGTGCAAGCCAATCTGTCACTGTGCTTTCAGCTAAATACTGCCCCTCTTGGAAGAAGTAGTTTTCTGTGTCAAACTCATTTTGGGAAAGACGCATTAAACCTGTTTCTACTTCCTTCATATCATATTTCGTAAAGATATTTGAAACTACTAATCCTCTGCTAGCACTTTGTTTATAAGGTGTTAGCGTTCTATAGTATGAATCATCAATCTGTATGCTTGGAATAATCGTTGTTTCCGCTTTTTCCTGTTGCGTCTCCTGTGTAAGCTCTGTTTCCTTCTTATTAGAAGGCACACAGCCGACTAGCATTGCAGCAGCGACAATTGCTGGAATGAGTCGAAATGACTTCATTATTTTTGTACTCCTTTACTGTAAATCAAATTGTGCTCGAAGAATTGTTCATACCCTACCTTGGAACGTAGAGACATTTAAAAAATGCCTCTACGTTCCACCAAGTGGCTAAGACAATTCATCATACTTATCTTCACTACTATCCTTTATTGGACGAGGTTAAGCTGTTCGATCAGGCTGTCTTCATTCCAAACTTCAATACCTAATTGCTCGGCTTTTGCTAGTTTAGAACCCGCTTCTGCTCCTGCAATGACAAGGTCAGTTTTTTTGCTGACACTACCTGTAACAATACCACCTAACTCTTCTATTTTCGCCTTTGCTTCGTTACGTGTCAATTGCTCAAGTTTACCAGTTAATACGATTGTTTTCCCCGCAAAAGGATTATCCCCTATAGCTACTTCTACTTTTTTACCTTTATACGTCATATTGACGCCTACTTCAGCAAGGCGCCCGATAACTGCACGAGCATCCTCATTTGAAAAATACTCGACAAGCGATGAAGCCATTTTATCGCCGATTTCATGAATCGCCACTAGTTGCTCCTCTGTTGCTGCCATCACCGCTTCCATCGTTTCAAACTCCTCTGAAACAATTTTTGCTGCTTTTTCACCAACATGTCGTATCCCTAATCCAATTAGTAAACGCTCCATTGAATTTTCTTTGGAGGCCTGAATGGCACTGACTAAATTCGTCGCTGATTTTTCTCCCATACGCTCAAGCTCGACAAGCTGTTCTACAGTTAAGTGATACAAATCAGAGATATCATGAATTAAGTCTGCACGTAACAATTGCTCAACGACTTTATCACCAAGACCGTCAATATTCATAGCATTACGCGATACGAAATATTTAATGCTCTCCGCAATTTGTGCAAAGCATGCTGGATTTACACAACGTAATGCCACTTCTCCTTCAATACGAATAAGCTCGCTATCACAAACTGGACAATGTTCAGGCATTACAAATGGCACTGAGTCCTCAGGGCGCTGCTCCAGTATTACACCTACAACTTGAGGAATAATATCTCCGGCTTTTCGGATAATGACAGTATCTCCTAGTCGAATATCTTTCTCTCGAATTAAATCCTCATTGTGTAATGACGCACGTTGAACTGTCGTACCTGCCACTTGAACAGGCGTTAAAATAGCAGTTGGAGTAACAACACCTGTACGCCCAACCGTTAAATCAATATCAAGTAATGTTGTCACTACTTCCTCAGCAGGGAATTTATAGGCAATTGCCCAACGTGGACTCTTTGCTGTATAACCAAGCTCATCCTGTTGCGCATAGCGATCCACCTTAATAACAATACCGTCAATTTCATAGGCTAAATACGGACGGTTTTCAGTCCACTTTTCGATAAAGGCTAGTACTTCTTCAATCGTTGAGCAGTGTTGACGCTCTTTGTTTGATGGGAAGCCTAGTCCCTCTAAATAATCGAGCATCTCTGCATGACCGTCAATACCATATGCCTCGCCATCTCCCCCAATTGCATAAATAAAGGTTGATAGCTGACGACTCGCTGCTATTTTAGGATCTAACTGGCGTAAAGAACCAGCAGCCGCGTTTCTCGGATTAGCAAATAATTCTTCTCCATTTTCAGTACGAAGGGTATTCAATTTGTCAAATGATTTTTTAGGCATATACGCCTCACCACGTACTTCAATTGTAAGTGGTTCCTTCAATCGAAGAGGTATTGCTCGAATCGTTTTTAAATTTGCTGTAATATCTTCCCCTACAACACCGTCTCCTCGCGTTGCTCCTTGTACAAAAACACCATTTTCGTATTTTAATGAAATGGCAAGACCATCAATTTTCAACTCACAAACATAGGAAAAGTTATCGCCGATTGCTTGACGTACTTTACGGTCAAATTCACGTAAGTCTTCTTCATTAAAAGCGTTTGATAGACTTAGCATCGGATAATCGTGAGTCACCTTCTTAAAGCCTTCTACCACTGCACCGCCAACACGCTGCGTAGGTGAATCTGGGTAAATAAGCGACGGATTCGCTTCCTCTAATGCAATAAGCTCATGTAATAATTGGTCATAAACACTATCTGCTACGACAGGTTTATCCAACACGTAATAGGCATGACCGTATTCGTGTAATAATTTATTTAACTCCACAACGCGCTGTTCAATTTCGTTCATTTAAGTTCCTCCGCTTACCCTTTTTCAATAGGTGCAAATTGTGCTAGTAATCGCTTAATACCAATAGGTTGTGGAAAGGCAATATCTAGCTCTGTACTATCACCCTCACCTTTTACACTAACAACCATACCTGTTCCCCATTTTTTATGGATCGCTTTGTCTCCAGCCTTCCAGCCAAATTGGTCACCACCTGTTGTTTGTAAACGAGCAGTTGCAGGCTGTGTTTTCTGAACCGCTCCAAGTGTACGTTTTTGATAGCCACTTGTAGAACGATTACTTGAGGCAAACGGAACCTCAGGCTTCGAGCCACCTTTGGATATTGATTCTGTAATATCTTCTGAAATTTCACCTAAGAAACGAGAAACATTATTATAGCTAGAACGACCAAAAATCGTACGGCTTTGTGCACTCGTTAAATATAAACGTTCCTCGGCCCGTGTCACGCCGACATACATTAATCGTCTTTCTTCTTCCATTTCATCCATATCATCAAGTGAACGAGAATGTGGGAAAATATTTTCCTCCATTCCAATGATAAAAACGATAGGGAATTCTAAGCCCTTTGCAGCATGCATCGTCATCAAAATAATGTTGCCCTTTGATGTGTCATCTTTATCAAGTGCATCAATATCTGCAATTAGCGCTAAATCTGTTAAAAAGGCAATTAAGCTTTTATCTTCACTGCGCTCTTCAAAAGCCTTTGTTACTGATAAAAACTCTTCAATATTTTCTAAGCGGCTTTCTGCTTCAATCGTCTTTTCATTTTGTAGCATTGCTCGATAACCAGATTTGTCAATGACCTGCTCTACAATTTCTGTCACCGATAAATATTCTTGCATCTCTGTAAAGCCTTTAATCATTGCATAAAATTGCTCAGCTGAATTAGCAGCCTTCCCTGAAAGACCCATGAATACAAGATCATTCATAGCATCAAAAATAGAGCGCTCCTGTTCAATCGCATAGCGCGCCATTTTTTCAAAGGAAGTTGCACCGATACTACGCTTTGGCTCATTAATAATACGTGCGAGTGATAAATCATCATCATTATTGGCAATAAGGCGTAAGTAGGCAAGTAAATCCTTAATCTCTTTACGATCATAGAACTTAGTACCACCAACTATTTGATAAGCCATATTGGACTTAACGAGCACTTCCTCCATCACACGGGACTGAGCATTTGTACGATATAATATCGCAAAGTCATCAAAGGAACGATTATCTTTTTGAATAAGCTGTTGGATTGTTTGTACAACGAATTGCGCTTCCTCTTGCTCGTTATAAGCTTTGTACAACACGATTTTTTCACCTTCTGCATTTTCTGTACGCAGTTCTTTTGGATAACGTGTTGTATTATTTTGAATGACGTCGTTTGCCGCTTGTAGGATGCGTTGTGTTGAACGATAATTTTGCTCAAGCATAATGGCCTTAGCATTTGGATAATCCTTTTCAAATGAAAGAATATTGCCAATATCTGCACCACGCCAACGATAAATCGATTGGTCGGAATCCCCTACAACACAAATATTTTTAAATTTCTTGGCAAGCAACTGAACGAGTAAATATTGGGATTTATTTGTATCCTGATATTCGTCCACATGAATATATTGGAATTTATTTTGATAGTATTCAAGCACTTCTGGTACACGATTGAATAATGTAATAGTTGTCATAATTAAATCATCAAAATCGAGTGACTGATTGCGGCGTAGTCTTTTTTCATAACCTTTATAAACACGGGCAATCGTTTTTTCGTAAGGATTATTTTCATTGATTTGACCTGCATAATCGTCCGCAGTTTTACATTCGTTTTTTGCTGAACTAATCGCATTTAAAATCGCACGAGGTTCAAAACGCTTCGTATCAATATTTTCATCCTTCATAACATTTTTAATAACTGATAGCTGATCAGTAGAATCTAAAATTGAAAAGTTACGTGATATCCCAAGCTGATCAATATTGCGTCGCAAAATACGCACACACATTGAGTGGAATGTCGATACCCACATACTTTCGCCAGTTCCGTTACCTAGTATGCCATCTATACGCTCACGCATTTCACGTGCAGCTTTATTTGTAAATGTGATAGCTAAAATCTTTGATGGGTATACTTCTTTTTCGATTACTAAGTATGCTATACGATGTGTCAATACACGTGTCTTCCCTGATCCAGCACCCGCCATAATTAGAAGTGGTCCCTCAGTTGTTTTAACCGCATTTTCCTGCTCAGGGTTCATACCTGCTAATAAGTTTTTCGTTAACTGCTCCATTTCGCACCGCCTTACAAACGTTTATTTATCAATTATGCCTCGGCATAATTGCGTCCGGAATCGGCTTTGTGCTTGCACAAAGAACTCCTTTCCGATCCCGTGACATCCGCCGGAGGCTTTAACTTCTTTTAGCAGGTGTTTAGACACCTGCTGAAAAAGTTAAATTATATCGTATTTTTTACAGCCTTAACAGTCGCAAGTGCAGCTTTTAAATCTTCGTATATAATATTACCAACTACTACTGTATCTGCATATTTTGCCATTTCTGCTGCTTGCTGAGCAGATGTAATGCCGCCACCGTAAAACAGTCGCGTATTCTTCAGTTCATTTTTCACAGCACTTACAACCTCAATATCGCCATAAGTACCGCTATACTCTACATAAAATACAGGTAGTCTAAAGAAATTTTCAGCCATACGTGCGTAAGCAACAACATCATCAATGGATAAATCCGTTTTCGCATTCGTTACTTCAGCTACTTTACAATTCGGGTTTAAAATACAATAACCTTCAGCGACTAATTCATCCCATACCATAATATCTCCATATTCTTTAATTGCTTCATGGTGTAAATTTTTAATCCACTTTGGATCATCACTATTCAAAACGGTTGGAATGAAATAATAGTCATAGCCTGGTGTTACTGAATCGATCGCAGAAATTTCAAGCGCTATTGGCACTTCAAAGCGTCTTACACGAACAAGTAAATCTAATACACCATCTAACGTTACACCGTCTGTTCCGCCAACTATAATAACATCTGTACCTGATTCACAAATTTTTTCTAGTGCCTCATCTGAAATATCTTTAGCTGGGTCTAGCTTGAACACATGTCTCCATTCTAAACAATCCATCTATTTTACCACCTATCATTTTCAATCTATTCGTTTACAAGTATAGCTTATGACTGTCTACAAAAAAATGAAAAAGACTGGGTAATAACTCTACCCAGCCCTTTTACCTACTATTCTTTTGGTGCTTGAAACGGCTTTTCATCTGGATACAAACGACCTAACATTTCATCATATGTATCATTCCCGTAATCAAAGCAACGACGTACACGTGAAATAGTTGCTGTACTTGCACCTGTTTCCTTCTTAATAGATTCGTAGGTTTTCTTTAAACGTAGTAAATGCGCGACCTCAAAGCGTTGTGCCAGCGATTGAATTTCACTAATCGTACATAAATCATCAAAAAATTTATAACATTCTTCGATGTCTTTCAGCTCTAACACTGCTTTAAATAATTGATCTGTTTGATGCCCTCGAATTTTTTCGATTTGCATGCAATCTTCCTCCCTTTAAGGCTGCGTTTTCACCATTGCTTGTAACCCTGGTGAAATTGGTACGAAATTTACCCAAGACTTCCCTGGTACTAGCTTCACAAGCTCCCCAGACTCTTCTACAGCCATTGGTATTCCATCAATATTAGCCCATTTGACTTCTCTCATATAGCCATTTTGAAATACATACGCATTTCCACCAGAAGTTAAATCAATTTCTTGGCGCCCCTCATTATCAATCGTTCGATGTTTCATTTCAAAAAATAGCACATTTGAAAATGATAATGTGTCGCCTGTTAACATATCCTTTGTGTCAACGCCAGCCGATTGTCGTCCATAACGATTACTTTGCTTATCATACAAATACGAATTATGGAAATACTCACTATTTCCGTAGTAAATGTCAACTCGACTTGTTTCATTGCCTATTTTACCACGTTCATCGGGTTCATAAAAAGCCTCATGTACTTTTTCATGGTAACTCATTGAAGCGCCCACTTTTTTCGCTCCATTTAATATACTTTCAGACGTAATATACGAGTTGTGTGGAGCAACACGGTCTTTTGAACGTTTAAAAAGTGTGCCATCATAATCCATACCATTTATATTGTCGACTACATTATTAGTAAGCATCGATTTCGCCTCTGGGCTATAACCATGTGCTACGTAAAATGCACCATAGCCTTTCGCAAGATCCACAAAATAAGATCGAGCACTACGAACAGGCCCTACATTTTCTGGCAGTTCACTTTGATAAACTGCTAATAAACGTGTAACATTGCCTTCTGCTAGCATTTCATAAATAATATCTGCCGCTTCTATTCCTGATTGTGGACGTGCTTTCGGGTGATTATTAACTGTAACAATAATTGGACGCTGCGTAATTTCTTCCTTCACAGCTTCACCTGTTAACGGAGCAACAAACGCTCCTTCTTTAACTGGCTCTTCAATAGCAGTTCCATCGTCAACTTTGCTCGTATCATCTTTCTTTACTTCTGACGAATCTTTTGAACATCCTCCTATCAGTAAGGTGCTAAAAGCCATTGCGATAAATAATTTCTTCGATTTGAACACAAGCATTACTCTCCTTTTATCAATTACATCTACCATAGGGAAACTTCAATTAACGCATCACTGCTGGTAATAATAACTTATTCTTCATAACATCAAAAATCCCTTTTGGCGTAATACGGATATATGGTAAATGTGTCGATTGTAAGAATAGTAAAGAGTAAACTGCGTCTCCTAAGTGGTAACCACGTTCCGCTAATGCTTGTTTTAAGAACTTCTCTTTTTCTGCTAGCTCCTTCACATCTCCATCATAAAAAAGACCGCCAATTGTTAAAGGAACAGCAGCAATTACCTCGCCTTTTTCAACAAGGACAATACCACCACGCATTGCCTTCATTTCCTCAAAGGCTTTAATCATATCGTCTTTATTTTTTCCGATCAGTAAAATATCGCCTGTATTCGAATAAGATGAGGCAAACCCTTGAACACTAGTAGCAAAACCTTTAATCATCGTGTTAACATGCCAATTACCGTCTCTATTCATAAGCATTAAATAACATTCATCATGATCTGCAAGCTGCCCATCTCTAGTAATGAATGAGTTATATGGTTTCGTAATAACATCATTGACTAACTCAATTCCAAACGGCATCGAGAATTGAAAATCATGAGACGTTAATGAAAAATCTAAGTCAAATGCAGGTAACGCTGAATAATCTATTGTCGCAAGTTTCTGCACTTGTTCACCATTACGTTTTAACCAAACACCCTTCGATAATACACTTTCAGGAACTGGGTGCCATTCATCTTGTAAAATATTTAGGGAAGCAAATCGACCCGTTGCGATAAAGCCATGTAAGTTGGACATATTATAATAGCGTGCAACATTATAAGAAGCCATTTGATATGCATCTATCGGTGCTACACCGGCATCTAAAGCTACTTGAATACATTTATCCATCACACCATCCTCATGGAAAGAAGGTGGTGAGCCATCTGTTGTCATCATTAAATGATCAAAAATAGGTAGCTCTTTTTCAACTATTCCCTTTAATAAATCAGGGAGGTCTGGACGTATTGAAGAATGACGTAGTGTTACGGCATATCCTTGCATAATACGTCGCTCTACTTCTTCCACTGTCATAGCTTCATGATCACCATCTGCACCAAGTAGCTTCATTCGTGCTAAAGTTCGTTCTGATGCTCCAGGGAAATGCCCTTCTATTTTTTTCCCGTAGCCCTTAGCCATTTGCATACGATAGAGCATTTGGTCATCCCCATGTAACAACCTTGGCCAGCCCGTTAATTCCCCTCCAAGTAAAACATCATCACGTTCTAGCCATTCTAAAATGGACGTATTAGAAAAAATCTCTTCCTCCTGTTCCATTTCAGTTTGCGAATCAAAACGAGTCCACCAATAAAATGAAAACGGTAGCTTTTTCAAATCATCTAGTATTGAAAACGCTTTCTTATTTTCTAAAGATAAAACGAAGCTTAAATTATCTGAAATAAAAGTTGTAGTTCCTAGCTGACCACAAAAATCAGCAAAGGATTGCGGATGGTATAACTGGAACGGATGAACATGCGGCTCAATATATCCCGGTACAATTGTTTTATTCGTACAATCAACCACTTCTGTCCCTTCTAATAACGGAGGCATTCTATCACCAGCATAGACAATACGATCTCCTAAAATCCAAATGTTCCCTACTATCCATTGTTTGAGCATGCTATGTAAATAACGTGCATTTGTTAATACAATATCCGGTGCTTTTTTTCCATCAATTACTGCTAATTGCTGACGTAATTCTGTAATTTTCCATACTGGATCCATTCTATTCGCCCCTTCCTAAATTACGTAAAATTTCATTGTGTAAATCCTACGCGAAATCACATACTACTACTGCATAAACGGATTTTTTATGAAATTAATGCTTTATGCAATCATCTTGTTTCAATCGTAACACAGCACTTTCATAAAACAAAGTGCACCCCGCTTTATTTTTCCCACAATGACTAAAGGAGGAAATATTATGATGCAAGAATCGAATTTAAGCGAAAAAAATGCCTTTTGTCGCTTTGCCATGGGGGCAGGTTTAACGGCATTCGGTATCGCTAAAGTCTCAAGAAATCCTGAATGTACGAAAGGTCGATTGATGATTGCATTTGGTGCCTTGAAAATGGCTGAAGGTATCTTTAAGTATTGCCCAACCAAAGCTTTACTGGGCTCTAGTCTGGAGAGTACTATGAGCAACAGCAACAACAATAGCACCAGCAACTCTTCTATGCAAAGTATGTTCAGCGGCCAAAATTCTATGTCATCTGAACAAATCGATAAACTCATGAAGGATTTCTCCTCTGCTATATCTGGAAATACGTCAGGATCAAACGCAACTGCATCAAAGCAATCTGACTCCAGCACTTCAAATCAACATTCCTCAGAAAGTAAAAATTCTACAACTAAAGCACAAAATCCTTCTTAGTCAAAGGAGCCGTCTCAACTGTATTGTTGAGACGGCTCTCACCCTTTTCATTCATACGTTTGAAAACAATAAGAAGTTTCACAGTATGATAATTATAGTGACCATCATCATAGCGAAGGGTTGATTTCCGTTCCTACTAGGAGCTTTCCTTGGGCTTCAAGGCAACAGATGTTGTTGGCGAGACAGCAAAGCGTCAGCACAGGACTTGATGCTTTTAGCCCTCGCTCCCTTAATCGCTTTGCTCCAAAGACTCATCTGTGACACTCCAATCAACTTATATACCTAGCATATATTTTAACAATTGTCGTCTATAACTTTTATCATTTAATCAGTCACTACTTAAACGTACGCCAGCCGATATCTTTGCGGCAGAAGAAATTGTCCCATTTTTCAGTTGCAATGCCTGCGTATACTTTTTCTTGTGCTTCTTGTAAAGTAGATGCCTTTGCTCCAACTAATAAAACTCGGCCACCATTACCAACAAAGTTCCCATCTACAAGCTTTGTGCCTGCATGGAATACCGCATGTGAAGCTGAAAGAGCCTCTAGGTTAGGTAATGCATTTCCTTTTTCAACATCCCCTGGATAGCCTTCAGCGGCGATTACTACACCTAGCATTGCTTCTTCAGACCATTGCAAATCAAATGGTTTTTCATCCATCAATGCAGTCATAAATGCGCCAAAATCGGATGCCATACGTGGTAAAACTACTTGCGTTTCAGGATCTCCAAAGCGTGCATTAAACTCAATCACTTTTGGACCATTTTTCGTTAATATCAAACCTGCATATAAAATTCCGGTAAACGATACACCATCTGCCTCCATACCTTTCACGGTCGGTTCAACAATCGTTTTATATGCATCATCCACTACTTCTTGAGAGATTTGAGGTACTGGCGAATAAGCTCCCATACCCCCTGTATTTGGTCCTTGATCGCCGTCATAAGCACGTTTATGGTCTTGAGCAATCACCATTGGATAAATCTGGCCTTTATGGACAAAGGACATAAAGGAGAATTCTTCCCCGTCTAGGAATTCTTCAATGACAACTCGAGAAGAGGACTCACCAAAACGTTGGTTCCCAATCATATCCTCTACAGCTTCAATTGCTTCATCTTCGGTCATTGCTACAACTACACCTTTACCAGCTGCCAAGCCGTCTGCTTTGATAACGATTGGTGCACCTTGCTCTTTAATATATGTAATAGCCTTGGCAGCTTCAGTAAACGTTTCATGGGCAGCAGTTGGGATATTGTATTTATTCATAATTTCTTTCGCATATGATTTACTGCTTTCGATTTGTGCTGCTGCCTTTGTTGGACCAAATACTCGTAAACCAATAGCAGTAAAGAAATCCACTATGCCTTCCGCAAGTGGTTGCTCAGGTCCTACAAAGGTTAAATCTACTGCATTTTCCTTTGCAAATTGTGCAAGACCTGCAAAGTCCATAGTATCAATAGCAACAATTTCTGCTCCGCTTTTCATGCCATCATTACCAGGTGCTACAAATACTTTATTAACAGATGGTGACATACTAAATTGTTTGGCGATAGCATGCTCTCGACCGCCGCTTCCAATGACCATTACTTTCATTTTAGGGAATCCTCCTCTTTGTGCGTAAAACCGAGATGTTGCCCATCTCGGTCTAGTTTTTGAATATTTTAGTGCTTGAAATGACGTACGCCAGTGAATACCATCGCAATGCCGTATTCATTTGCTTTATCGATTGAATCCTGATCTTTGATAGAGCCACCAGGTTGAATAATGGCTGTAATACCAGCCGCTGCAGCTGCTTCAACAGTATCGCTCATTGGGAAAAATGCATCTGAAGCTAGTGCTGCACCTTTTGCTTTTTCGCCTGCTTGCTCAAATGCGATTTTAGCTGCGCCAACACGGTTCATTTGACCAGCACCAACGCCAAGTGTCATTTGAGAATCTGTAACGACGATTGCATTAGATTTAACGTGCTTCACAACTGCCCAGCCAAGCTGTAATGCTTCCCATTCCTGTGCTGTCGGTTCACGGTCTGTGACAACTTTAATATCTGCATTAGAAAAGCCGTGGCGATCTGGTTCTTGTACAAGAAGACCACCTTCAACTGATACAACATTGAATTTGTCTTGTTTTGCTTGCTCAAAAGGAATTGTTAATAAGCGAATATTTTTCTTCTTCGTTAAAATATCAAGTGCTCCTTGAGAGAAAGCAGGTGCAATGATAATTTCTAAAAAGATATGGCTTAATTTTTCAGCAGTTGCTGCGTCTACTTCCATATTTAAAGCAATAATACCTCCGAAAATAGATGTTGGATCTGCTTCATACGCTTTATCAAACGCTTCTTCTAATGTTGCGCCCGTTCCAACACCACAAGGGTTCATGTGCTTTACAGCTACTGCTGCAGGCATTTCAAACTCTTTGACAATTTGCAATGCGGCATTCCCATCTTGAATATTGTTGTATGATAATTCTTTACCATGTAATTGCGTAGCATAAGCTAATGAAAAATCTGAGCCTAGTCGCTTTTGATAGAATGCTGCTTTTTGATGAGGATTTTCACCATAGCGTAAGTTTTGTTTTAATTCATATGTCATTGTTAAGCTCTCTGGGAACTCTTCTTCTGTTAAGTAGTTTGATATATATGAATCATAAGCGGCTGTGTGACGGAAAACTTTTGCAGCTAACTTACGACGAGTTTCAATTGTCGTTGTACCATTAGCTTTAAGCTCCTCTAATACGTTCGCATAGTCATTGCTATCCACAATTACTGTTACATATTGATGGTTTTTTGCTGCAGAACGTAACATTGTTGGACCACCAATATCAATATTTTCGATAGCGTCATCCCATGTTACATTAGGCTTTGAAATTGTTTCAACAAACGGGTAAAGATTGACACAAACAATCTCAATTGGCTCAATTCCATGCTCATTCATTTGTGCTTGATGAGAAGCATCGTCAAACTTTCCTAATAGTCCACCGTGAATCATTGGATTTAAAGTTTTTACACGACCATCTAAAATTTCAGGGAATTTAGTTACTTCATCTACTGCTGTTACGGCAACATTATTGTCTTGTAACATTTTTTTCGTACCACCAGTTGATAAAATTTCATAACCTAACGCTACTAGTTCCTTCGCAAATTCTAAAATACCATCTTTATTGGAAACACTGATTAATGCACGTTTTGTCACAACAATATCCTCCTAATTTTTAGGATCATCACCAAAACGTGTGGTTGATTTCTGTTCCGGCTGGGCGCTTTGTAGCTGACGCTTCGCTTTCGCTACAGAAGACATTTGTTGCTGACGCTTCGCTTTCGCTACAGAGCAAAACTTCCTGGGGGCGTCCGATGAGCCGCTTGGGGCAACAGATGTTGCGAAAGCTTAGTGTAACGTAGCGGCAGCAACACGATGTTGGTCACGAAGGCGTTATCACAGGATGTGAAGCTTTTAGCCTTCGTTCCTCTATCGCTAATCCCCAAGGAGTCGTCCAGCCTCCACTCCCATCAACTTATTTACATAGTAGACGTTTTAACAAAAGTCACCCACAACTTTTGGTGATAAACCAATTTTTATCGTGTTTGCCACGAATATGTCTTGCTATTATTGTTAGAGTAGAGTTGGCTGTATTGTTCCAGAAGACCAAACTCCTCACCACTGAATTACTTTAATAATTGCTGTAAAGCTTTTGTATAAAGTTCATGTTCTTCCTTATGAATGGCCGTTTCTGTTGCCTCACGATCACCTTCAACAACTTGAACTGCCGATTGAGCAATAATAGGTCCCGTGTCCATACCTTCATCTACAAAATGGACGGTTACACCTGTTATTTTGACTCCGTGTTCCATTGCTTGACCAATGGCATCCTTACCAGGGAAAGCCGGTAATAGTGAAGGGTGAATATTCACGATGCGCTGTGGATATGCAGTTAGTAATACTTCACTAATTAAGCGCATATAACCTGCAAGCACAATCCATTCTACATGACATTTATGGAGTGCTTCGATAATAGCAGTCTCATAATTTGCTTTTGAAGAAAACTCTTTCGGACTTAAAGCTAGCACCGGAATACTATAGTTCTCAGCACGTGTCACTACAAATGCACTAGGCTTGTCTGTGACAACAAGTTCGATCTTTGCATGTAGTTCACCACGTTCAATCGCCTCTTGAATAGCTTGAAAGTTACTGCCGCTACCTGAAGCAAAAACGGCAATTTTAGTTGGTGCAGTCATTACACTAAACTCCCATCATGTGAGCCATTGAATACAACACCCTCGCCTTTCACAACGCGACCGATTTTGTATGCTTTTTCACCATTTGCTTCTACTGTAGCAAGTACTTTATCTACTTCATCTGCAGGTACAGCTAACACGAAGCCAATCCCCATGTTAAAGACATTATATAAATCCTTGTCCTCTAACTGGCCTTTTTCTTTTAAAAACTCAAAAATACGTAAGACAGGCCAAGAACCTAAGTTAATTTCAGTTGCTAAACCTTCTGGCATCATACGTGGTAGGTTTTCATAAAAACCACCGCCAGTTACATGGGCACACCCATGAACATCTGCTGCTTTTAAAGCTGCAAGTACAGGTCTTGCATATAATTTTGTTGGCACTAACAAGGCTTCCCCTATAGGACCAAGATCCTCGTAGCCTTCCACAATCGAATCAACAGCGTAATGATTATCTGCAAAAACAACTTTTCGCACTAATGAGTAACCGTTTGAATGCACCCCACTTGAAGCAATACCAACAAGCACGTCACCCTCTACGGTTTTCTCACCTGTTACGATGGCTGATTTTTCACAAGCTCCTACCGCAAAACCTGCTAAATCATACTCATCTTCTTCGTAAAGACCTGGCATCTCTGCAGTTTCTCCACCGATTAATGCCGCACCAGATTGCACACAGCCATCTGCAACGCCCTTTACGATTTGCTCAATTTTCGCTGGCTCTGCCTTGCCAAGGGCTACATAATCTAAAAAATACAATGGTTCAGCCCCTTGCGCTACGATATCATTGACACACATCGCTACACAGTCCACACCAATCGTGTCGTGCTTGTCCACCATAAACGCTAGCTTTAGTTTTGTCCCAACACCATCTGTACCTGAAATAAGAACAGGTTCCTTAAGATTTAGTTCTGACAAGTCAAACATACCGCCAAAACCACCAAACGTGCCCATCACACCTAGACGGTTTGTTCGTTCAACGTGAGACTTCATTCGTTTTACGGCTTCGTAGCCTGCTTCTATATTTACACCTGCTTGTTCATATGCTTTTGACACGCAGAGTTCCTCCTTATCATCCAAATCGCCTTGGCACATCTGAATCTAGATTTATCATTTATAGCTAGACGTGTTTAGATGTTTTTCTTAACGTAATAGTTCTTTTTCATGTGGTAAGATTGTATCTGGGAAAATTTCTGTAGGATATTTACCTGTAAAGCACGCTAGGCATAATCCACGGTTTTCATCTTCATATGGTCTTGCAATCGTCTCCACCATACCTTCAACGGAAAGGAATGTTAGGGAATCTGCTCCTATAGCATCCCGGATTTCATCTACATTGTGGCTAGATGCAATCAATTCTTCATGTGTGGAAGTATCAATACCGTAATAGCAAGGATCCGTCATCGGTGGTGAAGAAATGACAACATGTACTTCTGCCGCCCCTGCATCTTTTAACATTTTTACAATACGTCTTGAAGTTGTACCGCGAACGATTGAATCGTCCACCATCACTACACGTTTATCTTTTACGACTTGAACAACAGGAGAAAGCTTCATTTTCACACCGCGTTCACGTAATTCCTGTGTTGGCTGGATAAATGTACGACCTACATAACGATTTTTAATAAGACCTAGCTCATACGGAATGCCACTTTCCTCTGCAAAGCCGATTGCTGCTGAAATACTTGAATCAGGGACACCTGTTACAACATCCGCTTCAATATGTGCACATTCTCGAGCAAGCTGTTTGCCCATACGTTTACGCGCCATGTGGACGTTAATACCATCAATATCAGAATCGGGACGTGCTAAATAAACGTACTCCATCGCGCACATTGCACGTTTATCCATATCTACAAAACGATCAGATTTTACACCCTCATCGTTAATAATTAATAACTCACCAGGTTCAACAGATCGAACAAATTCTGCACCTATTAAATCAAATGCACAAGTTTCAGAAGCTACAACCCAGCCATCTCCTAGCTTCCCAAGAGATAATGGACGTAAACCATGTGGATCACGTGCAACAAGCATTTCATCTTTAGTCATAATTAAGACAGAATACGCGCCCTTTAATAAAGATAGGGCATTTTTCACCTTCGCACGGAATGGTGAATGCGAGCTTTTCTTAATAAGATGTGCTAGCACTTCAGTATCGGAGCTGGAATGGAAAATACTACCTTGACGCTCTAAATACTGTTTTAAGTGCGTGGCATTGACTAAATTACCGTTATGAGCAATTGAAAGGCTACCAGTTGAGGAGTGAAATAATAACGGCTGTACATTTTCAATACCGCCCCCTCCAGCAGTCGTATAACGGACATGGGCAATTGCTGCTTTTCCGTCCACTGCCTTTAATTTCTCTTCGTTGAAAACATCATTAACTAGTCCTTCGCCTTTCACCGCGCGAAGATGCTGACCGTCAGAAACTACGATCCCAGCGCCTTCTTGGCCACGGTGTTGAAGAGCATGAAGCCCGTAATAACTAAGGTGTGCTGGATTTGAGTTACCCCAAATACCAAACACCCCACATTCTTCGTTTAAGCCTCTGAGTTCAGCAAGCATGGGATTGCTCCTTTCCAATTAGAACGGAATTCCTCCACTGTACCTTCTACAAGCACACCGTTGTCACCGTCGATTTTAACAAGCGCATCGTTTGTTACAACACCGATTTTCATTGCGTCTTTTACAATTTCTACAAATGCAGCTACATTTTCTTCTTTCACTGTTACAACAAAACGAGATTGTGTTTCACTGAATAATGCTGTTGTAGCAGAGCCTGTTAATGTTACATCAAGACCTAAGCCATTTGCGCCAAATGTTGTTTCAACAAGCGCTACTGCAAGACCGCCTTCTGCTACATCATGTGCAGATTGTACGATTCCTGCTTTAATCGCTTTAAGCAATGCTTCTTGACGTGCGGCTTCAATTTGTAGGTCAATAGCTGGTGCTTTCCCTGAAATAACCCCATTATTTAACAGTTTTTGAAGCTCCGAACCACCGAACTCAGTTTTTGTATCGCCGATCACAAATACTACATCACCAGCAACCTTTACTTCTTGAGTTGTCACATGTGCTAAATCTTTAATTAGTCCAACCATACCTATTGTTGGTGTTGGGTAAACCGCTTCGCCAGAACGCTCGTTATAAAGAGAGACGTTACCGCCAATTACTGGTGAATTCAATGCTGTACAAGCCGCTGAAATACCATCAGCTGATTTGTCAATTTGCCAGAAGATTTCTGGTTTCTCAGGATTACCAAAGTTTAAGCAGTCGGTAATTGCTAATGGTGTACCACCAGTTGCCACGATATTACGAGCTGCCTCTGCTACAGCAATGGCACCGCCTACCTCTGGATCTAGGAAAATATAACGAGAGTTACAGTCAGTAGTCATCGCTAATCCTTTGTTCGTACCGCGAACGCGGATCACGGCTGCATCAGAACCTGGTGCAACGACTGTTGATGTACGTACTTGATAATCATATTGATCGTAAACCCACTCTTTTGAAGCAACTGTTGGTGCTTTTAAAAGTGCATTTAATGTTTCTTTGTAATCTGTTACCACTGGTTCTGTGTTTTCCATCGCTTGGAACTCAGCATAGTAAGCAGGCTCTGCAGATGGTTTATGATAAACTGGTGCATCTTCTGCAAGTGCATCAGCAGGTACTTCAGCTACAACTTCGCCATTATGTAATAGGCGTAGCATTTTATCATCCGTCACGCGACCAATTGCCACAGCATCTAAGTCATATTTATCGAAAATCGCTTTAATTTCATCTTCGCGACCTTTTTTCACAACAAGTAGCATACGCTCCTGAGATTCAGATAGCATCATTTCATATGCTGTCATGCCTGTCTCACGTTGAGGTACTAAGTCTAAGTTCATTTCTACACCAGAGCCAGCCTTAGAAGCCATTTCTGCTGATGAAGAAGTAAGACCAGCAGCACCCATATCTTGAATGCCTACTAGCGCGTCAGATTTTACAACTTCTAAACATGCTTCAAGTAAAAGTTTCTCCATAAATGGATCACCTACTTGAACTGCTGGACGTTGGTTCTCAGATTCTTCTGTTAACTCTTCAGATGCAAATGTTGCACCATGGATACCGTCACGGCCTGTTTTAGCGCCCACATACATAACTGTATTCCCTACACCAGCCGCGATTCCACGTTGAATATCTTTGTGGTCGATTAAACCTACACACATTGCATTCACTAGTGGGTTGCCTTCATAGCAAGGATCGAATTGAATTTCGCCACCGACTGTAGGAATCCCGATACAGTTACCGTAACCTGCGATACCAGCAACTACTTCTTCAAATAAATATTTACCACGTGCTGATTTTAATTCGCCAAAGCGTAGTGAGTTTAGCATCGCAATTGGACGTGCACCCATTGAGAAAACGTCACGGATAATACCACCAACTCCTGTAGCAGCACCTTGATAAGGCTCAATTGCTGATGGATGGTTATGTGATTCCATTTTAAATACAACTGCTTGTTCGTCGCCAATATCTACGATACCAGCACCTTCACCTGGACCTTGTAAAACTTGTGGACCCTTTGTAGGGAATTTACGTAACACTGGTTTTGAATTTTTGTATGAGCAGTGCTCAGACCACATTACGGAGAAAAGACCTGTCTCTGTCCAGTTTGGTAGACGTCCTAAAATACCTTCTACCATTGCAAATTCTTCGTCTGACATCCCCATACCAGCGTATAGCTTTTGCTCTTTAATTTGCTGTGCTGTTGGCTCAAACTTAGTTGTTGACATGATTTTCCCTCCACTGCTTCACAATTGATTTAAATACTGCCAGACCATCTGCTCCGCCCACCAGTGCATCAACAGCTCGCTCTGGGTGAGGCATCATACCTAGTACATTGCCGCGCTCGTTTGTAATCCCTGCGATATCTTCTAAAGAACCGTTTGGATTTTCGCCTGAATATGTAAACACGATTTGATTGTTATCTTTTAATTGCTGTAAAGTTTCCTCGTCACAGTAATAGTTACCTTCACCATGAGCGATTGGAATATTGATCATTTGACCTTGCTCATATTGGTTTGTGAATAATGTATTATTGTTTTCAACTTTAAGCTGGATTGTACGGCACATGAATTTCAAATTTTTGTTACGAAGTAATGCGCCAGGTAATAAGCCTGCTTCAGTTAATATTTGGAAGCCATTACATACGCCCAATACCGGCTTACCAGCATCTGCTGCCTTCTTAACCTCTGCCATAATATTAGATTGGTTGGCCATCGCACCACAGCGAAGATAATCCCCGTATGAGAAGCCTCCTGGTACTAAAATGCCATCAAAGCCACTTAAATCTGTTGCTGTATGCCATACATATTCTACTTCTTCACCTAGCTCGTCTTTAATCGCATGATACATATCGATATCACAGTTTGACCCAGGGAAAACGAGTACTGCGAATTTCATGATTAGTTAGCCTCCTCGACTTCGTAGCGATAGTCTTCGATTACAACGTTAGTTAAAACCTTTTCACACATTTCTTTTACTAGAGTATCAATATCTCGTTCTGTATCTTTAATTGCTAGTTCAAGATATTTACCGATTCGTAAATCTTCTACTTCAGCGTAACCCATTTTCACTAAAGAACCTTGTACAGCTGAACCTTGTGGATCAAGAATGCTCTCACGTAATGTCACGTAAATTTTAACTTTTTTCATTGTTATTTGCCTCCGAGTCTAGAAAGTATAATAGTATAAACTTCAGTTAAATTACCAAGGTCTCTACGAAAGACATCTTTGTCTAACTTTTGCTTTGTAGTTGCATCCCAAAGTCTGCATGTATCTGGTGATATTTCATCTGCCAGTAGTACATTTCCGTCATTGTCACGTCCAAACTCTAATTTAAAGTCAATTAGTGTAACGTTGACATCTGCAAAAATAGGCTGTAAAACTTTGTTCACTACAAGTGCACCATCATAAATGGCTGTCACTTCCTCAGGTGTTGCAAGATCAAGTACGTCAATATGCTCCGTTGAAATGAGCGGATCGCCTAGCTCATCGTCTTTATAATAAAATTCAACGATTGGGCGTTTTAATGGTGTACCTTCCTCAATGCCAAGACGTTTCGCTAAGCTACCTGCCGCTATATTGCGAACTACGACTTCAATTGGAATAATATCTACCTTTTTTACAAGCTGCTGCGTATCAGATAATTGTTTTACGAAATGTGACGCAATTCCGTTTGCTTGTAATTTTTCGAAAATTAAAGATGTAATGCGATTATTTAATACGCCTTTGCCTTCAATTTCTTCTTTTTTCTCACCATTAAACGCTGTTGCACTATCCTTGTATTCAACGAGTAACACATTAGGCTCCTCTGTTGAGTACAATTTTTTTGCTTTACCTTCATACAAAAGTTGACCTTTAGTCATTTCGTTACTCCCCCTGATATTATGAAATACACGCGTATTGTTCAGAATTGAATCGTACGTTTACGATTCAATTCTGTAACATCCGCTAGTGACTCTACTCAATCCATTTCGCCTTGGCGTATTGTAGCTGTCGCTTTGCTTTCGCGTGGATAAACAAAGCGTGAAGATTGTTAGTTAAGACCAAGACGTTCAAAAATCATATCTACATGCTGTAAATGGTAGTTGTAGTCGAAGCAATCATCTAGCTCTTCCTTCGTTAAATACGATGTAATTTTTTCACTTGCATCGACTAACGTACGGAACTGAACTTGCTCGTCCCATGCCTGCATCGCTAAAGGTTGTACTGTATCATACGCTTCCTCACGCACTAACCCTTTATCAATTAGTGCTAATAAGATACGTTGAGAATAAATTAAACCAAAAGTGCGACCCATATTACGTTTCATGTTTTCAGGGAATACTGTTAAGTTTTTCACAATGTTACCGAAGCGATTTAACATATAGTTAAGTGTAATCGTTGCATCCGGTAAAATAACGCGCTCTGCAGATGAATGTGAAATATCACGCTCATGCCATAATGCTACGTTTTCATAAGCTGTTACCATATAGCCACGCATTAAACGTGACATACCAACCATGTTTTCAGAACCGATTGGATTACGTTTATGAGGCATTGCCGACGAGCCTTTTTGACCTTTTGCAAATGCTTCCTCAACTTCACGCGTTTCTGATTTTTGCAAGCCGCGAATCTCTGTTGCAAATTTCTCAATTGATGTTGCGATTAATGCCAACGCACCTAAATATTGCGCATGACGATCGCGTTGTAATGTTTGAGTTGAAATAGGTGATGCTGCAAGGCCTAGTTTATCGCATACATATTGCTCAACTTTAGGATCGATATTGGCATATGTTCCAACTGCTCCAGACATTTTTCCTGTTTCAATTACTTTTGCTGCTGCTTCAAAGCGTTCTAGGTTACGCTTCATTTCTTCATACCATAAACCAAGTTTTAAACCGAAAGTTGTTGGCTCAGCATGAACACCATGTGTACGTCCCATCATAACCGTATGCTTATGCTCTTTCGCTTTTGCTGCAATAATATCAATGAAATTCACGATGTCTTTGCGTAAAATATCATTCGCTTGTTTAATTATATAAGAAAGGGCTGTATCAACTACGTCCGTAGAAGTTAAACCATAGTGCACCCATTTTCGCTCTTCACCAAGTGTCTCAGAAACGGCACGAGTAAATGCTACAACATCATGACGTGTTTCTTTCTCAATCTCTAAAATGCGATTAACATCAAATGAAGCATTTTCACGAATTTTAGCTACATCCTCTTTTGGGATGTCTCCAATTTCTGCCCAAGCCTCACATGCTAAAATTTCAACTTCTAACCAAGCTTGATATTTATTTTGTTCTGTCCAAATTGCGCCCATTTCGGGTCTTGTGTAACGTTCGATCATTGCGTTTCTCCTTCTATTCTGACCAAATGCCAGAACTCTCGATTTGTTGTAGTGTTTCTTCTAAGTTTTTTGTCATAATCGTTACGTGGCCCATCTTACGGTTCACCTTAGCTTCAGCTTTCCCATAAAGATGTATAGACCATTCAGGATATTTAGCAATTGAGTTACTAAGTGGCATGACATGCTGCCCTAAAACATTTACCATAATAGATGGTGCCCAAAGTTGTGGTTTACATAATGGCCAACCACAAACTGCACGTATATGCTGATGGAACTGTGAAACGTTACATGCTTCTATAGAATAGTGACCTGAATTATGAGGTCTTGGTGCTAATTCATTTATAACAATTCCACCATCTTCTAATACAAACATTTCTACAGCTAATGTCCCTACTAAATTTAAATAATCAGCAATTTTCAAGGCTTCTCGTTCTGCAGACAGTGATGTTTCCTCTTTTATACGAGCTGGTACGATCGTTTCATGTAAAATTTGATGAACATGAATATTTTCTCCAACTGGCTGACAATATGATTCACCATGCCCGTTTCTTTGAACAATGACAGACACCTCTTTAACGAAAGATACATATCCCTCAACAATACATTGTGAATGAGAGAAAAGCCCTTTTGCTAACGGTAGGTCTTCTGTAGATTTTAAAAGCTGCTGTCCCTTGCCATCATAGCCACCTCTTGCTGTTTTGACTATACAAGGATAACTAATCCTATCAATATTGGCTAGTAATTCTTCATATGTATTTACAACCAAATAAGGGGCTACTGGACAACCCGCGTTCACTATCGCTTCTTTCTCTGTCACACGGTCTTGTGTGATGCGTACTAGCTCTGCTCCTTGTGGGACGTAAGCCATTTGTGTTAAACGTTTTAAGCCTTCATAATCGATATTTTCAAATTCATACGTTATAACGTCACTTACCTCTGCAAGTTCTTCTAAAGCTGACTCATCATCATACGGGGCTACAATAAGTACATCCGCAACCTGTCCACCTGGTGAATCCATTGATGGTTCAAGAACGGCGATTTTAAAGCCTGCTTCTTTAGCAGCAAGTGCCATCATACGGCCAAGCTGACCTCCTCCGATAATGCCTATCGTCTGCCCGGGATAAATTATCTTTGTCACACTAAGTCACCTGTGCTTTCCAATACTTGTTGCTTCGTGACTTCACGTCTAGCATCTAGTTTATTAGCAAGCTCTGCATCTGTTGTCGATAAAATTTGCGCTGCTAGCAAGCCTGCGTTCGTCGCTCCCGCTTTGCCAATCGCTACTGTTGCTACAGGTACACCGCCAGGCATTTGAACGATTGATAATAAAGAATCAAGACCGTTAAGAGCACGTGATTGCACAGGTACACCGATTACCGGTAACGTTGTTTTAGCTGCTACCATTCCAGGTAAATGCGCAGCTCCACCTGCACCAGCAATAATTACTTGAATACCTCGCTCACGTGCTGATTCTGCATACTCAAACATTAAATCGGGAGTACGATGTGCAGATACAACTTTTTTCTCGTACGGTACCTGTAATTCATCTAAAATATCACATGCATATTTCATTGTTTCCCAGTCACTTGAACTCCCCATAATGACACCGATTTTCGGATTCATGATTGTCGCCCCTTTTTAACGTTAGAAAAATGATCAAATATTTTATAGCTACTACAATTCTTTACTTTTTCTTTTTATAACAAAGAAAATCCTCAAATAAACTACTCCCTACCATACACGTGAAAGCAGTTTACTTGAGGACTTATTATGAAAAGAATATGCAAATGTACATTTCTGCACATAAACCTTCCCGTAACATGCCAAAAGTGCTTTCCCGCATAGTCCGGCATTTACGGTGCCGGGTAGAGACACTAGAGCCAATCCTCTAGCATATATGTGGGATTTATTTGTTTTTCCTTCTCATATTTTAACAAGTCATTCCATTGTAGTCAACCAAAAATGCGAACATTTTATTTTAGTCATTTATAAATGTTCGGATTTAAGAAAGAATTACTCGGAATCTTGCCATAACATTGCTTTAAATTGTATTTTTTGACGCAAAAACGTTGGTTCTCCATCGACTAAGTGAAAAATCGGTTCTTCTTTTCTTCCCACTGCCATATAACCATCTCGACGCATTCTTGCCAAACAATCTTCAATTGACTCGTTTTCTTCTACTTCATACCAAATTTGTTTTTTTCCCAAATCTTTCTTCCTTTCAATCTTGTTTCCAATTGTTTTCCCTTGTATGAATTCCATTATACCTTTAGTTTGTTCCTTTAGTATGTATGATGTATTAATAAAATGCTCTTCGCCAAAACGTGAAGTTGATTTTCATTCTGACTAGGCACTTTCCTAGGGGCGTCCGATGAGCCGCTTGTGCCAACAAATGTTTTTTATGCGAAAGCGTATTGCAACATAACGACATCGGCACGATGTTGGTCACGAAGGCGTTATTATAGGATGTGATATTTTTAGCCTTCTTTCCTCAGCTTGCTCGCTCCAAGATCTCATCTGTGACGCTATTCCAAAAAAAGTCGCCCACTCTCCGCTTAATAAATATCATTCTCAACTTTTGGTGACTAGCTATTAACAAGGATTTATATTTTTATTGTTACTAATCGAAGACAAATTAAAAGAACTGCAGAAAAATAAACTGCAGTTCTTTATTAAGGATTTTGAAATCCGTAGATTCCAATTAAATATGCACCCAGGAACAGGAACATTAAAAAAGCATTGAGTACAATTAAAACTATACGAATATCGCCTTTAATACCCAAAATTGCGCTAATTATTCCCAATCCTCCTAACATAAATGGCGTAAATATACTTAGATCATAAAGGAAATTAAAAAAACTACCATACCATTTTGATGAATCATAGCCAAACATAAAGAATGTAATCATTAAGGAAAATATTGATATAGTAGAAAAAATGTTACGCCTCATTTTTTAATTCCTCCCTTATTAAAGCAAGATGTGTGTTATAGATCTAATTTCAATTTAAAATTCGCTAATAAAGCTCGTCCGACTTTACTCTTTGAACAATAAGCGATGGATATATCAAATGTTGAGGCAATATACAATGTGAAACATGCGCCTGAAACGTTCTAGCGACTGCCTCTTCCTATTTTTAGACATTCCAGCAAGTTGTAAAAATCTCTCTTGATGGCGCTCTAACCTCCTGTTCGTTAATTCTATCAGTCGTTTTTGTTTTTACGGGCACATATGTGTTTCCCCCCGTTACATTCCACAAACAGTCTGCTTTGCTCGTTTTTAGAAGCATTATACAGCATCATTCATTATGTAAATTTTAAAATGAGTATATCATTTTACTTTTATTTTATAAAACAAAAAAGCCGAGGAATAAATCCTCGACTTTTCTAGGTGCCTAGCGACGTCCTACTCTCACAGGGGGAAGCCCCCAACTACCATCGGCGCTAAAGAGCTTAACTTCCGTGT
>NZ_SADV01000001.1 GCF_006864135.1 Lysinibacillus sphaericus | reverse complement strand
AGCTGGCACAATTGATTGAGCAGCCAACGAAACGTGTTACATTACGTGACAAACAAGATTTTTGGATGATAAAAAATCATGACGCTGCCTATGCAAAAGTAACAGATAAAGAAAAAAAGAAAATTAGGGCACAGGAAAATGTAACGGAAAGTCAAATCAATGCACAAATAGATAAACTTGTTCGTGAACGAATTACAAACGAAGAATTATTACAATTGACAGATAATGACTTAGAAGTACTAGCAATCTATCGAGAGATGGTATCAGGATACAATTTATCACCGCAAATTATTAAGAGTGAAAATGTATCTGCCGATGAATTTGCGCGTGTCTCTGAGCGTTTGACTCAATTACCGGGCGTTAACACAACAACTGACTGGAAGCGTTTGAAATTATCTTCACTTGCTATTTTAGGACGCACAACAGTACCAGCAAAAGGGATTCCAAAAGAAAAGCTGAATTATTATTTAGCTCGTGATTATTCACGAAATGACCGTGTTGGTGAAAGTTATATTGAAGCGCAATATGAAGATTTACTGCAAGGGCAAAAATCAGTTGTTAAAAATATTACGAATAAAAAAGGGCAGGTAGTCGATACCATTACAACTTATGAAGGCGAGCCTGGTAAAGATTTAGTCTTAACACTAGATAGCGAGTTAACGGCTGCAACTGAAAAAATTGTTGAGGAAGAGTTGCTAAAATTAAAATCACAGGGGGGTTCCGGTTTACTCGATCGTGCCTTTTTAGTAATGATGGACCCAAATACAGGTGATATTTTATCAATGGTTGGTAAGAAAATTGAAAAAAATCCTGAAACAGGGAAAAATGAAGTCGTCGATTATTCGTATGGAACCTTCACAACAGCTTATGAGTCTGGTTCTGCAGTTAAAGCAGCAACTTTGCTAACTGGGTATAAATTGGGAGCCATTCGGCCAAGTACTATATTTGGGGATGAACCGATTCAATTACTAAATACTAAAAAGAAATCTTCTATTTTTAACCGTAGTGGCTATATTACAATGGATGGTTTAAGAGCATTGGAGCAATCTTCTAACGTTTATATGTTTAAAACAGCTTTGCTTATTAATGGAACACCATATAGCTATGGGATGCCACTTCGATTAAAAGACGATACATTCCCCAAAATGCGTAATTCTTATGCACAATTCGGGTTAGGTGTAAATACAGGGATTGATTTACCAAATGAATTTAATGGGGTACAAGGTCCAACTGGTCCAACCTATGGGGGTAAAGCACTCGACTTAGCGATTGGGCAGTATGATACGTATACACCGTTACAATTGGCGCAATATATCTCGACAATCGCAAATGGTGGCTATCGCATTCAGCCACATGTTGTGAAAGAGGTACATGAGCCATCAAAAGATGGGCAATCGCTAGGCCAATTAGTAACAGAAATAGGGCCAACAATTTTAAATCATATTGATAATTCATCAGATGAAATTAACTATGTAAAACAAGGGCTACGACGTGTTTATACGGGCGCAAATGGTACAGCAAAAAGACAATTTGCAAATGCACCGTATACAGCAGCGGGGAAAACGGGGACAGCAGAGGTAGTTTATTATGGACCATTACGTGATTATTATGGTACAAGTACGATTAACTTAACACATGTTGGCTTTGCACCGTTTGATAATCCTGAAATTGCCTACGCAGTTGTTATTCCATGGGCAACGACCTACACGACTCAGCATTTATCAAATAATAATGAGATAGCTCGTCGTGCTGTCGATAAATATTTTGAGTTAAAGGCAAAATATAATGCTGAAAAAGTGACTGACAGTAATGTAAAACAACCAATTTTACCGGCTATTTCAAAAGACAAGATTGGTGAAGATGAGCAAAAATAAGAGAAACCGCTAGTGCATTTACATGCCTAGCGGTTTTTTTATAGTTTTAGAGTATTATTGACTACCCGCGAAAAAAACACGGTATGAAAGACCACCATTTTCATACCGTGTTTTATTTATTTTTATATAAAAGGCTTATTGTACAGATAATTGTTGAATAGCTAATTCAAATTGTTGTTTCGGCTTTAATCCATAAAGCTCTATATTATTACAGAAATAAGTCTCTACCATAAAATCAACGGCTTCATGTAGAGTATATTCACGATGTTCCATAATAAGTGTTAAATACGTTTTAAAGTAATCGGTATTTTGTACTTTTGTATGTTTAATCACAAAGTCAAACTCCTCTTAGATTATTTCCTGACACAATTGCTTATTATAGCATCTTTCCAAAAGGAAGCAAGTTTAACTCATTATTAAAGGAAAACGGCTATCTGACATGCATCGGTAAAAACGTCATGTCGTGTGGTATTACCGAAATGACCGATAACGTGTCGGACCTCGTGCAGCCTAGGCACAATTCAGACGCATTGTTTATTTGTGCGACAGCTACAATTGTAAATTCATCTTTACAATCGTTTACAAAGCATTACATTCCTTTACGTCTCTTTTACGAACTGTTTATACGACTTCAACATTTAGTCATTATAGTAAAGATTGTAAGACAAATAACTATAAAAATGTTAGTGACGGAGGCAAATGAGATGAAAAAGTGGAAGTACTTAACGATGACAGCGGTAATGGGGTCAGCATTAATGCTTGGGGCGTGTGGTAATGACTCTGCACAAAATGGTAACAATGCAGAAACAAGCGCACCAGCGAGCTCAGGACAAGACGCTGCAGACAAAAAACTGCAAGGGGCTGTAGCTGGGGATGGTTCATCAACAGTCGCACCAATTATTGAAGCAGTTGTTGAAGAATATGCAGGGACTCAACCGAATGTCAAAGTATCGGTAGGTGTTTCTGGTACTGGTGGTGGCTTTGAAAAATTCATCGCAGGTGAGACAGACTTTTCAAATGCATCTCGTCATGTAAAGGATGAAGAGAAAGCAAAACTAGAGAAAGCAGGAATTGCTTTTACAGAGCTTCCTTTAGCATATGATGGCATATCAGTTGTCGTGAATCCTGAAAACGATTGGGCGAAGGATTTAACTGTTGAGCAATTAAAGAAAATCTGGGTGGAAGATGGTAAAGCTAAAAAATGGTCTGATATAGATCCATCTTGGCCAGATGAAAAGATCGTGTACTATTCACCAGGCACTGATTCAGGAACGTACGATTACTTTGATGAAACGATTTTAGACGGTGCTGATCTAGCAAAATCAGCAACATTATCAGAGGATGATAACATGCTAGTTCAAGGTGTAGCGGGTGACAAAAACGCAATCGGCTTCTTTGGCTACGCTTATTACCTAGAAAATAAAGATAAATTAGGGCTTATAAAAGTAAATGGCGTCGAGCCAACAAATAAAACAATTGAATCTGGTGAATACGCACCGCTTTCACGACCACTATTTGTATATGTGAAAAATAGTGCTATGAAAGAAAGCGAAGCGGCGTATGACTTTATCAGATATACACTTGAACACGCAGGAGATATGGCAGAAGCAGTAGGTTATGTCAGTCTACCAGAAGATAAATATAGTGAGGCTTTAAAAACTTTAGAAGGCTTAAAATAAGTAGACATGCATAGAGGGAAAGAGATGTATGCTCTTTCCCTCTCTTATTTGAAAGGAGCACCCAATGGTTTCTCAAAAAGAAAACAAGACATCATCTGTGCAGCAATTAATTGCAAATTCGCGCAATAAAAAAACAAAGAAAATAGTGGAAAAAGCAATGCCAACCCTATTATTTTCTGCGGCACTTATCTCTATATTGACGACATTTGGCATTGTTTTCACCCTTATTTTTGAAACGTTTGAATTTTTTAAACGTGTTTCGATTACGGATTTCCTATTTGGTACACAGTGGCTACCGTTTTCAGGGAAGGAACCATTATTTGGGGTTTTACCTTTAATAGCTGGAACATTGAAAGTCACACTTATTGCAGTTGTTGTAGCAGTACCATTTGGCATAGCTTCTGCAATCTATTTAAGTGAATATGCAAGCGAAAAAGTAAGACGTACGGTTAAGCCTATTTTAGAAGTGTTAGCAGGTGTACCAACGATTGTTTATGGCTTTTTTGCATTAACATTTGTAACGCCGATGTTACAGCAAATCATTCCAGGGCTGAAACTTTTTAATGCACTTAGTCCGGGGATTGTTGTAGGCATTATGATTCTACCAATGATAACGTCACTTTCTGAGGATGCGATGTCATCTGTCCCGAACAGTATGCGAGAAGGAGCGCTAGCTCTTGGAGCAACAAAGTTTGAAGTAGCTATAAAAGTAGTATTACCAGCTGCATTATCAGGCATTATTGCTTCAGTTGTCCTCGCTATTTCCCGGGCAATTGGTGAAACGATGATCGTATCACTTGCGGGTGGATCTACACCTAAATTCGATTTAGATGTGACAGACTCGATTCAAACGATGACTGCGTATATAGTACAAGTTGCAACAGGTGATGCTGGCTATGGTACGACAATTTATTATTCGATTTATTCAGTAGGATTCACATTATTTATCTTTACTTTAGTGATGAATTTATTTGCTCAATATATTTCGAAACGCTTTAGGGAGGTTTACTAGCATGCGCTATATTGATGACACGGTCGTCATGAAACGAATGACAAAGCGTATTACATTCAATAAAGTTTGGAAGTTCTTCTTCTTCTTAGCAACGACCTTTGCATTAGTGACACTAGCTATTTTGCTTTATCGTATAGTAACACAAGGTGTCGACTATTTATCAATCGATTTTTTAACAAATTTTGCTTCGCGTTTTGCAGACAAAGCGGGCATTAAGGCAGCTTTAATTGGTTCACTTTGGCTGATGGCTGTTGTTGCGCCAGTGTCGATTATTATAGGTGTAGGAACTGCGATCTATTTAGAGGAATATGCAAAGAAAAATAGACTAAACGACTTTATTCGTATGAATATTTCCAACTTAGCAGGTGTACCGTCCATTGTTTTTGGTTTACTTGGGTTAACGATTTTTGTTCGAATGTTGGGACTAGGGAAAAGTGTGTTAGCAGCCGGTTTAACAATGAGTTTATTAATTTTACCAGTGATTATTGTTGCGGCGCAGGAGGCTATTCGTGCAGTACCGAATGAACAGCGCGAAGCTTCTTACGGTATGGGCGCGACAAAATGGCAAACGATATTGCATGTTGTGCTACCAGCAGCTATTCCTGGAATTTTAACAGGAAGTATATTAGCAATGTCTCGTGCGATTGGTGAAACAGCACCGCTTGTTGTTATTGGAATCCCTGTTATTTTACAGTTTTTACCTAATGGTTTGTTAAGCCAATTCACAGCTTTACCAATGCAAATTTACGATTGGGCAAAACGTCCGCAAGAGGCATTTCAATATGTAGCGGCAGCGGGTATTTTAGTTCTTATGACAGTTCTTTTACTGATGAACTCTATTGCCATCTTTATTCGAAATAAATTCCAAAAACGTTATTAATGAGGTGACCTTATGGTACTGGAAATAAAAGAGGAAAATTCAATTGTAAAATCGATTCATACGGCGATAAAGCCATCGACTGATGTTGCTAAAAAAGTAGTATATGATACACGGAATTTAAATTTATGGTACGGTGATCATCATGGTTTAAAAGACATCAATTTAAGCATCTACGAGAATGAAGTAACAGCTATAATTGGCCCTTCAGGCTGTGGTAAATCTACTTATTTAAAAACTCTAAATAGAATGGTAGAGCTTGTACCGAGTGTTCGAACATCAGGGGAAATTGTATATCGTGAGCGCAATATTTTAGATAAAAGCTATACAGTTGAAGAATTACGCACTCGTGTAGGTATGGTATTCCAAAAGCCAAACCCATTCCCGAAGTCAATTTACGATAATATTGCATATGGACCACGTATCCATGGCATAAAAAATAAAAAAATTCTTGATGAAATCGTTGAAAAATCATTACGCGGTGCGGCAATATGGGATGAAGTAAAAGATCGCTTAAATCAAAATGCCTATGGTTTATCAGGTGGTCAGCAACAACGAATTTGTATGGCGCGTTGTTTAGCGATTGAACCAGATGTTATTTTAATGGATGAGCCAACATCTGCACTTGATCCGATTTCTACATTAAAAGTTGAGGAACTTGTACAAGAGCTGAAAAAAGATTATTCAATTATTATCGTGACACATAATATGCAACAAGCGGCACGAATTTCTGATCGAACAGCATTTTTCCTAAATGGAGAGGTCGTTGAGTACGATAAAACAGACGTTATCTTCCAAACACCAGCAGATCAACGTACTGAAGATTATATTTCAGGCCGTTTCGGTTAAGGAGGAGATTAGATGGTAGTGCGTGAACGTTTCGAACAGGAATTAAAAGAAGTCCAAGAACAATTTATCGAGATAGCCAATAGTAGTATCAACGCTCTTAAAATAGCATTTGAAGCATTATTAAAGCAAGATTTAGAGACATCTTTGAAGATTCTTGAGGACGATTTAATCATCAATCGTCTTGAAGAAGAAATCAATGACCGTGTTATTTTAATGATTGCTAAGCAGCAGCCTGTAGCTACTGATTTACGTCGTCTCATGGTGCTAATCAAAGCAGCATCTGATATGGAGAGAGTAGGGGACTATGCAGTGAATATTGCAAAAGAGACGATTCGTATTGGCAAAGAGCCGCTTATCTTTCCTACAACAAATTTGCAAACGATGTGTAATAAGACTGTAGAAATGCTAGAAAGTATTATTAAAGCTTTTACAGAAGAAGATACTGTTCATGCCAAGGAAATTGCTGAACTAGATGATTACGTCGATGATTTATATGGAGCAACAATCACGCTCTTGCTACGCGCCGGAGCTGAAAATCCAGCACATATTTCTCAAATCACACATTTAACCTTTGTTTGCCGATATTTAGAGCGCTCAGCTGATCATGCAACAAATATTGCAGAACACTTATTTTATTTAGTCAAAGGTAAACATTATGAATTAAATAATTAATAACAGAAGAGCCAATTATAGGCTCTTTTTAGTTTGTCGACATAAGAATAAAGTGTATCAATAAACAAAGGTTGATTTTCACTCCGAGCTGGTGCTTTCCGCTGACTTGGCCTCAATCTCCTCGTCACTTCGTTCCTGCGGGGCTTTCAGCTCAAGCTCATGCCACTCTCCGTGAAAAATCAACAATTCCAATCGACAGTATGAGTAAATATAAAACTTTATTCATTAGGGGTAACGTTTGTTTTGCAGTCTGATAAGAGCCAATTATAGGCTCGTTTTTTCATAGTATTGAAAAACAAACGCTTAAGGATTTGTAAATATGGCGTAGGGTGATTCCGTGCTACTAATTCTCCTGTGAGTCAGTGTCGAACCCTTTGTTAACACTCCACTTTTGCACATGTCTTTTGATGCTTCATTTTCGCACATAAAAAGACCCTGGAACGAGCGTAGCGAGTGAAGCGCCCCAGGAAAGCGCTTAGTCGGAACGTAAATCAACCCCTCGCCTTGCTGAAAAGCCTAAGTAACAGCAACATTTTATTAAAAATAGCGTCAAAATACTGCAAGCGTTATTGTATTGTCAAAAAATTATTTTGGTTATACTATAGACATTATCTGAAAAATTGTGCTGAGGAGGTGCTGCTTGTGAAAGACGCTGTAAAATCACTCTTAGAGAAATTTAATCTGGAATTCACGTCAGAACAATGTGACTTTTTTCGTTTTCTATATGAAAACTTACATCTTGAGGAATTAAGTAACATCGAACAACATTTTTTTATAGATTTTTTTTACAAGAGTGAAACATTGCGAAATATGGCAGCATTTGCACTTGGATTGGCAGATATCATGCATGAAATTTATGAAAATATACCAGCTGTTGAGCAAGCCGAACGATTGGCCAATGGCAAAGAGCAACGCTTGTATTATGAGCGAAAGTGGCAGATAGCTAGGCGTCGAAAGCTTCATCGTCAAACAATAAAAAAAGGAAATATTCTATATGTTCCGTTTGATGAATATAAAAAAGAAACAGGTCCAATTATTATCTGCCTTGAGCAAACAACTGGTATGGCGGCATATTCTGAGCTTTGTAAAAGCATAATTTTACCGTTATTTATGAGTGCGCATCGTGAACGTCGAGATTTATATATCGTTCCATATGACTGTCAAGTTCATGTACATTTTCGATTTGAAGATGGGCATTTAAATTTATCCGATTTTAAGGATTTTATTGATTATAGGGCAAAGGGAGAAGCGGAGGTACTGCCTGTGCTCCATTTTGTAAAGGGCTTGCTCCAAGAAAATCAACATTGTACAGAAGCAGATATTATTATTTTTACAGAAGGTACTCCTATTGATGGGCAGCATCTTGTTGGAAAGCAAGCAAAGGCTGTACTTGAGGAAATGAAGCGTAAGTACCATGCTGAATTTTCGGTCATCGTTATGCATGAACATAATTTTAATGAGCAGCAATTTTGGTTTGCTAATAAGGCTTTTTTTGCGGATGATGCAATTCAATAAAAAAGGAGCTGATCGTCATTGTTGATCGGCTCCTTTTCTGTGAATATACATAGTAGTTAGAGGAGAATGAAATTTGAATTCATTGAAATGGTTATTACCTAATATTTCAACCCCAACGTGGATGGAAATTATTATTGCCGTTGCACTTTGTGTAATTGGTTGGCTTTTTCAGCAGTTTGTTATAAAGAAAATTATTAATCGTACTGTTACATTTTTGAGAAATCGTCAGCGTTACTTTCAGGCAACAGTACTCGCACAATTTAATAAAGCAATTCGCTATGCTTTTATGTCTGCCGTTATTGTACTCAGTTTATCAATTTTATTAGACATCTTTTTATTTACACATGTAGCAACTAAAAACTTTGTATGGTCTATTATGGTCTTTTTTGCGTTCAAAGGCGTATACGATGTTTTAAATTATTATACAAAGCAGCCACTACCGTTGAATAACGATGAGGAACCAAATGTCCTGTTACCTTTTTTTCTTCGTATAGGAAAAGTGCTCATTATGATATTGGCAATGTTTACGATTGCTTCTTTCTGGGATTTTAATTTGAATGGCTTTTTTACCGGGATTGGCTTAACTGGTGTCGCGATTGCTTTTGGTATTCGAGATACACTAGCACATGTTTTTGGTGGGATGTCAGTCGCATTAGATAACCCATTTCAAATTGGCGATTGGATAGCAACGGAGGACCAAAAAATTGAAGGAACTATCGAAGATATTAATCTTCGGAGTACTTTAATTCAAACGGGGGATAAAGGTCTAGTTTATGTACCTAACTCCTATTTGGTAAATCGACCAATCTATAATTTATCGAGACGAGAAAAACGAAAATGTGAGCAATTTTTATTTGTAGCTGCTGAAAATGAAGAGGAAAAACTACGAAGTGCTTTAAGTACCATTCAAAAGGAAATTTATTTGCATGCTCAAACAGAAAAAGAAATGATTCATGTATTTATAGATGAGTTTTATCCAACCTCGTATCGCGTCCTTGTGCGTTTCTATGTAACAACAAATGATACGGCGGAGATGCTAAATGTGCGACAAGATATTTTATTTGCTATACGTCAAATCTTTCAAGAACTAAATATTATACTAGCAAATCCAGCTGAAGATGAATGGCTTCGTAATAAAAAATAAATTGAATTGTTAGTTTATTTGCTTTACAATGAATACATGTTATCAGCTTTGATGAAGAGTAGTAACTATTATTATTTGTTATAGAGAGCTAGTGCATGGTGGAAACTAGTACAAATAAATAGTGAATGGACTTCGGAGCTCTAATCCTGAATAAAGTATGGATTAGCGTCTGCCTACGTTACAGGGTATAGAGTGGGTCTTTTAACTCTTTCAGCGAGTATTGAAACGTCAGCTGAATATAATTATGCTGGGGCATAATTGATGAAGACCAATGAAGGTGGCACCACGGCTTTTCCGTCCTTTTGTGATGGGAAGGCCTTTTTATATGTTTTGGCGGAATGACTAGTGTTTTACACAGTTTCAAATTCCGGACGCAATGTTTATAGAAGCGGTATCGACCATTACGCCGAAGCATAATTGATCATTTTTGGTGTAGAAGAGCAGAGCAAAGAAGAGGAGAGAAAGAGTATGACAGTTGAGCTTAGAAAGTTTACCATGAAGGTATTACAGGGTGATATGATGACGCCAATTTCCGTTTATCAATCACTTGAAGGGGAGCATAAGATGCTTTTCGAATCGTCTGCCAAGCATGAAGAAAGTGGACGTTACTCATTTATTGCCGTCAACCCAATTGCAGAACTGATTGGAGATAAGAATGGTTATTCTTTCTCCAAAGGTGGAGAAACAGAAAAATCGAGTGCTAATGTATTAGTAAAATTACAGCGAGTTATGCCATTTCATAAGGCGCAGTACCCGTTTGCCTTTTTCGGGGGAGCAATCGGTTTCTTTGGTTACGAAACAGCATTTTATACAGAGAAAATAGGCGAATACTTACAGGATGATTTAGAAATGCCGGATGTCCATATCTTTTTCTATGATACATTCATTGTTTTTGATCATTTAAAGCAAGAGATTACACTAGCAGCAATCGATTTATTTGATGAAGGACGTTCTCTTGAAGCGATGGAATTGGCTATTTCTATGATGAAGGAGCAACTTTATGCTGGAACAACATTTGACGACACGACGTTTGGAAAGCTAGATTTCAGACCAATGATCGCCAAAGAAAATTTTGTAGCACTGGTTGAACGTGCAAAACAGCATATTCGTAAGGGTGATATTTTTCAGATTGTTTTATCACAACGCTTCACTTCACCATATACAGGTAATCCTTTTGCTTTATATCGTCAATTACGTACTTCTAACCCTTCACCATATATGTTCTATATGGATTTCGGTACGTATACCATTTTAGGAACATCTCCCGAAAGTCTCGTTAAGGTGAATGATCGAAAGGTAACGACCAATCCTATTGCTGGTACGAAGCCAAGGGGTAAAACAGTGGTGCAGGATAACGCGATTGCGGAAGGTCTCTTAAATGATGAAAAAGAAATCGCTGAACATCGTATGCTGGTGGATTTAGGGCGAAATGATCTTGGACGTATTGCCAAAGTGGGTTCAGTGAAGTTGATGAAATATATGAATATTGAGCGATATAAACATGTTATGCATATTGTATCAGAGGTTATCGGAGAATTACAGGATGATGTACATGTTTTGGATGTTCTTCGAGCTTGCTTACCTGCTGGTACAGTATCAGGTGCGCCGAAAATCCGCGCTATGCAACTTATCAATGAGCTCGAGCCTGTGAAGCGTGGTGTCTATGCAGGTGCAGTAGGCTATATTTCTGCTACAGGTGATATGGATTTAGCTCTAGCTATTCGAACAATGATCATAAAGGATCATCGTGCCCATGTGCAGGCAGGTGCTGGTATTGTTTACGATTCAGTGCCGTTGTCTGAATACGAAGAAACGTTAAATAAAGCTCGAGCGTTATTGGAGGTGAAAAAATGATTTTACTGATCGATAACTATGATTCATTCACATATAATTTATTTCAGCAAATCCGAATGCTTGGGAAAAATGTAAAAGTAGTACGGAATGATGAAATAACAATTGAAGACATTCAGAAAATACAACCTGAAGCCATTATTTTATCGCCCGGTCCAGGTACGCCAATTGATGCAGGAATAACAGTGGATGTTATCAAAGAGCTTTATACGAAGTTTCCGATTTTGGGCATTTGTCTTGGACACCAATCGATAGGGCAAGCATTTGGAGGAAACATTGTTCAAGCTAAAACTATAATGCATGGAAAATTATCGCCTATTCAATATGAAAAAACAGGCTTATTTGCTCAGTTAGACGGTAAAATCGAAGTAATGCGTTATCATTCTCTCGTTATTGAGCAAAGCACGTTACATGAGGATTTTAATATTTTAGCAAAGTCCAGCGATGATAGTGAAATTATGGCAATTCAACATAAGGAGTACCCACTCTTTGGGCTGCAATTTCATCCAGAATCCATTGGGACAAAAGAGGGCAGTATCATGATGCGAGCTTTCATCGAACATATTTCATAAACGAAACAAAAGAGGCTGTCATCGAAAATCAGTAGTTGTGATTTTTGATGACAGCCATCTTTACTAATGGAATCGTACTATTATTGCTTTTTCCCTGTAATTAATTTTGCAATTTCCTCTAAAGACATCGAAGAATTGACTTCGTAAGAGCCAATTTGTAAGCTTCGTGCGTATTTAGGGTTAGCAAGTAGCAGTTCCATTTCAACACTATTGTCGATAATGCCACCATCTTCAAGCTTTTGAGCCACGATATATGGTGTAATACCACTGTAAATTTGGAGTGACATAGTTGTATCTTTTGCCGGTGCATCTGCCGATTTATGATTTTCTTTAGTCGTTGTTTTAGGAGTATCTGTCTTCTGATTAGTTTCCTTTGAAGCTTGCTTTGCTTGTTCCTTTAATAATGCAATTTCTTTATTTGCCTGGTCGAGCTTTTTTTGTAACTCCTCAACATTTTCTGTATTTGGGGAAGCTTTAGTTGGAAGACCGATATTGAAATCGAAACGCGCCGCTAAAGCTAGCAAAGCTCCGACAAGAAAAAGCGCAATACCAAATGCACGGATAGCGGACATTTTCATGAATTACCGACCTCCGTTTGCAATTACTTGGCGGACTTGCTCTTCAGTTAAATTTGAACGAATACTGATATCTGCTACAGAAAGACCCTGCTTATTTAGTTCAAGCACCTGACTTACAATGATTTGATGTATAGGTTTCGTTTTTGGAGCAGCTTGTCCTGTTTTCGATGCTTGAGCAGCCTGTTGAACAGCTTGCATAACTTGTTGAACCTTTGGGTTTGGTATCGCGTTATTTTGCACTGACGGTGATTTAACCTGAAACTCTGGCTCTACTAACAGTTCTTCCTCAACAATTTTCAGACGACGTTTTAAATTATTTGTTTCTTGAAAAATAGAGATGGATAGCTCCTCTACATCTTGTTCGACCTTTTTCGCGCTATTTTTGAAAAAGAACGAAGTAATAATTAGGAGAATCCCTACAATCATAAGTATGATGGATAAATCCAATAGTTTCACCTCATTAAGTATGTAATTATAAGGTATTTTACCATATGCAAACTTAATATGAAATGAAGCTAGATTTTTTTTTATTTTATGTTATAATAGGTTAGTCGTATAAATCATGCTCAAAATTTAAATTCTTGATATAGAGTGGGAGGGTTAATAATGCGCGTAAACATTACTTTAGCTTGCACAGATTGCGGCGAACGTAACTACATTTCTAAAAAGAACAAGCGTAACAATCCAGAGCGTCTTGAACTTAAAAAATATTGCTCTCGCGAGAAGAAATACACTCTTCACCGTGAAACTAAGTAATCGCTCATTAAGCCAAAACCACTTGTGGTTTTGGCTTTCTACATTTTAGGAGGTAGCTTAGCATGGATAAAACAACTTTGCGGAACGAGGTAAAGGAAGCACTTGCAAAAATTAGCGAAGTAGCTTACCGCGATCAATCAAATGCTGTAGTTAATAAAGTGCTACAGGAACCATATATAATAGAAGCAACTACAATTGGCATTACTATTTCCAATAAGCCAGAAGTCGACACAATTCAATTAATTGAAGAACTATGGCAACTTGGTAAAAAAGTCGCTGTGCCTAAATGCAACTCAAAAACAAGAGAAATGTTATTTTACGCCATTGACTCGTTTGCCCAGCTAGAAACTGTGTATATGCATTTGCGTGAGCCAATTCCAGAGAAGTGTGAGTTTGTTGACGCAAATGAAATGGACGTCATACTTGTTCCAGGAGTTGTTTTTGATAAGTTCGGCTATCGTATAGGCTATGGCGGTGGTTATTATGATCGCTATGTATTAAACTATACAAAGGGTAAGCTCATGTCTTTGTTATTTAATGAGCAGCTATATGAACGTGTACCTACAGAAGCACACGATTGCCCAGTAGATATCATTGTGACACCGACAAAACGTCTTGACTGTGTAACACAACGAGGAGCGAACAAAAATGGATAAAATGTTAGATATTTATGAATTATTAAAAACATATGGTACTTATATTTACACACGAGATCCCATTGGTGATTTGATGTTAATGGAGGATGAAATTCGTGAGTTGTATAAAGCGAATGTACTAGATATTAAAGATTACCAAATGGCATTATTACTAATTCGACAAGAAACAACAAAGCTTCGCATGAAAGAAAAAAATAAGTAATGTTTTAAATATAATTCATTTGTGGTATTGTAAAGATAATGTAACATGTATGTAATATTCTTAAAAAACAGTGGTTTTCCACTGTTTTTATGATTTACGAAACTTTTTACAAACGAAAACGTATATATTACTATCCGGCCCATTTACGAACAAGGGGCACAGTTTTTCCCAAAATATATCTATTGATTATCTGTAAAAAATGGATTAAGATATATTTTGTTTCAGTAACAAATTGTTAAAAATATTATTTTTTTGTAAGAAAGTAGGGAGGATGTTAGGGATGAAATCAATAAAGTGGCCTAAACATTCATTTATGATACTAGCAATTGTAGCAACTTGGATAAAAACGGTCATTGTTTATCACACAAGCTTTGAGATGAAAATCGAAAATGCGATGCAACAATTTATTTTGTTTATTAATCCATTAAGCTTCGTGCTATTTGCTTATGGTATATCGTTATTCTTTAAATCGCCAAAAGTTAAAAGTCGTTATATAATAACTATCAGTGTTATTTTGTCAATCGTCTTATACGGGAATGTTGCGTTCTATCGCTTCTACAACGACTTTATTACGTTACCGGTATTATTCCAAACAAATAATTTTGGTGATTTAGGAACTTCAGTAGCAGCGATTGTTAGCCCTTGGGATTTATTGTATTTCGTTGACGTACTTATTCTTATTTTAGCTAATAAATATTTGCCTATGATGAAAGATGCAGTAAAGGTAAACGTGGAATTCCGTCGCGCGTACTTCGTATTAGCGATTGCTGTGTCGTTCTTAAACTTAGGATTAGCTGAAACAGAGCGTCCACAATTGTTAACACGTAGCTTTGATCGTGAATTACTTGTAAAAAACATCGGTACTTATAACTACCATTTATATGACATTTATATTCAATCAAAATCTTCTGCTCAACGTGCATTAGCGGATGGCAGTGAATTAGTAGAAGTGAACAACTATATTCGTTCTAATCAAGCAGCAGTCAACCCTGAAATGTTTGGTAAATACAAGGGTCGTAATTTGATTGTTGTATCACTGGAGTCTTTACAGAACTTTGTGATTAATAACCAAATGGATGGTCATGAAATTACACCATTCTTAAACTCTTTAACTAAAGATAAAGATTCGTATTATTTCAGTAATTTCTATCACCAAACTGGATTAGGGAAAACTTCTGACTCGGAGTTTATTTTAGAAAACTCATTGTTCGGCTTAGGTCGTGGTGCGGTATTCTTCACACATGGTGGAAATACGTATAACTCAATGGCTGAGCGTCTTGGTGATAATGGCTACTTTACAAATGTCATGCATCCGAATAATAAATCATTCTGGAACCGTGACATAATGTATCAATCATTACACATTAATAAATTCTATGACATAGATTCATATAAGATTGGCGAAGGGCAAGCTGTTAACTGGGGTATGAAAGATATCCCATTCGTAGAGCAATCTGCAGCATTAATGAAAGATATGCCACAGCCGTTCTATTCTCGACTAATTACTTTAACGAACCATTATCCATTCACATTGGATCCAGAAGACGTAATGATTCCTGAATACACTTCAAACTCAGGTACATTAAATCGTTATTTCCAAACAGTTCGTTATATGGATGAAGCACTTAAAGACTTCTTCCAAAGTTTAAAAGATCAAGGTGTATATGATAACTCTATTATTGTAATGTATGGTGACCATTACGGTATTTCAGAAAACCACAACAAAGCGATGGCTCAATATTTAGGAAAAGATAGCATTACACCATTTGATAATGCAATGCTACAAGAAGTACCTTTATTTATCCATATTCCTGGATCAGGTGATGGTAAAGAAATGACAGAGATTGCTGGACAAATGGATTTACGTCCAACAATTCTACACCTTCTTGGCGTCGAAACTTCAAAAGATATGCAACTTGGTGCAGACCTATTCTCACCAGAACATGAAGACTTCATTGTTTTCCGCGATGGTCGTTTTGTAACAGATAAATATTTATATGCTGGTGAAGCTTGTTATGACAAAGCAACTGGTGAAGAAATTGATGGTGAGCCATGTCAGCCATACGCTGATCGAGCTACGAAAGAACTTGAAAGTTCGGATGCCATCATTAACGGTGATTTACTCCGCTTCTATGACCAAAAGACAGGTAACTTGAAGCAAGGAGCAGCCAAGTAACAACAATTGAGATCTCATTTAATGAGATCTCTTTTTTTTTGCTTTATATCAAATGCTGAGGTGAGGTATAATGGTCAATTTTTATTAGCAGAAGTGATGAGGTATTTACAGCCATATTATAGGTGTTGCAACAAATGGTAACCCATTACCATAACGTGAGGTTGAATTTCCGTTCCGACTGGGTGTTTCCTGCGTCCATTGATACGCCTTCCTTTAGGGTCTCTAGTTATGCAAAAGCGCAGTGCTAACGTAGCGGTAGTGACACGCTAGTGGTTACGAAGACGTTATCACAGGACTTGATGCACAATCTTTGTTGATGAGCGCAAATGGTAAAACCCTTTTTGTACATAAATAGGGGAATGTAACTATTTTTATGTATACTATCAAATTGAAATATAACGTTCAGGCAGCCGAAATAAACAACTTGGAGGAAAGTGGTTAGTATCGTTTAAGGAAGGCTGAAGTAAAAACGATAGAAAAAGAGCAGCCTCGAATGGAGGCTGCTCTTTTTTCTGTCTAAATTTTAGTGTAATTTTGGTGGGTATCCGCTATTAATAAGAGTCATAATTACGAACCAACCGAATACTGCAGCACTTAATAAGTTGAAAACAACGCTTAAAAGATTCTTTTCTTTAAGTGCTTGGAATGTACCAACTACAGCTAAAATAGCAACTAGACCAAAAATAACCATTAATAAGTTCATTAGAAATAGACACTCCTTTCGACATCAGAAAATGAATGTCGTAAACAATATTCCTCCTTCATTGTAAACGTTCTACCTGTTTTTGTCGAGAACTAATATAGACTAAACTATGAACATTTATCGTCAAATTGTGGCAAAGGCTGTATAATTGAAATAGAGGTGATAACAATGATAAACGTACGAAGTTATTCTCTTGGCCCTGTCCAAACGAATTGTTATATCGTATCGAATAAAAATAAGGAATGCTTAATATTTGATCCAGGAGAAGAAGCAGATCGAATCATCAAGGCTATTCGCAGTAACAATCTTAAACCACTAGCCATCTTTTTAACACATGCACATTTCGACCATATCGGTGCAGTGGACGCTGTCCGCGAGGCTTTTAATGTTCCAATATGGATTCATGAAAAAGAAGTAAGCTGGTTAGGAGATCCAACAAAAAATGGTTCTAGTAAATACGCAGCATTACCAGAGTATATTGTCGGTGCCCCAGCTGAAGAAAATATTATTAAAAAAGAACAGCTATTTGAAATAAGTGATTTTTATTTTAAAGCAACTTTTACACCAGGACATTCACCAGGTAGTATTTCATATATATTTGAAAATGATGGCTTCGCTATTGTTGGTGATACACTATTTGAACAAGGTGTAGGTCGTACAGATTTACTTGGAGGCTCGACAAAAGTATTACTTACATCCATTCATGATAAGCTATTGACACTTCCTGAGGATACTATTATCTACCCTGGTCATGGGAACTATACAACGGTCGGTGCAGAAATGGAGACAAATCCCTTCTTGAATGGTTTTTAAGGTTTGGCGATAATAAAAAAATGGTTCATCCATAGCGAGGGTTGATTTCCCGTTCCGGCTGGGGCTTTGATGCTGCTGCTACGCTTTCGCACAGAGCAAAGCTTCCTAGGGGGCGTCCGATGATCGCTCGATCCAGGGTCTCATCTGTTCTCAAGGAGTCGCCCAGCCTCTACTCCAACCAACTTATATATGGCATAAAACTACATCCTAAGACATTTGGTGATGGACTTAGAAAATTTATACAGTTACACTCAATTATGATAAAATAAAAATAGGTGATGTAAATGGAATTATTATTGTTATTATCGCTTATTACTGATTTTAGTTATTTAGTACAACATAGTCCATTTATTAAAATATACATTTATACTATTTTTGATAAAATTGCTGTCATTGACGCGAATCTTGACGTATCAATAGATTTAACTGTCAATGTCAATTTCGAAAGTAAAATTTATCCTTCTCACATGTTTCTTAATAAATGGTTGAGAAAAGTAATTTACAGTAAATCAGATAATGACGAAGAATTAGTGTCCCTTTTATAAGAAAAATTATTATAAAAGGGGAGCAATTAATTAATGTTTGAATTTATAACACAACCACTGACAAATTTGCTAGATACTTTCTTTAATTTTACGGGGAGCTATGTAGTTGCCTTAGTAATTTTAACAGTGCTAATACGCTTAATTTTGATGTATCCAAATTATAAATCTTTTAAATCCCAACTAGCAGTTACAGAAAAGTCGCTAGGTAATAAGGAAAAATTAAGAGAGCTACAATCAAACTTAAGCAAGGCTAAAACAGATGAAGAACGTAAAGAATATCAGTTGCAAATCTCTCAAATAATGATGGAAAACTTTTCAGGTATGAAAACAGGTTGTTTAACAGCGTTGATTCAATTTCCAATTTTAAGCGGACTGTATTATACCATTACACAAAGTAATGCTATCCAGCATGAGAATTTCTTCTGGTTTAATCTAGGGTCTGCAGATATTTTTATGACAATTATCGCCGGTTTAACGATGATGATTCAAATTTATATGTCAGTTAAGCTAGCTGATAATAGCCATCCGCAAATGAAAATAATGATATTTATGATACCGTTGATGATTGTCATTTCTTCAATTTTCATGCCATCAGCTATCCCATTTTATTGGACCATTTCATCTTTATGGGTGATTTTACAGAGCTTTGTGTTTAATAAATTAAAGCCTAAATTAACTTTATAAATGGAAAAAATCCCCCTAGTATTTTGTAGGATAGATAGAAAAACCATAATCTAGCCTATTTAATGCAAAGGGGGATTTTACTATGTTTTCATAAATGATTCATCTCTAATTTCTGCATCTGATGAATAAATTTACATAAAAAAAGCATGTCTCATACTCAATGAGACACGCGTTTTTCTTTGTATTAATGACCGCCACCAGGTACGTGAATAAATGTTGTATAGTACGTGAAGCCAGCAAAGAATACAGTTAAATATGCTCCGAAAATGTACATGTACATACGTTCTGAAAGGTTTAAGAAGCCTAATAATAAGAATAAACCTGTATTACCTACGAATAATAGCGATACTTCGTTCATACCACCAAGGTAGAACATGACTGCAAAAATACCTGTCCAGAATGCCATAACTTTATACATATTATCCATGAAGATTTCCCCTCCTTTTGCCCACGACACAATAATCTCATACTCATTATAAATGATATGAAAGGTATCTGTAAACTGGAACTTCTTCTTCTTTGTGACAAACAATTGGATATTTAAAAATTAACTATCAATTTCTGTCACGTTTATTTCATACTTACATAAATCACAATTATGTATCATGCTATCAATTTGTACAAATTCATTGCTTGCATATAACGCATCAACCTGTCCCTTTAAATAGGATTCATGTAAAGAACAAACAATTTCTGAATGACTAGAAAGCTGCTCATGGAATGGACAATTAAAAATGGAGAAAGTCACATTTTTACCATGCTCTGTTTGTTGTACATGAGGAGTATAGCCAATTAATGCTGCATTGTCAGTTAATAGTTGGAGCTTTTGTTCGAAGGAAAGGGTATTATTTAGTTGTAACTCAGCATTTACATAATTTTTCATTTGTTGGTAGCCGTCTTGGTAGCTTATTTCCTGGCATTTTTCTAATGCAGATGGTCCAAATTCTTGAATTAATTGGATTGTCCATTTTAATAATCGATCTTCATCACGTCTCGGGAACGTTAATGATACACCTTTATCTGAGGCCTTATAAACACGCCCGGGTCTACCACCTTTCCCAGTTTTGGCAAAATCAGCTGTAATTATATTTATTTCTGAGAGTTTTGTTAAATGTAGCCGTGCAACATTTGGATGGATGCCAAATTTATCAGCGATATTTTGGACCGTTACAGTTTTCTTCTCTTGCAGTATGTACTCATAAATAGAATATCTAGTTTCATCGGCCAATGTACTAGTAATTTTTAATGGATTGATCATTTGCTTCACCTCTATGTATTTTTTGAATTTTTAGCTGTTCTACCAAGTGTAGGAAAAAAATCATGTTAATTCTATTATATTGCATTATTGAAAAAGATACAGTTCCTTTAGTCATAAATATTAACTTTTTCATAAGATTATGTTCATAGTTAGTGGAAATTTGCATGTTATCCACATTTTTATAGCAAAAAACATGTTTGACAGGAAAATTTATATCAAATTTTTATTTTAAGAAAAGGGCTTTTCACTTAACAGCTTCCTATCTATACTAGGGAATAACGAATAGAGCGGTCATATTCGAGTGAACCAGAAGAGGGGTGCGAATATGCAAAATTTTGAAACGGTTGTTGAGCAAAAATGTGAGCAACTTATATTAAAAGCCTATCATTTCGGTGCATCAGATTTATTATTAGTTCCAGAACGTGAACAATATCGTATATATTTTCGAAAGTATGATAAGCTGCTCCAAGCTGGTGAATTACCGAACGAGCTTGCAGAGCGAATGATTTCCTATTATAAATTTTTAGCGGCATTAGATATTAGCGAGCGACGCAAACCCCAAAGCGGCTCCTTCCAAAAAGCTATGGAACAAGATCAATATGCCTTTCGTGTTTCTACACTTCCCTCAGTATTTTTAAAAGAAAGCTTAATTGTCCGATTGTTTCTACAAAATCATGCATTCCCACTTACTTCCTTATCCTATTCCAAATATGTAGCAGAAATGTTAATGGAACTAGTGAAACATCAACAAGGACTTTTATGTTTCACAGGTGCAACGGGCTCTGGTAAATCAACATCCTTATATTCTTTAATCCATTACTGTTCGACAGAACTAAATCGACATGTCATTTCATTGGAGGACCCTGTAGAAAATAACCAAGCTAACCTTTTGCAGATTCAAGTAAACGAACGAGCTGGCGTTACATACGCTACAGGACTAAAGGCTATTTTACGCCACTCACCTGACGTCATTATGATAGGTGAAATACGTGATAAAGAGACTGCGAAAATCGCAATCGAGGCAGCTTTAACAGGTCATTTAGTGGTTTCGACAATTCATGCGAAAGATTCGATAAACTGCCTTTATCGATTTATTGACTTAGGCGTTTCAGTGGAAGAACTTCGTCAAACTGTGGTGGGTATTGTTGCTCAAACACTTTTCCAATCACCAATAGTTCAGGAAGAACGCCGTGCATTGTTTGAAATATTAAGCGATGTTCATCTTCAAATGGCTATCAAAGCAATTATGCAAAAAACTAGCTTTGAGTTACCGCATGATTTAACGCTTACAGGGCAAAAAGAACTGATGGAGAATCAAATCTATGCGAATACGAAAGTTTTTTGAAGGAATTCGATTAGATTACAAAAAGGCGACAAAATGGCGAGTAAGGGAGCAGGCTCATTTTTTTAGCCGATTAAGCGTGTTAATGCAGGAAGGTTATTTATTCCCACAAGCTATTTCTATTCTATTACCCCATCATATTGAAGCGCATGAAGAAATACAAAAGCTAGTCAATGAAAAACTGAGGCAGGGTGCCGGTGTTTTAGGAGTTTTTGAAGCGATGCAAATTCCAAAGCAACATTTAGTAGCTATTACAGTTGCCGAAAACAATGGACATATGATTGAGACCTTAAAAGGTGTGGCAAAGCAAATGGCTTTAAGTGAATCGACGAAGAAAAAATTAATGAAGCTACTCTTATATCCAGTAGTGCTCATTATATTTTTGATGCTGTTGTTTTTAGTGTTTCGCACCATTTTCTTTCCTAATATAGAAAAAATGGTGACAAGTCGAACTACTGGTACAGAGGAGACAAGCATTGCTTTGTCAAAAGTATTATTGCATTTTCCTGATGCTTTAATTGTCGTAGGAATAGCAGTGATTTGTAGTATTTTCTTTTTTCACCTTTATCTCAAACGCCGTCCGATTGCACACCGGCTAAATATTATCCTAAAAACGCCATTGATTCGGATATATATACGAATGTCTTTGACGAGACAATTTGCTGCTTATTTAGGAAGTCTACTCCAAAGTGGTTTTTCTTTACAGGCAAGTCTACAAATTTTAGAGCAACAGCAACTTCAACCGTTTCTACAATATCTGGCACGATGTATAAAGGAGCGTGTTGTTTTTGGTGATACGCTGACACAAGCTGTTCATTTGATGACGGTTTGGCAGATGGATTTCTCAAAATTTGTTGAACATGGAGAGCAAAGTGGCTATCTAGGAAAAGAGCTAGTACTGTACAGTGAATTATTGACAGAAAAGCAAGAGCAACTATTGCATAAAATCCTTGCGTTTGTGCAACCTACCTTCTTTATCATTATTGCAATGTGCATAGTTGCTGCATATGTAAGTTTATTATTACCAATATATCATATGATTGAACTAGTATAGGAGGATAATAATGAAACGGATAAAGCAACAAGCTGGATTTACGTTGATAGAAATGCTCATCGTTTTGCTAATTATTTCCATATTAATTTTAATAACAATCCCTAATGTTACGAAACATTTTGCCACCGTCGATGAGAAGGGCTGTAAAGCGTATATCTCTATGGTGCAGGGGCAGGTAGAGGCGTATCGCGTAGATTTTATGGCTTATCCAACAATTGAAGATCTGGTAGAAAAAGGCTATTTAAAGAAGGATGAAACGACCTGTCCTAATAAAGAAGAGATAATGATCACTAATGATGGAGAGGTACGATTGGCGAAGATTTCTTCTAATAATGGCTCTGGTAACTGATGGATACTATAAAAAGTGAGCGTGGTGTTACGTTTGTTGAAATGCTCATTGTATTGTTTATCGTTATGTGTTTGTCAGCGATTGTCATAAAGTACTCGGTTAAAGCAGAGGAAACTAGAGAGATTGAGCGATTTTTTACACAAGTTCAATTAGATATACAATATATACAAACGTATAGTATGCACAAAAGAGAATACATTTCGATAAAATTTGAGAGCTCATCAAAAAGATATATCCTTAAAAAGGATTTTTATACAGAATTATTTGAACGACCTTTTCCAAAAGGGGTTGAGGCCGTACTTTCTTCAGGTTCAATTAACACGATTATATACAATTACAATGGAAACGTCATGACCCCAGGGACTGTTTATTTTAAAACGCCCCAGGGTACTAAAAAGGTTGTGATTACGTTAGGACGAGGGAGATCGAGAGTTGAATGAATCTGGCTATTCATTTGTAGAAACGATTTTATCAATAGTCATTGTTATGTTATTATGCACGACATTAATACCGATCAGCTACATGATGAAGTCGACTCTTTATAACAAGAAGTTAGAAGTTATCGCAGCTGAAACCGCCTATGAAGGCTTAAAGCGTTATCGCTATTTACAGCAAACTGAAGGCACTAATACCGTCGAAAATGTAGATTTCCAATGGTCTATGAATGGACAGGGGATTTGTGTAAGTTTTCAAAATACACGGGAATTACGTAAAAAATGTATACAACTGACAGGTGAAGTCGATGAATGAACGAGGCTATACATTATTAGAAGCCTTATTTCAATTAGTTGTTTTTGTGCTTATTGCACACCTTGTTGTGTTCATTATGCTTTGGTTTGCAGAAATGAAAACAACAGTACTATCTGATGAACAATCGAAGTGGGAGCTTTTTGTTTATGATTTGAATATGTATTTAAATGATATTTCTTCATTTACGATTCGACAAGACCAAAAGAGAATAACCTTCCAGAAAGGAGATACTATTCATAATATTGATTGTTATAGCAATTTAATTCGTGAACAAGTAAATGGTGGTCATGTACCAATGCTAATTGGTATTAACAAATGTCAGTTCCAATTTGAAAAAAATATATTAACAGTAGCTGTAGAACTTCCAAGTGGTATCAAAAAGGAGCGAACTTTCTATGTTCCAGTTGTTGAAAAGTGACAGAGGGGCTATATTTTTAATCGCAATTGCATTATTATTTTTTGTAACTACTTTTGTTCTTACGTATTGTACGTCTTATGAGATTCAGTTTCGAACATATAATGACCTAGAAAAGCTGAATATTCGAGCTACGATAAATTTATTAGGACAAATTTTGTCAGACAGTGTAGAATCGTAGTTATAAGAAGGTGATTCGAATGCGAAAAATATATTTAGTTGGTTTTATGGGCTCCGGCAAAAGTGCGTTAGGAAGACGTTTAAGCTATTTGTTAAAGATGCCTTATTATGATATGGATCATGAGATCGTTCGGCAGCAGGGAATGACAATTCCACAGATATTTGAAAAATATGGAGAAGTACGTTTTCGAGAAATAGAAACAGAATTTTTGAAAAATTTCCGAGACGAAGCTTGTATTATTTCAACAGGTGGTGGAGTTGCAATCAATGCTGAAAATCGAAAAATAATGAGACGCAGTGGGCTCGTGTTTTTTTTAGATGCGACATTCGAAGATATATACAAACGAATACAGCATGATCCGAACAGACCAATTGTACAGAGTTCAACGAAAGAGGAGCTAGAGAAGCTGTATCATTACAGAAGAAGATTCTATCGTGAAACTGGACATATACAAGTGTTAACAGAGGGCAGAACACTCCGCCAAATTCTTGAGTATTTAGTATTCCAAGTTAAAAGGTTAAAAGGCGAACGTTGATTAAAATAAACGAATAAAACGTTCGTGTTTTGATATAAATTAAAAAATGATTGCCTTTTCAATGCAATTAATGTTAGGATATAGACAAATAAGTAACTAAATGTTCATTGAATACTAAATAGTACCAAGATGAATCTTGGGCGGATGATTGTGCGGGGAGAGCACGTGTAGACGTCACCGAAGGAGCAAATAACAAAATGTTATGAATCTCTCAGGTAAAAGGACTCGTACAAGACGCAACTCTGGAGAGAGCTGTAGTACTACAGCCACCAAAGGGGAAAGCCGGCTGTTTGGCATTGTAGGTATGCGAGCCAGTCTGGTGTAACTTTCAGGTTTAAGGACAGAGAATCCCGAAAAGGGGTTCGTCTGTCTTTTTTTATGTCTAAATGTTTTGCCTAATGTTGTTAGTTCCTATTCCTTAATTGAATGAACAAACAGGGGAAGCATGATTGCACTTATAAAAAGCAGACGAACTACTAACAGTAAAAAATGTAACTACCATTAAGGGGGCAAAAATAATGACGAATGAATTAAAGCGTACACCTCTATTTGAAGAATATGCAAAGTATGGTGGTAAAACAATCGACTTTGGCGGATGGGAATTACCAGTACAATTCTCTTCTATTAAAGAAGAGCATGATGCAGTACGTAATCGTGCTGGCTTATTTGATGTATCACATATGGGTGAAATTTTAGTAACTGGACCTAATTCACTAGATTTTTTACAAAATCTTTTGACAAATGATATTTCAAAAATTGCAGTAGGTCAAGCGCAATATAATGCAATGTGCTATGAAGATGGTGGCGTTGTTGATGATTTATTAACGTATAAATTAGCAGACAATCATTATTTATTGTGCGTAAATGCGGCAAATATTGAAAAAGATTATGATTGGATGATGGAAAACCAACATCAATATGATGTAACGATCGACAATCAATCAGATGCTTATGCACAAATTGCCCTTCAAGGTCCATTAGCAGAAGAGGTTCTTCAAACATTAACAGACACTGATTTAAAAACGATTAAATACTTCCGTTTCCAAGCAGACGTTGAAGTTGCTGGTCATAAAGCATTAGTATCCCGTAGCGGTTACACGGGGGAAGATGGTTTTGAATTATACGGCTCTCCAGAAGATATTAAAGCTTTATGGAACGAAATTTTAGAGGCTGGAAAAGACAAAGGCGTTGTACCAGCAGGTTTAGGATGCCGTGATACACTTCGTTTCGAAGCGGGTCTTCCATTATATGGTCAAGAGCTATCAGCAACAATTTCACCTCTTGAGGCTGGTATTGGTTTTGCTGTGAAGTTAAATAAAGAGGATTTTAATGGTCATGATGCATTAGTGGCACAAAAAGAAAATGGGCTGTCACGTAAAATTGTTGGCATTGAAATGATTGATAAAGGAATTCCTCGTCATGGCTACAAAGTGTTTAAGGATGGTCAGGAAATCGGTGAAGTGACAACAGGTACACAGCTTCCTTCTTCTAAACGTAATGTTGGTCACGCATTAATTGACAGCCAATTCACAACTATCGGAACTGAATTGGAAATCGAAATTCGTGGTAAGCACTTAAAAGTAGTAACAGTTGAAACACCGTTTTACAAGCGTTCAAAATAAAAGTTGAAAAGAGGGACCTACATTTATGAAACATCGTTATTTACCAATGACGGAGCAAGATAAACAAGAAATGTTAGACGTAATTGGCGTATCCTCAGTTGATGAGTTATTTGGGGATATTCCAGAAAAAGTACGTTTTAAAGGCCTATATGATATTAAAGAAGCAAAATCTGAATCAGCTTTATTAAAAGAATTAACGGCAATGGCTGCGAAAAATAAAGATACAAATGCTAACGTATCGTTTTTAGGTGCTGGCGTATACAACCACTACAAACCGGTTATCGTGGATCATGTTATTTCTCGTTCAGAGTTTTACACAGCGTATACTCCATATCAGCCTGAAATTTCACAAGGGGAATTACAAGCAATTTTTGAATTCCAAACGATGATTGCAGAGCTTACAGGTATGGACCTTGCAAACTCTTCTATGTACGATGGAGGAACAGCATTAGCTGAAGCAGGTATGCTTGCAGCTGGACATACGCGCCGTAAGAAAATTTTAGTATCGGAAACGGTTCACCCTGAGTATCGTGATGTCGTTGCTACATATGCATACGGTCAATCCATTGAAATTGTTACTGTTCCACAAAAAGATGGTGTGACAGATGTAGAAGCTTTAAAGGAATTAATGGATGACAATACGGCAGCTGTTATTGCACAATATCCAAACTTCTTTGGTCAAATAGAGGACTTACAAGTAATTGGCGATATTGCACATGAGGCAAAAAGTTTATTTGTTGTATCTTCAAACCCACTTGCACTAGGAATTTTAACACCACCTGGTAAACTAGGGGCTGATATTTGTGTAGGGGACGCACAGGTCTTCGGTATTTCTGAAGCATTCGGTGGTCCACACTGTGGTTTCTTTGCAGTAACAACGAAGCTAATGCGTAAAGTTCCTGGTCGTCTTGTTGGTGAAACAGTAGACGGTGAAGGACGTCGTGGTTATGTTTTAACATTACAAGCACGTGAACAACATATTCGTCGTGATAAAGCAACATCTAATATTTGTTCGAACCAAGCGCTTCTTGCACTTGCCGCTTCTGTAGCAATGACTGCTCTTGGCAAGCAAGGTGTTCGTGAAATGGCTATGCAAAATATTGCGAAAACTCGCTATGCTAAAAATGCCTTTGAAGCTGCAGGCTTCACAGTAGCATTCCAAGGTGCACACTTTAACGAAATCGTTGTAAAGACAAATAAATGTGTGAAAGAAATTAATAAAGGCTTAATTGAAAAAGGTATCATCGGTGGTTATCCTTTAGGTCAAACATATGACTCTCTTAAAAATCACGTGCTAATCGCTGTAACAGAATTACGCACGAAAGAAGAAATTGATGCACTTGTTGCGGAAATGGGGGCTCTTAATGCATAACGAAAATCAATCACTCATTTTTGAAATTTCCAAAGAAGGTCGCGTAGGTTACAGCTTAGAAGCACTTGATGTACCAGAGGTTGATCTCGCTGATTTACTGCCAGCAGACTTAGTACGCGCGGAAGCAGCGGAATTACCAGAAGTATCTGAGCTTGATATTATGCGTCACTATACAGCACTTTCTCGTCGAAACCACGGTGTGGACTCTGGCTTCTACCCTCTTGGTTCTTGTACGATGAAATATAATCCTAAAATTAACGAGGCAGTTGCCCGAATTTCTGGTTTTGCAAATGTTCACCCATTACAGGATGAGTCAACAGTTCAAGGTGCGATGGAGCTTCTTTACGATCTACAAACTTCATTAGTAGAAATTACAGGTATGGATGAAGTGACATTACAACCAGCGGCGGGTGCACATGGTGAATGGACAGCATTAATGATGATCCGTGCCTTCCATGAAGCAAACGGTGAAGGTCATCGTAATAAAGTTATCGTTCCTGACTCTGCTCACGGTACAAATCCAGCATCGGCAACTGTTGCAGGCTTTGAAACTATCACTGTTAAATCAGATGAAAATGGTTTAGTAGATATTGAAGATTTACGCAAAGTAGTTGGTTCTGATACAGCTGCATTAATGCTAACAAATCCAAATACACTTGGTCTATTTGAAGAAAACATTATCGAAATGGCAGAACTGATCCACTCTGTTGGCGGTAAAGTATACTATGACGGTGCAAACTTAAACGCAGTTATGAGTAAAGCACGTCCTGGTGATATGGGCTTTGACTGCGTACACTTAAATTTACACAAAACATTTACAGGTCCTCATGGCGGCGGTGGCCCAGGTTCAGGTCCAGTTGGTGTAAAAGCAGATTTAATCCCATTCCTTCCAAAACCAGTTTTAGTAAGAACAGAAGAAGGAACATATCACTTTGATTACAACCGTCCACAATCAATCGGTCGTGTTAAACCTTACTACGGTAACTTTGGTATCAACGTACGTGCATACACTTATATCCGTACAATGGGTCCAGATGGCTTAAAAGCTGTTACAGAATACGCTGTACTAAACGCAAACTACATGATGCGTCGCTTAGAGCCATTCTACGATCTACCATATAACCGTCATTGTAAACATGAATTTGTATTATCAGGTCGTCGTCAAAAGAAACTGGGCGTTCGTACTTTAGATATCGCAAAACGTCTGTTAGACTTTGGCTACCATCCACCAACAACTTACTTCCCGTTAAATGTGGAAGAGGCATTAATGATCGAGCCAACAGAAACTGAATCAAAAGAAACATTAGATGCATTCTGCGATATAATGATCCAAATTGCAAAAGAAGCAGAAGAAAATCCATCTATCGTACAAGAAGCACCACATACAACAGTCGTATCTCGCTTAGACGAAACACGCGCTGCTCGTACACCTGTGCTGCGCTACCAAAAAGCATAATTAACTACCATAGCGTCCAATGAGTATTTAAGTACTTGTTGGACGTTTTTTCTATTCTTTTTTGATAGTAAAGTGACGGGTAGGAAACAGAGTGACGGAAAGAAGGGCCAAAGAGACGGAAAGAAATTAGAGCGATGGAAAGAAGAGCCGGAGAGACGGAAAGAATGGTCCAAGCGACGGAAAGAAAATCGAGAGCGACGGAAGGAAGGGCCAAGGCGACGGAAAGAAAGTCGGGGGCGACGGAAAGAAGAGCCAAGGTGAAGGAAAGAAATTAGAGCGACGGAAAGAAGAGCCGAAGAGACGAAAAGAATGGCCCAAGCGACGGAAAGAAGGGCCAAAGCGACGGATAGAACAGGCGAAGCGATGGATAAAACCATCAAAAAGATGGATAAAACCATCAAAAAGATGGATAAAACCATCAAAAAGATGGATAGAACCATCAAAGTGGCAGGAAAAAAGAACGCAACGGCTTCACATTGTGCCTACCCCCACTATTCGATGTAAATCTACTAAAAGATAACTATTTAATAAAAGGGTGTATATTGATATACTTACATTAATTTGTATTTTAGTTAAAATAACGGATTGTCATCAAACGTTGTGGATGCCTTCGTGACCAACTTCGTGCTGTTGCGCTACTGCGTCGCAATCGCGCAGAAAAAACCTGTAGCCACAGCCGCGTCGCAATCGCAGAGAAAAACCCTGTAGCCACAGCCGCGTCGCAATCGCGCAGAAAAACCCTGTAGCTACAGCCGCGTCGCAATCGGGCGGATAAAACTCTGTAGCCGCTGCCGCGTCGCAATCGCGCAGAAAAACCCTGTAGCCACAGCCGCGTCGCAATCGCAGAGAAAAACCCTGAAGCCGAAGCCGCGCCGCAATCGCGCAGAAAAACCCTGAAGCCGAAGCCGCGTCGCTATAGCGCGGATAAAACCTTTGCGGGTCGCTACGTTAGCACTGCGCTTTCGTGCAAAAAACATCTGTTGATCCGAGACCTTGCAGTGAAGCGAAGTGGTATATCGGAAGCCCCTAGTCGGAACAGAAATCAACCACACGTTATGATGATGAGGCTAAAACAATATATTTCGTATTAAAAATGTAATAAGTTGTTCATAATTCAAATGTTGAAAGGGATGATTGAACGAAAATGCAAGCGACTGAAGTTGAATTGGGCTTACCGGCAAATAGCGTTTTGAACGATACATATAAAATTAAAGAAGTTATTGCTAGTAGTAAATTGTCCTTTGTTTATAGAGCAGAAAATACTTATGAAGGGAATCAGGTAATTATTAAGGAGTTCTTCCCGAATGACATTGCTTTACGGGATTTGGATAATAAAACAGTCGTTAATCGTTTGCCTTCAACAAAGGAGAAATTCGGGAATTTAAAAGCTATTTTTCTAAATGAATCGTTAATTATGCAGCAAATAAATCATCGTAATTTGGTTAAATATATTGACCACTTTGAAGAAAATGAGTCGATTTATATCATTATGGAATATTATGAAGGAATGTTATTGGATCAATATTTAAAGGATTATCCTATTAATGATAGAGTTCATTTATACACTACTATTTTTCTCCCTCTTATTGATGCTTTAAGCTATTTACATAAAAAAGGGATACTCCATCGTGACATTAAACCAAATAATATTTTGATCGATTCTGAAGGCAATCCATATTTACTAGATTTTGGTTCAGCGACTTTTTATAAAACAGACGACAATTATCAAATATTTACTAGTCCAGGATTTTCTCCTCTTGAGCAATATTCGACTATATCTGAGCAAGGTGTATATACAGATGTTTATAGTTTAGCAGCAACATTTTACTATTCTCTGACAAATGTTATTCCACCTGATATATCGCAGCGGTTGATAGAGGATAATATTAAGAATGTAAGAAAATACAATAATAAGGTGAGTACTCTTTTATCTCAAACTATAATGTGTGGGCTGGCCGTGCATGCGAGGAAGCGATGTTCTTCATTAAAATATATGAAGTTAGTCATTACTATTGAAGATATTGTCAATAGGATAATGAACCATTTTAAGGAAAATAATTCGAATTGACCAATAATTTGGGTGATTTGATTCTATGTTATCATTTTACAGTTAAAGGTAGGTGCTTACGAAGCAGTTTATGGAGTATAAAAAATACGCTATAAGCTGTTTTTTAGTAAAAAAAAACGAATGCATACACTTTTTTCGTTAAAATATCATAAATTTCTCAATGCTTATTTTTTACCATACACCCAATTAAATACATTTATTTTACATAATATTCAAATGTAAATATTGACAATAAAATTAGATATTGTATAGTTACTTTGTGATACATAATGTCATTAGTGATGTAGAAGTAGGAGGTACGAATACAATTCTAGTTTTACTAACTGTAAATTCTTTATCTTTAGTTACCATTTTGTGACTAAAAAGTTAATTTTTATTTGATGCTTGCTGATGATTATGCTTACTCGAAATTCGTTACAAAAAGGAGGGATGGCTGTATAATCATACGGCCGACTGAATGGAGATTATTAGTCAAACAAACAGAACCATGCTCTTTGAGGAAATTAATCCGGAAAAAATGGATTTAATTACGCTTGTTGGAGATGTAAAAGGGATTGACAGCCTAAGTGATGAAAAAATCAAAGAAATGAATGAATACCTTCTTGTCAAAAGCTTCGATGAATTTTTAGACAAGTTTTCTCCAACGGTTTACTCATTCTACAATGCTGCGAACCAAAAGGTTATGTATGCATTAAAAAAACCTGAAGGAATTCAAGATGACTGTATTTCTGAAATAGCCATTGACCAAAATAATGATTTTTTAAAAATGCTATTTACACTTATCGATACGAAAAGAAGTCAGGGCATTGCGAATGTTGATTTTAAGTTTGAAAATTTGCTCGATATGATCTCTCCTAAAAAGGTTATGGACGATATTCGACAAGTCAGAAAAGAAATCCATTACCTATACGGTGAATATGACAAATTAGATGACGACGATCCTAAAAAATTGGATACAGGGGACAAGCTAAACTTGATGTTTGAAGTAGCGAGTCGAAATTACAACAATGTCATGGCGATGCTTCCTTTAGCAATTGAAGATATTAAAACAAGGCTGTTGTTAGGTGTTAATCAAGATGAAGATGAATCTGAAAAATTACAAATTGGGACACTATCTATCGGTGATAATGGTGAATTAAAAATCATTGAGGCACCTCAAAATAATAGCTCAGAACTAATGGTTATTGAAGAAAATAGTAACTATGGTTTGAGCACAGTTTTTGAAGAGGATTATGAGGCGATTACAGAATCACCATCCTCCTATGTTAAAGATTTAGTCGTTAGAACTTTCTCACCTTTGCCAGCTGTGAAGGCAGAATTTGATGTAGAGACAGAAGTACAAAATTACAATACATACTTAGAATTCTATAAGGATGCTAAGGATGAATTTGTAAAAACAGTGAAGCCATTAGTGGAAAAGCTATTGGGCGTAAAAATGTACTTTGATCAGTATACAACTAAAAACAAAGGTATGCAGCCTTCGTTACTAGTAACGAACACAAAGTTAGATATGCTCGTTAAAAGTAATAACGTACCACGATTACGCACGTATTTAAACACAGTTAACGCCAAAAATGACTTTACAGATACAGTCTGGTATGGAATTGTTCCTGCTCTGGAACTAGAGGCATCTGGAAAAATGAAAGTAAGCAGAGCTAGATTTAAAGGGAACGATAAAGTGGCTAAGCAAGAAGGCAATACAATGGAGTCGTTATCTATTCTTTTAGATACTGTGAAAGATTATAAAGTACAGATCTTCTTCAACTTCATGGCGGAAGAAGAAACGACATTCAGTGGAATTGCTACTGCAGGTATTGATCGCCTAATCGATAAATGCTCAGTGCTTGTTCGAAAAGATTATAGTGAGTTTGCGATACCATGTTTACCGAACTTCACGATTATTCCTAAAGATAAATCAGGTGTAATCATTGATACAAGAATGCAGACAACTGAAAATGGAGCACGATTATCTAAAGAGAAAGAGGATATTTTAAAGCTTTGGATAGAAGGCGTCTATGTTGGTGCTAGCTATGTAGCAGCAGGTATCGTTTCTGCTTATCAATGTCCAGAATATTTGAAAGACTCATTCAGAAATGTTCAAAGAAATTATCCTGGTGTACGCTTCGATATCGAAGCGGGTGATAACTCACTTAAAACCGTTACAACAATGGCAAAAGAAATCTCAGGATTTACTAATAACATTAAAGATGCTATTAACAGCAGAAGCTTTGGCTTTGTATTCTCTTCTGAAAATGCGCAGCTGCAAGATAAAGATATTAAACGTATTACTGTGTATAAAGCTAGAAGTCTAGCGATGGAAGAAGATGGATTTGATTCAATCTACAAAACACAAGTAAGTACGTATATTGAGAGAATTTTACGATTCCAATCAGGTGACTTTAAGCACGAAAATATCGTTCGATTCTTTAGTAATAATCCAAGTAGCCAAAAAAGCAAATGGCTTCAAGAGAAAGGCTTTGTAAACTCCATTATTCACGATGGAGATGATATCGGCTACATTATCGATGAAAAAACAAGCACATGTCAGATTGACTTAGTGTTTAACGGTAATGTGAAGAATCTTGAAGTCATGATTACAAAGGCAAGTAGTGCTGTTAAGGCCTAACAAGTTTACACAGACAATCAAAAACTTTTTAAGTAGTATGTTTAAGATTTACTCATAAATCTTTTAACATAAATAAGAATCTTCCATAAATTTGCAGGGTGAAAGCATTACATATTTCTCCATGCTTCATGTACTTGCATTAAGCATGTAGGAATGCATACAGCTAGTTATAAATTTCACCTAAAGCAGTTTTTGAGAAGAGTCAACAAATAATAGGAGGTACTAAAAATGGGTTTTGTATTAAAAGTAGAAGGATCAGAAGCAATTGAACTAGGGTTAGATAGCATTATGACTGTTCAGTATGAAACAGATACTCCAAATGACTCTAACGCACGTTCTACAGATGTAGGAGCAACTTTAAAAGTGAGAGGTAAAATCCTTACTGCAACTGATGGTGACAATTCTGATGATACGATGAAATTAGGATTATGGTCATTAGTACCAGCTGAAAAATCTGACTGTTACCGTAAAGTAACATTAGAAGTAATTTCTGCTGATCAAGTAGTAAGAAAAATTAATTTCCCAAATGCTTTTGTCGTTGACTATTCAGAAAAATATGGTGACACAGAAGGTATTGGTGAATTTTTCTTATTCATTAAGCAAAAGAAAGACAAAACAGACTTGGCGAAAATCGAAGGCGGCTACGCTGTCTAAGATTGTTGCTTGATAGACACTCCAAATTATCTAAGGGACTTTCATAGTTCCTTAGATAATTTTGAATAATCCTAATACTGGGGATGAAAAACATGAAAACGCATTATGAAACGTTAGGTGTCAGTAGAGATGCTACACCCGAACAAATAAAACTCGCTTATCGAAAACTATCAAAAAAACATCATCCGGACGTGAGCGGTGGAAACAAAGAATCTGAAAAGATTTTTTTAGCAGTGACAGAGGCATACAAAGTACTGAAGGATCAGGCTTCAAGAGAAGCATACGATGCTCAACTAGATGGCGCTGGTCAAAGTTGGGGTAAGGGACAGACATCTGAAAAACAGTCTTCACGCCAACAGTCTACTGAAAAAAAGCCAGATTTTAATATGAACAATATTGAAAAAAACTTTGAGCATTTTTTTGGTTTTAATCCTAAAACGAAAGAAATGGGATCGACTCTTAACAAGAATGCCAAGAAGAATCCACTAGATACAACTGATTTATTTGAACGTTTTTTTAACAAGTAAAACGAAGCCATAGCTAGTATGAGGGAGTGTGATACCATGTATGGTCAAAATTCAATGGATACATACACTGAAAAAGCAAAGAAACAAATGATTATAAAAGTTATGGATATCATTATTGTCATAATCGCCTTCTTTTTCATTCTTTACGTATTTGTCATGAATCAGGATTTTATGTTGAAAACAATTATTGGACTTATGTTGGTCATACTAGCAATTGTTTATGGCTCTGTTAAGTATGAAGCAAGAGATAAAAAAGATGATGTGACAAACAAGAAAATTCGAAAATTAGTTCTCCTCAATGATCGAGGAGCTGAAATAGATGAATGGGAGATAGATGACCAAACATCATTACTTATTGGGAAAAGTTCAGCTGACAATAAGGCAGATATCGATTTAAGCGGTACAGAATATGAATCGCTTATCAACTATGAACATGCCGTATTAAACAATGTTTCTGGCGTATGGTACATAGAGGATATTGATTCAGTAAATGGTGTTGGTATAAAAAAAGCTCATAAGCGCGTTAAAAATAGAATACAACACGAAAGCCCTTACCCAATCGGTAATGGAGACATGATATACATAGCAAATACGCGAATTTTAGTGAAATAGAGACAAGTAAATTCGTAACATAGACGGGGGATAGCGAAAATGAGTTTGATTAGATGTACGAATGGTCACATGTTTAGTTCAAGAAGACATAGAAATGTTTGTCCATATTGCAATGTAATGGTGGAACAGGAGCAAAGACCAAGCGGCCAGCAAGTAGCTGTAGCTGAGGTAGATGATAAAACTATGCCATATCTCGGAGAAATGGATGGCATTGATCCGGTAACGGGATGGTTAGTTTGTATTGAAGGGCCTCAAATGGGTCGAGACTATCGGATTTTATCGGAAAAAAACTTTATTGGTAGAGCAGAGGATATGCACATTCGCATTGTTGGAGATAATTCAATCTCTCAGCGTAACCATGCAGTCATTGTATATGATCCTAAAAAAAGAAACTTTTATCTACTTCCAGGAGATGCATCAGGCTTAGCTTATCTTAATAATGAAGCGGTTTATACGCCAACAGAGCTCGCTGCATACGATGTTATTCAGTTAGGCAGAAGTATGTTTCTTTTTATTCCCTTATGTGGTGTTCATTTTGAATGGGAAAACAACAACAGTGAGGAATGATGACAAATGGATCCGAAACTACTGCCTTACATAATTTCGCTTATTTTTATCGTTGTACTTGTTGCCTTATTAATCATCCGAAACATGCTTGCGCAACAAAATGAAAAAAATAAAATAGAAATCGGAAATGGACAAACGATTGGCAGACGTGATGAGCAAGATGATTATTTCTCTACAGCTGAAACGAATGATGGGACAATTGCTGTCCTAGCAGATGGTATCAGTGGTTTAGCCAACGGTAGGATGGCAAGCACAGTTGCTGTCAATACATTTATAGAAGAATTCAAAAAGCTTAGCGGTCTAAATACGCTAGAAAAATTTTTTAAGGAGGCTGCTTTTGCAAGTAATCATATGATTGTCGAAAATTTAAATGGCTCGAATGGTGGTACAACATTAGTAGCAGCCGTTATTGATGATAACGGATTTCTTCACTGGGGAGCCGTTGGAGATAGTGTCATAACCATTTTTCGAAATGGAGAATTTAAGGCAATCAATCAAAAGCATATTTTTGAATCAGTGTTAACTGAGCGATATATATCTGGTGAAATATCTCAGCTTGAGGTGCAGGAAAATCCTTTGAAAAAGAGACTTATCAATTATTTAGGGTATGAAGGCTTTAAAAATATGGATATAGGAAAAAGTCCGATTCAGCTAAATAGAGGGGACAAGGTATGTCTATTTAGTGATGGAGTCTATGATACTTTAACAGAGGTTGAAATGGAGAAAATTCTTTCTCAGCAAGCGACTCCCTATGATATTGCTCAAGACATTATTAAAGCCGTTGAACAAAAACGCTTAAAAAATCAAGATAATGCAACCATCGTTATTCTAGAAAAAACATGGTAATCATTTTACTTGTCGTCTTTAAATGAGTCAGTAAATAAGGAGGAGTAATCATGAGAAAGGAAAATAGCAACTTTAAAACAAGCTTTTTATCCGAAGCGGGCTCATTTTTGCAAAATAAAGATTACTTTGCCTATACAGAGCTGGACGATATAGCCTGCTGGGTAGCTATAAAAGGGTTAGATTCTGATCAGGAAATAAGTAGTGCAGAGCTTGCTGTGAAGGCAATTTTAGAAAAATTTATGGAAAAGCCATCCATGTCTAGAAGAAGCATTAAAAAATATTTGAAAAATGCGCAAGACATACTTCAAGCTCAAAGCTTAAGAGTGAGATTGAAGGCTAGTATTGTCATGGTCGTCTCAGATTACTCCAAGATGATTGTGGCAGTTGCCGGAAATTCGAGACTGTATCATTTCCGGAATGGTACTTTATCGTATAAAAGCACGGATCAAAGCTTAGCGCAAGAGATCGTGAATAATAGGAATCGTTCGCTCGATATTAGCCAGCATGAGGAAAGAACCAATTTATTAAATTATCTTGGTAAACCAAAAGATTTTCAGCCTTTTGTTTCTAAGAAAATGAAATTAATGGATGACGATGTACTAGTGCTTTGTACAGCTGGCTTTTGGGAAGATGTCAATGAAATTGAAATGGCAGATGCGTTGGAAGAAGCAAAAGAGCCTGAACAATACATTGATTTATTAGAAGAGATACTGTTAAGTAGGCAAAAGAAAGTTGTCAATAATTACACAATCGCAGCTATATTTGCTAACAAGGTTTATCAGGAAACAAATAAGAAAAAAATGAAATACATCAAAATGATTGCAGCTGCATTAGTGCTAGCTTTAGTCGTAGGTGGAGGCACCATTTTTTATCAGGTGAAGCAAGCTAAAAAAATGGCTGAATTAACCGTAGAGATGAAAGATCATGAAAAGAGCGGAAACCAGTATTTTCAAGATGGAACTTATGATAAGGCACTGTTGGAATATAGTGAGGGCAGAAATGCGGCCAAAAAATTGAAGGATCCAATACATAGAAATTTACTAGCTAAAAAATTAAGAGTTACCGATTTGATTATCAATGGAGATAAAGCAGCGGAAGAAGGTAAATTTAACGATGCGCTTGAGCAATATGAAAAGGCTAAAAAAGAAGGAAAGCTTATTAAAGACTTTGGGAAAGCAGTAGTTGAACAAAGAATCGCCAATATGGATACTATTGTACAAATTGCTGAAGCTGTGAAAGATGGAGATTTCCGATTTGAGGCAGAGGATTACAATGGGGCTCTTGATACGTATCAAAAGGCTAGAAAAAAAGCCTTGACAATTGCCTATACGGGCGAACCTGAAATAAAGACAAAAATAGAAGATACAGAGGCTAAAATTGCTGAATTGAAAAAGGCCCAAAAGGAATTAAAGGCAGAAGGCTTAGAAAAAAGCGGAGATCAGAGCTATGCACGCCAAGAGTTTGGGAAAGCGATTGAATATTATACACTTGCACAGGAAATTTATCAGGAGACAGAGCTGCTGTCGAAGGTTTTAGGTCTTGAGCGAAAGGTTATGAATGCCAATGATAAATTGAATCCTCCTCCTCAACCGCAAACTGCTGATAATGCAGCGCCACCTACGAATGAAGGGACAGCTGCCAGTGAGCCATCTAATGCTGAAGTGATGAAAGAGGGAAAATAAATTGATGAAAGAGCTCATGATTGAACGGTTACGCAAAATAGAGGATTTAGAGCAACGTCAACTGCTAAAGGATATTGTCAGTGGCGTTTTTGTAAATTTAATCGATTATCAGGATGACATGAACAACAGGCTCGAGGAGCGCATATTCAACGAAATGGATGATGTTGAGGATAGGTTTGATATTTATGTGACGCTAAGTTCTAAGGAGGATGTTGACCCTATTCATAAATGCTTATTCCCGATGCGACCAGTTGATTTAGAAAGTAAATCCATCAATATAAAAAAAATACTTGAAGCGTTTAAAAACAAGGAATCTGCAGAACTGTTCACATTATTTCTAAAATGTGATTCCATGCAAATTCAACAGTTACTTGCTGAGCAGCGACTCTTTAGTGGAAAGCTAGTAACGACAGAAGGACAAGTAGAGATAAAGGTCAGCCTTACCCAAAATACGGACTATTTACAAGAGATGAACAAGCTATATCCGCTTTTCCAAATAAATGGCCTACCATGGAAAACGATTAATCATCCATTCATTTATAAATTTTTTAATGTCAATTTAGAAGATTGCCCACCTTTAAATGAGGATGCTGAAATTACTGAAATAATCGTTGATTTAGAAGAGTATGAGGACAAAAAACGCTTAAATATGGTTCCACTATGGAATATTGAACGTCATGAGGTCAAAAATGTCGGTTTTCCCATCCCAGCAATCGATAAGGTGAATTATGAGCATGTCCTTTCCATACGTAAAATCGGCAACGAGCATGGCTATCTTGTTGAGACTGATGAGGATAATGTTCGTTACGTAAAACGCTCAGACAATGAATTAACAATAGTCTCACCCCGCGATAAGTCGGGGGTTTGGCAGCTAATCAAAATTGCAAAAATGGAAGATGAGAAAATCGGTAAATTACATTACGAGCTTGTATCAAATAGAAGAATTGAGCATTTTATACACAAATTTGCTAACAAGTATACGGCTACTGTTAAAACGAAGGGCGAAATTACGCGTATGATTAATTCCTTCGAGGCTGCTAACAGCTTTGAGCTTGTAGATATCGAAATAGTGGACGCCTATTCTGGAACAAGCTTTACTCATTCTGCGAACACTTTCTTAACGGAAATGATAGGAGAAAATAATCATAAAAAAACGATGCTACTAAAGTTTAAGGCGAATGAGGAGAGAAACTTTATTGCAAACGATATTTTAAGCTTCCTCGTATCAGAAGTGCAACGACATTTCTTCGAATATGAATGTGTAGGTGTTTGGCTATGAACTATATTTGGGATTTGCTTATTAAAGCTGAGGATGAAGGCCTTTCTAACAAGGATATATATTTTCATCTTGCCGAAACCTATTCACCTTATATGGAACTTAGTCCACAACTATTAAATGCACTGTATGTTGAACAGCATGTTGAAGTAAATCCGTATTATCGTTATTACGGAATTTTTAATGGTCTGTTCCATCCAGATAATTCTTCAGATTTAGAGTTTAGAAATTATCTTTTAGATACCGTATTGCATTTTTTAGCTGAAATTGATCGTATGCAAGGCATGAATAAAAGAGAGTTCTATATTCGTTTTATTTTAAGAGAAATCGAAGCGAATGTATTTGGAAAATTGGTACGCGACAATATGTATGCCTTTACGAAAAAGGAGCAAGAAATAGTTGCACTAAATATGCTCAGGCTTTATCAGACAGGTGAAGAAATTTACTTATTAAAGGATACGCTGAAAAGGCTCTTTAAAAATTGCATGATTTATGTGAAATCGGAGGAGCAGGATGAGCTGCTTGTATACATCCGTCAAAAGCAGACAGAACAGAATGAGCGAAAGGTCCAGCTTGTCCAAGAAATTTTCCTGCCAATAGGCTTTCATATGGAGGTTTATTGGCAATATCACTTCGGCATTATTGATGCAGAGGAAACAATGAAGCTAGATCGAATAGCTCTTTACTAAATAGGGCAGAGGAGGCATTCCAATGACAACTAAATATTCATATAAGCTGTATGCCAATAAGCGTAATACAGACAAGAAATATATGACCTATACACGAGTAGAATTAATGGAAATGACAACCTTCCAGCTTAGAAATATTTGCTATAAGGAAAAGCTTGTGACAGGGCTTATTAATACACTGACAAGAGATGAGTTAATCGACAAAATTTTAAGATATCGTGGCTCTGAAGAAAACCCTCTTATTAGGGAAAAAAAGGATGGTGGCTTTGAACGAGTAGAAGCGGCTATGCAAGAGTATTTAAAAACACCGATGTCTGACAATGGTGATATTAAAATTCCTGCCAAAATGAGCTTATATAGTGGGATGAAAATCGATAAACCCGATCAGTATTTCGTTGAAACAGGCGGCTTTCTTGTTGAATCCAATGTACTACTAGTCAATGAGCAGCTAGATCTTTGCGGCATTCTTCATATCCTTAAAGACGACGAAGTCCCAAATCAATATTATTTCGCAGCTGATCAAGCAATCGGTATTCGGAAGACAAATAATAAAAACTACAGCTTTATTTTTTTAAGAAAGCAAGATTCCGAATATATCTTTAAGACTTACTATCAGGAAACCCCACTTCCGCCAACAAATCTTCATTACTATAAGGTGCCAATACCAGATTTAGAAATAAAACAGCTGGAAACAACTAATGCTATTCTTGCTATTGATTTTGGAACAACAAATACAACGGCTGGTGTCTATTTAGAGAGTGATTATGTGTCCTCTCCTTGTAGTCATGATTTATTAAATAACAGAATTCAGCTAAATAGCATTAATTTTGTACAATTTCCAGATCCACTTCATCAAAACGAATGGATTGAAGTAGTGCCGACAGTCATGACTGTAGCAGATTGCTCCAATGCAGATCAAGTAGGATATCACTTTGGTTATGAAGCATTAAAAATGATGAAAAAAAATAGCTATACATCATTGGCTACGAAATTCCAAGGTATTAAACGCTGGGTTAGTAATTATGCCAAGCTGGAAGAGGTGATGGATGCTAACGGGAATACGGCACTTGTTCCACGGAGCCAAATTATAAGAGAGTTTATGCTTTATATTATTCGAATGGCAGAGCATCAATTTAAATGTCGCTTTAAGCATTTACATATTTCCAGTCCTGTTAAGCTGAAAACACAATTTTTAGATATGTTTCGTGCGATTTTACCTGAATATCAAATTGAAACGGAGCATGCTCTCGATGAAGGAATGTCGGTTCTTTATAATACGATTGCCAATCAAATAGAGAATAATAGTTTTCTCGATGGCAAGGAATATAAAGCACTCGTGATCGATTGTGGTGGCGGAACAACAGACCTTTCTTCCTGTAAGTTTCGGATAGAGGACGGACATATTTCTTACAAAATTGATATTCATACTACCTATGAAAATGGGGATACGAATTTTGGAGGCAACAATATTACGTATCGTATTTTCCAATTTATGAAAATCGTCTTTGCCAATTATTATAGTCGAGGAAAGAATGATTATGATATCGATGCATTAATCGATATTCCAGGTAAGGATATTTATCGATTTGTAGACGACCATGGTGTGGAAGCAGTGTACGAGCAATTCGAAAAAGCCTTTGTAGATGCCGAAAATATTATCCCTACGCGCTTTAAAGAATATGAAAATCGCACACGTGATGAATACCTCCGTGTCCGCAATAATTATTATTTCTTATGGGAAATGGCAGAAGAGATGAAGAAGGAGTTTTTCCGCAAAACGGGTATATTAAGAAGTCGTTTTTATGCGGATAGCGATATGCAGCATGATAGTGATTTAAATGTCACAGCAGTAGACCGCTGGTGCCTGTCGTTGGTGGAAAACAATCAATTTAAAGAAGTTTATGACTTCCCAAATGTCTTTTTCAACATTAAAGAAATCAATCATCTCATAAAGGCGGATATTTATGATATCGTGCGAGAGTTTTTAGAGGAATTTTATGAGAATGGCATACTGAGTGACTATTCCATCATTAAATTAACGGGACAATCCTGTAAAATAGACGCATTTCGCGAGGCTTTAAAGGAATTTGTCCCAGGACGCAGCATTGAATTTAGACAAAAGGCTGAAAATATTGGGAAAGTTCCAGAGTTAAAGCTTGCTTGTTTAAGGGGAGCACTTCGTTATTTAAATGCTAAGAAAATTGGCATGATCGTAACAGAAGTAACGAATCATGCGCCAGTTGTCCCTTATGCTGTCAGTGCCTTTACACATAACCGTCAGGAAAAATTACTGATAAGTAGCTTAGAACGACTGAATCAAATTCACGGTACGATTTCTCGCCCATGGGGTGTAAAAGAAGTTGAGTTTTTCCTAACGGGTAGCGACAATCATACATCGTATAAATACACGTACTTTAATCGTCAGGAGGATTTTGTACCTGTTCTTTATGAGAATATCGCGATGCATTATCAAGATAAAATTCCGCAGGACGAGACGGACTCCATCACGAATGGGGAAGTGAAGTTCTTCGTCTTTGCAGGCGAAGATCATTGGGGCTTCCATGTAGTTCCTGTAGCAAGGAAAGACGAGCAGCTGTTTATCGGAAGCAAGGAATTCTTTGCCTTTGAGACCGATTTGTCTGAGCTAGATTTCTTTGATGGATTAAAGTAAAGCAGCCTCCGGCGGATGTCATGGAATCGGAAAGGCGTTTTTTGTGTAAACAAAAAGCCGATTCCGGACGCATTGTTTATCTGCGTGACAACGGTAAATGTATTCTGTAGCGAAAGCAAAGCGACAGCTACAAATGTTTTCTGCGCGAAAGCAAAGCCACAGCTACAAATGTATTCTGCGTGAAAGCAAAGCGACAGCGGCAATGACGCCGAGGCATAATTGATCAGTGAAAAACAAGAAAAGAGGTGGGTGACAGCTTGTTTGCCAATCAATATCCACATTTTCAAAAAGGCCGCATTTTAAAGCGAGAAATGCTAGAAAATTTGCGAGATTACCCAAGAGAATTTTTAGATTTATATTTCCAAGATTATTCGAATGGCATTATTTCTGGTGCCAGAATTATTGTAGCAGATACAAGCCTCATCATTACAAAAGGCATTATCAAGCATAATGGAAAGCTTTATATGCTGCATAGTAGCTATGAGCTTCCTTATGAAGCAACAGGAAGTGAAACAATTTTAAAAGTACGATTTGCCGAAGAAGTGAATGAATTAGATTTTAGAAACTTCACGACAGAGATTGTGCTAGATGATTCGCTAGAGCTTGCACATAATGAGCTAGAGTTAGCGCGCTTTAAATTAAAATCGGGTGCCAAACTGCGTTCAGAGTATATTGATTTTCTTGATTTTGCGACAGAATACAATACCGTCAATTATCTTCACTGCCAGTATGCAGGTTTTCAAAAAAGCACATATCATCCAATCATTTTGCACTATTTTGCACGAGAGCTGTTAAAAAATCGGCCAGTGAATCCGTATGATATAGCCTTTGCTTTAGAGTGCTTAAATCAAGAGCGCGTTCAACGAGAAGCAATCGATTTCTATATTTGCAATCGGCTAGAGCTTGATTACCAAACATTTTCTAATAGTCAAATTCATAAATATTTGAACCGTATTTTATTAGAATCAAAGCGCGGTGGTCGTATGACAGGGCACAGTCAAGGGCGACCTAAGCGCATGATTGTTGACTAGCTACTGGTCTGCTGATAAAAACGTTCATGAAACGGAAGGTGAATGGGTTGAAATTTTTAGATGAAAAAATTATTGCTCTTAGAAATGAAATGCGAGAGCAAGAACAACATGAATTAGCTCAAAAGCAAGCTGCTTTGAATCCTCCTGAGGAGCCTTTACAGGAGGAACAGTCTGAGCTACAAGCAATTGACCTTTACCAGGATTTTGTCAATATAGATGAGCAGGAAGTGCCGGTCATTGATCAGCGTGTGATGGATGGAAAAATTTCGTTCCGAATGCCGAAGCTCTTTTCAATCATGCCAGCTGAGTTAGCCTCATTAAAATACCCGTCAGAGCGAAGACCAAATATTATTTATACGGATGAATCATCTACTATCAATTTAGCCTTCAACAAGACATCACATTCCTTACCTGATGAAGGTGTAGCTGAGTTTCAGGAAAATATGATTGACGTTCTTGAGCAAGCTCAGCCTGCAGCACAATGGTTTGATACAGATGTGATCAAAATAGATGACAAAACAGTTGGCTTTATTGAGGTCATTACACCTGCTATTGATGGCGAGATTTTTAATTTAATGTTCTTTGTATCGATTGATGAGAAAGCACTTATTGGTACGTTCAATTGTACGGAGGAGGATACTGAGACTTGGCGTCCTATCGCTAGAGCGATGATGGAAACGATGCAATTCGCTTCTAACGGAAGGGGAGGCGTATTACGATGAGTGGATTAGTAACTGCCTATCACAATATACAAATATTGCCATTCAAGCTAGCGAGCATTCAAGAGCTAACACTCACAAAGAAAATGAATGAGCACACAACTTTACACTTCACGGGCATTGTACCTGAGGAAGTTCGAGATCAGTACGTGGAAATGACAGAGGTTTATTCATCCATCGAAGTGAATCAACTCGATCATTTAGGTGCACCTACCCCTTTATTTAAGGGGGTTATATTAGGCGTCAAAATACATGCGGTTAGAGGGATATACTACATGGAAGTCGAAGCTGCCTCCAACACCTACTTCCTTGATATTCAGAAGAAAAATCGCTCCTATCAAGATAAAGAGCTAACCTATTCATCTCTATTCAAGCTCATGAGTCCTTATTATCCTGGTCTAGATGTCATCGATGAGGCTACTAAGGGAGGGAAATTAGGCAAGTTTACTCTACAGTACCGAGAAACCGATTGGGAATTTTTAAAACGTCTTGCCTCCCGCTATAACACTGGACTAGTTCCTGCTGCTACTTTTGATAAGCCAAAGTTCCATTTTGGTGTCCCTGTTGGTCATGCAAAAGGAAAGCTAGAAGACTATCATTATACGACAAGAAAAAAACTAGCAGATTATCTTCTCTATACATATAACGGTAATCAAGGTATGGGAGAGCATGACTTTTTATACTATGAAGTAGAAACCGATAAGGTACTTGCTATAGGAGACTACGTAACATTTCATGAGCAAACACTCTATGTTTGTGAGGCCTCTACGTCGATGAAGGATGGCTTACTTAAGCATTGTTATACACTTTCAACGAAGAATGGTATGAACAAGAGTGAAATATTCAACGATGAAATTTCTGGTGTCTCTATTGAAGGTAAAGTGTTGGAAGTTGCCAAGGATCATATTAAAGTCCATCTAACTATTGATGAAAAACAGGATAAAGGTAAAGCGCATTGGTTCCTTTATGCAACACCTTACACAGCTGAGGGGCATAGTGGCTGGTATTGTATGCCTGAAATGAACGACTTTGCTCATGTGTATTTCCCTTCGCATCGAGAAGAAGAGGGAATTGCTAGCAGCTCGATTCGAAAAAATTTAAACAGTACCGCGACTAATAAGCTAGATGATCCTTCGACGAAATATTATAGAACAGCCTTTGGCAAAGAAATTAAGATGAGCCCAACAGAAATTGTCATTACAGCACAGGATAACGATATTTTTATCCGTTTAAATGAAGCGAGCGGTATTGAAATTTTTAGTAAAAAGGAAATTAAGCTTATTTCCGAGGCAGACATTTCAGTCAATGCAAGCAAGAAAATTCTGTTGTCTGCAGAGGAGGAAATTTCATTAAAATGCAAAGAAAGTAAAATAACGATGGATGGCAGTGTGCAAATTTTCGGGAAAGAAGTAAAGGCCAATTAGAAAGAAGGAGACACAGATGCAAGCAGAGGGAGTTTTACAGCATTTTTATGAAACGGAAGTAGAGAAAAGACGGTTGACCCATCTCTTAGCATTAGAGGATTTTTTCCAATCCTCAAAGGATGAGCTTGCTGAAGAATTTAGGAAATCCTTCCAAATTATTTGTCAGCAGCTACAGCAGCAACAATCCCTTCAACAGAAAGGACCAATTGGACATATTACGTTTTCCATGCTGCGCACAGAACTACTGGAAGGACGCCATCACTATCTAGTAGAGGGGACAGATGAGGATTGGTTCTTTGACGTCCGACCTATTTTAACGACCTATGATGCAAGCTGGGCTCTAAGCTTTTTAGAGCAATTCGTTGAAGAATTATATGTATACAGCAAAACGTTCATGGGAGCTATTTCCCAAGCGGATATTGAGCACATCAAGCTAAAGGAAGCGACTCATTTTCATCAATATGTTATTAGCCTTGCTAGATATGCATTACCAGTCATTATTAGATGTCCAGAATATTTAGCACTTGATCGGGATGATGCTGTAGAAATTCGTATAGGCGAATTTATGGACGTCAATGAAGTTGTCTATAGTGAGGACTTCTCCTCGAAGGATATTGAAGAAATCAAAGCTTGGCTGGCTCAAAAATTAGAGGATGAATATTCGTATGAAGTATTTAGCAAATTAAATCTAGCTGGTGGCAACTATGAAAACTTAGATATTCGATATGCCTTTTTCCAGAAAACGAATTTAGCACAGAGCCAAATGCGTAATTGCTTACTCATTGGCGCCAATCTTAGGAATAGTAAACTAATGGACGTTGATTTAAGCTTCAGCACGATTCATGAGGCTGATTTTAGCAATAGTCAATTGCAAGGTGCTAACTTCCAACAAACTCAGGGAGCAAGCGGACTAACTAATCGACAGCAGTGGGAAATGCCAGGCTATCTCCCAGTGAACTTTACTGGTGCTAATTTAGAGGGTGCTGATTTTGAGCTAGCTAATTTACGAGGTGCTTGCTTTATCGGGGCTAACGTCAAGAATGCTTATTTTGAAGGAGCTAATTTAGAAAAAGCTGTGTTCTCGAAGGAAGCACGGGAGCATCTAAAGCTAGATCCATTCCAAATAGCGAGTGTCATTTGGAAATAGATGTCGTGAAAAAGGAGAAACAAGATGAACTATTTTATTCTATCTCAGGATGAGCGTATCTCGAATGCTGTAGAACCAGTTGGACTATCAAAAATTATTAAAAAAGAACTATTAACAGTGGAAAGAATGGAGGAGCTAGAGGAGCTAGATCGACAATTTCCTGTATTAGATAAAAGTGAAAATGACTATATCGATTTTATCGAAAAGCCAATTGCTCTTTTAGCTGATCCAGTAAAGCAGCTAGTAGAAAAATATGAGCCACGCCTACCGTTTAAACCAGTTGTTCTCGTAGATATGCCGAAATTAAAACAGACGTTATATTGGCTTTCCATTCCTCCAAAAGTGGCCTGTCTTTCAGCACAAACCGAATTTCATCTAGATGGAACGCTAAAAAAGCTCGTTATTGATGAGACTTTAGCCGCACCATACACTTTCTTTCAAATTGAAGGGATAAAAGAGGATTATATCATTGTCAATATTGAGCTCGCAGAAAGTATATTGCGCCGTTCGTTTCGAGGTATTCGATTACGCAAAGTGCAAACGGAAGGTAAATGGAACGAGCTCCTTCATTCAAGGTAACTAGCGTAGCAAGAAAAACATTATTTATACAGAGTTGTTTGAAGGAGGCAATGATAAGTCGACGAAATCATTAATTAGTTTGTAATTTCGGCATTACCTATTATTTCGTTTTTGAGTATGCAAAAGTGAAGCGATGTGAATGGACGTTTCTTATAGAAAGGGTGATTTCTAATGGCGGATGAAATGCAGACAAAAGGCGATGAGCAGCGCAGTTATGTAGTTGCTGGTGCCCAATTATCTTGCTCACAGGGCGACCAAACAAGCATTTTAAAAATGCCAGTAAGCCATGGCGTTTATACAAAAAACAAGGCACAGATGAACACAATGGATTATAAACCCAATGTCAACATCCAGCCCTTTGGTTTATGTCAAACATTATCAAATCCTACAGTGGCAGCAGCAACAGCGGCTAATAATGGTGTTTTGAAACCGATGCCCTGTACTCCAGTGGTCACGATGCCATGGATTAACGGAAAGTCTGATCAGTTGATTGAGCGTTTTCCCGCACTTACCAATCAATCTACGAATATGTGCCTATATTGCGGGACGATAAAGGTAGAAGATGATGGTCAAGAATAAGCCATCATCCCATGAGGAAAGAAGGGTATTCATGTGAACACGTATGAGGAAGTTATTGGATACGGAGAGCTTGAGCTCGTATCCCCCTATGAGGTTCAAACGTTGCATGATCTCAGCTTGACCCAAACAGTGAATGACCATGCAAGGTTATCAATTACGGGATTTATCCTGGAGGAGAAGAAAGATCGCTGTATGCAGATTGCCAGCAGTTCAGATCAAATAGAGCTCTATGAAAAGCGCAATGGACAGCGTGTACGGCCGCTTTTTAAAGGGCAAGTATCCGAAGTGGCAGTTCGTATGGTGAGAGGCGTGTACCAAATTGAGCTAGAAGCGGTGTCATCTACATTTACCTTGGATTGTAAACGCAAAGCTCGCTCTTTCCAGCATGACAAGATGACGTATAATACTATGCTCAAGCAAGTACTTGCTAACTATCCAGGTGCAGATGTTATTGATACTGCATCGAAATCTACTCCTCTAAAGCAATTTATATTACAATATATAGAGACTGACTGGCAATTTCTAAAGCGCATGGCCTCTCATTTTCGAACAGTACTCGTACCAGCAGTAGATGCCGATAGACCTAAGCTATGGTTCGGTCTGCCGGAAGGTCGATTAGAAAAACTGTCAGCTACTAGCTATACAATCACCAAGGATCGCTCCAAGTATTTACATACGCTGCAAAATGACATTGAGCGACCAATAGAGGAGCGGGATACAGTATCCTATGTAATCGAGTCCAAAAAAACATTAGCGCTCGGTGACCGTGTCCAGATCCAAAACAAGAAGCTAGTTGTGGCCAAATCCATAGCACGCATGCAACAAGGTGTCCTTACATATGAATATTATTTACTGTCTGAGTCAGGCATTCATCGAGAAAGACTAAACATTCCTTCCCTGTCAGGCATAGCAATTGAGGGGAAGGTATTAGAGGTCAAGAAGGATCAAGTCCGCTTACACCTATCCATTGATGAGGCACAAAAAAAGGAAGAAGCCACCTGGTTCTCACTTGCTACGCCGTATACAGCAGAAGGACATAGCGGCTTTTACAGCCCACCAGAGGAAGGCGATAGCGTTCACCTTGCCTTCCCGACGCATCGGGAGGAAGCAGCCGTTGTTCGTCACAGTGTACGAAAGAGCGGCGACTCCAACCCGAAAACAGCCGATCCGAGAACATCCTACTGGGGCACACCAAAAGGCAAGGACATCAAGCTAGACCCACAATCGGTGACGTTTACCGCACAGGAAGGCGCCGTTTTCCTAAAGCTTGATCAGGGAAGCGGAGTAGAAGTACATAGTAAGCATCCGCTTACACTAAAAGCCAATAATACGATCACCTTTGCAGGGAAAAGCATTTCGATGAGTGCTACAGAATCCATGCATTTAACCTGTGGCTCCAGCAGTCTCGTTCTTGACGGCAACACCGATATGCAGGGACAGGTTGTGACAATGGAAGGCTCGAACAAAGCACCTGTGTCCATGTCCAATGCACCAGAAGACGGAGCAGACCTTGAATCTGCCCTAGACGTCATGGGCAGTATCCCTGTTGGTGGGGGTGGCGCTTAATGGCGAAGAAGGGGAAAAGTAAGAGTATAGGTTTTTTTGGAGCGATAGGCAGTCTCCTTGGCTGTATTCCCGCTGTTAGGAATGTTAAAAAAGCAATTGGAAAGGCCTTAAAAAAGAAAATCAAAAAGGCGAAAAATAAATTAAAATTAAAGAAACTCTTCAAAAGGCTTAAGAAAAACTTTAAGAAAAAGAGAGGAAAGGTTTTTACAAAGGCCAGGAAGCTTAAAAATAAACTATCCAAGAGAAAATTGTCCAAGATGTTTAAAAAGGCTGTAAAAAAAGCAGTACTTGCACAGAAAAAAGCTGATAAAAGGGCTACTACAAAGGGAGGAAAGGCGTCAAAAGCTGCTGTCAAACAAGTCAAAAAGTATGAAAAAGCCCAAAATCTTAAACTAATTTCTATGGGGTTGAATTGTGTTCCTATTTTTGGAAATATCAAAGCCTTATATGAAATGGGCACGGGTAAAGACTTAATTACTGGGCAAACTAAACAAACTGGGAAAAAAATCATAGATGAAGCAGAACTGGAGAAATACTTAAAAGACCGACAGTACGTATCAAACGGAAATAGAAATTCAGTGAATGCCGGAGAGCCGATAACAACCTTAGAAGATTTACAAGCAGTAGTGGGTGGAGGGCATTATACATTACCCCAAAGCAAACCTACTATAGTAGAACGTTTTATACTCACCTTGTTGTTTGAAGATATTGTTACTCTTGTTGACCCTAAATCCACAACTGGTGAAAGGATACTAGCAGGACTATCTATGTTGCCTACATCTAAGCCATTTAAAATAGTTGATGCAGGATATGATACATATAAATATTCTAAAAAAACAACGAAAATAATAGAAGATAGTAAAAAAACGTATACAAGTAATAACAAAAAAAATGATGTTCCAAATAATAATAATATACCAAATAGTAATTCTAAGAAAGAAGATAAGGCTCCAATAGTTGAAGTCACTGAGAAGGATGTCAAAGAACTTGGAGAATATATAAAGAATATCGATAAGGGGACGGTTAATGCTATCAGTGTTAACCGTGATACCATTATTAATTCAGCAACACAAGCTAAGAAAGGCGGAGAAACGGTTGTAGGCCATGCGCTACAAAAACATGGAGGAAGACATCCCGATATTTGGGGCAAAGTTAAGGGAGGCTCAGACCAAATTAATCAGACAGCAAAGAAGCATTTGGAGGAAATTATTAATGCTCCAGGAGATTTTATTAAAGTTACAAACGATAGGGGTATCACATTCATAGAAAAGAGATTGCCTGATGGTCGTGGAGTAAGACTTAATCAAGACGGAACATTTAAGGGCTTTATTGACTAATAAAAAAGGAGTAGATAGTTTGGAAAATCTTGAAATTATTCTAGAAGACTTCCGAAAAGATGAGTTAGATAAACTAGTGTTTGAAGAACTTAAGATTAGTTCATCAAAAGTAAAGTCATCTCATTTCTTTGATAAGGATAGTGGAGACGATGTTGAATTTCATCAAATTAAAAGTTTCCAGGAAATACTCACTCCTTTAGGGACGGGAAATTTATTTCTGATCCAAATAGAAATGGGATGTAGCTTAAATAATGTTATGATAATATTTTCCTTTGATAAAGATACAGGGGATATTACTTTTAATTTTTCAGAAAGAGAGTTATTAGTAGGTGAGAGAACTGAAATAAAGCTGAAAGCTAAGAAAATAGTAGAATCTCTTTTAGTTCTAAAAGACAAATATGATATTCCAAAAATAAGAATCGGTTTTGAGCCTGCATCCGATGATGATAGTTGTTTACTGGTGATTGGTCAGGAAACAATTGATTTAGAAAGTGCTATTGAACAAATTTTGAGATAACGCTTAAAACCTATAGAGGCACATTTAAGTGTACCCTTTGTAAAGGACATTTAAAAAAATGGGCAACTTATTTAAAATGTATCTTAAAAGATAGACATTTTGAAACAGAAGTATCTCAAAATGAATCGCAGTCCTTATAAAATGTTCAATTTAGTGTTGACATTCCAGTAAATTATTTTTAAAACCTTGAGGAGCTATGCTTTTCAAGGTTTTTTCTTGAACCGAAGAAATAAAATATACTAATACTATAAATTACCGATAAACAGATGATATAGGAAGTAAACTAGGCGGTACTGTTAGCAATGCAAAAGGTAAAGGTTATAAAGTTGAAATACCAAATGGTAATAAAACTATTACAGTAAGGATCATGGAAGCAGGCTCTGGAGGTCGAAATGAACCATATTATAGAGTTAGTATTGAGGGCAAAGGTTCACTTACTCTTGATGGTAAAATATCCAATGATAGAAGTCTTACACATATTGATATAACCGATGACGCATTAAAACAGATTGATATAATGATAAAAGCATATAAAGGAAAGTGATAATATGGAGGAAAGATTATCCGATTTACTCAATGAACTGTGGGCTGCAGTTATTGAAAGATATGAATTTGATATCTTGAAAAATACTATTAGTTTTGAGTTGAAAACAATAGATAATGGTTATGAAAATAAGTATAAAATGGTTTTTGAAGGAGTAACGGCATGGTATTTCGTTGAAAATACTGGTGAAGAAAGGCTTAATACAAAAGCTATTATTGAGGAAGATGACTATTTAGAATTAACGTCAATTGACTTTTATGTTGGGGGAATAGGACAAATTAAGCCCTCATCAATAGAAGAGGACTGGGTAAATCAATATTATTCTAATGCTAATTTTGCGTTGGAAATATGGAATGCTTTATTATTAGTTGAAGCAAAAAGCATTGTTATAAATGGGAATAAATATACTGTAAGTTAATTGTATTGCGGTTATCGTATAGATAACCGCCTTTTTTGGGGGACGGAGTGACGAACGTTCCCCTCTTTATTCATGGCATAGAGAAAACCCTTATATGCCCTATATGATGTTTTAACAAATTTTATAGTACGTACAACAACTTTAAAACATATGCCCTATTTAATGTATTCTATCTTATAAAAATAATTATAAAATTATCAGATACCATCATTCTCATCCCAAAATACTTAACCTTCGCTTTCTCCCTGCCTTTTAAATTTATTCGCAACTTTTACGTACATACAACGATTACTAGAGCGAGAGGCTACTCCACCTCGATTAACTCCTGAATGTCGATGTCTAACACTTTGCATACTGTTTCTAATGTTGATAGATAAACCCTGTCCACATTGTCTGAACAAAGATGGCTTATAGTATTTGGACGTAATCCTGTCATACGTGCTAATTCACGTTGTGAAAGGTCACGTTCTTTAAGGATTTCCTTTAGTTTAATTGATATTGGCATGGTAATTCCCTTCCTCTTTTTTATGCTACTTTTACGATACACAATAAATTTGTATCGGTAAAGGGGTTGAATGTATCGCTAAAGCCGCATACAATGGATTTATATTAAATATAGCGGCTAAGCGTTACATTAATTAAGATTAGCGTAACGGAGGGGGAAAAATCATGAAGGTAATTGGATATATTCGCGTATCGACACAAGGACAAGCAAGGGATGGATATAGCCTTGCATACCAAGAAGATGAAATCAAAGCATATTGTCAGGCTCAAGGATACACGCTATTGCATTTGTTTAAGGACGAGGGTATTAGTGGGGCTAAAGTTGATGAAGAAGCGTTAGAGGTGGACAGATTAGGTTTTCAGGAGATGTTGGAGTATCTCTCCCACCATGAGGTGGATTATGTTGTGACACTTAATACAAGCCGTTTATGGCGGTCAGACATTGTGAAAGTGTTAGTTCATCGAGAAATGAAAAGGTATGGAGTGGACATTCGGAGTATTGAACAACCGCAATACAGTATCCACAAGAAAGACCCTAGCGATTTTTTTATCAATGGCTTAATGGAGTTATTAGACCAATATCAACGGTTAGAAATCTCTTTAAAGCTAGGGAGAGGGCGAAACAAGAAAGCCCAACAGGGCGGCTATGCAGGAGGAAATGTTGCATTAGGCTATAAAGTGAAGAAAGGTCAGAAAAGACTAGTTGTTGATGTGGGACAAGCACTGACGGTTCAAAGAGTGTTTGACTTAAAGGAACAGTATCCTTCATGGTCTTTAACTCAACTAGCGGAACAACTGAATGATGACGGACATCGAACAAAACAAGGAAAGTTATTTACGAAAGTCCAGATCAAACGGGTTTTAGATAGAAAAGCCTTTTATAGTGGGTTATACCGCTATGGAAACATAACAGCAAATGGCAAACATCAAGCCATTTTATAACGGTTAACAGATAGAGGATGGATAGGCTTTCGTACCCTTGCGAGTCTAAAGAGACTAACGCTCGACCTAAGGTTGCCGACATTCTCTGTCTTGCTTTTTCCGTTCAATCTAATATAGGGGTGAGGTTTTCTGATGAAACGAGATAAGCATATTTATATAGGACTAGATTTACACAAGTTCCAACATACAGCGGTAATAGTGGATTGTTGGTTTGAAAAGCTAGGAGAAATGACCTTTCAAAATAAACCATCCATTTTTCCAAGTTTACTAGAATATGTGAACAGATTTCTTACAGAAGGTTTGACCCCTGTATTTGGATTAGAAGATGTGGGCGGTTACGGAAGAGATTTAGCGTTATTCATAATAGAACAGGGCTATATCGTTAAGTTTGTCAATTCCTCTTTATCCAATTCAGAACGAAACAGCTATGCGATGACACAAAAGAATGATAGTTGGGATGCTCAATGTGTCGCAGATGTTTTAATTCGTAAGTTACCATATTTACCTGACGCTACACCATCGGATATTCATTGGATAATCGCTCAACTTGTAGGCAGAAGAAACGCCTTAGTAAAAGCACAAACAGCTTTGAAGAACCAATTGCATATGCAATTAAACTATTATTATCCAAGTTACAAGGAGTTCTTTTCAGAAGTAGATGGGAAAACAGCTTTAGCCTTTTGGGAAAGCTATCCTTCACCATCTCATTTGGAGGGGGAAACAGTAGAGGACTTAAGAACATTCTTACTAGAAGCGAGTAACAATGCTTGTTCCACTAGAAAGGCAGAGCAAATAATGTCACTCGTTCTAGCTGATGGAGAGGTAAAGCGTGAATACCAAACATCAAGAGACTTTATCATTCAAAGCATAGTAAGAGATATCCGCTTTAAGAAACAGGAAATCAAGAAGGTGGATAAAGAGTTAAAGGTGACCATTCAAACGTTAGGTATGCAGCTTGAAACTATGCCAGGGATTGATACGGTTACTTCCTCCGCATTGATTGCAGAGATTGGTGACATTCATCGTTTTGCCAATTCTGACAAACTCGCAAGATATGCAGGAATTGCCCCTATTAAGATGGGTTCGGGCGGTAAGGAAACGATGAAGAAAACAAAACAAGGTAATAGAAAGCTATATGACATCTTTTACATTCTATCTGTCCAACAAGTCCAAGTTAGTAAAGGTAGTAAAATACCTCGAAACCCTGTCTTTTATGCTTATTATAACCGTAAGCTAAGTGAAGGGAAGTCAAAGTCACAAGCCCTTCTTTGCATTATGAGAAGATTAGTCAGAATTATCTATGGTATGATGAAAAATAAAATGGCTTATATTATGCCAGATCAACCAGAAACAAAAGCTAGTTAATCAATATGGGTGGTGGTTGAACAAACTGCCATCCTTTTATAAAGTACATTTTTAGATGTTCCTAAGGGTACGGGACAAGCTGCCAGTAATTTTAAATGGGGAAATCCTAAAAGTACTCCCACGTATGGTCATACTTTTTCAGAGCACGGAGCTAAGAAAAAGCCAAATCAGCTTACAGATAGAGCCAGAGGAAAGGGACATCAAATCAGCCAATGGCTTGATGAGAAGAGTGCAGCGGATTTTATTGCAGAGGTGGCGAAAAAGGGACCTGGTGTTCATGATGTTCCGCTACCATCATCTATTAAATCAAGAGGATACTTGCCAGATGGTACTGAAATAAAACCTGATATGGCTAGAGTGATAGTGAAAGAGGATGGTGGAATTAGGTCTGCTTTTCCATTTAGCAGTGCTCATCCTTCAGGAATAGGAAAATAATATAAAGGAGAAATAACTATGGAGAACGTTTACCCGGAGTATGTTACTAAGAGTGCTATTGAAGGTCTTGTAAAGAAAGTGAAACTACCTGCTCCTGATGAATTTACACAAGATTGGGAGTATGAAGTGTCGGATTCTTCAAGAATAACCGAATTCTTATACGCCTATGAAAATATCAAATTAAACAAAGAAGAAAAATTCGCTTTAATGATTATTATTATTTCATCATTCAATGATGCAATAGTAGAAGGAAAGGCTGAGGAGAATTCGGCTAGCTTGATTAGATATCATCTTCTTCAAGACATTAGTATTCATAAGAATACTATTTATTATTGGTCGATGTTGGATGAGGATGATCTGGAAAATTGTCATGCTGTAACATCTTTCATAAGAGAGATTGCATATGTCGCTGAATTAGATGGTCAAGACTAGAGTTGTTAGAGGGGAATTAATTTACTAGGTATACAACTCTAATAATAAAATCGTACAATGCAACCTACAAACCAAACATTAAACAATTCAAACACTTGATAAACTTTCAAAGGCTTATTCCACTTGAACGATGAGGAGGAATGAGCCTTTTTTATGCCCAAAATCAAAGGAGGAAAAGAAAAATGGAAAAACAATTACTGACTGCAGAGGAAATACTGAGCTTAATTGTACAGACACAAGCAGAGTATGGGCAATCAAAAACGTGAGAACTAGGCGAAATGAAATTTTTTAGGTTAAGTGCAGTATGATATGGAAGAACTACAAACTAATGAGGATGACAAAGCTCGTGGCGATAAATACAAGGTATAATATGACAGAGTCATTTAAAACTTGTTTACGGTTAAAGATTCCTTGAATATGAATTAATAACTCATGAAGGCTAGGCCATCAAGAGGTGCTATTTTAACAATAAAGCAATAAGAGCGAGAATAGGCGAGATGCCATTTTACTTACAAGGGACCACTTTATGGGTGGCATAAGCAACAAACACCCGAGATTAAACAAGCTAAAGGGTTTAAACGTTACGCTTGCCATGTGATAAAAAAGATGTCATACTGTCAATACTAAAATAACTTATAAAACTTGTAAATATTAATAAACTTAGAAAATATATAAACTTAAAGCACTTGATTGTCTATAACAGGCGACAAGTGCTTTTTTGCATGTTTAAATCCGTAAATTGAAAAGATTACGATTATTTAATTAGTGTACTAAGTGTTAAATTTTATACAAGTACTAGCATACAAGGGGAAGAACAGGCGATGGAAATAGAGGTTTCGATAGATAAGTTTGTAATAGATTATAAGGATGTACCACATTCGACATTTTTACGTGTTTATATGGTGGGAATGCAGAAATATAAAGTGAAAATGAAGATATATAGTGGAACATATAGCTATGAATTGCACATATGGAAAAGTGATAATGTATACATTCATATGTATTTTAAAAACTTTAGAGAAACAGAAGGTCACTTACATACCCTAAGGATTGAGACAAGGCCAGAGCATTACTCGCATTTCAGAGAAATACTAGAGATGATAGGGAAGCGGGCAAGCCGAGTAGAATTTGTGAGCTGTGATGTAGCGTATGATATACAAACGGGGTTAGAAAATATAGTGGTGATACCGACAGATACACGGAGGAATATGACACACTTTGATACAACACGATATTTTGGTAGAAGCGACCAACGTAAACGGAATGGTTACTGTAGGATTTATGATAAACGGCTAGAACTAGCAAGGAATAAAGGAATTTATTTAGCACATGAATTAAGCCGAATAGAAGTGGTGTACAAGGTAAATGAGCAAGTGTTGCTTAAAGACCTCATGAAACATCCGCCAAAACAGAATGAACATTATTTTGCGGCTGTAGTGACAGATTGGAAAACACTTAAGAAGAAGCAACGAGAACGGGTAGCTAGCATGCGAGATGGAAGGGATATGTATACACAGTATATACGGAGGGAAATAAAAAAGACCCTTACGAATCAGTATCGATTGGACTTCGACCAATTAGCAAGGGTGGAATGGAAAAGATTGATAGAAGAACCAAGTTCAATAGTTCTGCGAGTGAGTTAATCGTTTATCTCCAATACAAGTAGGTCTTGGATAGAGACATGTAATGTGTCACACAAAGCTGAAAGGGTACTCATATGCAGACGTTGTATGGGTTGTGTACATAAATCATTGACGGTATTAGGACGCAATGAGGTTTGCTTGGCCAGTTGCCGACGGCTCATTTGTTTTTCAATTAAAATTTCATTGAGACGTAAACGAATAGTAGAAGACATAATAAAAACACCTCTTCGTTAGATTGTAACGGTTATGTATAGTGTACGACCATACTAGAGAAAAAACGACTGTAAAATAAAGGGTTGTGCAGAATTTGGGTAAGGTCGTACAGTATGTTGTAACGGATATACGTTACACACAAGTTATCCACAAAAAACGGGTAAGCGTTACAGGGACTTTAATTGCTGTAACGGGAGGGAGCATTATGAAAGAGAAAGTAGTTGGTTATGTACGAGTTTCAACAGAAGGGCAAGTACGTGAAGGGTATAGTTTAGCGTATCAAGTAGAAGAAATTGAAAGGTATTGTGACGAAAATAAACTCCAACTGCTTCACATATATGAAGATAGAGGAATCAGTGGAGCGACAGTTGATGAAGATGGATTAACTATTGAGCGAGAAGGCTTGCAAGAGCTATTGGCAGATATAGAATATCATCAAGTAAGCCAAGTAATTGTACTGAATACGTCTCGTTTGTGGCGCTCTGATATGGCAAAAGTATTGATACAACGAGAGTTAAAAAAATACGACGCAGATGTTAAAGCGATTGAGCAGCCAAATTACAGCATATACACACATGAACCAAATGATTTTTTAGTGAATGGGATGTTGGAGCTATTAGACCAATATTAACGATTAGAGATTGCATTGAAACTAAGTAGGGGCAGAAAGAAAAAAGCTGAACAAGGTGGATATGCAGGTGGCGGTGTCATGTTTGGTTATACAGTACAGAAAGGGCGAAAAGTATTAGAAGTGGATACAGAGAAAGCAATAGTTGTACGTAGGCTATTTGAGTTACGACACTTTTTTAAGTATTGGTCACTGTCTCAATTGACAGAACAGCTCAACATTGAAGGTCATCGAACAGAGAAAGGGAAACGATTTACAAAGGTACAAGTGAAGCGCATTTTAGACCGTGAAAGCTTTTATCGGGGGATTTATACATATGGGCAAATTCAAGCAAATGGGCAACACCCTGCAATAATTTGAATGGCTACTTAAAAAAGGTGCTCATTTTCTTATAAGTTCTTATGTAACAGTGAAAATAGATAGGCTTTCGTACCAATGCGCACCAGATGGTGAACGCTCGAACTAAGGTTGCCGGTATTTTCATTCATTAAAAATAAATAGGAGAATGTATGATGCACGAAAAACAGAAACACTTATATGTTGGAGTGGATTTACATAAGCATCACCATGTTGCGGTGATTATTGATTGTTGGCATAAGAAGTTAGGCGAAATAAAGTTTGAAAATAAACCTTCTGCTTTTTCAACATTTTTACTGGATATTTATAAATATGTGGAAGATGGTTTGACACCTATTTTTGGTTTAGAAGATGTTGGGGGCTATGGACGAGCATTAGCGCAGTTTTTGGATGAGCACGGACAAGTTGTAAAAGAAGTTAATCCAGCTCTTTCATACGCTGAACGTAAAAGTCACATGACCACACAAAAAAGTGATAGCTGGGATGCAGAATGTGTAGCCAGAATTTTGGTGAACAAACTAGAGCAGTTACCAGATGCTAAACCACATGATTTATATTGGTCGATACAACAGCTAGTCACTAGAAGAAATGCATTAGTAAAGGCACAAGGTGCTTTAAAGAACCAACTGCATATTCAATTAAGTCACCACTATCCAAGCTATAAAAAGTTTTTTTCAGAAGTAGATGGAAAAACAGCATTGGCATTTTGGGAACGATATCCGTCTCCACCTTGTTTAGAGGATGCAAGTGTTAAGCAATTGGCCACTTTTTTATTAGAAGCCAGTCACAATACATGTTCGGTGAGAAAAGCGAGTGAAATTTTAAAGTTGGTGAAAGAGGATGGAACCACAATAAGAGAACACCAAGAAATACGAGACTTTCTAGTAAAGAGTATCGTCCGAGACATTTCATTTAAGAAGCGGGAGATGCGCTATGTGGAACGAGAATTAAAAGGGTTAATGAGTTTACTAGACTTTCAATTAGACACGATGCCAGGCATAGATCTCGTTACAGCTTCGGCATTAATTGCAGAAATAGGCGATGTACGCCGTTTTCAGAATGCCAATAAATTAGCACGATTTGCGGGCATTGCGCCTGTTTACTTTGGCTCTGGTGGGAAAGGAAGGGAACAAAAAAGCAAGCAAGGAAATCGGGCGCTACATGCTTTATTTTACAACTTAGCCGTACAGCAAGTACAAGTGGCAAAAGGAAGTAAGCTGCCAAGGAATCCAGTATTCCATGCATACTATCAACGAAAACTAAAAGAAGGCAAAACAAAAGGACAAGCATTGGTTTGTATCATGAGACGGCTTGTAAACATTGTATTTGGTATGTTAAAGCACAAAACAGCTTATGAATTACCGATAATAAAAGAGGAAAAGGTAGTAGTTTAAAAAGGTTTAAGATAGATTGTTTTTTATTAGCGGATTTTAAGATTACAACATAGGGTACAGATAAACTTATTAAATTCAAAGGTGATGAAGCTATAATTCATTATGAAAAGCATAGTAAAGAGATAATGGATGCAATGGGTAAAAACCAATACAATTTAAAGACTTATCTTGAAGATGCTAATCACGTTATTCAGACAGGGCAATATGTACCAGAAATGAATGGATATGTGAAACTTGTTGGTGGAAAAGGAAGTGCAAAATACGGATTTGTTGGGCTAGATAGAAATGCAGGAAATATAACCACGTTCCATATAAAGTCGGTTAAAGAACTTGCTAAAAAAGCACCAAGTTTAGGTATAGAAACAAAGAAGTAAGGAAAGGGTGGATGTATTGAAAATAAAAAAAATAAATTGGATTTCACAAGAAGCTTTAGAAGCTGAAGTAGTAGTAACAGATGGAGAACTTGAAATAATGTGTTTTGCACAACCATTAAATTACTTGGAAGAAAGTGAATTAATAGAGCCAATTTATTGTTTAAATGTCTCAAATCTTGTGAAAGCTGAAAAGTCAGAGTATAGTATTGAAAAATTAGATGATTATTTTGCCTATAGATTAATAGGGAAATTAATTGATAAGCAATATGAAAAAGTGAAATTAGGTGAACTATTATTAGAATTGGATAACAATTTGTTACCAGGAGATATAAATGAAGGTGATTTTATAAGTTTTTGTTGTCAAAGGTTAGATATCTATTAAAAAAAGGTAAAGTTTTCAATGAAACCTTGAGAGGCTATATGAACTGCGCCCCAATTGTTAGACACATCTAACAATTGGAGGTGCAGTTTTTGTATGGTCAAAAAATATACGGCCAAAGATAAATTACAAGCTGTTGAGCGTTACTTAAATGGAAAGGAAAGTTCCTATGATATAGCTAAATCTATGGAGACTGATAATAAAGCAATCCTTAAATGGGTTAAGCAATATGAATACAATGGTGTTGAAGCTTTTATTCAGCCATATACAAATTACACACTAGAGTTTAAAATGGATGTACTAAATTTTATGATTGAAAATGGTACGTCCTTAAACGAAACGGCAGCGATTTTTAAGATACCTGCCCCTTCAACAATTAGTGTTTGGAGAAAGCAATATGAAACACAAGGATTAGATGCCCTTCAATCAAAGAAAAAGGGGCGTCCATCCATGAAAAAAGAATTCAATAAACAATCGAAACAAGCACTAGTTGAAGGCTCTACCGAAGCACTTGAAGCACGTATTAAACAACTAGAAATGGAAAATGAGTATTTAAAAAAGTTGAATGCCTTAGTTCAAAACAAGGAAAAATCACCAAACAGGACAAAGCGCAAGTAGTCTATGAGTTAAGGCATAAATATCCGGTGAAAGCACTCGGTTATTTACTGAACTTGATACTTGTGGTAGTTGTAGTAGAGTTATAAATGCGTTTAGCAAAGAATACCCAAATATTGATATTGAAATTATTCATAATAATAGCCAAAAAATTAAGGTTAATAAATAATAAATTATCTAGGAGTGTGGAGAAAATTGGATTGGAGTTATTACGAGCTTTTAACCTCCGTTTATGATACTTACTTGGAATACAAAGATGAAAAATTTAGTGATTATGAAGCATTGGCGAGAACAACTTATGATTTTGAAGTTTCTATGAATGATGGAGAAGCCGAGAAAGCAACTATCCGTGTTGCTTTAGCGAGAATTGCTCTAACACATTCAAAATTATCTGTGCGTGCTAAGGAATTATCGTGTGAAGTGTTAACAAATCTAAATATAAACAGTATCAGACAGCAGTTAAGTACAGAAGAAGTAGAGGATCTATTAGAAAGAAGAGATTACGTATTACGTCAATTTAATGATACAACGATTTCATTAAATCACGATCCTAGGGCACGATGGTATTATCATGAGATGACTAAGGAAGTAAAAGTTTATTTTGATAACATTATTAGTATTAACCCCTTAGAAGAAGTTTCTGATAAAGTGCTGAAACGTTTTGAAAGAGACTGTAAAAATACGCTTAGTGAGAATATTACTATTAAAGTCACATTAGCTGAACTATTAATTAATAAAGGAATTCATGATCATGGAGAACTTAATATAAAATATGAACTTGAGAAGTTTAATATAGATGACGTAGGGCAACAGTTAACGGAATCAGAAAAAGAAGATTTATCTCAACGTATCAACAATCTAATAAAAATCTATTAAAAGTATATCAAGAGAAATCAAATTAAAATTCAATATTATGTTGAAACGGATAGTTCATATTTTTAATGTTGAACAGGTCAATTATGGTCAATACTACCCATGATTGATCTGTTTTTTTGTTTTCAGAGTGGTAATAAAGACGAAGCTGGTTCTATTTTATTAATATAAAGTAGTGACTATGTGCAATCAGCTTTGTGCAAAATAGTACTTGCTCGTTATTATATTTCTGTAAAACTGGGTAAATATAATCGAACTTTTATCCTGGATTATTCTTCAGCAATATATACAAAATTCAAGGGGAAAATGGAACTGGGTGTTGTTTTTGAGGCAGTAAGTAAACACCATATTATACAGCAAGTTGACGGTTTCGAAACAAGGCTTGTGCAAAAAAAGATTGTCTACACTACAATCGCTGAGAACTTGATAAGACTAAATAAAAAATTGCCTGGAGACATCATCAATGAGATAAAGGACGGATTGTTTGATAATTCCGATTTTGAATTGACAGAGGAAGAGAGTCCTAATCGAAACGAATTGTTAAATTTCTTGAAAATCTTGATAGTTAAGCGCAAAGGTAACAATGTATTGATCATTGGAAAAGACTACTATAAAAATTCAATGTGTCATTCAAGATGCTGAATGAGATGTGCATATAAGAAGTTTTTATATGTGGTGAGAAATACTTAAAATATGACTCATCCAAACTAAATAATGATAAAATTCTGACTCGTTTACTAGAGTAAATGTAAAGTATTAGAGTGACACATTTTTTTGTATGAAGGCATTTGAAGGTATAGTTTGGTTTATGTAGTTTATACATTTAAAAACAAATAGTTCAAACAACCTATGTATGGTGAGTTTGAGCTGTTTATTTTTTCTAATCTATGATTTATAGGTGTGGAGAAGGTATTAGAGGTCAAAAAGGATCAAGTACGCCTGCACCTATCCATTGATGAGGCACAAAAAAAGGAAGAAGCCACATGGTTCTCACTTGCTACGCCTTATACTGCAGAAGGACATAGCGGCTTTTACAGCCCACAACGAAGCTTTAAAAAGACAAAATTTAGATAAGAGTCTAAATAGCTTAAAAGAAAAATGGAGTCAAGATGGTATTGATTTTGAAGTAAGGGCGCTAGGAGAAAAAAAGGAACGAAACCTGGATCAAATCAAGGTTATGGATGGGAGTATTTAGGGAGCGATGGTAAATGGTATCATACAAGTGTTTTGAAGTCAGGCGGTGCTGCTGCTGCTAAAGCAACTCATATACAATTAGAATGAGGTGTAAAAATGGAATTAGGAGAAGTAAAACAAGTTGTTCAAGAAATTAATGATTTCATTAAAAATAGTATGTGGTTTGATTTAGAAATAAAACAATATATAGATGACGAACTGTGTATATATGGTGGATTGAGTTTAAGTTATCCAGATATTGAAATAAAATTCAAAGAGGTATTTTTCTTTCTCTACCTATGATGTGGAAAACAGATACAAAAGAAACCATTTTAAATATCCTTGAAGGAGAAGCTGAAAAAGAAATTAGCGAAAAGTTTCAAGTTGAGTATTTGCATTATATTTTTAAGTTTAATCCTAAAGATTATCCAAGTAATTTTGGATGTTTAATAGCGGCGAAGAAAATAACATATAAAATTTTAAAACCATAATAATTTATCCCAAGTGAGATGAAGTATTCTCCAGTATATTTGCTAGTCTATGTGTGAATAAAAGGTGATGAAACTCATGATGATAGAAAAAATACTCATAATTCTAACAGGTGAAGTAGCAATGAAATGGTTATAAAATAACATTTTGAACAATGAGTAGAATTTAAGGAATACCCTCAGAACACTTAAAAAACTGACAATCACGCTTGATAAACTTTCAAAGGCTTATTCCAACTAGAACTGTGAGTTAGGAATAAGTCTTTTTTTGCATACAACCAAAAATGGTAAGAAATATATTAACGTTGAACCTGACGGAACACATTCACAAAAACAGTGGACTTTTATTATTTGGAAACGTTAAAGCCTTATATGAAATGGGCACGGGAAAAGACTTAATTACTGGGCAAACTAAACAAACTGGGAAAAAAATCATAACTGAAGCAGAACTGGAGAAATACTTAAAAGACCGACAGTCCGTATCAAACGGAAATAGAAATTCAGTGAATGCCGGAGAGCCGATAAAAACCTTAGAGGATTTACAATCAGTAGTGGGTGGTGGGCATCATACATTACCCCAAAACAAACCTACTATAGTAGAACGATTTATATGCACCTTGTTGTTTGAAGATATTGTTACTCTTGTTGACCCTAAATCCACAACTGGTGAAAGGATACTAGCAGGACTATCTATGTTGCCTACATCTAAGCCATTTAAAATAATTGATGCAGGATATGACACAGTTAAATATTATAAAAAAACAACGAAAATAATAGAAGACAGTAAAAAAACGTATACAAGTAATAACAAAAAAATGATGTTCCAAATAATAATAATATACCAAATAGTAATTCTAAGAAAGAAGATAAGGCTCCAATAGTCGAAGTCACTGAGAAGGATGTCAAAGAACTTGGAGAATATATAAAGAATATTGATAAGGGTAAGGGTAATATTATTAGTAATGGTAAAGTTACAGTTAAATCAATTGAATCAAACCCAAGTGCATTTAGTGGTAAGAGTGTAAATAAAATTGCCGAGGTTTTAAAGAGTGAAGGTTATGATGTTACAATAAAAGTATCTACTAAATCTCGATCTGGTGCACAAATAATTCAAATTAATAATCATGGTAACGGGAGAAATATAACACAAGTACAAGTATCACCTGGTGGAGGAAGACATGGGGATAACCCTTATGTAAAAATCAGTACAATTGACGAAGGTATAATTAAAATTGTAGATGGTAAAAAAGACACTTATAAAACTGATGGAAAAGAGAATGCTAATATTATTTTTACGGAGAGGTGATATATTTGATTGATTTAGAGGCGCCTATCGTTCCTTGGATTGGAATGGGAAATATAAAGTTGTATAGTCACATTAATGATTTATATTCATTAATTGAGCAACAATGTAAACAACCAACACTTTTAGGAAACTTTTTAATAAGGTACGAAATAGATAATTCAATTGATTTATGGTTCAATTTGTTAAACGATAAAATATTTAAAATAACTACTTTAGAAAACTATAAAGGTACTTTATTTAATAAAATAAGAGTAGGAATGCATATTGATGAAGTTCTTAAGCTAGAACCAAGTTTTATATATGATGAATTCGAAGAGGTGTATTGTAGCTCTAAAGGAGTTTACATTGAAACAGACCCTGTGAATAACACAGTATTATGGATTTCAGTATTTATAAAAGAAATAGATGATCCAGATTTTATAAGAGGGGAATGGTAGATAACACTTTTTAAAACTTGATTGGCTATATTGTCACTCTCGAGAAGAAGAACAGAATGGATCCAATGAACAATAATAGTTTGAGAATCGAGACTTCATGTAGGCAGAGCCATCAAGAAGTGCATTCACTAGGAAGTTTTCCGAGTTAGAAGTTATACCAGATAAAAATTTTGCATCTAAGTTCTATTTTGATAGAGCTGCTCAAAGATTGACAGTTTGCCTAGTTAATGAAGGTGGTGTGTTCCCGGATAGAACAGCTTTTGAATCATAGCAATTAAAAATTTATTTTTGGCAAAAGCCTTTTAATAATTTTATAACTCGTGGGAAATAGGATTCAAAAATAATGGAGAGCAAAATACAACCTTGATATTAAGGACGTATAAGATTAGTTTAAATTTTCTTGCATACGGGAAAAAGCTCGTTACGATAAACAAGGATATAAAAATTTTATGGAATAATCAGATTTGAGTTAATAACTCATAAAGACAAGCCATCAATAGTTGTATTTTAATAAGGGCGAGAATAGGTGAGATGACATTTTACTTACAAGTACTACTTATGGATGTCATATGAACCAAATATACGAGATTAAATAAGCAAAAGAATTTATATATTACACTTGCCAAGCGTTAAAAAAGATGTCATATGAAAATAATAACTTATTAAAACTTGCAAATATTAATAAGCTTAAAAAATATATGAACCTAAAGCACTTGATTGCCTATAACAGGCGACAGGTGCTTTTTCGCATTTTCATAAAAGATGATGGCATTTTAATTAGTGTACTAAGTTCTTATACCCCAATGATTAAAGTTCCACTTTATTCTTTTCTCACACAGTATATCTAACTACTAAATTTAAAATTTTCCCGATCTTCGGGATTATTTTTTTGTTTATTCCAAATAATAGAACTTATGGATGTTGACTTTTTATCTACGGTTTATTAGCATATTTAATGATGAAAATAACCAATTAATGGTTACATTGCCATATATGTATTTATTACTGGAATATTACTGAAAAAAATTAAATTAATAACAAAATGACCTAGGTAATCGGAGTTATTTAATAGGAAAGCGAAAAAATATAAGGTTATGAGATGGAATGAATACAGAATCGATATGAAGGAGCGAAAGCAATGAAATTTATGGATGAAGAAGTTATCGAGATGACGAAACATGCAAGGCAGAAGAAACGAATGGAGAACATTGAAAACCAATTATTACATACTGATATCGTGCAAGCGATTAAAGATGGTCAGCTCATGATTGAAGATGAAACGATTGCGTTCAAAGAAATAAGTTTTTATGAGGGACAAATTCGGATGTGTATGCCTGCAACATTTGACGTGATGGAGCCTGAATTAATGGATATTAAATATCCATCCAGCCGTAGACCTGATTATATTTACACAAGTGAAAGTACGTCCATCAATGTCACGCTAAAAATTATGGAACAACAGGTAAAAGAAGAGGAATTAGAAGACTTCACAGAGGCTATGAGGAATATCCTTCAAAAAACGCAGCCAACTACAAAAATGTTGGATATTGGCATGAATGAAGTGAACGGTTTACAAATGGGGTACTTTGATTTCATTTCGCCAGCACTAGATAACAAGATTTATAATTTAATGTTTTTATTTATAGTGGGCGAGAATGTGACGATGGGCTCGGTTAATTGTTTGAAAAAAGAGATGGATATTTGGAAACCAATTGCTTACGGCATGATGGAATCTATCTTTGTTGAAAACAAATTATTAGATGGAGAAGGTGTTGTTGAATGAGTAAGGAAACAGCCTTGACGTATAAAGATATCATCGTGATGCCCTATAATATTCGCGTCAATCAAATCGAAATTACGCAACAAATGAATGAGCATGCTACATTGCATTTAACGGGCATGATTCCAGATGAACTCGAAGATTCCTATGTATATATGACCGATGCAGAAACGGCTATTGAAGTCGTGCAAATCGGCAGTGGTGGACAAACTATTCCTATTTTCAATGGGCTGGCATTAGATGTACAAGTGAAATCGGTTTTGGGCACCTATTATTTGGAGGTTAAAGCCGTTTCGCATACGTATGTGCTGGATGTGAAGAAGAAAAATCAAACCTATCAAAATGTGAGTATGCCCTATAGTGAATTAATAAATGCATGTATTGCCGATCAAAAAGGTGCAGATTTCATGGATTATGCCTCAAAGGGCGCTACTATTGGCCGCTTTACGATGCAATATATAGAGACGGATTGGGAGTTTCTTAAACGAATGGCATCGCGCTTCCATACAGGTCTGGTGCCAGATACGGTTCACCCGGCTGCTAAGTTTTACTTCGGTGTGCCGTTTCAAGCTGGGGGTACGCAAAAAATGGAGGCAATCAATTATCGAGTTAAAAAGGCGATCGGCAATTTCCTTGTGTCCAGTAAAAATCATCTCGACGGTATTACCGATAGTGACTATATGTACTATGAAGTAGAATCGTTCCAACCATTCAAAATAGGCAATGAAGTGACATTCCAATCAAAAAAATTGTATGTCTATAAAATCTACTCTACTTTAAAAGATGGCTTGTTCAAGCACATCTACACGTTAACACCTCAGAACGGCTTCAGTGTCCACACTACTTATAATCAAGCTATTATTGGCGCCTCTATTCAAGGCAAAGTAATCGATGTTGCAGGGGATAAAATTCGTATTCATGTCGATTTCGACGAGGGTCAAGATAAAGATACAGCGTATTGGTTTCCATATTCAACAATCTATGCATCAGAAGATAATACAGGCTGGTACTTCATGCCGGAGCTTTCTGATAATGTGAGAATCTATTTCCCAGGCAATCGTGAGGATGAAGGGATTGCGATTAGTTCCGTATCAAAAGCACCACCTCAATCTAGTTCGATGTTAGCAGCGACGAATCCGCCTAGTCCAGGAGGCGGTGGAAGTGCCAGTGCTAGTGGCGGTGGCGGAGGGTCAAGATCTGCACCACCAGAGGATAGACGCCAAGACCCAGCGCGGATGGCCGATCCAGATGTCAAAACACTCAGAACGAAGCACGGTAAACAAATTCTACTTGCACCGGATCGGATTGTCATATCTGGTGGAGGATTAATGATTTCGCTTATGGATGATAATGGAATCTCCATCATAAGTGATAAAAATATTACTTTACAGGCAACAGATAAAGTCGCCATCAATGCGAAGCAAATTATGATTAATGCGAGCGAGAAAATAGAGATGATTTGTAAAGATAGTTCAATCAAAATGGAAGACAAAATGGAGATCAAAGGAACAGAAGTACGAGCAAATTAATGAGGATGTGAACGCATGAAACGAGAAGAAGCATTACAGCATTTTATGGATGAATGCGTGTCAGTTCATATCAGCCGATTACAACAGAAGGTTGATCGCCAGTTTCGCCATGAGAAGGAAATCTTACTAATACCAATCATTCACTCACTTGAACAGCTGTTTGCAAATATTAGAGAGCAGCAGGGGCAAGGGAGGTTAGCGCCAGTTGCCTTTATTCATTTTTCATTGCTGCGAACATCATTACTAGATAACAAGTGTACGTATTTGCTAGAAGCGTATGGAGAAAAATGGTACTACGATTGGGGCGAATGTACGGCACAGTATGAAGCGGGATGGCTTAGTGAAGCAATTATAGATTTACACACAACGCTTGAAAAAAAAAGAAAGCCATACCTCTACATCCAAGCAGCTGACGTTCGAGGAATTATTCAACAGACTGTGATTCTGTTTCATCAGTATATCATTCAATTGGTACGCTATCTTTTCCGCTATCAACAAGACAGCGTACCTGAAATAGATTTCCAACGAGCTGTGTGCTTGCGATTTCGTGTTGGGGAATATAAAGGATTTAGTGAAGATGTTGGGGTCATCGATGACCGGGAACGGGTGGAAGAAAATCTTCTCTCGTGGTTAGAGAAAAACGAGACGGATAAATCGTATACGTTTGAAAACTTCTCGAGCCTACCATTACAGCAAAAACATTTCGACCAAATGGACTTTTCTTATGCGAATTTCAATGGCAGTGACTTAGAAGGGGCTTCATTGAAACAAAGTGTTTGCATCGGTACTAGTTTTGTAGATTGTAGCTTAGCGAATGTTGATTTTTCATATGCAGCCATTCAAGATGCTGATTTTCGTAATGCCAATTTAGCAGGCGCTAATTTTACGCATGCACAAGGAAAAACAATGATGCTTCCCGATGATGAAGTAGCGTGTTATTTAGGCACTGATTTCAGTCATGCGAATTTGGAGAATGCAAAATTTGAGTTTGCGCAGATTGCAGGCGCCAATTTTACAGGTGCCAATTTAAAAGGAGCAACTTTTTTTAAACGTGATCAAGAGAAGTGTCAATTTAGCCCAGACCAGATAAAAGACATTCATTGGATTCATTAACGTTGAAATCAATAGCAATGATAGTTACAGGAGGAAAAGATGGAGTATTTTATTGTTCGGCAAGATCAAAGCATTACAAATCCAATCATTCCTTTCAAGACAGACCTCGATGATAACTTTGTCTGTTCATCTGTATTCGGGGAAGTAATTGAAAAAGACAATGCGATATATCTGGATTATTTAGAGAAGCCTCGAAGAATCGTGTCGGATGATTTGAAAGGATTGCTTGTGAAATATGAGGATAACTTAGAATTTACAGCCATTGTCTTTACGGATGTGAAGAAAGGAACACAGCGCGTACATTGGCTTATGGATATTGTGAAGAAGAACTGTATTTCCGATGAGACGATTTATTATACAGACGGACAAATAAAGGAGCTCGTAATTGACCCGAAGAAGGTGGAACTAGATTGTATTTTTCAAGTCGACGGTAAAAAGGAATCGTTCACCATCGTCAATTTAGATGTGGCAGAAAGTATACTACGCCGACCATATCTCGGAATTCAGTTGCAGCGAGTAAAACTAGCAAGTCGATAGATTATTCAATTAAATCATGGCTCATTATCCAAAGTTGTGGATGAATGCCATTTATATAAGTTGATTGGAGTGGAGACTGGGCGACTCCTTTGTGACCAACATCGTGTTGGCCCTAGAGAAGCGGATGTTTTTTCTGCGAAAGTGTAGCGACAGCAACAAAGCGCCCAGTCGGAACGGAAATCAACTACACGTTATGATCATAAGCTAAATCATTCCAAAACATTGTCGTAGTTTGAAACAGTATTCAATCGATACGAAAGGAAGGATATTTAATGGCTCAAGTTGTAGAAAGTTTGGAAACAGAAGGTTCGGAACAGGAGCAATTTAGTTATGTCGTACATGGCGCCATCATTTCATGCGAGCATGGTAGCCACCTCAATTATTTAAATTTGCCGCAAGATCATGGCGTTTTTATTAAAGAGAAAGCCGTCATGAATGTAGGGGATCGAAACCCAGAAAACATTCCAACCTTTGGTGTTTGCCTAAAGTTAGAAAAACCGTGCACACCGACATGCTCCATTGATTGGATGGAAGGCATGGAAAATGTCAATATCGAGGGAAAGCAAGCGTTATTAAGCCGCTGCCATACGCAATGCTCAGCAGGTGGAGGCAAAATCGAAATTATTCATGACGGGCAAGAGGAAGTAGAAATACCGATACAAGGTTTTTAAAGAGAGGTAGATGGAAAGGAGGTAAGTAATGAAATCGCTAGAAGAAAAGGAAGTACACATGATTAGTACGTATGAGGATCTTGTGCTCGAGTGGAATTATCCGCTTATTCATTTAGATAAATTAACGATCAAACATAAGGGCAATGACCATGCGAGATTGTACTTTACGGGAATGATTGCTGAGGAGCAAGCGCAAAAGTATATTCAACGAGTCAATCATACGGATGAAATAGTTGTGAAATTTGGACGAGACAGTGCCGTATTGTTCTCAGGAAGAATAGAAAACGCGGAGTTGCAGGCAGCTCAAGGGGTGCACTATGTCTCCGTTGAGGCTGTATCATTTACAGCAAATATGGATATTGCGAAGCGCTCACGTTCTTTTCAAGATGCCAATATGACGTATGTGCAGTTAATAAATAACATCGTGAAAGCCTATCCTAATGGGGATTACATCGATCAAGCTTCTAACGGTCAAGCCATTGGTAGTATTGCGATTCAATACTTAGAAACAGATTGGGAATTTATTAAAAGAATGGCCTCCCGTTTGCACGCCGTTGTTTTTCCTGATTTAAAAGGAAAAGGTGCTCGATTTTGGCTTGGTACACCTCAAAGTAGGAAAAGCATAACGATCGACCATCTGCCCTCTATAGTACGTATGGACGTCGATGCGTATCGTCTGATTACAGAAAACGATGGGACGGAAGTGAGTGAAGCCGATTATACATTTTGTGAGTTTGAAAGTACGGAACCCCATGAGTTGGGCACGTTGGTGCAATTCAAGGGAAGTTCCTATATCGTAACGGCTAGGGAAACCCTTCTTGAGGGAGGGGTGCTGAAGTTTCAATATACTGCCCAACCAGAGAAAAGTATTCGTCAGCGGTTAGTACGCAATCTAGATCTCATTGGTGCAGCATTTACAGGAAAGATCATTGATGTTACGCAAAACACCGTTAAAATTCATTTAGATATAGATAAAAGCCAGGATCAAGGAGAAGCACATTGGTTTGCCTATTCAGCAGATGCCAATGGTGTTATGTATTTAATGCCCCAAATAGGTGCACGTGCTCAATTGCATTTTCCAAGTGCAGTTGAAGAAGAAGCCATCGTAATCAGCTCCGTGCGTGTTAATCCTGCCACACCAGAGGGTGGACAAAAGCAGGCGAAGAAAATGGCGGACACTACCGTTAAATCATTGGCGACCAATGTTGGGAAAGATGTAACATTAGGCGTCGGTGATATTACCTTTAGTGCAGTAGATGGCGTATTGGACTTAAAGATGGATGATGGGGATGGCGTAACATTTCAAAGTAACAGTACCATTATGCTTGCGGCCGATGAAACACTTGAAATTAGTGGAATGAAGGAGCTAGCCGTAGAGGCGGAAGAATGGATCGCGATATCAGCGAAGGAACAAAGTCACGTGATTATGGCCGCTGACACCCAATTAATTAGTACGCTCATTGAGCAAGAAGGTATAGAAAAGCAGAGTCAACCACCGAAGTTAAATGAAGAAGCGATCGAAGCTATGAGTAAAGTTGACTTAATTTTCCCGCAAAAGGCAGAAGAGAAGAAAGAGAAGGAAGGCTGGTTTAGTAGTTTATTAGATGGTGTAAGTACAGCGCTGGATATCGCTGGGTTTATTCCTGTCATCGGTACATTTGCGGATATTGCGAATGCAGGAATTAGCTTGGCAAGAGGGAATTACATGGATGCAGCCATGAACTTAGTAGGTGCAGTCCCGTTAGTTGGTGATGCCGCTAAAGCTGCCTACAAGGTCAAAAAAGGGGCAAAACTCTTAGATAAAGCTGGTGATGTTGCAAAAGGAGCAGATAAGGTAATAGATGCTTCAAAAGCTGTAGCAAAAGGGATGAAGGCAGCTTATCCGAAAATATCTAAAACGTTAGATGCAGTAAAGGGACTAGCGGAACTAGCCAACAAAGCATCTAAGGGTGTGAAGACGGCCGCAGATAAAGTCATCTCATCGATGGATGAATTGCTCGCTGTGTCGAAGGCAGTAGACGGAATGAAAGCTGTGGCCAAAGCCGGGCTAACGAAATTTAATCATGGAGTCTTAAAGAAATTTAATTGTACACAAGGGTTAAGTAAAAAATTCTGTAAAAGAGGATTTGAGCCTGTTGATTTAATTACAGGGCGTATGATTTATGAAGGCATCGACTTTGAACTACCTGGACCGATCCCCCTTTCATGGGAGCGCGCTTGGTACAGTGATAGTAGTCGCATTGGCTTAACAGGTCATGGTATGCACTTTACATACGATCTAGCCTTAGAGATTTTTGAAGAAGATGACCTGATTGGGATTGTAGTAACGGATGGTCGCGCAGTAGGATTTCCAATTTTACCAATAAAATTGCCGTATTTTAACAAACGAGAAAGAATGACTTTAACCAATACAGGCGAGGAGTATCATTTGTTTGAGCATGATACAAGATTGATTTATGTATTTGAACAAATAACAGAAACAAAATACCGATTAAAAGAAGTAAGAAATGAGCAAGCGCATCATATTCAATTTGCGTATAACCTTAAAGGTTTCCTATCCCAAGTAACGGACAGTGTGGGAAGAGTGCTCGAAGTTACTACTAATGAGGTAGGCAGAATGACAGAAGTAGCCTTACGCAACCAGATGAGTCGTGAAGTCTTAGTCCGCTATGATTACAATGATGGACAAGATTTAATCGAAATCCAAGATGCGTTAGGACAAAGTACGCATATAAAATATGTGAATCACTTAATGATGCAAAAAACAGATCGTAATAAAAATAGCTTCTTCTGGCGCTACGATGGTCCAACTACAGGTGCAAGAGTCATCAAAACATGGGGAGATGGCAATGTCCTTGCAGGGGAGCTTTCGTATCACAATGGCTATAATGAAATTACGAATAGCTTAGGTCATAAGAGTTATTATTATTTCAACGAAGATAATCTCTGTACGAAAATTGTTCATCCAGATGGTAGTGAAGTTAGCTATGAATATAATGGGGACTTTGAATTACTGCAAGAAGTAGATGAAGATGGTCGTGTCACGTCATATAGCTATGATGAGTGGGCAAATCCAGTGACGATTACTCTTGTAGATGGCAGTACCTTCTCCTCTCAGTATGATGAGAGGGATAGGCTGATTCAGGCTGTTAACGCAGAGGGGGGAAGTCGTCAATGGATCTATAATGAAGACAGTACATTACAGGCAAATGTTTTAGAAGATGGCACGAAGACTGAATTTTCCTATAATGAGAAATGTTTAATTAAAACGGTGACAAATGCGCAAGGCCATATGGTAAGCTTAGCTTATGATGCTGATTTGAACTTAAGTCGAGTGACATTGCCAGACGGGACGAGTTCAACCTGGACGTATGACCTTCGTGGGAATTGTACAGCAACGACAAATCCCTTGGGGGCAACAGAGAAATTCCATTACGATAATTTGAATCGCCTTGTACGAGCAAATCTTTCAGATGGTAACGACGTTCAATTAAAGTACGATGCCTATGAAGATATTGTTTTTGCGAAAGATAACCATACGCAAGTAGCCTTTGATTACACCATTCTTGGCAGTTTAATATCCCGAGAACAAGGTGGGAAAAAGGTCAAATTCACCTATGATACAGAGGAGCAGTTAACCGCTGTCATTAATGAAAAAGGAGAAGCATATCAGTTTGAACGTGATGCGAAAGGGAATATCATCAAGGAAATTGGCTTTGATGAGATGGAAAGAACCTATGAGCGAAGTTTGGCAGGATTGGTTCAGAGAATTCAACGTCCAGGTAATCGTTGGACAGCGTACCAGCATGATGGTCTAGGGAATATTATTCGAGCTGATTATTCTGATGACACTTGGGAAACGTTTGGTTATGACAAGAATGGCTTGTTAATGGAGACTGAGAATGAGCATGTGACCGTAAAGCTGGAACGAGACCCGTCAGGGCAAGTGATTAAGGAGTGGCAGAATGACCATTGGATTGCGATTATTTATGATGAATTAGGCAACCGTTCACAGATTACGAGTAGCTTAGGTGCCAAAATCGATGTTGCTCATAATGAAATGGGCAATGTGTCACAAATCACGGCTTCTCGCTTAGAGCAAAAAAACTGGACAGCATCAATGCAATATAATGAACTTGGTCAAGAGATTGAAAGAATATTACCAGGGAATGTCATTAGCAAATGGCAGTATGATACGACGGGGCGACCAACACACCACCGAATAAGTAGTCAAAACCGTGACACACGAAGACGCGTTTATAATTGGGATGTCAACCATCAATTACGAAGCATGGTAAACGAGTTAACGGGTGTAAAAGTTACCTATGGTTATGATGATTTTAGTAATCTCGTTTTGTCTAATCAAGGCGGTCAATTTGATTTCTTACACCGCAGTGTTGATGCTGTCGGGAATTTGTATGAAACAAAAGAAAAGACAGATCGTGTCTATGGTGCCGGCAGCAGATTGCTTGAAACGAGAGAGGCAACCTTCTCTTATGATGATGAAGGTAGTCTGATTCAGAAAACTGAGAAGAATGGTGATACGTGGAAATTCGAATATAATGGCAATGGCATGATGTCGAAAGTTGTATGCTATTCACAGAACCAATCAGTTTTAAAAGAAGTTACTTTTAAATACGACTCACTAGGCAGACGAATAGAAAAGCGTTCCGATGAAAAAACAACGAGATTTGTCTGGGATGGTAATACGATTCTGCATGAGTATTCTTTCCAGAATAATTCAGGTAAACTAGAGAACCTAGTTGAGAGTTCTTCACAAAGCAAATTCGAAATTCCAGATAATCTGGTCACATGGGTATTTAATGATGGGTTCATACCATCGGCTAAAATTACAAATGAAGGTAACTTTAGTATCATAACAGATTACCTAGGTACTCCAGTTGAAGCTTACAACGAAATTGGAGACAAAGTCTGGTCAGCAGAGCTTGATATTTATGGTAGAGTTAAAGAGTTTACAGGAGAAAAGGATTTTATACCGTTCAGGTTTCAAGGACAATTTGAAGATATAGAAACAGGATTATATTATAATAGATTTAGGTATTATTCACCGCAAATGGGGATTTATATACAAATAGACCCGATTGGCTTGGCTGGCGGTATGGCTCTTTACAGCTATGTGAAAGATACAAATAGCTGGATAGATGTGCTAGGTTTGCATGGGAATTCACTTACTAACACAGCTAATAGTGCTCTATATCAAATAGATATAAATGGAAAAACATTCAAATATGGAATTGGAAATGAAAATCAAAATCGGGTAACTAAAAACCCAATTAAAGTAGTATCACCAAACGGTACTACACATGTAATCCCTAAAGGTACATCAACTCGTTTAACAAGCCAATTAAGAAAAGCATATTCCAATTTCGATGATGTAAAATTTAGTCAAGAACATTTTAAGAATATAACAACTGCAGAAATGCGTAGATTAGAAACTGATAAAATCACAGCACATTTAGATAAGCATGGAAAAGTTCCTGCTGGAAATTTAGGACATAAACACCTTGGTCCTGTTGATGATTATCTGAATGGTGTGAACGATTTAAAGAAGCTAAAAATGAAAAACAATACTCCATGCTCAAAAATATGAGTGAGTAACCCTATTTACAGAAAGGAAAAAATTATGACATATAAAATTAGTAGGCTTTTTAGCCATGAGCCGAATGAACTGCTCGCTAGACCAAGGGTATCGTATAAAATTAGTGAGTATGTTTTCGATTATATAAGAGAAAACATTCTCATTCCCAATAAACTTTTGAAGGATGATAAAATTGATTATAGTTTCACACTTAGTTTTGTAGTATTCGACTCAGAGTTACATAAATTTTTTTATGAAACTCCGTTTAATACAGAAGAAAATAAATTTCGACCGGATACAAAACCCAAAATAATTAATGGGGTAAAGGAAGTTTCTATTAGAGTTGTTTCTAAGAAAATATCTGCGATAATACTTCCATCAGATTATGCAGATATAGTCTATGATATGTTCGGTTCTTTTTTAGTGGCTAGTTTTTCAAAAAAAGTAACTAAGGAAAAAATGGATGAGTTGAAAAAGGGGTTAAACTATACTTATATCAATAGTATTCCATTTCCCGCACCCTTTGAAGAACAAAAGTATATTGCCGATAGCAGTAGTTATCACAAATCAGTAGATTTTAAAGCTATTACAGAGGAAATAATAATAAAGGATGTTTACAAAAAGCACTTTGGTTTTTGATTATCTGGTATTCTCCCCATGAAGTTGATAGATGAAAAAAAGTAACTAGGATATATTTTTTCAATTCCAAAGTTATCTCCTAATAAGGATTCCATGCGTGTATTTCGTCTAGTTATCAAACAAAGAGTTGATGAAGTTCCAAACGAATTAAAAAAGGAAATAATAAATGTAATGAGGAAATTTCTTGATAAAGAAAATATAGTTGTAGCTACTCACAATCCATTTCTTGAATTTTATCGAGCAATTGAGCAATAGTACAGAAGATTTAAAACATGATTGTACAAATAAAAATGAATTGAAAAAGTAAGAAAGTAGATTAGGTTAAAATTATCTTTAAAAAACACACATAAACGAAGGTATAGAAGCCTGCTTTATGTGTGTTTTTGTTAGAAATGGAATTGTTTCATCCTTTCCATTTTGTCCTTGCTATGATGTCTAAGCAACAAAATTTATAAGGTATGGGAACACTACATACAAACTAATAAGTACAGGTAGTTATAGTATTATCACCGACCATTGACATACCGGTAAGTTCCTATGATGAAGAAGGGAAAGAAGTCTGGAAAAGAGAACTAGATATATGGCAGAGAAAAACTAAAACTAACCGAATACAAACAAGAAAAAGCGTTCACAGGAGAAACAGACCTTGTTCCATGCGAAACGATATGCTTCTGAATTATCGAAGAAATTTAGGGAGGATGCAATTAATTTTGCTAAAGAACAGGGTTATGTAAAAGGTACTTCTAATAAAATGAAAAGGTGGATTTTAATTGTTTGCTCAATGCATTCCTTTTGATGATCATGTGAGAGGTAGAATAGGTGGTAATCCTCCAAAATTGATTGAAGACCAAATACCTGATGATTACAGGTTTTATGCAACTCTAGTTCACCCAGAAAAAGAGGATGTTATGCTTTCTATTATTATTCAAAAGAATTTTGATACTTTATTGGAAAATAATATTTATCCTTCAATTGAAGTAAGGGTTATAGAGCATAAATACTCCGAAATTGGAAGCAATATTGATAAAAGTATTTTAGATTTAGGTATGAACTCGATTATTCGGAAAACCAAGAGAATAATTTTTTATTTATTAAAGTTTTGGGAGAACCACGTCTTATTCAATCCAAAAGTTATTATTATGAAGAGCTAGAAAATGATAATTATTCCTTTTTTCTGCAAATAGAGGAGGAAGGCAATAGTGATAATATGGATTATGTGTTTATGTACGGTGCTTTATATCTATATAGGCATAATGAAACAGGAGAGATCATTGCTGGTTTCTGGCAATGCTCTTGAACAACCCAGCTATTAGAGTGTAAAATGCGCACCTACCGGTTACTTTATTCAAATGCGATAGTGCAGATTGAGTAAAGTAACCCTTTTTTTCATAGATTTTGATGTGGTTTTTTGGCAAAAATTCTTGTATTTTCTCTAGGAGAAATAGCTGAAAACATTCTTTTTTATGTGAGCGATGGGGTTCTTGATCAGTCTATAAGTAAAACGTTTTGAATTTATCTGTATAAATTACATATTTCGGCAAAATAATACTTTGGTTACATAAAAATTAAAGTATACCCATTGTCAAGGATAGTTTGGGTTTTATTCTCCATTTTAGATAGGTTTTGTTTTTTAAAATATTTCCCAACGTGGCAGAGACCAAAGATTAGTCTCTGCCTTTTGCTTTGGAATAGTGGTTGTATGGAAATTTTAGAAATCTGTGGAGATAGATATACGAGACGTACAAAGGAAATTTGGTTCTCAATATATAATGATGGAATAAGAGAAATGTTGGAGTACGTAGGGAGCAATGGATATATAACCAATGTAGAACAAAAAAATTTTCTAGAAAATAATTTGTAGATGAGGTATAAGTTATGAGAAGAGAGTTGAAAGTATTACCTAAAATCGGGATAAACGAAGTAGAGCTATAAGTTTGCAAAGAAAGCAGCTGAGGTTCTAATACAAGGTGAAATACCTAAAAGTGCCTATGCTATTCATAAAAAGGGAAGGTGTTATTAAATTATGAAAATAGATTATCAAAATGAAATTGACAAAATTAGAAATTCTTTAAAGAACTACTACAAAAACTACTACAATAATCAATTCAAAAATGAAGTGGAAGATTACATTGAAAACAAAAAGAACAAAGAACTAATAAAAAAAATAATAATTCAAGTTTATAATGATAGTACTCTTTCTGAAGCAGACAGAGGATATATAATAAAAGTAGCGTTAGAACTTCTGGCAAAAAATACAGGTTGTGTAGAAGATGTAGAGATTGCTGAAGATATTCTTAATAGTCTTTTTAATGATATGAAAATATTAAGCCAAGCAGATATTGATAATTTTTATGAGCAATATTCAAGTAGAAGATGGGATTAAGGACTGGATCATTCTCAAAAAAGTAGACGTCAGTTTAGAAAAGTAAAACGAAGCCCATGTACAAATAGAAAATAGACTCCCATGACTTTTCATGTCATAACGAGACTATTTTCTATTAATTTTGTTTTAGCGATGAGTATTTAAACAAAGAGATTGAGCTTATTGGAAGAGCGAAAATGTCAACATTATTAACATTCATGAACTAGTAGATGATTTTGAAAAAGTAATAGATTACTATCATGTAACAGAACTATATCAACATTTTCATTTACCAAAGATTGACGCCCCAATTATACGCTCGTCTTATCGACTAAAAAGTAGGGTTTCTAATAGCCGAGGGATATGGGGGAATATACTTTTAGTTTTTAGCTGATTATTTTATTTCGATGGTTGCTAAAGTAAAAACTAAATAAATTATGCTAATGAATTCTACTGACGGGATTGCCTTTAAGGTGCCAGCATGGAAGGATAAAAGGCAAAAAGAGCCGGAAAATCATTAGGGTAGAACTTAGAAAAGCAAAGAGGGGCTGTCAATTAACAATTAACAGCCCCTAAGTTCATTATCGAGAACTAACTTAATTGCAGTTGATGATCACCTAAACTATGCATTTTTAGATTCCTTTTTAATACCTAAATAAGTGAATGACCTCCAAACATATTCAAGTGGCCCGAAGCGGAATTTGGATAACCAAAGCTTACTAAAAATCACTTGGAAAATAAAAATGACAATCGCAATGATGATAGCTGTCGTTAAGTGGAGTTTTCCGTATACGCCAAATGCAAATGGTCCAAATAACAATGTACAAATGATAGATTGGCCGATATAGTTTGTGAATGCCATTCTTCCAGGGAACGCTAACCACTGTAAAGCTTTCTTCCCTTTCACCGTGTGATAAATAAAGATCAAGCTAATAGCATAAAAGATGGTTAGGAATGGTGAGCTAATATATTGAACAGCAGAAAAATTTTCGAAAAGGAAAGGTAAGATCCAGCACAATGTTCCACCAAAAATCAATGTAAGCAACCACGTAATGAAAAAGCCTTTTCGATATTCTTCAAAACGGTGAAGCCATTTTTTCTTCGCAACAGCCGCTCCGAATAAGAACATTAGTAAGTACGGAAGATTTGTAAATAAATAAAGTATAGGGTTGCCTAGAGAAAGAACATATAATCCATTACGCATTGTATAATAAGTTCTTTCCATAAAATTAGCATTTAATAATTCTTGAATACTTCCATTTTGATGGGCATCTATCGTAAATTGCATAAGCTGACGACTTTCCTCTGACATGGTCATTGACATCATCGTAGAATCGGAGGATAGAGCTCCTAACGTAAATAATCCAAAATATAAGCTATATAAAGTTACGCTAATGATTAACATAACATTAGGTTTTAACTTATGCATGAAAAGGAGTAATAACCCTAAGATTGCATAATCTGTTAAAATATCTCCGAACCAAATGAAATAAGCATGGATACAACCAAAAATAAAGAGCGCAATAAGTCGTCTAAAATAAATTCCCCAGAAGTTTAGTTGCTTTGCGGCGGCTCTTTCCTGCATAATGACCATCCCAAAACCGAACAACATAGAGAACAGCATGACAAATTTTCCATCGACAAACATAGTAATAATAGTATGAACGGTATAATCGGCTTGATTCCAAAAAGAAGTCCATTCATTTTTAAAACTTAGATCTTCCTGCATATAGGCCGGATAAAGGAGCCAAACAATATTGGCTAATATGATTCCTAATAATGCGAACCCCCTCAATACATCAAGTGTTTCAATCCGCTCTTTGGCAGAGATGGGTGAAAGCTTTTGCTTCATATAATCATCCTTTTCATTGTTATTTTGTTCTTTCAACAAATGGCTATTGTTGAAAAAACCTTTGTTAATGAAACTATAAATAATAAATATCAAGATTTTATAAGGAAATTTAAGGCATTGTAATTTATAAATCGAAAAGTTAGAAAGGGAGAGGGATTTGGGGATTTTAAGGAATATCCTTAAAAGCAGTTTCCCTTTATTAAAGATATTTATATAACATTGGCTTATTCCAACTTTAAAATTGGAATGGTAGAAATTTATAATATCGTTATAACGAAGTATTGCGAAAATTAGTACATTATGTGAAAATGCTACATAATCTATTATTTTTTAGCGATTTATAGAAAATATCGTTGAATGCATGTAAAATAATGGTACAATGAAGTTGTAGTTACATTAATAGTTATTAATTCCTTGGAAAAGAATTGGTAATGGAAGTTTGGATATATTCAATACTTTAAATGATGTAACTGTGTGTAAAAGGTATAAAAAAACTAATGAAATGAGGAGATTTTATGATTAAAATGATTCAATTTTTAGAGCAAAATCCGTCGATGGTAACTTTGTTAAAAGAAAAAAAAGCTTCTCTAGTTGGTGTTACTGAGCTTGAGCAGAAGGCAATTTTAGACTCGTTTGATGAAGAACTGTGTTTAGAAAATCGTTTGTGGAACTAAGGTCTACTAATTCTAGATGGTTTTGGCTTGCTGTGGGCATTTATGTAATAATAGGGGTTTATTTATTATTTACATCTCATAGTAAGCCTTTTATAAATATTGAGATAGAAGAAAAAGGCGGAAATTGGATAGTAACAAATCCTTACTATAAGGATTGGGCTAACAAGCATCAAATAGTGCCTGGAGATATAGTATTAAAAGTAGATGGAAAAGATATAAGAAATATTTCCAATGTTAAGTATGAATTCGTAATACGCTCAGCAAATAAATTAACTATAGAGAAACCTAATGGTGATATAGTACATGTACAAATAAAAACATTCGATATTCCCCAACAATTTTATTATGTATTCGTTGTACCTACTGTCTATTATTTCCTATCGTTAATACTTTCTGTATATTTGCATATTAAACAGAAGGAAACACCGCTATTAAATCTATTAATTCTATTTATCTTAACAGTGTCATTAGCATATGTAAGTATAGGTGCGTCTGGGATATTAAATAATGTAGGGATCATTGTAAATCGTAGTAGTATGTTGCTATGTCCTGTGCTTTTAATACATTTTTTAAGGCTTTATTTTGATTTTTTAAAGATAAAATGGTTGTTTATAAAAAACATAAAGATACTATATATATTCCCTCTTTCGGTAGTATTTTTAAGCATTTATGGTATTAGAAATAACGCCATTCATGTTGTCCTTTCAAATGTAATCTTAGGAGCATTTTTCTTATTACTTATTATCATTCTTGGGATTATGATTTCGGGGTATTTTAAATATAAAGTACCACAATTAAAAATATTATTGAGCAGTATAATCATTCCGTTTATACCTTTTCTTTTTCTATACGCGTTACCAGAAGTTATCTTTCATAAACAAATACTCTCTGCAGATATTTGTTCCCTCTTTTTAGTAATAATACCTTTCAGCTTTATATGTACACAGCTCACTGAACGTATATTTGATATGGAATACTTTATTACCCGTTTACGCTATTACTTTAATTTTTCATTTGTTTTTACGATTTGGTTATTAGTAGGTCTGTATGTAATTACAGATTTGTCTATTTCAAGAATGGCGGAAGTATTCTTTTTTGCTTTCTTATCATTAATAGCACTTTTCTATATTAAAGAGAAAATAGATTATCATATGCGAAAAATTCTTTTTTCAACAAAGGGGGATTATATCCATCGATTGTATACGACAGTTGATAGTATTGGTAGGGTCGTGAAGATTGAAGATTTGCTGGATAAATTTGTTCAAGAAATTGCTTTACACCTTGAGATTAAACATGTTTACGTATTAACCTATGATTTGCAAACACATCAAGTTACTTCCACAAGTACATCAAAAGAATATACTCAAAATCAAATGGACGAAATATTACTTGAGAATCTCCGCATGGGGGATGTAAAGAAAACGGAGCATTTTTATATAGCTTTTATCCACCAAGATGTAAATTATAAAAGAATACTAGTCGTAGACCATAATAAATCGATTTATTTAAAGGATGAGGAGTTATTATGGCTTGAATTATTACTTTTATATGTAAATAATTTTATTGAAAACACGAAAATGGTGGAAGATCTATTAGAACAGTTAAAGCATATGAAAGAGGCTGATAAAAGTCAGCTACCATGGCTCAATAAACTTCTTTGGCTACGCTTTGAACAAGAAAAATATCAATTAGCGCAAGAGCTTCATGATACGGTTTTACAAGAGCAGCTACATATTGCTCGAGAAATGGATGTATGTATTCATGCGAAGAGGACAACGGATATTCAGGTGAACCTTACTAAGATTCATGATCATATGATTGCATCGTTGAATGATTTAAGAGGCTACTGTGAAAATTTGAAGCCACCATTATTAGATACACTAGGCTTAAATGCTGCTCTTGAAAAGCTTATTCAAAAAGTTCATAAACGTGCGGATTTTGTTTTAGTTTACACAATAGATCGTCTCTATTTAGAAGATGAGCGTTTAAACTTAATGATTTATCGGCTTTTTCAAGAGTTGTTAAACAATGCATTAAAACATTCGTATGCCAATACTGTCGAAATTCATTTGTTAGAAACAGCAGATGGCTTTGAAATTATTTATTCAGACGATGGTGTAGGCTGCAAAATGGATGGCATTATTGTTTCTGATTCAATGGGAATCAGGGGGATGCAAGATAGGGTACAGGCTTTTAATGGTCAGTTTTCTATCAATACCAATGTAGGAGAAGGAATGTCCATTCGAATTAAAATAAATGAAGGAAATCATACGCATTCCTATGACTACGATACTTATAATAGAAGGTCAACGCTTACTAGAGGATAATATATGAATAGAAAGAAAGATATGAACGATTTTAACACCTCCTAATCTTCTCGTAGAAATTACAGTACGAGTTGGATTCGGAGGTTTTTCATTGAAGTATAAAGAAATCACAACAAAATGAAGGAAGGGTTTCTACAATACAACTTTCAAAATATGCGGATTTGGCAACTTATCAGGTAAAAAATTTAAAGTATGATTATTCATTCTAGTAAGGAGAAACGCACATGCTATTAGAAGAACGGTTAAATAATTGGGTAGATTCTTTTAATCGAAACGGGTATTTGAATGGTACTTTATTAATTGCATCTAATGGGAATATTCTTTTAAACAGAGGGTTTGGTATGGCGAATTGGGAGCATAGCATCCGAAATGTACCAACAACTAAATTTCGTATAGGGTCACTTACGAAAGCATTTACGGCGATGGCTATATTTCAATTGCATGAAAGGCAAAAATTGAATATAGATGATGGGGTAGGAAAATATCTACATGATTATCCGAATGGTCAACAAATAACGATATTTCATTGTTTAACGAATAGTTCCGGAATACCTAATTATACTAATGCGCCTGATTTTTGGTTTCGCACAATGAGATTGCCATCAACATTAGATCAGCTTATTGATTCCTTTAAAGAAAGGGAATTAGAGTTTGAACCTGGTAGTAAATTTGGCTATTCAAATTCAGCGTATGCGTTGTTAACGGCTATTATTGAAAAAGTTTCAGACATGTCTTATGAAGATTACATACAGCAGCATATATGTTACCCATTAGGTATGGATCATACAGGCTGTGATAATGGGGTGAAGCTAGTTTCAGGTTTAGCTTCTGGTTATTCATTTTGGGAAGAGCCCATACATTCGGCGTATGCAGATATGTCATTTCCATTAGGTTCTTACGGTTTATATTCTACAACAGAGGACCTATTTATTTGGGATCAGGCATTAACATCATCCAAATTACTTCGCAAAGAATTAACAGAGAAAATGTTGACTCCAAATCTTGGATCCTATGCATGTGGCTGGATGGTCTCTGAAGTAGTGGGAAAAAAATGTGTGCATCATTTTGGAGATATTAGCGGGTATTCAAGTGATTTCCTTAGATTTGTCGATGACCAAGTTACGATTATCTTTTTAAGCAATATGAATGTTACACCTGTCATGCACGTAAGTAGAGAGATTGCAAAGGTCGTTTTTGATAAAAATGTATCTTCATTGGCCCCTGCAGTTCCAATAACGTTCACAAAGAATGAATCTATCGTGGGGCAATATTCAATGAGAAATAAAGTACTTACTATTTCTATTAAAAATGAAGAGCTTTATCTAACGGTCCCTAAGATGTATGGCGCATTATATAAATTTAAGCTTATACCAATTAGTCATGACGCTACGAAAAGCGCTTTTTTAACCGAGATGATTTATGAACAATTGATCTTTTATTATTCATTATCAGGCGAAATAGAGCGCGTGCAATATATCGATTGTTATGAAAAAACGTATATGCTTCATAAGCAATAGATGGAATATTATATTTTGAAACTAGAAAGAGGCATCCCAAATCATAGTTGAGATGTCTCTTTGAGTTTATTCATTATATGCGTTTAGCGTGAACACGAAGATACTTTTCAACATCATTGTAAAGTCCTGATTGATTTGCGTATTTCACATAGTTTTTGGCAGTACGTAACCATTCTAATGTAGATGGCTGTATCTCTTCTAAAACGTGTAATAAATCATTTGTTGTGATAGGACGTTCATCACCGGTTGCTAAAATTTCAGCAAGTACATTTTCGGTAGCTAATTCAATCGTATTTTCAATGTCTGCACCTGAGAAAAACTCAGTTTGAGCAGCTAGTGTTTCGACATCTATTTCTTCAGCATATCTTCCTGCTAGCTTCAATTTAAAAATTTGCTCTCTCGCTTTTTTATCTGGTGGAGCGACAAAGATGAGACGATCGAATCGACCAGGGCGCTTTAAGGCACTATCGATATCCCAAGGGGTATTTGTAGCAGCCATAATAAGTACTTCATCTGTGCTTGTATCAATTCCCTCTAACTCTGTAAGGAATGTGTCGATGATTCCTCGAGTATATTCAGAAGCTTTAGACCGACTCATACCAATCGTGTCTACTTCATCAAAAAACATAATACTTGGCTTTTGAAAACGTGCTTTATCAAAAGCCGCTTTTAAATTTTGTTCACTTTCACCAATATAGCGATTTAATATGTCTGTAATATGAACAGGATAGAAATTAGCCTTACATTCACCAGCGGTTGCACTGGCAATAAATGTTTTTCCACAACCAGGGGGACCATAGAGCAGTACACCGCCGCCTACTTTTTTTCGAAACTTAGCAAATAGACCTTTGTTATAAAATGGGCTAATAATACGTAAAGTAATGGTCTTTTTTAAGTCATCAAGTCCAGCAACATCCGTAAAAGTGATTTGTTCCTTACCTTTTTTTACTGTTTTAGGGGCTTTACCATCAATAATTTTTAACCTAGGTGTAAAATCTATTATTTGATCCGACTCGGTTTCTTTACTTTTGTCTTCTCTTTCAAGCAATGCTTCTGCTGAAGCGGCAATGTCTTCAGTAGTCTCAATCATTTCATCTGACTTCGTTTGCTGAATTTGCAAACTCGTTTTTGTTAATTCATTTATGATTTCCATACGTAGTGTATCATCTGTACAGAGAGAAATTCCTGTTGAATACGATTGTATAGCTTCTAACCAACGATCGTTTTCAGCAAGCTCTTTTCCAAGCCAGTAATGTGCTTGAGGGTCAGTTGGGCTTTGTTCCACCATTTGCTGTAACCATTTAATTTTATCCATATCTATAACCCCTTACTTTTCTTAGTCCCTTTGCCAATGGAACTGATATCCATGTATAAAGTGCAAGGATTACATAGCATTTTAAAAACAGCATGGCTATACTATCAAACCCTAGTGCTAGTAATAAAAAGGTTAGCCCAATCCCTACAAGCCAAATGATAGATGGACCCCCTAAACGCTCTATAAAACGATTAGGCGCTAGCAGAGGGTGGGTTGTAATTTCCATCTCTTCTAATAGAGCTAGTAATGTTTGATCCTCAGGATTTAAAAGAAAGGCTTGTCTGTAATATTCTTTCGCTTCTTTTTCGTTATTTCGGAAGGAGGCATTTATTCCGAGGTGCAACAATTTTGCCACTTCACTATCTGCTGAATTCATATATTGTTCTAATGCAAGGATTTGTTGTTCTTTACTTCCATGTACACCTTGTAAAATAAAGTTTCTCCGTAATACATATGAATTGTCCGGATCTAATTCTAATGCTTTATTGATTAATAACTTTGATTTATTACGATATCCTGTTTGTTTCATTAAAACAGCATAGCCTGCATGTGTTTCTGCATTATTTGGATTTAAGCGAAGTGATTCAAGAAAGGCTTCTTCTGCTTCTTGCCATCGCTCGGTCTCCATGTATAGATGGCCGAGAAAATAAAATATGATTTCCTCATCGAATCCTAATCTCATCGCTTCATGAAATTGTTCTTCAGCCTCACCAAATTCGTTTATTGCATAGTTACTGTAGGCTAACATATACCAAAGCCGGCTATTTTCACTATTGTCATGTAATTCCTCATTAATAAGCTCAATAACTTGGGGATATTTCCCTATATTAAAATAATGCTCGATAACTTCAAAGGATGGTTCTTCATATTCATCATATTCTTCAAATTCACTCATAATATATCTCCTTTCCTATAGTGCTAGTAAGAATAACGTAACCAAAGCATCGATTAAGCCAGAGAAGATGATTGCGATAAATCCTGGCTTCCATAATGATTCAGCACCACCATCTACTGCTAAATGTTCTTTATACGGCTTGTCTAAAAATGCGAAGAAAATGAAAAAACAGGCAACCCCAAATAGTCGACCAACAAATTTAATATATTTTTCATCTATGGGGATGAGTTGTTGACCAATTGCGTAAACGACTGCAAGCTTCGCAATAATAAGTACAATACTAATAATCGTTAATAACTGTATGTGTTTTTTCTCAATTTTTAGCCATTTAGCGTTTTGTATACCTAGTATGGTAATGGCAAAAATACCACCAAATGTAGCAACAAAAAATAGATTACTAATCTCATAGCTTCTTGTCCTGTCTACTTCATTGTTTGTTAAACTAGGTTCATATAGATTTTCCATAATTCCATCAAGCTCCTGTTTCCTATTAATATCCTGATAATAGTTGTATTATACATATATTTCTTTAAACTGGAAACACCTTCTTTACAGGATTGTCATGCTCCTTCATTCTCATTACAAAAAAACTTACTATATTGTTCTGGTTAATTTTTTGAATCAAATTCTATAATCAAAAAAATACTATTTTCGTTATTGAAATAGGGAGAAAATGCACGTTTTAGAATTATTCAATAAAATGAAGAGAATTATTAAAAATGTAACCGATATAATTCAATAGATAATAGAGGAGGTATGTAAATTTGAATAAAAAATTATTTTTGACAGCAGCAGCTATCCCGGTAGCTCTTATTGTACCAACAGTTGCAGGAGCGGCAGCCAATACAGTTTCCGTCACAGGAAATAATATAATAAATGAAACGTTAAAAGCTTCTATTGAAAACTTACCAGCAAATTCAATTGTTAATGGTTATCAGTGGTATTATGTAGATGGTTCTAACGATTCAACGAAAAAACCAATCTCTGGTGCTACAACTGCGTCATTTACAATACCAGTTGAAGCGGCAGGCAAAGCAGTTTTCGTGGAAGCGACTACAACAAATGGCGATAAGTATAAGAGTGAACCCCGTTCGATTAATGACCTCAAACTTTCAATAACTGCTCCAAAAATTGATAGTAGTTCAAATTATGCAGTACCAGGTGAATTGGTACAAGTCGCAGGTGCAATTGTAACCGATGATGCCGGAGCAAAGTTACAAAGCAGTCAAATTACATATAGCTATCAATGGTTTTATAAAGTTGGTGAATCCTTCACAATTATTGATGGAGCAACTAACGACACATACAAAATTCCTAAAGATGCTTTAGAAAAAGGCATGAAAGATATCATTGTTAAAGTAAAGGCAAAGGTAGGATCTTCTTTCGTGGAATCTGATGTTTCTGCTGTGAGATCAGTATCGAATGAACCTTCTGATTCAATGGTTGAAGACATTAAAACTTTACTAATAAATGACAACAAATATAATATGACAAGTCTAGAATCTTTTAAGTCAGCTGTCACGGCATTGGAAAGTAAATATCAGGCACTATCAACTGTAGCAAAGGCGAATGTAACAAATTATGATGTATTAAAGAGAGCAGCTGCAGATGTAGATTTAATTAGCAAGTTAAATGAGAAAGTAGATAAGGTAAAAGAGGTTAATGAAAAAGACCTACCAAAATATTTAAAAGAAATCGATGAGGCCTATGATAAGTTTGATTTATTACAACGTAGCTTAGATCTAAATGATGCTCTATACAATAGCATTAAAAACATTTTGAAAGATCCGGCAGATATCGAAGAATTTAAAGAAGTTAGAAGAATCAATCAGACAATTGTAGCATTATTAACATATGAAAATTCCTTTGCGAAGTATGTACCTACTAGCTTAGAATCTTTACAAGCAGCAGTTGAAACAATTGAAAAGGATATAGCAAAATTATCTCAAAATTACCGAGCAACTGTTCAAAATCAAACAATTTTAAGTGATGCTAAAGCGGATATTAAAAAGATTGAACAATTTATTAAACTTTTCGATAAGCTGTCAGAAAAAGATTCACCTAGCAAACAGGTGACTACGGCAAAATCAATACGTACGTCTTATGAAAAGTTAACTTATAAACAACTTCAACTTGTACCAGCAAAATATATGCATACATTACTTCTAGCAGAAAACGCGGAAAACAGTCAAATAGACAAATTAAATAGCGAGATCGACAGTTATGTAGGCGATGTGGTTGATAGTTACCCAATTGATCCGTCAGTAACTACTTGGCAAAGTCATGTTAATAATGTAAACCGTATTATCAATGAATATAAGGGCTTAACGAAAAATTCAGCGGCTAAAATTGTCGGATATGATAGCATTGTAACCTTGCAAAAAGATTTTAAAGCAGCTGAAAAAGTTGTTAAGGATATGGACGCCTATCAAAAACTTTCAGTAACGCCAGGTGTAGCTGAAAGTAAGTTAAAAACGAACTACACGAATGTATTGAACGCTTATAATAAGTTAACTAGTCTACAACAATCACTTGTTTATAATGCAAATGATTTTTTATTAAATACACCAACTATTACCGTTAATACAAATGGTAAGGAACCGGCTGATAAAGCTGCTGCATTGGCTTTAAAGGCTGATGTGGATAAGCTTGCTGATGTAACGAAATATACATTTGTACAATTTGAATCTGCTGTTAATGCAGCAACAACAAAATATAAAAACCTATCTTCCGCTGGACGAAAGTATGTAACAAACTATTATTTATTAACAGCGGCTAGTAAAGATCTTTCTGGTGTGAAATCATTCCATAAAAAAGTGCAAACCGCAAGAGAAGAAACGGATGCTACGAAACAAGCGAAAAAAATTCAAACAGTACAAACTGCTTATGCAAAACTACCTGCAAATCAACAGTTTCTTGCAAAACAGCAATATGAAGATTTGCTCAATAATCGTTTAGAAGATGGCAATGCACCAGATATCACTAAATTAAATAATGAAATTGCAAAAATTGTCTCAAATGATACGTATACAGTTTCAATGGAAAAAATTAATGAGCTTTCAAAGCAATATAATAAGCTAAGCTCTAGCGATAAAAAACGTATTACGAATGCTTCCATCTTAACAACAGCAGTTTCTGATGTAAAAAAAGTTGAATCATTTATGAAGACGTATGAAAAATCATTTAATAGTAACCCAACTACTGTCATCAAAGCTTTTGCTAAGCTTACATCAAAACAAATGAGTTTAGTAAGTCCAGAAATAAGACAATCCATTATTGATCAAGATAAAAATCAACAACAGTCTAATGAAATTGCTTTGAAATTAGTGGACTCCATTAATTCATTGCTTGTAAATGGTGAATATATTGATGACTTGGAGACGAAAGTAAAAGAAATTCGTACAGCATATGATGGTCTTAGTGCTTCCGAAAAGAGCGTCGTGAAAAACTATTCTAAGCTAACTCAGGCCGAGAGTGATTTGAAAAAGGTAGCAGAGGTTCATGCTCTTTACGTGCCAGCTACAAACGATAATGCAGCAGCTCGTAAAGCTTGGCAAACTGCATACGGTAAGCTCTCGAAGAAATTAGAAATTTTATATAAGAAGATGTATGCAAACGATTTATAAAAAATAGTTTAAACCAAAACCCCGATAAAGAAATTTATTCGGGGTTTTAATGTGTGTGCCTGGAATGAAGATGTTGATAATAATTGTTTCAAGTCCTTAATATTGTGTAAAATTCTATACAAAGTTTTTCAACCCTGATTTTAGTTTTCCTAAATTTTACAGCTTGCGTTGGAATTCGCCGCCAACCACATAAAGAACGCCGCTAAAACATAAAGTTTCGCTGCTAACAAGCTTTTTCGCGGTTCTATCAGCGATGTTAGCGATTCAAGAAGTGGAAGATATGACCAAAAATTAAAAGTTAGGTGATAAAACGAGAAAGTTAATCGATAAAATTCAAAAGTTGGGTGATAAAACATAAAAGTGTTCCGATGAAATTCATAAGTTGGGTGACATTATGTTAAAAAGTATATGTGGAGAAGTGATTGGAGAGAGGAAAATGGTTCAGGTAAAGCTAATATGGCGAAGGCTAGTATTTTCGATGATGTCGATTTCTATCTGATATAATACACCTCTCTTGCAAACATGCAGCAGCTGCACCATATCTAGGAAGAGGTGTATGAGATGCCGTTGAGTTAATGAATGTTAGGGTAAACTATTTACGTGAGCATATCATGCCAAAAGCGAGCGTGCATTATACGGTACAACATGTCGTGCAACCATATGAAAAGGTGACAGAGCGCTTAAAAAACATCAAGTATAAAATTTATCAATAATATAAGGCACAATGACTGAAACATCGTTAGAAATCGCCTTTGTGGGGGTAGCGTCATATTTTATCCCGAATAAAAGACTGTATGATGTGATGCAAAAACTAATACTTAATTGAGAAATGCAAACTTATGAAATAGACTGCTGTTGATTAAATTGAAATCCAGCACATATTGAAGAAGAAGGAAAGTCTGGGTGAGGAGACTTTTCCGGAAGGCTAAGCATCCAAAACTTTAAAAAGTATTTAAAAAGTTATACCAAATAGAGTCTTCGTAGGGTAAACTATGGAGACTCTGTTTTTGCCTATTATTAAGTTTTTTCTTAGTAAAGTGTATTTATTGAGTAGTTATGGCGTGAAAATGCCGTTTTTTTGAAAGGAGATCACAAAATGCCGACAGATCATATCAATCATCATAATCACCTTGCGGCAGAATGGGTGAAACAGTTTCGTCCTTATGCTAAAGAGGGACAATGCGCAAGCTATATTCCCGCTTTAGCGGAAAAAGAGCCAAATCAATTAGCGATTTCGATTATCGGTACTAATAATGAGGAAATGAAAGCCGGAGAGACAACTGAACTATTTACGCTGCAAAGTGTTTCAAAAGTCGTTACATTTATATTGGCGTGTATGGAACGGGGATTACCTTATGTTTTAGAACGAGTAGATGTTGAACCTACAGGTGACACCTTCAATTCCATTATTCGTCTAGAAAGCCATCAGCCTGGAAAACCTTTTAATCCAATGATTAATGCAGGAGCGATTACAGTATCCTCTATGCTTGACGGTAGTTCTCCACAAGAGAAGGTTTCGAAAATCATTCAATTTTTAGAACAAATCGTTGGCAAGGAATTAAAGGTTAATGAAGAGGTTTATCAATCTGAGTGGCAAACTGCCAATCGAAACCGTTCATTAGCCTATTATTTAATGGATTCTGGCTTTTTAGACTGTCCTGTAGAAGAAGCATTAGAGGTTTATTTGAAACAATGTGCTATTGAAGTAAATGTTTCGGATTTGGCGATGATTGGTTTAGTCATTGCCAATGATGGTTATCATCCTTTATTAAAAACACAGCTATTTCCTAAACAAGTAGCAAAATTAGCGAAGGCATTGATGGTTACTTGCGGGATGTATAATGCTTCTGGTAAATTTGCAGCATTTATCGGGTTACCTGCAAAAAGTGGTGTCTCTGGAGCAATTTTAGTAGCAGTGCCAAGTCACGCGGGCTTAGATTCACCTTTTCCTACTGGCTGTGGTATTGGCATTTACGGACCAGCAATTGATGACATCGGGAACAGTGTAGCTGGAGTGAATTTACTAAAGCATATTGCTACCGAGTGGAATATGAATATTTTTTAATCCATTCAAAAAGATGACTTCATAAATGGAGTCATCTTTTTTATGATGTTGATTATATTGTTAATTTGCAATAAAATTACTTTCTTTTCATTTTATAAATAATCATTAGTAGAATAAACCAAATTGGTGTTAATAGTAATGCGGTACGTGTTGCCTCTGAAATGAACATGACTACTAATAAAAATGCAAAGAAGGCAAGTACTAAATAGTTCACGAACGGAGTAAAAGGTGCCTTGAAAATCGATGCTTCATGAAGTGCGCGATTTTTACGTTTATAAATGATATGAGAGATTAATATAATACTCCACACCCATATAAAGCAAATAGCACTAATCGTTGTCACAATACTAAAGGCATTTTCAGGCATTAATTTACTTAGTAATGCACCAGCGGAAACTACAATTGCAGAAACAACGAGTGCGTTACTTGGCACACTGTTTTTATTGAGCTTTGCAAACTTTGGCGAAGCTTGCTTGTTGTTTCCAAGATTAAAAAGCATGCGGCTAGTAGAAAATAAACCACTATTACCGGCTGAAGCAGCGGATGTAAGGACGACAAAATTAATAATACCTGCAGCAATTGGAATACCAGCTAGTGTAAATACTTGTACAAATGGGCTACTTGATGCAGACATTTCATACCAAGGATTAATGCATAAAATAACAAATAACGCTCCTACGTAGAATAATAAAATGCGTAATGGAATTTTATTAATGGCAGAAGGAATATTTTTTTTAGGGTTGGCCGTTTCTGCAGCAGAAACTCCTACTAATTCGACACCAACAAAGGCGAAAACAACCATTTGGAATGCCATTAGGAAACCGTATAGGCCGTTCGGGAATAACCCGCCATTTGTCCAAAGATTTTCAACTGTCACTGTGCCAGAGCTTGTTTGAAAGCCTGTAAATAACATGATTAGGCCAATAACAATCAGTGCCACAATGGTGATGACTTTTATAAGGGCAAACCAAAATTCTAGTTCGCCAAATAGTTTTACAGATAACAAATTCAAAATTAGTAACAGTACTAAACACCCGATTGCAGGCACCCATTGAGGTATATCAAACCAATAATGTGTATAAACGCCGACTGCAATAATATCTGCCATAGCGGTCATGATCCAACAGAACCAGTATGTCCAGCCAGTGATGTAACCTGCCCAAGGACCTATGTATTCGGATGCAAAATCGGTAAATGATGTATAGCCAGCATTCGATAATAATAATTCACCCAATGCCCGCATAACAAAAAATAAGGCGGTTCCGACAATGAGATAGCCAAAGATGATGGAAGGTCCCGCTAAAGCAATGGCTTTACCTGAACCTAAAAATAAACCAGTACCGATTGTTCCACCGATCGCTATGAGCTGCACATGGCGATTTTTTAATTCACGTTTTAATTGTTGTTGTTCCACGTTGATCCCCCTCAAAGATACGTAAAAACTATGACTGGAAAATAAAAAAGAGACTAGTAATGACACTAGTCTCGTAAACGACAGAATAACAAATACCGATTACGGATGTTGTATGTAAATACAGAAAAACATTCGTATCGTATAGCTTTCGTGTTGAAAGTTGATATTACTCCTCTGTCCTTTTGCCTGAGATAGTGAACCCTTCGGCGACGCAAAATGCGCTCTCTCCAGAACTGCTCCTGCTATAGTGTTATCCATAGCATTCATAGCTTATATTGTATGTCCGTATGACATTATTTTAAGATATTATAAATCCTATCAGTGCCTAGTTAATTATTCAAGGGTAAATTTCAAACATTTTCAGAAAAAAAGAAGAATGGAGTTCATCTAGGTAAATACTTTACGAAAAATAGTATTTTTAGACATACGTTAATTTAAGGATACTATTTAATTCGTAGTATAAAGTGGCGCATCTACGAAAATTATGAATGACATTTTATAAGTTGATTGGAGAGGAGACTAAAGCGACTTCGCGGGTCATCGGACGCCCCTAGGAAAGCGCTGAGTCGGAACGAAAAAATCAACCACATATTGATGATGGGAATGTGAATGTAATAAGTATATTACCTCACGTTGTTATATCCTTTTCTGTAGAACTAACTTGTCAGACGTTAAACAATATATATAATATAGTAGAAACTCAGAATTTTTTGCAAAAAGAAACCATCTCATAGTCATCTGAGATGGTTTACATTTTGTTTAAAACAAAATTGATATAGGTAAATACAAATAAATTTACTTTATTTCATGAGTAGATTTATGTCTTATTGATTTTTTAATTTTGTTTTTTGGACTTTACTTTACCTGTCCATGTACGGAAGCCGCCTTGAAGTTGGTAAATTTGGTTGTAGCCACGTTTTTTAAGAAATAGAGCAGCACGTGAGCTACGGCCTGTATTTTGACAGTATAAATATACTGGAAAATCTGGGCGAATTTCTTTGTGACGTTGACGTAGAGTAGTTGAAGGAACATTGCGTGCACCAAGGATGTGACCAGCATCAAATTCTTTTTGTTCACGTACGTCGATAAGCTGTGCTTTACGATAGCCTTCAATAAATTGTTCTTGTGTTAGGTTTGTTACGGCTTTTTTTAGTCGTAGGGCATTAATGCCGATATAAGCAATTACAACTACTAAAATAACACCGATTGTGATAAGTATGTTCAACAAAATTTCTTACCCCTTTCTATCTTCTTTATTATTATAAAAGATGCGCTAGCGATAGTCCAATGAGTTTGATAAAATAAATTACATTGTGGCTAGAATTAATCTATCTTTTGTATATGAATGTTTTAGTGAAAGGCCACAGAATCATCCACTATTTTCTTGGTTTAGTGTGGGGGATTACTTAGATAAAGAATTGAATTAAACGAAAAGGTCAAAATTTGAGAAGCACTATTTTTGGCTCATTATTAAGAGTAGGATGAAATTTGTTAAAATGTATGTCCTATATAGGTTTATTGGAGTGAAGGCTGGGCGATAAGACCTTGCAGCGAAGCGAAGCGGCAGCAACAAATGTTTTAAGTGTGCGAAAGCGAAGCGTCAGCAACAAATGTTTTATCTGCGCGAAAGCGAAGCGTCAGCGACAAATGTTTTAACTGTGCGAAAGCGAAGCGTTAGCGACAAAGCACCCAGCCGTAACGGAAATTAACCACCCGCTATAGCAATGAGCCTTATTTTGTACACATTCGCATAATATTTGTAGGAGATGAAAATATGACAACTTGGTATTTTCTAAATTCAGGGAAATGTAGCCCTTCTTTTAATATGGCGTTAGATGAAGCATTACTTGATTGGCATAGTGAAGGTTTAATCCCACCAGTCATTCGTTTTTATGAGTGGGAGCCAGCAACACTTTCGATTGGCTATTTTCAGCAGGCAAACAGAGATATTAATCTAGAAGCGGTACGAGAACAAGGACTAGGCTTTGTTCGTCGTCCAACAGGTGGTAGAGCTGTTTTACATGAACATGAATTGACATATAGCGTCATTGTATCAGAAAGCTATCCAAATATGCCTGAAACAGTGACAGAGGCATATAGAGTGTTAAGTGAAGGTATATTGCAAGGTTTTCATAATCTAGGTATGGATGCTTATTTTAGTGTACCTGATACAGAAGAACAAAGAGCAGACTTAAAGAAACCAAAAAGCGCAGTTTGCTTTGATGCGCCAAGTTGGTATGAGCTTGTCGTGGAAGGTAAAAAAGTAGCTGGTAGTGCACAAACACGTCAAAAAGGTGTTATTTTACAGCATGGAGCTATTTTACTTGATTTAGATCAAGAAAAATTATTGTCTGTCTTCAATTTTTCAAGTGAAGAGGCGAAGGACCGTATGCGTAGAAAGATGCCAGAGAAGGCTGTTGCTATCAATAACCTTGTTAAAGAACCAGTGACGATAGAACAATGTGTGACAGCATTTAGAGATGGTTTTGCAAAATCGTTGCAAATTGATTTAAAACCATTTACACTTTCTGAGGAGCAATTAGAATATGTACATGCACTAGAAGAAAAAAAATATGCATGTGATGATTGGAACTTCAAAAAATAAAAAATGGTATAAGAAAAATATTTTTTTATCGTTCAATCCTTGTAATAACAAGCAGTTCGGGTTCTATTCGAAATTGCAAGAGTTGAATTGAAAAACTATATATAGTATCTTAATTAAAGAAATATACACAATATGTAGTGTTTAGCGACACATGATATTGTGTATTTATTTTGTAAGGTAGAAAATAAGGGAGGCAAAACGATGGTACTCACAAATCATCAACCCGAAGTAAACAAATTTAAACAGTTAAACAAAGACATTGAACAATTTCCACAGGTTCATCCTGTAACACCTGATATGCACATTACGCATAAAGGTGTATCAAGACTTGTAATGATCGATCGCTACTCGTTTAAGGATACGGAGAAGAAAACGTTAAAAGCCGGTGATTTTGTCGTATTAACAGTGAAGTCAGATCCGAAATTCCCTGCACGTGGTTTAGGGACAATTCAAAAGCTTGATATGTCTACGAAAACAGCAGAAATTTTGATTGAGGAAGATTACCGTAGTGCTTTAGATGATCCGAAAGAGCAAGAGACGGGTGTGATTACACGTTCAATTGACGTGCTAGAAAAGCCTCTTGAAATATTTTATGAACAAATCGCAAAACGAAATGCAACAGGACTTGCTGCTGCTGAAAAAACACCAGAGAAACGCCAAGAATGGTTTGAGAAGTTTTATGAGCAGTTAGTATCATTAAAGTTCATTCCAGCTGGACGAGTTATTTATGGAGCAGGATCTGAAACAGATGTAACGTTCTTCAACTGTTACGTAATGCCATTTGTAGCAGATTCACGTGAAGGAATCAGTGATCATCGTAAGCAAGTAATGGAAATTATGAGCCGCGGTGGTGGTGTAGGGACGAATGGTTCGACATTGCGTCCACGTAACACTTTAGCACGTGGTGTAAATGGTAAATCATCCGGTTCCGTTTCATGGTTAGATGATATTGCGAAGCTGACTCATCTTGTCGAACAAGGTGGTTCCCGTTAACCGAAAACGGCGGGATTAAAATCTCGTGAATTGCTGGAACACCCTGAGAGCTTTTCTTGCTACAACGTAAACTGTGAAGTTAGGCGTGAATGCTTGAAAAAAGAAAAGATTGGGCAATCAGCAGCGAAGCATCTATGGAAACGTAGTTGAACGTTCAACGACTATTGAACCTTCCTAAACTTTGAACCACATCGGAGGTGGAAGCATGGAAGAAGTAAATCGTAATGTACGGAGACGTCCTTACGAGGCGCGAGACAAAGAACGATTGATTAAAAGAATTATTGAGTTGCATGAAAATGGTATGAGCCAAGTTGATATTGCAAAAACACTTAACATTGGAAGAGGAACAATCTTTAGGTGGAATAAGGAGCTAGATTTTTTTAAAGCAAGAAAGCCTGGTCAAGCAGGAAAGCTGAAAAATAAAAAGTATCATTATGATGAACACTATTTTAAAAATATTGATACTGCAAATAAGGCTTATTTAGTAGGTTATATTACAGGTGATGGTACTATAAATGATCGTGGTAAATCGAAGCGTATTATTTTATCACTTGCTGAACAGGACCGGCAACTACTTGAAGATATAGCAAAAGAATTATCTATGCAAGAAGCAATTAAATTCCGTCAACGCAATGCACCAAATGAACAAAACAAATACTCTTTAACAATTAATTCAACAGAAATGTGCAATGATTTAATGAGGTTGGGTATTACACCTCGAAAAACAGGTTTTGAAAGTTGGATTGATTTTAAAAATGAGGATTTGCAATGGGCTTATTTAAGAGGGTTTTTTGATGCAGATGGCCATTTTTCCAAGCGTGGGAGAATAGGATTTACAGGTAATTGTCAAATGCTTTTATCATTACTCCAATTTTTGCATAATCAACAACTAGCTTTAACCATCCATAAAGTTTACCCAAAACAAGGATGCGTTGACTTATTCATTTATCGAAAAGCTGATGTGTTAAAGATTGTTCGAAAGTTATACGGTCATGGTTCCTTACAACTCAATAGAAAATATGAAAAAATCAAATCTTTCTTTGATGATATAGTCTGATCTTATGTGAAAGCATAAGAATGTGGCAGAAATGACCACATCGGAAAAGTATTTTAAAATATTTTTTTGTAACAAAAAGCGTGGGGCACAAATGATTATGCTGGCAGATTGGCATCCTGATATCGTGGAATTTATTATTTCAAAAATGCAAAATCCACGTATTCTACGATACCTAATCGAAAATACAACGGATAAAACAATTATTCGTCTAGCAAAAGAAAAATTAAACTTTAAGCCTCTTTCATTCCAAGAGGAAGCGATGTATCAAGGTATTGTTAACTATAAAGGTATCGAAGGCTTAGGTGGTTTTGATACGGCTATTATTCGTGAAGCGGAAAACAAACTGCGTGATGGTGGTACTTATACGGTTCACAATCCAGAGTTTTTAACTGGTGCAAATATTTCTGTAACATTAACAAAAGAATTTATGCAAGCAGTTGAAAATGACGCTGAATTCGAGCTTCGTTTCCCAGCTGTTGAAGAATATACAAAAGAAGAGATGGCTATTTACAACAGTGAATGGCATAAAGTTGGAGATGTGCGTGAATGGGAGAAACTGGGCTATAAAGTACGCACTTACCGCACGATTAAAGCGAAGGAATTATGGAATTTAATCAACGTTTGTGCAACATACTCTGCAGAGCCAGGTATTTTCTTCATCGACAACGCTAATGACATGACTAACGCAAAAGCTTATGGTCAAAGCGTTGTAGCGACAAATCCATGTGGGGAACAACCACTTGCACCATATTCTGTGTGTAACTTAGCAGCTGTGAACTTAGCACAGTTTGCGAATAAAGAAAATCAAACAATTGATTACGAAGCACTACGTGAAACAGTTCGTGTTGGTGTTCGTATGCAAGATAATGTTATTGATGCTACACCATACTTCCTAGAAGAAAACCGTGTACAAGCTCTTGGAGAGCGTCGTGTTGGCTTAGGTGTAATGGGCTTAGCGGACTTACTCATTTATTGTGAAAAAGAATATGGCTCAGAAGCAGGTAATGAACTAGTTGATGAAATCTTTAAAACGATTGCTGAAACTGCGTATGAGGCGTCAACAGAGCTTGCAAAAGAACGTGGTAGCTTCCCATTCCTTGTAGGCGCAACAGAGGAAGAGACAGCACGTTTACGTAAAGCATTTACTGAAACAGGCTTCATGCAAAAAATGCCTGCACATATTAAAGAGCAAATTTTAGCAACTGGTATTCGCAACTCGCATTTACTAACAGTAGCTCCAACTGGTTCTACTGGGACGATGGTTGGCGTGGCAACTGGTCTTGAGCCATACTTCTCGTTCACATATTACCGCTCAGGTCGTCTAGGTAAATTCATCGAGGTAAAAGCAGAGATCGTACATGAATATTTAGAACGTCATCCAGAAGTGAGTGAGAACGAACTTCCTGAATGGTTTGTGACGGCGATGGAGTTAAAACCAGAGGCGCATGCTGATGTACAATGTATCATCCAAAAATGGATTGATTCATCCATTTCAAAAACGGTAAACGCACCAAAAGGTTATACAGTACAGCAAGTTGAAAAAGTGTACGAGCGCTTATATAAAGGTGGCGCTAAAGGTGGTACGGTCTATGTAGATGGTAGCCGTGATTCACAAGTACTGACACTAAAAGCTGAAGAAAATGATATGGATCAACTATCATTCGAGGAAGAATTAGTAGAAGTACCAACGAAGCGTCCGGTTGTATTAGTAGATACGATTCAAGCGTTAGAATCGACAACAGTTATCGGTTCGGATGTAGGAAATACTTGCCCTGTATGCCGTAAAGGAACTGTAGAGGAAATCGGTGGCTGTAATACATGTACAAACTGTGCTGCACAGTTAAAATGTGGCCTATAAAATAATGAAAAAGTGTCTATCTCGTCAAAAAGACGGATAGGCACTTTTTTTATCTTCATTTGGACAAACATTAGCTACGGAAGTATTCCGGAGGGCTTAGACCTAAGTACAAAGCCGATTCCGGACGTAATTATGCCAAGGGATTGCCGTTCATTAAGACAGAAGTTCTTACTTGACGTATTTAGTTATTACAATATTTCAATATGTTCTCGTTTGTATTCACCTATAATGATTTCACGCGTGATAAAGCGTAGGGGAGTAAGTCTTTCAAATAATTTGTCCTCGTCCTTTCGCTTGCTGATGATCTGATAATCTTTGTGTGCACGATTTCTCGAAGTTCTTCAAAAGTGAGATAGTATATTTCTTCTTTTTTATAATGTTGGCCTATACAAGTGTCCAGCTTCTTTCAGTAAAGCTTGCTTATAATCATACCCTACATCGAATATAGCGGTCGTGAAATGCCCCCGGAATTGTTCTACTTTCTTTAATAGTGGAATCGAGGCTTTACTATCTGAATTGGCAGAAGTCTGAGGCGTCCAACGATATATTACTCCTTTGTTGTTACCGGGAGATGCCCCAATTGGTTCAATTGGCGCATCTTGCATAAAATTAACGGAATAATCTAAAAATTCTGTTATAATATGCGATATATCGCTATCTTAACAAAAGGAGAGTAGCAGTAAAAGTAATAGTATTATCAAAAAATTAAATTTAGGAGGAATTATCTTGAAAAAAATCTTATTCAGTACACTATTGTTACTTTCACTAGTTTTAGTAGCATTTTCTCCTTTGCAGGCTTTTGCATCAAATGACGTAACAGCAGAGTTAGACCCGACATTAGGTGAAACTACTGATATAGTTCCTTTTGCTGAAACTAATGGAGTTGCTGGTTTAACTATTTATGCTAGTTCGGATGCAGATAATGGGAGTTCGATTCCAAGTACCTCTGGACATGCATGGATAACAGTATCAAATTATAAATCAACTTCAATCAGTGTCGGCAAGCTTAGTGGTATAGCGCAATATAAATTAATATCTGTAGGGACATGGGGAAATAAATCTGAACATACTGGTTTATGGTACGGATTAGAATCAAAATTTGTTTCTCAAGGAGCTTATTCAAATCGAGTATCTTTGAGTATGGATTTAACACAGGCTGTAATTAGATACAATAAATTCAAAAATAACTAATGGAGATTCTTGGTCAACATTAAACAACTGCTCTAGCTTTGCTGTAGATGTATGGAATTCAGTTTCTTCTACTAAACTAAGTGCAGGCTCAACAATAAAAACTCCTACAACTTTGAGAGATAGTATCAAGAGTAAAACAGGATATGTGAGTGGACTAGGTTTTACACATACGTATAAAGTCTATTATGCAAATGGAACAGGATCACCCTCACAAAGTACTCAGTGGAATTAAGTCTCTATTAAACTATAATAACAATTATAAATTTAGGGAAATCGAGGTGGGGATTGTATGAAAAAGGGCTTAATTATTACCTTAATAATAATTATTTTAGCTGTAGGAGGTATAGCTATGATTTTTTTTACGACAACGGTATCACCTGAAAGTATTGCAATAAGTGAGGTTAATATAGGAGATGAGAAAATTTTAATTAAAGGAAGTATTGCTGAAAGTGGTTCCTCTTATTCTGGTGAGAAAATATGGCAAAAAGATGGTGTAATCTATATTAATATTAAGTCTAAGTTGATAAATTTTGGTAATTCTCTTGATAAATTCCACATTTCACTAGAGAAGAGAGATTATGGGGATTTTTCAGAAGTAGTTTTAATAAAAGATGATAACAAAAGAACAATATGGTCAAAATAATTAATTGAGTTAATTTCATAATTTTAATCCCTTAAAATATCAAGGGTTCTAAAATAAGCGACCAAACTAAAACCATATTTTTTAATGAGGGGGATGCCCTAAGATGAGGGGGCAAACAAAAAATTTGAATTTTTTAGTAGGATTTTCAGGAACTCTCTCGAAATATTTAAGTATAAGGGGGAGAGTGTATGTCTAGTTTACCAATTATAGTAGCTCCGATGTTTTTAGTTTCTAATCCTAAGATGGTTATTGAAGCTAGTAGAGCAGGGGCTATCGGTTCATTTCCATTATTAAATGCAAGACCCGCTTCAGCATGTGCTGAGTGGCTAGAAGAAATAAAAAAGGCGCTACCTACTGAGCAATGGGCAGTCAACTTTATATGTCACCCTGTAGCGAATCCGCGTTTTGAGGAAGATTTCCAGTTAATTGAACAATTCCAGCCACCAATTGTCATTACTTCATTAGGTAATCCTAAGAGAGTTATAGACATTGTTCACGGCTATGGAGGAAAGGTCTATGCAGATGTTGCGAACGTTAAACATGCCGAAAAATCTGCGGCAACAGGTGTAGACGGACTAATTCTTGTTTGTGCAGGTGCTGGTGGGCATGGCGGGCAACTGAACCCATTTGGCTTTGTATCTGCGGTTAAGAAATTCTTTAGGGGAACGATCATTTTATCAGGCTCCATCTCTAGCGGTGCAGACGTATTAGCCGCTCAAATAATGGGAGCAGACTTTGCCTATATGGGTACTCGTTTTTTAGCTTGTGATGAAGGAAATGCGCCTGAGGAGTACAAAAATATGGTGATTGACAGTGATACCTCTGATATTTTATATACCGACGCCTTTAGCGGTGTCCATGTAAATGTGTTAATTCCATCCTTATTAAAGGAAGGCATTGATCCTGCAACATTGAAGCCGAGAGAGGACATTGATTTAACACATCTAGTAAATGTCAAGGCATGGCGAGATATTTGGTCTGCCGGACATGGCATCACAAACATTGTCAAACGCGAGTCCGTTCCTGAAATACTTAAAACTTTGGAAGTAGAGTACGAGAAAGCAAAGCAGCAAATAATTGCTGTACAGTCATTATAAAAACTATAAAAAGGGGCAAGTCCAACTAAATATGGACTTGCCCCTTTAACTTTAAGTGGGTGTTCATTCATCCACCTAAATAGTGGAACTCTGTGGCTAAGTGACCAATATTAGCTGGCCTAAAGCCTCCGGCGGATGTCACGGAATTATGCCGAGGCATAATTGATTGATTAATCATGATTCAAAGTAGCGGCGATTTCTGGTTGCTGCTCAACTTGAAGCAGCATATTGAAGGAAGCGATAGCTACTTCTACTTGTTCATCCTTAGGCTCACGTGTTGTCAGTAATTGTAGCCATAAGCCTGGATAGCCAAGGAAGCGTAACACAGGAATATTACGGCATGCATTTGTCGCTTGAAGTACTTCAAATGATATACCAAGAACAACGGGAATTAAGAGAATACGGTCCAAAATGCGTAACCAAAGTGGATCAGTTGGTACGAAGAAATATAAAAACATGCCTACAAACACAGTGAACAGCATAAAACTACTACCGCAACGATAGTGTAAGCGTGATTGTGCTTGCACATTTTCCACTGTTATGTCCATACCAGCTTCATAGCAATTTATAACCTTATGTTCTGCACCGTGATATTGGAACACTCGTTTAATTAGCGGAGTTAAAGATATAAAATACAAATAGGTAAGTAGTAAAAATAGCTTAATGCCGCTTTCAAGTAAAATTTGACCGGTTTTGCCCTCTATCCATTTAGAGAAAAAATCTGCAATAAATACAGGAATTAATGTAAAGGCAAATTTACCAAATAAAAAGGAAAGGATACCTACAACTGCAACTCCTAAAATCATTTGAAGTCTCGAGCCTTCCTCTTTATGCTCTGCTTCTTCGCCAGGTGTAACGTCGTAACGGTCTCCTGAAAATTGCATATGGCGAGAGCCTAAACCAGCTGATTCAATCAGTGCGACAACGCCCCGTACTAATGGAATTTTTTTAAGCTTTTGTAAAATAGGGTTTTGAACTTTTTTAAAATGATAATAATCAATGGAATCATCGTTACGGCGAATAGCGGTAATCGTATGTTCCTTTCCTCCGAACATTACACCTTCTAACTGTGCTTGTCCCCCGTATACAGGTGAATTGCTCAAGGCTAACACCACTCTCTTTATATATTTCAACTGTACCATTGTACTAAATTTAGTGAAAAACCTCTAGAGTTACGCATAGTAAAATTTTTATATGGTTACACTAATCGTACAGTTTAGGAAATGATTAACGCTTGAACATATACTCGTGGTACAAGTTAGGAGGATTTTACTTGAAAGTAGCTAGTATAACATCGCTCGTCAGCGCACTCGCTTTAGCATTGTGTTTAAAGGGACTTCAATACTTTCATCTTATTAAATGGAATCCAATAGGTTTTTATAAAAAATGGAATATATTTGAAGGTAGCTCAAAACTATTTCAATGGAGCTTTCTCATCCTAGTCTTATTTTTGATTGGATTTTTATTATTTATTACATTGAGATATGTCTATATTATCCCAGCTGTGCTATCTTCTTTTTTGCTTGGTCTTTTTTTGTCCATCACATTAGAATGGATTGTTCTGGATTTGCCTTTACAATCTTCTTCCTTTAAAAAACTCTCGATCCCTTTCATAGTCATTGTTATTTGTCTATTACGTTTCTTGCTTGAAACTGCGAATTTTCATCAAAAGGAGCACACAGCACAAAAAGGAAATTAGTTGCTGTATGCGCCTTGTATGATAAAATAATGGCAAGTACATAGAAAGAGGCGAATATGCGTGAAGTTATTATGTTTGAATGGACCTAATTTAAATCGACTAGGTAAACGAGAGCCACATATTTATGGTTACGAAACATTAGAAGATGTGAAAAACAATATTCAGAATCTTGCGGCGTCTTTAGGTGCCACTGTCGAGTTTCGTCAATCTAATCATGAAGGGGTACTTGTTGATTGGGTACATGAAGCAGAGGACGAAAAATATGATGGTATAATCTTTAATCCTGGTGCATATACCCATACAAGCATTGCGTTACATGATGCAATAGCAGGGATTTCTGTGCCGGTTATAGAAGTACATATTTCAAATATCCATAAACGTGAGGCTTTCCGTCATCATTCTTATCTCGCTCCGGCATGCCTTGGTCAAATCAGTGGACTAGGTACGAAAGGCTATGAACTGGCACTACGCACATTTATTGAGAGGGAGAATTGATTATGATGAAATTACAAAAGCTTCGTAAGGCACTTCAAGAACAAAATATTGACGGCATTTTAATTACAAACGAGTACAATCGTCGTTATATGACTGGTTTTACAGGAACAGCGGGCGTAGCGATTGTGTCTCAAAATGATGCTGTGTTTATCACGGATTTTCGTTATACAGAGCAAGCAGCTGCGCAAGTACAGGACTTCCGAATTGTAAAGCATGAGGCGACGATCATTGAAGAAATTGCAACACAAGTAAAAAATATGGGTATCAAATTATTGGGCTTTGAGAAAGATACTGTTAGCTATGGCACATATGAGCTGTATAAAAATAAAATTCAAGCTGATTTAGTGCCGATTTCTGGGCTAATTGAAAAAATTCGCTTGATTAAGACGCAACAAGAGATTAATATTATTAAGGTTGCGTGTGAAATTGCTGATCACGCATTTACACATATCTTAAACTTCATCAAGCCTGGTAAAACAGAGCTTGAAGTTTCGAATGAATTAGAATTTTTCATGCGTAAACAAGGAGCAACTCAATCCTCGTTTGATATAATTGTTGCGTCTGGTCTTCGCTCAGCTTTACCACATGGCGTTGCAACGAATAAAGTGATTGAAAAAGGCGACTTTGTCACATTAGACTATGGAGCATTGTACAATGGCTATATCTCGGATATTACACGTACTGTTGCAGTTGGCGAGCCATCTGAAAAATTAGTGGATATGTACAACGCAGTACTTGCTTCCCAGCTTTTAGCACTTGAAAAGGTTGGCCCTGGCTTCACAGGGATTCAAGCGGATGCGATTGCGCGTAACTACTTAACAGAAAAAGGATATGGCGCGGCATTTGGTCATTCATTAGGACACGGGATTGGTCTTGAAGTACATGAAGGCCCTGGCTTATCAATACGTTCAGAAGCGGTGCTAGAGCCAGGTATGGCCGTAACGATTGAACCAGGAGTTTATTTACCGGGAATCGGTGGTGTACGTATCGAGGACGATATTTTAATCACAGAGACAGGTAATGAACTGCTTACTCATTCGTCAAAAGAACTTATTATTTTATAAACTATGGAGGAACACAAATGATTTCAGTAAACGATTTCCGTACAGGTCTAACAATTATTGTAGATGGCCAATTATATCGCGTGTTAGATTTCCAACACGTTAAACCAGGTAAAGGTGCTGCGTTCGTACGCTCTAAATTACGTAACTTACGTAACGGTTCAGTAAATGAAAAAACTTTCCGTGCTGGTGAGAAAGTTGAAAAAGCACAAATCGATAACCGTAAAATGCAATACCTTTATGCACAAGGTGACGATCATGTTTTCATGGACTTAGAATCATATGAGCAAACTGAACTTTCTTCAGCTGCAATTGAATATGAATTGAAATTCCTAAAAGAAAACATGGAAGTTCATATTCAATCATACCAAAGTGAAATGCTAGGTGTTGAATTACCAAACACTGTTGAGCTAGAAGTAACAGAAACAGAGCCTGGCATCAAAGGTGATACAGCTTCTGGTGGTACAAAACCAGCAACTCTTGAAACTGGCCTTACTGTACAAGTGCCATTCTTCGTAAACCAAGGTGATAAGTTAATCATCAATACAGAAGAAGCTTCTTACGTTTCTCGTGCGTAATAAATAAAAGCATTCAGCCTACTCTTTTTTAACAAAAGGGTAGGTTTTTTTAACTTCTTTCAGCGAGTGCCCCAAATATCCTTTGGAATAGAGGAAGTCAGTCACAACGAGTTGCTGCCGCTACACTTTCGCGCAAAAACCATCGTGCTGCTGTCGCTTCGCTTTCGCGCAAAAACCATCCGCTCATATTGGATACATATAATGTTAAATTTTGTGGCAAAGGATAGAAAAATGGTTCATCACCAAAAGTTGTGGATGACTTTTGTTAAAACTTTTACTATGAAATAGTTGATTGGAGTGGAGATAGGGCGACTCCTCGGGGATCAGCAATAGAGGAACGAAGGCTAAAAGCATCACATCCTGTGATAACGCCTTCGTGACCAACATCGTGTTGGCCCGAGACCCTGCAGCGCAGCGGATGTTTTCTGTGCGAAAGCGTAGTGTTAACGTAGCGGCAGCAACAAAGCGCCCAGTAGGAACGGAAATCAACCACACGTTTTGGTGATGATCCAGAAAAATAGCAACCTCTTTGTATAAAAAGAGTTTTTATTATTTGATATGTGGTCATATTTGGAAAAGTTGTTTACAATAATAGTAAGGAGTGAATGCTATGTTACAAACAATTTTTGAGACCACGTATCCAATAATACAGGCTCCAATGGCCGGTGTAACAACGCCAAAATTTGTTGCTGCCTGTGCAGAGGAAGGGATTTTAGGTTCTATTGGAGCAGGCTATTTAGATGGAAAGCAAACAAAAAGTTTTATTCAGGAAGTTAAAAAGCTAACGAAAAAGCCATTTGCTGTTAATTTATTTGTACAGGAAGAGCCGCGTATTGATATCGATGTACTTCAAAAAGCTCGAATGGCTTTACAACCGTTTTATGATGAGCTTGGACTTTCACCTGTACAAAGTGTTGTGTCCAAGGAAGTATTTGCAGATCAAGTACAAGCTGTTCTTGATGAAAATGTCGCCATTTGTTCCTTTACGTTTGGCATTCCTTCAGCAGAAGTTATTCATCGTTTAAAGGATAACAATGTTTATGTTATTGGTACAGCTACTACATTAGAGGAAGCAAAGCGTGTAGAACAAGCAGGGATGCAAGCTGTTGTCCTTCAGGGTGGTGAAGCTGGTGGTCATCGAGGTTCTTTCACTGAACCAATGCAATTAATTGATTTGCATGATTTACTGCAGCAAGTAGTAGGACAAATTGCCATACCGATTATTGCTGCTGGGGGCGTTGTCACAAAGGAAGATGTAAGTAAAGCACTAGCAAGGGGTGCCCAAGCGGTTCAAATTGGTACAGCCTTATTAGTAGCGGATGAATGTGAAATTTCACCTCTTTATAAAAATGCCTTGCTTGAATCGAAAGCGCAGCAGACGACAATTACTCGTGCTTTTTCTGGTAAACCAGCAAGAGGCTTAGCAAATGCTTTTACCGAACGTATGAAAGATGCTGTTGTAGCACCTTATCCATTGCAAAATGATTTAACTACTACTATTCGTAAAGAAAGTGCAAAACAGGGCAAAGCCGAATATTTATCGATGTGGATGGGTGAAAAGAGCTATTTAGTGAAACAACCCGGTACTGTGAAAAGCATTATTGCCAAGCTGCTGTAACTTCTTTCCGATTCCGGATGAAAATGCTGAGGCATCATTAATTTCATAAAAATACTAAGATCTCTATACGTATGTATGGAGGTCTTTTTTTGAGGGTAGCAACATATATTGCTGTACACGAGGGGGCGTATGAAATGGAATTACAAGACGTATTAAGAGTCGCTGGAGTGGGACTAGTAGTTGCGCTTCTTCATGTCTTCTTTGATCAAACAGGAAAAAAAGAATTTTCATTTTTCCTATTTTTCATTGCCTACTTATATATGACAGCGGAATTACTGCGATTTTTACGTCTATTTTTCAATGAAATTCTTACATTCTTTCAATGGCTAACCTCTTCCGGGTAGTGTAAATGGAAATTGTCATTGTTGCTGTTGTCATGCTGCTTTTATTATTGCTTATAAAAGAAGTCATAAAGCCACTCCATGCGCTGATTAGTGTAATGTTTTCGTTTTTGCTGTTTGGTATGTTGTTTTCTACACTCCTATTGCCATTCATCAAGCAATTGCTTGAGACATTAGCTTTTTTGCCATATGCAAAAGCAATTGTAGTAAGTGCTAGCCTTTTCTATGTAGGGCAATGGGTGTCTTTTTTACTTGTGGAACAAAGCTATAAAGTACTCGGGCAGATTGTCTATGATGGGGTCAAGATTGTTATTTTGTTGTACTGGTTTAAGGAATTTTTGGCTGTTTTACAGGAGGTGTCGGCCATTTTACAACGGCTAAACTAAGGGGCGAAGACATTGCTAGAGCAAATAGTTTCGTTTTTAACTGATCCATTTTTTCTATTGCTGAAGATGACGCTTATTTTGTGTGGCTATGTCATTATTATTTTGATCGTAAATATGATTTTACCAGAATTTGAAAAAGGGACAAGGATACTTTTCTTTCTTATTGTACTGGCAACTATTGGACCAGTTGTTGTGAGTTCATTTAATTTAATAGACGAAATAGCACAGGGGCTTGCTCATATATTTACTGCATTTTATCCCATTCTTACTTCAAGTTTTCTTTTATCTAGCAGTATTACAGCGATTGCGTCTTGGCAGCCTTTTTTACTTTTCTTTGTACAAGTCTTAACGATTATTAGTAGTAAATGGCTTATTCCAGGAGTGCTTTTTGCCATTGTGTTTGATGTCTGCAGTGTCATTGTTAAAGAAATTTCGTTTACGAGAATTGCCGAATTGATTCGTTTTACCATTATGAGCATCGTCTCGGCATCTGTAATTTGTTACATCATTTTAATGTCTGCGAGTGGGGTGGCTGCATTTAGTGTCAGTGCAGCTGTTGCAGAGCCTGTGAAGAAATTAATAGAGGAAAATATTCCAGTTGTTGGTTCCTTTATAGTAGATAGTTTTTCGATGTTCCAGCATATGACACAATTTTCATCTTCTATTACTAGTATTTCTGCTTTTATAGCGGTTATTACTGTGTCGTTCATTCCAACAGTTCAGCTTGTTGTCAGTGCGTATTCATTGAAAATGTTAGCTGCTATTTTAGAACCAATTGCTTTTGATGATATTTGTAAACTACTTGATCATGTTAGTAAGTCTCTATTTACCTTATGTGCTGTATCATTTCTAATTGCTTTTTCATTTATGTTTTCTTGTTTATTCCTCATCGTTTTTGTGCAAGTTATGGCTGGGGGGAGATAGATTGATTCTTTTATTAGCGATGCTCTTTATCTGTCAGATATTTGTGTTTCTAACAGATGATAAAGAAATAATTTCACTTACAAAGCTTGTTATTACGTTAGTATTTTTGCAATTGCTATTAAAGATTCCATTTATCAATTCATAGGAGGAAACAAGCGTACATACACTTGAAAAAGAGAAGATGAAAGGAGGCAATGTACAAGTGATGTGGAAAAGAAACGAAAAAAAACAACGTCATTTATAGTCTTAATGCTTATTGCTGCCTCCGTGGGAATTTTCATCATTTTACCAATGTATCAAACGGGTACAACGAATGGGCAAGTAACATCGATGACCAATGAAGCAAAACTTGAGCAGACACTGAAGGCTATGAAAGGTGTTGGGGAGGTTAAAGTCTATTTTTATTACGGAGATATGACAGCTGAGAAGGATGACAATAAACTATTCAGTCAATATTTTCGAGGAACTGAACAAGGTACGAAAGAAGTAACAGGGATGCTAATTGTTTCAGAAGGAGCATCAGATATCTTTGTGAAAAATGAAATTCGTGCTGTTGTTAGTCAAGTAATGCAATTGCCGATTCATCGAATTATTATCGTTCCAATGGAAAATAAGGAGGAAAAGTAAATGCGCGTACGTAGAAGAACAGTTTGGTTTATGACATTATTAAGTCTAGTAGCGGTTATCTCAGTGTATTATTTGGTTGATCCAGCAAAACAATTTAATGGACTAACTATTTTCACAGATGACGCATTACAGCAAACTGCGGTAACGGGTGTGACTGATCAAGAAGCAACGAAAGAGGGAGAGACGAAGGAAGTATCTTCTCCAAGTCATTTATTTGAAGAAATGCGCATGCAAGTTAGTGATGAAAGAAGCCAGCTTCGTTTGCAATTAGAACAGAAGATCGGTTCAAAAGATTACACAGCAGAAGAAAAAAGTAAGGCGTATAATGACATGGATAACCTTATTAAACAAGAATCCTCTGAAGCAATGTTAGAAATGCTTATTAAATCTTTAGGTTACTCTGATGCGTTTGTACGAGCAGATAGTGGTAAAGTACAGGTAACTGTTATGGCGGAGGAGCTGTCAAAAGCTCAAGCAAATGAAATTATTTACTTGGTAAAAACAGAGATGGAAGGCGCAAATGACGTCCAAGTAAAATTCAGCGCGAATAATTATTAAAAAAATAGAAAGATAAATAGGAATTTTCTGTTTATTTAAAACTATTGTTATATATCAGTATAATGAAAAGGCTTTCGTTTATTAAAGGAAAGCCTTTTATTTTGTTCATATTTACTTAATTTGCATTAAAGTATTTCAAATTGTTCGAAAAAAATATAAAATAGTGTTTGTAGTAGATTTTATTTCATAAGGAGAGTTAGAAATGTTCAAAATTCAAGAAATTCGCGAAATTATTAAATTAGTAGATTCTTCTTCGATTGACGAGTTCGTTTACGAAGTAGATGGCGCAAAAGTTAAATTAAAAAAGAATGTTGTTGTTGTTACTGATACTGTAGCACCTAAAAAAGAAGTAGTTGCACCTGTTGTACAACAGCCTGCGCCTGTAGCAGCTCCTGTAGCACCAGCTACTCCAGCAAAAGCTGAAGAAGCACCAGCGGCAGCACAAGCAAATAACGACCCATCGTTACATAAAATTGTATCACCGATGGTTGGAACGTTTTATCAATCTCCAAATCCAGATTCACCAGCTTATGTTAAAATGGGGGACAAAGTTGGTAATGAAACAATCGTATGTATCGTAGAAGCTATGAAACTATTCAACGAAATTGAAGCAGAAGTTCAAGGGGAAATCGTTGATGTACTTGTTAAAGACGGTGAATTAGTAGAATACGGTCAACCATTATTCCTTGTAAAAGCTGAGTAAGGAGTGCACAACCATGAAAAAAGTTTTAATTGCAAACCGCGGCGAAATCGCTGTGCGTATCATTCGTGCTTGTAAAGAGTTAGGCATTCAATCTGTTGCCGTATACTCAGAAGCAGACGCTGACGCATTACATGTGAAATTAGCAGACGAAGCATATTGTATCGGGCCAAAGCTATCAAAAGATTCATATCTTAGCTTCCCGGCTTTACTGAGCGTAGCAGAAAAAACGGGTGCAGACGGTATCCACCCAGGTTACGGTTTTGTATCTGAAAACGCTGACTTCGCTGAGGCTTGTGAAAACGCAGGCATTAAGTTCATTGGACCTTCATCTGATTCTATTAAAATTATGGGTATTAAAGACGTTGCACGTACAACAATGGAAGCAGCAGGTGTTCCACTTGTTCCGGGTACTGGTATTGTTCCAAATATCGAAACAGGTAAAGAATGGGCTGCTAAAATTGGTTACCCAGTGATCATCAAAGCAACTGCTGGTGGTGGCGGTAAAGGTATCCGTGTAGCTCGTACAGAAGAAGAACTTGTAAAAGGCATTGAAATTACGCAAAAAGAGGCTGCTGCAGCATTCGGTAATCCAGGCGTCTATTTAGAAAAATTCATCGAGTACTTCCGTCACTGTGAAATCCAAGTATTAGCGGATGGCTATGGTAACGTTGTACATTTAGGTGAACGTGACTGTACCGTTCAACGCCGTATGCAGAAATTAGTAGAGGAAGCTCCATCTCCAGCGCTATCTTCTGAGCGTCGTGCTGAAATGGGTGCCGCTGCCGTTAAAGCTGCACAAGCTTGTAACTATGAAGGTGCCGGAACAATCGAGTTTATTTATGACTATCAAGAAGATAAATTCTACTTCATGGAAATGAATACTCGTATCCAAGTAGAACACCCAGTAACTGAAATGATTTCTGGTGTAGATCTTGTACAACAACAATTAAAAATTGCATCTGGTGAAAAACTTCCTTTCACTCAAGATGATATTCAATTAAATGGTTGGGCAATTGAATGCCGTATTAACGCAGAAAATGCTTATAAAAACTTCATGCCATCAGCTGGTACTGTAGATACTTACGTAACTCCAGGTGGCTACGGTGTACGTATTGACTCTGCTGTATATGCTGGCTATACAATCCCTCCATACTATGACTCTATGGTTGCAAAACTAATTGTTCATGCCAATACACGTGAAGAAGCGATTGCGAAAATGAATCGTGCGCTTAGCGAATTTGAAGTATCTGGTCCTGGGATCAATACAACAATTCCATTCCACGAAGCATTGATGAACAATGACGTGTTCAAATCAGCGCAATTCAATACGAAGTTCCTAGAAGAGAATGATGTTTTGGGGACAAGCAAGTAAGGTGTATCAACTTGCGCAATAGTTGTGCGATATTTGTCAGCTAAATACAATTAGGAATAAAACAAAACGGAATATCCGATTTTTAGACCCTTTAACGAAACTGAATCGTTAGGGGGTCTTTTTTATGCGTAAAAATAGTCATCGTACCGGTATTTTCGATATAGAAAATATCTATTGAATGAAAAATGATCCTAAAAATGAAAATAATAAACCGCTAATAACAGCGCCAACAATTATGATTGACGTTAATTCGTTTAAAAGATAATCGTATTTGTGCATATTCGGCGCTAATCATCGTTAAAGAACAAATCGCTTATCGGGCACGCAAACAAACGATTAAAGAATACGACTGATCGTTGCACCAACAATGGCCAATGAAAGCTAGGGGCACCAAGCTTTTATTAGTTTTCGTTTGTTTAATAAAATTTTGAAACAGTCTTACAGTATTCTTCTAACTCACTCAATGTAAATAGTAATGTAATAGGGAAATCATTTGAAGTTTCTTTTGAATATGTTAAATGAACAACAGCATATTTGTTTAGCTTTTTAATCCAAAAAATAACATCATCATTATCTTCTCTTCTAGCCATTGCTACAGCTTTTTTTCCGTAGAGAATGTGTTTTAGTGAAAGTTCTTTCTCTAACTCTTTCGTTAAGGATTCTGACATAGTTGTTGAAATCAACCACCAGGGATCGTTTATAAAACTTTTTAATTTTTCTTGCATTTTAGATGACCACTTCCAATTAATTAATTTTCTAAACTTAATTCAACGTTTTATTTTAATATTCCTTCTTGTGACTAAATAGTTGATTGCGGAAGATTTTTCAGACGTAAGCCTTGAAGAACACACTAACAACACATCGATTTGCCTTTAAATGACCGCCTAAATCAATGGTAAGACAGCGTGGATCTATCGAGGGAAGTATTTAATTGTTTTTACAGATATCTTGTCTGAAAACGGTATTATGCTCGGGTATAAGTAATGAGGAAGCATTACGCCTTTATTTCGCCTTTATACGTAGTTAAAACCGGTTTTAAATCGCCAGTCGACGTATTTATCATCTTATGTGTTTCGACGCTTAAACAAACGGAGTTATAAGGGGGATTAAATGGAATGAATATTGCAGTTAGTATTGTTAATATCCAACGCAAACTACTCGAACGGACTGGGCGTAAAACAGACGTATATTACAGCGAAGGTCAAGGCGCTTTATATGTATTCATGGGAGAACCTTTAACGGTCAACAACGTAATTTACGCAGCGTCCGAAATCGAGCTAATGATGGACGTTATTTAAGATGGGAGTGGGCAATTTTTACGGAATCATTAAAATGCACGAAAAGCAGCTCGGCGTTTTTGAAAATAACAATCGTTTTGGTTTAACGGACATCGGTGCCCGGTTAGCTCTCGGATTTCGCCTTTTATGAAGTATGTTATTTGGATGTGTTATAATCAAAAATATGAAGAAATCTATACTAAACGTGCAGTGTTTAATGAAATAGGGGGCCAGATGATGGATAATCAATATGTCGTAGGCTGGGGTACATTAGCGTTGATCAATGCTGCACTTGCACAAGGGAAGAATAGAACGGGGTTAAATTGGTTTTTACTTTCCCTTGTGTTAGGTCCATTGGCAACACTAATTTTATTATTTGTTGAAAAGAGACAGTAACACTACATAATTACAATAATTTATATAAGTTAATAAAGTGAGAAGCGAATGTATATTCTCACTTATTCAACAATTGGGGTGTTTAATAAGTCGATTATTGATCGGCTTATTTTTTATATACTCATGTAGTTATTAACGCTTGAATAAAATATTTTTTTGGAAAAATGATACAATGCATATAATTCAGGTCAACATCAAGAACAATATATCTCTATTTTTGGTGAAGATAACAATCTGCCGCTTTACCACTGATTTATAAATATAATTCCGAACTTGGAAAAACGTTTAATGTTGTAGTCTGGGAACAAAGAGGGGCTGGGAAATCTTACTATACTTTTTCGGAAGAGGAACAAATAACTATTGAAACTTATATAGAAGACCTATACAGTTTAATTCATTATTTGTTAGAAACGTTTAAACAAGAGAAAGTTTACCTTTTCAAATATTAGGGGGGATGTGCATGAAGAAGAAATATTTTTTATATTTAGCAGCTCTTTTTGGACTTATCTTAATGGGGTGTTCAACAACTAATGGATTGTCAGGAGAAAAGCCTCCTAAAGTCTATATAGAAATTGATAATAAAAAATTTGAAACTACACTCGGTACCTATTGTTGGCCAAATAAATGCGTTGATACTGCTGGACCAGTTGAACTATTAGAAGGTAAAAAACCTATAAAAGTTAAATCTGGTGAAAATATAACTCTTGTAATGAATTACGAACTAAAACCAAATAAATTTAATGTTGTACTAATGAATGATAAAAAAGAAACTGAAGTAATGGTAAAAGACAATCGTTTTACCGCACCTACACAACGTGGAGTTTATTATTATTCATATGGCGTATGGTGGAAAGATGAAAAGGAAGCGAATGTATCTCGTGGCGACGCTTTCTACGCCTTCGCTTTAGAAGTAGATTAGTTAGTCGATTAAAGGGAGCGATTATTGCACAACATAAGGAAAAAATGCTCCCTTTGAAGATTGCTTGCTGTTCATTTTTTATCGAGAGGTTATTTGAATTTATCGACTAACTTTGTTAATTTATCGAATAAAATTTTGGATTTATCGCCTAACTTTTTATATTTATCGACATATCTTTCAGAGTGGTTTTGTTAGCGAAATTGCATTGAATCTGCTATGTATTTTGCTATAGTTAAGATCATGCGCACAAACCTAGAATAAATGTTTAACTTAATCGCTTGTATTTTCTTCTTTATCTCGCTTGTTCTTCTTTCAAAATATCAATAATTTCTTTATTTTGTTCACGTATATCTTTCGAAATTCTTTCTATTGTTAAACATGTAAAAACTAAAATCACCACTAATATAAACGTAAAAATATCCATATTGTCTAATTCTACCTATATATCTCCTGATTATTAAAAAAATACATATATGGTTTGGTTTGTTAAATCAGATAACAAGTACTTGAAGATACTGTTAACAATACTGCAGTTAAAGCCCCTACCGTTAAAAGTGATAAAGCAAAAGATAAAGTGAATATTCACCTTACAGAAGAAGCAAAACAGACTGAAAAAAGCAATGAAGAAAAGGCGGGATTTTCCAAAAATTATGATGGTAGCTGTGCCATGGAAAGGGTTCACAAATGATGAGGGAGTTAAACTAGCCATCTGACCTGATAATGTCCTTTATGATGTGATTAACGAAGAAGCAATGTTTTGTACGATTCAAGAAAAGAAAATAAAGGGAAAATTGACTATGGAAATGAACTTAACGTAGATAATGGCGCAAGAAGACAAGGGATTATCAAAGATAAAAAGGAATAATAATGAAGGGGAAGAGGATCTTTATTGTTCATCTTTCCCTTCATTATTATGGCGGTTTTTATTTTACTCAATAATGATTTTTTCGGCAATTCCTTCCCCAAATCCCTTTTCATTAGGAACAGCAGTAATTTCAGAAGCCCATACAGATACTGTTAATCCAACACGTACAGTATAAATTTCATCCGTAGTAAACCATACTTTTCGTATTTCTGGTCTTTCTTTATCAACTACTAAAAATCTGTCACCTTCTATTTGTACAACTTCTCCTTTAATATTTGGGCCAATATCGTTACTATCTGTGGAACATCCAATTAAAAAAAAGGTAAAAATAAATAACATAATTAAAGCTTTATAAGTTTTCATCGAACTCCCCTTCCTTTCATATAGTATTTTTCATAAATTGTACACTTTAATGTATGTTCCTTCTTAATTGGAAACCCCGAATAGATACCATACGTTGTCTGTTCGGGGGAATAAGATTAAAAATATGATTATTTACTTACTAATAAAGCATCTGTAGAACTTGAATAGATGGAAAATGTATTAGTTGAATCTGAATATAGACTTATAACATCGTTGATTCTTGTCATAAGACCTGTTAAACCACCACCACCGCTATGAATTCCCACTACTCTATAGGTAGAAGGGTCATAAGTAATTGCACCGCTATCTCCTGGTTGAGAATAGTCAACCCCGCTTAAAGGAGTTATTCTAGCTACATTTCTTGTTCCCGGTGCTAAACCATTGGGATCAATATATGTTGTTTTTAATGTAGATATATTTCCACATGTTACACCTGTTGTTATTCCTGATTTACAAACGAATTGACCTTGAATAGGTGTGCTACTTCCAGTCACTCGTCTATCATAATCATCTTTATTTTCTGCAAGCTCATAAAAATAATTTGTTGCATATCGTGTAATTGTGCTTGCAGTTGTAACACGGATTAACCCTACGTCTATATTGGAATAATGCCCTCTGCTATGAACAACACCGAGAGTAGCAGTATCTTGTTTGACATAAGTATTGTTGGAATCGAGACAATGTGCAGCCGTTAATACAAAGTAATTTGTTCCTTTCTTTCCTATCCCCGCTGTAGTACACAGATGATCATAAGCATTACGTAATTGGATTCCTCCACCTAATTTTGTCCAATTTCTTGCTCTTGCTAGTTCACCATAAGGATTCATTGATTTATCATGTGATTTTAATTGAATTAAATCTATATAATTATTTTGATTTAGGTATGATAAAATTTTTTGTTCTTCATCTGTTTTTAAATCTTCTACAGAAACAGTTATTTTTTTGTCAATCAAATCAAGGTCTGTAATTACAGATTTATCTTCAATTAACCTTTGAACAGCTAGTGCTACTTCGTCTTGAATTTGTTCTAACTCATTAATACTATATTTTACTGATTCAAATTTAATTAAATTATCTTCATCTATAACCTGAAGAGAAGCCTTAAGAGTATTTAATTTTTCATCTGAAATGCCTGTTAATCCAATAATTATTTCACCACTATTTGATAGATATATAGTGCCTTTATCGGAGAACGCTTCGTAACTTCCGAATACTTTGTCGAGAATATTAAAAACATCGTTCATTTCGGTTGCTTGTGTTACAAGTTTCTTTTGAACTTCTAAAGGGTATTGTTGGATAGTGTTTTTTGTACTTATGTCTAACTTACTAAAGTTACTCAAATCTTCTAGCTTTTTTGCATAAGTAGAACTGACATTGGTGTTAAGTAACAATAAAGCAAAGACAAAAACTAAAGGTACAATAAAAACTTTGTATTTTGTTATCATTTTTAATTCTCACTCCCTTTTAGTAGTATTCTCTTGAATTTAAACATAATTATTTAATAATGTAAACTAATTAACGGAAAATTCAGTTAAATCGGGTGGGAACTAAACAAAAAAATGAAAGGAATTTTCTTCTATCCTAATTGAAACTATTTAGTTCTTTTTTGTTGATATTTTTGGAAAATATGATTTATGAAATTGATTCATATATAGTGAATTATAGCTTATTATCATTATGGATTATTGAAAGTCGTATGTGATAAAATTAACGCCAGGTTTCCTGGTGCAAAATGGCTAGTAGGGAGGATTCACTCTAATTAAATTTGATTAATTTACTAAGAGGGAGGGTGAAAAATATATTTATGAGGTAGCGACTGTTTTCACTTTTCGTTTTTATCGAGTCGTTATCGAATTTATCGATATTACCTGTCCTAAATAAATTAAATCGGCTTTACGAAGCCAAACCTTCCTTTTTATAGTATAATAAGCGTAAGTACAGCATTTGTTTGTGATGTGTAAGGGAAAGGATGATATTTGTATGGCAGAGAAAGTAGGACAATCTTTCGTACAACCAACGCCTTCTGGAAAAGAAGAACTTGGGAAAATCGAAGTAGCAGCGGAAGTAATCGAGGTTGTTGCTGGAATAGCAGTAAACGAGGTAGAAGGAGTCGCGGCAACTCGTGGTAATATTGCTACTGGCGTAGTAGAACGCTTCGGTAAAAAAGTGCATAATAAGGGCATTAAATCGGGTGTTACTGAAACTGGTGAGATTGCCATTGATGTATTTTGCTCTGTAAAATACGGCTATACAATTCCGAAAGTGGCGAAGGAAGTACAAACGCAAATTCGCCAAGCGATTTATAATATGACAGCACTTGAAACAGCAGAAGTGAATGTACACATTACAGGTATTCACTTTGAAAAAGAAGAAGTAGCCGTACAAGAATAAAAAGAAGGGTTGCCTATAGGCAATCCTTCTTTTTCGTTGTTAATGGAAATTGATTAGCAGTGATTATCGCTACTTTATTATAGTTCAATTTGCTTCGGCTTTCTCCAGAACAAAGCAAGTATTACGCCGATTGTTAAAACAATTGTCGCAAAGTAATATGGGTAGTTTAAATTTATATCAAACAATATCCCACCTAAAATAGGACCAAAGATATTCCCGAGACTTGTAAACATGGAGTTCATGCCGCCGACGAATCCTTGTTCATTACCAGCTATTTTCGATAAATAAGAGGTAACGGCAGGACGGATTAAATCGAAGCCGACGAAAATAAAGAATGTGACAAATAAAATTGCGAAATAGTGACTAACAATGGTCATAGCAAATGTTAAAACAGCAGAAAGGATGAGTGAATAACGGATAAGATTAATTTCGCCCATTTTCTTTGTCAGCCAATCGAATAACATCAGCTGAGCAAGGGCCCCGACTACCCCACTCCCCGTAATAATAATCGCGATATCTGAAGGCGTAAATGCGAATTTATGATCCACAAATAGGCTAAATAACGATTCAAATGCAGCTAAACCAAAGGACAGTACGAAAATAAGGACGAATGGAATAAGGTATAGAGGGCTAAAAATACGTTTTACACTGCCTAAAATTGATGGCGCAGACTCTACATCATCTGAAGCACGTGTCGGATCTTTTAGTAATAGTATTGACAAGATAGCTGCTAAAAATCCAAGTATACCTGCAGCGTAGAATGGTATGCGTGTTCCGATTTCGGCCAAAAATCCACCTATCCCAGGTCCGATAATAAAGCCAGTACTAATCGCTGCACTCATAAAGCCCAATGCCTTTGAACGTTGTGACAATGTTGTAATATCAGCAATATAGGCAGTCACCGCCGGCATGATAAAGGCAGCACTTACACCACCTAGCATACGCGAGATAAAGAGTATTTCAACTGTGCGTCCGAGCCCGAATAGTAGCTCTGAAAAACCGAATATAAAAAGACCTGCAACGATCATAATTTTTCGGCCAATAGTATCCACCATTTTACCAGCAATCGGTGAAACAATAAGTTGCGTAATAGCAAATGCTGCTACCATATAACCAACGACAGAGCCTGAAATTTTTAGCTCATTCATGAGTGTTGGTAGCACGGGTATAACTAAACCAATGCCTAAAAAGGCAATGAATAAATTCGATAATAAAATACTTAAGGTTAAAATTTGTTGCTTATTCATTTTGTTCTCCTTCAATCTTTCACGATACATGAATCTAAATCTACTAGAATACTTCCATGTAATACAATAAACCCTATAGTAACTATAGGGTCAAAAGATTTGTTTTATTTTTTCAGTTTTTTATAAGTGTGGAAGTATTAGTTCGCAGTTATACAAGGTGGCACGATAAATTTTTGTTCATACTACGTTGTTGCTTCTATTAGTTATGGCTAAAGAAATTTCTTGCGATATCAAAACGATTTTATTTACAATCCTCGCAGTAAAATAGGCAGGATTTGCGTTCTTTTTATTGCTTTATTTTGTTCCTCACCTTCATATAGCTTGAAAGTTCTTTTACAGCTTGTACAAATACCTTCATAATGCATAATGAACACCTCGAAAAATGGGGTTATTTCCCTTGATTATAACATTCTTGTTATTTAAACAATAATGATGGATTTTCATTTTTTAACATTAAATTTCATAAAGTTGATTGAAGGGTGTTAAAATAAGCAAAAACTTGCTTGAAAAAGGTATCAGATTATTGAAAACTTGCTTGAATTCGTGTATCTCGTACGAATTTATGCTATTATAAACCTTAATGCCACTTAAGAAGGAGAGCTTTACATGAAACGACATGAGGCACGCGAAAAAGCGTTGCAAGTTTTGTTTCAGCTAGACAATACTGAACTAACAGTAGAAGAAGCAATGGGCCATATTAAAGGCCAACCAACAAATGTCTTCTACGAAAAGATTGTTACTGGAACAGTTGAACATTTAGAGGAAATCGATGCTACTATAGAGCAGCATCTTGAAAAGTGGTCACTTGCCCGTTTACCAAAAATTGAAAGAACGGTTTTACGTCTAGCTGTATACGAGATTTTATACATGCCAGAAACACCAAAAAGAGTAGTACTTAATGAAGCAATCGAGTTATGCAAAACATTTGGCGACGATGGCTCGTCGAAATTTGTTAATGGCGTACTTTCTAAATTTACAGAACAATAAAATGTGTTAAATTGGAAGGAGTAACTAAGGTCTATGTCAAGTGCAATTATTAATGGTAAAGAAATTGGTCAAGAAATTCGTAATTCAGTAGCAGAGCGAGTAACGCGTTTAAAAGAGCAAGGATTAACACCAGGCTTAGCGGTTGTTTTAGTAGGAGACAACCAAGCCTCGGCTACATATGTGAGAAATAAGCAAAAATCTTGTGAAGCCATTGGTATGTTTTCTGAGTTAATCAAACTGCCAGAAGAAACTACACAGGATGCATTATTAGCACAAATTGAATTACTAAATAATCGTGAAGATATTCATGGAATTTTAGTACAATTACCACTCCCTAAACATATTGATGAGGATACTGTTATTGCCACAATTGCTGTGGAAAAAGACGTTGATGGCTTCTCACCAGTAAGTGTTGGGAAAATGATGCTTGGCCAAGAAACATTTTTGCCTTGTACACCGTTTGGCGTAATGAAACTTCTTGAATATTCAGGAATTGAAATAGCAGGAAAGCACGCGGTCATCGTAGGTCGTAGTCATATCGTGGGGAAACCAATGGGACAACTACTACTACAAAAAGATGCAACCGTTACATATACGCATTCCAAAACACCAAATCTACCTTCATTCACTAAACAAGCAGATATATTAATTGCGGCAGTTGGACGTGCAAACTTTATTAAGAAGGAACATGTTAAAGAAGGCGCAGTTGTTATAGATGTTGGCATTAATCGTGATGAAAACAACAAGCTTTGCGGTGACGTAAACTTTAGTGAGATCGATGGTATTGCTTCTCACATTACACCTGTACCAGGCGGTGTAGGACCAATGACAATTACTATGCTTCTATTCAACACAGTTCAAGCAGCAGAAAATAAGCTTGCACATACAGTTAAGTTATAATTTTGAATGACTCTTTATAAAAAGCTATCTCAATTTATTGAGGTAGCTTTTTTGTATGGTTTATTTTCTGAGTATTTCGAGAACTTTCGCGTTGTTTTTAACGTCTAATATAACGTTTGGGTCATACATATGAATAGGGAGGTTTTTATGGAAAACATAGATTTAATACTGATCATTAAACATATCATTATCGGTCTTGTACAAGGGTTTACAGAGCCAATTCCTGTATCATCTAGCGGACATGTTATGATTGCAAGTGAAATTCTTGGTCTTGGTGAGCAAGGTTTTACTTTTGCTATTTTAACGAACACAGCTTCTTTACTGGCTATTGTCTATATTTATCGAGAGGATATTGTCCGACTCATTACGAATTTTTTCCTGTATCTGAAAACTGGACAGAATCGTTATAAAGCTGATTTTCGTTTCGCCATATTCATAGTAATTGGTTCTATTCCAGCGGGGGTTTTAGGTGTTTTGTTAAGCGATGTTATTGCGGATAATGTTAGTATGACGACGATAGCACTTATGCTATTTGTGACAGGTATTGCTCTATGGTTAATCCGTAATATGCGTGGTACGAAAAGGGATGTGGATTTGACTGCGAAAGACGCCATCATCGTAGGTCTTGGTCAAGCTGTAGCATTAACACCTGGTATTAGCCGTTCAGGAGCAACCATTATTTCAGCCATTGCAGTTGGTATGAAACAGGAAACCGCTTTGCGATTTTCCTTCATGCTCTATATTCCTGTAAGTCTTGGTGGAGTTGTCCTTGGGATTTCTGATTTTTTAGATGAGCCAAATAAAGGTGCATTAGCAATTCCTTATGCTGCGACATTTATTGTGACACTATTTATGACTTATTTTGCAATGCGTTGGTTTATGGGCATTATGAAAAGTGGCAAGCTTAGCTACTTTACATATTATTGCTTTCTTGTAGGGACGCTTCTATTAATATTTTATTAATATAAAAGCCTCATAATTTTATTTAGTTGTGAGGTTTTCTTGTTTGTTAAGAAAATCAAATAGATCCGTCGTTCTGGCAGATCTATCCGTCGTTTCGCTTTCATTCTGCTCTTTTATCAGCGATTCTGGCTCTTTCAAGTTTTAGCGGCGTTCCTTGCTTGGTTAGTGGCGGAATTTCGTGTTTTAGCGGCGTTCTTCCTTTGGTTAGCGGCGCAACTCACACTTTTAGCGGCGAATTCCAACATAAGCTGCACAATTTGACAAAACTAAAGTCAGAGTTGAAGAACATTGTATAGAATTTTACACAATATTAAGGACTTGACTTTCATACCGTCGCTTTGGGGGTTCTTACCGTCACTTGGCCTGTTTTATCCGTCGCTTCATTTTCATTCCGTCGCTCTAGTGGTTCAATCAGCCACCCCCGTAGATAAATCCGCCACTCCGATTCTTCTATCTGCTCCCCTAGCAAAGCACTCAGTCAAAACGCAACTCCACCGTTTATTTCGTCGAAAAGACATATTTTATCTAATACGAAATCTTAAGATATGTTATAGTAAGGTTTTCAATTCTATACAAGACAGTCGTTTTTTCAACCGAAACTGTATTTTGGCACGTCATGCGCAATAAAAAATGTTATGATAGGTGTAGTTTTGTGAAAAACTTGATTTTAGTAAAGGAGCCGGGAAAATGTCATCTGCTTCTTATTTAACTGTAAAAGCATTAACAAAATATATTAAACGGAAATTTGATGCTGATCCGCATTTACGTGAAGTCTATGTAAAGGGAGAGCTATCCAATGTCAAAATTCATCAATCAGGGCATATTTATTTTACATTAAAGGATGATGGAGCACGAATTGCGGCCACCATGTTTAAAACAGCAGCCACAAAATTAGCGTTTGAACCAAAGGAAGGTATGCAAGTATTTATCCGTGGAGATGTAAACGTTTATGAAGGCTACGGTACATATCAATTATATGTACAGGAAATGCAACCAGATGGAATAGGTAGTTTGTTTGTTGCTTTTAACCAACTGAAAGAGCAGTTACAACAAGAAGGGCTTTTTAAACCTGAGTGGAAACAACCAATTCCGAGGTTTCCGGAAAAAATCGGTGTTTTAACGTCGACAACAGGTGCTGCCATTCGAGATATCTGTACAACATTAAAGAGACGCTATCCACTTGCTGAAGTTTTTATTTATCCAACCCTTGTACAAGGAGCGCAAGCAGCGCCGAATATTGTTCACAACATTGAACGAGCAAATATCGATGGTAGTTGCGATGTACTGATTGTAGGGCGTGGCGGTGGATCGATTGAGGATTTATGGGCATTTAATGAGGAAGCTGTTGCACGAGCGATTTTTGGAAGCCGGATCCCTATTATTAGCGCAGTAGGTCATGAAACCGATACGACTATCGCGGATTATGTAGCTGATTTGCGCGCTCCGACACCAACTGCTGCTGCTGAAATGGCTGTACCTGATCAACAAGAATTATTTCAACGGGTGCTTACACAAAAATCACAACTGCATCAAATCGTCAGAGCGCAACTTATGGCAGAACGTCAGCGTCTAAATAAGCTCCAACAATCTTATCCGTTGTCAATGCCAGAACGCCTATATCGACCATTTACAGAAAGGCTAGCTCAACTTGAAACGGGATTACAAAAAGCCATGCAGGTCGATTTGATGAAGAAAACAGCGCGGTTTCAACAATTACATAGTGCGGTAGAGCAGCACTCGCCAAAAAAGGCATTAGCTTTCCATCAACGAGAGCTAGAAACTCATGTCCAACAATTAACTCGTGCTGCAACTCATTATGTAACGAAACAAAAACAACAATTTGAAGCAACTGTCAGAACTTTAGAAGCATTAAATCCACTTGCCATTTTAACAAGGGGCTTCACGGTAGCTTATAAAGATAATCAAATGTTAAAATCATCAGTTGATGTAAAGCCACAGGATCAATTAACACTTTCCTTCCATGATGGAAAGGTTATTGCTGATGTGGTAAAGATCTTGCCGAAAAATGAGGGGGAATAATTGTGGCAGAGAAACAACAAACTTTCGCAGATGCAATGACGGCACTTGAGGAAATTGTCCGTCAGTTAGAGCAAGGTGATGTGCCTCTAGAAAACGCGATTGATTTATATAAACAAGGTATGGAGCTATCACAATTTTGCCATAGCAAACTGCAACATGCTGAGGAGCAGTTAATTTCTATTGTCCAAGAGACAGGTGAGACTACGGCATTTGATCCACTAAAGGGAGAGAACTAAAAAATGAACGAGCAATTAAAACATTTTATTGAAAGCAACATACCTCAAGTTGAAGCTGAAATGTTTGCACTAGTCAAGAAAATTGATGCACCAGCCAATTTAAAAGAATCAATGCTTTATTCATTAAAAGCTGGAGGTAAACGTATTCGCCCACTCTTCGTATTGGCTGTTCTTGAACTTTACAATAAGGGTTTGAAGGATGGTTTAACGGTAGGATCTGTAGTTGAAGTCATCCATACGTATTCATTAATCCATGATGATTTACCAAGTATGGATAATGATGATTTCCGTAGAGGGAAGCCAACAAATCATAAAATTTATGGTGAAGCATTAGCGACACTTGCAGGCGATGCATTGAATACACTTGCGTTTGGCATTTTAGCACGCATGGATGTATCAGCTGAAAAACGCATTGAATTAGTCAATCTGTTAAGTAAAGCAGCTGGTGCAGAAGGTATGGTTGGGGGTCAAGTACTCGATATGGAAGGTGAGAAGCGTCAGTTAAACATAGCTGAGCTTGAGCATGTCCATATCAATAAAACGGGCGCTCTATTACGATTTAGTATTGAAGCGGGAGCCGTGTTAGCTGATGTAATGCAAGAAGAACGCAAAACTTTAAAGGAATATGCGCATCATATTGGTCTTGCCTTCCAAATTCAAGATGATATTTTAGATATTGAGGGTACTACAGAAGAACTAGGTAAAACTGCAGGTAAAGATGTAGCAAGTGACAAAAGCACATACCCAGCTCTATTATCTTTAGAAGGGGCAAAAGAAAAGCTTGCTGAGCATTATCAGCATGCCATTAACGCACTAGATAAATTGGAAGTAGATGCCAGCTTATTACGTGAGTTTGCAGCCTATATTGTACATCGTAAAAACTAGGGGAAAAACGAGGCGTTAAAGGCACATAATATGCTAGAATAGGTGAAGGCGTTTGCCAATGTGCAAACAATAAAGTGTTCGTACTTTTAGCATATTAATAACACTGTTATAATAGTGGAAACACAATTACGGTGAATAATTTATTGAAAAGGTGTGTGAGAAAGGTGGATTTTAATAATATAACTAGTCCAGCCTTTTTAAAAAGCTTAGATAAGAAGGGTCTTGAGCGACTTGCACAAGAAATTCGTACCTTCTTAATCGAAAAATGTTCTGTCACGGGTGGTCATATTGGACCGAACCTAGGTGTTGTGGAGCTAACGATTATGCTCCATAAAATGTTTGACAGTCCACAAGATAAGTTTTTATGGGATGTTGGCCACCAAGCTTACGTGCATAAAATTTTGACAGGTCGTGCAAATCAATTTGATACATTACGTCAGTTCAAAGGGCTTTGTGGTTTTCCAAAGCGTGTGGAGAGTGAACATGATGAGTGGGAGACAGGTCATAGCTCGACATCTTTGTCAGGAGCCATGGGTATGGCAGCAGCACGAGATATCAAAAAAGAAAAAAACTTCGTGATACCAATTATTGGAGATGGAGCTTTAACAGGCGGTATGGCGCTGGAGGCGTTAAACCATATCGGCCATGCTAAAACAAATATGATTGTCATTTTAAACGATAATGAAATGTCAATCGCTCCAAACGTCGGAGCGCTACACAGTGTACTAGGGCGTCTTCGTACAGCTAAAGAATATTCAAAAGCTAAAGAAGAGCTGGAATCGCTCATTAATAAGATCCCAGTGCTAGGCGGTAAGCTTGCTACAACTGCTGAGCGCTTAAAGGATAGCTTAAAATATTTAGTAGTATCAGGTGTGTTCTTTGAGGAGCTAGGCTTTAAATATCTTGGTCCGATTGATGGACATGATTTCGATGCTCTTGAGTCAACATTATCACAAGCTAAAAAAGTGAAAGGCCCAGTGCTCGTTCATGTCATTACGAAAAAAGGCAAAGGTTATAAACCTGCTGAAGATGATACAATTGGTAATTGGCATGGGACAGGTCCGTATAAAATTGAAAACGGTGCCTTTGTAAAGTCTGAGGTGAAAGGTCCAGCATGGAGTAGCTTGATTGCTGAGACTGTCCGCAAAATTGCTCATGAGGATAAACGCGTTGTCACGATTACCCCAGCAATGCCAGTAGGTTCAAAATTACAAGGGATTCAAAAGGATTTCCCAGAACGTTTCTTTGATGTAGGGATTGCTGAACAACATGCAGCAACGATGGCGGCAGGTTTAGCGACACAAAACATGAAGCCGTTTTTAGCCATTTACTCAACATTCCTTCAACGTGCCTATGACCAAGTACTACATGATATCGCACGTCCAAATCTAAATGTCTTTATAGGAATTGACCGTGCAGGCTTAGTTGGCGCAGACGGTGAAACACATCAAGGCGTATTTGATATTGCATTCCTTCGTCATATACCAAATATGACAATTATGATGCCAAAAGATGAAAATGAAGGTCAGCATATGGTGAAAACAGCCATTGACTATGATGGCGGTCCAATTGCATTACGTTATCCTCGAGGCAATGGTATAGGCGTTCCGTTAGATGATGAGCTTATGGCGTTACCAATTGGTAGCTGGGAAGTGTTACGTGAAGGTAAGGATGCAACGATTTTAACCTTTGGTACGACGATTTCTATGGCACTGGAAGCAGCCAATATTTTAGCGCAGCAAGGTGTTGAGATAGAAGTAGTCAATGCACGATTCATTAAACCAATGGATGAGAATATGCTTCACCGTATATTAACAAGCCGTAAACCAATTTTGACGATTGAAGAGGCGGTACTGCAAGGTGGTTTTGGTAGTGGTGTATTAGAATTTGCCCATGACCATGGCTATTTAAGTGCAATAATTGATCGTATGGGAATCCCTGATCATTTTATTGAGCATGGTAATGTAGATCAGCTTCTCGCTGAAATTCATATGACGGCTGAGGATACAGTGGCACGTCTGCATGTGTTACTTCAACAAAAACAACAAGTAGGTTTGAATAAATAATGACAAAACAACCAAAAGAACGTGTAGACATTTTACTTGTAGAGCGTGGGCTATGCGAAACGCGAGAAAAAGCAAAGCGCTCTATTATGGCAGGGCTTGTTTTTTCTAATGAAACTCGCATTGATAAGGCGGGAGAAAAAATTGCTATAGATGCACCACTACAAGTAAAAGGCTCTGATTTAAAATATGTTAGTCGTGGCGGCTTGAAACTTGAAAAGGCGCTACAAATTTTTGATATGTCTGTAGAGGGGAAGCTAATGCTTGATATTGGCTCCTCTACAGGAGGATTTACAGATTGCGCATTACAGCATGGTGCAAGACATTGCTATGCATTAGATGTTGGTTCTAACCAACTAGCATGGAAGATCCGTTCTGATGAACGTGTAACTGTCATGGAAAAAACAAATTTCCGTTATACGACAGCGCCAGATTTAACAGAGGGCTTGCCAGACTTTGCTACAATAGATGTTAGCTTTATTTCATTATCGCTTATTTTACCTGTCTTAAAAACATTGTTAATGCCAGGTGGCGATGTAATGGCATTGGTGAAGCCTCAGTTTGAAGCTGGGAAAGAGAATGTCGGTAAAAAAGGCATTGTTCGTGATAAAAAAGTACATTTAGAAGTTTTAGAAAAAACTGCTGCAATGGCGACAGAGGTTGGCTTTGTCGTTAAGGATGCTTCGTTTTCGCCAATTACAGGAGGCGAGGGAAATATTGAATTTTTATTCCATTTAGTGAATCCTATAGGTAATGAAGAAATTCCTGCGTATACAGCTTTTAATGCACTCGTTGAAGAAGCGCATAGTGCACTAAAATAACACGTGCTCATTTACAGAGCCGTGTTTTTTCTTGTGCTTTTATGTTTAAAATGGTAGTGTAAATATACAAATATTCAACTATTTATAAGAGGTGACCGACATGAATAAAGGACAGAGGCATATACGAATCCGGGATATTATTGCCAATCATGAAATTGAAACACAAGATGATTTAGTCGATTTTTTAAAGGATGCAGGCTATAATGTGACACAAGCAACAGTATCACGTGATATTAAAGAGCTTCATCTTGTGAAAGTACCTTTACAGGATGGACGCTATAAATATAGCTTGCCCGCAGACCAACGTTTCAATCCAATACAAAAATTACACCGTGCGTTAGCTGATGCTTTTGTCAGCATTGATGGTGCATCACACTTTTTGGTAATGAAGGCTCTTCCTGGTAATGCCAATGCTATTGCATCACTACTTGATCATTTAGATTGGCCTGAAATTTTAGGTACTATTTCTGGAGACGATACTATTTTAATTATTTGTCGTAACGAAGATGAGCGTGAAAATACAAAAAATCGCTTATTAGACATGCTGTAAAATAGCAGGGTAATTTGATACAGAGGTGACAATTTGTGTTAAGAGAGCTTAGTATTCGAAACTTTGCCATCATTGAGGATTTAACAGTTAGTTTTTCAGATGGTTTAACAGTTTTAACAGGTGAAACGGGTGCAGGAAAATCAATTATTATCGATGCCGTGCATTTACTTGCTGGCGGCCGAGGGAATTCCGAATTTATTCGTCATGGAGCTAAAAAGGCAGAATTAGGTGGTTTATTTCAAATTTCAAGTTCTGGGCATCCTGTTTATAAGAAACTTGAAGAGGCAGGCATAGAAATAGAAGAAGATACCATTATTTTGCGCCGTGATTTAAATGATACTGGAAAAAGTGTTTGTCGAGTAAACGGAAAACTTGTGCCATTATCTGTACTACGTGATATTGGGTCTAGCCTCATCGATATTCATGGACAGCATGAAAATCAAGAGCTTATGGATGAGAAACAGCATATCTATTTACTGGACCATTTTGCTGAGGAACAACTGACACCTATTCAAAATTTGTACAGTTCTCAATACGAAGAATATCGTTCATTAAAAAAAGAATTAGCTTCGATTTCGATTGACGAACAGTTAATGGCGCAGCGTATTGATTTGTACCAATTCCAAATGAAAGAGCTGGAGGATGCCAATTTAAAACTTGGCGAGGAAGATGAGTTATTGGATGAACGTCGTCGTTTAATGAATTTCAATAAGATTTTCGAACGCTCGAGTGCTGCATATGAAGCTATTCAAGGTGATTCTAAAGGCCTTGACTGGATTGGCAATGCGATGGGTGCATTAGAGGATGCTGCGACAATTGACGAGCAATTTAAAGAAGCATCGGAATCTGTCACGACTGCATTTTATGCATTACAGGATGCTGCTTACCAGGTCAAAAATGTATTGGATGAATTAGAATTTGATCCGGCTCGATTAAATGAAGTTGAGCAACGTTTAGCCTTAATACAAAATTTGAAGCGCAAATATGGTTCAACAGTTGAAGAGATTTTAGCGTATTACGATAAAATTAAAACAGAGTTAAATGAGCTTTTAAATCGAGACGAAATTTTACAAGTAAAAGAACGAAAAGTATTGGAAATGGAAGCAGTATTAAATGAACTTGCTGCAGAACTTTCTACTGTTCGAAAGGACGCTGCACATAATTTAAGTGAAGCTATTATGGCCGAACTACGTGAATTACATATGGAAAAAGCAAAATTCATTGTTAATTTTGATGAATTGCCTTACTTTGATGCAAATGGTAAAGACCAAGTAATTTTTTATATTTCTACGAATGTAGGCGAGCCGCCAAAATCTTTACCGAAAATTGCTTCTGGTGGAGAATTATCGCGTATGATGCTTGCGTTAAAGACGATTTTCTCATCCTCAAATGGCATAACATCTATTATATTTGATGAGGTAGATACTGGTGTAAGTGGTCGTGTAGCACAAGCAATCGCAGAAAAAATTGCTGCAATATCTGTTAATTCTCAAGTTTTATGTATTTCGCATTTACCGCAAGTGGCTGCGATGGCCGATCATCACTATTTTATTAAAAAAGAAGTCGAGCATGATCGAACATTTACGTCATTGCTGGAAATAGATACGAATGCTCGTATTGAAGAAATCAGTCGCATGATATCTGGAGCGGAAATTACAGATTTAACTTTGCAACACGCCACAGAGCTTTTAAAAATGGCTAATACACGAAAAAAACAAATGAGATAGCAAAAGAATCCAGAAACACTCGTTGTTTCTGGGTTTTTTCTTTTTGCGCAAATATTTACCGCTTATAAGAACGCCACAAAAACACATAGTAAAAAGACAAAAATAAAAAGGAGGTGTCGTATGTATCGTCGTTGGCGTCAATTTGTCATTTTGCCTATGCTCATCGTTTTATTATTCATGCCCGTAAAGGCTTTTGCCGCAAAAAAGCTAATTCCGATGGGCGAAGCAATTGGTATTCAACTTCAGCTATCACATGTATTTGTAGCACATGATGTGCTGTTAGCTTCCAATCAGTGGATGAAAGGAGGCGCTGTAATTGAAAAAATAAATGATATTACAGTAAAAACACTTGTAGATGCCAAAAAAGCTGTTGCTCGGCAAGGACAACAGAAATGGACGATAAAAAGTGAAGGAAAAGAAATGACACTTGATTTACAGGAGCAAGAAGCAGAACATGTTATTTCCTTTCTAAAAGATGAAACAGATGGAGTAGGAACATTGACATACATTGATCCAGAGACAAAAAATTACGGTGCATTAGGCCACCAAATCGTTGATTCAACGTTACAAGAAGCCCCTATTTTCCATGCTGGCTCCATTTTTTTAGCTTCGATTCAACAAATTCGTAAAAGCATACCTGGTCAGCCTGGCTATAAAATATCCTCCATTGAAAAACACCATAATCGATTAGGGAGTATCGATAAAAATACAGTTTATGGAATTTTTGGCCGTTGGGAAGACGGTTATCAACAAAGTTTGCCTAAAGCAATTGAAATTATGCATGAAAAGGATATAAAAACAGGGAAGGCTGAAATCTATACTGCGATTGAGGGCAGTAAGGTAGAAACTTTTTCAATTGAAATTACCAAGGTTGAAAATGAACGCCTTGAATTCATAGTAACTGACAAGAAGCTCATTGAAAAAACAGGTGGTATTTTGCAGGGGATGAGTGGCAGTCCTATCATTCAAGACGGTCTTTTTGTAGGTGCGGTTACACATATGTTTGTGGAGGAGCCAAAAAAGGGAGCAGCGCTTACAGTAGCAGAAATGTTAAAAAAATCATCTTAAACGAAGGAGCTGCCGAAAAGGTAGCTCCATTCTTTCATAAAAATATCTTGTTCATCAAGTATTTCGTTTATTTATGAAGTGATTAGCGACACTTTAAAAAAACTGTAGTTTTATCTCCGTTTTTTCACTAAAATAAATGATATAAGCATTCGAAGCTTTACAGGTATTTATCATAACTTGTCGATATAAAAAGAAAGTATCGGACTACATACTCATTTTTGGAAATTGAAAAGGTTTTTAAACCAAAAATGTCGAAAATTCCAAAGTGTGCAAAAATTGCATTAGGGGATAGGTGACGCTTTGGGGTAATTCAAAGCAGTTCAAAAGGAGGAATTTAAATGACAAAGGTTAAAGTAGCGATTGCAGATGATAATCGTGAGTTGTTAAAAACGATGGAGCAGTATTTTCAAGGGCATCCTGAAATTGAAATAATTGCAACTGCTTCAAACGGCAAAGTTTGTTTACAAATGCTAGAAGAATTCACACCAGATATTTTGCTTCTAGATATTATAATGCCGCATCTTGATGGGTTAGCTGTTTTAGAGTCGATGTATCAAAATGAACGAATGTCATCAATTCAAGTTATAATGTTAACTGCTTTTGGCCAAGAAGATGTGATGAAACAGGCTGTAGACCTAGGTGCATCCTATTTCATGCTAAAGCCATTTGAATTTGATCAATTGGTTCAAAAGATCTTACATTGTGCTGGGCAGAAGGCTACACTTCCTAAAAAGACAAGTGTTTTACAACCAGCGGCACCTCAAAAATTAAATCAACATCAATTAGATAGCACGATTACAGCCATTATTAAAGAAATCGGCGTTCCTGCTCATATTAAAGGTTACTCTTATTTGCGAGAAGCTATCCAAATGGTGTTCGAAGATATCGAGTTATTAGGCTCTGTGACAAAAATTTTATATCCGGAAATTGCTAAAAAATTCAATACAACGCCATCACGAGTTGAACGTGCGATTCGTCATGCCATTGAAGTCGCGTGGAACCGTGGCAATTATGAATCAATTTCGTCGATGTTTGGTTATACGGTACATCATTTAAAATCGAAGCCGACAAATAGTGAATTCATCGCCATGATTGCAGACAAGATTCGCATCGACATGATGGCGAGTTAAGGCTAGAGTTACAAGGGATTACAGGACTTATTTAGAGAGAATTCATTGAATTTATACCGACTAATTACTGAGATCATATAACTTTAATGTTAATTAAGTGAATTAAACTATGAAACACATTCATTTATGGGGAATTCCCATTCATGGAGGTGTTTTTTTTTGATTCTATAATGTATTCACACAATTACACGCATATAAAAAGCACAGATTCGCTGTTTTATATATACTTGAATTGTCGAGAAACAAGTAATAAGAAGGTGAACTGTGCATGAATTTTAACATGAATATCCCACGATTACAAAAAGTGATGTAACGGAATGCATATGGCTTTCGAAGCTGCGATTACTTTTTTTAATTTGAAGTATAAAGAAATCGGAGTTCATCTAGGTTAGTGTGCTAAATACACCCCAACATTTAACTTAGAAGCAACTTAATTTGCCAAGAGGAGCGATAATTTATGGATTATTTTTTAGAAATAGTAAAGGAATTTGATATACCTACAATTACAAATGAAACTTTATTAACTAATGGAAAAACAGCTTCAACCTTTTTATTGCATACAAAAACTTCGGAAAAATATATTTTGAAATCCGTTGATACGAAAGAGCAGGCTTACTTTGAATATAAACTTATACAACATATTAGAACAAAAAATAAAAATATTGTGAGTGAGATTTTAACTTCAAAGTTTGATGGGCCATTTACTCAAATAGATAAAAATTTATTTCAAATACAGGTTTACGTACCTTCAGTAAACGAAAAAGCTCCTTTGCAAAAGGTTTTAAATACTTATCAGATGTTGCAAGAATATTTAAGGGATTTTCATTATGAACCAGCGCGTCATAATCGTTTCGCATTAGATAGGTTATGGATAGATACAAAAGAACTTTTACATGAAAACTTACCAAAAATATATGATGAACTATGCCCATCAATTGAAAAATTAATGGTGTTGGATCATAATCAGACGAAGTGGATTCATGGAGATCTAGGTGCGTGGAATATTTTGTTAACTGCTGAACGAAATGTTTGCTTCATCGATTTTAGTGAGGCACGGAAAGGACCTAGATATTTTGATTTAGTAGCCATTTTTGCGTCATATTTACCTCAGAATTTAGAGGAAATTGATACATACACTCAAGTATTTTTAGCAGAATATGACGTTTCGGTTAATTTGAATGAGTTCTACCAAACGTTAGAACTTTGGTATGTTAAAGGAATTTTAAGTTTATTGAAAGTCGATACTCAATCAACTAAAGAGCACATCCTTTATTTTTATAAAATTATTAAATATATAAGAAGCTTATAGAAGTTCTGTTCTTTATTCGGAGACGTCGTAATGATTCGTTTACAGTAACGTATGACATCGAAAAGATTGCGTATCAACTAGCGAAATTAATCGAAAGGCAGGCGACACAAGTTTTGTTTAAAGGATTGCAATGAGTTTTAGTGGATAAAACCATATTTTCCAATTTCGTGTATAATGTTTATTTGTAATGCTGTTCTTAGGGATTATTTTTTGTTTAAATCTTGTAAATATAATTAGAAAAATTAAAAATGATAAAGAAACTAAAGTAAACACTTTTTTCCTTACTCTCTCATTCGTTCTTATCATATGGTCTATATCAGTAATGTTTATTGTGTAATATAACGGGCAGGTATCTGCTTTTATAGCGGTACTTGCCCTCTTTTTAAAGAAGGTGATTAGGTGATAGTCGGAAAATGATTCTAGAAATCGTATGTGGTATCAGATGCAGAGATATCCCGCCTTATGCGCGAACTAAAGAGACATGAATTAAAGGTTACTGCGATTGATCTACTCGCTCAAAATGACGGATATTTGACGCAAGATCAGGTCGCACAATTTGTTGGAGTTACGAGAATGACGCTATATGTTGGAGACACTTTGATTACGTGTATCAGTACGAGCTAGAACGTCAGTATGACCTTATGAGCCAGCGCGTCATAATCGTTTCGTATTAGATAGGTTATGGATAGATACAAAAGAACTTTTACATGAAAACTTACCAAAAATATATGATGAACTATGCCCGTCAATTGAAAAATTAATGGGTTGGATCATAATCAGACGAAGTGGATTCATGGAGACTTATTAATAATATTAAGTAAAGTTAGACCAGCTATTTGTATAGCAAAAAAATATAAGATAATCAGTTATGAAAGATACAGAGAGGTGATTTTGATGGAAAGTGATCTTCAAGTTATTCGCAAAGAATCGAGGCCAATAATCTTTACGCTTATATTAGTCATAGCTACTTTTGCAGTTTTCTTTATTAGTCGTTTCGTGAATGAACCATTCCTAACTATTTGTTTATGGCTATTAGCATTAATAGATATTGGATTTATTGTTTCAATGGTGATGGGGATTAGAACTAAAAAAACAAATATTATAATCTTAAGTGTCTTTGTCAATAGTCTATGTTTTGTAATTTTGACTATATTTTTATTATTAGTTAGCTTTGGGATAGGAATTTCTGAAGCTTAATAAAAAAAGCCGAATCTCGGCTTTTTAGAAATAAATCTTTTCGAATCTTTTCTCACTGAAATCAATGACTTCTTCATTTTCTCCAGTCTTATAGTCTTCGATAACAGTGAAAGGAATAGCTGTGATCCTTTATAGCGTTTGGTTTGGCGGAGATTGACCGGTAAATCAAAGTTAAGTAACGTAGCAAAAATTTTAACGCTTTTTTTAGACAGTTTGCGCCGACTGTTTAAGAGGGCGTATTTTTAATGTCTAAAAATCAAAATTGAACGTATATGTTGGATTGTTCTGTAAAAATCTAAATGTACTTACTTTTTTAAGCCGCCTAACCTGACGTTTTATGCTAATACACGTAGGTAAAGGTTAACTGCAGCAGATTTACATTGAATTTATGGAAAAATAATCTCATATTTTAAATGAAGAATGGACATTTGGAGGAGGAATTAAAATGGGTTTATTTGATGGGATAATAGGTAATGCAAGTGAAGTAAATCTAGAAAAATTACGGGAAGAAGTTAAAGATTTATTAACACCTCACGAAACAATTAAACATGCCTATAAAATTATAAGAGACACTTTTATTTTTACGGATAAAAGACTTATCTTAATCGATAAACAAGGAGTAACTGGGAAGAAAATGCAATATCATTCAATTCCATATAAGAGTATTCTTCATTTTTCAGTAGAAACTGCGGGAACGTTTGATTTAGATGCAGAGTTGAAAATTTGGGTTTCAGGTAGTGAATTACCGATTCAGAAAAACTTTAATAAATCAACTAACATCTATAAAATTCAAAGTGTGTTAGCGGAATATGTATTAGGAAAGTAATAAATATAACTTCTTTCAGCAAAAGTCCCACATCTATTGGTGGTGAGATGAATGTTAAGTTACTTTTCAGCGGGTATCCAAATACCTGTACCTGTCGCTACCAAACCACTTGCTGAAAGAAGTTAAAGCCTCGGCGGATGTCATGGAATCGGAAAGTAGTTTCTTGGTGAAGCATCGATTCCAGACGCAATTATGCCGAAGCATAATTGATCGGTCAACAATACTGTGGATCGTTTATCTTTGCTTGAACGTATATAATTATATTGGGTGATAACATATGAAAAGTGTAAACTTACAGCTTGACGAAAATAACTCGTTAGAAATAACGCAGATAGAAGAAAATTTATTTGAGATGCGACTTGGAATTAATGGAAGCATTAGTGTGTACTATATGACACGTGAACAGCTCCTGAATTTCGATCAACTTGGCGCTCATATTCGCATTGAGGTTATTCTAGAGAATGACTCGTAGCTATATTTTAACTCAATTCGAAGCCTATATGAGTAGTTGATAAATGGTTTTCAAGACATATTCATTTAGTATTGAAGGCCTAATGTAGGTTTATGAAAATTAAGACAGATACATTAGTATTATTTAAATTTATTAAAGATTTTGTGAATTTCCTGATTATTAACGGTGGGATTTTTCAATTCGTGAAAGGGAATTTTTAAATTTGAGTAAAAACATACCTTTTTATAGTATAAACCGACTAATTTCGATATAAAAATTAAAGGTATATATAAATATATTGCTTACAAAGTATGGGTAAAATCTTTCTTGGTAGTGACAATTGTCTCTAAACAAATGTAATTAGATTGTATATACTTACTGTTAGAGGGAAGGAGGAGGTAACTTGATACTAGTTCGAAATGATAAATTCGAAATAACCGAAGAAAATGGTAAGGTCTATATGATTACTTACAGTGCTGGCTATCCATTAAAAGAATTTGATAGTATTTTACGTAGTCATCCCCGACTTAAATTATCAAATTTTTCAATATTAAAAAATGTCTTAGCAACAGAAAACACTAGCCCTGTTGAAATTGGACGCTGGCTTCCTAATGTTGAAGCAGAAATTGCACGAGATAAAATGTCTGCCTCAATATTTGTATATGAAACACATGATTATATACAAGAGAATAAAGAGAAATTAACGCAACAAATTCTGGAAACAATCGAGAGCGAAGGAATTGTTTATGGAATATTAGATTTTGATATTTCTAAAATTGATCCAGGAAAAGCATTTTTAATTGCACAAGGTACACCACCTGTAGCAGGAACAGATGCACAAATTACATACTTACCTAAACCAGAGAGAAAGCCAGTAATTCGCGAAGATGGGAAAGCTGATTATTATGACATGAACTTTATTTCTGAAATTTCAGAAGGTTCTTGGCTAGGTGAAAAAATCCCTGCAACATTAGGTAAATCAGGGAAAAATGTACTAGGAGAAATTATGGCTGCTGTACCAGGTCGTGATTTTCCTATACGATACGATAAAAAATCGGCTTATGAAGTAGAAGAGGATGGGAAAACTGTCATCCGTTCTAAAATAGCTGGTGTCTTAGATGATATCAAAGGTATGATCGGTGTTAATAGACATTTGCCGATTAATGGAGACGTTGGCGTTGAAACAGGGAATATTGAATTTAATGGCTCTTTAAGTATAAAAGGAACCGTTACATCAGGCTATACAGTCATTGCTACTGGAGATATTTCCATCGAGGGTGCTGAAAGTGTAAGCGGTGCCAAACTTATTAAATCCATTGAAGGAGACGTTTATATTCGTGGAGGGATTTTTGGTTTAGGCTCAACTATTGTAGAGGCAGGCGGAAATATTTTCGTTAAGCATGTCAATGAAGCAAATCTAGTTGCAGCTGACAGCATTCATATAGGATTTTACGCATTAGGATCACAACTCACTGCACATTCAATTTTTGTGGATGAACGGAAAGGGAAAATTATTGGGGGCCGTACGGTAGCTAAAAATACAATCGTCACTGCCATCTCAGGAAATCGTTTAGAGCGTCGGACGGACTTAATCATTGAAAGCGTTAATAAACAAGAAAGATACTCTATTATGCAAGAGAGGGCTACACAGCTTAAGTCGCTACAATCAGAAATCTCTGAGCGCGAGGGGAAAATTAAAAGCTTACTGCCTTTCCTTGATAAAATGTCTAAGGAACAAATAGCTACATTTGAAGAAACAAAACAAAGCTTAACAAAATTGAAAGCGGATGCAGTAACAATCGATCATGAGGTTAAGCTCATAATGGATGAGATGCGTCATGCTGGAAAAGAAGAAATTATTGTGACGAAGGAAGCTCATCCTGGTACCTATATTCAAATTGGCAAAAAATCATCCTTATTAAGTAAGGTGACAAATGGTAAATTTCTTCTTGAATATGGTGAGTTAAATGTCTAGGGAATCATTCATTCCTGTATTTGCACATCGGGGGGCTTCAGCGTATACACTTGAAAATACTTTGAAGGCTTTTGAAAAGGCTTTAGAGCTTGGAGCAGATGGAATTGAATTAGATATCCAGCTTTCAAAAGAAGGTATTCCAGTTGTGTATCATGATCCACAGCTGTCAAGATTGGTTGGCATCAATAAGCATGTGAACGAATGTACGATAGAAGAGCTAGTAAGCTTTAAACTTGGGAAGCCTTGGAGGCGGTTGTTTTCAACGTTTAAAATCCCGACGTTTGATGTAGTTTTAGCTTGGGCAAATTCACGACAGCTACCCCTTAATATCGAATTAAAATCTACAATTCTTAATAATAAAAACGCACTTATTCAAATGCTTCATGGGCTTACTTTGCCAGTTGGCAGTCATTTTTCATCGTTTCACTATGAGCTACTGGAGATTGTGAAACAATATAAGCCAAACTATGAAACAGCACTTATAGCAACAAAAAAATTAAAGTGGGATTTGCTTAGTGATTACAAAGCTATTGACAGTGTTCATATGCATAAAAGGTACTATAAGCCAAGATATTTGGAGGCTTGTGTAGCGAGTAATAAAGCATGTCGTTATTATGCAATCGATGGGGATGAAACATTTTTATTGAATCCGCATCCTTCTGTGATTGGTTGGATTACTGATTTTCCTGATAAAGTAATTGCGAAACAGCAACGTTAATCATTCTAATGAATGAAGATAAAAATAGCTATCCAATAAGTCTTTTGAACTTAAACGGATAGCTATTTTTATTTTTTTTGGAAGCGCGGAGCCACTTTTCCATTTTTTCGATCGCGGTGGAGTAAGAATCCTGCGAAAAAGCCAAAGCCTATAACAAAGAGAATAATGCCAACGACGAATTGTAGCCATAAAAATGGGAAAGGTGAAATGAGCTTACCAAATAATGTATCACGCATAAATTTAATGCCACCTGCAGCCATAAGACCTGGAATAAGCATTACAATAAATGCAGCTAAACGAGCCATGCATGTCCCCCCTTATTCCTAATTTTAATTGTACCTGTGGATATCGGAATGTCAAGGAAGCTATGTTACTGATATACCCAAAAACTAGTAAAGACATAATAGAATAGCTGTAACTGAATGTTTAGAAAATTCTTACTTAAACAAGAAAATGTAATAATAGTTGATAAATTGCGAAATTGTGAGTATTGTAAAAATAAATGGAGCATTATTATCCATTGTTAAACAATTTTAAATTCTTTCAGCTGGTGTCCAAATACTAGCTGAAAGAATTTAAAGCCTCCGGCGAATGTCATGGAATAGGAAAGAAATTCTTTGTACAGGCACAAAGCCGTTTCCGGACGCAATTATGCCGAGGCATAATTGATACACTTATTATACTGAATTGGAATGGGCATTTGGGGATGCACTTTCAAAAGCAAAGGGGCGAGTTTTCATGGAAATCTTCAAGTATATGGAAAAGTATGATTATGAACAATTGGTATTTTGCCAAGATGAAGCATCAGGGTTAAAAGCGATTATCGCTATCCATGACACAACACTTGGGCCAGCACTAGGCGGGGCACGTATGTGGACATATGCATCAGAAGAAAATGCGATCGAGGATGCATTACGTTTAGCACGAGGGATGACCTATAAAAATGCTGCAGCTGGTTTAAACCTTGGCGGAGGAAAAACGGTTATTATCGGTGACCCATTTAAAGATAAAAATGAAGAAATGTTCCGTGCACTAGGACGTTTCATCCAAGGGCTTAATGGTCGCTATATTACGGCAGAAGACGTTGGTACAACAGTGACAGATATGGATTTAATGCATGAGGAAACAAATTATGTAACGGGAATTTCCCCTGCTTTTGGTTCATCAGGAAACCCATCTCCAGTAACTGCTTACGGGGTCTACCGTGGTATAAAAGCAGCGGCAAAAGAAGCATTTGGATCTGATTCACTAGAGGAGCGTACTATTTCTGTACAAGGTTTAGGCAATGTAGCCTACAAGCTTTGCGAATATTTACATAATGAAGGTGCAAAACTTGTTGTTACAGATATTAATCAAGCGGCAATTGATCGAGTTGTGAATGATTTTGGTGCGACTGCTGTGGCACCAGAGGAAATCTATTCACAGGAAGTTGATATTTTCTCACCTTGTGCATTAGGAGCGATTTTAAATGATGAAACGATTCCGCAACTAAAAGCAAAGGTAATTGCAGGTTCTGCCAATAATCAGCTACAAGATTCTCGCCATGGTGATTATTTACATGAATTAGGGATAGTGTACGCACCTGATTATGTGATTAATGCGGGTGGAGTAATAAATGTAGCTGATGAATTATATGGATATAACCGTGAGCGTGCGATGAAGCGTGTTGAAGGTATTTATGATAGTATCGAAAAAATCTTCGAGATTTCTAAACGTGATGGCATTCCGACATATGTTGCGGCTAATCGTTTAGCAGAAGAACGTATCGCTCGAGTATCGAAGTCTCGTAGCCAATTTTTAAAAAATGAAAAAAATATTTTACACGGTCGTTAAAAACCGTTTATTCGTTTAAAGAAGTCGCATTGTCGACTTCTTCTAACTTTATAGTAGCTTAATAGATTTAATCGTTTAAATGAATTTAAACTGCAAGGTCAGATCATTTTTCTTAGTACCAAAGGAACAAGAGTTTTCTCAAAAGGGGGAATCCATATGGCTCAAAATTATGATGTTGTCATTTTAGGCGGAGGTACAGGTGGCTATGTTGCAGCAATTCGAGCTGCACAGCTGGGCTTAAAAACAGCTATTGTTGAACGTGAGCGCCTAGGCGGAACATGCTTGCACAAAGGCTGTATACCGAGTAAGGCCTTACTTCGAAGCGCAGAAGTGTATCGTATGGCAAATAAAACAGCTGCTGAATATGGTGTTGATATTGAAGGCGTTACATTGCAATTTGACAAAGTGCAGGTAAGAAAGCAAACGATTGTTGAGCAATTGAGCCAAGGTGTGAATACACTTATGAAAAAAGGCAAAATAGACGTTTATCAGGGAACAGGTCGAATTTTAGGACCTTCCATTTTTTCACCAATGCCTGGCACTATTTCAGTTGAAATGAATAATGGCGATGAAAATGAAATGCTAGTTCCAACAAATGTGGTCATTGCCACCGGATCAAAGCCAAGAGGAATGGCAGGACTAACAATTGACGGTCAATATGTGATGAACTCTGATCATGCACTGGAAATGGAAAATTTGCCAAAGTCATTATTAATTGTTGGCGGAGGCGTTATTGGAATTGAATGGGCCTCTATGCTTTGTGATTTTGGGGTTTACGTAACGGTCATTGAATATGGGCCATCCATTTTACCTGCAGAGGATACGGATATTGTAAAAGAGGTAACTAAGCAGCTTGAAAAAAGAGGCGTCCGAATTGTGACTAACGCTCGCCTAGATACAGGGACCTTTAAAATTGAAAATGATAACGTTTTCATTTCTGCGAAAGTCGATGATAAGGATGAATTATTTGAGGCTGATAAAGTACTGCTTTGTGTTGGGCGTGAAGCAAATACACAAGGTATTGGATTAGAAAATACAGAAATAGCAGTTGAAAATGGGTTTATCAAAGTCAATAATTCGTATCAAACGCAGGAATCACATATGTATGCCATTGGGGATGTTATCGGTGGCTTACAATTAGCTCATGTTGCTTCGCATGAAGGGTTGTCTGCGATTGAGCATATTGCAACGGGGGAAACAGAGGCGCTAAATGTTCTAAATGTACCAAAATGTGTGTATTCTTACCCTGAAGTTGCGAGTATTGGCTTAACAGAGAGGGCTGCTCGAGAGCAAGGTTATTCATTGAAAGTCGGTAAGTTTCCATTCAAGGCGATTGGAAAAGCGCTAGTTAATGGAGAGACAGATGGCTTTGTGAAAATGATTGCCGATGAAGAAACGAATGATATTTTAGGTATTCATATGGTAGGACCACATGTGACAGATTTAATTGGAGAAGCATCGCTTGCTAAATTATTGGACGCAACGCCTTGGGAAATTAGTCAGGCTATTCATCCACATCCGTCACTAAATGAGGTACTAGCGGAATCAGCATTAGCAGTGGATAATCGCGCCATTCATTTTTAATTTCTTTTTTTGTAGCGAAAGTGAAACGTCGGGAAGGGGTGTTCGTATGCAAAGTGTTCAAATTAAGCACGAGGATTTAGGTTTATCAAAAGAATATGTACTTGCAATGTTCGAAACGATGTTAATGGCGAGAAGACTAGATGAACGCATGTGGTTATTAAACCGTTCTGGTAAAATTCCATTTGTTGTTTCATGTCAGGGACAGGAGGCAGCACAAGTAGGGGCAGCCTTTGCTCTTGATAATAATAGAGATTATATTGCACCCTACTATCGAGATATGGGAGTTGTTTTACATTTTGGCATGACACCAAGAGATTTGATGTTATCCGCATTTGCTAAAGCAGAGGATCCAAACTCGGGTGGGCGTCAAATGCCAGGTCACTTCGGGCATAAGAAAAATCGTATTCTAACAGGCTCTTCTCCAGTTACTACACAAGTTCCGCACGCGGTGGGAGTTGCTCTAGCAGGCCGTCTACAAAAAGAAGATTTTATTGCTTTTGTTACGCTAGGTGAAGGCTCTTCAAACCAAGGTGATTTCCATGAAGGTGCGAATTTCGCAGGAGTCCATAAGCTGCCTGTAATTATAATGGTAGAAAATAATCAATACGCAATTTCTGTGCCTGTAGAACGTCAATTAGGCTGTGCAAAAGTATCAGATCGCGGTATTGGCTATGGTATGCCAGGTGTTACTGTTGACGGGAAAAATCCGTTACAAGTTTATAAGGTTGTGAAAGAAGCAGCTGATCGCGCGCGTAGTGGTGATGGACCGAGTTTAATAGAAACAGTGACTTATCGCTTAACGGCTCATTCTTCGGATGATGATGATCGTCAATATCGAACAGCCGAGGATATAGCAGAAGGAAAGGCAAATGATCCAATTCTGTTGTTTGAAAAGTACCTAACGGATGCAGGAGTTATGACAGAAACACTACGTGTTGAAATAGAAGAACGTGTCATGGCAGAGGTGAATGAAGCAACAGATTATGCAGAAGCTGCTCCGTATGCAACACCAGAGCATGCTTTGAAATATGTATATGCACCAGCGGACGGAGGTGATGTGTAATGGCAGTGATGTCTTATATTGATGCGATTACATTAGCGATGAAGGAAGAGATGGAACGTGATGAGCGTGTTTTTATTTTAGGAGAAGACGTTGGCCGCAAAGGCGGAGTTTTCAAAGCAACAGCAGGTCTTTATGAGCAATTTGGTGAACATCGTGTACTTGACACGCCTCTTGCCGAGAGTGCAATTGCAGGGGTTGGTATCGGTGCTGCGATGTATGGGATGCGCCCGATTGCCGAGATGCAATTCGCTGATTTCATCATGCCTGCCGTTAATCAAATTGTTTCTGAAGCAGCAAAAATCCGCTATCGTTCAAATAATGATTGGTCTTGCCCAATGGTTATACGTGCACCATTTGGCGGCGGGATTCATGGAGCGCTCTATCATTCGCAGTCTGTAGAGGCACTTTTTGCAGGAACACCAGGCTTGAAAATTGTTATACCATCAACACCGTATGATGCAAAAGGCTTGTTAAAAGCAGCAATCCGCGATGAGGATCCAGTACTGTTTTTTGAGCATAAGCGTGCATATCGACTCATTAAAGGTGAAGTACCTGTCGACGATTATACATTGCCCATTGGTAAGGCAGATGTTAAGCGGGAAGGGGAAGACGTTACTGTCATTACGTATGGTTTAGCTGTCCATTTTGCATTACAAGCGGCAGAGCGCCTAGCAGCAGATGGTATTTCAGCGCATATTCTTGACCTACGCACGGTATATCCACTTGATAAAGAAGCGATCATTGAGGCGGCAAGTAAAACAGGTAAAGTTTTACTTGTTACTGAAGATAATAAAGAAGGTAGCATTATGAGTGAGGTTGCAGCAATTATTGCAGAGCATTGTTTATTTGAGCTCGATGCACCAATTCAGCGCCTTGCAGGACCAGATGTTCCAGCTATGCCTTATGCACCAACGATGGAAAAATATTTTATGATCAATCCTGATAAAGTAGAGCGTGCGATGCGAGAACTTGCAGCATTCTAATATAAAAAGTTCTATTTCTGATATCCACTCATGTGGTAAATAGAAGCTTTAAAAAGCTAAAATAAATGTGATTGTTTATCTACGCGTCATAGCCTAAAGCTTATTCATGTCACAGGTATTTTAAGGCTCTTCATCAAAAGTTCGGGATGACATTTCTTAATTCGTTATGTCATGTATATAAGTTGATTGGAGTGGAGACTGGGCGACTCCTTGGGGATTAGCGTCACAGATGAGACCCTGGAGCGAGCAACGCGAGTGAAGCGGCTCATCGGACGCCCCCAGGAAGCTCTGCTCTGCGCGAAAGCGAAGCGTCAGCGGCAAAGCGCCCAGTCGGAACGGAAATCAACCCCCACTTTATGGTGATGAGTATTTTATAAATATGATAGTAATTTGATAGATCCAATTACACCTAGGCATAATATTGATGGGAGGAATAGATGATGGCTATTCAAAATATTACAATGCCACAGCTCGGCGAAAGTGTAACAGAAGGTACGATTGAAAAATGGCTTGTTAAGCCAGGTGATACGGTAAAAAAATATGATCCATTAGCAGAAGTTGTAACAGATAAAGTAAATGCAGAAATCCCGTCTTCTTTTGAAGGAGTCATTACAGAGCTACTTGTAGAGGAAGGGCAAACGTTACCAGTTGGTGCAGTCGTTTGTTCCATTGAAATAGCAGGTGACAGTGAGTTACCTCCTCCTCCTCCTCCGAAAAAATCAGCGGTAAGTACGGCAATTTTAAATGCAGGTGTACAAAAAAAGCAGGAGACACAGCAGCCAACTACAGCTACAAGAGCATCGCAAAAAACAGTTCGACAGGATAAAGTGCGTTATTCACCAGCTGTTCTTCGACTTGCACAAGAGTATGAAATTGCCCTTGATAAAATCACAGGTACTGGTGAAGGGGGACGTATAACAAGAAAAGACCTAATGCAACTGATTGAGGCAGGAAATGTGCCAACTTCTCTAGTGGAAACACCTCCTGCAATCGATTCGGCCGTACCACAGTCAGTACCTTTTGAAGCACCAGCATCACAGGAGAATAAGAAACAAGCCACATCTGTACAACCAATTCAAGTGGGCGATATTGAGATTCCGGTAACAAAGGTGCGCCGTGCGATCGCCAATAATATGGTACGGAGCGTTCATGAAGTGCCACATGCATGGATGATGATGGAAGTAGATGTTACGGATTTAGTAGCATATCGTGATAACATCAAGACAGAGTTTAAGCAAAAAGAAGGCTTTAATATTACGTATTTTGCTTTCTTCGTAAAAGCAGTTGCTCAAGCTCTAAAGGAATTCCCAATGATGAATTCCATGTGGGCAGAAGACAAAATTATCCAAAAACATGACATAAATATTTCCATTGCAGTCGCAACAGATGATGCATTATTTGTTCCTGTTATAAAACACGCTGATGAAAAATCAATTAAAGGTATTGCTAAAGAAATTAATGAGCTTGCAGTGAAAGTTCGTGCAGGAAAACTGACGATGGATGATATACAAGGTGGTACATTTACGGTCAATAATACGGGTGCATTCGGCTCTGTACAGTCGATGGGCATCATTAATTATCCACAAGCGGCTATTTTGCAAGTGGAAAGTATTGTGAAAAAACCGGTTGTTTTACCTGGTGGAATGTTCGCTGCACGAGATATTGTGAATTTATGTTTATCTTTAGATCATCGCGTTCTTGATGGACTTGTTTGTGGTAAATTCTTAAATAGAGTAAAAGAAATACTCGAAAATACAAATAAATCTTCAATATCAGTCTACTGATGACTTCTCGGAAACCTGTTATATAACGGTTTCCGATTTTTTTTTGCTTTCCGAGTCGCAATTTGTCATGTAGAATAACAAATAGAAACTACTAAGGGGGGAAGCTGATTAAGCGTCCGCATGTCAAACAACATGAAAAATATTGAATTTGAAAAGCCGTCCTATTCAGAATGGCAAGATGCAGCAATCAAGGCTTTAAAAGGGAAACCATACGAGTCTCTTTTAACGAAAACGAGTGAAGGTATTACATTAGAACCTCTTTACACCCAAGAAAGTTTAGTAGCAAAACTTGGTGAAGAACTTGATAAACAAGTTGCTACAATCCGTTCCCTACAAAATAACGAAGCATTTCAAGTGGCACAACAAATATATGCTGATACTAGTGAAGCATTTTTTGCACAGCTTGATGATAGCTTAGCTCGAGGCAATGAAGTAGTAACAATTGATAGCCGTGTAAATTTCGAATGGACTGAAGAAGTATTGGTACAATTAGGGACTTATTTCTCAGAATATTCGTTTAAAATTGTGGTTGAAAATTCAAATGATCCATTATTAGCAGTGTTCGACAAAATAGCAGTTAATCAGCGAGAAACTGTCAAAGGTTTCATCGTATCTAAAAATCCTATCTCTTTAAATAATTTCCCGAGCGTGCGCTCAATCGGTGCGGATACGACGATTTATCATAATAAAGGAGCAAACGCTGTGCAAGAGTTAGCATATGCACTTGCATTAGCCGCAAAATACGCAAAACAAGAAGAAAGCTTTGAAGCGTTCGCGAAGAAATTTTATGTATCTTTTGCAGTGGATACACAGTTCTTTACAGAGATTGCAAAACTCCGTGCTTTTAAAGTACTTTGGAAAGCGTTCTCATCCGCTTATGGAGTATCTAATAGCGTAAAAGTTCCAACTATTGCTGAAACATCATTAAGAAGCTTCTCTAAGCTGGATGTTTATGTAAACTTATTACGTTCAGCGAATGAAGCTCTTTCTGGCTTAATTGGCGGTGCGGATGTCTTTACAGTTCACCCTCATGATGCATTAACGAAGCCAACCGATCAATCGGTTCGTATTGCACGGAATGTATCGTTAATCTTAAAAGAAGAAACAAATGTTTTAAAAGTTATAGACCCAGCTGGTGGCTCTTACTTTATTGAGTCATTAACAGCAGATTTTGTGAAAGAAGCTTGGGCATTATTCTTAGAAATTGAAGCAGCTGAAGGTATTGACGCTTACATTGCATCTGGAAAGCTTACGGAGGAACTAGAAAAATCCTATCAAGCTCGTATAAAAGCGGTACAAACGCGTAAGCAATCATTAATAGGTACAAATATTTATGCTAATCCAGCAGATGTACTTGAAAGCGCAACAAACCCAATGTTTGCAGAAATTAAGCGAATTGCTATACCTTTTGAGCAATTACGTGCGGTAATGACTACGGCAAATGTGAAAACTGGAATCTTATCATTAGGCACACTTAAAAGTTCAAAACCACGTGCTGATTTCGTGTCAGGTTTCTTAAACACTGTAGGTCTAGTACCAGAAAAAAGCGAACCAGTTGCTACAGCTGAAGATGCATTAGCTTGGTTAAACGCTACAGAAGCAACATATGTGGTAATTGCAGGTAATGATGACGATACAAAAGAATTAGTACCAGCAATTTTAGCAGGCAAACTAGCTAACGTAATTGTTGACGTTGCCGGTAAATTTAAAGACGAAGAAGAAGCTTGGTTAGCAAATGGCTTAAACGGCTTTATTTTCGTAGGACAGAACATCATCGAAAAATTAAACTCAGTGTTCGCTAGCATGAAGGAGGTCCAACGATGAGCAAGCCAAATTTTAGTGCAGTTGAAATCGAAAAAGTTTTAGCAGTCGAAGCTCCTCAAGCGTCAGAAGAAAAATTTATGACTAATGAAGGTATCGAGATTAAAGATGTATACACAAAAGAAGATATTAAAGAGGCAAAACATTTAAACGATGTAGCGGGTATAGCGCCAAATACGCGCGGTCCATACCCTACTATGTATGTTGCTCGTCCTTGGACTGTCCGCCAATATGCTGGTTTCTCCACAGCTGAAGAATCAAATGCATTCTACAAACGTAATCTAGCAATGGGTCAAAAAGGTCTTTCTGTTGCCTTTGACTTAGCAACTCACCGTGGCTATGACTCAGATCATCCTCGAGTAACAGGGGATGTTGGTAAAGCTGGTGTTGCGATTGACTCTGTAGAAGATATGAAGATTTTATTTGATCAAATTCCTTTGGATCAAATGTCAGTTTCTATGACAATGAATGGTGCTGTATTACCAGTTCTTGCATTCTATATCGTTGCTGCTGAAGAGCAAGGCGTTACACCAGACCAATTAGCGGGTACAATCCAAAACGACATTTTAAAAGAATACATGGTTCGTAACACATATATTTATCCACCAGCGATGTCTATAAAAATTATTGCAGATATTTTTGAATATACAGCAAAATTTATGCCAAAATTTAACTCAATTTCAATCTCTGGTTACCATATTCAAGAAGCGGGGGCAACAAATGACATTGAACTTGCTTATACACTAGCAGATGGTCTTGAATATGTTCGTACAGGGCTAAAAGCTGGAATCGATATTGACGCCTTTGCTCCTCGTCTATCATTCTTCTGGGCAATTGGTATGAACTATTATATGGAAGTTGCAAAAATGCGTGCTGCACGCCGAATTTGGGCACAAATGATGTCAACATTTAATCCGAAAAACCCTAAGACATTAGCACTTCGTACACACTCACAAACATCGGGTTGGTCTTTAACTGAGCAAGATCCATTTAATAATGTGGCACGTACACTAATTGAAGCGAATGCGTCTTCAATGGGGCATACGCAATCTCTTCACACAAATGCACTTGATGAAGCGATTGCTCTACCAACTGATTTCTCTGCACGTATTGCACGTAATACCCAGCTGTTCCTACAAGAAGAAACGGCAATGACAAAGGTTATTGATCCTTGGGGCGGTTCATACTATGTGGAGAAATTAACAGACGAAATTACAAAATCTGCGTGGGCATTAATTGAAGAAATCGAAGAACTAGGCGGTATGGCGAAAGCGATTGAAACAGGTCTTCCAAAAATGAAAGTCGAAGAGGCTGCGGCAAAACGTCAAGCGAAAATCGACTCTAAAACAGAAACAATCGTAGGTGTAAATAAATATCGTCTAGAAAAAGAAGAACCTATCGACATTCTTGACATTGATAATACATTAGTTCGTCAAAAGCAAATTGAACGTTTAGAAGCAATGAAGGCAGCTCGTGATGAAGCAGAAGTACAAAAGCATCTAGCTCGATTAACGAAAGCTGCGCAAGATGGTGAAGAAAACTTATTAGCGATAGCTGTAGATGCAGCGCGTGCTCGTGCTTCTTTAGGTGAAATTTCTGATGCAATCGAAGTTGTTTCAGGTCGCCATAAAGCAGTAATTCGTTCAATCTCTGGCGTTTACTCTGCAAACTTCTCAGATGAGGAGCAAATTGCTGAAATGAAACAAATGACAGAGGAGTTCCTTGAAAACGAAGGTCGTCGCCCACGTATTTTAGTAGCGAAAATGGGACAAGATGGACATGACCGTGGTGCGAAGGTTGTGGCAACAGGGTATGCTGACTTAGGCTTTGATGTAGATATTTCACCACTATTTATGACACCTGCTGAAGCAGCTCAAATGGCTGTAGAGAACGATGTTCATGTCATTGGTGTATCTTCATTAGCAGCTGGTCATAAAACGCTTGTTCCTGAATTAGTAGCAGAGTTAGAAAAACTGGGCCGCGAAGATATCATTATTATTGTTGGAGGTGTTATTCCAGCACAAGATTATGAATTCCTTTATGAAGCTGGCGCAGTAGCGATATTTGGACCTGGTACAGTTATTCCTGTATCGGCACAAAAGATTATTGAAGAGATTTATAAACGTTTAGGCTATGAGGAAGTGTCTGAATAATGGACAAAAACAAAGGAATGCCTGAAAGTGCGCTATTTGTTATGGACGGAGTAGAGGCAACTCACGACGGAATGCAATATGGTACACCGAAAAAATTCCGAAAGAAAAAAGCAGACAATTTAAACATTCAGGAGCTTGCACAAGAAGTACGTGCAAGCTCTCGTACACACTTGTCAAAAGCTATTACTCTCATTGAAAGTTCAAATGCTACACATAAAGTGCAAGCACAAGAACTTCTTCAAGAGCTTCTACCACATACAGGAAACAGTGTCCGTATTGGGATCACAGGCGTTCCTGGTGCTGGAAAGAGTTCGTTTATTGAGGCTTTCGGAACGATGCTTTGTGAGATGGAGAAAAAAGTGGCAGTTCTTGCGATTGATCCAAGCTCTTCTTTATCGGGAGGAAGTATATTAGGCGATAAGACTCGAATGGAGGAGCTCGTGAAAAAGCCTAATGCATTTGTTCGTCCCTCTCCATCAGCTGGTACCCTAGGGGGTGTTCATAAGAAGACACGTGAAACGATGCTTGTTTGTGAAGCGGCTGGCTACGATGTCATTTTAATAGAAACAGTCGGTGTTGGACAAAGTGAAACGTATGTCCGCGGTATGGTTGATTTCTTCTTGCTGTTAGTTTTAACAGGTGCCGGGGACGAGCTACAAGGCATGAAAAAGGGCATTATGGAGTTAGCGGATGCCATTGTTGTTCATAAGGCTGATGGTGATAATGTTCGTCTGGCTAAAAAAACGGTATCTGAGTATAAGCAAATTTTACATTTCTTACAGCCTGCAACCCCAGGGTGGATGTCCACAGCAATGCCGGTAAGCTCGTGGGAAAAACGTGGTTTCGACAAAGTCTGGAGTACAATAGGGGAGTTCAGACAAATCGTTGAGACAAATAATTACTGGTCAATTAGACGCCAAAATCAGACGAGAGATTGGTTCCAATCGATGATTACCGACCATTTAATCGATATGTTTTATGGTAATCCAGAACGTAAAGCACAGGTACAACTTTTAGAACGTCAAATTTTAAATGGACAGTTAACAGTCACACAAGGTGTAGATCGTTTGTTTAGCGATGAACAATCACAGAAATAATATTACCTTTGTTATGAGCAACTAGGTGCACAAATTCGTCGCTAACTGCTATGATAGTAGATGAAATGTGCGTCAAATATCTAAAGCTATTAGTTTAAGATGGCGCGAACTTGAAAGGAGCTTATCGCTATATGAATATGGATTACGATTTATTTATGCAAGAAATTTTAAAAACAGCACGTGCAGAAATTGAGGGTGCTGGTTATGAGCAGCTTCGCACGCCAGAAGCTGTTGAAGAGGCGTTTGCTCGTCCAGGTACAACTTTAGTCATGGTAAACTCTGTATGTGGCTGTGCAGGAGGTATCGCACGTCCAGCAGCAGCACAAAGCGTACATTACGATAAACGTCCAGACCATCTTGTAACAGTATTTGCTGGTCAAGATAAAGAAGCAACTGCAGCTGCTCGTTATCACTTCGGTGAAGATCATTTACCATCTTCCCCATCATTTGTGTTATTAAAGGATGGACAAGTAGTAGCAGAAGTTGGACGCTATGAAATTGAGGGACATGACCCAATGTCAGTAGTAACAAACTTACAAGCAAACTTTGAGGAATATTGCGAAGAACTTTAATTTTATTCTTAGAAGTTAAAAGAGAAGCTATTCTATAAGTATGTTGCCCCGCAGCTACAAAATATCTGCGGTGGCTTACTACTTGGCCATGCTAATTGATCCTCGATTAGCATGGTGTTATAGCTTCCTTTTATTTTTCAATATACCTGGCCAATTGACGTTCGAAATATTTGTAATATTGGCTAAATGAGTAATCTAAAATTCGAAATCAATAAAATTAACAGATGTGTTGATAAGCAATATTGGGCATTATTTGTGGTGAAATCCTTTATTTTTCTTGGACTACTGCAATTGTCGCTCGTCGCCAAAAGTTGTTGATGACATTTGTAAAACGTATTCAATGAATATTGTTGATTGTAGTGGAGGATGGGCGACTCCTTGGGGATCAGCGTCACAGATGAGACCCTGGAGCGAGCAACGCGAGTGAAGCGGCTCATCGGACGCCCCTAGGAAAGCGCCCAGCCGGAACGGAAATCAACCACACATTATGGTTTGAGCCTATGTTTGTGAAATAAGGCTAATCAACACGTATGTAAAATTAGAGTACTAAAAGATAGGAGGCAGTCGACTTGAAGAAGTTTTCAATCGGCTATCGTACATTAAAAACGGCCTTTGGTGCAGCAATCGCTATTGCCATTGCCCAATACTTTGAATTAGCTTCTTATGCATCTGCTGGTATTCTAACAATATTATGTGTACAGCCAACGAAGAAAAAATCTCTTCATGCTGCTTATACACGATTCGTCGCAAGTATTATCGGTATGCTTTATGCATTTTTGAGCTTTGAGCTATTTTCCTATCATCCGCTTACATTTGCAGGTATGCTGATCGTATTCATACCAACAATTGTATCTTTGAAGGTTGCAGATGGTTTTGTCTCTAGTGCAGTAATTATCATGCATATTTATGCAGCTAAAAGCTTTTCATTGGCACTAGTTTCTAATGAATTCGCATTAATGGCAATTGGATATGGTACGGGGATAGCTATAAATATGTATATGCCAGACATCCAAAAGGAATTAAATTACTATAGAGTTAAAATTGAGGAACTTTACAGTAAGATTTTTTTAGAAATTGCCAACTATTTAAGAGAAGGCGATACATTGTGGGATGGGCAGGAAATTATTGACGCCATTAAAGCATTAAATAGTGCGAAATCCCTAGCATTTAAAGATGTTGAAAATCATTTTACGAGACGTGAAAATGACTACTACGTGTATTTTGATATGCGTGAACAGCAACTAGAAATTATCGATAGAGTTCTTCCAAAAATAACGGCACTTCCTGTTATAGTACAAGAGGCGGTGATCGTCGCTGACTTTTTACAAGACCTCGGTGAGCATGTTCATTCAGGAAATACGGCTAGTCATTTTAGGGAGAAGTTAGAGCAGGTAAAGTTGGATTTCGCCCAATTACCTTTGCCAAAAAATCATGAGCAATTTTTAGCACAAGCGGCTCTCTATCAATTTATTGAGGAAATGGATCGATATTTAGAAATTAAGCAGTCTTTTAAGGGCTTAAAGGTAAAGAAAAAGCGCCCGCAGTAATGCGGACGCCTAGCTTTCCATTACACTAGCATTGATAAGCCGAATGCTAGAGATGAAATTACCATGATTGCTATCATCGTATAAACGACAATTTTTTGAAATTTTTTATTACTCATATGCTCGTTCTCTCCTTCTTTTCTTATAAATAGTTTAGCAAATCTGAAAAATTTCTCAAGTAGTAGAGTTTTGACGAAAAAGTCTGTAAAATAGATTATGTACCATAACAGAAGGAGATGTCACCATGGAGAGAGTAGATCATATTGGGATTGCAGTCCGCGATCTTAATGAACGCATTACATATTATACAGAAACTTTAGGCCTAAAACTGCTGAAAGTGGAAGAAGTAGAATCTCAACAGGTTCGTGTTGCATTCATTGATGCGGGTAATGTAAAAATTGAGTTATTAGAACCGATGAGTGAAAAAAGTACTATTCACGGATACATCGAAAAACGTGGAGAAGGTATCCATCATGTAGCTTTCGGTGTAACAGGTATTCGTGAGCGTATGGCTGAGCTTCGTGAAAAAGGCGTCCGTCTTTTATCTGAAGAGCCAGGACCAGGTGCTGGTGGTGCAGAAGTTGCTTTTATGCATCCGAAATCATCTTTCGGTGTGTTATATGAATTATGCGATAAAAGTGGAAAAGGGGATAAGTGATCAGTATGGATATGTTCGACAAAATTAATGACTTGTATGACCGTAAGACAGTAATTGAACTTGGTGGCGGCTATGAGCGCATCGAGAAGCAGCATGATAAAGGCAAATTAACTGCTCGTGAGCGTATTGAATTATTACTAGACGAAGGTACATTTTTCGAGATCAACCCATTCATTACACACCGTACAGTAGACTTTGGCATGGACAAGATGGAAGGTCCTGGTGATGGTGTAGTAACTGGTTTCGGTAAAATTAATGGACGTTCAGTATACTTATTCTCTCAAGATTTCACAGTATTTGGTGGAGCACTTGGTGAAATGCACGCAAAAAAAATGGCAACAGTAATGGATTTAGCAGCAAAAAATGGTACACCATTTATCGGTATTAATGATTCAGGTGGCGCTCGTATTCAAGAGGGTGTACTTTCACTTGATGGTTATGGTCATATTTTCTATCGTAATGCAATCTACTCTGGGGTAATTCCTCAAATCTCAGTGATCATGGGACCATGTGCTGGTGGGGCGGTATATTCACCAGCAATTACAGACTTCATTCTAATGGTTGATAAGACATCTCAAATGTTTATTACAGGACCGAAAGTTATTGAAACAGTAACAGGTGAAAAAATCTCTGCTGAAGATTTAGGTGGTTCAAAAGTAAACAACGCTGTAAGTGGTAATGCACACTTCCGCGCACCATCTGAAGAAGAAGCTATTGATCAAATTAAGAAGCTATTAAGCTACTTACCACAAAATAATAAAGAAAAAGCTCCTCGTCAGGCACGTCCAGAGGGTGATGACTATCGTCCGGAAATCGTGGATACTGTACCGATCGAAACAACTCGTCCTTATGATGTACGAAAAGTAGTCGAGCAAATAGTGGACGAAGGCTCATTTATGGAAGTTCATGCAGAATTTGCGAAAAACGTTGTAGTTGGTTTTGCGCGTATTGCTGGGGAATCAGTTGGTCTTGTATGTAACCAACCTAAAGTATTAGCTGGTGGATTAGATATTGACTCTTCAGACAAAGCTGCTCGTTTTATTCGTACTTGTGATGCTTATAATATACCAATCATCACATTTGAAGACGTTTCTGGTTTCTTCCCAGGCGTTAAACAAGAGCATGGCGGTATCATTCGTCACGGAGCAAAAATCCTTTATGCATACTCAGAAGCAACAGTACCAAAAATCACAGTGATTCTGCGTAAAGCATATGGTGGTGCGTACGTTGCCCTTAACTCTAAATCAATTGGGGCAGACTTAGTATTTGCTTGGCCTAATGCAGAAATTGCTGTTATGGGTGCGGCAGGTGCAGCTAACATTATCTTCGCGCGTGAAATTGCAAAATCGGAAGATCCAGAAGCAACACGTGCAGCGAAAATTGAAGAATATAAAGAGAAATTCGCAAATCCATACGTGGCGGCATCTCGCGGTATGGTAGACGATGTTATCGATCCACGTGATACACGTATTAAGCTAATTCAAGGGCTAGATATGTTAGCGAACAAACATGAAACACGTCCAGAGAAAAAGCACGGAAACATTCCTCTATAAAAATTGTACTAGCCTAGTATCCTTTGGGATTTCTAGGCTTTCTTTTTACGAATATTTGATAATAAAAGATCTGTTGAAAATAACAGATAATTGAAACATTTCCTGTTTTCATTCGTACATATATATAAGAGGAGTTGAGATGGATGGAATGGAAACAATTACAAAAAGAGCAAGAAATGATTCATGCACAATTAAGAACTGCTAGTAGGTTAAGTGAACAAAAGGATTTAATTGAAAGGCAAATCGAGCGTGCACAACAGGAAATTTACAAACATTCTAAAGCACTCAATCAAATTCGTTTGAAACTCGATAAGTTAGAAGGTTTTTCTTTTATGAATATGATTCGTACGTGGGCAGGGCAACAAGATGAGCTACGTGCAGAAAAAATTGATGAAGCAGCTATTCTTGAATTGAAAATAAATGAAGCAAAGAAGATGGAACTTGATTTGACAGATGATTTACGGCACATAAACAGTAAACTTACTCAAATTAACGAACAAGAGTTGCATGAAGTTTTAAAGCTATTAAATGCTAAAAAGAAAGGCTATTTACAAATACATGAGCCTGAACAGGCAAAAAGGCTTGAACAATTAGCGCACGAAGAAATGTTAACGAAACAACTTATTTTAGAGATAGGGGAAGCGGAAGAAGCCGGTGAAGCAGCGCTTACTAAGCTTGGACAAGCTGCAGAGTCCTTGCATTCTGCAAGTGGTTACTCAGCATGGGATACGTTTTTTGGTGGGGGTCTCATTGCTACACATTTAAAGCATGATGCACTTGATGAGTCCGAAAATTATCTTCATAATGCTCAAATTGCATTACAGCGCTTCCAAAACGAACTACTGGATGTACAAGATATGTCAACGAAATCGTTAGCAGTTGAAACAGATGGATTTGTAAAATTTGCGGACTATTTCTTTGATGATATTTTTTCAGCTTGGTCTGTCCATTCTAAAATATCTACCGCAAGAGAGCAGGTTTCTCGTGTACAAGATGATGTCCATAATACGATCTTGCGTCTACAGGATAAACATAATAAGGCAGATGGCTATTTGCAGTCCCTACATAAAGAAACAGAAGCGATTTTTCAAAGTAATCTGTGAAAAGACTCTCCCTTTAACGGTAAATTAGTAATAACATAAAAAGTAGAAAAAAACGCTCAATACTCTGAGCGTTTTTTTTGTATAGCCCCCACGAAGGTTATTAAGTATCTACGTAGTATTCTGCAAAATGCAAAAATCCAAATTTCCTTACAAGAAAGTTTCTTAATTCGCCATGAGTAGCTTTTTCGATTGGAGGATCTGTTAGGGTGTAGGCTTTGGCATTTAATGCAGCAAATTTATCTTGATCTACTGCATTATGTTCTTTATCTTCAATAATCCCTGAAGAAATTGCGACTTTTGGATAACCCATTAAAAATATATGTGTTCTTAATGCCATACTTGGTGTCGAATGCAACAATATAAATACAACCAACAAAGAAACAATAATTATCACTTTTTTCTTCAAGTCACCGCTCCCCAAAATTGACGTGAATATAATCTATAAAATATTTTAACATAAATTTTCCATTTATCTTCCTAATTAGCTAAAATTACCCGTCTATAATTTGCGAATTGAATGGAACAGGATAATTATTGCCATCAATTGAAAAACAATGTAATCGTTTTATTTTACCAAACGCAGCAGTATGCTAAAATATAGAAGATAACTATGACGTGGATAAACACGTAAACTAAGGGAGTCCTACAACATGACAAGTCGTTTAGTAGAAGAGTTTTTTGAGCTCGTACAAATCGATTCAGAAACAAAACATGAAGAAGTGATTGCGCCGATTTTAATCGACAAATTAACAGCACTTGGTTTTACAGTAGAACAAGATGATGCACATACTCGTAACGGGCATGGAGCAGGTAATATACTTGCTACGCTAAAGGGTTCATTAGATATTGACCCAATTTATTTTACTTCTCATATGGATACAGTTGTCCCAGGTAAAGGGATTAAACCATCTCTTCGTGAAGATGGCTATATCGTTTCAGATGGTACAACGATTTTAGGTGCGGATGACAAAGCAGGTCTTGCCGCATTATTTGAAATGGCTAAACGCTTAAAAGAGCAAAATATTGAACATGGTGATATTGAATTTATTATTACAGCTGGCGAGGAAAGTGGGCTCGTTGGCGCTAAAGAGTTAGATCCCTCTAAAATTAAAGCGAAATATGGCTTTGCTGTAGACAGTGATGGCAAAGTAGGAGGCATTGTAACAGCGGCTCCATTCCAAGCAAAAATTGCTGTTAAAATAATTGGGAAAACAGCACACGCTGGTGTCGCGCCAGAAAAAGGAGTGTCTGCGATTACGGTTGCCTCCAAATGTATTGCACAAATGAAGCTAGGTCGATTAGATGAAGAAACAACAGCTAATATTGGTCGCTTTGAGGGTGGTCAGGCAACAAATATTGTCTGTGACGAAGTAACGATTCTTGCGGAGGCTCGTTCGATCGACAAAGCGAAGCTAGATGCCCAAACGAAGCATATGCAGGAGACGTTTGAGCAAGTAGCTGCTTCCTTAGGTGCGAAGGCTGAAGTTGAAGTGAAGCTAATGTATCCTGGATTCCGTGTAACAGAATCAGATAAAGTTGTGCAAGTGGCAATGGCAGCTGTACACAACATCGATCGTACACCAAAGCTTGGTATTTCAGGTGGAGGTTCCGATGCTAATGTTATTGCGGGCTTCGGCATCCCTACAGTAAATCTTTCTGTTGGATACGAGGACATTCATACAACAAATGAAAAAATCCCAGTCGAAGAATTAGAAAAATTAGCAGATTTACTTGTTGAAATTATTAAAGAGTCTGCGAAAAAATAACTACAAAAATCGAGGATGTGACCGCATGGAAAGTGTAAAGGCAGTAGTTTTTGCTTGTGGTACAGAGGAATACGCAGTACCCGTGGAACAAGCGATTTCGATTGAAAAGTTAGAGCAAGTAACACCGATTCCTCACTTGCCTAATTATCTTCTAGGCTTCACAAGAATTCGTGGCGAGCTTGTCCCTGTGCTTGATTTTGAGCGTATTCTTTATAATCGTTCTTCTAATGCTGCAACAGCACGAATTATAGTATTGAACACGGATGTTGTGAATTATGGATTACTTGTAACAGAAGCTCGTGAAATTCTTGATTTTGATGAGTCGGTATTAAAGCAAATGGGACTTGTTAATTATTCAAAAACACGCTATTTTACAGCTGTGGCTAATCTTGAAAATCGTATGATCACCTACGTTGACCCGAAGATACTTGTGAATTCATTAGAAGGTATACGTGAAATAATAGATTATTTACACAAAATGCTTGAAAATGAAAAAGAAAACGTAGAGGCATAAGTTTTTGTATGATTAATATTTCATAGTTAATATTGGGGACAGAATTACATATATGTGATTCTGTCTTTCTTTTTAAATAGCTTTTTTAAAAGGAAACGGAATACCTCTGCCGAATATTAAGACTTATCACCAAAACGTGTCGTTGATTTTCGTTCCGACTAGCTCTTCTATCCATGATTTTTCAATCGCTACAAGTTAGTAACATAAATTACTTATTTCTAATATAGTAAAAATAACCTGTGTTCATATGTACATATTTGAAAGTTATCAATAAAATTATGCGATTTACCTACTGACATATCCATACTAACATCGTATTATGTATGGTAAGAAAACTACTGTAAAAGGCAAACTTCACCGAAAGGGAAGGACGCAAAGCTATGAGTCTAAACACTATTTTAGTGCATGATTGTCAGGTTGCCAGGTTCTGTTCTATGAGCCTCGGCCAATAGAATGGAGATGTAAATATGGGAAGTCATTCACTATCAAAAGCAATCATTGTTTTTATTGTAGCAATTGTAAGTACGCTAGGGTTAACAATGGGAAAGGTAGACGCAATGGCCATGCAGGATAGGGCTACTTGGTTATGGGACACGACAAAGATTGTTGAAGATGAATCCGGGGTACTTTCATTTTTAGAAAGCAAACAAGTTAATAAATTATATTTACAAATTAATAGTGATATAGCAAGTAATTATTACAAAAGTTTTATCGATAAAGCAACGGCAAAAGGGATAAAAGTATATGCGTTAGATGGTTCTGAAAGTTGGGTTTCAACAGAGGGCTATAAAATGCAGGATCAGCTATTTGATTGGTTACAAACATATAATGAAAATGCAGCAGCAACAGAGCAATTTTCTGGCGTTCATCTTGATGTAGAGCCCTATTTAAATAGTGGCTGGAGCTCGAATCAAGCGAAAACGATTGAATCCTATCAAGCACTTGTTACTAGAGCGAAAGGGGATACCGATCGATTACTATTGCCATTGGAAGTTGATATGCCATTTTGGTTTGATGAAATTACTTACAAAAATCAATTCGGTAAAGGTTTATTAGCTGACTGGGTAATTGACCAAGTAGAAAGTGTTTCAATAATGGCTTATCGAGATGCTGCTATAGACATTATTAATATCGTTGAACATGAAATTAATTATGCAAAAAAAGTAAAAAAGTCGATTGTTATTGGTGTGGAAACAGGAGCCACTGATGAAGGGAATAATATTACCTTCTATGATGATGGAGAAGCCTATATGAACAAACAGTTAGCACAAGTTCATCAACATTATGCCAATAAAAAAAGTTATAATGGTTTTGCCATTCATCATGTTGATAGTTGGATGAATATGCAGCCGTAAAAAATCCTCTCCAGCATTAAGTTGGAGAGGATTTTCTTTGCCTTATGAAAGTCGGCCGCTATAGTCTTCGAATTTAAATTCACGAATGACTTTAATGCCTTCTTCATCGTTATAAGAAACGATTGATGGAAGATTTACGCCATTAAACATATGATTTTTCACCATTGAGTAATGTGCCATATCTGTAAATACTAGACGATCGCCTAGTTGTAAAGGTTGTTCAAATGAATAATCACCAATTACATCACCAGCCAGACAAGTAAGCCCGCCTAGACGATACGTGTAAGCTAGCTCATTTGGTTGACCAGAATCAATAATCATTGGGCGGTATGGCATTTCTAGAACATCTGGCATATGGCAAGTTGCCGATGTATCTAAAATTGCTAGGTCCATACCGTTTTTCTGTACATCGAGAACAGTTGCTACTAAATAACCTGTATTAAGTGCAACAGCTTCACCTGGCTCTAAATAGACGAGAAGGTTATACTTGTCTTGAATGTAATTAATGATATTCACAAGCTTTTCTACATCATAATCCTCACGAGTGATATGGTGACCTCCACCAAAGTTTAACCATTTCATTTGATGTAAGACATCACCAAATTTTTCTTCGACAACTTGTATAATACGCTCTAACGTATCGGAGTTTTGCTCACACATTGCATGGAAGTGTAAGCCATCAATACCGTCAAGCTGTGACTTGTCGAAGTTGGCTAATGTTGTGCCAAGACGAGAATTCGTGTAGCAAGGGTCGTAAAGTGCTGTTTCAATTTCAGAGTACTCAGGATTGATACGAATACCACATTCAATTGTTTTACCAGCGGATTTTACTTTGTCCTTATATTGATTCCATTGGTTAAATGAATTAAACACAATATGATCAACATAGCCAAGAAGCTCGTCCATTTCATGTTCGACGTAAGCTGGTGCATAGACATGAACTTCCTTGCCCATTTTTTCATAGCCTAGTCGAGCTTCAAATAATGAGCTGGACGTAATCCCTGCTAAATATTCACCCACTAAAGGGAATGTTGAATGCATTGAAAACCCTTTTAAGGCAAGTAAAATACGGCAGCCTGTACGATCTTGAATCGATTTTAAAAGTTCTAGATTTTTTGTTAATAATCGTTCATCCACTACGTAAGAAGGGGATGGAACTTTTGAGAAATCAATTGGCTTCATCGACTTAATTCCTTCGCATCTAACTCAAGGTCAAGTAATTCTGGATTATGGCTTTCTTGCCATGGTAGACCCCATTTATTTAGTGCATCCATGAATGGATCTGGATTGAAATCTTCGACATTCCAAACGCCAGGTTTACGCCATTGACCGTTCATCACAAGCATTGCACCAATCATTGCTGGTACACCTGTTGTGTAGGAAATTGCCTGTGAACCAACTTCGTTATAGCATTCCTCGTGGTCACACACATTGTAGACATAATAAGTTTTTTCCTTACCATCTTTTAGACCGCGAATGATACAACCGATATTAGTTTTTCCTTTTGTACGTGGTCCAAGTGATGCTGGATCAGGCAGTACAGCTTTAAGGAAGTGAATTGGTTGAATCATTTGTCCTTCAAATTCAATCGGCTCAATAGAAGTCATACCAACATTCTCTAATACTTTTAAATGTGTTAAGTATTTTTCAGAGAATGTCATCCAGAAGCGGATTTGCTTTAAACCTTTAATGTTTTTAGCAAGTGATTCTAGTTCTTCATGGTATAAAAGGTAAATATCTTTTGGTCCGATTTCTGGTAAGTTATAAACCTCTTTTTTCTCAAGTGGTGCAGTTTCAATCCACTCGCCTTCTTTCCAGTAACGACCATTCGCAGTAATTTCACGAATGTTGATTTCTGGGTTGAAGTTTGTAGCGAAATGGTAACCGTGGTCACCGGCATTTGCATCCACAATATCTATGTAGTGGATTTCATCAAATTCATGTTTTTGTGCATGAGCTGTAAAAACGCCCGTTACACCTGGATCAAAACCGCTACCAAGTAAAGCAGTTAAACCAGCTTTTTCGAACTTCTCTTTATAAGCCCATTGCCATTTATATTCAAATTTTGCCGTTTCAGGTGGCTCGTAGTTTGCAGTATCCACATAGTGTACACCTGTCGCTAAGCAAGCATCCATAATCGTTAAGTCTTGATAAGGTAGTGCTACATTAATAACAACTTCTGGTCCGAAGGCTTTAATTAGCTCAATAACCTCTTCCGTATTGTCTGCGTCTACCTGTGCGGTATGAATCTTTGTTTTTCCGCCATCTAGTTTTTCTTTTAGAGCGTCACATTTTGAAACAGTTCTACTTGCGATACAAATCTCCTCAAACACGTCCGAATTTTGAACACACTTGTGTACCACAACGCTGGCTACTCCGCCAGCTCCTATAATCAATGCTTTACCCAATTGTCTACCCCCAAATTCATATAAGTATTGTCAAACAAGCTGATTATACAGAAAATTGAATCACTACTCAATCATTCTTTTTAAATTTTCTACAAAATTTTTTATTTTTCAACAATAATGTAGCGTATTCAGAGGGGGATGCCACGAAAAAAGAAGCATTTCGGGAAAAAAATTCCCTTAACTCTGATGTAGAAAAGGGAAAATCATTTTTTGTTCAATGGCAGCGATTGGGGAAATCTGGGGGGACTTCAAGTAGTCTAAAACCACCCGAGTTATTTAAAAAAACGATTCGATATTTGTTGTTTTTCATCCCCCCATAAATAAAAAAAGATCAGTAGTAAAGTACTTAAAAACCCCATCACAAGGGCATATGTGCTGATGGCCACATCTACTTGACTTTGCATAGCGTAAATGAAAATAGCTCCTAGTGTTAACAAATTTCCAATAATAAGCGATACAAAATGAAATCGTTTATTCATAGCACAAGCCCTCCTCCAATATACATGTTCTCCAAAAAAATAAAAATTCACTTCAATTATCTCACAATTCAGAACTTTATCCAATGCTTTTTTATCTGGGGATTGACTAAGCGTCGGAAAAGCAAGAGTTAGCATGGGAAATCCAAGTCTTAGCGTCGGAAAGCATGTCCAAGTGTCAAGTCCTTAATATTGTGTAAAATTTTATACAAAGTTTTTCAACCTTGATTTAAGTTTTCCTAAATTTTACATCTTGCGTTGGGATTCCCCGCTAAAACTTTGAGTTTCGCCGCCAACCACTCAAAGAACGCCGCTAAACCATAAAGTTTCGCTGCTAACAAGCTTTTTCGATTCTATCAGCGATATTCGCGGTTCTATCAGCGATGTTTGCAGTTCTATCAGCGATGTTCGCGGTTTTATCAGCGATGTTCGTGGTTCTATCAGCGATGTTTGTGGTTCTATCGGCGATGTTCGCGATTCTATCAGCGATGTGCGGTTCTATCAGCGATATTCGCGGTTTTATCAGCGATGTTCACGATTCAAGCAGTGGAAGGTATGACTAAGCGTCGGAAAGTATCCCTAAGCGGCAAATGCATGACAAAGCTGCGAAACCCCGTGCCGAGCAACGAGAGTATCGGACGCCCCCCGAGAACATGCCTAGTCGAAACGGAAACCAACCTTTGTAATCAACATTAAATTAAAAGAATTGTAGAAAAATTTTTTCTATTTAGTTTGTTTTAGATTTAAAGATGGTAAAATATCTATATTACTTTTCTTTTGGTGAAGGTGAGGATTTTAATAGTGATTAAACAGTTTGATGAGCAAGTCCAACAAATAAATGAATTATTTTTAAATGGTCATGTGAAAGAGAGCTATCAATTAGCCAAAGCAATGTTAGTTAATAATGCGTTTACAGAACATGAATCTTTTCCAACAATTCAACAGCATGTCGCATTGCTGGAAGCAAACGGTTATGCAAATATGCCTATTCCTTCCGCTGAAAAAGTGAAGCAAAGTGTTGAACGAGCAGATGGCTCCTACCCAGAGCGTGATGTCCTCGCTGCCTATATTGGAAGTGAGGATGAACAGCAATTTGGTAAAGTAGTAGATGAATTATTAGCTGGATCGGTCGAGGCACAAGCGAATGCTTACTATACAATGGCTGAATATTTTGCTCTTGCGAAGGAGCATGATAAAGCACTTGTACAATATGCGGAAGCGATAAAACTACAGCCAAATAAAGCTCTATATTGGGGAGCGTTCGCACAGTTTTTGAGTCGAAATGAAGGCAGTCCGTATTTGGCACTACGTCTTATTGAAGAAGCTATTCAGTTAGATGGCATGAATCCTCGCTGGTATTATATTCAAGGAAATATTTTTTTACAGCTAGTCGCAGCTACAAAAAATTTAAGCTATTTACCTGCTCTAGAAGAAGCATGGGACAGGGCTAAAAAGCGTTGCTCCGCCAAGCAAGTGGGATTGAAGGTGGACATTGCGAAAGCTAATGACGTGCTAGCGCAATGGAAAAAGCAAATGCTGTAATCATGTTATTAGTAGAAAAAAGCTCAGAGAAGACTAAAAAAACTTGAATAGCAAATAAGAATAGGTGTCCCAATAATATCATACAAATAAATTAGTAAAGCATCAGCATATAAAAAAATGAATATTTATTAGCAAAAATGACCTTTTGTGTATTTTTATGCTATAATACAAGTATAAACGGACGTATGAAACTTATCTTATTACATGAAAGAAGTGTTTAGTTGAGTCTATATGTAGCGTATGTATTGGTAGGACTTGCGATTGCCATGCCTGTTGGGGCTATTACAGTAGAAATGACAAAGCAAGGACTAAAAAATGGCTTTATGCATGGTTGGGCTGTCGGTCTTGGTGGTATGACAATTGATTTTGTATTAGTTTTTGCATTGTATATGGGACTAGCTTCCATTTTAGCAATGCCTATCATTCAAATTCCTATGTGGATTATAGGAGCGGGCTTTTTATTCCTTTTAGGGCTGGACTCTATAAAAAATGCTGATCATGATATTACGCTTGCAGGAGAGAAAGTGACAAAATCATTTTTTACTTCTTATCGCAATGGTTTACTAGTTGCAATTTCACCTGGAAATTTAGTATTCTGGGTAAATGTTTTCGGTGTTGTACTAGCTAAATCATATGGGCAAGGACAGTCAGCAAACTTTTTAGTGATTGCGGCAGGGGTTCTGAGTGGCATATTGTTGCATGATATTGGCTTGATGACCATTGTTTCAGTTACCCGTAAAGCGATGAGTCGTAAGGTCATTAAGTCGCTCACGATGGTTGCAGGCGTTTTATTAATAGGCTTTGCCGGGTATTTTATTTATGAATTTATACAAGCTATTAAGAGTTATATATGAAAAGTGCGATCCAATACGATCGCACTTTTTCAATTATCCGTATTGCCCGTCAGTAAAAGATGATAGTCTCACTATGCTGAAATCTCGGTATTTTCATGGATACAAACTAAAATTTCTTCTGCTACTTGATGTGCTAAAGAAAGCTCAGAAGTGAAGCCTACACATGAACAATTCATTTCCCCTAAAATATAGCAATCTTCGCCAGCTTCGTTTGTATCAAGCATGAAATCGGCAGTCCATATAAGTGGTAAAGCATAATTGCCCAGTAAACTAGTTACGTGTGGTAGCTGAGTTAAAAAGTTTTGGACAAGCTCTTCCCAATCCTCTGGTGCATCATAGCGATATTGCGCACCCGAGAACAGTGTCGCACTAAATGCGTCCGCGGAATTTGCCGGTTTTTTATGTACTACGTTAATTGGTTTATTTCGTAACATAAATAAGCGGATTTCGCCCTCAGTAATACGAGGAAGAAAGCGCATATCAATTAGCATGCCATTTGGACCAGTAATATAGCGCTCACAGAACGTCATGAAATCACTTAGTTTCCAATATTCCACATGATTATCCCGTGCTTCTGTACATTTAATCTCCGCATCAAGTGGTACTTCTGTAATTCCCTCAGCAAGACGTTCAACAAGTTTTACTCGCCATATACCTTCTCCTGTCGATCCACGATTTTGTTTTAGAACGCGTTCAGTAATAGCAAGAGAGGTAGGGAACTGCGCTTTAAATGCTTCAATTGTATAATATGCAAATGTATCATCAGGCACTAAATTCGTTGAGGCAAGTTTTGTTAATGCATCTTTAGAACCATAACCAATCATTGCATCAGGGTGTGGCATACCGATGACACCTGCATGACAAAGTTCACGCAACATATCGAAGTACTCTTGTTCATGCTGTAAGTTTCCTGGATTAATACGTGATACATAGGCAATACCATGCTCTTTGACGTAATGAAAAATTTCCTCTTTTTTTGTTACATCAAAGAAAATGACTTCTGCATCCTGTCCACGTTGTTTTAGTGCATTCACCATTGGCATTGTATCTTGTCGGTAGCCGTCAGGGCCTTTATCTGTGCCACCACGGACCTCGAAAAAAATAACCTTTTTATCCATAAAAATACCCCCTTGAATGATGATATTTTCAGTATAATAGACAGCAAAGGAAAAAAGATATATATAATATGTAAATTTTATGTGGAAATTCATAGTTTATAAAATTTGTATAGGAATTTATGACTAATTATTTCGAAATTACCCTAAATTGGTTAAGGCTTCCGCACGATTCTTTTTCTGAAAAACTGTAAGATACAAGATCATGCAGAGAATCAGCATTGTCCCAATAAACTGAAAGCTCCCAAAGGCAATTTTAAGCCAGAAAACACTTGTAATAACGGCTGTTAGAGGCTCAAGACTACCAAGTAAACTAGTTTCTTTTGGCGATAAATAATGTAAACTTGCAATATAAAACCAAAATGCCAACATTGTCCCGAAAATTACGATAAACAGAAAGTAAGCGATTGTAGAAAATGCCCAGTTTGACAGATCAATTTGCCATGGCTGATGGAAAAGACTCATCACAATCCCGCCAATAAGCATTGACCAGCCTACAACTAACAATGAATGAAACTGCTGTAAAAGCGAAACGGCATATAGCGTATAAAAAGCAGCCGAAAGACCAGATAATATCCCCCAAAATACGGCCATCGTTGGAACAGAAAGTGTAGACAATGAGCCATTTGTTAGTAATAAAAAAGTACCAATAAGTGTTAACGTCACAGCTATTCCATCCTGCCTTGTCAATTGACTGTGCTTCGTTATTAAATAATAGGCCATAATAAAGAGTGGTGCTAAGTATTGCAATAATGTTGCTACAGCAGAGTTACCTATAGCTATGGACATCATATACGTATATTGAACGGCCAGCATTCCAAGTAAACTAAATAAAATTTGTCTAAAAGCATTGTGCTTTGTTCGCCACATCACAAAAATAGACGCATGACGATGCGTAATTTTATAGGCAGTTATAAGTAAAAGGCCAGCTAAAAGAAGACGACTAGAAACAAGCCAGCCAACCTCTATATTTTCCTGCTGAAAAAGCTTTTGTGCGACCGTACCCCCAATACCCCAAAAACTTGCCCCTAGAATGACAAGAATATAACCAAGTGTACGATTTTTTGGTGCAGATTGATTCATCTTAAAACATCTCCTAAACTATCAATATAAAGAAATTATAAGGAATATTTAACAGAAGAAATATCGATTTAGTGACTTAAAAATATCAATATATTGAGGTGAACAAAGTAATGGTGTTAACACATATCAAAATTGCGAAAGATTTACAAGAGCTAACGTTACATGGGACGAAGGAATTTCCAGTTGCCTTATATGAGACGGTTATGCGATTAGATAGTCTGGATTTTTTACCGTTACATTGGCATAAGGAAATTCAATTTGTCTATGTGAAAAGCGGTCGTGTGGAATACCGAGTAGGAGCAGATGTCTTTGTACTTGAGGAGGGGGAGGGACTATTTGTCAATGCATCAGGATTACATGAAGCAAAGCCGTTTCAAATAGAGCGGGCTACAATTTTCTGTATTAATGTGGACCCATTGCTATTAGGCGGACACAAGAACAGTATTTTTACTACTAAATATGTCCTGCCGTATATAACGAGCAATAGACTGCCCTATGTAAAGCTTTCAGACCAGTTGGCGCAAAAAATTGAAATTGTGGCGAAATTACTGCAAGAGCAAGCCGTCTTTTATGAGCTAAAGGTATGGAGAGAGTTATTAGCCATTTGGGAAACTATTTTGTCCCAATCAATGCTAACTGAAGAAATACTTGATCCAGCAATGATTGTCCAGCATGAACGAGCGAAGGATATGCTTGATTATATCCATGCTCATTATCAAGAGAAAATTTCTTTAGAAAATTTAGCCGCACATGTATTTTTAAGTCGTGCAGAATGTAGCCGATTTTTCAAAAAAATGGTTGGCATTACACCATTCACATATTTACTAAACTATCGTCTTCGTAAAAGTATGGAGCTATTACGTGATAGTGAGGAATCGATCACCACAATTGCTACAACAACAGGCTTTAGTACAGTAAGCTACTATATTGATAAATTTAAGAAATATACAGGATACTCCCCATATGTTTATCGTAAACAATTTTTTGATAAGGATAGCAGCGTATAATTGTTCGAGGCAAGGGGTTATCCGTAGAAGAGAAGCGAAGATGTGATATATTTTTGAAAATTATCGGAATAGACCATACTGTTAATAGCTGAACTTATTGACAATGATAACCATTTAAAATAAAGTAAAGTTAATAATAAAGTTACCTTTACTATTAACTTTACTTAAAGGATGGATTGAGTGATGACGAAGGATAAAGAACTTATATATATGCTTGTGGAGGAAATAAATGAAGCTATTTATTCAATGGATAGCCATTTCATCAAGTTACATCAAAACTTAATTAGTGATGAATTATCACCTAAACAAATAATTCTTTTAGATTTTATTAAAAAAAATAGTCAAGTGACGATTGGACAGATTGCGAGTTATATGAATATAACTTCAAGTGCTGTTGGACAATTGGTTAGTAAACTTGAAGAGCAGCAATATGTATGTCGGAGCATTAATCCTGAAAATCGACGTGAAATATTTGTAAGTCTTGATACTTCCGGCATTACATATTTTGAAAGAGAAGAAGAAATAAAACGATTTATTATTTCGAGATACTATTCCAAGCTTGAATTAAGTGAGGTCGTGCAATTAAAAGAGATTGTGCAGAAGCTCAATCAAATTGTATTAAAGGAAGGAATTATCCATGAAATAAATGATAAAGGAGAGATGTAACATGGTTGCATTAAAGAACAAGCAAAATATATGGCTAGCATTTTTGTTACTCGTACTTGCTAGCAATTACACGCTTTATAACACTGGACTTGGTGTATCGATTTTACCAACCGAAACAAATGGAGTTGTTATTGGCTCATTAATTGATTTTGTTCTTGTTATACCAGTTTTATTTCTGTTATATAAAGGAAAGTTTTCTATAAAACAAGCGGTTATTTTAGCAGCAACTGGTTGTATTGCAGCTCGTTTTATTATCCCAATAGAACATCTGCAGCCATTTGTAGCCGTTACTTGGACTGGGTTTGCGATTGAAGGTACACTTCTATTATTAGAAATTTTGCTAGTTGCAACGCTTGTTCGTTATATGCCAAGAATTCTAGCGGATGTACGTTCAACTACTATACCCGATTTGTTCTCATTCTCAAAAGCAGTTGAAAAACATGCACCGAAGCATCCTATTATCAAAATTTTTTGCGCAGATTTTGTAGTATTTTACTACGCTTTTGCTAGTTGGAAGAGAAAAGAGCGATCTGGTTTAACCGTGCATAAAAACTCGAGCTATATTGCATTTATCATTATGCTAATCCATGGGACAGTTATTGAAACAATAGGGATTCATTGGTGGTTACATGAAAAATCAATCGTTCTTTCGATTTTATTACTTATTTTAAATGTATACACTGTTCTATTTTTTATAGCGGATATGCAGGCTATTCGTTTAAACCCTGTCCATGTAACATCTGATAAATTGTATTTGTCTTTAGGATTGATGAAACGAGCAGAAATTCGCTTTGAGCAGATTGAAGAACTTATTGAGGATAAGGAACAATTGGAAAGAAAATTATCCAAGGATACAGTTGGTTTTATAGCACGTGATTTTGAAGCGGTATATCCACAGTTTATTTTAAAAATGAAGGAGCCTGTGGAAGTGACTTTCATGTTTGGCCTGAAAAAACGTTATAACAGTGTAGCTATTAAAGCTGACCAAGCACAGGAATTTAGAAAAATGCTTATCCAAGGAATTGAAGATAATAAATAATAAACAACGGGTGCTAGCAAACAAAGCTGGCACCTATTTAATTTAGACATTAGGTCGGGTTGATTTATATACGTTGATTGCCCGGGAAAGCGCCTATTTGGAGTGGGGAATGTTTCTAGTTTTCAGAAGTGTATCGTTTAGCGTTTACTGTTAGGGGACATTCCGGTGGCTAAACAGATATGGAAAAGAAGCAATAACCTACCTACTTAATCTAGATGGGCTATTGCATTTAATATGTCTTCACACACCGCATCCCAAAATTGTTGCTGTACAGAATCGCAATACACATATAGCTCTTTATTTTGAACATGTTCATATAGCTCAGAAATCGCTTCTTTATGAAAATGGAGTCGATGATTTAATGCTTCTCGTTCTTCCTCAATACAAAACGATTTATACATTTCTGCGAGACGTTTAAGCTTCGCTAATTTTTGTTTCGTTCCTTCGTATTGTGTTTGATGAAATCGTCCTGCTGCGGTAGTCATAGAGATCTTTGCCCGATGCTCGGTATTTAACGTTCGCAATTCTTCCTGACGAATAGCCACACGATACCAAAACTCATAGCGAATAGGTAAGTCTTTTAGCTCGTATGTGAGCAAGGATTTTAAAATATAGCTAACATGCTCATAAGAGTCTATAGTCTTTTCTGATTCTTTAAACATACCAAACATACAGCCACCCCCGTTTAGTTTAATACTACGAATGAAGGGTAAAATCCTTTAAATTTCCTGTAATATTCATGGAAGTAATGAAACAATGAAAATCTCTGGATATTAATAGAAAACAGCTAAAATACAAGCTTAAGTTAGTGCGTTTATAAAAAAATAAATCTTGCTACATTTACTTATGTAACAAGACTTTAAAAGTTGAATGATAAAATTAAATAAAGTTTATATTTTGAGGTTTAGTTTTTTTATTATTCCCGCTACTAACAAAATCCACAGTAAACTGTTTCCAACAGAATGGGTTACAAAAGAGGCCCATGTTGAATTAGTAAACTGGGCGATCCATGGAGCAATAAGCATGCTAGGAAGCATATTGATAAAATGCCACTTCAAACAAGCATGAATAACCCAAGCCCAAAGTAATCCATTTACTACCCAAGCCCAGTTTCCGAAAATCTCTTGTTGAATAGGAAGGAAAAAACCTCTCCACATTATTTCTTCACTAAGCATAGCAAAAAGGTGTAACGGAATAAATATGGTTATCATTTTCCAATTGCCGTAAAGCGCAACACCAAAAAATTCTGATGGTGGAAATTCCATTCTTTTTAATGGATTAAATGGAGCTGGAAGATAACTTGGTGGGGCAAGCATTGGAAGTCGTGCAAAAAACTTTCCTAAAGGTTCGAGAAGCTGGTCAAAGATTATTGTAAAAATAATTGCTCCCACAACCCAATACCAATCGTTATCTGTTAAAGGATTAAAGCGAAACCTTTCCAAAATATTTTGCCATGTCCAAGTATTTCCCTCTAAATGATACAGTAGTAATGATACTGGAAATAAACTTATTACAGGAAACCATAGAAAGAACCAAAAAGCATAAATTAATGGCACACCCTTTTTAATGAATAGTGGTGTTCCGTAATAAACACCATAGTATACTAACGAACCTGTTATGCCGAAAATGAGTAACTGCACCAGATAGGACATTTGAAGTCTCCTTCTATAAAGAGGATATATTTACAAATAACATATAAGCACAAATTGTAATATTTTTCTATATATATTTTGTCGTCAACCAGCTCTAGATTTTGCCACACGGTAAGAATCTAGTGTGTTTTATGATGAAAAAAACGGATAAGTTATCACAAAATTCTCTATCTTTTGCATAGAAAAGGGCTGTTTTTGAAGAAATATGGAAATAGCATTTACAAAATAAAAATAAATGTGTTAACTTAAAAATGTAAACAGTTAACTTAAAAGAGGGGGGAGAGTTAACGATGCAACACTTTTGGGTTGTTGGAACGGACACAGATGTCGGTAAAACGGTTATCACTACATTACTGATGCGTCAATTACAAAAGCATGATTTACTAGTCACACCTTATAAGCCCGTGCAAACTGGCGAGATAAATGAGAATGGGCATGGCTATTACTACGATACAGCAATGTATGAAAAGTATTCATTACAAAAACTAAAGCAAGAAAATTTAAATGGCTATTCGTTTAAGGAAGCTGCATCACCACATTTTGCTGCACAACTGGAGGGTCAGCAAATAAATGTGGCGTATTTATTACGGCAAATGCAGTTGTTACAGGAAGCATACGATGTTGTGATTTGCGAGGGAGCAGGGGGGCTGTTTGTCCCATTAGATACATATGGGGAAAATACGCTTCTTGATGTCATCGTTCAAAGTAAGCTTCCAGCCCTGCTTGTCACGCGAACAACACTAGGAACGATTAACCATACATTGCTTACACTCGAGGCGTTACATGCTCGTAATGTTGAAGTTCTTGGCATTGTATTTAACGGAGACACAGGTAGTCAGATGGAACAAGATAATGTCAATACAATTCTACAACATCATGATTTGCCATATGCGACGATCCCAAAGCTTGGGGATATTTCACGGATTGTTGACTACTCTATTTCACACACTTCTTTGTTTGAAAGGTTGGTCAAATATGAAACAAGCATTAACTGAATTGCAGACGAGAGATTTACAGCATGTTTGGCATCCGTGCTCACAAATGAAGGACTATGAGCAATTTCCGCCAATTGTTATTCAAAAAGGACAAGGGGTATGGCTTTACGATGAAAATAATAATCGCTATTTAGATGCCGTATCTTCCTGGTGGGTCAATTTATTTGGACATGCGAATCCGCGTATAAGTCAAGCATTAAGCGATCAAGCGTTTACATTAGAGCATACAATCTTTGCGAATTTTTCACATGAGCCTGCCATTAAGGTGGCAGAAAAATTAGTCGCTTTAACGCCAGATGGTTTAAATAAAGTATTTTTTGCAGATAACGGCTCTTCTGCAATAGAAGTCGCATTAAAAATGAGTTTTCAATATCATATGCAGACGGGAAAAACGACGAAAAAGCGTTTTTTGGCTTTAACAGATGCTTATCACGGTGAAACACTTGGTGCCTTATCTGTTGGTGGAGTAGGGCTGTATAACGAAGTGTATCAGCCGCTTTTATTGGATACAGTACGTGCACAAGGACCGGATTGCTTCCGATGTCCTTTTCAAGAGAAACCAGGAAGCTGTCAAGCCCAATGTATACAGTTTGTTGAAGAGGAGCTTAGTCAGCACCATGAAGACATTACAGCTATTATTATTGAGCCACTCATTCAAGCAGCTGCAGGCATGAAAATGTATCCTCCACTATACTTGAAGCGATTACGAGAGCTTTGTACAAAATACGATGTGCATTTTATTGTAGATGAAATTGCAGTTGGCTTTGGACGAACAGGTACATTATTTGCCTGTGAGCAAGCGGGTATTGCGCCAGATTTTATGTGCTTATCAAAAGGTTTAACGGGTGGTTATTTGCCACTATCTGCAGTTTTAACGACTGATAATGTATTTGACGCATTTTATGATGATTACGGTACAATGAAAGCGTTTTTACACTCTCATAGCTATTCCGGTAATACACTTGCTTGTCGTGTGGCTTTAGAAGTTTTGACAATGTTTGAAGAGGAAAATGTGATCGATATGATACAAAACAAGGGTGAACATATGCGAGAGTTAGCTATGAATGCATTTGGGGAGTTGCCGTTTGTTGGGGAATATCGACAAGTAGGACTAGTTGGTGCAATAGAATTAGTCGCCAATCGTGAAACAAAGGAGCCGCTACCTAGTGAGGAACGAATCGGTTATCAAATCTATAAACGTGCCTTAGCAAAGGGCTTACTCATTCGTCCTCTCGGCAATATATTATATTTCATGCCTCCATACATTATATCGGATGATGAAATGCGTTTTATGATTGATACAACAAAAGAGACGATCATGCAATTTTTTAAGGAGCGGGAGGGAGTAAGTTGTTCAAACGACAATCAACACTGTCACTTGTGATGATTGCGATGTTTGCCGCTTTAACCGCAATCGGTGCATTTATTAAAATACCGCTACCAGTAGTGCCCTTTACATTACAAATAGTTTTTGTATTTTTAGCAGGCAGTTTGCTCGGCAGTCGCAATGGATTGCAAAGTCAGCTTGTCTACATAGGAGTTGGTTTAGTTGGTCTGCCAGTTTTTACGCAAGGTGGAGGCATCACTTATGTATTGCAACCAACATTTGGCTTCCTTATCGGTTTTGCACTGGCCGCTTTAGTAAGTGGTTTCATGATTGAAAGAGTGGATACGCCAACGAAAAAACATTTTATCGGTGCAAATATTGTCGGGCTTTTTATTATTTATGCGGTAGCAGTTCCATATTTATATGTGTCATTGAATTTTTGGTTACATATGAAAACGAGCTGGTCACATATTTTCGTAGTTGGCTTTTTAAACAGTATTGGTGCAGATTTTTGCTTAGCGATCGCTTCTGCATTTTTGGCCGAGCGACTTTACAAAGTATTTAATTCAGCAAGATCAATTACTTCTTTCAGCAGTAATCTCCCACCTCTATAGATGTGAGAGAAATGCAGATTTAAGTTATTTTCAGCAAATATCAAACATCAGCTGATATAGCCTCAGGAAGATTTCATGCAATTATACAAGTAGAGAGGGAGAATGTTAAATGAATTGGTTACAGTTAGCAGAGGAAGTTATTGCAGGGAAAATCATTAGCGATGTGGAGGCTCTTGCCATTTTAAATAGTGAAGATGATGAGCTTTTAAAGGTAATGGACGGTGCCTTTGCTATTCGTAAGCACTACTATGGGAAAAAAGTAAAATTAAATATGATTATGAATGCTAAGAGCGGTTATTGTCCAGAGGATTGTGGCTATTGTTCACAGTCATCTAAATCAACTGCACCGATTGAAAAATATCCATTCATTACGAAAGAGGAAATTTTGGCAGGGGCAAAACGAGCATTTGACAATAAAATTGGCACTTATTGCATCGTGGCAAGTGGTCGTGGGCCAACCCGAAAGGATGTCAATGTTGTAAGTGAAGCTGTTACAGAAATTAAAGAGAAGTATGGCTTAAAAGTATGTGCCTGTCTTGGCTTATTAAAAGAAGAACAGGCACAGCAATTAAAAGAGGCAGGGGTGGATCGTTACAATCATAACTTAAATACATCTGAACGACATCATTCCTATATTACTACGTCTCATACGTATGAAGATCGTGTTAATACGGTTGAAATTGCAAAAAAGCATGGAATATCACCTTGCTCAGGTGCCATTATCGGTATGAAGGAAACAAAGGAGGATGTCGTGAATATTGCGCGTGCACTTCATCAATTAGACGCGGATTCCATTCCGGTTAACTTCTTAAATGCGATTGATGGCACGAAACTAGAAGGGACGAAGGAATTAAATCCACGCTATTGTTTAAAGGTATTAGCGTTGTTCCGTTATATGAATCCAACAAAGGAAATTCGTATTTCTGGTGGTCGTGAAGTCAATCTTGGGTCACTTCAGCCACTAGGCTTATATGCAGCAAACAGTATCTTTGTTGGGGATTATTTAACAACTGAAGGACAAGAAGCAAACAGTGATTATCGTATGCTTGAGGATTTAGGCTTTGAAATTGAATTAACGGAAAAGCAAGCAGCAATTTGCTAAATAAAAACTTATGGAATAAAATCTACTACTACTACTTAATTATCATCGAATTGGAAAGTCGTATGTGCGTCGTGGAAAAGGCGTACATACGGCTTTTTTTTTTGGACGGATAAAATCGTAGAAATGCTCAGGTACCAAGAAAAGTGCTAACATTCGCTGAAAACCCGATGGCAACTAAGAGATAAAAAGTTACGGATCCTAAAACGAAAAGAACTGTTTTTATGCCTTAAAAAATCTGATTTTCACAAATTGTTCAATGAAAGCGTTTTGAAATTGAACAGTTTGTGAAGGGCTTCACATAATACTTTATTTTTGAAAAAATCGGCGTAAAATAAGAATTAAGTAAGGGATTGTTATAAAACAGTTTGAAAAAAGTATCACAGTTTTAAGTGGTTGTTATATTACAAAAACGAATTAGAGGGGAGAATTTAGCATGTGGGTTATTACAGTTTTTGATAAAAAGGACGTTCGGATTTTTGAGTATACAAACAAAGATGAGGCGACAAAGGCTTTAGCGAAATTTAAGAAACATGCAGTTTTAACGTATACAAAATAATTTTACATGAAAGTAAGCAACCCTTTTCGACGCTATAGCGCACGAAGCGGGTTGCTTCTTACGTTGCATAGATGTTCTTATAACACTATTCAATCTGTTGGGGAAGAAGTTAATATGATGAGAAATAAGCAAAGATGGTGTGAAAATTTCACACCATCTCTTATCAATAACTTTTAAATGCCTTTATAAAATGCTACCTAAGCGTTTAATACCTTCTCGGATGACTTCAGGTGTTGCATTCGTATAGTTTAGGCGCATTGTATTAACATCAGTTTTTGATGTATAGAATGGATCGCCAGGTACGAAGGCTACCTTTTGCTCCATCGCTTTATGGAAGACATCTACTGACGAAGTTCCATTGTTCATTGTAGCCCAAATGAACATTCCACCGTCTGGTCGTGTGTAGTCCACATGTGCTGGGAAAAACTCTTCCATTGCATTTAGCATAGCATCTGCTTGATTTTTATATAACGCTATAATTTTCTGAACGTGTTCCATATAGTCATTGTTTGCTAGATAATCATAAATGACATATTGAGCGAAAATATTTGTGTGCAGGTCAGTTGCTTGCTTCGCTGTTTCGATATGCTGCAGTAATTCTTTATTTTTTGTAATGATAAAGCCAAGACGCATTCCTGGTGTGACCGTTTTAGAGAAAGAACCTAGCAAAATACTATTTTCTAATTTACCAGCACCAATGTACGGTAGTGGCTCACCTTGGAAGCGTAATTCTCCATATGGATCATCCTCAATTAACGCTACATCCTTATATTTTGCCATGATTTCGCAAATTTGCTGACGTTTTTCTTTAGAATACGTAAGGCCTGTTGGGTTTTGGAAATTTGGAACTGTATATACGAATTTTACATTTGGCTGTTGTAGTGCATTCTCTAACTCTTCTAAGTTTAATCCATCATTTTCGAGTGTTACACCATAGAAAGTTGGCTCACTTAATGTGAAGGCTTGAATGGCACCTAAGTAACCGGGCTCCTCGATGACGATACCATCACCTTTGTTAATAAGTACTTTCCCAATTAATTCAAGAGCCTGCTGTGATCCAGTTGTAATAAATACATCGTCAGCATGGATATCTAGTCCGTGCACACGTTGATATTTTGCAGCAATGTACTCACGTAAAGGCGCATACCCTTGCGTAGAAGAGTATTGGAATAGACGACTACCATTTTCCGTAATGGCATGGTTCGCAGATGCCTTTAACGCTTCAATTGGGAAAGAGATTGGGTTTGGAAGCCCCCCTGCAAAAGAAATGACATCCTCAGATTCAGTTACTTTCAAAATATTTCGGATGAATGAGGACGGGGTATTTAAAATCTTTTCTGAAAATTGCATAATTTTTCATTCCTTTTTTCTGATTTTTTAAAAATTATATCATTGCCATCATATGCATACAATATTATCATTGTATGCAAGACAATGAAATATTGTATGCAAAAATTGAGAGAGAAGGAGCTTAGCTTAGAATATGCCAGTTAATTCGTTTGAAGAATATCCAATGAGTTGGAAACCGGACATTAGTAAAAGTTCGGCTCCATTATATATAGCAATAGCTGAACGGCTGGAACAAGATATAAAGGATGGAAAATTATCGCCAGGCACCAAACTACCTCCTCAACGTGAGTTAGCTGATTTTTTAGATGTTAATTTAAGCACGATCACGAGGGCTTTTAAACTTTGTGGCCAGAAGGGGCTTATTTATGCTTCTATCGGAAATGGTACATTCGTTTCATCTGATTCAGCGACAAACAAAATGTTATTACCAACAAATAAATCTTCTCAGATGATTGAAATGGGCCCTGTATTGCCAGAAAATCATGCGAATGAGGATATTACACGTTATATGAAAAAGATGATGAATGATCCTCATTTTAGTAAATTATTTCAGTACGGACGACCGGAAGGAAATGTGTGGCAAACGGAAGCGGCAATGAAGCTTTTGGAAAAGGTCAATTTTCAAACAGATCAACCTGTATTGCTTGGAGCGGGGGGACAAAATGCCATTGTTGGCACGTTAGCTGCGTTGTTTCAGCCAGGAGATCGAATTGGTACAGATCCCATTACATATGCAGGTATAAAAACAGCTGCAAATATGCTTGGTATTCAATTAGTGGCAATCCAACAAAGAAACGGTGAAATGACAAGGGAGGGGTTATTATACGCTTGTAAAAATGAGCATATAAAAGGTCTTTATGTTATTCCTGATTTTCATAATCCAACTACCCATACAATGTCAATGGAGACAAGAAAAATGATTGCGGAGGTTGCGAGGCGGAAAGGCTTAATCGTCATTGAGGATGCGATTTATAGTTTTCTTAAGGAGAAGCCGCTTGCACCAATAGCGTCCTATGCTCCTGAAAAGGTTATTTATATTGCTAGTGTATCAAAAACCATCTCACCTGGCTTACGACTATCCTATATCGTTACACCGCCAGCGCTACGAAAAAAAATAATGGAAACACTGTATAATATAAATATTTCAGTGTCTCTCATGATGGTGGAGCTTACAGCAAGGATGATTCACGATGGCGTTGCACAGACAATTTTAGAGAAGCACCGGTTGTATGCCAAGCAACAAAATGCCCTTGTCGATCAATATTTAGGGGAATATAACATTTTAGGAGAAGAAGAATGTATTTTCAGATGGCTTATACTCCCCGAAAAATTCACCAGCGTTCAGTTTGAATTACTAGCAGCAAAAGCTGGTGTGCAAGTGTATGCTGCCGAACGTTTTGCCGTAGGAAATGCGAAGCTAGTTAATGCAGTTCGTTTGGCCATCACTGCACCTGAAAATCAGCTTGAACAAGCACTCATCATTTTGAGGGAATTACTTGAAAGTGATGGTGACTATACATTTGTTGATTAATGTAAGGAAAGCTTATAATAAAAGTATGGAAAGAAAATTGTCATACAATAGCGCATAAAGGACGTAAATGAATAGTTTTTATGTGTCAATGAGTAGGAGCATGACCCTAGTCTAAAAGGTAAGCCAAAGTAAATGAGGAGATAGAACATGAATAAAGGAAGAATCATTTTACATATCGACCTTAATTGCTTTTATGCCTCTGTTGAACAAATATATGATCCCTCATTAAAAGGAAAACCCGTAGCCATCGCAGGTAATCCTAAAGAGCGTAGAGGTATTATTATTACGTGTAGTTACGAAGCAAGAGCAAGTGGTGTTTATACAACTATGAATGTCGGAGAGGCGCGGCGAAAGTGCCCAGAGTTAATAATACTTCCTCCTAATTTCGAACGGTATAGAGCTGCGTCCAAATCATTTTTTAATTTGTTGAAAGAGTATAGCGACATTCTCCAACCAGTTTCGATCGATGAAGGATATTTGCAACTTCCGATAGTAGAAGACCAAAATGTACTGCAACACGTAAAAAATATGCAAAATAGAATCTGGAACGAATTGCAACTCCCTTGTTCAATTGGTATTGCACCGAATAAATTTTTGGCGAAAATGGCAAGTGATATGAAAAAGCCAATGGGTATTACAATACTCCGAAAGCGTGATGTTCCGACAATATTGTGGCCGATGAATGTCATTGAGATGCATGGGGTTGGCAAAAGTACAGCCGAGAAATTGGGGAATATAGGAATTCGAACAATTGGAGAATTAGCTATAGCTGATGAATATGTATTAAAGCAAAACTTCGGCATTAATGGTTTACGGATGAAGCAAAAGGCAAATGGTGAAGATGATAGGCCTGTTGATCCAGAAGCTATATATGATACGAAAAGTGTAGGGAATTCAACAACACTTTCTCATGATACGACAGATAGAGATGAACTATATAAAGTAATCGCAACACTTTCTGAAAAGGTAGCGGACAGATTAAGGGCCAAGAAGCTTGCTGGCGTTACAGTAAGTATCATGATCCGTTCAGCTGATTGGGAAACTTGTACACGAAGTAAGTCCATCAATAACGCGATTCATGCAAAAGAGGATATCGTTGAGCATGCCTGGTATTTATTTAATAAGCATTGGGATGAGGAACCTGTACGATTACTAGGTGTTACCGTATCGAATGTTAGTGATATTAAAGAAACGACACAACAGCTAACGTTATTTAACTTTGAAGAGCATGTAAAAGATGAACCCATCATTAAACTGGTTGATCAAATCGAGCAAAAGTTTGGAAAAGGAACAATTTTGCGGGGTTCAGATATTGCCAAACCAGTAGGGAAATATCAAGCAAATACGAGTTTTAGTAAAGACTTTTGGGATGAACATAAGTAGAATAAATGAACAAACTTTAAGGATCAAACAGAAAACCGTCATTTCGATTTTAACCTTTTTTTGAAAAGACGGTTTTCTATTTGTATTCAGAATCAAAGTAGCTTATTTAAGTGGGAATATTATATGTTCGTAGAAATTTCATTTTCCTTTTGTTCATAGTCTTCGCGACGATTTTTGATGTTTTGTAATACACTATTTAGCACATTCTGTTCAGCTAGCGTTTGATAAAGGACATTTTGTACCTCTGCCGCTTCCTTGTTTTCTTCTTGGTTACTTAGAAATTCACTGTATGTTCCCATATATTCATGATAATCAATATTAGAAAGTGTCTTAGCAGCAATTTGGTTATGTTTAGTTAACGCAGAAGTAAACTGTTTACGTGCCTCATCTGGTTGGGCAGGTATTAGTTTGATTTTACCTTTTGTATCTGAGTCTCCTGCGAAGTCAAGGAATTGATAATCAAACGCCAATGGTTTAGCAAGAGCGATATGAGCGTGAAGAGCAACAGCATGGTCAGGAAGTTTTTCCGTTATTTCACGAAGGATATCGTTTCCTTTGTCAAGGTAACGACTGCCATCGAAGGCAAGAACGCGTCCTACTTCTTCAGAGAAATAGTCTTGAGCAAGGAATTCTTGATCGTAGCCTGTAGGTGGTAAAACTCGAAGTCTTAAGTTATTTGATACGATGTTATGGCCGTTTATTTGCATAGCTACTTGAATGCTATAAAATCCTGGGTCATCAATTAACCAGCCATTTTTCCCTACAGACGCGAAAATCGTTTCGTATAGTGATTCACCAGGCATTATTACCTTGTTCTCTTTGTTCCACAAATATTGAGCATGAGGTAGTAATCGCCGTCCTTGTTTTCCATCTTTTTTAACCATTACAGTCATTCCGTATAAATCGGACAATATATGTTTATTGATTGATTGAGGTTGATTCGAAGTATTCGTTAGTTTGATTTCAATAACTGTAGGTTCTAACCATTGGAATATAGGTGATTTACGGTTAACCCTCAATTCAAGATTAAAAGAAGGGTGAGTAGAAATGTTTGGTTGCTCAAAACCATGATCTACAGCCCAGTCAGCATTACCCATTTGTACAAAGCGCTCAGGTGCGTGCCGCATAAACAACAGTTCTTGGTCACTAAAACGATACTCAAAGTTTTTAAAGAACTCTTTGCCACCAGTTTTACTATCAAAATTGTAAGGATAATTCATAAAGCTTAGAGCCTTTGGTTCTGGGGTAAGAGGTCTCTCCAAAGGTTCCCAAGGATAACCTAGGTGTTTTTGCCAAGAGTGCAGCAGATTAAATGCATGTCCCATCTCATGGCAAGCACACCAAAAACGATAGCGCTGTACAAAAGCTTCAGGAGCGGGATCACCTTTAGGTGGATCGGCAATAAATGAATTATTAAAAATGGCAGTCCCTTGGCGTTGATTCGGACCTAAGCTATCAAACATAATCCCGCCCAGACCATGGCCTTCTTCAGCTTCTGAATTTGCAAAGAATGTCCACATGGACCATTGGGGCTTATTATCAAAGTGTGACCAATATACTTGCATGGCATCATGCATCTCTTGAGTGTTCCACTTTTTATCAGTCCCTGCATAGTCTTTGGAAACAATATTATTACCGTCTGATATTTTTACATCAAACCCCGTGCGTTTGAAAACTTCTGAAATTGACAAAGTTTCATCCGGCAAAGATGCAGGCTTGTCTGGATGAGCGTGAGTTTGATAGGTAGTAACTGGCGTTGTATCTTCTTCAGCATCAAATTCAAATTCCACAGGGTGGAAGTAAGGAGATTGAAACTGGAAAGTGCTAGTTCTGTCTATCTCCCCTCCGATTAGAAATGCGACTTCTGCAGAATGCTGTTCAGGTAATGAACCGCGTGTTACTTGTATTTTCACATTTGTATAAGGAAATGATTGGTTGTCGTCTAAATATTTATTTCGAATATTGCCTGTCCAAGTATCTGGACCATTCGCTGTTAACTTAGCAATCCAATGAATAGTAGAAGACTGGTTTGAAATAATAGTGCCACTTGCTACCATTTGTGGGTAGAATCCGTCGACATCGATGCGAAGTTCCTCACGGATTTGCTGCTCACTCCATACATATAAGCCACTAATTGGTGCGAGGGGAAATTCTCCTAAACTGGAAGGGGTAATGGCTTTTACTTTTAGTTCGTTCGTTTTGTTTTGATCCATCTGTATTACCTCCATGTTTATTATTTTTTTGTCTTTCTTCCTCAATCCCAAGAGCCACAATGCTACGTAAAAAAATGGAAAATGTGTTTCGAGTATTATATATGCAGTAGAAACTATAAATATGACACATAAACACTACAAATTGGTAAAATAAATACAATGTGTAAAAGTATAGCTCTCATAACCATAACGAGTGGTTGATTTCCGTTCCGACTGGGCGCTTTGTTGCTGCCGCTACGTTAACACTACGCTTTCACACAGAGCAAAGCTTCCTGGGGGCGTCCGATGAGCCGCTTCACTCGCGTTGCTCGCTCCATGGTCTCATCTGTGACGCTGATCCCCGAGGAGTCGCCCAGTCTCCACTCCAATCAACTTATATACAAGGCATACACTTTAACAAAAGTTATCCACAGCTTTTGGTGATGATTCAAAATATGTAAGAATAATTTGTTTATTTCCCAGGGAATACAAGAATGAAGAAAGAAGGTGTGGTAATGCATTTTAAAGAGTACGGAGATATACATAAGCCGCTTATACTGTTGATTCATGGGGGTGGTGTTGGAGGGTGGATGTGGGATAAACAAGTCCAATACTTTTCCGATTATCATTGCGTTGTACCAGAATTAATAGATAACGGGGCTAAAAATAACTCTGATTTTTCAATTGAAGATAGTGCCAAAACCCTTCTATCATTAAAGAAAAAGCAAAAAATAAATGTGTCATAGTTTTATTAAAAGTCAAGAGTTATACTGATACACTTAATATAATGTGCAACATTATAACAAGTTATTTTTAAGCTGAACTAATTTTTGTATTAGTTCAACTTTTTTTGTGTTTAAAGATATGATTTGGAATATTTGGTAGGCGGAAGTGTAGTTTGAGTGAGATGTTAAATTATATATTCTTCAACTAACAATGCAGGATAGTTAAAGAACATTTAGGGTACTTTACTTTTAAAAAGGAGTAACCTAAATGAAAAATCCATTCTTAATTAGTTTGTATATGTTTATATTCTCGTGCAGTCTTTCCCTGTTATTAGGAAATCCTGTTTATTCACAAACTACATCTTCAGATAAAATTGAATATTTATATCCTGCAAATAAGGAAAAAGTTTTTGATGAAACTGTAGATGCATTTTACCAGGCATTAAGAGACCTAAAGTATCCTATACATCAGGAGTTTTATCAAAGATATAAGCAGAAGCCCAAGCAACAGCAACAGCAAAGAGATTTGGATACTGCTCTTTTTAAAGAAATACCTGATGCATCTGTAAATATTAGAAAAAAGTTATTGTTTAATGAGGTAGAAAGATTAAATTATATAACTATTGATGGAAATATTCTTCGTCCCTACCCTGATATAGATATTAACTACCATCAGACTGTTAGCCCTGATAGGCAAGTTTATTTCTTTTATTCCTTTATAGACACAGAAAAAGAATTCAGAGGTAGATATGCAATTTATGATGTTGAAACAAAAGAAATGGTAGCAGGTGGAGGTACTTATATGCCAAAGCTCAATCTCACAAGGAACACTTAAAATAATGAAGGATAAATTTTGAGCCAGAAAAAATAGCATATAGTTGTGTTCGTCTAAGGTGTTGTGCTATCGAACATCGGCCACGGTGTCTCATTAGCGAATCCTGAGTTCTTTAATCGTTTTGTAGAAGAGTGGATTAAGGATGGTACGTTACCAGAAGGGAAGGTTATCAATTAGTCCATCGATTAATTTTCTCAAACAGGCTTGTCCTATTCAAATTGAAGCAATGGGAGTGATGATACGAGTGTTTAGCTAAACGGATAGTACCGAATAGTCAAGGAACTATTCAGTAAATACTCATCTAACCATAACTTTATTTGAGGTTTGATCGTATAGCTTGGAAGCCATTCCTTCGTATAGCACCATATTAATGGAGAATGGAATACTACAACAAATGAATAAGTGGTAAAATGTAGTAATGTGCTAATTTCAAAAATCTGACCTAAGGAGAGTAGTACAGATGGGGAAGAAGAAAAAAACCTTACCGAAAAATTTCGATGAACTAATTGAAGTAGGCGATATCTCGGCATTAAAAGAGGTATTTATGCAATGCGAATTAGATGCCCGTGGCGGTTACAGTAAATCAACAGCTTTGAGCTTTTTCAATATACCGAATGAATTGGTCCGCTGGCTTGTGGAACAGGGTGCTGATATAAATGCTAGTGACAGTTACGGAAGAACGGCTCTACATAAACATGCAATAAGTTGGTGCGGTAATACTGAATTACTGCTTGAGTTGGGTGCAGATATAGAGGCCATTGATTATCAAAACGAGACACCTTTATTTGCCGCCGCAGCTTCATTCAAGCCAAATGCGGTAAACACGTTGATTGCCAAAGGGGCAAATATCAGCGCAGAAAATAAGTTGAAACAGACGCCCTTAGAAAAAGCTTTGGCAATGTGTAGAAACATAGATATCGTCAATATGGCGAAAGTTGCTGATATTTTGCTTAACGCTGGAGCAACTGAAACGCAGAAAATGAAAGACTCTATTAAGCGAATTGGCAATGACTTTGAGTTTCACAGAGAAGGCTTTAATAAAGAATATTTGAATCAAACAGATGAGGCACTTTTACGTCTATATGAGCTATTTGATGTTCCTCCAGTAGGGAAACGAAAGACTCACGATGGTACCTCTCCGATAGCAGTATCAACAAAGGGATGGCAGGCGCAACACGATGAACTTTGGAATTTATTAATTCCTTCACAAGGACATGCGAAAACCGTACAGGGTGAGGTTATCCGTATTACAGGTAAAATATCATACGAAATTTTAAATAACGGCAGTATCAACTGGGATAATCAATATCGTAACATGATTAACAGTTTAGGCCATTACTTTAGCTTGGGTACGCCATTACATCCAGATGCACTTCTAGAGGCTGAAAGATTAGCGAAAGAACTTCACAACGGCAATGGTAGTAAAGAGCCTGCGAGACTATGCGAACTGGCAGTGCATTGGGTACTCATCAATCCTAATCCTATTACTTTGGAACAGCCCGACTATAAGCGATAACTTATGTACGACTTAATCAGCATATACAATAAACTTTTAAATGCACTATACATACTTTTTTCTAAGCACACATCAGCTAAGAAGAGGGATGAAATAAAGGGGGTTAATCAAACATGGCGGAACGCATACCATGCAAGACGGAAGACTGCAACGCAACAATTTTGCCGAGTACAGCAGTCAAAACAGGAGGCATCTGCATGCCTTGCCATCAGGAGCAAGAACGAAAAAAACAACAAGCTTATATTGAGCAGCACCGCAAAACAGTGAATCTCTTTGAAGGACTAACAGATTATTTAGATATTCTCAAGGTGATGCATGCACCAAGAAGGCAAGGTCCGCTTATCCAATACACTCCTTATCCTTTGAGCATGGAGCAGTTGTACATTTCGTTATCAGATAATGAAGCAGGCGGTATGCTGGAATATGCGATGGAATTACTCGCTATTAACAATGAAAGTGAAGCACAAGACATTTTATTATCTCTAGTATGCTATCGGAATGATAATATCTCGAATGCTTTGCCTGAGCTTATAGAGCGCGGCTTGTTTCATAACCCGATTGTTTTTAAAGATGCACCACAAGAAATTCAAGAGCAGCTTTTGGAGCGGGTGAAATGGGATGAGGATAACCGAAATCAGCTTCTCCTTGTGCTCGGATGGATGGGGAATGCCCTGGTCATAGAGCAGTTTCGGGAATGGCAAATGCAGCCGCCAAAATGGGCGGAGCAGTTGTATGTAACTCCTGAAACATACGCTCTCGATGGAGGATGGGAGCTAACCCCAGACGGAGAGAAGCGTGATCTAATTAATCATTTATGTTATCCAATTAGGCAAGTAGAACAACAGAATAACGATTTAAATGAAGTACATCATGCCCGTTTTCTTGAGATAAGCCATTCAACATGCCCATGGTGCAATAGGAAGTTAACAAAGTTGATGGACGTAGCTACCTCTCATCCTTCCTTGCAATATCTCGACTTACAGATGGAGAATCTGCAGGTGATAACCTGTGATTTATGTGGGGGCTTTAGCACGATATACATAGAGCTGGACAATCATGGCGTGCCTGTATGGAGCCGCTATAATCAGGAACCCGCTTATCTTCCGGATATTGATGACGTAAACAGCAGTACTGAAATCCCACTTAGTTTAGTCCTATCACATGAGCCACAATCACCGTATTATGCTGCAGTTTGGACCATGTCACAATTAAATTCGCAGATTGGCGGCCATCCAAGCTGGGTCCAGGATCCGGAGTATCCGCTTTGTCCATGTTGTGAACGAAGAATGCGGTATATAGGGCAAATCGATTATGCTGATTTCGATGAATATGCTGAAGGTATTTTTTATATGTTTGTATGTCTAAAAGACAAGATTACGGCAACAGTATATCAGCAAAGCTGAATAACGTTCACACTTTAAGGAACTTGGCTTCGAGATAAAAGGAGGAAAAGAGGCGTTTAACGTGAAATACAAATTTACCGAAGTGCTGAATGATCTTATAAACTATTTTATTCTGGGAGATATTTTACTATTGGAAAGATGGAAACTGTCCAACAATCATTCAGATAATTTAGCAATGGAATTTACAACAAATGAGAGCGGCGATAATGTTGTGCTTGATGGTATCATACTTCCGATGGTAGGGATTGAGAACTTTCCCTATACCATCATATTTAATCTTTCTGATGATGCTCCAGAATTGTTAAAAACAGATAGCCGTTTACAATTCAAACGTGACGGCTATTCGCTTAAAGTTGAAAACAACATACTTATGCTGTTTACTTGGCGAATATTAGAACAATTCACTAACGAAAGCGTTCATGCTTTACTTAATGATTATCGACAATATAATAGACCAATGATTGAAGTTGAAAACGGCTGGTACAGCATAGAGATATTAGGTGGAGAAACTTTGCAAGATTTATATTATGAACCTACATTTGAGTTTGTTTTGCGAAAGGCAGAAAGGAAGGAGTCAGTGGAATTTGATTTCAATTCAAATTTTACGATTGAAAGTTCCACTTACTAAAAAGGATGTGTAAAGATTGCTAAATAATAACAACCGAAATAAACTTGAGCGAATTGTTCACGAATACCAGTTTGAACATGCGATGGATTATTTGAAAGAGTCTGTACGTCAAGGTATTCGCTTGTCCAAGAAAGAGATCGAAACATACAATGAAATATGCTCATCCCGTATAGGGGGCGATCCAGATCTTCCTGCAAACGTGGAATGGCCGTTAAATTCTGATGGAACTCCAATGAAATTCTTGGCCCAGCTGCGTTTAAGTGAATTGGCACCACATGATGTAGCAGCACTGCTACCTGTAAAAGGCATATTGTACTTTTTCATAGGAGTGGATGAACCTGCGTATGGAATCGAGCATAAGGTGATATATCTATCAGAAGACAAGCTTGAAGGAGCTAAACGTTACCCTTCACCCGCAGTGACAGCCATTGAGGGTGATTTTACCGGATACCGTGTGAGCGCTAAATCAATGATGGAACTTCCCAATTATGGTTATGTAGACTACGATATAGTGGAAGACGATGAGCATGATTATGATCAGTATGAAGAGCTATGCTTCGAGTTGAATGAAGATAACTCAAGTGATCTGGCTGCAATGTTCGGTTATCCATCTACCCAGCATGGGGATTGTGAATACGAAGCAGCTCTTCATCTGTTGATAGGCAAAAAGTATGACTATTCAATGGATTCAGCGTTAAAGAAGATTACGGATTACTTCAAAGGTGATTCTATTCGAGCGAAGCAGGAAGTGCAGGATACGTTAGTATTGCTTGCGCTAGACTCCGATCAGGATGTGGGATTCTGCTGGTGTGACGCTGGGGAATTGCAGTTCTATATTCGAAAGGAAGATCTGCTCGCGGGCAATTTTACAAATACCTATTGCTCCCTATATTCAAGTTAAGTCAATTATTGTACTATAGTTATAGGCAAAAGCCACTGATTCAGGACTATAGTTTGCAAGATTAAGAAATGTCCATCGCTTGTTAGCATATGGTCAATAGAAATTAAGTGAAATCTAAACTATAATCTCTTCAAATCATATACTGAGATGGGGAGATTTTTTATTTTTTTTATATACATTTTGTCAAGATATAAAAAGAATCGATAATTTTATTAACACATGTACGATAAAGACCATCTTTTACTGGCTTTAGACAAACTAATCAACTGATTTAGCCTTAGAAAACGAGTGATTTTGTAAATCATTAGGAGGTTAGGGGTTCGAATCCCTCCTAAATGGTAAATTTGTAACGGCTGTGTTTGACTGTTATCGTTGGCGATATGAGCTTATTTAAAAATCCTTAGCTTTGAAGGAGCTTACACCAACAGTCGCAAGCACATAGAAATGTATAACGAGCCTTTGAGGATTTATAGTAAAGCAGAGGAATCATTTACATAGGTTGTCTGATTGGAGCAACAGAGTTGTCTGTGAGCTTGTGAGAACAAAAAAGGGCTTGCATATATGAAAATCAATGATAAACACAAGCCCTATTCTTTTTTAACTGTTAGGGGAATAAGAAAATGAAGCTTATTCAACAGTTGCGTTTGATTGTTTGAGAGCTAGATTATTGTTGTCTTGTAATTGATTTTGTTGCTATACATCGTTAGTTTCTATAACTATAAACGTATCCGTTCTTATACAAACTATATGTGGCTAATTGCTTAACGATATTCTGAAATTTTACAGAGAACAAAGGGATTCACCCCTTTGAATCTCACAAATAATTTATGGATAACGTCCCTTAAAATTACTTGTGAGACTAGCAAGCCATAGCGCGCTAGGGAGAAAGTAAAAATCTCAATTTTCTGTGTCCATTTTCTTGACATAGCACCAGAAAGCGTTGCTGATGGAATCATCGAATCTAAGAAAGAGGAGGAATAGTCATTCTCCATCTTTCTTATTTTTAAGGATAGATTCAACTGTTATAATAGTATTTAAAAGCTATACGCGTAATCCCTTCATCACATCTTGCCTCGTTGCCCATATAGCAGGAAATAAAACTGCTCCCATACCTATTAATGGAGAAAAAACAATTATACCTCCCAGTAGTAAGGGCATTGACGGAAATGTTGTAGCATTTAAACTTTGAAGCAAACAGTATGTGGAAATCATCGATAGCCCTACTGCAAATATTCCAACTGTTCCTGTTAAAAGGGCTCCTTCAATCATTAATATCGAAAATAACCGTTTCTTTGTATAACCAAGTACACGGAGCATACTTAATTCTTGGATTCTTTCCTTAATACTACTGGCTGTACTATTCATTAACCCGATGATGGTAAATATAATTATTAATCCTACAGCTAGAAATAAAATGAAAAAGCGTTGTAACAATTGTTCTTCTAAGTCATTCAATTCTTCTGCTTTATTATATAAAATAGTATTAGCATACTGCGGTTGTTGGATCAGAGATTGAACATCTTTCAATGTTTTTTGTTGGTCTATATCTGATGTTATATTCATCTCTACGCTATAAAGAGTATGAATATGAAACATATCTTCCATATTTTTTTTAGTAGTGAATACTTTGTAGTCGTCACTCATGTGCTCTGAATTGGTTATAATACCTTCTACGATAAATTCTTTCTTATCCACTACATCCATATTTTCAGACATATCAGCTTCTATTATATCGCCTAAATGATAGCCTAATTTCTTTGAAGTAGACTCTGTTATCATAACGCCGTTAGGACTCAACTCTTCCTCTAGATGAATACCGTCCTTTATCTTAACCTCATTTTTATCTATGCTGTATTGTAAATCAGTCCCACTAAGAGCTAGTATCACTTCACCTTGTTTTGAAGGGAGATTCATCGTATCAAACAGCTTTACATTTGTGTAAAAATGCGCCTCTATATTAGGGTTCTCACTGACAAGTTCATAGAATGAAAATGGAAATCCCTCTTCTCTTTCTGATACCACAGACACTAATTTTAAGTCATTTGGGTAAGTATCCATGATTGTTTCAGTCGTGTTGTCTTTAACACTTGTTAATACCACCATTCCTATAATAGAGATGATAACACCTAAAGTGAAAATAATAGAGATTTGTACATTTCTGGCTAATTGCCTTAGTAAATTTTTTGTAGCTAATAAGCATTCTGCTCTAACCTTTACTTTTCGATCTAATAGACTTATTCCTTTTTCAAATAACACAAACATTAGAGGAATAGTTATAAATATCAACGCTATAAACGAAACTGCGTTAATAACATATAAAAACCTTGATTGCCACTGCCACTGATTAAAGGCAAATAATATAGTTATTAATACCGCATACAACAAGCAAATAATGAAATACCTTTTAGTAATACCTTGTGTCTTATTCGCACCTCTATAAACAACAAGTGGTGGAGAAAGACTTGCTATATAGCCAGGAATGAGTGAAGATAAAAAAATGACTACTGTAAAAATCCCCAAACTAAATAATATATCGTGGTATGGTAATACAATACCGGCATTTGGAATATTCATTAGTCCTAAAAGTACATCAAATGTAAGAAAGGGGACTAGAATACCAACAAGGATTCCTACTGCTAAAGAAACTGATCCTACTATCATCGTCTCTATTAAAATTAAAAACATAATGTGTTTTTTCCAAAAACCTAATAGGCGTAGCGTTGCAAGTTCCTTTTGTTTTTCCTGAATGGACATTCTCATTGTACTAATAAGTATCAATGCACTTATTAGGTAAATGGCAATATTAAGCCCCTTAACAAATGGTCCAAGCCCTCCAATATTATTACGTTCATTATCAATCTCTAATCGATTATCAATAAAAAAATCCTGGTTAAGCTCTCTCAATTCGTGAACAACATCCGATTTCTTTTCAATATCATCTAACTTAATAATCAATGCGGTTGTTATTCCATCGTTTAAAGTAACTTCTTGAAGCCAATGAAAGTCGAGAATGACCATATTCGTTAATGCTTCATGCTCTTCACTAATTCCCGATACCCTAACCGCTCTTTTCCCTTGTGGTGGAAAATTCATTTCTATCATCGAGCCAATTTGCAAGTTATTTAGTTTAGCGTATGTGGGAGAAATTAAAGCTTCTTCTGCTTTAGGAAAATGACCAGATTTTATTGATACAAACGGATATTCATAAGCTAGCTCATCATTGTTAAAACCAATGTAAGTTGGTTCGCTCCACATATCATACTCTTCTTCTTTGTTTAAGTATGGATATAGGAAGGGACTTATTTTCTCCACGCCTTCTATCGCCTCTATCATATCAATCTCTAATTTAGTAAGTGACTTATAACTATCTTGATAACCAACTACTATGTCAAAATTTCCATGCAAATCTTTGATTGTCTGTTCATTTGATTCTTGTAAACTAGCTAATAATATTTGCACGATTACAATTAGAGCAACACCTAGAGAAATACCTAAAACTAAGTATGTGTTTCTGGCCTTATGGTTGAATAATGATTTAATAGCTGCTTTAATAAATAATCTCATAAGCTTAGTTCCTCAATCTTAGATGCAATGATCCTAACTACTTCATTATCCTTCAAACTTGAGTTTTTTAAATGTAGCGTATCGCAAATTTTACCGTCATGCATAAAAATTACTCTATTAGCATAAGCTGCTACATTTGCATCATGCGTTACTACAATTAATGTGTGTCCAAGGTTATCGCAAAATTGACGTAGAATATTCATCATTGCTTTAGAAGTTTTCGAATCAAGGCTACCAGTAGGCTCATCTGCCAAAATTAATTCTGGTTCATTTATAAGTGCTCTCACCATAGCTACTCTCTGTTGTTGTCCACCAGACAATAAATTAGGTTTAGATTGTATAAAAGAACTTAGACCAACTAAATTTAATAAGTCAGTAGCTTTTTTTTCTAATTCTTGCTTGTTCTCCTTAGTTAACATTGCTGGGAGGGTAACATTCTCTAAAACAGATAATACAGGAATTAAATTAAATAATTGGAAAATAAACCCTATTTTTTCTCTGCGTAAACGAGTCAATTCGTGATCTGAATATCCTTTTATATTTTCACCACTTATCAGAACTTCTCCATGATCATAAGTATCTAACCCAGATATCATGTTTAAAAGGGTTGATTTTCCAGAACCGCTTGTTCCCATTATTGCGACAAATTCGCCTTTTTCAATTTCTAATTCAATATGATTTAATGCCTTTACTTGACTTTGACCTTGGCCATAAATCTTAGAAAGTCCTCTCACGCTAAGAACTGACATTTTTAATCTCCTCCTTTTTTTTCTCGTATGAATTATAGCCAAGGTAAATCAATTTTCTATCGATCTATTATCAAGGTTTTATCAAGAAATATCACCATTTCATAAAACAATAACTAGGTTATAACCTTGAAAATATATTAACCCATACAAAAAAACGAAGGAGATAGCTTCCTTCGTTTTTATGTTTTCAGATCATTTTATTCGAAGATATTTTTAGGTATTTTTATAACAAGCTTTGCCCCTTTATCCTCATCATTTGCAGCTTGGATTGTTCCCATATGCTTCTGAATAATAACCTGTGCAATAGTTAAACCTAAGCCCATGCTTTGGCCTCCACTAAACTTTTCTTCTTCCCCTTTATATAAAGGTTTAAAAATGTGTTCAAGATCCTTTTCAGCAAACCCGTTTCCATTGTCTAAAATAATCGTTTCTATAAAATTGTCTCTTTCTCTAACAAATACTTCTATTTTCTCTGTTGGTGGGCTATAGCGAATACAATTGATAAGCACGTTTTCAAATGCTCTTTTTAGCAACATATAATCACCAACAGCGGGCTGACTTGTTAGATTATTTATTTCTAGCGTAAGTTTTTTCTCTGAAAGGTTAAAAAATAACATCTGTTTTAAATCCTGTACCAGATCATTAACTTGAAATACTGTTATTTCTTGGAGTTTAATTTGTCCTTCAATATTTGCATAATTAGCCAAAAACGTGACCAATTCATTCAGATGATTTGCTTGCTTCATGCTCATTTCTAAATATTGCGTTTTCTTTTGTTCATTTTTAAAAATTCCTTTTATTAGGCCTTCCAAATAACCTCGCAATGAAAAAATAGGTGTCCTTAAATCATGAACAATGGAAGACACAAAGAGCTTTCTTTCATCTTCTAGTCTTTCGTTCGTTTCCTTCGATAATTTGAGTTTTTTAGTCATTTCAATAAAGGTATGAGTCGTGTAGCTCATTTCTTTAATGTAGGAATCTGGCAAAGTTATGCTATATGTACCATTCGATATAAACTGTGAAGATTTATTAATAGCACGCAATGGCTTCATTAAATTTACTTGCAGAAATACTATATAGAGTATCGAGACTAGGGAAAATGCACCCATATAAAAAACAAAATCGTAATTTGTACTTTGAATTTGTTCTTCAGCAGGTATAGGGTAGTTAATATATACCGTTGCAATGAACGAATCATCTGAATTAACAATATAAGGAACTAGATTTAAATTAGATTTCCTTTCGAGACTTTCTGAAAGGGCTTGAACCTCTTCATGAAGCTGAGTATTTTCAGCTTCCTTCATTCCTTGAGTATAAAGCATTTCATCATCTTCAAAAATAATGAACAGATCAAGCTTATCTTCTTCGGCTTTCTTTCTTAATTGGCTTTTCCATTCTTCCTTATCGAACTGTGTTTTATCGGCATTTACTATATTGTCCTGCACCCACAAGTCCAAATCGAATATTTGACTTTCTTTGGATGAATAAACGTCTGTTAGGCGTGTAGCTGTTTTCGCTAAAAGGATTGGCGTGAAGACAATAACGATTAGGCTCAACGCAATAAACGCCTTAAAACTAATCTTTGGCATCTTTTATCCTCTCATTCCTTTATGCAACTGGTAACCAACGGATCTAATTGTTTTTATTTCAGGAACTGTATCAAAAGGGGCTAGCTTTTCTCTTAATTTTGCAACATGGACTCGCACACTATGAAACCCAGTTACATCGTCATTCCATATTCTTTCTATAATTTTCTCATATGTTAGCACAATTCCCTCATTTTCCATAAAATAATTTAATAAATCAAACTCAATTGTTGTTAGCTCTACTGCTTGTTGTCCTACTTTCACTGACCTCGTGTCTTGGTTTAATTCAAGTTGTTCTATAGATAAAACCCTCTGCACATCTATAGCTTTCCGAGAATGTATAGCTATTCTTCTTTCAACTGCCTTGACCCTTGCCACGACTTCACTTGGACTTGCTGTTTTGACAATATAATCATCAGCTCCTAGCATGAGACCTCTTATTTTATCCGTATCGGTTTGATGATTGGCACTTAAAAATAAAATAGGAACTTCTGATTCTTTTCGGATTTTCTTGCAGAGTGTAAAGCCATCAATATCAGGCAGCATAACGTCTAAAATAATACAATCTATTGTCATCTGACGTAACAGTGTTTCTGCCTCTTCAGCATTTTGAGCACTATAAACTATATAATTTTCCAGCTCTAGAAAATCAGTCATCAATTGTAAAATTTCTATATGATCATCAACAATTAAAATATTCCTAAAAGGCATTTTAATCACCTCTTCTAATAATTTAAAACTACAATGGTTTGGTACCTTGTTTCTTTGTAAACACCAACCTTCATAAGATTCTATATTATGCATACTTCCAATTAGAATACAGGGTTTGTTCAATTAATTTAGGGTTAGCTGCTAGAATTGGTAAGGTACCTGGGCGTGGTGATGGTGCTTGATATAATTGCCTCCTTGTTTTTTCTCATCACCAGTATAATTTCTATTATATTGTAAATATAACCATATGAGGGAATTGTGTTGATGAATAATGTGAATTTATTGTACGTTTGTTATATATATTGGGTATTTTAATTAATATTAGGTACTTGAATTAGGAGTTTTGAGAAGGGTTTCAGCGTTAGATAAAAAAGACTTTAGTCGTGGACATTCATGACAAAATCCACCTACTTTAGCAGGTGGTAATTTAAAGCACTCTTATCTTAACTGATGTTAAAGTGAGAATCTTATTTTGACTTATTATGCATTATCTACCGAGCATTTTAACTTGAACGCCATAACTTAAATCACATTAATCATTGAAAATGCTTGTCATTTTCATTGCAACCTCTTCGGTAATCGCAAGAAATCGTTTGGAAATTGAGGTCATGTAACGATCCTTAAGTGTAATTATATTAAGTTTTGTTTGTAACACTGGATTTGCTAGTGGTCTAAGTACCGGTAAATCAGGAGAATTAAGTAGCTTGAAACAGCTAGGTACAAAACAAATTCCTGCGCCTTTCATTACCATCATAAGTGTTGGTAATGTTTCTGTCCCCCAGTAAATGACATTAGGCGTAAATCCACTTTTTTGACATGCCTCGATCACATCATCAGCAACACCTGATCCATAAGATGTTGTATTTAAAAGAAATCGTTCGTTTGTCAAGTCTGCAATATCAATAGAATCTTTTTCACATAGATGATGGTTGGGTGGAAGAGCTAAAAGTAAAGGTTCTGTTAGTAATATTGAAGTATGGATGTCCTCAGCTCTCACTGAAGTTCGGACAATTCCAATATCTATTTTATGACTTCTTAGTTCTTCTAAAATATATGATGTATTACCCTCGCGAACATGTGTAACTATGTTAGGAGTTTCCTTTTGAATTTTTTTTAAGACATTTGGCAAAATAAATAGATTTGCTGAAGTAGTACAACCCAATTTCACGGTACCTCTAATTCCTTCATGAAACTCGACTAATTTCTTCTCCGTATTCTCAGATAAATCAAGTAATTCTTTTCCTTTTTCATATAAAAATAGTCCACTAGGTGTTAATTCAAGAGATCTACCTAAACGATTAAACAAAGTGACATTTAATTCTTGTTCAAATTTTCTAATTAAAATACTTAAGGGGGGTTGAGTCATTTGCAGTGCAGTAGCAGCTTTTGTAATACTACCTTCCTCAACTACTGTAATAAAACAATGTAAACGATGAAGGTTCATTTTGATAACTCCTCCTTTTAGTATTCATAAAATATATGGAAGCCATATAAATATTATAATTTACATTATAAAAATGTAAAGATATACTATTTTCATAATTAAGAATAGTTCAAAAATTCAAGCTGAATTGTATTTCAGTTTGAAGTTAGTTGATACCAGGTGTATCCATCCAATCGCAAATTATTAATTTATAAATGGAGGTTTTATCAATGACAACTAAAATTACTCAACAATCAAAAACTGTAGAGTTAGCTAAACTGGACAAAAAGCACTTGCTACATCCAGCTACAAATCCGAAGGCTTTAATTGACAATGGACCGCCTATTATTTTTGTTAAAGGTACAGGCGTTACAGTTACAAGTACGGATGATGTGGAATACATCGACGGGATGTCAATGCTTTGGAACGTGAACTTAGGGCATGGGAATCAAGAACTTGCAGATGCTGGTAATAGTCAATTATCTACCCTCGCGTATGCATCATCATTTAAAGGATTCTCAAATGAGCCATCCATTCTACTTGCTAAAAAATTAGCTGAATTAGCACCAGGAGATTTAAATAGTGTATTCTACACTTCTGGTGGGTCAGAATCAAATGATACAGCAATTAAATTAGCTCGTTTCTACTGGGAGCTTAAAGGAAAATCAGAAAAAAGAAAGATTATTGCGCTAACGAATGCTTATCACGGTGTAACAATAGGAGCGCAAACAGCTACTGGTCTTGCAGCATACCACAAGTTCGCATCATCAAATATAGACGGAGTTGTTCGTGCAACAGCCCACCTATTAAACAGCGAGTTAGGTGATAAAAGTGACCCGAACTATGCAGATTCTATCCGTGGAACAATTGAAAGAGAAGGTGCTGAGGCGATTGCCGGAATTATTATTGAACCTGTGCAAGGTGCGGGCGGAGTTAATATTCCACCAGAAGGTTACTTAGAAGCAGTTCGTAAAATTTGTGACGAGCACAATATCCTTTTCATAGCGGATGAGGTTATTTGTGGATTTGGTCGTACGGGGAAAATGTTTGGTGTAAACAACTGGAATGTTGTCCCTGATATGATGTCAATTGCAAAAGGAATTACGAGTGGTTATTCGCAACTTGGCGGGGTCATGATGAATGATGAAATTAGAGAAACAATTGCTAACTTCGATGCTGTTATCCCACATGGTTTCACATATAGTGGCCATCCGACTGCTTGTGCGATTGGACTGAAAAACATTGAAATACTAGAGCGTGATAATATTATTGACCACGTAAACGAAATGGAGAAAGAACTTAAAAAAGGTTTAGATTACTTAGCTGAAAAGCATAGTATTGTAACAAATTGCAGAGTAATTGGTCTGTTGGCTGCATTTGAACTTTATGAAGATCCAACAAGTGGGAAATTGTTTGATCCAACTGTTTTCCCAGCAAATGCGGTAGTTGACGCATGTTTCGATCGTCAATTAATAGTAAGAGCGCTTGGAGCATATAACCAAATTGTAGCAATTGCGCCACCGCTTATTATTAACAAGGAAGAAATTGGAAAAATGATTCAAATTATAGACGATGCGATTACTGCTTTTAAAAATACACGCAACTAAACTATTCCTATAAAGTAAGTTGAGTAGTGGTGGTTATAGTTAAAAAAGGGGAGGTTCTCTAGTGCTTTATATAAATGGTGAATGGCGGGATACAGGAAATAAATTAGATGTAACAAATCCTGCGACAGGAGAAATAATTAGCACTGTTGCTACAGGTAGTAAAACTGAAACTAAAGAAGCAATCGAAAGTGCGAAGAGAGCATTTGAACTCTGGGGTAAGACAACTGGAAATGAGCGCAGCAACTACCTGTTTCAAGTGGTTCAATTGATGAAAGAAAAAACAACAGAATTAGCTGAAACGATTACACTTGAAAATGGTAAGCCTTTACCAGATGCTACTCGTGAAGTAGCAGGTGCGATCGGCTATCTAGAATGGTATGCAGAGGAGGCTAAGAGAATTTATGGGGAAACAATTCCTGCATCTGCAGCTGATAAACACTTAATGGTAATTCGCGAACCTGTTGGGGTATGTGCAGCTATTACACCATGGAATTTCCCGTTATCGATGATTACAAGAAAAATTGCACCTGCACTTGCTGCAGGTTGTACGATTGTTTTAAAACCAGCTGACTTAACGCCTCTTTCGGCGATAAAAGTATTCGAATACTTTCATGAGGTTGGACTACCGGCTGGAGTTGCAAACCTGGTAATTGGCCCAGCTGAAGAAATTGGAAACGAGATGACGAGTAACCCAGACGTTCGTAAAATCACATTTACTGGCTCGACGCGTGTGGGGAAAAAACTTATCCGTGATTCGTCTGATACAGTGAAGAAAATATCAATGGAGCTTGGTGGACACGCACCGTATATTGTGTTTGAGGATGCTGATATTGACGCAGCAGTTAATGGTATCTTAGTGTCTAAGTTTATTAACTCAGGTCAAACTTGCATCAGCACCAACCGGATTTACGTTGCAGAAACTGTAGTAGATGAATTCTCAGGAAAGTTAGCTGAAAAGGTATCTAAATTAGTTGTAGGAAATGGATTAAAAGATGGCGTAAATGTCGGTCCAGTAATTAATAAAGTGGCTCTTGAAAAAGTGAAAAGTCAAGTAGAAGACGCTGTGAAACATGGTGGTAAAGTAATTGCGGGTGGTAATGTATGTACATTAAATAATGGTAGCGGTTACTTCTTTGAGCCCACAGTTATTCAATATGCAAGCGATAATATGAAGATTACAACAGAAGAAACATTTGGACCAGTTGCACCAATTTATACATTTAAGACGGAAGAAGAGGTAGTTGAAAGAGCAAACCATCCTGAATATGGCCTTGCAGCTTATTGTTATACGCGAGACATTGGTCGAGGCTTACGAATGATGCGTGCTTTAGAGTTCGGAATTGTTGGTATTAATGATCCAGCTCCAGTGGTTGTACAAGCTCCGTTTGGTGGGATGAAGGAAAGTGGAATGGGAAAAGAAGGTGGTTGGTACGGACTAGAGGAGTACTTGGAGAAGAAGTTTGTATCGATTTATTTAAAATAATAAATAATGTTATTAATCTAGGTAACAAATATATATCTACATTCTCCATGTCTCCCATACATAGTTTCTAAAGAATGTTTGGGAGACAGTTTACACAAAATAAACTTTAATTTAAATTTAATTCCAATAAAATAAGAGGGTGAATTTATTATGTCTCAAGTAAATTTAAAAAATAATGGACAAGAAATAGTTGTCCGCAATATTTTAAAAGAGGATCTTGCTGAAGTTGCCGCACTTTCTATGAAGTGTTTTGGACCTGATATGGCATTAAAATATGAGCATTTTGAAAGTCAGATTGAGTTGTTTCCAGAAGGCCAAATCTGTCTAGAATATAACGGTAAAATTGTAGGAACCGCTTTAAGTCTAATTGTAAATTTTGAAGATTACGGAGATAGTCACTCATATTTTCAAATCTGTGATTTAGGATTTATTCGAAACCATAACCCGAATGGTAGAAACCTATATGGTATTGAAATTGGCGTACACGAAGATTTTAGAGGGTTACAATTGGGACGTCATTTGTATGATGGCCGAAAAAGAATATGTGAGAAACTTAACTTAGAAAGTATTTTAGTAGGAGGTCGTATACCTTATTACTATAAATATGCTGAGCAGATGAGTGCAGATGAGTATGTACTAGAGGTAATGAAAGGGAAAATATATGATCCTGTTTTAACATTCCAATTGAAAAACGGATATGTATTAAATAAAGTAATGCCAGGCTATTTACCTGGGGATGTTGAGTCATTAGAATATGCAACACTTTTGGAATGGAAAAATCCAGTTTACAAGCTTAAATTAGTATGAGTCTTTTGTCCGTTATGTTCGCCTATTTTAATAGGCGAACAGTGGATGCCCATTGTTAATTGCGATTATTTAACTTCTTTAGTTATGTAAGCGCTTTCAATCGATTGTTATAAGAGTTCCATTAGAAGTAAATCTTAGGTAAAGGGAGGAGTTATAGTGGTTATCGCTGATAAAGTTATTTCGAGTGAAGTAGTATTTACAGGTTTAGAAAATGAAGCAAAGCCAGCTGCTATTGCGATTAAAGGTAATAAAATCATTGCGGTAGGTTCGATGGAGGAAATAACACCATTTATAGGTTTAGACACGAAGGAATATCATTATGGCAACCAACTCATTATGCCAGGATTTCATGATGCGCACCTTCATCTCATGTTTGGTAGTCTTTTCTCGCATGCAAGTATCAATTTATCGGATGCTCATTCGGAAGAAGAGGTTGCTAGTTTAGTAAAACAATTTTCGGAAAACGTGCATGCGGATGAGTGGATTATAGGCTATGGATGGGATCATACAAATTGGGCAGAGAAATGCTTGCCGACACGTTTTTCTTTAGACAAAGTAGTTCCTAATCGCCCAATTATTCTTTTTCACGCAGAAGGTCATTATTCATGGGTTAATAGTTTGGCACTTGAAAATGCAAGGGTTACAAATGAAACTGAAGACCCTCCTAATGGTACGATTCAAAAAGATGAAAATAATGAAATCACAGGTATTCTTCTTGAAACAGCAATGAATTTAGTTGTGGATATTGCTCTCGCATTTCCAGATAAACGGAAAGAAGAATTGTTTGAAGAGTTCTTAAAAAAATCAGCTCAATTAGGTATTACATCAGTAAATGATTTGTTTGCAAGTAGTTTTGATAAGTTAAATAGTTTCGCTATGTATAAGGCATATGATGAAGCTGGAAAACTTACGACTCGCATTCATCTTTACCCTGAGTTAAATGATGATATAGATAGAGCGATAAGCTTGCGTGAAAAGTACAATTCCGAAAAATTACAGCTTGCAGGACTTAAGCAGTTTATTGATGGCGTTGTAACTGGACATACCGCATACATGTTAGATCCTTACTTAGACAAACCTACAACACGAGGGAGTACTACTTTTCCTGTAGAAACGATCAAAAATTGGGTGACAAAAGCGGACAAAGAAGGATTTCAAATTCGCTTCCATACAATAGGTGATGGCGCAGTTAGGCTTGCTCTAGATATATTTGAAGCAGCAAGGATGGAGAATGGTGTGAGAGATTCACGACATGCGCTAGAGCATATTGAAGTGATTCATCCGACAGATATTCAGAGATTTAAAGAATTGGGGGTTGTTCCATCTGTACAGCCTTCTCATCTAGCATTGATGCCAAAAGAAAGTCATACTTTGCGTGTCGGTAAAGAGAAAGACCCTTATACGTATTTATGTAAAACGTTATACGACGCAGTCGAGTATATTGCTCTTGGTACAGACTATCCAATAGCAACATTAGATCCTTTTAAAGAAATTTTTCATGCGATTACGAGACTAGATTTTACTGGTGATTATGAGTGGAATAGTCAAGAGCAGATAACACTCGCAGAAGCGTTGAAAGCGTATACAAAAGGTTCAGCATACAGCACATTCAGAGAAAAAGATTTAGGTACATTAGAAGTTGGAAAATTAGCAGATATTATTGTACTAGATAAAAACCTCTTTGAAGTAGAACATAAAGAAATTCTTCAAACGAAAGTTTTGTTAACAATTATGGATGGTGAAGTTGTTTATAGTGAATCAGTCTACTATCCTACTATTTTAGTTAATTGATCATTTTACCGGGAACATTTTTTATTACTATTCGGGGAGTGAAAAAAATGAAACATTCAGTTAATTTGTCTAGATCGCTTTCTTTAACGTCTGTTGTTGTTACTGGGTTGGCCTTTATGGCTTTAACTACAGTGTTTAGCACATACGGCATAGCCTCTCAAATATCTCATGGTATGGTCGCTGGATCGTATGTACTTGCATTAATTGTGATGATGTTTACGGCTCATAGTTATGGTCAAATGGCAAAAGCGTACCCTATTGCGGGATCTGCCTATACCTATGCACAAAAAGCGATTAATCCTCATGTTGGTTTCTTAGTGGGATGGGCAATTTTAATGGATTATCTCTTGATCCCAATGGTTAACTTTTTACTATTTGGTATTTTCTTCTCAGCTGCAATACCTGAAGTTCCACAGTATGTTTGGATACTTACATTAGTAGTTCTTGTGACGTTTGTAAATGTTAAAGGTGTAAAGTTAAGCGCAAATGTCAACATGATTGTAATAGGCTTATCGGTATTATTTCTAATTGTCTTTTGCATCTTATCAGTTAAATCAATAGTAACTGGAACCGGGACTGGCATTTTATTTAACCTTGATCCCTTTTTTAATACCGAGGAATCATTTAAGTATATAGTTGCTGGTGCTGCACTATTATGTTTCTCTTTCCTCGGTTTTGATGCAGTTTCTACTTTTTCAGAAGAAGTAAAAAATCCGGAGAAAAACATACCGCGTGCAATATCTTTAGTAACAATAATTGGTGGATTATGTTTTGTAGTCGTATCATATTTTGCCCATAATGTTTGGCCAGATTATACGAGTTTTAAAGATGCTGATTCTGCTTCCTATGAAATTGCTTTCCTAGTAGGCGGGAATGCCTTACAAGCAGCATTCCTAGCAAAAACTGCAGTGGTTGTATTTGGTTCCGCGTCCGCTTCTCAAGCAAGTGCTGCACGTGTATTATACGCAATGGGAAGAGATGGACAATTACCTAAAAATTTTTTTGGAAAACTAAATAAAAGAACGAGAACCCCGGTAAACAACATTTTATTAATTGGTCTTTTATCATTATCTGCAATGTTTTTAAGTCTAACCTTTGTCGCGTCTTTCATTAACTTTGGCGCCTTACTTGCATTTACTGCTGTGAATCTATCCGTTGTTTTTTTATATTACGGTAAACGAAAAGAACGCTCCTTAAAGGGGACTATCTTCTATTTGATTTTTCCATTAATCGGAGCAGTACTTACAACTTGTTTGCTTTTCAATCTAGATGTTTATTCGATTACTCTTGGTAGTGTTTGGTTAGGAATTGGTGTTATTTATTTATTATTTATGACAAAAGGTCTTAAGCAAAAACCTCCAGTGCTCAATACAGTACAGATTGATTAGTCGCAGTTTAAAACATTTAATGAAGCAGCTAAAAATATGTAAAGGGGATGGATGAATGACAGATAACACTACGCTTAAAAGGTCATTAGGTGTTTGGTCAATTGTTGCACTGGGATTAGGATATATGACGCCTACAGTGGTCTTTGATACGTTTGGAATTGTATCAAAATTAACAAATGGTGTAGTACCAATGGCGTATTTTGTCGCCTTGTTAGTAATGGTATTGACAGCGATTAGTTATGGAAAGATGGTACAGGTATTCCCGGCTGCTGGTTCAGCATATACATACACCCGGGAAACAATTGGGTCTCACCTAGGATTCCTCGTAGGATGGGCATCGTTATTAGATTATTTATTATTACCTTTAGTTAATGCATTAATTATTCGAATATATATGGAATCTCTGTTTCCGAATGTACCTGTTTGGATTTGGGTTTTTGCTTATGTCATTGTAGTTACTGCAATTAATGCTTATAGTATGGAATCAACATCCAGCTTAAACTTTATACTCGTTGTTTTCACGATTTGTTTAATAGGTATTTTCATCATACTTGCTTCTGTACAACTTTATCACGGTATGGGGAATGGTACTTTATTCACGATTCATCCACTATCACATGAAAATGTGAAATTAATAGCCGTTTTAACTGGGGCAACAGTAGTAGCTTTCTCGTTTATCGGTTTCGACGCAATAACAATGTATACGGAAGAAGCAAAGGATACATCAACAGTTCCTAGAGCAATCCTTCTAACTGTTTTAATCGGTGGGGGCATTTTCTTTATTGCTTCTTATTTTACTCAAGCATTATTCCCGGATGTTTCTGTGTTCGAAAATGTAGATGATACATTGCCGGAAATTGGTTTGTATGTAGGAGGGAAGTTATTCCAACTGCTCTTCATTGCAGGAGCATTCGCTGCTACTGTAGCTTCAGGACTTGCATCTCATGCAAGTGCATCTCGTTTGCTGTTTGTTATGGGCAGAAATGGTGTACTTCCTAAAAAAACTTTCGGATACTTACACCCTAAATTTAGAACGCCTGTTTTTACGATTGTTTTGACGGGAATCGTATCATTATTTGCAATAGGGCCAAATTTAGAATTAATTGCTTCAGTCATTAACTTTGGGGCATTAATTGCATTCACATTCGTTAACCTTTCTGTTATTGTTCATTTCTATATTCGTCAGAAAAGGAGATCAGGCAGTGAAACCTTTAAGTACTTAATTATGCCTTCTTTCGGAGCATTAGCTACTGGAGTTCTTTGGTATCATTTACACGCTGATGCATTTATAGGTGGAATCGTTTGGCTTATAATCGGAATCATTTACATGCTGTTTATAACAAGCTTCTTTAAAAAAGAACTTGGAAGCATGGACTCTATTGATGACTTGGAGTCATTAGATAAAGAGATCTTTAATGAGAATAAGATTAAAGTCTTGAATTAACTATTTAGAAGATGAGAATCTCTTAGATAATCTTCCTCTTTTTAATGACACAAGAAGTAAATAAAGGAGTGAATGCTTTGAAAGAAAAAATTCGACTGTATATAGAAGAAAATAAAGAAGAATTATTTAAAACAATTCAAGATGTCGTACGTATAAAAAGCGTTGTTGGTAACGAACAAGAGATGCAAGTATACATGAAAAAAAAATATGAAGAACTTAACTTGATTTTGCATGAGATTGAACCACAATATGAGAAGGTTTCAGCTCATGAAGCGTTTATTGATTCAGGTATTCCGTTTGAAGACCGAAAAAATATTATTGGAATACATAAAGGTGTCTCCAATGGTAAGTCATTAACGATTCATGGGCATGTAGATGTTGTTTCTCCAGAACCATATTCAAACTGGACGATGGACCCATGGAGTGGAGATATTATTGGAAACAAGTTATACGGTCGAGGCTCTGCCGATATGAAAGCAGGACTTATTTCAAATTGGTTCGCATTGAAAACATTAATTGATTTAGGTTATCCAATTGCTGGAGATGTTCAGCTACATTCAGTAATAGAAGAAGAAGCTGGTGGTGGAGGCGGAGCTTTAGCATGTTTGGAGGAAGGCTTCGTAACAGATGGGTATATTTCGACAGAGCCACATAATTTGAATATGACAATAAGTCATGGGGGGATTATGTATTTCCGAGTGTATGTAAAGGGAAGAACAGCGCATGCTGGTTTAGCGCATGAAGGCATAAATGCTATTTCAAAAATGATGAAGATCCTTAGTGCGCTGGATGAATTAAGCGAATGGCGTGCTAAAAATGTTAAGTTTGATTTATTTGAAAAGGGGTCTGGACAGTCCGTTCACTTAAACTTAGGTGTACTAAAAGCTGGGGACTGGGTATCGACAGTTCCAGGGGAAGCGATTCTCGAAGGAAGAATTGGTTTTATCCCAGGGGAAACTCGCGAAGAAATTAAGCAACTAGTAGAAGATACGATTATGAAAGCTGTCTTAGGCGATGAGTGGATGGCTAAAAATCCACCTGTTATAGAGTGGTTTGGATGGTCAACGGAGCCATGGTACCAAGATCCTGAGAACCCTTTTGTAAAATTATTCATGGAAAATGCAGAAGATGTTATGGGACATAAAGTAATAATGGTTGGAAGAGCTGGGGGAAATGATGCACGATTTACGCAGTATTACGGAAAACAAGGATTGTGCTTTGGGCCAATTGGAGAAAATATGCATGGACCAGATGAATGTGTTCATTTAGATAGTGTAGTAGAAGTAACTAATGTTTTGGCAAATTATATTATTAAGTGGAGCGAGAGTTAACTTTTGGGAATATCCTTTGGTAGCTGAATGATTGGGGTGTTATGGAAAAAGGGAGTAGGCTTAATGCAATTGGGATTTAGAACAAAACCTAGCATTAAAAATGACACAAGAAATGCAACAATCTTTGCAACCCTATAAATGTCGTCTTTTGAATCGCATGACTATTTATCTTTATTCGGCAGAAGACTCCAAGTGAGAATTATTTGTACACTAATAAAACTTTTAATCGGGAAATTATGAGTATGGAAAATTATTTGAGAAAACAAATCTCTCTTAACAATTAGATCGACGAAGCAATTCCTGTATCTGTAATTATTTGGAAATTAAATTAATTTATGTCCGAGATGTAAGTAAATCACATTTTAGTAGTTGGCAAACGTATTGTTTAAAAACATTTAAAAGAGAGGATGTATTTTTATGGAAAAAATTATTCTGTTGAAGAACTTAAAGTGTTAGACCAAAAGCATTTTCTACACCCTACTTCACCAGTAAAGACGGAAAATGGACCGGCATTTATTTTTACAGAATCATGAAAGAATAAATTATATGTTAGAGAAAAGTAATGTTAATGAAGTTATTTGTGATGATTTTGGTGTTGAAATATTAGATAAACTAAACATACAGATCCCTTTAAAAACCTTACACTATCAAGAACTAGAAAAAATTTGTGAAGCGTTAAGCGACATAAATGGTAGAAATAAGTATGATAACATATATCTTATGTACACATCAGGTTCCACAGGATATCCTAAGGCGATAACTATTAATAATGAAAATATTTCGCCTTTTATGGAGTGGAATTTAGAATACTTTAATTTTACTAATCAAGATCGTATTATTCAGTATCATAATTTGAGCTTTGATTTTTCAGTATGGGAGATTTTTGAAGCTTTATTATCCGGTGGTGTGTTACATGTAGTAGATGATTTAATTTCAATTGATATGTATAGCTTTTTACAATATTTATCAATTAATAAAATTACAGTATTAAATGTTACACCAACACAATTTAGGCAAATGTTAGATTATCTCAATATAATTAATTTAGATGCTTTTTCATCATTAAAGTTTTTAATCTTTGGTGGAGAAGCTTTGCCTTCATCACTTGTGAACGATGCCATTAAAGTTTTGCCTTCAGATTGTGAAATTTATAATGAATACGGACCGACAGAGGCTACAATTTCCAGTTCAATATTATTATATAGCGAGGATCATGGGCAAAAGTATCCAACCATACCTATTGGGTTACCAACTGCTAATACGGATTACTATGTTTTAAATAATGATCTAGCACCTGTTTTACCAGGCTGTAAAGGTGAGTTATATATTGGCGGCCCAGGTGTTGCAAGAGGGTACTATCAAAACCCTGATAAAACTGAGCAATCATTTAAATATTTTGAAGCACTCGATCAAATACTTTATAAAACAGGAGATATAGTGCAAATATTAGAAGATAATAATCTCTTATTTATTGGAAGAGATGATAGTCAAATTAAGTTAAGAGGATATAGAATAGAGTTGGGGGAAATTGAGAATGCAATTTGCCAGATAAATGGAATTGATAATAGTGTTGTTTTATTGAAAGAGAATTTAACACATAACTTTAAGTATTTAATTTCTTTTGTAACTAGAAAAGAAAATGTATCTCATTTAAATGAAGAAACCTTAAAAAAGGAATTGAAGAAAAAACTACCTGTATACATGATTCCACAACGTATAATGATAATCGATAAATTTCCAATGACGCCTAATGGCAAAGTAGATAAAATTGAATTGGATACTTATGGAAATTTTGAATAAAATCAATGTGATAGGCAACTCAATTGGAGTCAAAAGTGAAGTCACAGTATTTGAGCAGGAAAAGGCTAATAATGTAGCTGAAATGGGAAAACAAGCTCTTTAGTCATGGTAGAAATGATATCAATAAATATTTGTTTGCTAACTACTAAAATGCCAGTAAAAAATAAATGAATCCATTTAAGTGCATTAAAAAATAAAGAGTCTCTAATTGTACCTGATTGCTCATGGATAAATTTATATCCGTGCTTTGTGACTGTTTCTCCAGATAAAGTTGAATTACCATGAAAAAGTTAGAAAAGTTTAGCTTTGGTGAATATTTTGTGTACCCTATTTTGAGAATAATAAAATTGATAGTTGGAATGTCTTATGCCATGTGTGAAAGTGGCTCGACTTAGAGAGGAGATAAAAAGATGATTGAATTACGAAAAATAGACGGGGATAACATAGATGAGGTAATAGCGCTTGATGTTGAAGAAAACCAGAAGGACTTTATATTAGAAACTACTAACCTTAGATGCTTCGCAGACGGTCATATGTTGAATACAGATGGTATACCAGCTGCTCCATTAGCTATTTATGCGAATAATACGATGATTGGATTTGTGATGTATATTTATGATACGACGGATCATGAATCATTTCAAAATGAAGTTTATTACGGAAAGAAGACCTATTTTATTTGGCATATTATGATTGATAAGAGTTATCAGGGGAAAGGATATGGCAGGCTTGCCTTTGAAAAAGTGTTGGCGGATATTGAAAATATGCCATATGGGGAAGCACAATATGTAGGCCTCTTTTATCATAAAAATAATGTCGTAGCTAAAGAATTATACGCTTCATTTGGTTTTGTAGAAACAGGCATCATTCAGGATAATTCGGTGCATGCGATTAAAAATCTAGATGGGAAAATAACAGAATCCTTAGTAGAATAGGGTCTCTTGGAAAAAATGTAAGCTTTCAACGTATAACGCATTGTATCAATAGTAGACTGAGGGGTAAATATTAGGTTACAAACAATGGCTTGATAAGGGAGGGGCTTCTTAATCAAGTGTGATTTTTCCATTGATTATAGACACCCATCTACCGCCCTCTACTGCTAGAGAAGCACATAAAACCCTCCATATTATGGGGGGTTTACCTTTATTCAAAAAAGTGTTCGGATTAAGTTGAAAGTTCAGAAAAAACAAAAAAGTGGTTTTTGCGTTTCTATTCTTGACAAAAACTGCTTCATAAGAGAAGAGGTTAAAAGAGAATGATATTATTTTGCATACCCTATGCGGGCGGCCCTGAAACAATATACTATAAATGGAAAAATTATTTAGATGCTTCTATTAAACTTGAGCCGATTGAACTTAAAGGAAGAGGTAATAGATATAACGAGGGTTTTTATACATGTTTTGATGAAGCTGTGGATGATATCTTTCTAAACATAAAAGATAAGATAACTCATCATGAGTATGCTATTTTTGGCCATAGCTTGGGAAGTCGACTAGCTTATGAATTGTATTATAAAATATGCGATAAAAATCTTGCAAAACCTAAACATATATTTTTTTCAGGTAATAATGCGCCAAGTGTCATGAAGGAAAAAAAAGAACTCCACAAACTTTCAGATGTTGAATTTATGAAAGAAATTATTAAGCTTGGAGGCACACCTAAAGAATTATTAGAAAATGAAGAATTGCTTCAGTTTGTACTCCCAACTTTAAGGAGTGACATAAAAATTAATGAAAATTACGTTTATAAGGAAAGAAAAGAAAAAATAGAATGTGATACGACTGTTTTTAGCGGGAAAGAAGACATACCTTTAAAAGGGATATTAAAGTGGAAAAGCCATTGCTCCCAAGATTTTAGGATACATATGATGGAAGGGAATCATTTTTTTATTAATAACAATATTGGAAGTATAACGGAAATAATAAATTTTGAACTTAATAAACACATAAATAAGGAGGATCAATATGTTATACGAAGAGGTTGAATATTATGAATTAACACATCCGCAGAAAAGAATTTGGTATATTGATAAAATTAATTCAGGATCAACTCTTCACAATATTGGTGGTAGTTTAAATATAAATGGTCCCATAAATATTGAAATAATGAAAAAGACCATTAATCTTGTTATTAAAAATAATGAAGGTTTAAGACTCCAGTTCACGGAAGTAGACGACAAACCTATGCAATATGTAATGGAATTCAAAGAGCATGAGATTAATTTTCTTGATTTTAGCAACTACTCTGTGCCCGAAGAAGAATATCGAAAATGGGTAGAAATTGTGTTTAAACGAAATTTTGATTTATCTGGTGGACCGTTATTTTATCTTGCCATATACAAAATAAGTGAGAAGAAATATGGAGTTTTGCTTAATGTTCATCATATTATTTCTGATGGTTGGTCAATTGCTCTAATTCAAAAGCAAATTTGTGAATTTTATAATCAGCTAATCCATGATCAAGGGAGTGTCTTTGATGAAAATTGCTCATATATAAACTTTATTAAAAGTGAAGAAAAATATAATAGTTCAAAAAGGTTCATCAAAAATAAAGACTTTTGGGTTGGAAAACTTAAAAATCCACCAAACGAATTTTTGTATAACGGTGCGGCGAGCTTAGAAGGTGCGAGAAGTAGTATTAAGATTGATACTGGCTTATCTAGACAAATCCAGGATTTTGTCCATAACAAAAAATGCTCCTTGAATACGTTTTTTACAGCTGTGATGATGATCTACATCTATAAAGTCACGAATGAAAAAGACTTAATCATGGGAACCAGTGTATTTAATCGAACAAATAGAGTTCAAAGAAATGCAGTAGGGATGTTTACAAGTACTATGCCTTTGCGTTTCTTAATGAATAGCGAATTAAGCACAGGGGATTTGATAACTCAGATTAATGATGAGATTATATCTTGTTTTTTCAATCAAAAATATCCATATGACCTCATCATCCAGGACCTAGAATTAAGTAAATCAGGATATGACAGCTTATTTAGAATGACTATGAATTACTATAATGTGGAAATGGAAAGTAAAATTGGAGGTTTTGATGCCACGGTTGACGAGTATTACAATGGAAATCAAAGCTATTCTATGCAGCTGAGTGTCAAAGAGTGGGCAGAAAAAAATATCAGGCTGGACTTTGATTATAAAACAAAAGAATATACAGAGACTGAAATTAAAACCATGCAAAAGGCTATCATCTATATTGCTGAGCAGCTAATAGATGAGAAACTGTTAATTAAAGACATGCAGCTTGTTTGCGATAATGAAATCCATGACCGACTATATCATTTCAATGCGAATAAGAACCATTACCCGTGCAAAACAGTATCAGAATTGTTTGAAGAGCAAGTAGCAAAGTACCCGCATAAGATTGCTCTTGAATTTAAAGGCGATGTATTAACCTATGAAAAACTTAACGAAAAGGTCAATAGATTGGCAGATTATTTATTAGAACAAGGCGTGGGCAAAAAAACAATTGTATCTGTTTTACAAACCCATTCACTCGAGCTTGTAATCAGTATTTTAGGGATTTTGAAAGCTGGTGGGACGTATTTACCGATTGATCCCGATTATCCTATTAATAGAATAAATTATCTGCTGAAGGATTCAGGGAGTAAGTTTTTGATTACTAATATTGGAATTAATGGTTTGGACTTCAATGGTGAAATCATTAACATAAACAATTTAGATCTGAATTTATATAGTTCAAAAAACCCTTCTAACAAAAATAGTATAGATGATTTAGCATACATTATTTATACATCAGGTACAACAGGAATGCCTAAAGGCGTGGTGATTAAGCATCAAGGACTTACCAATTATATCTGTTGGGCAAATAAAACATATTTAACAAATGAAAACGAAGCAATGGCACTATACTCTTCAATTGCTTTTGATTTGACTGTAACATCTGTCTTTATGCCCCTGATTTCGGGGCAAAAAATTGTAATTTACGACAACGATGAGAATGAATTTATATTGTATAAAATATTGCGAGAAAATAAGGTCACAGTAATTAAGCTAACGCCTGCACATCTTGTTTTGTTAAAAGGAATTGATTATACAAACTCAAAAGTCAAAAAATTGATCGTTGGTGGGGAAGATTTAAAAGTTAGTTTAGCGAAAGAAATTAATGATGGATTTGGTGACGTTGAAATATACAATGAATATGGGCCAACGGAAACTGTCGTTGGTTGTATGATACACAAATATAAAGAAGAAAATGACACATCTCTTTCAGTTCCTATTGGATGTCCTATAGACAATACTCACATATATATCCTAAATGCTGATTTGAATGTGATGCCAGTAGGCTTACCAGGAGAACTTTACATATCAGGGGATGGCGTTGCGAAGGGGTATTTAAACAACTCAGAATTAACGCAGAGGAAATTTGTAGATAACCCATTTGTATCAGGTCAAAAAATGTACAAAACTGGGGACATGGCTAGGTATTTAGAAAGTGGATTAATCGAATATATTGGAAGATCAGATAAACAAGTTAAAATAAGAGGGCATCGAATTGAGCTAGGTGAAATCGAAAGGTGCTTAACTGTGATTCCAGGTGTTAAAAATGCAGTTATAGTGCTAAAACAGTCATTAAATGCTTATATCGTTGCAGAGGATATTTCGGAGTACGAGCTTAAGGAAAAACTTGCCGAAATGTTACCACGCTACATGATGCCGACGAATTTTGTTTTTATTGATCAGCTACCTTTAACACTAAATGGTAAGATAGATATTTCCTTGTTACCAGAGCCTGAGGTAAAAAGAACAGAATTTGAAACTGCTGTAACCCTAATCGAAAAAGAATTGGTGAGTATGATATCTGAAGTTTTAGGTGTAGATGATATCGACATGAATGATAACTTTTATCATCTAGGTGGAGATTCAATAAATGCTATTCAAATATCCTCAAGGTTAATGAATATCGGTTATGTTATAAAAGCAAAAGACATTTTGAGTTTTGAGACAATAAAAGAAATAGCTGCTGCAGTACAAATCGCAGATAATGGATTGATAGATCAAGGGATGGCATCTGGTAGCTTTGAGTTAACGCCGATTATGAAATGGTTTTTTGAACAGAATTTTGCCAATGAAAATCATTACAATCAGTCGATTGTCTTAAAAGTGGAGCATTTTGATATAAATAAAATCAAAAAGGCTTTAGTAATGTTAATTGAGCATCACGATGCCTTGAGATTAAACTATGACAGACTTGGTGAAAGATTGTATTACAATAATCAAGTCTCAGACATAACAGTAGATTATTTTGATCTATCTGTATATTCAAGTGAAGAACAGGACCTATTGATAGAAGAACAGGGATTTAAACTAACGTCTGATTTAGATATTGAGAAGGATCTTCTTCTTAAAGCTGGTGCTTTTAACTTAGGCGTGCGAGGACATTTACTGTTCCTGACGGCTCATCATCTCGTTGTTGATGGTGTTTCGTGGAGAATCATTCTTGAAGACTTTGATAATCTCTTAAGCGCAACGAATGACCAAGAAATGAAACTGCCTCTGAAAACACATTCGTTTATGGAGTGGTCTAATTGGCTTAAAAAATACAGTGAAAATAGTTTTGATTATGAAAAAAAGTATTGGTTAAATACGCTGGCACATCATTTTGACTATCCTTATGATTTTAACACAGGATTGGATACTGTAAGCAAATCCGCGACGTTGAGCATGGAACTAGAAATTGAAAAAACTAACCAATTATTAACAAAGGTAAATGATGTTTATGGCATTGGGGTGCAAGAAACACTGACCATCGCATTAGCGACAATTATTAAAGATTTAACAGGACAGAATGATGTTGTGATTGAGCTTGAAGGTCATGGCAGAGAAGAAATGGATAGCGGAATCAACATATCCCGAACGATTGGCTGGTTTACAAGTCTGTATCCGTTAAGCTTAAAAATACAGGATAAAAATCTTGATTTTAATCTTAAATCATTGAAAGAACAAATTAGAAAAATTCCTAATAAAGGTCTTGACTTCGGTGTTCTTAAATATTTAAAAAATGAATTTAATGTCGATAGTGCTAGCTATGTCAGATTCAACTATCTTGGAAATGATGAAAGTAGTAAGAAGAGAAAATCATTTCAGTTAGCTCATGGGGGCTATAAATTTGATACTGACACAAAAAACACGTTAACAGCGATTTTAGATATAAATGCTATGATTATTGATGGGAAATTAATTATAGCAGTTGTATTTAGTAGAAATAAATTCTTAGAAGAGACAATAGGAAATTTACTAAATATGTATATTAATAGAATTAAGGAAATAATAGAGCTGAGTAGCTCAAAAACCCATAAGAATTTCACCCCATCAGACTTTTCTGCTTCGGATATTTCACAAGATGATTTAGATAGTTTATTTGTATAGTTGTACTAGTAAGGGATAATCAAGATGATAGTTTCATGATTTATAGGTACAATTTAAACTTTGGAGGAGAAAAAGATTAAAAACTTTATTTATTTATCTAAAATCAATCCAGCATTAAGTCAGCAGATATTTAATGATTTACTCCAAATAATTTCAAAAGAAAATAGAGAGAAATGCCAACGCTTTAAGTTCAAAGAAGATGCATTGCGAACGTTATATGGAGAGTTAATTGTTCGTCATTTTTTAAGTAAACACTTTTCGCTTAAAAATAAAAATATTGGGATATTAAAAAGTGATGCAGGAAAGCCTTATATTAAAGATTTCCCCATTCGTTTTAATATATCACATGCGGGTGATTTCGTTGTTTGTGCGTTTAGTGAACAAGAGATTGGAATTGATATTGAACAGATAGAAGAGATTGATCTAGAAATTGCAAAACGTTTTTTCTGTCAATGTGAATATGAAGATCTATTGGTTCAGAGAACAACCGATCGACTAGACTATTTTTATTCGTTATGGACTCTTAAAGAAAGTTATATGAAATGGTTGGGATACGGGATATCAATTCCTTTAGATTCTTTTTACTTCAAAATAACGGATGCTGGTATCTCTTGCTTCGACAATATTAGGAAAATAACACCATCTTTTAAGCAATACTTCATTGAGGGGTATAAACTATCTGTTTGTTCTATGATTCATGATTTTCCAGATAACATAGAGAGAATTAGTATAGAAGAAATGATGTATTAAGAGATTGATCAACACCAATATCAGGCTTTAATGTATGGTTGTTAATGATTAATAAAAAATACAATGGAAGAAAATTAAAAAGCATGCTCTCAATTTATTTGAAGGACATACTTAGATGTTAAAATGTTCTTTTAATTAATCAATCAATTAGTAAATGTAGATTCCTTTGTGATCTTTCATTTTCGGGAACGGAAACAGGAATCATTTTCCGATATATAAAAACAAAAGGGTGGAATTTTTAAAAATGTAAAATATTGATTTATCCTCGAGTTATGTTGAAAGATTCCGAATGCATTCTTATTTTTTACGTTCAATGTTAAGTAAGTGTATGCAATGTATTATTATTTAATTGGCTAGACAACCTTTTGATTTAGATTTATCTAAGTAAACTATTTTTTATTTACATCGGTCATAAATGTGATTTTAATTTATATATTATTATTAATTTAATAATCTGGGAATAAGAGTATTGATAGAGCAGGGTTATCGTTCAATAGAAGGAATGAGAAAGATTCATTGCTATTTATATAACCCAAACAACATAGCCATTGCGAAATATATTAAAAGTTAGACAGTAGCAGTATTATACACCTTCAAATTTTAATCTAAAAAAAAGCAGAAAGATATCGAGTCTCTTTTCATTTGATACTATTTCTGTAGAAAGAGGAATTATGTGAAAAAAATAATGCTGTTCATGTTTGGCTTGTCACTGTTTAATTTTCAAAATAGTCAGATTTTTGGGCAAAGCGAATCGGCTTTTGCCAGCGAGCTTTCAGACGAAATCGCGGACATTGTGAATGATGAAATGAAAAGAAGCAATATTCCCGGCGTATTTGTTACGGTGGTCTCCGAAGATGGAGTGATCTACCAAAACGGCTTTGGCTATTCGGATAAAAGCCAGCATTCAAGAGTAGACGAGAAGACATTATTTGAATTGGGCTCAGTAAGTAAGTCATTTACTGGGCTCGCATTGTTGAAGCTGGAAGCAGAAGAAAAGGTCAGACTAACAGAACCTGTAAGCACCTACCTTCCAAATATATCCTTCATATATAATGGGGAGTCAGCAATTGTGACGATTGCTGATTTTTTGTCGCATAGAAGCGGATTGCCCTTTAATACTATTGCTACTATTCCTGAGACTGATTCCGAGAATGCGTTAATCCAAACAGTGGAGAACCTAAATAACATAGCACTTGCTCATCCACCGGGGGAGAAATATGAGTATGCAACGATTAATTATGATGTGCTAGGATTAGTAATTCAAAAGGTTACAGGGGTATCTTATGAAGAGTATGTAAGAACCAATATTTTCGAGCCTTTATCACTCAACGAAACGTTTATTGGTGTCACTAATGGTCAGACTGCTGACAAATCGAAAGGCTATAAATTGGCGTTTGGTCAAGCAAAAGAATTTTCATCTCCTGTCTTTGCAGGAAATAATCCGGCTGGATATATTATTTCTTCTGGTAATGATTTGGCTAAATGGTTGACATTTCAACTTGGTCTCAGCAATACAGATTATTTGGACAGCTCAATTATAGCGAGTTCCCATCAGATAAATGGTTCAGATAAAGATGGCTTCAACTATGCTGCCGGATGGTTTGTGTATGATCAAGGGCAACGAATCTATCATGGCGGGAATAATCCTAATTTTTCAGCCTTTGTTCAGTTTTATCCAGAAGAAGGAATTGGAATCGGCGTCTTAACCAACCTGAACACATTGGGTACAGATAATATCGGCTTTCGAATTAGTGATCTCCTTACTGGGGATACGACTTTCCAAGGCGGAAGTGATGAAAATCAATTGATTGATTTTTATGCCACAATTATTTTTTGGGTACTGGTGCTGCTCAACAGTTTCCTTCTGATTAAAGTAATTATGATAGCAAGAGAGATTAAAAAAGGGCAACGGACATTAAAAGAAATTATATCTTGGCCTCAAATAATCGGTAAATCGACTCTTTCTTTGATGATTATCGGCTTACTGGTGTATTGCTTCCATCAAGTTCCCTACGTTTTTTTAGGTGGGCTTAACTGGTCGTTTCTCTTTGTTTGGCTGCCATATACTATTAAAGCAGTCTATTTCGGAAGTTTGCTGTTGATACTGCTGTTGTTTGTCTATCTGTCTATGCTGTTGCAGTTCCCGAAAAAAAATATTGAATTATCTCCGCTGCTTATTTTGAGTATCATCAGCGGATTGGGGAATGCTTTTGTAATATTGGTCATCAATACAGCGATAGGAGCCAACGAAAAAGCATCGTTGATTCCCTTCTTCTTTTTAGGAATTACTTTATATATCTATACGCAGCAACTAGTCCGCTCAAAAGTAATTGAAGTAAGCAACGAAATCATTTTTAAAAAAAGAATCGAGATCATCCAAAAAATATTAAAAACACCGTATGAAGACTTTGAAAGCATGAACAGGGGAACGATTCAGGCGACATTAAATAATGATACAGAAGCAATCAGTAATTCAATCAATGCATTGGTTATACTGGGAGGGCTCATTAACAATTTAAGAATAGATCCAATCACTAGCGTAATAATCAATCCTGTTGTCATACCATACCAACTGCTTTTTTCGCTTTTCTATCAGGTTTCCAATCCATATATACACACCTCATAAAGTTCTATTAAACATGCTTTAACCTTTTAGCAGTTTTATGCAAGCTAAAAGATTATATATTAATATAAGTTTGCTTGTCATGAACCAGCCACTACTATCTATTTTAGCCATCCACTCGATACTTCAATCTTTATTTATTATTTTGTAATTTTGTTACAACAGTCATGATTTGAACTCCTGCTTCATAAAGTGGACTAGTTGCCAATGAAAATTGATGATACGTTTTAACTTATTAATCGTGGGTACAATGCCCAGGAATATAATAATCCAATTGATCATATTGGAGAATGATTACTAATATTGTATTATGTTTTTAGGGGTGTATATTAGTGGATGAAATAGACATTATACATAAAGAAGCAATCAAAACGGATTTGGCTCTAATTAAATCTTGTTTAAGGTTGATTAATCAAACGGTTTACTTTAAGTAAACAAAGAGGAGAAACATTTAACGCTTCAGAATTTGATTTATATGATATGCACTACTATATATTCAAGTATAAAAAATCATTGTTAGGAAAATGGCTCCTTGGCGTATGTGGAGGTTATGAGGATCCGTCTGACACTGAGCATTGCGGCCATGTATTCAGCGAGATGCAACCTTATGACCCTGCGACTGCAGAGCAAGAAGCTGTTAAGATGGTAGAATTAATCCGAGAATACTGGATGCAGCAGGCTGCAGCATATGAAGCTGCTCAATCCATGGAGGACGAGACGGAAACGCAAGATAATGGTTCTGGTATTTTTAACGGGTTCGTTCTGCTTAACTCTGCAGAATGTGATATTGATCAGATAAAGGCTAACCTTTTGAATGATTGGAACATCTCTTGCTCGTCAGTAGAAGATGAGGAAAACGCCGAAGAAACAGAGAAAGGAACCTTGGTCTTTGAAGTGGACGACTGCATGTTAGCGGTTAGTTTTGTCGATGCTCCAGTACCAGATTGTGAGGCTGAGTATTATGCACAGGGAAATTACATGTGGAAGGAAGCCGTGGAGGTTACTCAAACGCATGTTGCTCAAATCATCCTGGCTGCATTTACCCGCTCCAGCTCCCCGCTGGACAGTGGCAGACTCTACACTAAGCTGGCGGCCAGTTGTTTAAAGCTTCCTAACGCAATAGGGATCTATACATCTGGCACCGTATTCCAACCTGAACTTTTCCAGGATATGGCTGAAGTAATGAAAAATGACGACATGTTTCCTTTACTGAATCTAGTTTATTTCGGCCTTGTCGGAACGGAAAAAGGGGTAGATGGATATACTTATGGGTTAAAAGCCTTTGGCAAGGATGAAATTGAAATTCTGGACAGTCAAGCAACTCCTGCCGAGCTGCGCGATTTTTTGATTACGATTTCCGGATATATAGTAGAAGAGAATGTCACTTTAAGGGATGGAGAAACAATCGGCTTTTCAGCAGAACAAAAGCTACCGATATCCCGTTCTGAGGCAGTTTATGTTGATGGGGATACTCTCAAAATCCAATACTAGTCTCATGCTCAAAAGACACCGTAGCAGGTGTCTTTTTTTATTGTGCGCCCGGCATGCGCAACAACTTGGTGGTGAAAGTCCACTACAGGCTTGGCAGTAGGAACTGTTAGCGAAAGACAAGGGTGTCCATGGTGACGTGGAATCTGAAGGAAGTCGGACGCAAAATCTCGAACTGACGAACAGAAATCAGATATAAGGCTGAATTGGGACGGACGAGTTTGCAGCACAAAACAAAGTCCAATATTGCCCGAATCCCATACAGTAAATCTGGCAGTTACATGAGAGGAAAGTGGTTGCGCTTACCCGGGGAGGTCTCTTGAGGGTTATTGGATTAACAATCGGATTAGTGATAATCGGATGAATCAAGAGAAGTCAGCAGAGGTCATAGTAGCTTTCTAACAAAAGTAAAGGACCGAACAATCTTAAATCTTGAAGGAACAAGGAGGTGAAGACATCCCATCAAAGCACAGAAAACATCGAGGTAAAGACCAAAAGATGGCTACTTATAGAGGGATAAGCTGGAAGCGAAAGAGTATATAAGAGCGTGTAGGGATGTAATCATGGAAATGAAGAAACAAGATGGTATCAATTTAATCGATAGAATCGTTACCAACGGCAACTTATGGAGAGCTTTTAAAAAGGTAAAAGAAAATGGAGGAGCTCCGGATGTGGACGGAATAACAGTTCACGAACTAAAATCTCATCTCTGTAATGAATTCTTCTAGATACGCTCTTAGTCGTTGGTGATTGATTGTGTCAAAATAGCTTTTTAAATCACAGTCCACCACTGTTCGATATCCTTCTTGATAGTATTGTTCGGCGAGTTCGATTGCCTGATGTGCGTTTCTTCCTTTTTGACCATGATGATGCGTGAAAATAGCACATTCAAGAAAAGGGTATTAGGGACTATCGGGAAACGGAAATGGCAATCAAGGTTATTTATAAGTTATTAGAATTGATTAGTGATTTGAATATCTATGAAGAAAATCAGGAGCAATTAGAGTTTGCAATTGGCTCTGTTGTAAGTAGAGAAAGCAATAAACTTGTACCAATATTAGTTGAGACAGACGCGGAAGCAAAAGTGAAAATTCGTAAAGTTCAGCAAAAATATAAAGAGGCGTTAGCCTCCATTATGGAATCATCAATGTACATTTTGTGGTTGTGGAATTGATTTACCTGCAATGCTTAGAGTAAGTCATTTCAAGCCGTGGAAGGATAGCACAAATGAAGAAAGATTAGATGCTTTTAATGCTTTGTTGCTATGTTGTAATCACGATGCATTATATGACAAAGGCTTATTGCATTTGATGGTACAGGCAAGATACATATCTCTGAACGAATTGATGAATTAGATTATGTAAATTATGGTATTAATCCTAAAATGTGGTTGAATCGTTACGAAGAAATAAGAAGTATCTTTAGTGGCATAAGAAAAACGTGTTTTTATAGTGAAAATTGACAAAGAGAAGCAAGATTTATATGGGGGATCCATTCTATGGATTTGGTTTTGACTCCCGCCGTTCTACGTTTCAATATAGCTAGCGAACTTTAATATCGCTTCTTCTTTCGCTTTCTTCAAAAATCGTAGGGGACAAGCTCCCATAGAAAAACACCTTCTCATTGATTATTTCAGGTTTCAATACCCGTTATTCAATGAAAGGTGTTTTTCTTTATCACATGGTTAGACAAGCAATTTCCTACTCTCAACGCTATTGTTTTAACCGAGGTATGTCCATACATCTATAATACATCTAGTAGCTTTTATTAATGGATTTTGTTTTGACTGAACAACTGCATACTTTAATATGTAACCGTCATATCCGTAATAAAAGCTGGTTTTTTATACTCATATACTTTCGTTATTTCTTTATTATCCAAGTCATACTTATAGATACATTGTATTTTAGAAATTATACCGTCAAAACTAACATCTGCTGCATTTTTAGGTATACCCGAAAAATAAATAAATCGCTCATTTTTTGACAATACCGCTAGCCTTCTTTGACCAATCTCTGATAATAGGGGATTCTTACTTTTATTAATCATTTGATCTGTTAATATGGTAGTTAATGTTTTGTCTGTAAGAGATAACTGATAAATGCCGCTTCCTTCATCTTTATTTATATTTGCCCCTCCAAGAATAACAGTATTCCCATTAGGTCCATATGCCATCGAATCAATATTGACGGCTTTTATATTCGTTACCAAATTCATGTCAGAGCCATCTAAATTCATTTCATATATTGAATAGACAATTTGCCCTAAAGGTACACCAGCATCATTTGCAGCCTTCCTTCTTGCTGTATTCTCTTCCTCAGAGACAAATGCACCAATAATTTTGTCTTTAGAAGTATCATACATTTCTACAGCACGGTCAGGTTGTTTTGTATCAAATACAATAGAATTCTTCTTTTTTACATCTATTTTTGAAATCTTGGATACAGGGAATGTTGCCCCTAGTATTTCACTGTAGATGGTGTTGTTATCACCAAATCTAGGAATAAGTTGTCCTAAAGTATCATTTGTAACTTGATAAGTTTTTTTATCGTTTCTGTCTAATAAATAAATCTCCCAAGGTCCTTCACCTTTTGCACTTGTATAGGCAAGATATTGTTTATTGTCTGAAAGTGCTGCATGTAACCAAACCTCTTCATTATTAACTAATTCGTTTTCTACATTTTTTTCAGGATTTATCTCCACTACACTACTTTTGCCTTCCTTATCAAATACAGAAACAATGAGTTCTTCATTATCATCAACATGCTGATCACTAACAGGTGGATCACCAACAGGTTGGCTGGTATCTTCTTTCTTTTGACATCCAAACAAAACTAATACTAACGATAAAAAAATGATAACAGAAGTACCCATTGTTTTTTTCCTGTATTTACAAACAGATCTATACATTATGCACTTCATCCTTTGCGAAGTTTTTTTAGAAATTGTATTATCACATTCCAATAACTATCAAAATACTACATATTATTTTGATAAGAAACTTAGTTATTTCTTAATTTATACAGCCTATTTCCCCTAATTAAGAAGAGCTAATTTCAATCAGAATCACTGAAAAAGTCAGTTTACGCCAAAAAAGATTGTGTAAACTGACTTTCCATAACAAATAAAATCAGAAAGAATTATTTACTATCCCAACTAATCGTACCGTCAAATACTCCCGTACTTAAAGTATGTAGCTTACTAAATGATTGTTTAGACATATCTAAAATTCTTCCCTTTGCATACGGTCCTCTATCTAAAATTAAAACTGTTGTTTTATTTGAATTCTTGTTACTTTTTACATTAACATATGTCTTCATAGCTATAGTTTTATGAGCCGCACCATCATTCGCTTTTGAACCAGATGCTGTACCACTTTCTGCCCAAATATCAAACCAAGAAATTTCACCCGTTTCTGTTTTTACGGCTAAAGGACGTATTCCTTGTTGCGGATTAATTTCTTTCATTTCAACATTAATAGATTCTTCAGTTTCTGGGACAACTACTATTGGTGCACCTAAAGCATCATAGACCACTGTCATACCTGGTTTTATAACTGGCAAATCTGTTTCGTCTGCTTGAAGTCTATATTGTTGCATAAAACTTGGTTTTTTATCTCCTTCTCTTAGAATAACAGATTCTTCCTGTTCATTAAACTTAATTACTGTCCCAGGAGCCATGTATCCAGGAATAGTAGCTTCATTGTCTGTACTCGTTTCAATCCCTTCATTTGAATTAGCAGCAAAAGCTAAATTGGGAATAACCAAAGTGGATGCTACTACACAGCCTAATAATAATTTTTTCATTTTACATCTTTCCCTTCGCGTTTTTTTAGAAATATGTTGCTAGTTGCATCATATTACGTAAAAGAATACACGAAAAATTTGTTTTAAAGAGTGTTTCTTCTTATAAAGTAATCTATATGTCCTTAACGCTAACTCATACTATTATAATAACAAATAGGAAAAAAAATCAATATTTCAGGAAAATTAATTCCAATATTGTATAATTTGTGTAAAATAAGAAAGAAAGGTGGACGTTTATGAAATATATAGAGGATCAACTAGTCAATCTATTTACACTTGAATCTCATACACAAACTGAGAAGCTAAAAATTGAATATGGTATTAAGCTAATTGTTTCAGAGGCAGTTATATGTTATTGATAGTGTTTGCTGTTAGATTACTTGTTTCAAGTCTCAACAAAATCCAAACGTTTCGGCAAAAGGAAGTAACACAGCAGCAGTTTTTTGAATATATGCAGGTATTGGAGCAAGTGAATACAGATATGCAAAAGTTCCGCCATGATTATATAAATATTTTAATGTCGTTGCAAAACTATATAGAAGATGAGGATGTACAGGGGTTAAAGCAATATTTTTATTCGCATATTATGCAGGTGGAGCAACAGACCTTATTCCAAAGTAAAATGATTGGTACATTAGAAAATTTGCAAATCGTCGAGCTAAAAGGCTTATTATCCTCTAAGCTGTTACTCGCGAATCGTTTACAACAGAGGGTCGCGATTGAAATTCCATATACGATATCCTCTGTTAATATGAGTCTTATTGATTTAACGAGGGTACTAGGCATTTTGATTGATAATGCACTTGAGGCGAGTATTGCGAAAGTCGATTCAGTTGTGAATATTGCAATTCTCTACTCAGATGACCATGTTGTTATCGTCATCGACAATCCATTACAGGATGCAAGCTTTAATATTTCAACTATCTTTGATTATCACTCCTCTTCTAAAGGAGAAGACCGAGGGATTGGTTTAGCCAATGTGAAGGAAATTTTACAGACCTATCCTAATGTTACATTAAACACGCGTATTGAAAAACAACATTTTATTCAGGAGTTACAAATTTTCTAAGGGGTGTCTACTATGAAAATTGTTATTTGTGAGGATGATGCACAACAACGGAAATTTTTGCAATCAACTATTGTTCATTCTTCTTTATTTCAATATGAGAATGTTGAGATTGCATTGATCGCCTCTAATCCATCTGAGGTACTTGCATATATACAGGAACACCGAGCAGATTGTTTTTTATTGGATATTGAGCTTCAGCATGAGATAAATGGCTTAGAACTGGCAAATACCATACGCAGTAAAGATCCTTTTGCAACGATTGTCTTTATTACCACATATGTGGAAAAGCTAAGACTTACCTTTACGTACAAAGTAGCAGCACTGGATTTTATTGTTAAAAATGAGCCGGATTTAGCTGAAAATTTAATCGATACCTTGCATGTTGCTTATCAAAAACATCAAAATATACATGCCCAACAAATTGAAATGACTTTTCAAGTGAAAATAGGGGAACATATTAAATTCATCCCATTTGATGATATTTATTGCTTCTGCACATCACCAATTGCACATAAAATTGAGCTTAAGGAGAAAAGTGGTGTCTATGAATTTTTTAGCAATTTAACAGATATTGAACAGCAATTAGATAATCGCTTTTTCCGTTGTCATCGCGGGTATATTGTTAATTTGCAGCATATTCATAAGATTGACTCAACTTATCGAAAAATTACAATGAAAAATGGCTCTATTTGTCATTATTCATATGGCTACAAAAAAGCATTTATGAATGCACTGACCTCTACATCAGAAATTATTTCTAAATAGTGCTAGTTCAGAAAAGTGATATCTTTTTAGCATGTTATTCTGCTGATACGTTAGGAGTGATCTATGATTCGACAATTAACAGTCGATAATCATGAGATTTGCATGGCTCTCGTTCAATAGCAACCTGCTGAAAATTTATTTATTATCACTGCATCTTTTTCTATTTGTCCACTCTGGGCACTCATTGCATTGCGAATCTGTCGCTTGATTGGAGTTATTATAATAAATTATGCAAAAATAAAAAGGACGCTCTGGTGGGTACTGAACTGAACTCTGAATAGTGGACACTTTAAAAAAAGTGTCTCTGTTCGGGGTTTTTGTGTTTTTTAAAACTGAAAATCCCGTTATACTAAACTTTACGAATTAAGAACGGGGTTTAATGAACATCAAAGAAAACGAGGAGAATCCAAATGTGGCATCTGTTTCAGATCGTTCCATTCAATATCAACCATCATTTAAAATCAAAGCGGTCAAAGAAAATTTAGCTGGTAAAGGGCCTGCACAAATTTTTACGGAAAATGGCTTTGATTTAGAGATGATTGGAAAAGGAAAAGCGAAATCATCTTTAATGCGTTGGAAAAACACATATAAAATTTATGGAGAACAAGTTTTTTTAGAAGAACGTCGGGGAAAGGGAGTACAGGTCGTTCCACTTCTAACTCTCTTTCAGTTAATAAAAAACTAGAAAAGGAAGAAGCACGTATCAAATATTTAGAGGCGGAATTAGAGCTTCTAAAAAAGCTAGACGAACTCGAGAGGCAGGCAAGGAAAAAATTCTAGCACCGCATGAAAAATATTAGGTAATCAATGAAGTGATTCGTAAATATCAATTAAAAAATATGACACGCTATCTTTGCGAAATAACAGGCGTAAGTCGAAGTGGATATTATGCGTGGATTAAAAATACAGAAAAACGTGCAATTTTTTGAACTACACCCCGTCAAGTAGACGGTGAAAATAATAAAATTGTACTAAGCGGCTTGAGTCCTGAATTCTAAGAGCGCACTGAAAAACTTCAATTGGTTCCACTTAACGAGGTATTCGACGATTCAATCGTCGAATACCTCGCCTTTTTAATTTATAATTGAGAGACTAAATGCAGGTGGTGTTCTCAATGATTGCAAACTAAGAGACTTTCAACTTAAGTCCATATAACCAATTTAAAATATTTTCATTGAAAGTTAATTGTATATGAACCACTAAAAACCTTTCTCACAATTCGCTTATAGAATATTGACCTTCTTCAAACAATTGAAGGATATGTAGTTTTAACTCGAGTGGATGTTTGCTTCGCCCTAAAAAATACTCCCCTTAGATAAACAGATTTTATTTTTTAATCTGTCTACCTAATAGGGAGCATATCAAAATCTACTCTATCTTCTATGTTTATATCTCAATTATATAATCTATAATTAAGTAACATTGTTCTTCACAATCTTATACACAGAATCGTAAGACATACCATGCTTAATATCAGAATCATTGTAGATACTATTTTGGTTATTGTTTAATTCGTTTCCAACCTTAACCTATTTACAGTTCTATACATAAACGTTGCTAAGTCTTCTTATGTGAGTGTTCCATCAGGTCTAAATGTTCCATCCTTGTTTCCTGTTACAATTCCTATTTCAAAAGCAGATTGGATTAATCTGCTTTCAGAATATTCGTGAATATCAGAAAAAAACAGTATTTTTTTATTTAGTATTATCCTATACGGGGAAAATTATCTTCTATTAGGTTTTTATGGCATATACCGATATACCATTGAATTATTTCTCCGGTAGCATTAAACATAGTTGTTACAGAATGGTTTTTTTAGGGGGAATTGTTGCAACCATATATAGCCGATATCAACAATACATAGTTTTTTCTCCATAATTCACGGTTAAAGGTTCAGTAACCTGGAGTGTTTTTAATAATGTAATAAAACCTTTGATTTCTCTAATGTCAAGGTATGACTGACTATACTTTCTTTCGATAACTCGTGGCCATTCTGAACGGTCACCGAACTTTCTTTTTAGCATACTGAACCTCCAAACTTATTTAAAATAATGAGGATACAAATCTTTATGCCGCCATATCCAGTGTTTCATCTCAACGATCATGTCTTCATAGCTAGGAACAATAAATGAAAAATCTTTTCGTGTGTTGACTAGTGTTTTATCGATGTTTACGAGGGGATATGGCTGGATCGTGACTTTATTTTCCTTGAAGTGCATATTGAATAATTGCAGTAGCTCAAATTTTGAAATACTGCTATTGTTGACTAGGTGGTAGAGGCCTGTTGTCCCTTCAATTGCTGCACGTTCAATTGCTTTTGCTAACGTTAGGGTAGTAACTCCGGTCCATATTGCACCAGTATAGCCGCGAATAGTATCATGCTGCTTCATAAACCAATTGAAGAGACCAATGCCGTCTTCCTTCAAATCAGGACCGATGATAGAGTTACGAAACGTTAGGTGTTGAGTGCTTTCAATTTCGCCTAGTCCCTTCGTACGATCGTAAAAGGTTTCCCCGTCGCGAAGGCTTTTTTCATAATAGGGAGCTGTTTTTCCTGAGAATACACAATCTGTACTTAAATGAATAAGCTTAGTATTACTGTTTTTTAATAAAGATTCAATGGCATGAGGCAAATAACTATTGAGATATACACTTTTCTCGCGGTCCGTTTCACAGGCGTCATTTAAAACACCGATACAATTGACCACAACATCATAGGCGTGATCTAATAAAAGTGACCTTAAAAAATTTGTATCTGTAATATCTCCTGTAATATTATTGCCACAAGAAAAGGATGTTCGTGAATAAGTTGTTACATCATGCCCTTGGGCGTACAAATAGAGTGAAATTGTGTGGCCAGCCATTCCAGTGGCCCCAAGTACTAAAAATTTCAAGGTTTTCCTCCCGTCCAATTTTGTAATTCTTCTTGAATGAGAGGAAGCTTTAATAATTTTTCTTTTATTTCAGTGACGGACAGTATTTTCGTATTAGTAGAGTTGTATTCATCCGTTAACGTAATTTTAGGAGAGCCCTCATCAAGATATTTTCCGTAATTTAAATCTCGATTATCCGCAGGGATTCTATAAAAATTCCCCATATCAATGGCCTTTGCAGCTTCTTCCTTTGTTAGTAACACTTCGTAAATTTTTTCGCCATGCCGTGTTCCGATAACTTGTATTTTATTTTGAGCTTGGAAAATTTCTAGTAAAGCCAGTGCTAAATCCTCAATATAAGCAGCTGGTGATTTTTGTACCATTATGTCCCCATTATCAGCGTGTGAGAAGGCGTATAAAACTAATTCAACTGCCTCATCAAGACTCATCATAAAGCGTGTCATTTTTGGATCTGTAATCGTTAAAGGCTTGCCAGCTTTAATTTGTTCAATAAATAAAGGGATTACTGAGCCCCTTGAAGCCATGACATTTCCATATCGTGTCCCGCAAATCAATGTTTTATCTGGATGAACCATTCTTGATTTAGCAATAAACGTTTTTTCCATCATGGCCTTTGAAATTCCCATTGCATTTACTGGATAAGCGGCCTTATCAGTGGAAAGGCAAATAATTTTTTTCACACCTGCTTGAATAGCAGCCGTTAAAACATGATCAGTGCCAAGGATGTTCGTCTTAACTGCTTCCAGTGGGAAAAATTCACAAGAGGGGACTTGCTTAAGAGCGGCAGCATGAAAAACAAAATCGACATCATACATTGCATTGTGAATACTTTGGATGTCACGTACATCGCCTATGAAAAATTTAATTTTCGGATGTTGATAGAGTTTACGCATATCATCTTGCTTTTTCTCATCTCTAGAAAAGATACGTATTTCTTTAATATCGGTATTCAAAAATTTCTTTAATACTGCATTACCAAAAGAGCCGGTGCCGCCAGTAATGAGAAGAACTTTATCTTTAAACATTGTTACACCTCTGCATGTACGGAGTAATGATTCATTTTAATCCTCTACGATGTAAATCATATTCAGAATTTTCCCGTGGGAAGTTATACCAGTAAGCCAATTCATTTGTATATTTACTTGTCGGGTTTTTATCCATTAAGGCACAATTAAAATCCCAATCCCCAGCAATATCTTTTCTTATAGTAAAGGTTGCATCACCTATAAAACTTCTTCGAATAATTTTAAATTGTCCAGGTAATGTGTATCGGTTAGAGTCATCTTTTATAAATGCATAGCCTGCCTTTGTTAGCATGTTGTAGTAGTAAATATCAAATTGACCATCTACTTGGGCTAAGACGTTTCGAATAGCGGGTAAATAATGATCATCACTATCAATGATAGCTATATAATCACCTGTAGCTTCGGCGATACAACGATTATAGGCTACACTAGCACCCAAATTAGTTGGATGATTAATTATTTTTAAGGCAGGGCAGTTTTTTTGATAGTCCTTTAATAGGGCTACAGTATTGTCTGTAGAGCCATCATCGCAAACGATAATTTCATAGGCGTATTCTTTAGGAATACTTTCTAACAATGTCAATATCCACTCTTCACTATTGTAGGCAGGTGATAAAAAGCTAATTTTCATGTAACACCTCGATTCTTTTATTGTTAGTAGAAATGTTCAATAGGCGTAAGTAGAAGTTTTATAAAGTCTATACTGTTTACTTTCATTGACATAAAGGATTCTTTACTACAATATGCGTTGCAAGAGTTGTTCTGTAGGCAATTGCTTACAATCGTTAGTTATTTAAAAGAGAAAACACTTTAAAAGTAAGGTGATTTTACTAGTGTATTCACGGTACTTATACTATCTTTTCACATTATTCAACGAGAAATCATATTTTAATGAAAGTACAGACTTTAAAAAGGGGGATGTTATGTCAAAAAAAATAGCCTTCATATGTAGTGTGGAATCGTATAAGCTCTCCGACGCACATATTTTCAAAGATTTATGCCTTGTCCCGATTTTGTTAGGTGAATATTTAGGTTATGATGTTAGTATTTTGACGACGGAAATGAATGAGGAGTTATTGAAACAAAATTTTCCTGCTGTTACTTTTCAACATATTCCGTTTGAGGATGACTATGTTGCTAATATGAATACTTATTTAATAGAGCATGCAAAGGACATCGATATTGCATTTGTAATAGGACCGTATCCTTCATATTTGTCGATATTAAAAACCTATAAAAAATTTAATCCGAACGGAAAAATTTATATGAAACTAGATGTTAATCGTTTTTGGTTAAACCGATTAAAAACCTATCCTTATTTTTCAGAGTTACTCCAGCTTTGTGATGTACTTTCCTCTGAATCTGAATCCATTCAAAACGCTATTCATGAATTTTTAAATTTAGATATTAAACGTATTCCTAATGGTTTTTATGAGCTATTTCAAACAGAGCCGGTTTCATTTAAAGAGAAAGAAAATAGAATACTAACGGTTGGCCGTTTAGATGCTCCTGAAAAACAAATTCTTTTAGCAGTCAAAGCATTTTTAGCTGCACAACTTTCAGATTGGGAATTTCGGTTAGTAGGTCCAATGTCAGAGGCGTTTAGACAGGAGCTATTGAACGTGCTTGATGGAAATCCATTTGCGGCACAGGTCACTATTTTGGGACCGATTTATGATAAGGAGCAATTGGAGGAGGAGTATAGAAAGGCTAAAATTTTTTGCCTTACCTCTTTAGTAGAATGCTATGCTCATGTATTTGCTGAGGCTGCAAAGAATGGTTGTTACATTGTTTCGACTGATGTAGATGGGGCTATGGATATTACTCATAATCAACGCTATGGAACAATTCATCCGACACATGATTGGCAAAGTGTTGGGCGGACATTGCAGCAAGTAACGAAACAGGAAGCTTTATTGGGGGATACGTGTGAACACCTCCAAGCATTCGCAAGGGCGGAATTAAATTGGAAGCATATTGTGCAAAAAGTAGCAAAATATTTAGGGGAAAAGCCAAGTTAAATTAGATCGAATTAGGGGAAGGGTAGATCATCTAACATGCCATTATTGGCATGAAGACAAAGCGACTCTTTGAAGATTAGAGAGCTAGTAGGGGAACGAGTATGGAAATAAAATCCTCGTTATGGTGAATAAAGGTTCATCACCAAAAGTTGTGGATGACTTTTATTAAAACTTCTACTATGTAAATAATTGATTGGAGTGGAGACTGGGCGACTCCTCAGGGATCAGCGATAGAGGAACGAAGGCTAAAAGCATCACATCCTGTGATAACGCCTTCGTGACCAACATCATGTTGGCCCGAGACCCTGCAGCGTAGCGGATGTTTTCTGTAGCGAAAGCGAAGCGTCAGCAACAAAGCGCCCAGTCGGAACGGAAATCAACCACACGTTTTGGTGATGATCCTTAATAAAACATAAATGTATAAAAAAATCCCCTAGATTTTTCATCATCTAGGGGATAAACCTTCATTTTTTTGAAAACTTAAATCTTGCAGCTATTACACTACCTTCAACTGAAAAGTCTATTGTTCTTTAAAGTTCGTTTTTCAGCCCAAGGGTATATCTTATTTTATTTCAAGTGTATATGGTTGAGTACTAGCTTTGCCGTAATATTCACTTACTTCAATATAGTAAGTGCCTTTATCCAGTTCGACTGTACCTACTTCAGCATCTCCAGCTCCGTAAAGATCTAAAGTTTCTACTGTTTTTCCTTTTGCATCAATAATACGGATGACGCCATCTAGTGCTTTTTCTGTTTGAAGAGAGAAGGACACATTGCGTTTGCTGTCGTTTTTAAATTCAAAATAGTCCTTATCACCAAATGGAACACCAGCATTTAGATATTGAGTAGCTACCCATTTATCATCTTTTTTCGTAAGTACAGTTGGTTTTGTCGGTATACCATTAACTATCTTAGAATCTGCATCTTCATCTAGTTTTTTATGATCAAATAAAGTTAAAGTATATGGCTGGATTGATACTTGTCCAACATTGCTTCCGTTAAGAACAATAAAATAACCGTGGTCTTTTTTTGCTTTAAAAGAAGTATTTACATCTGTTGTTCCTCCAAGACCGAGTAGTATTTGAAGGAGGTCTTCACCTTGTCCAAATGGAATTTCAGTCGCCATTTCTTGTGGATCGATTTCCATATTACCATTTGTATCTTCTATAATGGAGCCTGAAAATTTCAAGTCATTTTGAAGTTCTTTAGGTAATTGAGCTAGCTGTTCTTTAGTATATGGTACAGAAGAAATAAGAAGACTCATGACTTCATCTTTACCCTGTTGTTTATAGTAGTAGAAATCAGTATCATCTTGATAAATGAGATGGTCTTTATAAGTAATACCAGATTTAATCGTTTTTGCAGTAGTTGGTGTGTTATTATTTCTATTATCGTCTTCTGGAATAGCTGCCATTTTACTTGTTTTAAGTGTATATGGTTCAGCAGAACGATCACCAAGATTCATCACTTTTACAACATATGTTTTGTCCTTTTTCAATGCAATTGCCTTAGCATCGTTTGGATCACTTGTTGATCCAAAAAGTAGACTGAGTAACCCCATATCATTCGATAATGAAGAAACTGGGATTAATTCATTTGTTTCCTCATCATATTCGAATACATTACCGGCTGGAGATTGGTTTAACCCTTTTTGAATTTGGAAACCATATACGGCATCTTCTTTAGCTGTAAATGCGAAGTAATCTTCATCATCTTCTGTTTGGAAGTATGCTTTTTGATCTTTACCAATATCAAAACGAATTGCTTGGTTCATGATTTGGTCAACGTTTTCCGGTTGTCCCATAGCATCTAGATTCATGAATATATTCATAAAATCATTTAGTTGATTACGTTTCTTTGCTTTATACTCCGTTAAAGGTAAAATTTCCTTTTGTACGTTGTCTTCTTGCATTCCGCCATTTGATGAAAGTCCGTCTTCATCCTTAGGAAGGGTAACGACTTCCCCTTTTAATGTGTAAGGAATGATGGATTCACTAACAGTTTGCTCAGTTTCAATACCGCCGCCAAAGAACATATCAAGTGAAAAATTCATACCGTTTTCATTAGAAACGCTTATTACATACTCTTCCTCAGGTACAGCATCGACAACTAAGTTGACGCCATCGCCTTTATCCGTGCCGTAAGATGCTCGGATTGGGTAGGCCTCATTTAATCCTTCAGCATCTTCCTCCTCTGATGGAACATTAACTAAATCTTCTTTTAGATAAAGCTCCATAGAAGCAGAAACACCTGGAATCCCAGCTAAATCAAATTTCAGTGTCGTTGGTTCATTCACTGAAAATGTAAAATAATCTTTATCACCTAGATGATCTTCAGAAAGTAGGGTATAGTTTTTCCCGGCTGTACTGAATGGGAATTTTTCAATCTTCGCCATATGTTCCATATCTAATGCATCAATTGGTAATTTTTTAGTTGTTTGGGCCGTGAATACGTAGTTTGAATCACCTTTCGAGCTATAGCTGCCATTATGATCTTTAACGCCAATAAGAAGGGTTCCTTTTTGATCTGCTTTATAGAGGTATCCTTCTTGCTTGCCTACACGTACATCATTGACTTTAATTGGTTCTACTTCTTTTTTATTACCTTCAGGGTAGAAGTATAAATCAAATGCATAATCATATTTGTCTGCACCTTTTAATGTCAGTTGAGCATACTCATTTGCGTCTAGATCCACCTTGTACCATTTCTTTTCGTCTGGTAACTTAAATTCACCTTTTTCAGTATTTACTATATCTTTTTTAAGGACTTTTGCGTTTTTCAAGCGCTCTTCTTTAGTTTCAGAATACTGTTTTGGTAGATTATTAATATTAAACTGTAATGCTTTCACAGGATCTACAAGGCCATGTCCATATGTAAGATCATAGCCCTTGTCACCTAAATCCTTTGCGGTCATTTCGAGAATAGCTTCTATTTCATAAGGCTTTAAATCTGGATATTTTGATTTTAGTAGGGATGCCACACCTGCAACAACAGGAGATGCCATCGATGTTCCACTAAATTTTACAAAGGATGATCCTTTTTTCTCATCATGAACTGTACTGTAAATGTCTTCACCTGGAGCTACAAGATCAACCGATGGGCCATAGTTTGAATAGCCTGATAGCTTGTTTCGATCATTTGTAGAGCCTACACTAATAACGCCTTCGTAAGAAGCAGGGAAGGAGTAATTGTCTGTCGATTCATTTCCAGCAGCTGCTACAACGGTAACTCCTTTATCAATGGCTTTCTGAACGGCCTCCTCCACTAATGGAGAATCACCATAACCGCCAAGGCTCATATTGATAACATCTGCGCCTTGCTCAATGGCGTAAAGGATTCCTTGTGCAATAACGAAATCACTAGCGCCATCTTTTCCGTTGAATACATCAATTGGAAGAAGCTTGGCATTTGGATTAATCCCATGTCCTCCAATACCATTATCTTTTGCCGCGCCAACAATTCCTGCTACATGTGTTCCATGCTCATTAGGATAAGATGTATTGGCAGGTGCTGCTGCATTATATGGTGGTAGTACTTGAGATTTTAAATCTGGATGTTTAAAATCCACACCACCATCGATAACAGCTACTTTTACATCATTGTTACCTGCTAATTCTAGTGCTTTATCAATTTGAAGTAGACTCAAATGGTACATATCCTGTTTCTTTGGATCCACTTCTGTGCCAAAGGAATGATACACGTAGCTTGGAGATACTTTTTTAACCCCTTTTTGTTTCACATAGTATGAAACTGCTTTTTCTAAATCTGTTCCTTTGTTCAGTTGGATAACATCGTATCCTAATGAAGGAATAGAGCGGATCACTTTTGCGCCAATTTTTTTGTGCACATTCTTATCAAGACCGGAATGTTTGACGATAATCGTATCCTGACTAATCCATTCTTTTTGATTCTTAGATGTTTGATCCTTATTGCTAGCTACTTTCACTAACTCTTGGTTCTTTGCTGTTTTTTGTGGCGCTTCAGCAAAGGCAGAAGTAGCAGGAACCATTAGTGCTGCAGATGCTACTAAAGCAACTGACTTTTTCTTCCAGTTTTTCAACTGTTTTCCCTCCTTGAGTGTGCCAAATATTTGTGACATCTATACTAATACGGATGACTGATAGAAAAGTTTCGTAATAAGTATATATTTTTCCAAAATCACCATTCTATATTTTACCATATTTATCCCGTTATAAAAATATGAGAAGAGTGGTCGAAACATTCTACTCGATTTGTGAGATGGGAGTAGGAGCACAGATTCAATTAACTATGAACAAATTATCTTAAAGTTGCTCAAGAAGTCTGTGCAAATCTTCCTTCGAACGAGGCATTTTAATGTTTTTTTTAAATAACTGTTTCTTTTGCAAGGCAACGGCCATTTCAAAGACCCAGGGGCGTTCAAGATGGGCTCTTTCAAGCAAATCCTCTTGGAAGAACATTGCAACTGGATCTCCATTATAAATAATTGTCCCAGCTTCCATCACGATTATTTGATCTGCCCATTCATAGGCTAATGGAATATCATGCGTAGACAGTAAAATTGTTCGTTCACCGTTCTCTAACGTTGCCAAATACTGTAAAACTTGTGCACTATAATAATTATCTAGTCCAGCTGTCGGTTCATCTAATAATAAAACGGAAGGTTCCATTGCAAGTACTCCTGCCATTGCGACACGTTTTTTCTGTCCAACACTTAAGAAATGGATCGGTTTATCTAGCAATGCTTCGACTTCGGTTTGAGCGACAGCCCACGCAATTTTCTCTTCAATTTTTTCGGTTGTCCAGCCAAGATTCAAAGGACCAAATGCAATATCTTGCTTAACTGTGCCAGAAAAAAGCTGATTGTCGGCATCCTGAAAAACAATACCAACCTGTTGGCGTAATTTTTTTAATGCTTTTCTATTATAGTTTAGATCATTGCCACAAAAGGATATACTTCCAGCGGTAGGCTTCAAAATACCATTTAAATGCTGAAATAACGTTGATTTTCCAGCTCCATTATGACCGAGTAAAGCGATTTTTTTACCCTTTGGAATTTGAAGTGAAATATCTGTTAGGGCATGAGTCCCATCTGCATAAGCGTAGGATAAATGTGTTAAATCAAAGTATAAATCTGTCATCAGTAAAAACCTCCATAAATGATGAGGAGTATAAAAATAGTAGCAATACCTACCCAATTTTTCGTGTTATAGGTAACATCGTCTTGCCAATAAACAGTTTCGCCACCACGCGCTTCCATCGCATTGTTTAGCTCACGACTTCGTTGGAACATCTCGATAAATAAAGCTGCAATTAACATTGATACCGAACGAAGCCACTGCATAGGGGAGCTGTATCCTAGACGAGCCTGCTGGGCAAGATGAATTTTTTGCATACTATCTAAAAAGATAAAAATAAAACGATACGTTAGCTCCACTAGCTCTACAAATAGAGTTGGGAGTCGCCATTGTCTTAGCACGTAACAAATAGATTGGACTGATGTTGTGAGAATTAAAAAATACAAACAGCTAATGCTGCCAAGGACGATGAAAAAAAGCTGTTGCGCTGTCACGAGGCTCGCTCTGCCGATAAAAATCGTCCAACTATTAAATGAAAATGACCAAATATGCGTTGGTAACGTGCTAGTTGTTGGCGCTATAGAAATTAAAATTGACACTAAACTTGATAGTAAAAAAAATCCAGGTAGCAATAGTAATTTAGCATAATATTTAGCAGGGATTTTTGCGCCTAAAATGATAAAAGCACTCATCACAATAAATGTAATGAGTGACATTCGTTCATCTCTCATGATAAGCGACAATATAAGTAGTCCAAGGGATAACGTCATTTTTTCTAGCGGATGAACAGACGCTAATTTATTCAAATATGCATACTTATCAATGAGTAACATCGCTTAACCCTCTTTATGTTTGCCACGCATTAAGCCAATGAAATAGCCGATAAATCCAGCGCCAATAGCAGCTTGTAGTGCGAATAATAAGCTTTCAATTTCACCACTTGGTGGCTCCCATAAGCTTTCAAACCATGGCTCGTAGCTAGCATCTATTTCACTAATAGCTGCCTCCGCTTCGCCATCAGCCCCCTCGAATTCTGCACCTTTTTGAATAAATAGAGGAACGATTGCTAATAACACAACAATGGCTAAGAGCAGTAAGTTTTTTTTCATTTTAGTGTACCTCCTTTGCAGAGAACACACGTAGAGCTTTTAATTCACTCACATTGTATTTTTTCAGGAAGTTCATAACAATTACTGTTAAAATTCCTTCACTAACAGCAAGAGGAATTTGCGTTAATGCAAAAATACCAGCAAATTTTGTGAATGAAGCCATAAAGCCTCCGACTTCAGAAGGGAAGGCAAGAGCTAGTTGCACTGAAGTGACAACATATGTACCTAAATCACCAAGCATTGCTGCTAAAAAGACGGCTACTGAAAATGATAATCCCATTTTTTGTGAGCCCTTAAATACATAGTAAGCGATAATAGGGCCCATAATTGCCATGGAAAAGGTATTTGCCCCTAATGTTGTAAGCCCACCGTGTGCTAACAGTAAAGATTGGAATAATAATACGATTGTTCCGATAACACTCATTGCTAATGGTCCAAAAAGAACTGTCCCAAGCCCAACTCCAGTTGGATGCGAACAACTCCCTGTTACAGAAGGGATTTTTAAGGCAGATAGTACAAAGGCAAAGGCACCCGATAGCCCTAATATCATTTTTGTTTCAGGATTTTCTTCAATGGTTTTTCGAATAGAACGTAATCCTAAAATAATAAATGGAATCGATAAGACCCACCAAAAAATTGCCCATTCGATTGGCAAAAAGCCCTCCATAATATGCATCGCAAATGCGCGATTTGGCACGAATAAAAATGCCAATAAGAAATAACTAAGCTTCCAACCTGAAAATTTCAAGAATCTCTCCTCCTAGCTTTAAAATTTTTCGAATTAGTATGCAATCGATCCAATGTGCCATGGCGTAATTGTAGCTGTCGCTTCGCTTTCGCTACAGATAAACAATTTGTCCGGATTTTGAATTGTGCATTCCTTTCAAAGTCCGCCAGAGGCTTTTTCTTCATTCAGTAGGTGTTTTGGCCTGGTTGGAACCATTTCTGTACGCATCTACCACCTTGAGATGGAGTCTCTGCTGAATGAAAAAAAGCACTTCTCCGATAATGGAAAAGTGCATAGCTAAAAAAGCAAATAAAATTCTAATCTGCTAAGCCGCACACCCATCCTCGTAGGTTGAAACGATCACATATTTTTCGGCAGGTCTCCTGGCTTTAGTTCAACGTTTTATAGGCCTTCCCATCCTTTGGATAGTGACATTCTCTATAAAACTCCCTAGTACAGTGGCGGGACCGCGCCGGTCTTGAACCGGCTTCCCTTTTAAGCGAAATGCAGAACAATTCGCACCGAAAAAAGATGAAGTTGTGAGATTTCACGACAAAGTGTAACATGATTTTCCATAAATACGCCATCCTTTTTGTGAAAAAATTTTTAATTGAGTCTCTATGTCGAAAATTCGGATAAATCTAAAATAAATGTCGTATTCTTCTAAAAAAAATTAATAAAAATGTCACAATTTAAGAAAGAAATATTGAAATTTTAAAAAAATAAGCTATGATAGAAACAGTTTTCTATTACAAAAAACTTAAAAATTCATATAAAACATCCATAAGTGCTTGAATATTTTCAAGATAATAGGGAATTCGGTGAAAATCCGATACAGCCCCCGCTACTGTAATAGCTGATGAAATCGTGGATGCCACTAGTGAAAATTAGGAAGGCGCGAAAGTAAAAGGAAGCTTAAGTCAGGAAACCTGCTTATGGGATGATGCATGCAAACTTTTCGGAGGGAGAAGTTGAAGCAAGAGCGAGTACCTGTATATATTCGTTTTTATTTGGCTTCTACTAAACCTTTACTCTTCGTCTAGAGTAAAGGTTTTTCTTTTTCCTAAAAGCAAATGAGGGGAGAACGACTATGACAACTTGGAATTTAGAGGGAATGAAAACACATCTTTTTATTTGTAATGGTAGTAGCTGTATGAAAAAAGATGCTGAGGACATTACACAGGCGATCCGTGATGAAATACAGTTGCTGGCGCTTGATAAGGAAATACATACGACGAGAACTCGTTGTAATGGCAGATGTAAAGATGCTTGTGTTGTCATTGCATATCCTCAGGGAAATTGGTACCGTGTGCCAACAACGGAGCATGCGAGAGCACTCGTACAAGATTTAAATCATGAGTCGTTACATAATGAGCATGTCTTTACATTGCGGGAAGGTTCGTTACAGCGTACAGCACAAACAACAGCCATTAAAGGCATTGAAAAGGTGAAAGAGGGGTAACGACATGGCACAAAAAGGTAAGATTTTCGTAGTTGGCTTTGGTCCTGGAGACTTTAAACATATTACGACTCGTGCTGTGGAGGCACTACAACAAAGTGATATGGTTATAGGCTATAAAACGTATGTTGAGCTTATTCAGGATTTAGTTAGTGCAAAGTCGATTATTAGTACTGGTATGACGGAGGAAGTTTCACGTGCACAGGAAGCGGTACGTCAAGCAGAGGCTGGAAGTATCGTCTCGGTCATTTCTAGTGGAGATGCCGGGGTTTATGGAATGGCAGGATTAGTGTATGAGGTATTAATCGAGCTAGGCTGGACAGAGGCAACTGGCATCGAGGTAGAAATTGTTCCAGGTATTTCAGCTATTAATTCGTGTGCAAGTTTACTAGGTGCTCCAATTATGCATGACGCCTGTACCATTAGTTTAAGTGACCACTTAACACCTTGGAATTTAATTGCAAAAAGAGTAGAAGCGGCAGCAATGGCGGATTTTGTTATTGCTCTTTATAACCCAAAAAGTGGACGTCGTACGAGACAAATCGTAGAGGCGCAACGAATTTTATTGGAATATCGATCGCCAGATACACCGGTTGGACTTGTGAAAAGCGCATATCGTGACCGTCAAGAAATTACGATGACGACTTTAGCAGAAATGCTTGAACATGATATCGGCATGTTAACGACAGTTATTATTGGGAATTCAACAACATTCTTCTACGACAATAAGATGATTACGCCACGTGGTTATCAGCGTAAATATACACTTGGTGATGAAAAACAACCGTTACGACCACATCAACGACTCAAGGAAGAAAACGAACCATGGGCGATGAATCAAGAAACAGGAGCAGCGCGTAATGATTTTGCGACAGATCCTAATGCAAATCGTATTAAGCCCAGTTTAGCCATTAAACCACAACCAAAGCCTAAAAAATCGTCACTTGAAATGGCAACAGCAGCTCTTGCTTTGGTGAAGGGTACGAGCGCTATGAAAGTAACTCCCAAGCTCGTTCAACAAAAAATCGAATCTGTTTTTGAATTAGCGGTTAGTCCTGGGGTAGCCAATAAGTTCTTTACGCCTCAACAAATGATGACATTAGCTGAAGTAGTTGGAGAAGAAGGAACGATGGAGTATACACCAGACCATCAAATTCATTTGAAAATTCCAACGTCTGAGCCTGAAGAAATTACAGCAAAGCTCCGTGAAGTTGGCTTTTTACTTGCACCACTTGGTGACGTACTTTCGTTAAAGGCTTGTGACTTCTGTTACGGAGAAAAGGTCGATTCGATTCCATATGCAGAAGAGATTCAAGAAAAGCTTGGGGGTATGGCGTTACCGAAAACATTAAATATTGGCTTTAACGGCTGCGGTATGGCGTGTTATCGAGCAGTATTTGATGATATTGGCATCGTTTATCGTAAAAGTAAATTTGATGTTTTTATTGGTGCTAAACCTGTTGGTCGTACAGCACATGCGGCCCAGCCTGTTGTTGAGGGATTAGAGCCTGAACAACTTATACCACTTATCACCGACATTATCGAAGAATATAAAGCAAATGCACATCCAAATGAACGTTTGTTTAAATACTTCAAGCGTGTGAAAAAGATCCTACATTTTACGTATCAGGATATGTCTTCAAAAATAAAAGTAGAGCCCGCTCCATGCGGCGACTAGTGAGGAGTAATGAGATGAAAGCAATTTTATTTGTCGGCCACGGGAGCCGTTTAGAAGCAGGAAATGAAGAGGTACGCACGTTTATCAAGCAAATGACACCTCGCATTGATGAAAGTTTTTTAGTAGAAACATGTTTTTTAGAGTTTGCCTCGCCAAACATTGAAGAAGGTATTACGAACTGTGTGAAGAAGGGTGCTACAGAGGTGCATGTTATTCCGATTATCTTGCTTCATGCTGGACATTCAAAACTACATATTCCAGCAGAAATCGAACATGCACGCGAGCATTATCCAAATATAACGTTCACATATGGTCAAACAATCGGTATCCATGAAGAAATATTCGCTATTTTAGAAGACCGTTTAGTTGAAATCGGCTTTAATGCTGAAGAAGAACATGAAGATACTGCCATTTTATTAATTGCACGTGGTGGCAGTGATCCTGCTGCAAATGGTGATTTTTATAAAATTACACGTTTGCTATGGGAAAAACTCCCGGTTCAGTATGTCGAAAGCGCCTTTATGGGTGTCACAGATCCGCGTGTTGAAGAAGGAATTGAGCGCTGTGTGAAGCTCGGTGCTAAAAAAATCATTATGCTACCGTACTTTTTATTCACTGGTATCTTAATGGAACGTATGAACGATATGTGTAAGCAATTTAACGAAAAATATGCTGGCTGTGATATTCAAATTGCCAATTATTTTGGCTATCATGAGCGTTTGCAAAATGTGCTATTAGAGCGTATTGAGCAAGCTGTAAATGGGACATCAACAGGTATGCAAGATTTAGAAAATTATCGTGCTTATGCGGCAGTACATGGACATGCGCATCATCATCACCACCATGACCACGATCATGGACATGATCATCACGATCACGACCATGACCATCATCACCACCATGAAGAGGAGCCAGTGAAATGATTTTCATGTTAGCAGGGACGAGCGATGCTAGAAATCTAGCACTTGAAATCCAGTCAGCGGGTTATGCTGTGACAGCAACAGTCGTTACTGAATCAGCTGCTTCTAGCCTTGCTGAAGTCGGTCTTCCTCATTTAATTGGTCGTTTAACTGCGGCTGAAATGGCGACGATTATTACAGAGCGAGGGTATCGTTTAGTTGTAGATGCCTCTCATCCATTTGCTGAAGAAGCTTCAAAAAATGCTATGGTGGCAGCTGAGCAAGCAAATGTTCCATATATTCGCTATGAACGTGCTCATGAGCATTATGCAGATCCACTAATTACGATTGTGAAAGATTACGACGAGGCTGCCCATTTAGCAGCAGAAAAACGTGGTGTCATTATGCTAACGACGGGCAGTAAAACGCTAGCAACCTTTACAAAGGTATTACATGGTTTAGAAAATACACGAGTAATTGCGCGTATGCTTCCTCGACTCGATAATATGGAAAAATGCGAAGCACTTGGTGTGGCACAAAGAGATATTGTTGCCATACAGGGCCCTTTTTCAAAGGAATTAAATGAAGCACTTTTTCGTCAATATGATGTGACATTGATGATTACGAAAGAAAGCGGCAAGGTCGGCTCGGTGGATGAAAAGCTAGAGGCTGCCCTTGCATGTGGCATCGAAACGATTTTAATTGCCAGACCAAATATAAAATATGGACAGCAATATTCTACATTTGAAGATGTACTTCAAGCTGTACAAAACACACTTTAGGAGGCTATCCAATGGACTTTAAAACAGATTTCAAACCATTAACAGTAGACCCAGATAAAATTTATGATTACAGTTTCTCTATTATTGCAGAGGAAATGGGCGTGCATAATTTCTCAGAGGATGAGTGGAAAGTTGTACGTCGTATCATTCACGCTTCTGCTGACTTTGAATTAGGGCGTAGTGTTATTATTACACCGGGAGCACTTGAGGCCGGTATTAAATCAATCCTTGCTGGTCGCCATGTCATTGCAGATGTGCAAATGATTGAAAGTGGTTCAGGGAAAAAACGCTTCCAAAAACATGGTGGCGATTTACACTGCTATATTGCAGATGAAGATGTTTCAGTTGAAGCAAAAAAACAAAACACAACACGTGCGATTATCTCTATGCAAAAGGCTACTAGATTACACGAAGGTGGCATTTATGCAATTGGGAATGCACCGACAGCATTGCTTGAATTAATTCGTTTAATTAAAGAAGGCATAGCGAAACCAGATTTAATTATCGGTATGCCAGTTGGCTTCGTATCAGCGGCTGAATCGAAGGAAGAGCTATTAAAACTAGAAGGCATTCCGTACATTACAAACGTTGGTCGTAAAGGCGGTAGTACAGTGACGGTTGCCGCATTGAATGCTGTCTCACTTTTAGCGGATGAACAGGCGAAAAAATAATGGAGCGGAAGCCTAAAAAGGATCCAAAAGACATGCGTCACGGTTATACAACGGGATCCTGTGCGACTGCAGTTACAAAGGCTGCATTACTTGCCTTAATTACAAATGAAGAGCAAGAAACAAGTACGATTCATTTGCCAATTGGGCGAGATGCAACCTTTACGATAGAAAAATGTACATTTCAGCATGATGCTGTAAGCTGTGAAACGATTAAAGATGCTGGTGATGACCCGGATGCAACACATAAAGCACTTATTGTTGGCACGGTAAGTTGGGCGGATACTCCAGGTATTCATCTGGACGGTGGAGTTGGTGTCGGGCGCGTAACAAAGCCCGGCTTACCAGTACCTGTCGGAGAAGCAGCTATCAATCCTGTACCACGGAAGATGATTCATAGTACTGTTCAAGGTGTGCTAGATGAATTTCAAATTAAACGAGGTGTTAACGTTGTTATTTCAGTCCCTGAGGGTGAGGAAATTGCTAAAAAAACGTTAAATGGGCGCCTTGGTATTATAGGAGGCATCTCCATTTTAGGCACAAGGGGAACCGTCGTGCCTTTTTCGAGTTCCGCCTATATGGCCAGTATCGTCCAAGCAATTAGTGTTGCAAAAGAGGCTGGTTGTAAGCATTTAGTTGTCACTACAGGTGGTCGTAGTGAAAAGTACGCGATGGCACAGTACCCTCATTTACCAGAGGAAGCGTTCATAGAGATGGGCGATTTTGTAGGCTTTACATTAAAGCATTGTAAACGACTTGGTATGGAGCAAGTATCACTTGTTGGGATGATGGGGAAATTTTCAAAGGTGGCACAAGGTGTCATGATGGTGCACTCGAAAAGTGCTCCTATTGATTTTAACTTTTTAGCACAATTAGCAATGAATACTGGTGCAGATGAAGAAACCGTAGCCGATGTACGACAGGCAAACACTGCATCACAAGTCGGTGAAATTATGGCGGAAAAAGGTTATGATGCATTCTTCAACCATTTATGTGAGGCGTGCTGCTATTCATCAATACATCACATTAGGGGCGGTTTAACGCTTTCCACATCGATCTATTCGATGCAGGGACAATTATTAGGAAGGGCTGATGACATTGCATCGATCGATGAAATTGATTGGGATCGGGGATAACGGACAAGAAAGCTTACTACCGCAATATGTACAGTGGATTGAAGACTGTGAGGTACTTGTTGGAGGGGAGCGTGTCCTAGAATTTTTCCCGAATTTCACGGGTGAAAAAATGTTAATTAAAGGTGGTCTTTCAGCGCTTGTCGAAAGATTATCTGCAGAAACTAGAACTACAGTTATTTTAGCGTCAGGTGATCCATTATTTTACGGAATCGGTGGTTATTTAACGAAAAAGCTAGACATTGACGTGTATCCATATATGAGCTCTGTGCAGCTTGCTTTTTCAAAGATGGGGGAAAGCTGGCAGGATGCTTATGTTACAAGTATTCATGGGCGCTCCATGAAAGGCTTAGCACAACGTATTGATGGTAAAAAGAAAGTGGCATTGCTAACAGATGCAGAGAATAATCCGAATGAGTTGGCACGTTATTTAAAGCATTTTGGCATGACAGAATACCGTGCATTTGTCGCAGAAAATTTACAGGGCACAAATGAAAAATTCGGCTGGTATTCACTTGATGAATTAGAAAGGGCTGATTTTTCTCCGTTAAATGTTGTTATTTTACAGCAAACTTCAGTACCAAAACGCTATGCACTCGGTATCGCTGATGAAGAATTCTCACAGCGTAAGCCAGATAAAGGGCTGATTACAAAAAAAGAAATTCGTGTTTTAAGTTTACAAGCAATGCAGCTACAATTTGATAGCATCATTTGGGACGTTGGCACATGTACGGGTTCGATGGCCATTGAGGCCGGCAAGCTTGCGCCAGAAGGTCAAATATTTGCCGTGGAGAAAAATGCTCCCGATTTAGAAAATTGTCTGCAAAATCAGCAAAAGTTCCGTGTAGATATTACAGCTATTCATAGTAAAGCGCCAGCAGGACTTGAAAACTTCCCTGATCCGGATGCGATTTTTATCGGCGGCACTGGAGGAGAAATGGTGGAGTTATTACAATTGTGTTGTACACGCTTAAAGCCAAATGGTCGTATTGTCTTGAATGCTGCAACAATTGAAAATTTATATAAAGCAGTCGAAGCGTTTAAGTCTTGTGGCTTTGCTGTAGACATATTGCAGGCACAGCTTGCGCGCAGTAAACCAATATTAGATATGACACGTTTTGTCCCATTAAATCCTATTTACATTATTTCTGCATATCGAAAGGAAGAAAATCATGAGTAATCTTGGTATTTTATATGGCTTGGGCGTAGGTCCTGGCGATCCAGAGTTAATTACAGTTAAGGCATTCCGTGTTATTCAAGAATCTCCTGTTATTGCCTATCCGAAAAAACTAAAGGGCAGTAAAAGCTATGCACATCGTATCGTAGATGTCTACATTAACCCAGAAGAAAAAGATATGCTTGGCCTAGTATTTCCAATGACAAAGGATGAGGCTGTATTAGAACGCGAATGGACGAAATCAGTGGAACTTGTCTATGAGAAATTAAAAGAAGGTAAGGACGTCGCATTCGTAACAGAAGGTGACCCATTATTATATAGTACGTTCATCCATATGATGAAGCTTATGCAGGACATGCACCCTAATGTTGAAATCCGAACGGTTCCTGGAATTTCTTCGTTCAATGGTTCAGCATCCCGACTTGGGATTGCGCTAGCAGATGGCGATGACCGTGTTGCCATTGTCCCTGCCCATGATGACTATGATGCTATGCGTGAAGCGATTGAAAGTCACGATGCAGTAGTGTTTATAAAAGTAGCGAAAGTTATTGATTTAATGCTTGAGGTGCTACGCGATTTAGATTTACTTGATAAGGCATCGGTCGTAACAAAAGTAACATCTGACGAGGAAATCATTTGGGATGTACGGGAGCTAGACGGTGTCGATTTAGAATATTTAACGTTAATGGTGGTGCGTAAATAATGAAGAAAATATATATTGTCGGCGCTGGTCCTGGTGATCCAGATTTAATTACAGTAAAAGGTCTACATATGCTACAAACAGCAGACGTTGTGATGTATACAGATTCATTAGTGAATGAGGACCTTATTGCAAAGGCAAGACCAGATGCAGAGGTTATTCGTACAGCAGGTATGCATTTAGAGGAAATGGTAGCGGTCATGGTAGATCGCGTCAAGGCAGGTAAAGTAGTAGCTCGTATGCATACAGGAGACCCTGCGATGTACGGAGCAATCATGGAACAAGTAGCTCTATTAAAAAAAGAAGGCATTGGCTACGAGGTTATTCCTGGTGTTAGCTCTGTCTTCGCTTCAGCAGCGGCAATAGGGGCAGAATTAACAATTCCTGATTTAACACAAACACTTATTTTAACGCGTGCCGAAGGACGTACACCTGTTCCAGAATTTGAGAAGCTACGTGATTTAGCGAGTCACCACTGTACAATTGCCTTATTCCTGAGCGCAACGCTAACAAAGAAAATAGTAAAAGAATTACAAAATGCTGGATGGGCCGATGATACACCAGTAGCTGTTATTCAACGAGCTTCTTGGCCAGATCAAAAAATCGTACGTACAACATTAATTGAACTGGATGAAGCAATGCGTGTCAATGGGATTCGTAAACATGCGATGATTTTAGCTGGCTGGGCTTTAGACCCGAATATTCATGATAAAGATCAATATCGTTCCAAATTATATGATGCTTCCTTTACACATGGCTTTAGAAAAGGTGTGAAAACAAGTGATTGAGTTACAAGAGGGCGTATTGCCAGAAGTTGACCAACGAAATCCTTATGCAGTTGTAGCCATTACAAAGCACGGTGTTCAAATCGGACGTCGCTTGCAGCAAACCTTTGCAGCAAGCGACTTATATTACATGAGTAAATTCGAGCAAGGTGATGAAGCAAAAAAGCATATTCAGATGTTTACAGGTACTGTGCGTTTACTGCTGCCAACTCTTTTTAAGCGATATAAAGGCTTAATTTTAATCATTTCACTCGGTGCAGTTGTACGCATGATAGCACCGATTTTAAAGGATAAAAAGACTGATCCAGGTGTTGTAGTCATTGACGACCGTGGTGAAAACGTGATTAGCGTGTTATCGGGGCATTTAGGTGGCGCCAATGAGCTGACACATGAAGTAGCTGCAGCACTTGGAGCAAATCCTATTATTACAACAGCCTCAGATGTGCAAAAGACCATTCCGGTTGATTTATTTGGTGCCCGTTTTGGCTGGGTATGGGATAGTGCCGATAAACTAACACCTGTCAGTGCCTCTGTTGTCAATGAGGAGCACGTTGCAATCGTTCAGGAAACGGGGGAACGTGACTGGTGGATGCGTGACACAACGATGCCAGAGCAAATTAAAATTTATCCGTCAACATATGATGCGATTGAAGCGAAACCACATGCGACATTACTCATTACAGACCGCATCATTGACCCAAAAGAAGAAGTGCTTCTAGAAAATGGTGTTATTTATCGACCAAAATCGGTTGTGCTTGGCATGGGCTGTAATCGTGGGACAGCTGTGGAAGAAATTGAGCAAGTCATTGATGAAACCCTTGCAGAGCTGAAGCTTTCGAAAAAAAGTGTGAAAGCGCTATGCACGATTGATTTAAAGAAGGACGAGCAATGTTTCTTAGAAATAACAAAGAAATACGATTGGGAATTTGTAACATATTCACCGGCGGAATTAAATGAAATTAATTTCCCTTCACCTTCGGAAACCGTTTTTAACTATACAGGAGCATACGGGGTGAGTGAGCCTGCAGCAATGCGTTATGCGCAGGTGGAGTCACTTGTACTAGAAAAGAAAAAATCGGGCAATGCTACAATCTCTGTTGCTAGATTAACATTTTAAGGAGGAAGCCTATGCAAACGAATCGCTTTGTACTTGCTGGTACTGGTAGTGGAGTTGGTAAAACAACCTTTACCATTGGACTAATGAAAGCGTTACAAGAAAAGGGCAAAATTGTGCAAGGCTTTAAATGTGGTCCCGATTATATTGACCCTACTTATCATACCGCTGTTACAGGACGTGTATCACGTAATATCGATAGTTGGATGTTTTCACATGAAGCAGTGCGAGATATTGTCGCACGCGCAAGTAAAGATGCTGATGTTTCCATTATTGAAGGAGTTATGGGCTTTTATGATGGCAAAAGTCCGCTATCGAATGCTGGCTCTGCAGCAGACATTAGTGTTGTCACAGAGAGCCCCGTTATTTTAATTGTCAATTGTGCAAGTATGGCACGAAGTGTAGCGGCAGTTGTGAAAGGATTTCAATTGTTGTCTGATCAACCGAATATCGTTGGTGTCATTGCTAACCAAGTCGGAAGTGTCGGTCATTATGAAATAGCGAAGGCTGCTATTGAGCAGGAATGTGGTATTCCTGTCATCGGCTATTTAAAGCGTGAGGAAGGGATTGCTATTCCTAGTCGTCATTTAGGACTAGTCCCTGCCATCGAACGAGGGGAACTAGATACATTTTTTGATAAGCTAGGCGCTCTAATGGCAGAGACCATTGATTTAGATCAATTGCTTGCATTAACAAAGGCTCCTGTTCTACAAGAATCAGGGCAACTTTTTGATGAACAACCATCGCAAAATATTTGCATTGCCGTAGCAAAGGATGCAGCTTTTAACTTCTATTATAAAGAGAATTTGGATCTGCTACGTGCAAAAGGAGCTGAGCTGCAATTTTTCTCACCACTTGCAAATGAGCCTGTTCCAGCTGAAGCAGACGGATTGTATATTGGTGGGGGCTTCCCAGAGGAATTTGCAAATATTTTGGCGGACAATTCGGTTGCCAAAAAGTCTATTCGTGAAGCAGTTGCCAAAGGTCTACCAACATTAGCTGAGTGTGGTGGCTTTATGTATTTGACGGAGGCTATTACGAATAGCAATGGTGACCGTTATGACATGGTTGGTGTTATTCCAGGAGAAGTAGCGATGCAAGCGAAGCTAGCGGCTCTCGGCTACCGTGAAATTTTTGGCACACCAAATAATTTTTTAATTGGTACGGATGAAGAAGCAAAGGGGCATGAATTCCACTATTCAAAATATAGCGGCTCGCATAATACGCCGGCCTATGAAACGAAGGGGCGTTTTGGTAACAAACAAGAGGGCTACCAAGCTGAAAATTTAGTAGCTGGCTATACGCATTTTCATTTCGTATCGAACCCAAAGCTTGTTGACAATTGGTTAACAGCTTGTAAGAAGGTGAAAAATCGTGACTAATTATTTTCCTATTCACATCAATATTGAATATAAAACTGTAGTAATTGTTGGAGGGGGACACGTAGCAACACAGAAGATAGCTTCACTGCTTCCAGCTAAAGCTAATATTGTCGTTGTTAGTCCAACTCTAGATGAATCATTACTGCCTCTTGCCGAGTTAGGACAAATTACGTGGCGTGAAAAAGAATTTGAAGCGCGTGATTTAGATGATGCATCACTCATCATTGCGGCTACAAATGATACGTCAGTAAATGAGGCTGTACAAGAAGCAGCACAACATTGGCAGCTCATCAACCGCACAGATGCACAGGCTGAAAGCGACTTTATAACGCCAGCAACAGTGCGCCGGGGTCCTTTAGTGTTAACAGTTTCAACGTCAGGTGCCAGTCCTGCATTAGCGCGTAAAATAAAAGCTGACCTCGAAGAGCAATTTGATGAGGTTTATGACGACTATGTATGCTTCTTACAGCAGGCACGTTTAATGATTGCGGCTCAGTTTGACAAGGGCCCACAAAGGCGCAACGCCTTACAAGCATTACTTGAACCGAGCCTACTAGAATGGACACGTAATGGAGAGATTGAGAGACGTGAAGCATTTTTACAACAAATACTGATGGGAGAAGCGCAATGAAAGACGGAATAGTGTATTTAGTTGGAGCTGGACCAGGAGATCCAAAGCTCATTACAGTGTACGGGCTCGAGTGTATTCAAAAGGCTGATGTCATTGCATATGACCGTCTTGTGAACCCGAAATTACTAGAGTTTGCCAAAAAAGATGCAGAGCTTGTGTACTGTGGTAAATTACCTGGGAAGCATCACTTCATTCAAGATGAGATTCATACATTACTTGTTGAAAAAGCGCATGAAGGCAAGATTGTCACACGTTTAAAAGGTGGCGATCCATTTGTTTTTGGTCGTGGTGCAGAAGAAGCGGAAATTTTAAAAGATCATGGTATTGCTTATGAAATCGTACCAGGTATTACAGCTGGAATTGCTGCCCCAGCATATGCGGGCATCCCTGTAACACACCGAGATTTTGCGACAAGTTTTGCGCTTGTAACAGGTCATGGTCGTGAGGAAAAAGGACAGGACTTTTTAAATTGGCCCGCACTTGCAACAGGCATCGATACAGTTGCCTTTTATATGAGTGTTGGTAATATTGCTTATATTTCTAGAAAGCTCATCGAAAATGGTCGCAAGGCATCTACTCCAGTTGCCGTTATTGAATGGGGAACAACAGAGCAACAACGTACCATCACAGGTCAGCTTGATGAAATTGCTAGCATTATTGAACGAGAAGGCTATCATAATCCTTCCATGATTGTCGTTGGCGAAGTCGTCAATGTACGCGAGAAAATTCAATGGTTTGAGGAGCAAGGGCTTGCTTTCTCATAAAAAACTTACTTGAGCATAAGGAGGAAACACATCATGACAGTAATCGAGGCTTTAAAAAATCGTCGAGCGATTCGTAATTACACGACACAGCCTGTTGAAAAAGAGAAGATTGAGCAAATTTTACAAGCCGCAACTTATGCTCCAAATGACCGTATGCGTGAGCCTTGGCATTTTTATGTTATTCAGGACGATGCGATGAAACGCTACGAGGAAATGGCGAATGCCTATTTGCAAGAGCGATTCCCAACAAAACCAAATTTAGTGGAAAGCTCGTTAAAAGTTGTTCAAACAACGCCTGTGGCCATTGTTGTGACAGCAGATAGTGTAGAAGACGATGCTGATGCGACAGCAGATAATGTTTTTGCCGTATGTAGTGCTATTATGTCTATGTGGCTTGCTGCAGAAGAGCTTGGGCTTGGTTTTGTATGGCGTACACGTGGTGTAGGGCTTGTTCATGATCCACGTATGCATGCATTCATTGGCGCAAGTGAATCACAAAAGGTAGTAGGAACGATCTTTATTGGCTACCCAGAGGAACAGGAGCTTAAAGACAAGAAACGTACCTCATTTGAAGAAAAAACAACATGGCTTTAAGGGAGGCATGAAGAATGGCTAGAAAAGGCTTATTTTTAGTGTACACGGGTGAAGGGAAAGGCAAAACAACTGCTTCTCTTGGTGTCACATTGCGAGCAGTTGGTCGAGGCCTGAATGTACGCTATATGCAATTTATTAAATCACCAGAGCGTACATACGGAGAGCAAATTGCTCTTCGTAAGCTTGGCGTAGAAATGGAGCAAATGGGAATTGGCTTCACTTGGACAAAAACACCAGACGAGCATCGTGCTGCATTAGCAAAAGCATGGGAAAAAACAAAGGCTGCCTTGCAAGACGACAGTATTGATGTACTCGTATTAGACGAGCTCAACAATGCGCTGGCTATTACAAAATTTCCAATCGATGATGTGCTCCCATTAGCCGAAGTCATTGAAGCCATTCAGCAGCGTCCATCTACAATGCATTTAGTCGTAACAGGACGTAGCGCGAATCCAGCGCTAATTGCAATGGCCGATTTAGTATCAACAATCGATGCGACAAAGCATTATTATGATGAAGGCATTCCAGCGGTAAAAGGTCTAGAATTCTAATTCGAGATTCTCACTTTTGTGAGAATACCTGTGGAACGTGGCAATACTCGCGCTTCGGAGGAAATACCCACGGAACGGGGGAGAATACCGGAAGCAAGCTGAACCTCGTGTATCAAGGTGAACTTCGCATGTTTGTGAAAATACTCGCGGAACGTATCAGAATATTCCCGCTTTGGAGGGAATATACGCGAAAGCAAGAAGAACACCCGCACAAGGACCTGGACTTGCACCCCCGCTTCAACTATAAAAAAGGAGGGAAAAGACTATGCCAGCAAAATCTATCATGGTTCAAGGAACGGCATCTGATGTAGGGAAAAGTATGATTTGTACTGCGCTGTGCCGTATTTTCTCTGATGATGGGCTAAAGGTAGTACCGTTTAAATCACAAAATATGGCCCTTAATTCGTTCGTAACTCAAGACGGCGGAGAAATTGGCCGGGCACAGGGTGTACAAGCAGAGGCAGCACGAGTTGTCGCAACTACGGATATGAATCCTATATTGCTAAAACCAAAGCAGGATATGCTATCAGAAGTAATTGTTCATGGCAAGCATTTTTTAAATATGGACGCCAAAAGCTATCGCAATCAATTCGTACAAGAAGCGATGCCGATCGTTGAAAAATCAGTACGAACTTTACAAAATACATATGATGTCATTGTCCTTGAAGGTGCGGGTAGCCCTGCAGAAATTAATTTGAAAGACCGTGATATAGCAAATATGCGCATGGCTCATCTAGCAGATGCAGCGGTTGTGCTAGTGGCTGATATCGATCGGGGTGGAGTATTTGCATCGATAATTGGCACACTCGCATTACTTGACGATGCAGAACGTGCACGTGTAAAAGGGCTGATTATAAATAAATTCAGAGGGCTGCGAGAATTACTCGATGATGGCATTGAATGGGTAGAACGTGAAACGGGGATTCCTGTCCTTGGAGTTATACCATATGTAGATGTCAATATTGAGGCTGAAGACTCGCTCGCATTATCTTCATTGCGCTTTAAAAAGCCAAAGCAAGGGGAGTTTGGCGTGGATGTGGCAATGATTCGGCTGCCGCGCATTTCAAATTTTACGGATGTTGATCCATTTTTTGATGAGCCAGAGGTTGGTGTGCGTTTAATTGGCAATGTCAATGAGCTTGGTACGCCCGACTTACTTATACTACCTGGAACAAAAAGTACAATCGATGATTTAGCGTGGCTAAAGGAACAAGGCTTCGATCATGCGATAGCAAATTTACGCGCACGAGGGACAAAGATTATTGGCATTTGCGGTGGCTTCCAAATGCTGGGTGAAACATTACTGGACCCAGATGCAGTAGAAGGTAATGGGGATTCAGCGCAAGGTCTAGGATTATTACCGATGGAAACGGTTTTTGTTGGTGATAAAAAAACAGTGCAAATGGCAGGAACAAGAGGCCAGGATACGTTTACTGGCTATGAAATTCATCTAGGACGTACAAAAATTTTGCGTGATGAAGTATCCCCATTTTTACAGCTTGCAGATGGGCGAGAAGATGGTGCAGTAAGTGCTGATGAACAAGTGATCGGAACATATTTCCACGGTTTATTCCATAATCGCATCTTTACAAGACAGCTTGTTAATGACATTCGCGTGAAAAAAGGGCTCGCTGCGTTATCAAGTGATGTGAAAAGTGATGCAGAACGTAGAGAGGATGCGTACAATATGCTTGCAAAACATGTGCGTGCGAATCTCAATATGAAAAAAGTATACGAAATCACGAATATAGAGGTACCTGTATGACAAGAAAAGGACCGTTAGCCATTGATTATGAGGCATTATGGCAGGAAGGTATGAAAGATTGGCATGGTCAAATGCCTGAAAGAATGGTCAATGATCAATTAGAGGAGCAGTTTTGGGCGCAGTCAATCGCACGTAAAAAGACTGGACAAACAGATCCTTACGCCGCAAAAATTTTTCAAGAAATTAAAAAAAGTATTCAACCGGAGCACTCTGTATTGGAAATTGGTCCAGGCTGGGGCAATTATACGTTTCCGCTAGCTAATCATGTGCGACAGCTAACTTGTGTAGATAGCTCAGAAAGTATCCTTAGCTATTTAGAAAATTGTCTGGAGGATAGGCAACATATTTCTTATCTTCATGCAAAGTGGGAAACCCTTGCTGAAGATGAAGTAGAAGAGCATGATATAGTCATCGGTGTCAATTGCTTTTATCGTATGTATGAAATCAAATCAGCTCTTTACCATATGAATCGTCTAGCTAAAAAGCGTGCAATTATTGGCATGACGACAGGGCCGATTCAACCCCATTATGAAGTTTTATACGACAAGTATGGCTATGATATTAAATTTCCACGAAGAGATTATATAGAATTTTTAAATTTGCTCTATGAAATGGATATTTATGCAGAGTGCAAAATCATCCCGTTAGAACGAGTGTATGAATATGAAAGCTATGAACAGCTAATAACAACACAATGTAAAAAAATAGTAAATAACACTTTTAATAGAGAGCATGTTGAAGAATCGCTCTTGCCGTTTATTGAAGAAAAGAACGGTCGTTATTATTATCGTCATGATTTCCATGCGGCACTCGTATCATGGGAGCCGAAATAATTATGAAACCTTTGGACGAACAGACCAAAGGTTTTTTTTATTGGAAGCGATAGGGTACAATAAAGCGATATAGAAATAGAAGTGAGGTGGCATATGTGCAACTACATTTTTTAGGAACAGGCGCAGGAATGCCTTCAAAGGAACGAAATACAAGTGCCCTAATGGTAAAGCTTTTGGATGAAGTGGGGGAAATGTGGCTTTTTGATTGTGGGGAGGCGACCCAACATCAAATTTTGCATACATCATTAAAGCCACGTAAAGTAACGAAAATATTTATTACACATTTACACGGTGACCATATTTTTGGCTTACCTGGCTTTTTAAGCTCTCGTTCATTTCAAGGCGGGGACGAGCCATTAACGATTTTTGGCCCACAAGGTTTACAGCAATGGATTGAGCAAACTTTAGCCTTGTCAAAGACGCATTTAACATATCCATTACAATTTGTTGAAGTTCATGAAGGTATTATTTATGAAGATGAACATTTTACAGTAAGTGCAAGTGAATTGCGACATGTAGTTCCATGCTATGGCTACCGTATTGAGCAGAAGGATTTACCTGGCGAACTATTAATGGAAAAAGCACAGGCCCTTGGTGTCCCAAAAGGTCCTTTGCTAGGGCAATTAAAAGCAGGGAAAGATATTGAGCTAACGGATGGCACCGTTGTATATGCGAAAGATGTTGTCGCCTCATCTAAAAAAGGCTTTACGCTCACTATTTTAGGAGATACTAAATACTGTCCAGAGGCTGTTTCATTAGCTAATGGAGCAGATATTGTGATTCATGAAGCGACCTTTGATGGTACTACGACAGATTTAGCAGCGAACTACGGACACTCTACAAATGTCGAAGCGGCCAAGGTGGCACAACAGGCAGGAGCGAACTATTTATTGCTAAACCATTTAAGTGCCCGCTTTTTACCACATGATTTACCAAAATTTTTAGCAGATGCACAGGAGGTTTTCCCACAAACCTTCCTGACATCCGATCAATCTGTATTCTCTTGGAATAACAACAAATTAACTTAAGCAAAAACATAAAGTACCCTTTAGATGACGTTTCATTTAAAGGGTACTTTCATCTTTATTCAGCGAATGTTTTAACTGTGCGAAAGCGAAGCGCCAGCAACAAATGTTTTAACTGTGCGAAAGCGAAGCGCCAGCAACAAATGTTTTCATAGCGAAGTACACCCAATATTTTGAGGTCAGCCATTTATTAGTACGAATAATTATCGATATAATTCAATAATTTGACTGGCTATATATTCGGAGCTAAAGTGAACCCCGTTTCTGAGCCACCACATGATAATGCCAAGTATTGAAGATGCGAGAATATCCATTGATAGAGTACTATCAGCACCTTCACTTTTACGTTGTATGACAATCAAATCCTTTAATGTCCTATGCAATTTTTTTATGAAACCAGGGTGCTCAAATAGAACAGCTAAAATTTTTCTGTGCTTATAAAAGTAATCTAAAAATGTAATTAATTGTTCTTGATTATTTAAATTATCAATTTGTAAAGAAGGAGACATTTCCGACAACAAGTCGTCGAACATATCGTAAACTACTTGCTTTAATAAATCATTAATATCTATAAAATGTAAATAAAAAGTTGCTCGATTTAGCTCTGCACGTTGGGCTATTTTTTGTACTGTAAGTTTCGAAATATCTGGGTTTTCGATTAATATATCTACGACAGCTTCTTTAAATACCCGTTTAGAGCGAATAGCTCGTGGGTCTTGCTTTTTGTGTGTGGTCAATTTAATTCTCCTTTATCTATTAAATACAAATTTAATGAATAGTATTTTTAACTTTGTTGTTTAATTGACAGTTCTTGAAAAATTGTAAATAGGAATCAAAAAATAAACGTGTTATTATCTATTTTATTGACATAGTGTTAATAAAACAAGTAGAAAGAGGAAGAATGTAATGTCGGAATCGATCAATAAAAAAGTACTATTAACAGTTTTAATTTTCGGGTGTTTTTTATCTACACTAAATCAAACGCTGTTAAACGTTGCATTAAGTAATTTAATGGACGTATTTTCTGTTTCTGCGACAACCGTTCAGTGGTTAGCTACTGGTTTTATGTTAGTAAACGGGGTGCTAGTCCCTATTACAGCATACTTAATGAAACGCTTCTCAACACGCCAATTATTTATAAGTTCAATGCTGTTTTTATTAGTAGGCTCTATTTTTTGTGCAATAGCTCCGAACTTCACCACTTTACTAATAGGTCGTATGATTCAAGCAATAGGGGCGGGAATTATTATGCCGTTGCTAATGAGTATCGTGATGTTTATTTTCCCTCCTGAAAAAAGAGGTAGTATGATGGGGTTAATTGGGCTAGCTATGATTTTCGCTCCAGCTATTGCACCAACATTAGCAGGTTTTGTAATAGATAATTATTCTTGGCGTTGGTTATTTATCGGCATCATTCCATTTGTCGTGACCATTCTATTTATGGCAATGAAATATTTAAATAATGTTTCAGAAACCGCAAAAGCAAAGTTAGATGGTATCAGCGTTATTTTATCAACAATGGGCTTTGGTCTTATTTTGTATGGATTTAGTAATGCAGGAAGCCATGGTTGGGATGATAAAGTTGTAATTGCTTCTATACTTGTAGGGATAATGATTACAGCAATGTTTTGTCTTCGACAAATTAAATCATCTGATCCACTTCTTAACTTATCCGTTTTTAACAATAAGTTATTTACGCTCACGTCCATCATCAACATTATTGTTACAATGATGATGTATGCGGATATGATTTTATTACCAATATATTTACAAAACGGAAGAGGATTTACAGCTTTAGATGCCGGTTTATTATTATTACCGGGTGCACTTGTAAATGCCTTTATGTCTCCAGTGACAGGAAAAATGTATGACCGCTTTGGAGCAAAGCCGTTATTTATTATCGGTTTGATTTTTGTCATTCCTTCAATGTGGGGTGTAACGGATTTATCAGAAACAACAACCTATAGCTTTATAATGATACGTACTATTTTTCTACGTATAGGGTTGAGTTTTATCACAATGCCATTGAATACAGCTGGTTTGAATGCCTTACCGAAGACACTTGTCACACATGGTACAGCAGTGAATAATACATTACGTCAAATCGCAGGCGCAATTGGATCTGCTGTCGTTATTACAATTTTCACAGCACAAACGACAAACCATGCGAAAACATTGCTAGTAGAAACACCAGATGCTACGGCTGAAGGTATTCGTACACTTGCTTCAATCTTAGGTTCAAGTGATGCCTATTATTTCATGACAATCTTAGCGATCATTGCATTTGTATTAACTCTATTTGTTCCATCTAAAAATAAGTTTAAACAACAAGCATAATGATTAAGCATTCAAAGAACAACTTTAAGAGCCTTACTACAATAAACTGTAGCAAGGCTCTATGTTTTTACAATTGGCTGTTTTCGTAAAGTTTGTTGCTCTTTTTAATAAAAATTTGCTTACATTAAAGAGCGAATGTTCTATAATATGGATGTGTACATATAAGGAGTGTTATGCATGAGACCTATGCTTACAAAAGAAATTAGTAGTCAAGATTTTATGGATTTTTATTGGTTAAAAGAAGAATTGCAATCATTTTGTAGAGATAATGGAATAAGCGCGTCGGGCTCTAAGATCGAGATTTCTGATAGAATTGAAACTTTTCTTCGGACAGGAAAGATAAAAAAACCACAAAGAAATTCAAAGGCTAATAATAAACCTCGAACTAACAGTGAATTAAGTCTTGATACAGTCATTACGGAAAATCATCGTTGTAGTCAAGATGTGAGAGCATTTTTCAAGACGGTAATTCCAAAGTTTCATTTTTCTACCTATATCCAAAACTACATTAAAAACAATATTGGAAAAACGTATCGTGATGTTGTGGATGCTTGGTATGAAGAAGAAAAACGTAAAAAAGACCCATCACACCAGAAGAAAATTCCACCTCAGTTTGAATACAATCAATTCATTCGTGACTTTTTCTCTGATTCAAAAAATAAAGGGAAAAGTCGTGCAGAGGCGATTGAAGCTTGGAATAAAATGAAGAAACTCCCTGGAAGTAACAAATATATACCTGAAAATTAGTCTTTTAATTGAGGTAATTTTCAACGAGTGGAATTTAGCATTTGTTCTCTATTTACAAGCCAGCGAAACCAATACCTCATTGTAAATTGCTCTATTAGTAGGTAGCAACAATTTATGTAAGAAAACAGCCATATGATTAAGTAGTCTCTACCTTTCAAGTTAAAAGAAAAGTAGTAATAGTTAGAATGGAAATTTGGAATATGGAAGAATTATAATGCGATTAATAGTTAATTTTTGTATAATTGATTAAAGGGGAGTGGTTTTATATGAATCAGCAAAAGATGCCACCAGCACTATTGCGTTTAATCGTTATTTTTCCCAATGTGCTGAGCTATTTATTACTATTTGGACTAATTATGTTTGTTATCTCAAATTATGACACATTAAAAGCGACGGACAACTTAACGGTTTGGTTTATTTTTATTGTAGTGCTTGCACCGGCTGCTGCCTACACAACATTCAGTATCGTCAAGAAAATTCGTTCCGGACAAATGTAAGTAATAACAACACGTGTATTCTTTAGTTTATCTAATGGATACACGTGTTTTTTTCTTTGAAGTCTTTATTGTCATATTGTTAAAGTTATTGCTGATATTAGAAGTCAAAACTCATTTATAAACGAAGGCACATGATGAGCTGCTTGACAAGTGTTTCCCCTAAATCCTCTAATTTAGAAAAAGGCCCCCATTAAACTTTGTACAATTACTTGGAAAAAAGAAGAATTACGTTCAACTTACGATTTTCATTTGTGAAAAAAGTGTGCTCATTATCCTCATAGATTGTACATAATGTCCATTCATCTTCTTAAAGCGCATCATGAAAATATTTGATTTAGAAGAAAAGTGTTGATAGAAAGACCCCTTAGGTGTTTTACTCTCCTTGGTAATTCGATCCACAGAAACATTATCATATCCAAGACTTTTAAATATTTCGAGCGCTACATTCATAATATAGACCACAATCTAATGTATGGAGGTGTTTTAAAATGGAAAAATTAAGAAGTTCTGAAGAGTTGGAATCATTATTTAAGGATAATATGCGTTTATTAGTTGGAGGATTTGGTATTTCAGGAACGCCGTTAACATTATTAGATGCTGTAGCAAAGTTCGAGGCAGGAAATTATGAGATTGTTAGTAATAACTTAGGTGATGACGGCAAAGGGCTTCATAAAGTGTTCGAGGCAAGGAAAATTGCTAAAGCGATTGGTTCTTTTTTTACAATTAACAAAGAAGCTGTTATGGCTTGGTCAATTGGAAAATTGGAGATTGATTTAATGCCACAAGGGACGTTAGCAGAAGCAATTCGTTGCGGTGGTGCTGGAATAGGTGGTTTTTATACACCAACAGCTGTTGGGACACGATTAGCTGAAGGCAAAGAAGTTCGTGAAATTGATGGGGTTCGTTATTTATTTGAGAAGGCAATTAAAGGGGATATAGCACTTATTAAAGCATCGAAAGCCGATAAAGCAGGAAATTTAGTGTACCACACAACTGCAAGGAATTTTAATCCTCTAATGGCTACTGCTGCAGAGGTAGTTATTGCTGAAGTAGATGAAATCGTTGAAATTGGAGAGCTAAATCCTGAAGAAATTGTAACACCACACGTCTTTGTAGATTTCATAGTTGAAAGTAAATACATCAAACAGGGAGGTACTTATGTTGACATTAAATAGTCGAGAAATAATTGCAAAGCGTATTGGAATTGAGCTAAAAGATGGGGACGTAGTGAATCTGGGGGTAGGAATTCCAACACTTGTTTCTAAATATATTGCAGATAAAAAAGTATATTTGCAAACTGAAAATGGGCTACTAGGCATGGGTCCATCACCACTCATGGATGACATAGATATAGATTTAATTGATGCAGGGAAACATCCCGTAACAATTACACCCGAAGCGTCATTTTTTGATAGCGCATTCTCGTTTGCAATGATTAGAGGAAAACACATAGACGTAGCTGTTTTAGGAACACTTGAGGTTGACCGTTATGGTGAGATCGCAAACTGGTCTGTACCGAATCAACCAATTTTAGGTGTTGGAGGTGCAATGGATTTAGTCGCTGGAGCAAAGAAAGTAATTGTAGCTAGTACTCTTTTTAAAAAAGATGGAACTCCTAAGTTAGTAGAATCGTTAACGCTTGATTCAAGTGGTGAACGACGTGTTAATCAATTTGTAACGGAGTATGCAAATTTTATTTTCCAAGATGATGAGATTTTCATAAATGATATTTATGGAGATTTGACATTTGAAGAATTAAAAAGGCGAATTGGTTTACCGTTGAGACAAAAATAAACAACTATCAGGAGGGAAAAGTAGATGTGGAGTTTAATTACGATTGTGATTTCATTAATTCTTTTAATCGTATTAGCTTTAAGGGGATTTAGTATTATCATCATCGCTCCTGCTGTGAGTTTATTTGTAATGGTAACGAATGGATTTCCGATTTTAGAGACGTTCCAAGATACGTACATGACAGGATTTATAGGTTATGTTCAGAAATATTTCCTGATTTTTTTATTTGCATCTATGTTTGGAAAGCTAATGGATGATAGTGGTGCAGCTCGTCAAATTGCTAATCTCTTATTGTTGATTATTGGTAAGAATAGCAAATACAAAGTGTTAGTAGCAATTATGGTCATTTGTGCGTTTTTAACGTATGGTGGGATAAGCTTATTCGTAGTAGTTTTTGCAGTATTACCGATCGCAAGACCATTATTCAAAGAGCTAGATATTCCGTGGCATCTATTCATGGCACCGTTCTTTACAGGGATTGGGACATTCACGATGACCATGTTGCCAGGGACACCTTCTGTACAGAACATTATCCCGACAAAGTACCTTGGGACAACAGTTACAGCGGCACCTTTACTAGGTATTATTGCAGCGGTGTTCGTCATTGCGATTAACCTATGGTATATGAAGTTCGCGTTAAAACGTTCAGAACAACGTAAGGAAACTTATGCAAATATGACAAACCCAGAAAAAGATGGTCAAGAAGGAATTAAGGACCTCTATGAAGGTCGTCCATTACCAAATATTGTTGTGAGTTTAGTTCCCCCAATTGCTTTACTAGTGATACTGAATGTTTTCAAAATTGATATTACTTATACATTAATGGGTGTTGTAGTATTAACAACTATATTATTCTGGAATTATATTGAAATAAAGAAAAATACACTAAATGAAGGTGCAGTATCAGCCATACTACCAATTGTTAATACGAGTGCAGACGTTGGTTATGGCTCTGTCATTGCAATTACAACAGGTTTCAGTCTTTTCAATGAAGCCATGACACAAATTCCCGGTAGTCCCCTAATTTCGCTTTTCTTAGCAACAACGGCACTTGCAGGCATCACGGGGTCTTCAAGTGGTGGTTTAGGGATTGCAATGGAAGCGCTATCATCAACTTATCTAAATTTAGGATTAAATCCGGATGCCATGCATAGGGTAATGGCAGTTGCCTCAGGAGGACTTGATTCATTACCGCATAATGGTGCTGTCATTACAATATTAGTTGCTTCAAAGTTAACACATAAAGACGCCTATAAACATATCTTCGTTGTTTCGGTTATTGCGCCTTTAATTGCAAGTATTCCAATGTTGATTGCTACGGTTTTATTATACTAATGCCTAAGGGGGAAGTAAGTATGATTCAAAAGGTTGGAGTTATTGGAGCTGGAACAATGGGATTTGGGATAGCGTTTCAAATTATCACGAATGGAATGCCCGTTGTTTTACAAGATATTAAGGAGGAATCTTTGCAATTAGCAGGTGAAAAATTAAAAACTTATTTAAAAATTTTTCGTGAGGAAGGGACATTGTTTGGCGATTCAGATGAAACAATTACAAATCGGTTAACCTTTACTACAAAAATCGAAGGTGTTGCTGGATGTGATTTGGTAATTGAATCTGCAACAGAAAACCTCGAACTCAAACAGGAAATTTTCAGGCAACTAGATGAAATTTGCGGGGAAAATGTAATTTTAACATCTAATACTTCAAGTTTAAAACTATCAGAAATCAGTCGTAATGTAGAAAAACATAAGGATAAAGTGATGATAACACATTTTTTTAATCCAGCGCATATTGTTCCACTTGTAGAGCTTCTTAAAGGGCCTGATACGAAACAAGAGACCTATGATGAAGTTAATGCGTTTATGAAAAAAATGGGGAAGGTTACAATTGAAGTTCGACGAGAGGTGCCAGGTCTTGTAGCCAATCGTATCCAAGTAGCATTAGCACGTGAAGCATTATCATTGTTAGAAGATGGTGTTGTCTCAGAGCGAGATTTAGAAAGGGCCATCTTTGCAGGACCTGGATTCCGATTTTCGTCAAGTGGTTTACTGAAAATTATTGATTTTGGTGGGTTAGATATTTGGGATATTGTATTAGGACAATTACAACCAGAGATTGAAACGAATGTGCGTTCGTTTAGCGTAATAAAAGATAAAATCGATCAAGGTAATTTAGGTGTCAAATCTTCGAAAGGTTTCTTTGACTATCCAGGGCAAAGCTTAGATGAATACGTAATAGAGCGTGATCGTTCATTAATTCAACAACTAAAAACATTCGATAAAATACAATGGGAGATTGAGCATGCGTAATATTTTAGTGACAGGTGCAGGAGGCGGTTTAGGGGCAGCGATGGTGAAAAAGTTTGTTGAGGAAGGGGATTATGTATTTGCTACAGATTTAAAGTTAGAAGCAGCTCAAGCAGTGGCAGATTTATATCCAGGCAAGGTCGAGGCAATTGAGTTAGATGTTTCAAATGTAGTTTCTGTCCAATATGTAATTGATACCATTTGCAGAAAGCATGAACTGCATGTTCTTGTGAATAATGCTGGTATACAATACCGTGCTAAAATTGAAGATTTTCCAGAAGATAAGTGGGACTTGCTTCAAAATGTCATGTTAAAAGGACCATTCTTAATGACTAAGTATGTGTTCCCCTATATGAAAAAGCAACAACATGGACGTATCGTTAATATATCATCGGTTCATGGTGAAATGGCTACACCTGAAAAAGTTGCATATGTCGCAGCGAAGCATGGTGTCATTGGCTTGACACGTGTAGCAGCACTAGAAGGTGCAATGCATGGAATTACTGTGAATGCTGTTTTACCTGGTCCTGTGAAAACACCATTACTTATAAAACAATTAAAAGATCTTGAAGAAAGTAGAGGCATGTCGGAAAATGAGGCATTAAATGAAATTGTCTATCCAAAGCAAGCGATGCAACGTTTTATTACAGCACAAGAAATTGCAGATAGTGTATTCTTTATTTCTTCGAAGCAAGCAACGGGGATAACGGGTGAAGCATTGAATGTTTCAGGCGGGATGTAAAAAGGGGGATTGACCATGTCTGTAAAGGAGCATCAGTTAAATCCATTAGCTAAGATTGTCACTTCAGCAACAGCAGGTGTAAACCCAACTATTATGGGAATTGGTCCTGCCCCGGCAATTCGTAAAGTATTGAGTAAAGCTAATTTAACATTAGATGATATTGGTTTATATGAACTCAACGAAGCATTAGCAGCACAGGCTTTAGCAGTTTTAAAGGAGTTAGATATTGATCAAGAAAAAGTAAATGTTAATGGAGGGGCAGTGGCATTTGGACATCCAGTTGGGGCAAGTGGTGCGCGTATTACTTATTCCCTTGCATTGGAGATGCAAAAACGAGGTATCAAATACGGTATAGCAAGCTTATGTATTGGTGGTGGGAATTGCAATTTTATTTGTAGTACTAATAGGGAAAACGGATTTATAATTTTTAGACACCCATTATCATCTATAAATAGGATTCTAAAAATATGAACTTTTTAAAATTTATCAGTAGAAGATTAGTGTGCGTATTCAATTACAATTTGAATACGCTTTTTAACTTGAAAGAAAACAGCCATACTGTTACCTGCTTCTTTATTACGCTTCACTTGGCGTGATAAGGATGGATTAATCTACAACTTATGTAGTGTGTATGTTGAATTCAAGGCGAATAAAATAATTCCATAGAGAGAAACTAAAAATACAAGTTTTTTCATGTTAAATTTGAAAAGCGGGGTGTTTTTTATGGATCCAACAAATTGCGATTTTTCACCAATGAAACAAACATTAAAGGAAGAGCTTTTGCAGGTCATACATTCATTACAGCAAAGTGTAGAAGCTATGGATACGGATACAAACTGTCTTCTTGGGAATTTTGAAAAAATAAAAGAGAAATTTGTAACGATTGAAATGAAGGCTGCTACGTTTTATTTGAATTGCTATCTTTCGCCGTTTACTGAAAAATATCCTGAGCTTTCACATAGCGTACAAAATATGTCTAAAAGAAGACACGGCGGATTAATTGTTATTGAACGGGAGGATTCAGTAGCATCTATTATACAGCCTGGTATTCATATTGGTGCAGAAGTAACGCATTCCTTATTAGAATCTATTTTTTTCCCTGGAAATCCACTTCATGATGGCGCCGTTTTAATAAGCCAAAATCTAATTAAATCAGCAGCAAATGTACTGCCACTGTCAGAGAGATATATGGGGGAAAAGAAATTAGGCACAAGGCATCGAGCAGCATTAGGGTTAAGTGAAGTAAGTGATGCGCTTGTCATGATAGTGTCTGAAGAAACAGGGAGAATTTCCTTTGCCTTTAAAGGAAACTTATATCCGATTACGACGCATGGCATTATATAGTGTGAGCTTCACACTGAAAAATATCTTGAATTCAAGATATTTTTCTTGCTTGTACATCACTTGCGTGGTAAAGTGACAATGAGAGGGGGAGGAAGCGATGCAAAAACATACGCTCGGGACAGTGACGTGGATTCGGATGATGCGCTTTACAAATCAAAGTAATCAGCTATCCAATGAGTTTTTAAAGCGCTTTGGTTTAACGACTGCACAATTTGATGTCCTAATCCAAATTAAGACATATGCACCGTTAACGCAATCCCAATTAGCAGAGAAAGTGATAGTGACGCAAGGTGGTATGTCTAGGATGCTTGCTCGTCTTGAAAAAGATGGACTTATTGAACGGAAGCAAAATTGGAAGACTAAAACAATCTCACTAACAGCAAAAGGCGAGCAGATGATTGATATGGCAACACCAAGTCAGCTACAATTTCAATCTTCATTTTTTGAAGAAGTATTAACAGAAGAAGAACTGAAAACTTTAAATACACTAATGTCGAAAATAGAGAAGCATAGTCGTGATAAAAAATTACCACCAGCGTGATTTTTTTACACAATCACTTGCTTAGTCAAGCGAAAACAAGGAGGAAACATTCATGAACAAATTAAGTGGACATCATCATATATCAATGCTAACAAAAAACGGGAAACGTAATAATGATTTTTACACAAAACTTCTCGGCTTACGTCGTGTAAAGAAATCAGTAAACCAAGATTCGCCTTCCATGTATCACTTGTTTTATGGAGACTTGACTGGAGCACCAGGTACAGAATTAACATTTTTTGAAATGCCTGTAGCAGGTCGGACAGTGCGCGGAACAAATGCCATTACACGTATTGGATTACTAGTGCCAAGCTATGACAGTCTGCAATTTTGGAAAAACCGTTTTCAACAGTTAAAGATTGAGCATAGTGAAATAACAACTTATGCAGGGAAAGATGCATTGTTTTTTGAGGATCATGAAGGGTTAAGAATGGTGCTGTTAAACAATCATGGTCATGAAACACCAGCTCATTGGCAACCATGGGACGGCTCTGATATCCCTGCAGAACATCGTATTTTAGGGATGGGTACAGTTGAAATGACAGTTCGTTACTTGCAACGGACAGTAAGTGTATTAAAAGAGCTATTTAATTACACAGTTGTAACAGAAAGTGAAAAAGAAGCAGTATTGCAATCGATTCCTGGTGAAGTGCTTGGAGAAATCGTTGTTCAAGAATTAGAAGGGCCAAGTGAGAAACCTGGACGTGGTAGTATTCACCATCTTGCACTACGTGTTGGAACAGTGGAGGAATTACAACAGTGGGATCTTAAAATTAAGGAGCAGGGCTTTGATAGTACTGGCATTGTGGATCGTTATTATTTCCAAAGTCTTTATTTTAGAGATCGTAATGGCATTTTATTTGAAATGGCAACAGATGGCCCAGGATTTACAGTTGATTCGGCAATAGAGGATCTTGGCAAAGAACTTGATCTTCCACCATTTTTAGAAGAAAGACGTGCAGAAATCGAAGCTATTTTAGAGCCGCTAGATTAAGGAGAGATATTCATCATGGATAAATACCGTATTGATCAATCGAAAGGCATCGAATTTGGCCTATATTCATTAGGGGATCATATTCCAAATCCATTAACAGGTGAACGTATTTCAGCTCAACAACGAATCCAAGAGCTAATTGAAGCAAGTCAGCTTGCAGAACAAGCGGATATTGATGTCTTTGCTGTTGGCGAAAGTCATCAATCGTACTTTACGACACAGGCACACACAGTTGTTTTAGGAGCAATCGCACACGCTACATCAAAAATTAAATTAGCAAGCTCTGCAACAGTCCTTAGTGTCTCTGACCCTGTACGCGTATATGAAGATTTTGCAACGATTGATTTAATTTCAGATGGACGTGCAGAAATAGTCGCAGGGCGTGGCTCTCGAGTTGGTGCATATCAATTACTAGGTATCGATTTAAAGGATTATGAAGAAATTTTTGAAGAAAAATTAGCGTTACTGAAAAAAATAAATGACAACGAGCTGATCACTTGGGAAGGACAATTTCGTGCACCACTTCACAATGCACAAATTTTGCCACAACCTAAAAATGGGTCGTTACCAATTTGGCGAGCTGTTGGTGGTCCACCTGCAAGTGCCATGAAAGCAGGCTATATGGGCATTCCAATGATGCTAACGACATTAGGTGGTCCCGCTGTTAACTTTAAGCCATCAGTTGATGCCTACAGGGAGGCAGCGGAGAGAAATGGCTTTGATCCGAAAGAGTTACCGATTGCTACAACAAGCCTATTCCACGTCGCACATACGACGGAAGAGGCACTACAAGGGATGTATCCCCATTTAAATGGTGGATTCCAAGCAATTCGCGGCGCAGGTTATCCAAAGCAACAATTTGCGGAAGCACCGGATACAAAAGATGCCTTAATGGTCGGAAGTACGGAGCAAATTATTGAAAAATTACTGTATCAATACGAGCTCTATGGCATGCAACGATTTATGGCACAAATTGATTTTGGCGGTGTGCCATTCGATAAATTAATGAAAAATATCGAAATTATCGGGAACGATATTTTACCAGCAATTAGAAAATATACTGCAAAAAAATAGAGTGATATACTATAAGATACTTGCTTAATAAAGCGGTTGATTGGATTGGAGGCTGGGCGACTCCTTGGGGATCAGCGATAGAGGAACGAAGGCTAAAAGCATCACGTCCTGTGATAACGCCTTCGTGACCAACATTGTGTTGGCCAGAGACCCTGCAGCGAAGCGGCTCATCGGACGCCCCTAGGAAAGCGCCCAGCCGGAGCGGAAATCAACCCCTCGTTTTGCCGAGAAAACTTAATTTCATTGATTTAATAGTTTTTAATCAACATGACGTTGCATGAGAGAAAAATCTCATGCAGCGTTTTTTCGTGGCAACTTTTATTTTTGGTTGGACCACTTGAACCATCGAGCATGACCATCAGGTCGTTCCATTATTCGGATAGATTCTATTTCACCTTGATCCATAAAATCTTGATGCAGTTGTATATCAAATAAATTGTTATAACAATGATAGAGAGGTCGTTCCATGCTGATCTCTTTTAATTGTTCAATTAGTTCAAGGCGTAACTCCATTGGGATTTGATTGGCCACATGCGTATGATAAACAACTAATAGCGCATCTTGATTAATATCTCTACTAATTTCTTTTATAAATTTAATAGCATCTCCTTTTATCAGTTCTAAATCGAGTTCTTTTAAAATAGGGAGTGCTTGATTTAATAAAAGTCTACGTTCTTGATGCTCTGGCCAAATTAAAGCTTGGAGCCATCGAAGCTCTTCCTCATTATGAATATCAATAGGATTTAAATCGATCCCAACACGTTTACAAACAACAGGAGCATTTGTAATGGAAGCTGGAAGCCGTTCTCCCCGATTTTCTGAGGACAAAACGAAAGCGCTATTTGAATGGTTTATATGAAGCTGTTGATTGTAGCAGTAATTATATTGATCCATCCCAAGTTGAAGTCCTGCACTTGCCCCGATTTCTATTAAGGCTAAAGGTTTTTGATGGCCTTCATAAATTTCTGTCATCATCGGATAAAGGTAAGTACAACGGCGAATCTCATTAGTCTGGACAAGTTTTTCTTGAAATAAAATCTTCAATTCATCTGAATGGGATAATACGAATGCTTTAAAAACAGGATAGACTTCATTTATTGGTTTTGGTGTTGTCGTTAAGGATGGATAAAAATAAACTAATTCGTCTTTGGTTGATGACAGTAAATACTGAACGCCAGCTAATAATAAATTAGGTACAGGTTGTCCTTTAGGTATAAATGCGGCAACTTTTAATATTTCATCATCATCGGCAATCTTATTGGCTAAATGTTCATATAGTGGACTTGAATTTTCACATTCATTTTTGGCAAAAGTACGGAATTGCTTACTTAATTTAGCTAACATACGATTCTCCCCTTTGTTAAAAGTAATCGATCTAATTTTAGTTTATTATTGTTCGATAATTTAGTAAATTAAATATAGTTAATGAAGTTGGTTAAAAAGATTAATCTTTCAGCGGGTGTTCAAACATCCGCTGAAAGAAGCTAAAGCCTCCGGCGGATGTTTTGGAATCGGCTTTGTGCTTGCACAAAGCCGATTCCGGACGCAATTATGCCGAGGCATAATTGATAGAAAGAGGTGAGCGTTTGGATTATAAATGGATACAGTCTTTTGTAGTTGCCGCTAAATCTTGTAATTTTCGAGTAGACGCAGAAGAACTTCATTTATCGCAGCCAAGTATTACAGTTCATATGCATCAGCTAGACAATAGGGTGATAGTTAATAAAATTATTTAATGTTTATTAACATGAATTCCCATATAATATTAATAGGGATATTTTAACTTTTTTTCAGCAAAGAAGGTATTGCCTCCAAGCGGAAGTCACGAATCGAAAAGAAGAAGAGACGGAAAGGTCGGGCAGAACGACGGAAAGAAAAGGCGAAGCGACGGAAGGCATGAGCAGAACGACGGAAGGAAATGGCGAAGCGACGAAAGGCTCGAGCAGAACGACGGAAAGAAAAGGCGAAGCGACGGAAGTCCCGAGCAGAATGACGGAAAGAAAAGGCGAAGCGACGGAAGGCCCGAGTAGAACGACGGAAAGAAAAGGCGAAACGACGGAAGTCCCGAGCAGAGCGATGAATGGGAAAGAAGGCAACGGAAGGCTCGAGCAGAACGACGGAAAGAAAAGGCGAAGCGACGGAAGTCCCGAGCAGAGCGACGGATGGAAAAGCAGGCGACGGAAAGGTCGGGCAGAACGACGGAAGGCCAAGTAGACGACGGATGGAAAAGAGTCCTGCTGCTGACGCTACGCTTTCGCCCAAAAAATATTTGCAGGCCTAAGCGCAAAGCCGATTCCGGACGCAATTATGCCGAGTCATAATTTATTAAAGGTGTGGTTGTATTGAGAATTTTAATGGTTGAGGATCATGAAGATGTAAATGCAATGTTAACAGAATTGTTTGAGCAAGCAGATTATCAGGTAACAAGTGTGATGGATGGAGTAGAAGGACATCGAGCATTTCTACAAAATGAATTTGATATTGTGCTTCTTGATATTATGCTTCCCTATAAAAGTGGTGATGAATTATTAAAAGAAATTCGCGCTATTTCGGATGTACCTGTTGTTATGATTTCAGCAAAAGATTTAGTGTCAACAAAAATTGATTTGCTTCGTTTAGGAGCGGACGATTATATTACGAAACCTTTTGACCTTGGTGAGGTTCTCGCTCGTATTGAATCGATATTACGTCGTGTTAAAAAAGCTACACCAATGAAGCAGCTGCAATACAAGGATATAATGCTGGATGATGTCGCTAAGCGGGTTACAGTGGGTGGTGAGGAGGTCTTACTAACTGCAAAGGAATATTTACTGCTAGAATTGTTTATGGCAAATCAAGAAAAAGTATTCACGAAAGCGAATTTATACGAATCCATTTGGCAAGAAGAATATTTAGGAGATGAACATATTATTAAAATTCATATTAGTAATCTTCGACATAAATTGAAGACAAAAAATTCACAAGCAGATTATATCGAGACGCTTCGTGGGCTTGGCTATCGTTTACGTCCATAAATCATCCGTAATCTATACGTCATCTTTACTTTATCTATACCTTTCATGAGTAATCTATGAATATGAAAGGGAGGTGCTTAATATGGGAGAAACCATATTAAAAACGAATCAATTAACGAAAACATATAAAAAGCATACAGTACTTCACGACGTATCAATCGAATTAAAAGAAGGACGTATTTATGGGCTTATTGGTGAAAACGGTGCGGGAAAAACAACCTTAATGAAAATTGTTTCAGGGATTAGTTTTCAAACAGAAGGTTCATTTGAGTTATTTGGGAAATCATCTGACAAGGAAATACAGCAGCAACGAAAAAGGATTGCCAGTATGATTGAACAACCAGCGATTAGCCCTGATATGACCGCAAAAGGAAACCTTAAATATCATCGTTTAATGCGGGGGATTCCGAATGAGGAGCTAGAAGATGAAATACTGCAATTGGTTGGATTGACGAGTACAAACAATAAGAAAGCTAAGCATTTTTCACTCGGCATGAAACAACGTTTAGGCATTGCTATTGCGTTATTAACTAATCCAGAGCTATTGATTTTAGATGAGCCAGTGAATGGGTTAGATCCTATAGGTGTTGTTGAAATTCGTCAGCTTTTAACACGTCTTTGTGAAGAGCGACAGATGACGATTTTAATTTCGAGTCATAATTTACCGGAACTTTATCAAACAACAACTGATTATATCATTATTCATAAAGGGAAAATTATGAAACAAATGACGCAACAACAGCTCGACGAAGAATGTAGACATTATATTCGCATTGGTTGTACAGCTCCCGAACAATGTGCACATGTATTAGAAACAATTCTTAAAACACAAAATTTTCAAGTCATGCCAAATAAAACAATTAAATTGTATGATTTCTTAGAGAATCTTGGGGACGTATCAACCGCCTTATTTGAAAATGGGGTAACACTTACGGAATTTAGTCTACAAGGAGACACATTAGAGAACTACTTCCTTACGTTAATTGGAGGTGAGCGCCATGTTTAATTTAGTACGTGCTTACCTTTATAAAACAACTAAATCCAAAATATTTTGGGTCTTACTGGCTCTTACAACATGTTCTGCAACAGCAATGTTTAGTATTGCTTATGCTATAGGCAATAACTCAATAAATGAAAGCATCAGCAACGTTGGTTTTTTACTATCTGATATGAATATGATGTCAATAGTAGGCGCAGTACTTGCCACTACACTTATTTGTTCAGATTTTGATACAAAAAATATCCATCATCCGATTATAAGCGGCTTTGCAAGAATCCAAATAGTCATCAGTAAAGCGATTGTTTTTTGGATCTTACTTATTGTTCTTGTAAGTCCTTATATCATCGTGACAATAATTGGTTTATCCATGGACAGCACGATTAGTATGGGCGGGAAAGCAGCAGGTTTTTTAAGCATTCTAACGGCGACTACTAGTGGCAGCTTTGCCGATTACGTAACAATAATGAGCACTATGACAATAGTCTATCTTGCGCAGTTAACGACTTGTATTTTACTGGCGTTTGCCTTCAGAAAATCGGTGCTTGTAGTAGCTGCGTATTACATGATGTCCATGTTCTTTGGGCAAGTTGCTAGTTTTCAGAATTCATTTAAGATGGTAGATAAAGTATTGTCCTTCACACCCTATTCAGCGGAGTATCTTGCGATTAATTTAAGCATGAGTAAAGGTGATTTAATTTCGGCCGTCTCCATTTGTGTCGTATTTATAGTAGTCATTTTATATGTAACATTCATGACATTTAGAAAAGCAGAAATCAAGTAAGGAGATGGTAGGGAATGTGGATTGTGGCAATTGTAATCATTGTAGGATTACTATTTTATATTTTTTATATACAAAGGCAACTACAATTGATGAACATTCAATTGTCACAACGTCTACATGAGCAATATACACAGCCAATTAGCGTAGAGCTATTAAACAAAGAAATAAATCAACTAGTGGCAAATATAAATCGCATATTAATAGAATCACAAAAATCAAGGTCGTATATTAAGCGGGAAGAAAAATACTATAAGGAAATGATTTCAAACATTTCGCATGATTTTCGTACGCCACTCACTGCGATAAAGGGCTATCAACAAATGCTTTTAAAAGAACCCTTAACAGAAAAGCAGCTTGCAAAGCTTGAAATCGCACAAAAACATGTTGGAAGACTAGAGCAATTATTAGCAACATTTTTCGAATATTCCTATTTGCATAGTAATGAAGATAAGCCCAAAAAAGATCGTATTAATATTTCAAACATAGTATTTGAAGAGATTGCTGGTGCCTTTGTACAATTTGAACAAAAAGGAATAGCCGTCAACTTACCAAATTTTGAGCCGCTCATTATTCACTCTGATGAAGAAATGCTTTTACGCATTGTACAAAACTTAGTACGAAATAGTATCATGCATGCGCAAGGGGATGTAACGATCAAGCTGTGGTTAGAAGAAGAACATGCATATATCTGTTTTCAAAATCCGATTGATGAAAATAGTCAACTAAATCCTAACCAGCTCTTTGATCGATTTTATACAACAGACAATTCCAGACGTAAAAACACGGGACTAGGGTTATCTATTGTCAGGCTGCTAGCAGAAAAATTAGGTGGAAGTGCAACAGCCAAAATAGAAGAAGGCATGATTGAGTTTTTAGTGTGTGTAAAAAGGGATTTGAAATAGAAGTAGCCAAGCAGTTTAGTGCATCTTGGCAATAAGCCATTCTTCCACTTTAATCATCGATGTTCGTGGTTCTATCAGCGATACTTTTTGGGTATAAATTCTTGAAAATAAAAGTGATGTGTTATAATAGGGGTAAGAAAAAGACCGTATAGTGCTGTAACACCATACGGTCAAGTAACAAACAAACGCTTCAAGAGCCATTGGCAAGACGAAAGTAAAAGCACTTTAACCCTGCTTAGGTTTTAAAGGGTGCTTTTACTTTTTCAATTTATAACTTCTACTTTACTACTAATTCCATAAGCTAGATTCGAAGTGTCTATGCTCTCAATCCAAACTTTTACCTTACTACCGACTTTCATATTTTTTACTTCTCGTTTTAATTCAAAATAAGCCGCACTTTGAGCTTTCTTTATCGTTTCTTCTTCAGATAAACCTTTAATTTCCTCTTTTGTCACGCCTTTTACTACTAATATCTGATTATCCTTTATTTTCGCTACAATTCCTTCCATAGTTGATTCTGCATTATTGGTTGTATGTTCTGAACAACCAATAATGCAGGTAACAAGACCTGTAATTAAAAGCATAGAAATAACTAATTTTTTTTTCATTTTTAGTTGAGTTTTCAAATATGAATAAGGCTCCTTTCAATTTTATTGACTCATTAACTAGTCTTATCTACTATCTCCAAAAGGAAGGAAAACTCTACAGAACAATAACGATTCCTTAAAAGTTTTCATCCTACTATGTCGTGTCTAATTTATCACAAAATTTCGATTTTTACATCAAAAGCTCCTTTAAAATGGACACAATACTTTTGCTCTAAAACTCATCAATTTCTAATCTATGAGAATATATTGATTTTCCTAAATTAGATGAACGTAGTATGAACTCTTACCAGGTTACAAATAATTGCTAAGAAATCCGTGAAATATGTAGTACTACTTCCTTGTCCTAACTTTGCGCTAGGTGTTTTCTTAACACAATGTAGTTGAATACAAAATTTGAAATAACAAGGGGTAGTAGACATAAATAAAAATTCAAAAGGTAACATTAATAGATATTTTGTTTGAGAATTCTTGGAAGGGAATATTGACTTCTGAGATTAATGAAATTGTATCTGACGATGTTCCAGGAAAAAGAGATTTTATATCGTTTTTTTTCGATAGCAATAGGTATATTCCGTCGAAAATGAGGGTGATGATTCTAACACATTGTTGAGGCAAAAGATAGAAGGATAGATTACTCTGATGACTTTGAGAACTTTGTTTTGTTTCATACCCATTAATATTTTCTCGTGCAGAATTAGATTGGTAAAAGAGTATACTGTCAGCGAGGTATTAGGGATTTTCACCATCGTCAATGGAGAACTCATAACGGCAGATGATGCAGAGACGATAGTGAAGGCAATTGAAGATGAAATTAAACAAAAATCCTGTTTATTAACATGAAAACAGCTTGTTAGCATTAAGCAACAAGCTGTTTTTTATATGTTGATGAATAGTCGCTATACCGCTATTTTTCACCAACCACGTACGTATTGCACTGGAGGTTTAACTTCTTCTCTTAAATCCATAGCAGCATGAAGTGGCCAATATGGCTCGCGCAGAAGAACACGCGCAAGGAAGATTAAGTCAGCACGATTATTTTGTAAAATTTCCTCTGCTTGAATAGCTGTCGTAATAAGGCCGACTGCTCCAGTTGGAATATCAGCACCATGCTTAATCGCTTCAGCATGAGTTACTTGGTAGCCTGGAAAAACATTAATATGTGCTTGCACTACACCACCTGTAGAAACATCCACTAAATCGATACCTTGTGATTTCATCCAACGACTGAAGACGATAAAATCATCCATTGTTGTACCATCTTCTGCATAGTCCTCAGCGGAAACGCGTACAAGTAAAGGGCCATCCCAAACACTTCGAATAGCATCGATGACTTGACGTAATAATCGATAACGATTTTCTTGAGAGCCACCGTATTGGTCATTGCGTTTATTCGTTGCTGGTGATAAAAATTCACTTATTAAGTAGCCATGTGCTCCATGGATTTCAAGAACGTCAAAGCCTGCTTTAGCTGCCCGGACAGCTGCTTGTTTAAATGCTTCTACAACATATTCAATGTCTTCTAGTGTCATTTCAGTTGGCGTTTTAAAAGCATCGCTAAATGCAATAGCTGATGGGGCAAATATTTCTCCATCTACAGTTGCTTTACGTCCAGCGTGTGCCAGCTGTATGCCAGCTTTTGCTCCGTATACTTTCATTCCTTGAACTAATTGACTTAAACCTTCAATATGAGCGTCATTCCAAATACCAAGATCGTTACTAGAAATACGACCCTCTGGTACAACACTTGTAGCCTCAACAATAATTAAACCAACTTGACCAGCAGCCCGCGTTGCATAATGTACTTGGTGGAAAGGTGTGACAAGTCCATCATCCTGTGCCGAGTACATACACATCGGCGCCATCACTACACGGTTTTTTAAAGTGATATTTTGCAATTGATAAGGTTCGAATAATTTAGCCAATTTAAAGCCCCCTAATCCCTATTGATATACTTTATTTTGGCATACATTATTTACTATTTGCAAGTAATCGAGATCGAGCTTCAGCTTCTTTAATGCATGCTTCAATGGCTTCATTAAATTGATATTGCTCAAGAGCTTTAATTCCAGCTTCTGTTGTACCGCCCGGACTGGTTACTTTTTGGCGTAATACATCAGGCTCATCGACGGATTGCTTCAGCATTTCTGCAGTACCAGCAAGTGTTTGTGTCATTAATAGTCGTACTGTATCCTTCGAGAGACCGACCTTTGTACCAACCCGTTCAAATGCCTCCATTAAATAATAAATATAAGCTGGCCCACTCCCGGAAAGGGCAGTTACAGCATGTAATTGATCCTCATCTACCTCAATAACTGAACCAATCGCCTCTAAAAGCTGTAAGAAAAGAGCGCGTTGTTCTGCTGTTACTTCGTCATTAAAGGCAATCCCGCTCGCAGACATCCCAATAGTCGCAGAAGTATTAGGCATAACGCGTGCGACTGGACGAGCACCTAAATGTTCTGTAATAGTAGTAATGGCAATACCAGCTAAAATAGAAAGTACGGCTGATTGCTCTGTAATTTTAGGCTTTAGCTCACGCATCGCTACAACGGCATCTTTTGGTTTCATCGCTAGAATGATTAAATCAGCCTGCTGATAAATAGCATCATCAAAATTGCTATTTACATTATATGTGTCGTGTAAAAATTGTAAGCGTTCCTTATCTGTGCGATTGGTGACGTAAATTTCTTGTGCTGTAAATACCTTTTGTTTAATCCAGCCCTGAATCAATGCCTCTGCCATAGAGCCTGCACCAATAAATAGTATTTTTTTCATGATAAAACCTCCAGTTCTCAAAATCAATTTCGCCTTGGCGTAATTGTAGCTGTCGCTTCTCTTTCGCTACAGATAAACAATGCGTCCGGTTTTTCAAAATCCGTGACATCCGCCGGAGGCTTTATCTTCATTCAGCTGCCGCTTCGCTTTCGCTACCAAAGCATTTGCTAAATGAAGATAAAAAAAGCGCTCCCGTCCTTATAAAGAAGGACGAAAACGCTGTTGTTTCCGCGGTACCACCTTTGTTTGCCAATTGGCACAACTCATAGCCCTTTTATCGCAAGGGAAACGGTTATGTTTTCATAACTGCTCAGAAGTAGGTTCTGTAATGGGAGCGGGTGATGTCACTTTCAGCAAATGTAACACTCTCTAAGACACCTTCACCAATTACGTACTTGGCTTCATCAACGCACAAAATAATTAGATTATTCAAAATTATATTAATAATACGTCAACCTGTCAACAGGAGGGTGACGAAAAGAAGAAAAACTTGTAAAATAGAATGAATAGGTATTCACTAGTTGCATTAAAGGGGGAAACAGCTTTTGTCTATACACAAAATAGAAATACCAACACCCTATGAAGTAGGAGATGTGAATGCATTTGTTGTAAAAGGAGATGCATTGACCATTTTTGATGTTGGTCCAAAAACAATGGAAGCCTATGATGCACTTAAAAGAGGTATTCGAGCAGTGGGCTTTGATATGCGAGATATTGAACAGGTTGTGTTAACCCATCATCATCCAGATCATGCAGGTTGGGTGGATGCCTTTCCGAACGCTGAAATTTTAGGGCATGCCTATAACGATAAATGGCTTCGTCGTGACGAGGATTTTTTACGTTACCATGTGCAGTTTTACAGTGAGCGCTTATTTGAGCACGGAGTTCCTCAAGAATATATCCAGCCGAGTGTACATGTCCGCCGTGAAATAGAGCTTGTAGGTGAACGACCTTTAACACAAATTCTTAACGATGGAGATGAAGTGCCAGGACATCCTGGATTAAAAGCTATTGAAACATTAGGACACGCGCAAAGTCACTTAATATACTGGGATGAAAAAACTCATGATGTAATAGGTGGAGATTTATTGCTTGCAAAAATAACGCCAAATCCATTAATTGAGCCACCACTAGACCGTACATTAGGACGTACTAAATCGTTACTACAATATAATGAATCACTAGAAATTTTACGTCGATTACCTGTAAAAAAGATGTTTACAGGACATGGTGCTGAGCTAGAGAATATTCCTAATATAATTGATAAACGACTAGAACGTCAGCATCAGCAATCTTTGAAGGTTTGTGAATTATTTGGAGATGATTCATTAACTGCTGTACAAGTAACGAAGCGCTTTTACCCAGCTGTTTTTCAGCGTCAGTTTGGTCTGACGTTGTCCAAAACGCTCGGTTATTTAGATTACTTAGAGGCCAACAATTTCATTACATCTACAAAAACGGAAGAAGGTATCTATTTATTTCAAAGGAAGTAGGTTTAAATATGAACATGAATAAAAAGACCATCTTCGTTACAGGTGCAACAAGTGGTGTAGGATTGAAAATTACAGAATTATTAGTAGCACAGGGTCATACGGTTTATGCAACAGGACGCAATGTAGTTGCATTAAAAGCATTAGAACGCGTAGGCGCAAATGTGATCCAAGCAGATTTAATTAATTTATCTACAATCGATGAAGTATGCGCACAACTACCGCCTCTTGATGTAGCTATTTTATCTGCAGGGGTAGGTAAATTTGGCATTGCAACAGACTTAGCAGATGAAGCTATTAGACAAATGGTAGAGCTAAATGTCAGTGTACCGATGTATTTAGCAAAACGTCTAGCAGAACCTATGATACAACGTCAGCGAGGTCAATTAATCTTCATCGGCTCACAGGCAGGAAAGGTAGCGACACCTAAGGCTAGTGTTTATGCTGCTACAAAGCATGCGATTGTCGGTTTTACAAATGGGCTTCGCATGGAACTGGCTCCGTATAATGTTAAAGTTACGGCGATACATCCAGGTCCAATCGATACACCATTTTTAGATAAGGCGAGTGATGAAAGTGGCTATCGCGAGTCTTTAGGAAGATTTTTACTTACAGCTGAAGAAGTGGCACAAGCTACAGTAAAAACAATTGAACGACCAGTTCGAGAGGTTAATTTACCAAGGGTCATGGGGTTAACAAGCAAGCTGTATGCAATGGCACCTGCAACTGTAGAATTTTTAGGTAAATCATTTTTCAATAAGAAGTAAAGAGCTTGTTTTTCGATAAAAGCCCAAAAAGTTCCGATAAAATGAGGTTTTGTTTCGATAAAAGCTCAAATAGTTTCGATAAATCTTCATTAAAACGAACGAAATTAAGTAAAGAGTTGTCTCTTGCGCTGAGACAACTCTTTTTTGTATGCCGGGCAAGTCCGTCAACTAGGTGATGAAAGGATGTCCATTCGCGCAAAAAACGCCGCTAAGTTAGCGCTAGTTTACGCGCTCCGGCGAATACTATATACATTCATGTTGCGCGTAAAAAATCGTTTTTCCGAGTAAAACTATTCATAGTTTTTACAAGCGCTTAAAGTGTTATAATGACACACTTTTTACAATAAACATAAAAGTCTATAAATTTATAAAAATGCACTTGTTTTTATTTTTATAACATGATACTATTCGTGTATAAAGTTTTAAATGAATGTATAAACATACATATCTAATAGATTAATTGGAGGCGCGATTTTTATGGCGAATAAAAAAGTAGTATTAGCATATTCAGGAGGTCTTGATACTTCTGTAGCAATTCCGTGGTTAAAAGAACAAGGTTGGGACGTTATTGCAGTTTGTCTTGATGTTGGTGAAGGTAAAGACCTTGAGTTTGTAAAAAATAAAGCTCTTCAAGTAGGAGCAATTGAATCATATATGGTAGATGCGAAGGATGAATTCGCTGAAGAATATGCATTAATCTCATTACAAGCTCATACTTGGTATGAACAAAAATATCCACTAGTATCAGCACTTTCTCGTCCATTAATTTCTAAAAAACTAGTGGAAATTGCAAACCAAGTGGGTGCGGACGCAGTAGCTCATGGTTGCACAGGTAAAGGTAATGACCAAGTTCGTTTCGAAGTTTCTATTAAAGCGTTAAATCCAGACTTAGAAGTGTTAGCACCTGTACGTGAGTGGGGCTGGAGCCGTGATGAGGAAATCGAATATGCTATGAAACATGATGTACCGATTCCTGCAACATTAGATTCACCATTCTCTATCGACCAAAACTTATGGGGCCGTGCAAATGAAGCGGGCGTAATGGAAGATCCATGGGTATCTCCACCAGAAGAAGCATACGGTTTAACAGTTTCTGTGGAAAACACTCCAGATGAAGCGGAATACGTAGAAATTGAATTCGTTGCAGGTAAACCAGTATCGTTAAACGGTAACGAAATGAAGCTTGCCGATTTAATCCAAGAGCTAAACGCAGTAGCTGGAGCACATGGTGTTGGGCGTATCGATCACGTTGAAAACCGTTTAGTTGGTATTAAATCTCGTGAAGTATATGAAATTCCAGGAGCAAAAGTTCTATTAACGGCTCATAAAGAACTTGAAGACTTAACGCTTGTAAAAGAGTTAGCACACTTCAAGCCAGTCATTGAGAAAAAATTATCTGAATTAATTTATGATGGTTTATGGTTCTCTCCATTACGTGTAGCACTGGAATCATTCCTTGCTGAATCACAAAAGTTTGTGAACGGAACTGTGCGCGTGAAGCTTTACAAAGGTCATGCAATTGTGGAAGGACGAAAATCTCCAAATTCACTTTATAGTGAAAAGCTAGCAACATATTCTAAAGAAGATCAATTCAACCATGCTTCAGCAGTAGGCTTCATCGAATTATGGGGTCTGCCAACAGTGGTTAACTCTTCAGTAAATAAAAAATAATCTTTTGACAGCAGGGTGTAGTGTAGCATTAAACGCTGTACTACACCTTTTTCAAAAAGAGTTTAAGGAAAAGGTGAGCTGTTATGACAAAACTTTGGGGCGGGCGTTTCCAAAAATCAGCAGAAGCATGGGTGGACGAGTTCGGCGCATCGATTGGCTTTGACCAACAGCTTGTTCTAGAAGACCTTGAAGGTAGCGTAGCACATGTTACGATGCTTGGCGCAACAGGAATTTTACCAGCAGCTGACGTAGAGACCATTCTAGGTGGCCTTGCACAATTACAAGAAAAAGCAATCGCAGGTGAGCTTGAATTTACAGTTGCTAATGAAGATATCCACTTAAATTTGGAAAAAATGCTCATTGATTTAATTGGTCCTGTAGGTGGTAAGCTTCACACTGGCCGTAGCCGAAATGACCAAGTAGCAACGGATATGCATATTTTCTTGAAAAAACGTGTGAAGGAAACAATCGGTTTAATTGAGATATTCCAAAAGACATTGCTTGAAAAGGCTGAGGAGCATGTAGAAACAATTGCTCCAGGCTATACACATTTACAACGTGCGCAACCAATCTCATTTGCCCATCATTTGATGGCCTATTTCTGGATGTTAGAGCGTGATAAACAACGCTTCACGGAGTCGCTTAAGCGTATTGATATTCTGCCTTTAGGTGCAGGTGCCATGGCAGGTACTACTTTCCCAATCGATCGCTTAAAATCCGCGGAGCTTTTAGGCTTCAGCGAAGTTTATGCGAACTCGATGGATGCAGTAAGTGACCGTGATTTTATCGTTGAATTTTTAAGTAATTCATCATTATTAATGGCGCATTTATCTCGGTTTGCAGAGGAAATTATTTTGTGGTCGACAGATGAATTCAAATTTATCGAATTAGATGATGCCTTCTCAACAGGTTCTTCTATTATGCCACAAAAGAAAAATCCTGATATGGCGGAGTTAATCCGTGGAAAAACGGGACGCGTTTACGGTAACTTAATGGGCTTATTAACTGTTCTGAAAGGAACACCGTTAACATACAACAAAGATATGCAGGAAGATAAAGAAGGTATGTTTGATACAGTCCAGACAATTCTTGGTTCATTAAAAATCTTTGAAGGTATGATTCGCACAATGACTGTCAATACAGAGCGTTTGCACCAGGCAGTACATGCTGACTTCTCCAATGCTACGGAGCTTGCAGATTATCTAGCAACAAAGGGGATGCCTTTCCGTGAAGCACATGAAGTGACAGGAAAACTTGTATTCACATGTATTCAACAGGGCATCTACTTATTAGATTTACCACTTGCAGACATGAAAAAAGAAAGTGAGCTTATCGAAGCGGATATTTACGATGTATTATCACCTGAAGCTGCTGTTCGTCGTCGTCATTCTTTAGGAGGTACAGGATTTGATCAAGTAATTATCCAAATTGAAAAGGCAAAATCCTGTCTCTCGTAACTATAACTTAGCGTGCATGTCCTTGTGACTTTTGCATAGATATTCATTAAAGCTGTCCAGTGAGGCACTATGAAACAATATTTTCCTTTTTCGTTAGAGCCAGAGGGTGAAACGAAAAAGAGACCCTTACATAGGTGAAGGACAATACCCAATTCTGGAGACGCGGAATTGGGGTTTTTGTGTAAAGAAATAACAATGGAGAGATTGTCAATGAACGAGCGTTTTACAAAGGGGTTAGAAACAATTAAACAGTATGTGACAAAGGAAGAAGCGGCACGAATGATGGAGGCAGATGTACTAGCTGACATAGCACCAGATTTACGCAAAATGATTGTTGAATTTACCTATGGTGATGTTTATTCACGACCAGGGCTAGATGCAAAGAGCCGTGCACTTGTTGTCATTACAGCGGTAGTAACTCAAGGTGCTGCCCCACAAACAAAAACACATATTAAACGTGGTCTACATGCAGGTTTAACACAGACAGAAATTGTGGAAGCATTATTACAATTAGTACCATACATTGGTTTTCCACGTGTCCAAAATGCTTTAACCATTGCGCAACAAATTTTTAAAGAAGAAGCTTAGGAGTTTTAATTCTATAACAAGGCATATTCATAAAAATGTGCTTCACATGAATAAACATTTACGAAACGGTTCATATTAAGAACGGAATCACTTATTAATCTAAAATGATTAGGAGGATGTAGAATGAGTAGTCAAACACCCAAAGACCAGGAATCTCAGGAAAGTCCGCCACAACTGTATAGGGTGAGCTTCTAAAATCTTATGGAATCAGCGAGGCGGATATTCTGTTTTGCTGTATCTTAAGAAGAAGCAAAAACCGATACAGATCAAATCAAATAGAAATAAGTGTCCTTGGGATCCAGAATTTTTCTGGGTCCTTTTTTATTTCGCATTAAATACCTTAAAAACCTCAGAGAAAATAGCCTAATTGGTTAATCCCCAATTTAGAGAAAATTTGCCTTTTTAAGAAATCTGTATTACTCTACATATGACAGATTTCTGTTTGGTGATAAGCGATACAGATGGGAGGGGTAAAATGAATATTCATTTAGATCCAAGCAGTGAATTACAGCTCTATAAACAATTAGCGAATCAGTTAATTGAGTTGATTGCAAAGGGAAACCTAAAAAATGGTGACACTTTACCTTCAGTTCGTTCAATGGCTGCGGATTTAGGGATTAATGTCAGCACGGTTAGTAAGAGTTATCATGAACTTGAAGAAAAAGGTTTAATCGAATTAAAGCCGAAAGCAAAAGCGATCATTATCGGTGGTCAAAAAAAAGAACTGAAAGAGACGGAAGTTGAAAAAGTAGAAAATGCATTAAAACCAATTATGGCAGAGGCCATTGCACGGGGTCTCGAAAAAGAACAAATGACGAGTTTGTTTCATCGAATTTTAAAACAATGGAAGTAGGGGAAATATGCTTTTTATATTAAGCATCTTTATCTTTGTAGGTGTACTGGAAACTTTAACACCATATTTAGCGAGAAAAACAACTGTGTTTGGTGTATCTATTCCAGAACCTTATGTGCAACATCAACAATTACTTATTTTTAAAAAGCATTACAGTATGATGGTCGGGAGCATAGCAGTTGCATGTCTTATAGCTCAAATTTTACTACTGTTTACGTCCATTCAAGAAGAGCAATTTGTTTTATTATCCTTTGTTTTGCTTTATGTCGTGCTTCTCATAGCAGCTGGACTTTATATGTTTTATCATATAAAAACAAAAAAACTGAAAAAACAAGAAAATTGGGAAGCACATGTAAAAACTGTTTATGTGATGGATTTATCTTTTCGAGATCGAGATGAAGTACTTTCACCTACATTTTTCGCATTACCGATTATTATCACTTTAGCATTGATTACTTTTACCTATATGAATTACAATGCCATCCCAGATGTTTTTGCTACCCATTGGAATGCAGCAGGTGAGGTAGACGGTAGGACTGAAAAAACATGGCTAGCAGTTATTGTAATGCCACTTATTTTACTAGGGACACAAATTAGCTTTTTCATCATCAGTATCGGTATGAAAAGTGCCAAAATACAATTGAGTGCACAAGCAAAAGAGGCTTCAGCCAATCGAGAGCTTAACCAGCGTAAATATGGTAGCTGGTACTTAGCAGCGATTAATTATAGTATGACTATTGTTCTTGTTGTTTTACATTACACGACAGTTATTTTAAAAAATCAAACAGCTCCTTACTTCTTCCCGCTTTTTATTGTTTTTATGTTCGTCTCTTTAGGGGGACTTATCCTGTTAATTTGGAAGTTAAGTAACAGTAATGAGCGCTTTGATGATTTACAGACAAACGAAACAGCTGCAGCCGATGATCGATACTGGAAATGGGGGATTGTTTATCTCAATAAAAATGATCCTTCACTATTAGTGCAAAAGAAATACGGCGTTGGTTGGACTGTGAATTTAGCGAATAAATGGAGCTATATCATTTTACTTGTAATATTTTTACCAATCTTATTAGTCATTTTCGTCTAGAGGGAGAGATTTTATGAAAAAACTATTATTTTTATGTTGTGCACTTTTTTTATTAGCAGCATGCGCACAAAAGGAGGACAACACAAAAGGTAAAGAGATAAAGGAGGACAATAAAATGAATGAACAGCTAGTAGGTAAATGGGAAGGGAATATTAAAACGCCAAACGGAGCACTTCCGATTATCGTTGATTTGCAGAAAGATAGTGGGACATTATCAGTACCAGCCCAAGGATTATCCGATTATCCATTTAAAAGCATCAAATACGATGGTGATCAAGTAAGTGTTTCGATCAATTTAAATGACTCGGCTGTTGTCATTAACGGAACATTAAAAGATGGGCAAATTGCAGCAACGTTTCAACAAAGTGGTGGCAAATTCCCACTTGTCTTAAAGCCATTCAAAGAACAACCAGTTACGTATGAAACGTCCAAGATTCCTGTTAAAGATGGTGCGTTAACAGTGGCTCTTCAAAAGGCTAGCAAGGAGCCATCTCCAGTTGCACTTATTATAGCAGGCTCTGGTCCAACTGATAAGGATGGAAATTCAGCAATAGCTGGTAAAAATGATAGCTTAAAAATGATAGCGGAAGGGTTAGCAAAAGACGGTATTACTACTGTTCGCTATGATAAACGTGGACTTGGCGATAATCAGTCCCTTTTAACTAAGGAAGAGGATATTACGATTGACCAATACGTAGATGACGCAGTTCAAGTGATTAATACCCTTTTAGCCGATAAAGCGTATTTGAGTGTTCATATTATTGGACATAGCGAAGGCTCACTGATCGGTTTACTAGCAGCACAAAAAACAAAAGTAGAGTCCTTTGTTTCTATAGCAGGCTCTGGTAGACCAGCCGATGAAATTTTGTTAGAGCAATTAAAAGGTCAAATATCGCCAGAGCTTCTAAAAGAATCAACAGATGCTCTTGCATCCTTGAAAAAAGGCGAGCTAGTGAAGAACGTTTCTCCAGATTTACAGTCACTCTTCCGTTCTTCAGTTCAACCGTATATGATTTCATGGTTAAAATATAATCCTGCAAATGAGTTAGCGAAAGTAAATAGCCGAGTTTTAATTCTTCAAGGAACAACCGATTTACAAGTAGTTACAACGGATGCGGAAGCGTTAAAAAAAGGTAAGCCAGATGCTAAGCTTGTATATATGGACGGAATGAATCATGTGTTAAAAAATGCTCCAGCAGATCGTACGAAAAATGCAGCAACCTATTCAGACCCATCATTACCACTTCATAAAGAATTACTGCCAGCCATTCAGCAGTTTATTATGAATGGAAGTAGAGACTAAGCTATCCACGGTAGAAAGGTGAATACTTGCGCGAAATGGAGAAAAACTTGCGAAAAAAGTAATGCTCATAATTAGTATCTAACAAAAGGAAGTATGCTCAAATCAGAGCATACTTTTTTGGGGCTCGGGATGTTATTTGTTAAATCATTTACCATATTTTTATCGTACGATATAGTAATAACTAAGCGGATTAATCGAATTCAACAATATTTGAAAAGAAGGTTTTATTATGTATAGCATTGGGAAATTTTCAAAACTGTGTAATGTTCCTGTAAAAACGATTCGTTATTATAGCGATCTTGGGTTACTCGAACCATCCTTGATAGACGAAGTGACGGGCTATCGTTATTATGATTACGATAAAATGAAAGAACTAAATACTATACAGGTACTTAAACATTGCCAGTTTTCATTAAACGAAATTGAACAGATTATTAAAGGGAAAAGTGATAAGCAAGATTTAGAGATAAGATTAAATAAAAAAGTTCAGGAATTAGAGCACCAACAAAAAGTAATCGCTGAACAACTTTAAAATATTGTCCAAGTGAAAAATTCAATTAGGAACACTGAGACGTTTAATCCAAAGCAAAAGCCAATATTATCAAGTTGTTACATAGAAGAACGTCCAAACATACAGGTGTTTTCTATCCATGAAAAGATACATATTATAGAAATGGATAAGCTAGTACAAAAATTATTTGAACGAATATATGCGTATCAATTTGAGATAGAGGGGGCGCTTGTTGCAATTTTTCACGAAAGAGAAAGGAACCAAAATATAGCAGATGTTGAACTACTGTTACCAGTAAAAGCAATTCAACAAGAGGAGTATATTAAAGTAATAACAGAAGGCAAGTATGCTTGTATAAATGTAACGGGACCGTATTCAGAGTTACATTTTGGCTATAGTCGCTTGCAGGAATGGCTGACTGAGCAATCCCTTCAGGCAGCAGGGACATTTATGGAGCAGTACATAATAGGTTTAATCCCAACTGAGGTTGTAAATCCAATTAATATTAAACCAAATATTGAGCTACATCCAAATGATTTTTTGACAAAAGTATTTGTGAAACTAAGATACTAGCTAAACTCTCCAGTAGCTGGAGACTTTATTCTGTATTTAGCAAGGTAAGAAATGTCTTGCTACTTAAATATAGAATGGGGTATATCGATGAAAACAATATGAGATTGGACAACATCAAGCGCGAGAGTTTCAAAAGAATCCTTTTGCAAAATCGCTATTCTTTACGGAAAATTTAACTGCTGACAACGCTTATTTAGAAATGAAAACACAAATAGAGCAGTATTGCCCAGGCTTAAATAAAGAATTAGAAGGCTTTGCAGAAGGCTTTGGCTATACGCCTGAACAACTAAATTTTTATCAAAATGCATGGTTAATGCCTGGGGGATGTAGTTTAGCGGCTATTTTACCTGGAAAGATGGCAGATGGTAAAACATATGTTTTAAGAAATTATGATTTATCGCCTGATATTTCGGATATGCGCTTATGTACTACTCGTGTTGAAGGGAAATATGCTCATACAGGATTTTCAGTTTCGACATTCGGTCGAAGTGAAGGTTTAAATGAGAAGGGACTATGTATTGCATATGCATCTTGTGGCATGCCCATTGGCAAATATCCTGGAATGAGACCACCAGCAGTACCTGGATTACAGTTTATGGTTATTGTTAGAGCGCTGTTAGAAAATTGCGGAAATGTAGAAGAAGCAATTTATATGGTTAACACTATGCCAGTAGGAACGAATATGAATTTACTTATTGCTGATGCGAATGGCGATGCAGCTTTGATTGGAACATATGACGGAATAAAAGAGGTTAAACGTGCAGAACTAGATTTTCTTATTGCAACTAACCACGGACTATTTTCCACAATACAAGAAATGGAGCCTGGCAAGCTCGAGCATTCTCAATTAAGATATAATATTTTAGAGGAGAAATTTAAAGAAAGTGGAAAAAGATCTATCGATGAAATCCAAGAACTTCTTTTAACAGAGTTCCCTAAAGGATTGTCTGTCCATAATTACAAAGAAGGCTTTGGAACAGTACATTCAATTTTGTTTAACCTAACTGATTTGCAAATGGAATTTTCATTTGGCTCACCATTACAAAATCAGGTAAACAAGATAGATATTGGTGAGAGTTTTGCGAAAACACAAACATCTGTTGAATTTAAAAATAAAAGCTATGGAGCAGAGTTTTGGAAAATCATAAAATAATAAACAACAAAAAAACCATTCTTGATTTTTATTAATGTTCAACATTATAACAATTTATTTAAAAAGCTGAACTAATTCGGATTAGTTCAGCTTATATTTGTGAGGTCTTAAATTTGAGAAGGGGTAAGCGTAGATAAAAAAGAGTGGGATGGTAGTGATATTTTCTACTTTAATAACTGGTACGGTAATTTAATTATTACTGAAGCTGTTTACAATGTTTTAATTGAATCCAACACTCAAAACGTTAGGTTTATTAATTTAAGGGAATTTAGTAATGATTATAGAAGGAGTTTGAAATGAAGAGATTAATTTTTATGATAAGCCCAATAGTATTAATTGAATCTATTAATAGTGGAAACTAGTTATGTAATATAAATAGTCTTTGATATGCCACTTTTACACGGCTATACCTCTTTGACAAACTAATCAATTATGCCTCGGCATAATTGTAGTTGGTCGATTTGCTTTCGCTACCAAAACATTTTCTGGAAAAGTTAAATTTATCACTGCCGCAATTTTACGGTTGTGGTATTTTTAATGAGTAAATTACTATTTATTGCCCATTTTAAGGAAATGTTTAGATTAATTTGGAGGTTAGTGTTTTGAGGGTTTTAAAAAAGTTTCCACAGCCAAACACAATAAAAGGTCAGCTTCATCGAGCACTTGTATGGATCACTTTTATTACTGGTTTATGTATTTTTATTCCAACGCTTTATATTGAATATCGACAAACCATTCAACATCAAAATGAAAAGATGACGCATTATTTGGATGCTCAATCCTATTTTTTTGAAAGCTGGTTAGCAGAGCGATCCAGTGATATACATACAATAGCTAATTTTGATTTTGTCAAGGACTATAATTTTCAAAAATCACAAAAATTTTTTCAAGATTTTAAAGAAAAAACAAATTTCACAGACTTAATATTCGTCAATAAAGAGGGCATCGTGCAAGTTGATACAGTTACTGAATACAGTAAAAATGGTGTTAGCGTGGATGTTAATGACCGAAAGTATTTTCAAGTTGCTAAAAAAACGAAACAACCATATATAACAGATATTTTAATAAGTAAAGTTACAAAGCAGCCTATTATGGCATTTGCTTCACCGATTCTTAATGCACAGCAACAATTCAATGGTGTAGTTTTCGGCGCAGTAAATTTAGATATCATCAATCAACTGCTGCAAGAATCGAGAGTGGGTTTTTTAGGTCATGCTTATATTATAGACCAAGAAGGTACTATGCTCTCTGAATTTAACAATAAACAACAACGGTCTTCAGGAAATTATTTAGTTGATGACCATATCCTAAACGTAGCTTTAAAAAATAAAACAAGCGGCCTCGAGCTTTATAAAGACGCGAATAATAAGTGGGTTCTTGCTAAAAGTAAGCCTATAAATGGAGGGAAATGGTTTATTATATCAGAAATTGGTCTGTTAGAGGCCTATAAACCATTAATCAATAGAATTTTATGGATAACTATTTGTTTAGTAGTAGGGTCATTTTTTATGATTAAAATGATGTTACATCTCTCTAAAAAAATTGAAGAACCTATCCAGCAGCTTCTAACAGGAGTTAGAAAGGTAGAACAAGGTTTTTATGAATATCAAATAAATGACCAACAGCTGACACCATATGCGCAAGAATTTCAGGAGCTTTGTGCGTCCTTCAATGAAATGAGCGACAAAGTAAGAAAAGATACTATTTTACTGAAAGAATTATCGATTACCTGTCAGCTGACGAAGCTGTATAATCGTCGTTATTTGATTGAGCAGGGGGAGCTTGCTTTTCAGAAATGTTTAGAAGAACAACACCATTGTTCATGTATAGCGATTGACATTGATTTTTTCAAAAAGGTTAATGATACCTATGGACATTTAATCGGTGATGAAGTGCTAAAGCATGTCGCAAACATCATTACAAATTCTGTGCGAAGAATCGATATTGTTACAAGGTATGGGGGAGAGGAGTTTGTCATTTTATCTCCAAATACTATGCTAGAGAGTGCAGTGAAAATTGCGGAAAGAGTCCGGCAACATGTTGAAGATCATCCTTATATTGCGGATTTTGAGATCAATGTGACAGTGAGTATTGGCATCGCAGGATACGGTGATTCTGAAAATATTTCAACATTTTACGAGCTACTTGACAAGGCGGATCAAGCACTTTATATTGCAAAGGAAAGCGGTCGAAACCAACTTAGAGTATGTGATAAAACAGGTATAGTTGATACAAGGCAAATGCTTTAACTTCTTTAAGCGGGATGTCACGGAATCGAAAAGGAGTTCAATAAAGGGTGTTAGCTTAAAATAATCGCATTCATGTGATAAAGGTTAACTGACCTGCATCAGTGTCTTTTTCACAGGCGGTTGCTAATAATGTTATCCTCGAAATAAACGTCTCGGCATACAACCGTATGCTGAGTGAATTCTAGACTAATGTTAAAGCACAGATTCTCAATTTGAGCCTGGGCTTTTTCATCATTAGGATATTTATCCATAAATTTATGGAATCAAGTGCTTTTTACGGTTCTCAAAGAAAGTGTACTTTTAATTTGTTTCGTCGATAGAATATTTTTGGAAAACTTCATTTTTAAATTTCTCAGCTTCTGATGATTTCTTATCTCCATTATATAAAGAATCCGTATTATCCAGGCTAAATTTCCCTAAATTGTTATTAATTATTGCGTACTGTCCCATTGAGTTTTGTTTTAAAAACAAAATGTAAGAACTTTTTTCCTTGAGTTCCTCATAATGATTGGTTACTAACTTTCTCTTACCTACACTTCGGTCTACAATTCCAACGGGTTCAATAATACTGATAGTATTATTGTTTGCAAGATTAAAGTCGCTAGATGCTTTAATAACTTTATCAATTTGGACTTCTGTTAAAGTATAATAGTCTTGAATCGTACCGTCATCAAAGTAGGATACCTTGTGTTCACGGTCCATAAACTCATCAGATGGAGATGCGATAATAATGAGATCTGCAGCAGCATCCAGTTCATCAGGAGTTTCAAAAGTAATTTCGTTTGCGTCTACTTGAACCACTGGCGTTATTTTTTTCTTCCCCATTATTAAAAACAAAGATAATAAGATTATGAGTGTAACAACTGTTAGTGTGATGACGCGTTTTGAAGAAGTGTTCAACATACTAAAACCTCCTTAATTTCCCCATTTCTTAATTAACTCTTTCTTATCATCGAATTGTGGACTAATACTTTGAATACCTCTAAGACCAATCTTAGCATGAAAATGGATCGAACCAAAAAATATGGTTCCACCAATTGATTTCCAGGAATTGTTAAATAAAATAATTTCTGAGGGCCCTTTAAAAACGGAAATTCAGCAACTTTTACAGAGAAAAATGGCAGGTGATGAACTAAATATGGAGCCGCGAATTGACAGTATCAATGAATATTTAGATAAAGAAATACTGCATATTGAGACATACTGTAAAAATCTTCATGTTAAAGTCGATGATCCTACACAAAAATTAGATGCGTTATTTAGAAGTACATTGCAAGAAGTTTGGGGATAATGGAGATGGGAAATTGAATAATTATTAATTGTAAGGTCATACTAAAAAAGGTTTCACTTATAAAGTCTATATTGATGAGGAGGATGGCAAATGAGTAGGTTCGAACAATTAGACCCAAAATCTCAGAAAATCCACCGCAACTGGTCAAGGATTAAACGCTCAAAATCTCAAGTAAATGGTGAAACGGAGATTACCCTCCATAACCGTATCTTGAGAAGTGAAGCAAAAGCCCGTCAGTTTTAATCAGCTAGAAAAGTAAGTGTCATCAAGCCCAGAAAATATTCTGGGTTTTTTATTTTCTTGAAATTGTAAATTTATCCAACTATTATTTATATATAGTCTTTAACACAAATAAAGAGGGAGTCATTTCTATTATGAAGATAACGTCCTATACTAATACGGTTAATTTTCTCCAATCTAAACTAAGGGTGTAAATTCTCAAACAGTAAAAAGAACAGGATGCTGTAACAATTGGTGCGTAATCATGTAAGTTATTTGATAACCAAATTCAACTGCAAGATATATTCCAGAAGAGATTGCTCAAAAAATTGCTTTGATTTTCAAGGATGAAGGAAATTAATTTTTGTTAAAAGTGAGGAACAACAGACTATTCGTGTGGAACAGCAGGCCGATTTGACGAAGAGATTGAACTTAATGTTCTTGTTATAATTATTCTGTATATTCAAACAAATGAAAAGCTTGTCAATAGTTTAAACGGAGCGAGTCAGCAAGTACTTGATGCTACATACTCAACAAAATATTAAAAGAATCACCTAAGAAGACATCGTAAGTATAAAAGGAGAGTGGATTAATGACAGAAAATATCAAAATTAGGGTTGCTTCTCAAGAAGATGCTGAAGCCTTGTTGGAAATTCAGAAAGAAGTTTTAGCAGAAGAAACTTACTTAATCACGACAATAGATGAATTTCAGCGAACGGTTGATGAGCAAAGAGAATGGATACAAGCGAAAATAACAAATGAACGAGAAACAATTTTTATCGCACAATATCAAGGGAAAATAGTTGGGTGGCTTGTATTTCAATCGCCGCAAAGAAAACGATTAGCACATACAGGTACATTTGGTATGATGGTACTTAATAAATATCGTGGTCTAGGGATTGGCAAACGCTTAATCGAAAAGCTACTAGAATGGGCAGAGCACAACCCTTATATCGAAAAAATTAGTCTTGGTGTATTTTCAACGAACGAAAGGGCTATTGCGCTCTATAAAAAGATGGGATTTGTTGAAGAAGGAAGAAAAATAAATGAAATTAAGCTACAAGACAATGAATATATAGATGATATTTTAATGTACAAGATAGTAGTAAAAATTTGAAGGGAAATCCTTACATGAAAAAATATAATTTCACACAAAAATTGGCTAACCAAATTACTAATTCTCAATCGATAGATGCTTTTTATAGGAAAATCATGAAAACAGAGGAGCCTACAAATATTGGCTTCATGTATATAGAGCCTGGTGGTGTCGTTGGGATGCATAAGGCGCCTGTACCGCAGTTATTTATTGTAATTCAAGGTGAAGGATGGGTTTGTGGTGAGGATCAAGAGAAAGTATTTATAAAAACTGGAGAAGGTGTTCTTTGGCAAACAGGCGAAGCACATGAATCTGGCAGTAATTCAGGGTTAACAGCACTTGTCATCCAATCAGAGCAAATCAATCTAGCAAAAGATGACATAAAAAATGTGTAACGGGGTAAGTTAAAGCTCCGTTACACTAAGTTATATTTAACCCTAGTTTAACTGTTTTTAATAAATGACCATCAAATAGCTCATCAAACTCCTCCAATTTCTTGAAGCCCTTCGCTTGATAAAAGTTCATGCCCTTTGTGTTTTCCTTTTCTACACAAACTAAAAGTGATGTTAAATCTGGAAGCATTTTGATCCCTTCCTGTAATAGGGCTGTACCAATTCCTTTGCCCTGAATTTCTGGAAGTAAATAGATGGAGTAAAGTGTTGCTTCACCCTCTACAACATTTGAAAAATTTGCAAAGCCTACTAGTGATTCTTCAAGTATAGCAACTAAAAATAGACGTTTTTCTAAACGACTTAGTAATCGATCACTACTATAAGCAGCTTGTAAAAAACGATTTTGAATCTCAATTGGGATAATTCCCTTGTATGTTTGATGCCAACTCTTTTTGGCAATTTCTTGTACAGAAATGATGTCATTCTTTTGCATATGCCGTATAATTGATATCAATACTTTTCACCTGCAATTCCAATTTTTCTATTTATTGTAACATTAAATGACGCGAAAGGAGATGACTTCATGCAAGTTGTTGAAAAGGCATTTGGCTATATTACGAGAGAGCATGAGGGTCAGTTACAAGTGCTAGTATTTGAGCAAAATACAGAAGGAGCAGGAATTCAAATTCCTAAAGGCACGGTAGAGGAATGGGAAACGCCGTTAGAGGCAGTAACACGAGAGATGTTTGAGGAGACAGGTTTATCCTTTTTAGAAGTAAAGGGGTTAATTGCCCAGGATTATTTTAATCATCATTCAGGGCTATTACAAAAACGCTATTTTTATCATTTAACGACAAATGAACAACGAGATTCCTGGAAGCATTGTCCGACAGGTGTAAATGAGGTAGGTTTAGAATTTTCATTTTATTGGATAACAGATGAACAAGAAGTAATTTTGGCTAAGGGACATGGAGATTATTTATATAGAGTGTTGGCTCGTGTGAACAACTGATTGTTAAACATAAACATTTAGAAGGAACATTTAATGAATAAAACCGCGTTTCCGTAAATCGAAAACGCGGTTGTTTTGTGGTTATAAAACCTTTGCGACAACTACCTCTAATGCTTGAGCGAAATCGGCGATTAGATCGTCAACATGCTCAAGTCCTACTGAGAAACGTAAAAGTCCATCAGTAATACCACGTTTTGCACGCTCCTCAGGCTCCATTGCAGCATGACTCATTTTAGCAGGGTAGGATAAAATCGATTCAACACCGCCAAGAGAGACAGCGAAAACTGGAATTTTCATCGCCTCTACTAGCGCTTTTGCAGCTCCATAGCTTGGTAAACGGAAGGATAGTACTGCACCTGCACTCGTGGATTGACTATGATGAATCTCATAACCAGGATGTGATGTAAGTCCCGGATAGTATACTTGCTCGACAAGGGGATTTGTAGCTAAAAACTCTGCAATCTTTTGTGCCGATTCAGCAGAACGACTAAAACGTACATCGGTTGTTTTAATATTTTGCAATAGAGTAAAGCAGTCCTGTACACCTAATATATTGCCAAATGAATTTTGGATAAAGTACAGATCCTGACCAAGTTTTTCGTCAGCTGTTACTGTCAATCCCGCGATAATATCAGAGTGCCCAGATAAAAACTTTGTCGCACTATGAATAACAACATCGACACCTAGCTCAAGTGGACGTTGGTGTAAAGGTGTCATAAACGTATTGTCTAAAAATGTTAAGCAATTATACTGCTTGGCAAGTGCTACGACTCCGCGAATATCAGTGATGCCAAGTGTTGGATTTGACGGTGTTTCCATATAGAGTAGCTTTGTAGCTGGTGTAATGGCTGCTTCTACTGCTGCTAAATTTGTGAAATCAACGAAAGTATGAGAAATACCAAAGCGTGGTAAAACTTTAGAGACGAAGCGGTATGTCCCTCCATATACATCCTCCGTAATGACAATATGATCTCCCTGAGATAATAGCATTAATGCTGCAGATACAGCAGCAATCCCAGAAGAAAATGCATGGGCACGTACTCCGCCTTCTAGCTCAGCTACTGCTTTTTCTAATGCATCCCGCGTAGGGTTGCCAGAACGTGCATAATCATATTCGCCGAATTCATAGAAACTCTCCTGATGGAAAGTAGATGATACATACATAGGCACATTGACTGCACCTTTTTTATTTTCATAGCCGTCACGGACACCTGCGTGAATTAGACTTGTTTCAATATGCTGCTTCATTTTTAACCTCTTTTCTAAGGGTACCGAAAACTTGTTTTAAATCTGCAATTAAATCTTCAGCCTCTTCAACGCCAACAGAAAATCGTAGTAATCGGTCACATACACCACGTTCGATACGCTCCTCATAAGGCATATCCGCATGTGTTTGAGTAGCTGGATATGTAATAAAGCTTTCAACACCACCAAGGCTTTCAGCAAAAGTAATTAGCTTCAAGTTTCGAAGGAATGGGTCAATCCACTCCGCCTTTGCCAAGCGGAATGAAAGCATGCCACCTTTTCCTGTGTATAGCACGTCTGTTACAAGCTCTTCTTCCTCTAAATATGAGGCAATTGCTTTGGCGTTCGCATCGTGCTGCTTTAATCGAAGATGCATCGTTTTTAATCCGCGAATAAGTAACCAGGAATCCATTGCACCTAAAACCATACCGCTACCATTATGAATAAAGCCAATACGTTCGGCTAATTCATTACCTTTTGCGACAACTAAACCAGCTAACACATCATTATGTCCGCCAATATATTTAGTAGCTGAATGAATGACAATGTCTGCACCTAGTTCGATTGGACGTTGGAAATATGGTGTGTAAAACGTATTGTCGACAATTAACCAAGCCCCATGCTTGTGAGCTAATTCTGCATATACTTGCAAATCAAATTCCTGCATAAGCGGATTTGTTGGCGTTTCTATAAATAGAGCACGCGTATTGTCGTTGATTAATGCTTCTACCTGTTCAACTGATTCAAATTTTGAGTAGACAGGCTTAATATTGTATGTGTCTTCAAAGAAATTAAAAAGTCGATATGTACCACCATATAAATCATCAGGCACCACTAATTCATCACCAGGCTTAAACAAGGATAGAACTAATTGAATAGCTGCCATCCCAGAGCTACAGGCAAAGCCCGCATCTCCGCCCTCTAAATCGGCAATTCCTGCTTCTAATAGAGCACGAGTTGGATTTTTTGTACGTGTATAATCAAAACCAGTGGATTCACCGATACCTGTATGTTTATAAGCTGTCGATAAATGGATAGGTGGGCTGACAGCGCCAGTTCTAGGATCACTTAAATTCCCAAGTTGTACAAGTTTTGTTTCAATACTTCTGCTGTTTGTCATGTCGTCACTCTTTTCTTCATCATAATAAAAGGGGAATCTATTACTTCTTTTCCCCATAATCTCAATAATTGTTACCAATTTAACATGTATACTAAAGAAGAACAAGATAATTTCAGAAAATTAGTGATATTATTTATGTTAAATCATCTAGGGATAGTAGGAAATGTGAGAGGGAGGAAGAAACGATGAAACATTGGTTAGTAATAGGCGGAACAGGAATGCTAAAGGATGTTTCTTTATGGCTTATACAGCAAGGAAATCATGTAACCGTTATCGGGAGACAACAAAAGAAAATGCAAAGTTTGATAAATGAAGCTAACTATTCTTCGAAATTATCACCGTTAATAGTTGATTATACGAACTATAATAGCTTTACAACGGCGTTAATGGGGTCTCAAGAAACACATGGTTCATTTGATGGTGTTATTGCTTGGATTCATGGCTCTGATACAAGAGTCAGGGAGTCGCTTTTTAGAGCAATTCCTAACACGAAGAATGTGATTTTATACCATATTAAAGGGAGTAGCTCTTACGTAAATAATGAACATACAAAAAATTATATCCCTTCTAATATAACTTATAGAGTGGTGAAACTTGGGTTTATCATTGAAGACAACAACTCTTCAAGATGGCTAACAAATAGTGAAATTGCCCAAGGAATTATCGATGCAATAGAACAAGAAGTACCGGGAAAACATGTAGACGTTTTTGAACCATGGAATTTACGACCTTAAAGAAAAAAGAATCTGCCTATTACCTCGGTATAAGTCGAGGTAATTAGACAGATTCTTTTCAACTTCTTGCAGCCCACTGAAATGCCGAGGCATAATTGATTTCAATTTAAGCGTGTTCTTTTTTTAATAAATCTCGAATTTCTTTTAGAAGCTCTTCTTTAGTATCTAATTCTGGTGTTGGTTCTTCCACAACAGCCTCTTCTTTTTTACTAGTTAGCTTAGTCATAATTCGTAATGCCATGAAAATTGCAAATGCGATTATTAAAAAGTCAAGAATTGACTGTAAAAATACGCCTAATTTTACTTGAGCGTCACCTGAGCCATACATAAAGCTTTTTGTTAAATCAATACCACCAGTTAAGACACCGACTAATGGCATAATGATATTTTCAACTAAAGAGGTAACAATTTTACCGAAAGCACCACCAATTACAACTGCTACTGCTAGATCGACAATATTACCCTTCATAGCAAATTCTTTAAAGTCTTTCCACAAAATCAATTCCTCCTATTATTATCCATATAAAATAATCGAATTATATTTTACTATATTTTCCCCTCCCTTTTCAACTATTAAAGTAGTGGTAATTATATACCGAAAAATCTGCTATATAATCAAAAATTTTGGTAATATAGAAATAGAATAAAAGATTAGGTGTGACATATGACTAAAAAAAAGAAGAAAAAACCAATGCTATCGCCTTCCGCTCAATTGGGCATGATAGCTTTATTAATACCAATAGCGATAACTGTTTGTGTTTTCGCTTTTTTGGCATGGAAGGAGCTACAAACATTACCTATATTTGAAAAATTAGCACGGGAAAAAGCACTAGAAGAAATTCAACAAAATTTCGATATGAAAATTCCCGAGCAATATATTCCGATCTATGTAGCAGCAGAAGAGAAATACGGCGTACCTTGGACTTTACTTGCTGCCCATCATCGAATTGAAACACGATTTTCCTCAATGAAGTCGCTTGTTTCACCAGCTGGGGCAGAAGGACCGATGCAATTTATGCCTTGTACTTTTGTCGGCTGGCAACATCCTTCCTGCTCGGGGTTAGGAAAAGGGGATATATCGAAGGCTGAATTAATAAATCCAGAAACCATTAAAAAATATGGTGGGTATGGCGTAGATGCTAATGGAGACGGCATAGCAGATCCTTATGATATTGAGGACGCTATATTCAGTGCTGCGAATTATTTATCGAAAAATGGTGCAGCAGATGGTCATATAAAGCAAGCTGTTTTTAATTACAACCATAGTGATGAGTATGTTAAAAAGGTGTTACATTATTTCAATTTGTATAATGACTATCATGATGAGCTAAAGGAAGCAGTCGTTTATAAAGAAAAGTAAAATATCTCTATTACGATTTAGCAAAATATGGGCGGTTTCCTACATGGCACTTCCTTGGGGGCGTCCGATGAACCACTTCACTGCATGGTCTTTTGGCCAACATGGTGTTGGTCACGAAGGCGTTATCACAGGATATGATGGTTTTAGGCTTTGTTCTTCTATTGCTAATTGCCAAGGAGTAGCCCTGCCTCACAATCAACCACATCTCCTTTTATGTAATTTAAATCATTTGTTGTTATAAAAGGGGAATTCGATAATGGATATTTTACATGCGAAAAGGACTCAACAAATTCATGTAAAACGTATCATTTTATTTTCAAAAATATATGTAAAGAGCCATCAAAAATGATGGCTCTTTATTACATATTTAGGTTGCTTTACGCATACTTTTTAGAATAATGCTTACGATGAAGATCAGAACGACCGCACCGATTAATGCTGGGAATACGTAAAAGTTACTAACTCGCCAACCCCAGTTGCCAAGAACCATACTACCGATCCAAGAACCCACAACCCCTGCAACAATATTTCCGATGATGCCGCCAGGTACATCTTTACCTAAAATTACGCCAGCTAACCAACCTAATACTCCGCCGATGATTAAATACCAAATGAAGCTAATCATTTTTTTCATCTCCTTAAAATTAAGATATAATGGCGATTGTTTAGTTATGCCCTGAATGAAGTAAATTAACCGCGTCTCGCTTCGTTAGTAATTATTACAAATTCACGATAATGTTTGTCATTCAGCATTGTTTTTTTGAACGTAGCAGCACGTACAGAAGATTCCCGTTTCTGAAGATGGAACGCGAAAATGAATTACTTAACAACTGTTGCGCCTAATGTATGTTCAAAATGACGTAATGCCCATTCATGACCTGCAGCATCAAAACTTGCAACACCATCTGCATAAACAACAGTTGAAATGCCCAAATTATAAGCATCAACTGCTGTATGTAAAATACAAATATCAGTACAAACGCCAACTAAATGAATTTCTTTGATTCCTCGCTCATTCAATAAAATCGATAAATTGGTTCCGGCAAAAGCGCTATAACGAGTTTTATCGAGCCACAAAACTTTATCCTTGTGAAGCTTATAAATTTCGCCAACTTGCCCAAATAAATGACGTCCTTTAGTGCCGCGAATATTATGAGGGGGAAATAGCTTTGTTTCAGGATGGAACGGATCATCTTCCTCATGTAAATCATTCGCAAAAACGACAAATTCGTTTTCAGTCATAAATTTTTGAATTAAGGATGAAATTTTTTTATCTAATGCTTGACCGGGCTCTCCACAAGTTAGTTTTCCATCAGAAGCGACAAAATCATACGTATAATCAATGACTAATAAAGCCTTTTTCAACCTTTTCACTCTCCCTATAGGTATAATTTCACTTTTATCATGCCATATTTGGGCCTGTTTGTCAGAAAAATGATTCTTATTTAATATTACGAATAGTTTGAAAATTGATTTTTCTGAGAGTATAATGTGAAAAAAGGAGAGTGGTCTATATGAATATGACAGCTATGAAACGTTTAAATCGCCAAGGATTACTGATTGCAGGCATACATCTGCTAGTATTGTTAAATTTAGCAGCGGATTTCATATTTTCCTCGTAATCTCTTAACATAATAGAAAGGTGAGTTAAATGCTTGTCCATTATTAAAACAACCGTGAAGGCAAATTTGATTATATGTCCACGGTTGTTTTTTATTGTTTTAATATAATTTTTAACATGAATATTAAAGACAAAGTACAAATAAAGGAATGATAGCATGACCACTAGATTTAATCACGCGTTTCATGAACTAGAACGTCCATTTGCTTGGTTGGATTTTGATGCATTGGATCACAATGTTTCAACTGTACACAATGCTTGTGGACAGAAAAAAATACGTATCGCTACGAAATCAGTTCGTTCTGTGGAGATATTACGTTATTTACAAGAGAATCTACCCAATGTGACGGGATTTATGACGTTTACAGCGGCAGAAACAATATTTTTACTACAACAGCATTTTGATAATTTATTAATAGGATATCCGGTGATGGAGGTAGCTGCTGTTCGTCAGATATTACTTTTCATAAAGGCGGGAAAAACGGTCACCTTTATGGTGGATAAGCGGGAACATGTCAGATTTTTGGCGGAGCTAGGGCAAGAGCTAGGTGTCCGCGTGCAAGTATGTATTGATATTAATGTATCTAACGATTTTAAGTTGCTTTATTTTGGTACAAAACGCTCTTCGCTTCATTCACTTGAGTCACTTACACCATTCCTCGACTATATTAAAAATCAAGAATTTATTAAGGTGGTTGGAGCGATGGGCTATGAGGCTCAAATAGCAGGAGTCGGTAATCGTCCAGTCAATGCTGTTAAAGGGAAATTTATTGAAGTAATGCAATTGCAAGCTAAAAAGCAAGTTACCCAGTTTCGTAGAATAGCAATTGCGCATATAAAAGCGTATTTTCCAAGCTTGCACTTTGTGAATGGTGGTGGTTCAGGGAGTATGGCATACACGGCACAACAGAAGGAAATAACAGAAATTACGGTTGGCTCTGCATTTTATGCTCCAGCTTTATTTGATCAATTTACGCATCTACAGCTGGAAAAGGCAGCTGGATTTGCTTTAAGTGTAACAAGAAAGCCAGAAAGAAATATTGTTGTTTGTCATGGTGGAGGTTATACGGCGTCTGGGGCAATTGGTGCTGATCGTTTACCGGTATTCTATGAGCCGACCTTTTTTTCATATCTTAGTCTAGAAGGAGCAGGAGAAGTTCAAACACCCGTTAAAGTAAAGCGTAAAACAGTTAATATAGGAGACACGCTTTATTTTCGACATGCGAAGGCTGGTGAACTTTGTGAAAGATTTCAAGAACTACATGGAATTAGAGGAGACAAGTATGTAGGAACTTATACAACCTACAGGGGGGATGGACAATGTTTTCTATAGATAAGTGGAAAAATGGTGAGAAGTGGACAAACTGGGCTGGTAATGTCATCTCTTATCCATCTGAGATGTACCTGCCTCGCTCTATTGAAGAGGTTACAAATATCTTGAAGCATGCACGTGAATTAGGAAAAACGGTTCGTGTCACAGGTGCAGCTCACTCCTTTAGCGCTGTTGCGATGCCTGAACATATAGCACTTTCTTTACATAATATGCGTGGGCTTATAGCTGTAAATGAGGAGAAGCAAGAGGCGACACTTTGGGCTGGAACGTATTTATATGAAATAGGCCCATTGCTTGCGAAGCATGGATTTGCCCTTATCAATATGGGGGATATTCAAGAGCAAACGATTGCAGGAGCAGTGTCAACGGGTACCCATGGAACAGGTGTAACACTCGGTTCGTTATCCTCAGCTGTAACAAGATGGGGGTTTGTAGATGGTACAGGTACTTATAGAGAGCATACGAGAGGAATGGATGATTTATCAGAAGCTTTGCATGTTTCACTTGGTATGCTTGGTGTGTTTGTGAAAGTAACGATCAAGGTGATACCTCTTTATAGCTTACATTATGTGAGCACAAGGGATACTTTAGCAAATGGGCTGGCGATGTTTGCTGAAGATATTCGACAGCATCGACATGTTGAATGGTTTTATTTCCCGGGTAGCGAAACCATTCAAGTGAAGCGCATGAACGCTATAGCGCCTGTTTATCAGAGTAATTGGAATAAGAGAATCGAAACATTGAAGCTTCAAATAGTAGAGAACGGTGCTTTTTTTGCTATGTCTGAACTTTGTAAATGGAAGCCTGTGTTAAGTGGCGCTATGAGTAAATTAGCAGCAGCCAATGTTGTGGAGGGAGAGAAAACGGGGATAAGCTATGAAATTTATCCGTCTCCACGTAGCGTTAAGTTCCAAGAAAGTGAATATGCTATTCCGTTAGCACAATTTGGAGCATGTATAGAAGAGATCCACGCAACCTTTAAAAGTGGGATTTTTAATGTGCATTTTCCGGTAGAATGTCGGACAACGGCAGGGGAAGCTGGTTTTTTAAGTCCTACCCAAGGACAAGAATCAGCGTTTATTGCTTTTCATATGTATAAAGGAATGCAGGAAGATCCTTATTTTGAATGGGTCCATACGATGATGAAGAAATATAAAGGACGACCGCATTGGGGCAAGCTAAGTCATTTAACTGCTAAATATGTCTACGAGCTATACCCAGATATCGAAAAGTTTTTAGCCATTCAAAGACAATATGATCCTGATCATGTGTTTTTGACAGGGTATTTAAGAAAATTATTTACTTTATAAGCGCTATCTCGCTAAATAGCTGTCCAACCACTTTTGGAGGATTTGGCAACATTATTGATAGATTATTTTAAAAAATAAAATTTGAACGAAATGTCAAAATATTCTTCGGAGCGAGATAAAAATGACACTTAATCAGCATGAAAACGATTTCAAATTTTATGTATTATTTAAATTGTTCAAACAATTCTAAAAATACTGTTGACTAGACCTTTTTTTCGTACTATGATTACAACAATTTAACACGTTCGTTACAGCAGCTAGTAATCTCCTAAGAGATTAACATATACGCAAAAATGGAATAGACAGAACATTTCGTATATAGCAACGAACATAGCAATAAATGAGGGGCGTTTAAAATGAGAAGTGACATGATTAAAGTAGGCGTAGATCGTGCGCCGCATCGAAGTCTTTTATATGCAACAGGCAAAGTAAAAGCGAAAGATTTAGGTAAGCCATTTATTGGTGTTTGTAATTCATATATCGACATTATACCAGGTCACGTCCATTTACGTACATTTGCTGATGTTGTCAAAGAGGCCATCATTGAAGCGGGTGGTATTCCATTCGAATTTAATACAATCGGTGTAGATGATGGTATTGCAATGGGGCACATTGGTATGCGTTATTCTTTACCGAGTCGTGAAATTATCGCAGATTCTGCTGAAACTGTTATTAATGCACACTGGTTCGATGGCGTATTTTATATTCCTAACTGTGACAAAATCACACCGGGAATGTTAATGGCAGCAGTTCGTACTAATGTACCGTCCATTTTCGTATCTGGTGGTCCAATGGAGGCAGGAACATCTGTTACTGGCAAGCAATTGTCATTAACATCCGTTTTTGAAGGTGTAGGGGCTCATAAATCAGGCAAAATGTCAGCTGAAGAGCTGTTAGATATTGAAAACAATGCATGCCCAACATGTGGTTCATGTTCAGGAATGTTTACTGCAAACTCTATGAACTGCTTAATGGAAATGCTAGGGGTGGCTTTACCAGGTAATGGAACAATCGTAGCTACTTCTGAAGAGCGCCATAAGCTTATTAAAGAAGCTGCTAAACAATTAGTCCGTATGATTAAAGAGGACATCAAACCTCGTGACATTATTACTAAAGAAGCAATTGATGATGCATTTGCACTTGATATGGCGATGGGGGGATCGACAAATACAGTCCTTCATACACTAGCAATCGCCAATGAAGCTGAAATCGATTATAACATTGAAGATATTAATAAAGTGGCAGAACGTGTGCCATATCTAGCGAAAATCATGCCTGCTTCAGATATTTCAATGGATGATATTAATAAAGCAGGTGGCGTTAGTGCCATTATTAATGAATTAGCATCTATCCCAGGTGCCATTCACCCAGATCGGCCAACAGTTGCAGGTGTAACAATGGGTGAGCTTGTAAAAGATTATCATATTACAAATGCTGAAGTTATTCGTACGAAAGACAATCCATATAGCCCAGTTGGTGGTTTATCAGTGTTATTTGGTAATATTGCGCCAGATGGTTCTGTTATTAAAGTAGGAGCTGTAGACCCTTCTATTAAAGTATTCAGGGGCGAAGCAATCGTCTTTGATTCACAAGAAGCCGCACAAGAAAATATCGATAACGGGACAGTTAAAGAGGGCCATGTAGTCGTCATTCGCTACGAAGGACCAAAAGGTGGCCCAGGGATGCCTGAAATGCTTGCACCAACGTCTGCGATTCAAGGCCGTGGTCTTGGCACAAAAGTTGCGTTAATCACAGATGGACGTTTCTCAGGTGCATCTCGTGGTATTTCAATCGGACATATTTCACCAGAGGCAGCAGAAGGCGGTCCAATCGCTTTAGTAGAGAACGGTGACATTATTACGATTGATCTACCAAATCGTACTATTAATTTAGAAGTTTCAGATGAAATATTAGCTGAACGTCGTACAAAACTACCGGAATTTGAACCGAAAATTAAGCGCGGTTGGCTAGCAAGATATTCAAAATTAGTAACAAGCGCCTCTACAGGTGGCGTTATGAAAATTTAAAAAGATAAAGCGTTGATGAGGTTAAAGGTTCTAGAGCCTTGTATTACCAGAGAGCCGGTCGTGCTGGAAGCCGGCAATACAACTAGATCCGACATCCCCTCTGAGTGAGCTATTAAACGCGTGTTCGCCATTAGATAGCTCCGGGCATAATCGAAAGTGCTCGTTATTAATGAATAAATAATTTATGACACCGTATTGGATGCGAATGATTTCGCATTGGTGCATAAATGCTGATATTTATTCACGAGGTAGCAATTATTTGCTATAAAAAAGGGTGGTACCATGGAAAGTCTTTTTCATCCCTACGTAAGGTAATTCTTTGCGTGTGGAGAAAAAGGCTTTTTATTTTTTTTAGGACGTTAAAAGAGTCTGTCATCTCTTTTCAAGGAGATAGCCAGTTTGTAATACTTCAATGATGCACATGACTGATGTGAAATTGAATGATAAGAAGGAGGCATATTTGATGAGTACGAATGTTTCTATCAATGAGAAAGAAGAATTAGCAACAACGGTAAAAGCTGAACAAACCTATCAAGCGAAAGATGGTGCTGACGTATTAGTGCAAGCACTGCATGAACAAGGTGTTGAAATTGTTTTTGGTTACCCAGGTGGAGCGGTACTACCAATCTATGATGCAATGTATAAAAATCCAATTCGTCATATTTTAACTAGACATGAACAAGGTGCAATCCATGCAGCGGAAGGTTATGCGCGTGTTTCAAATAAAACAGGTGTTGTTATTGCGACAAGCGGTCCTGGGGCAACAAACTTAGTAACTGGTATTGCTGATGCAATGATTGATTCCATCCCATTAGTTGTATTCACAGGTCAAGTTTCAACATCTGTGATTGGTACAGATGCTTTCCAAGAAGCGGACATTATGGGAATTACGACACCCATTACGAAACACAATTATCAGGTACAGGATGTTAATGATATCCCGCGTATTGTTAAAGAGGCTTTCCATATTGCCAGCACTGGTCGGAAGGGTCCTGTTGTAGTGGATTTCCCGAAAAACGTTTCTCAAATGCTATTTGATGTGGAGAATCCACCACAGGCTCCTGATGAAATCTATTTACCGGGTTATCAACCAACATACAAACCGAATTATTTACAAGTTCAAAAGGCCATTCAGGCGATTTCACTGGCCAAAAATCCCATCATTTTAGCTGGAGCTGGTGTCCTCTTTGCAGATGCTAAAGAAGAGTTAACAGCATTCGCTGAAAAATATCGAATTCCAGTAGCAAACACTCTATTAGGACTGGGTTCAATTCATGGAGAGCATGAATTATTCCTAGGTATGGCAGGAATGCATGGAACTGCAACAGCGAACACAGCTATTACAAAATCAGATTTACTGTTGAATATCGGAGCTCGCTTTGATGACCGTTTAACTGGTAATTTAGCAACATTTGCTCCAAATGCAACAATTATACACATCGATATTGATCCAGCGGAAATTGGAAAAAACGTGCCGACAGATATTCCAATCGTTGCAGATGCCAAAGAAGCATTAAAAGCATTATTGAAAAAGGACTTTGATGGTCCTGATACAACTGAATGGCTAGCGTACTTAAATAATCATGCAAATGAATATCCATTATGGTACAGCAAGGAGCCAGGGGACAAAGAGATTTTACCGCAGGAAGCACTAGAGCTTGTGCATAAAATTACAGAAGGTGACGCAATTGTTACTACAGATGTTGGCCAGCATCAAATGTGGGCTGCGCAATATTATCGCTTAAACAATGATCACGGATGGGTAACGTCTGGTGGACTTGGTACGATGGGCTTCGGCTTCCCAGCTGCAATTGGCGCCCAATTTGCGAAACCAGACAAAAAAGTTGTTTCCATTGTAGGTGATGCAGGATTCCAAATGACTGCGCAAGAGCTTTCCATACTACAAGAATTCAACTTACCGGTAAAAGTAGTGATTTTAAATAATAGCTGTCTAGGAATGGTACGCCAATGGCAAGAAACATTTTATGAGGAGCGTTATTCATCTTCATTAATGCCGATCCAACCAGATTTTGTTAAATTAGCGGATGCATATGGTCTTAAAGGCTACCGAATAAACACAATCGATGAAGCGGAAAGTATTTTCCGTGAGGCACTACTTTCCGATGAGCCAGTATTAATTGATTGTCGTGTAAAACAGAGCCAATGTGTTTACCCAATGGTAGCACCAGGCAAAGGCCTACATGAAATGATTGGGGTGAAAAAGAATTGAAACGAGTAATTACAGTAACAGTGATTAACCAAAGTGGTGTGTTAAATCGTGTAACAGGCTTACTTATGAAGCGTCAATTTAATATTGAATCAATCACAGTTGGTCATACAGAGCAACCAAACTTTTCGAAAATGACTTTTGTTGTAAACGTTGAGGATGAGCGTAAAATTGAACAGCTAGTGAAGCAATTATCGAAGCAAATTGATGTATTAAAGGTCAATGATATTACAGATAAATCAATCGTGCTACGCGAGTTAGCGCTTGTGAAGGTAATTTCACCACCAAACTTACGACTAGAAATGAATTCAATAGTGGAACCATTCCGTCCTCAAATTATTGATACAGCGAAAAACGTTGTCACATATCAAGTAGTAGGCGATCCAGATAAGATTGATGCCTTTATTGAACTAATTCGACCTTATGGTATTAAAGAATTAACGCGTACAGGGGCTACTGCATCTGTTCGTGAAACACAAAAAATCTCAAATACGCAGCTCTCTATTTTAAAATAGTTTGCATATAAAATTCACAGCTTTGGATGCATAGCCCTTGTTGGCTTACTTGCATCTGAGGTTGAAAAAAACAAACCCAAAATTAGGAGGAAAAAACAATGGCTACTATGTACTATGAACAAAACATCAACGAGGAAGTATTAAAAGGAAAGAAAATCGCAATCATCGGTTATGGTTCACAAGGTCATGCACATGCATTAAACCTTAAAGAATCAGGATTCGATGTAGTGGTAGGAGTTCGTCCAGGCGGATCATTCAATGCAGCAAATGCGGATGGAATAGATGTAAAGACTGTTGCGGAAGCAGCGCAAGAAGCAGATGTTATCCAGATTTTACTTCCAGATGAGCGCCAAAAAGCGGTATATGAGGCTGAAATTGCTCCACATCTTGAAGCGGGTAAAGCACTTATGTTTGCACACGGCTTTAACATTCATTTCGGTCAAATTACACCACCAGCAGATGTAGACGTATTCTTAGTTGCTCCGAAAGGTCCAGGACACTTAGTTCGTCGTCAATTCCAAGAAGGTGCTGGTGTACCAGGTTTATTCGCAATTCATCAAGATGCAACTGGTCAAGCAAAAGATTTAGCTCTTGCATACGGTAAAGGAATCGGTGCAGCTCGTGGCGGTTTACTTGAAACAACATTCAAAGAAGAAACTGAAACTGATTTATTCGGTGAGCAAGCTGTACTTTGTGGCGGTGCTACACAATTAGTTAGAGCAGGATTTGAAACTTTAGTAGAAGCAGGCTACCAGCCAGAGCTAGCATACTTTGAAACACTTCACGAACTAAAATTAATTGTTGACCTTATGTTTGAGGGTGGTATGGCAACAATGCGTTACTCAGTATCAGATACAGCAGAGTGGGGCGACTATGTTGCAGGCCCGCGCATTATCGATGACTCAGTTAAAGCTCGTATGAAAGATGTATTAACGGATATCCAAGATGGTACATTCGCTCGCCGTTGGATTCAAGAAAATGAAAACGGTCGTCCAGAATATACAAAATTCAAAGAAGCTGGTGCAAACCACCAAATCGAAGAAGTTGGTGCTAAATTACGTGCTATGATGCCATTCATCAACGAAGGTAAAGAAAAGGTCGTAAGAGAAGTGGCTGCAAGTACGAAAAATTGATATTTTCGATACAACACTTCGCGACGGCGAACATCTGCTGGTATTAATCTAAACACAGCAGAGAAGATTGAAATCGCCAAGCAACTGGAGCGCCTAGGAGTGACAATTATTGAAGCAGGTTTTCCTGCTTCGTCACCAGGTGACTTTGAGGCGGTAAATCGTATTGCAGAAACAGTGAAACACTCTATCGTAACAGGCTTAGCTCGTTGTGTACAAAAAGACATCGGCACAACGTGGGAAGCGATTCAAGTGGCCGAACAACCACACATTCTTATTTTCCTAGCAACTTCCCCAATTCATATGGAATACACGAACGCTTCTTACTGAGGAACAAGTTCAAATAGAAGATGTTCCACTCTACGAATTAAAGATGGTACAGGTACAATATGGTACAGAAAATATACCAACAGCAACAGCGATTGTTTTAACACCAGAAGGTTTAGAAAAGACAGTTGTGGCAACGGGTTCGGGTTCGGTAGAAGCTATTTTCAATACACTTGAGCAACTTGTTCAAGGAGATATTCATGTGGTTGATTATCGAGTTAAGTCGGTTGGTAAAGGACGAGATGCATTAGGCGAAGCTGTGATTAATATTCGATATGATGGTATGTCAACAACCGGACGAAACTCATCACAGGATGTTTTAGCAGCATCGGCAAAAGCTTATTTAAATGCCATTAACCGTCATTTAATCCAAGCAAGCCTTCGTACACAATCTGTAAGTTAATCAATGTCAGCAATTTTAATAGTAGTGAATAGAGTCAACATCATTCACATCCAAACGCAATGATTCCGATTACGTGTAGTCGTAATATTGATGACCTCACCTATAAATATAGGTGAGAGTCTTACTAAAATAGCGTAGTTCAACGCTATACAAAGAAAGGTGTTTTGACGATGGAGAAAAAAATTACAGTACTTCCTGGTGACGGAATAGGGCCAGAGGTTGTTGCTTCTGCTGTACGTGTATTGCAGGTGATTGGTAAGCGATTCAACCATACATTCCATTTAAGTTATGCAACAATCGGAGGCGCTGCCATCGACCAACACAATAATCCACTACCAGATGAAACAATTGAGATGTGTGAAAATAGTGACGCAGTTATACTAGGAGCCGTTGGTGGTCCGAAGTGGGATAATAATCCACCGGAATTACGTCCAGAAAAAGGATTATTACGCATTCGCAAACATTTCGATTTATTCGCAAATCTACGTCCAGTAAAGGCGTTCCCGAGTTTACTAGATGCTTCACCATTAAAGCGTGAAGTAGCCGAAAACGTCGATTTAATGATTGTACGTGAATTAACAGGCGGCGTATACTTCGGGGAACCACGTATGCGTACTGAAAATGGCGCGATAGATACAACTGTTTACTCAACTGCTGAAGTTGAACGTATCGTTGAAAATGCCTTTGAATTAGCACGTTTACGTGGGGGCAAATTATGCTCTGTTGATAAAGCGAATGTACTTGAAACAAGTCGTTTATGGCGCGAAGTTGTAGAAGCGAAGAAAAAAGAGTATCCAGATGTGCTAGTAGAGCACAATTTAGTAGACTCAGTTGCTATGAAATTAATTACAAATCCTAGTTATTATGATGTGGTCGTTACTGAAAATATGTTTGGAGATATTTTAAGTGATGAAGCATCTGTTATTACAGGCTCTTTAGGCGTTCTACCATCTGCTTCTATTCGCGGAGATAATTTTGGTCTATATGAACCAGTACATGGCTCAGCACCAGAAATTGCAGGTCAAGGTGTAGCGAACCCTGCCGCAACCATTCTTTCAGTTGCCATGATGCTACAATATTCATTTGGCTTAAAAGAAGAGGCTTCAGAAATCGAACGTGCTGTAAGTGCAGTATTTGATGATGGCTATTTCACAGCAGATCTTGCACGTGATGGTAGTCGTATACTATCGACGAATGAATGGACAGATAAAGTCATTAACGAGATAGATACAAGCTTTGTTTCAGAAAGCATTATGACAACATACATTTAAAGAAATAGGTGAAGATAATGGGCAAAAATATAATTGAAAAGATTTGGGATAAACATGTCGTTTATCAGGAAGAGGGCAAACCGGACCTGTTATATATTGATCTCCATTTAATTCATGAAGTAACTTCTCCACAAGCCTTTGAAGGTCTACGATTGAACGGACGTAAAGTACGTCGCCCAGATTTAAGCTTTGCAACAATGGATCATAACGTACCTACAAAAAATCTACCAACGATTCATGATTTGATTGCGCGTAACCAAATCGAAACGTTAGCTAAAAATGCTGAAGAATTTGGCGTTGAACTTGCAGGAATGGGGCATCCTGACCAAGGGATTGTTCACGTGATTGGACCAGAGCTAGGTTTAACGCAGCCTGGTAAAACGATTGTCTGTGGTGACTCCCATACGTCTACACATGGTGCGTTCGGAGCGATTGCTTTCGGTATTGGAACATCTGAGGTAGAACATGTATTGTCAACACAAACTCTATGGCAAAACAAGCCGAAAACAATGGAAATTCGTGTAGAAGGTGAGCTTCCGGTAGGTGTAGCTGCCAAAGATATAATTTTAGCGATTATTTCGAAATTCGGTATTGGTGTTGGCACAGGACATATTGTGGAATTCACTGGAGAGGCTATCCATAAGCTTTCTATGGAAGAACGGATGACAATTTGTAATATGTCAATCGAAGCGGGTGCAAAGGCAGGACTAATTTCTCCTGACCAAACGACTGTTGACTATATCCGTGGTCGCAAACATGCACCACGAGGAGAAAAGTTTGAGGAAGCAGCAGATTATTGGGTAAGCTTAGCGTCCGATGAAGATGCAACATATGATACAGTTCGTATTATACAAGCAGAAGAAATTGAGCCAATCATCACTTGGGGAACGAATCCGTCAATGGGTTCAGGTGTTTCAAGTAATGTACCAACACAGTCAGAGTATGAGGATGAGTCAGATAAAGCAGCTCTTCGCAAAGCACTTGCCTACATGGGCTTAGAGGAAGGTCAACCATTAACTTCAATCGATATTCAACACGTATTTATCGGTTCTTGCACAAACTCACGCATCAGTGATTTACGTGCAGCTGCAAATGTCATCGAAGGGCGTAAGGTACATAAAAATGTAACAGCGCTCGTTGTGCCAGGCTCCTATTCGACGAAAAAACAAGCAGAAGCAGAAGGATTAGATAAAATCTTTACAGATGCTGGCTTTGAATGGCGTGAGACAGGTTGCTCAATGTGTCTGGCAATGAATGATGATGTAGTACCAGCGGGTGAACGCTGTGCATCAACATCAAATCGTAACTTTGAAGGACGCCAAGGAGCTGGTTCTCGTACACACTTAGTATCACCTCCAATGGCAGCAGCTGCAGCAATTGCTGGTCACTTTGTGGATGTACGTGAATTCGTAAAGGAAACTGTGTAAATGCCATTTACACGGAAGGGATGATTGCAAATGGAACCAATTAATATCGTAAATAGTGTAATAACACCACTCGATCGTAAAAATGTCGATACAGACCAAATTATTTCAAAAGAGTTTTTAAAGCGTATTGAGCGTACAGGTTTTGGTCAGTATTTATTTTACCATTGGCGCTTTGATGGAGAGGGCAATGAAATTAAGGACTTTGTATTAAACAAACCCGAATATAAAAACTCTAAAATTTTAGTAGCTCAAGATAACTTCGGCTGTGGATCATCTCGTGAACATGCACCATGGGCTATCTTAGACTATGGCTTCAATGTAGTAATTGCACCATCATTCGCAGATATTTTCCATAATAACTGCTTCAAAAATGGAATTTTACCAATCAAACTAACTGCAGCAGAGTGTGATGAGGTTCTAGCTAAAGGCTTAGAAAATCCGTATACGATGGAAGTCAATTTAGAAGCGCAAACAGTAACGGGTGAAGATGGTGTAATTTATAAATTTAGCATCGATCCTTACTATAAAGAAACATTGCTGAATGGTTGGGATGAAATTGCGCTAACCTTCAAATACGAAGAACATATTGCTGCTTACGAAGCAGAACGTGTTGTATTTTAATAGATTGAGGGCTTACCTTTTGACTGAAGACAAATTTGTTGTCTTCAGTTTTTTTGTTGCTTAAAGAAGGTTTGCTTTGAGTGAAGGGGAAACTGCTCAGGGAGCAGGAAGAACTCATAGATTGGTAAATGATTATTCCTTGCTACATTTCATAATTCTAATAAAAAGCGACTTTAGTTATTTGAATGTTTATTTTAAATAAACGCAACAAATTGAAGTAATATTTTGATAATATATAAATAGAGTTATGGGGAATAAATGGAATGCTACCCAGTTTATTGTCACGACACTATAAGTTAGCAATGAAAAAACGTATCTCGTGTATATAAGTTGGAACGGAAATTAACTAACGTTTGGTGTTGAGTCAGTTAAACATTTACAAGAAAAGCTTTTGTGAGAAGTAAAAAAGGGGGGAACTATAAATGAAAATCCTTCGAAAATACAGCTTATTAATTGGAGGCTTAGGTTTTTCTAATTTAGGGAACTGGATTTACCTTGTTGCGCTAAATTTATTAATATGGCATTTAACGCAATCGCCGGCAGCGATGGCTGGAATCTTTATTGTCGGACCAATAGCAAGAGTTTTAACAAGTTTGGTAGCTGGCTCTTTCATTGATCGTATGAATAAACGCAAGTTGATGATTGCAACTGATATTATACGAGGTTTCATAGTTTTTTGTATGCCGTTTATGGAATCTATTTGGCTCATCTATATGCTGTTATTTTTAGCGAATATAGCGAGTAGTTTCTTTGGACCGAGTAGTACATATTATATTACAAAGCTAGTTCCCTCAGAAGATAGACAACGATTCAATGCAATACTTGGCACGTTCAATTCAGGCTCGTTTTTAGTAGGTCCAGCACTTGCAGGACTCCTCATCATGCTTTTTAATACAACAATTACGATTTGGTTAAACAGCTTTACATTTTTTGTTTGTGCTTTGATCATATACTTATTACCTGATGTAGATGATGTGAAGGAAACTTCACTGCAACGTATTACTTGGCAAATACTAAAAAGTGACTATCTAGCGGTGATAGCTTTCATTCGACAAAATTCATTATTTATAACGATTTATTTACTGTTTCAAAGTACATTAATGATTGCATTTGCACTTGATTCTCAGGAAACAACATTTATAAAGCAAGATTTGGCTTTATCCGATAGCTTATATGGAGTCTTTGTGAGTAGTGCAGGAGCCGGAGCAATTTTAGGTGGAATGGTTGCTGCAAGCTTCGCCAAAAAATGGTCCACTCGGTCATATATGGCTTTTGGCTTGTTGCTAACAATGCTGTTTTATACAGCTTTTTATGCCTTGACATCGAGTATTTTGGCATTTGTAAGTTTTGTTTTTTTAGGCTTTTTTATGGCATTTAGTAATACTGGTTATGAAACATTCTATCAGCAAAATGTACCGCCTGAAATGATGGGGAGATTTGGCAGTATTTCTAGTGTTTTTCAAAATATTTTACAAATCTCCTTTACTTTACTATTAGGTCTGTTTGCAGAATTATTTACACTTCAAATGACGGCAATTATTTTCGGTATTATAAGTATTTTATTGTCGCTCTCATTATATTTTGTACTATATTCCCCGAAAAACTACATCGGGTTAAAGGAGGAAGTATCATGATTAGCTATAAGGTTCATTGTATTTTTTGTAAGAAAATATTTGAAGTTGTAGAAGGCACAAGGAAGTATAAACTATATAAAGAAAATATGGACGGGAAGTTTTCCTGTGAAGATTGTGATAGGAAAATTGAATTAGAGGCAAGGAAAGGTTTATTGGGAAAACTTTAACCTCTTTTAGCAAGTGGTTATTATACCGAAAGCGACAGGTACAGAAGTCTCCCACCTTTATAGGAGGTGAGATGAATGCGATTTAAATTACTTTTTAGTGAGAGTCCAAACGTCCGCTGAAATAGAGGAACTCAGTCGAAGAACGCCACGTCCTGTGGCAATGACTGAGGAGACCAACATCCTGTCGCTGCCGCTACGTTGCACTGCGCTTTCGCACAAAAAACATCCTGTCGCTACCGCTACGTTGCACTGCGCTTTCGCACAAAAAACATCCTGTCGCTGCCGCTGCTTTCGCACAATAAAACCTATGTTGGCCCAAAGCCTCCGGCGGATGTCACGGAAATCGGAAAGGAGTTCTTTGTGCGAGGACAAAGCCGATTCCGGACGCAATTATGTCGAGGCATAATTGATATAGGGTGATGAAAAACTGCATTGCAGAACATTGAGTAAGAAGATCAGTATCCCATAATTTTCAAATGTAAATGGCCTGTCTTTCCACTTCTTTCTCAGTTAAAATGGAAAAATAAGATGGAAGGTAGGTCAAAAGATGATTACAGTTATAGGTAGCATAAATATGGATTTAGTTGTACAAATGGGGGTTTTTCCAAAGCAAGGTGAAACGATCCTTGGTAAAGATTTTCAAACGATTCCAGGAGGAAAAGGGGCTAATCAGGCAATTGCTGCTGCACGTCTTGGAAGTGAAGTCACAATGATAGGCTGCGTAGGCTTCGATAGTTTTGGCGAAACATTGCGCAATGTTTTACAGCAAGAGCATGTTCAAACTGAAGCTATTACAAGCGTATCGGCACCTACGGGGATTGCTAATATTTTAATCTACAATAATGATAACCGTATCATAGTAGTACCAGGGGCAAATTATGAGTTAATGCCTGCGCATATAGAGGCAGCGAAAGAAATCATTCAAAAAAGTCAAATGGTAATTATGCAGCTAGAAATCCCAACGGAAACGACTGCTTATGCAATAAAACTTTGTAAAGAAGCGAATGTACCTGTTTTATTAAATCCTGCACCAGCGGCTAATTTTGATGTGCAATGGATGGAGGATATTGCCTATATCACACCAAATGAAACGGAGTGTGCCGAAATTTTTGGAGATGATGTTGAACAAATATTAGAAAAGTATCCTAATAAAATGATTATTACGCTAGGTAGTGATGGCGCACGCTATTTTGATGGTGAATATCCTATTCATGTTCCGGGCTATTTAACGAAAGCAGTAGATACAACAGGTGCAGGTGATACGTTTAACGGTGCACTCGCTTATGCTTTAGTAGAAGGGCAATCATTGGATCAGGCAGTGTATTTTGCAAATATTGCAGCTTCATTATCAGTGGAGAAATTCGGTGCACAAGGTGGTATGCCAACACTTGGAGCGCTTTACTCACGTATGGCTGGAATGGAAGAATGAAGGAAAGACTAACTCTCTTACGAATTTATAATAATAATTTTTATTTCTTTTAGTCTGAATGAATAATAGTATCTGAGATAACTCGTTTAAAAGCATAAGATTTATTACCTATTTGTGACGTTTGCATTTAAGTATATTGTCCTTTTTTGTCGTTATTTCTTAGTACTATATATTAATAAATGAATATTTTCATTTATAATAACTTTAGATACATACGAAAAGAGGTTTTGGGGATGACAAATATTGGTGATGTTCCGATCGAATATACAGCCTCAGCGAATAATATTTTGCCACAGCTTGTTGATCATTTGCGACAATTACATGGCATTATTGTACAAAATACTTATGTAAAAGATACAGCTAAACATTTAAATCGTATCATTCAAGATGCTAACAACGAAACGATGATTCTTATTGTTGGGAAAGAGCGTGTTGGAAAAACAACACTTGTAAATGGACTTCTAGGACGTCAAGTTTTGCCTGTTAGTGATCAGCATCCAACAGGGGTAAATACATTTTTGCGATACGGTGAACATGAAGAAATAAAGGCTTATTTTTTAGATGGCGTTGTAGCAATATTTGATATGAGCAAGCTAGAATTATTGACAACTAGCGATACTTTTGCATCTCAAATACTACGAGAACATTTAGATTACTTAGAAGTATATTTGAAAAACGATTTATTAAAATCAGTAACAATTATTGACTCTGTTTCATTGGAAGCTGGGGGAGGAGAAATGGCCTACTTCCCAGAGGCATTGATGAACCGTGTTGATGAAATCTTTTGGGTATTACGCTCAGGTTCGATGGCTATTTATCCTGAAATATTATTGATGGAAACGCTAAAAAACAAAGGTGTTGAGCCTCTTTGTGTAATCAATGCCATAGATTCAAATGACAATACGCAGGCGTTTATTAATGCTGAGAGAGAACGAATTGGGCATTTAATAAGTGATTTTGTTGCTATCTCTGCAAGAGAAGCGATTGAAGCTAAACAGACTAAGAGTGATGAGCTTTGGGAGAAAAGTCAGTATGAGCAATTAATTTCAGAAATTCATCGGGTTGCAGAAAATAGTGATAAGAAAACGTATGGCATTTTAATTCGCTTCTTGCAATGGCTTGAACGATTCCGCTTCGAATTAACTGTTATTCCACAAAGAGATCCATTCCAATCTGCAGTTGAGAACATTGAAAAGTATGCAGGCGATACGCAATACGAATTTTCACGCTATCAACGTGATTTAGCGATTGTAACTGAATATGAGCAAGAATACGAGCAGGTTGCCAACGTATTTGAAAATGTTCAAACATTATACCAACTTTTACAAACCATTTCACAAAATGATTATTTTCAAGATGAAATTGTGGAAAGCTTTACAGAAAAGGCTGTTTTTTATCAACAAATGTTACGGGAATACCGTAATATGCATAGCGATTATATACGTGAATATGATCGATTGGACGCTCAGCATAAAAAAATTCACGGAAAAGGTCTTATGAAAGCTATTTTTGGTCAGCATACACAAAATGGATTTTTCAAGGAACGTGTTAACAAGTTAAATGAGCAGCAAGTTGTTTGTATTGCACAATATGAAAAAGTGCAAGAAGCGGAGGCAACGATGCTTCAGTCCATTTATTCAATACAAAGTTATCTTATGGAGTTAACGAAAAAACGTTTGGAACGCATTGAGCAAAAAGTGCAAGAGCTAAATCACCAACGTTCAAAAGAAAAGCGCCAATTAAAGTTATACGCAAATAAATTAAATGAATTTTCTTGTTTAATTGAGGCGCAGGGCTATATTAAAGAAAATATTCAACCATTTTTAATGGACGAACAAATGCCGTTAAAAGAAAAAGATATTTTAATGCTAAAAGAAACGATTAACAGTATTATAAGCATTGACCTGACAAATAATGGGCTACTTGCACGTAGTCAAATGAACAATAAAATGGAGAGCATCGCAATTCCTTTCGATGTTCAGAAAAAATATCCATTACATACGTTAGCTTTAACAGAAGTAGATGTAAAATCAAACGATATACCAGAAATACCGAAAAAATTAGATATTCAATATGAAGAATAAATGTTAAAAGAAAATGTTCTAAAATTAATTTATAATTTTAGAACATTTTTTTAGGTTCTATAATATTTGTTGGGGTATTCACACAATTACACGCATAAAAAAAGCACAGATTCACTGATTTATATATACTTGAATTGTCGAGAAACAAGTAATAGAAAGGTGAACTGTGCATATGAATTTTAACACGAATATTCCGGGATTAAAAGATGTAGAGATTACGAAAGTAGAAGAAGTAGGCGATCGAATCGCATTGTATGTACAATTGCCTAAATGTACGCATCAATGTCCAGTTTGTAAAAAAGAAACTTCGAAGGTTCACGATTATCGTATACAAAAGATCAATCATTTAAAGTGGTTTGAACGTTTAACTATTCTTTTCTATAAACGTCGTCGTTATGTTTGTAAATGTGGAAAGCGTTTCTCCGAAAAATCCCTTTTCGTAGATAAATATCAACGGTATTCAAAGGAATGGAATCAATTTCCTCTCAAGTAGTTAACATAGTCACCCTCTATGGAATTTGTTGCTTCTTTAGATCTAACTTTTGCTACATATATAATCATATCTCCAGCTTTATTGTTTTCTCTTAAGCCTTTCTTTCATTTCTTCATAGACTGTATTCCAGTGGACCATCCTTGCATATAAATTTTGTAGTCTTGTTTGTATCCACCCACATTTGTTCGTTGATTATAGCGTATAGTGTTTGAATCACTTGTCGATTTGCCACAAAAAATGTGATGCAAATTGACTTTTTTAAGTTTTCAAATAACAAAAGATAGATTTCTAATATAAAAAAATGAATTTTTTTAGTTTTTCAGTGCCCTCTTCTCCAGATAGGACCAGTTTGGGTAATGTTTCAAGTAGTTAATGCATAAACGGTTGGAAACAACGTGTGCTTCCTGACCATCGATATAATGCAGATCCAACAATGAACTGATTTGTGTGGCTATTTGTACATTATCTCCAGCTTTTAACTGACTGTTTTTCATTTAATCCTCTTTCATTCGCATAAATGTGGCATCGTGGTCTGTTTTTGAATAGTTAATACGCTGAGCGCTTTCTTTTAGATAATTAGTTTTTTGATTTCTGTACTTACTTCTCGCAAGTCTAAGCATCGAATAAAATCTAACGACCCTTTTAGAGTGTCGTATTCATAGCAAAGAATCGCAAGGATAATATTAATTATATGTAAATTAGTTTGTAAATAGAGTTTAAACTCACCAAGAAGATTGTAGATTAAAAAAGACTTTATCCATATTCCCCCTTTACAAACAATTAATAATCCTTTACGTTCCCAACTATTTTTAATTAACAATTGTATTTTAAAGTAAATATGGAGGTGAGGAAATGTCAGTAGATTTGCATATGCATACAAATTGCTCAGACGGCGAGTTAAGTCCAAAAGAGTTGGTACAGTTAATTGTGCAGCAGGGATTACGTTATTTTTCAATTAGTGACCATGATACATTGGCTGCCTATGAAACGGTACAGCAATTTGTGCCAAGTGGGGTTACATGTATTCCAGCGATGGAGTTTAATACAGATGGGCCAAATGGGGAACTACATATTTTAGGGTATGGATTAGATGTAACGTATCAACCATTGCAACAATATTGTGATATGCGACGAAATGAGCGTTGGTTCTGGGCTGAAAAGATTGTAGAGCAACTCCAATCTTTTGGTTATGCAATTGACTTAAAAGCTGTACAGCGACGCGCAGCAGGTGGCATTATTGTGCGTACACATATTGCAGATGAGCTTGTAGCAATGGGTGCCTTTACGACACGTGAATTAGCATTTGAAACTGTGCTGAAAAAAGGGGCACCCGCCTCTATACCAAGAAAGGGTGCTACATCAGCCGAAGCGATTCAGATGATTCATGATGCAGGTGGCTTAGCTGTTTTGGCACACCCCGGAATTTACCAGTTCCCTTTCGATATTGATACTGTTGTACAAGAAGGAATTGATGGCATTGAAGTGTATTATGCACTTCATTCGCCTGCTGAGACGGAAAAATGGAAGCAAGTTGCACAGCATTATTCAATATACATGACGGTTGGCTGCGATTTTCATGGGCATACGTCTAAGAATCCGCAGCTACCAGGAACTGTTCCGTATCAAGAAGAAGCAGTACGACAATTTTTACAGGAGATTCTTACAAAGAAAAATGGGGTGCTACTATGAACATTTTTGCTTCTTCTACACTTTTTTGGGGGCAATCGTTAGAAGAAATATGTCAGAAAGTGCAGGTTGCGCAGCTGCAAGGCATCGAACTCTGGGTTGAACAAATGATTTTAGCAGACTGGTCAATTGGCACGATTGAAAAAGAATTACAGCAATCTGGATTAGCTCTTACATTACATGCACGTAGTTGGGATTTAAATATTGCATCGTTAAATGAAGAAATTCGCCAAGCATCAGTGCAAGATGTTGTGCGCACTCTTTTAATTGCAAAAGCATTGGATGTGCCGTCAATTACAGTACATCCAGGTCGAAAAATGATTGCTAACCATTCAGTTAATCTGTATAAGGTTGCGATGCAACGCAGTTTACAAACATTGTATGAGGCTAGTGAAAAAATCGGAGTTCAACTTTCAATAGAATTAATGGAGCATACACCAAAAGAATTGTATTGGCAGGCTAATATGTTGAACACTCTTATAAAACAATATCCGACTTTTCGCACAACTTTTGATATTGCACACATTGATATAGGCATATCAATTGAACAAGAACTTCAGCAGTTACACGCCATCGATAAAATTCATATAAGCGATTCGACTAGCCTTCAATATCATGTAGCACTTGGTACGGGCGAATTACAGTTGACTCCATCACTTTGGACAATGATAGAGCAATTAGAGGTGCCTGTTGTAATCGAAGGTCTTTGTTACGATGACACGTTATTTCAACAGCATCTTAATTATTTAGAAAAGGTAGGGGTTATACAGCGTGAACTTTTTACTTACAAACGATGATGGCCTATTTGCACCAGGTGTACGAGCATTAATCGAGGTGCTTAATAATTTTGGAACTGTTTATGTGTGCTGCCCTGATCAAGAAAGAAGTGCTATTTCTCATTCCATAACTTTACGTAAACCACTTAATATTCAAAAAAACGATTTGTTTGGGCAGCATGTGATGTCTTGGATGATTGATGGGACACCAGCTGATTGTGTGAAGCTCGCATTAGATATATTGGTGGATGAACCAATCGACTTTGTTATCTCTGGTATCAATTTAGGGGCGAACATTGGGAAAGATGTATTTTATTCAGGTACGATTAGTGCAGCCATTGAAGCAGCCTCGTTACATTATAAATCAATTGCTATTTCTATCGACGCTTATGATGCCCAAAAGACTAATTTTAAGCATGCCAAAATATATTTATATCAATTGCTACAACATTTGCTTCATCAACCTTTAACAGTTGGGACTGTTTATAACATTAATCTTCCTTACGTTGCACCAGAACATTATCTAGGACCAACCGTTGCTACTTTAGATTTTTCTTTAGAGCGCTATAAGCATATTCATATACAAGATGATTTAGGGGAAATTTTTTACTGGCTTAAAGACCATCGACGCTGTGTAGAAAGTACAGTAACACAAAGCGACTTTGCATTACTAGCTCAAGGTTATACAACCATTACCCCTATTTCTATTAGTCATATCAATGATGAGCAGTTTCAACACACCATTACTTTATTAAAAGGAGCAAAATAACGATGAAAAAGCTTTGGATGACAGCTTTACTTTTGACAATGATATTAGCAGCTTGTGGATCAACAGGAAAGCAAAAGACGGAGACTACTGATCAGCCATCTTCAACTACTGCTGCACCAGCGGACGTGTTAGAAGGGACTGTTAGCTTCTATACATCACAGCCTGAGGAAGATGCAATACAATTAATTACTGCATTTAATGAGCTGTACCCTGATATAGATGTGAAATTATTCCGATCAGGTACAGAGGAAGTTGTTGGTAAGGTGTTAGCTGAAAATACTGCTGGGGATGTACAAGCTGACGTCCTATTACTATCAGATCATGTTACTTTTGAAAAATTAAAAAGCCTATCTTTACTTGAAGGCTATGAATCAAAAGAGCTAGCAAATATCCCAGATAAATTTGTAGATGCTGACCACACTTATACAGGTACAAAGGTTATGGCAACTGTTATAGGCTATCATACTGGAAATGTTTCAGAAGCTCCTACATCTTGGAGTATATTAGAAGAAAAATCCAAGGAAACAATTATGCCTAGTCCACTTTACTCGGGTGCTGCAGCTTATAATTTAGGAATCTTTACACGACAAAGTAACTTTGGCTGGGATTACTATACAGCATTAAAAACAAATGGTGTGACAGTTGTCCAAGGAAACGGGGCAGCACTAAAAGGTTTACAAGCTGGTGAAAACAACTATGCGATGATTGTTGATTATTTAGTAAACAATGCTGCGAAAGAGGGATCTCCAGTAGCAATCGCCTACCCTACTGAGGGAGTACCCGTCATTACAGAACCAATTGGACTTGTAAAGGATGCCAAAGATCCAGAAGCAGCTCAAGCATTTATCGATTTTGTTTTATCTAAAGAAGGGCAAAATCTTGCTGCACAGCAAGGCTATGCACCTATCCGTACAGATGTAAAAGCACCGGAAGGATTGAAAAGTGTAGAAGAATTAACAGTACTTTCAAGTGATGTGAAGGAGTTACTGAGCAATCGTGAAGAAGATAAAAACAAATTTAAAACAATGTTTGGTGAGTAAACGTGGTCAATAAATCTTTTAACATTCAATCAGAACAGTCACAGCCTTCATCAGCTACTGAGCTTTGGTCGAAAAAAGGTATTATGACTGTAACGGCAATTGTCATCTTTATCTTTTTCTTCTTACCAGTTTTGCGATTAGTTTGGCAAAGTTTTCAGTATAATGGACAACTATCCGTTGCCCATTATGCGAAAATTTTAAGTGAAGCCTTTACATGGAATATGCTTGTGAATACGATGTGGATTGTGATTGGCTCTACTGCTCTATCGTTGCTACTAGGTGTATTTTTCGCTTGGCTAATGGCTTACACAGATTTCAGAGGAAAAAAATGGATTAATATATTTATATTACTTCCTTTTATCATCCCATCTTACATCGTAACGATTGCATGGACACAATTTGTGAAAGATATTCCATTCGGAACATTCAACCTTTATTCGCTTGGAGGCATTACATTTCTATTAGGAATTTCTCATTTCCCACTCGTCTATTTATTTACAGTGAATGTATTAAAGCGAATCCCACGGGAACTTGAATGGGCCGTGCTTGCATCAGGTGGTGGTAAATGGAAAGCATTTAGCGTTGTTACAGTTCCACTTGCATTGCCAGGCATTATTGGTGGCGGCATGATTGCTTTTTTATCGAACTTAGACAACTTTGGAATTCCTGCTTTTTTAGGAATTCCTGCTAACATTACTGTATTAAGTACAGCTATTTTCCAGGAAGTTATCGGCTTTGGTGAAAATGCCTTTGCTCGTGCTGCTACATTATCCGTGTTACTCGCATTCATTGCCCTTATTGTGACTGGACTTCAATGGCTTTTATTAAAAAAGTCAAAAGCGACTGAGACAAGCTATGTTGATGAAAAGCCACGCATATTTTTGGGAAAATGGAGACTCAGTACTGAAATCGTGGTTTGGAGCATTGTTTTATTATTCAGCGTAATGCCGTTATTTTCAATGGTGAAAACATCTTTAGTAAAAACATATGGATTACCGTTATCGTGGGAAACGCTTACCCTTTTTAATTTCAACTTTTTGTTATATGACTATAACAAAGTAGGGAATGCGCTGCAAACAAGTACTTTATTAGCATTAGGGACAGCAATAATTTGTACAATCGTTGGTACAGCGATTGCCTATATTCGTATTCGTCAGGCTACTATGTTTTCTAAATTAATTGAAATGATTATCGCTATTCCTTATACACTGCCGGGGATTGTACTTGCTCTAGCGATGATTTTGGCTTGGATGGAACCTATTCCCGGTTGGAATCCCGGACTATACGGCTCGATTTGGATTCTATTAATTGCTTATGTTACACGGTTTATGCTACTACAAGTCCGCGGAAGTAGTACAGCAATTTTGCAAGTTTCGGTAGATTTAGAAGAGGCAGCTCATATTGCAGGCGCTTCCCAGTTTGTCAAATGGCGGACAATTTTACTTCCGTTATTTTTACCAGGCATTATTAGCGGTACTATTTTAGTTATTTTAACTACTTTAACTGAACTAACCGTTTCCTCTCTACTTTGGTCTAGTGGGGCGGAAACAATTGGAGTGCTTATTTATAATTTTGAGCAAGCAGGTTATACGACCTATTCCACAGCGTTTTCAGTAATTGTATTACTCTATATGGCCGGATTAGCCGGTATATTGTATAGCATTATCCTAATCATCCGGAGAAAGGAGCAATTGTAATGATTACGATATTAAAGCAACTAAAAAAATCTTTCGGGTCAATGGACGTATTAAAAGGCATTGACTTGACGATTGAAGAAGGCGAATTTGTAGCTATTGTCGGTCCATCAGGATGCGGTAAAACGACTTTGCTTCGAATATTAGCAGGTTTTGAGAAACCGACAAGTGGAGTATTAATGATGGACGACCAATCTGTTGCTCATATTCCACCTGAACAACGTAATATTAGTCTGGTTTTCCAGTCTTTTGCACTGTGGCCACATATGAAAGTAAAGGATCAAATTGCCTTTCCATTAAAGCATCACCGATTTGTCGAGTCACAGTTAAAAGAAAATATGGAGGTACGTGTAGCGGAAATGTTGGATATTGTTAGTCTGAATCATTTAGCTCATCGTTACCCACATGAACTTTCAGGTGGACAGAAGCAACGTGTCGCTATTGCCCGTGCATTAAGTCCTGCACCTGCACTAATTTTGATGGATGAGCCGCTTAGTAGTCTCGATGCTAAGCTTCGTATAGAATTACGAAATGAAATCCAAACAATTCATCGGACGTTTAAAAAAGCGATTGTCTATGTCACACATGATCAAAGTGAAGCACTCGCAATGGCAGATAAAGTTGTCGTCATGAACGAAGGAAAAATCGAGCAAGTTGGGACACCGCAGACTATTTATTTTCAACCGAAGACACCTTTCGTCGCAACATTTATTGGCAAAGCAAATTTAATTAAAGGCATATGGGAAGGCGATTATTTTTACCCTGCTGTTAATAACACCCTTCAGTGGTATATCCCAAATATTCCTAGCTCTTTTAAAAACCAAGGCATCTGCCCAGTTCGTCCTGAGCAGTTTAAAGTACAAATTATTGAACAGAATCCTCACACAGCTAAGTTAGCTGGATTTTCTGGTATTGTGCATAACGTACAATTCCAAGGAAGAGAAGTTGTTTGCAATGTACAAGTCGGCTCAGATTTGTTAAACGTTATTACAGACACCCACCAACTTCCTTCAACTGGACAAACTGTTTTGTTAAACATTGAAACCGCCTCATCAACTACGGATGAGCAACATTCTATATTAGACTATATATGTGGTGCTTAATACTTTAGGAAGTATGCGTTCAGACTATTAATAAGCTTAGACTTCCTACTTCGATTATCATTCTAAATCATATCTGTCGAATATATAGCCAAACATACAATTTTTGGTAGTTATGAGAATTAGAGAAGCGACTATGAATACCCGAAGTAGAATCGGGAAGAAGAATAAAAAAGAATAGAGAAAGGTTTAGTGAAGATAGCTATCATTTCACAAAAAATCGCCTTAAAAAGAGAGCTCAGAAGAATCGAGGTGAGGTATTACCCGTCTACTCGTTTGAAAAATCGTCTGAGCTCTTTTTTCTACTGTGGAAACACAGCAAGGCGTCGGTAGCCCACCTCACGAGCTTGCCAAAGACGAAGCAGGCACACACTACTTACTTATCCATACTGGGTCGCGTTATGTCGGAGCTAAGGTAGCGAATTGGCATCAAAAAAGAGCCTATGAAACATTACAACAAGAAGATTTAAAAGATAAAATTGCCGAGCTGAAATATCAGGGGCGCGAAAAAGAAATTCAAGCGATGATTAAAGCTTTTAAAGAGCAAAATCTTATTGTACCAAAAGATTTAGCTTATTTAGAGGGTGAGTATTTCCATGATTATATTCACGATATGAAAATTGCTCAGCAATATGCTCGGATGAATCGTTGGACAATTGCCGAAACAATCTCCAAGCATATGAACTGGCGTTTTAACGAAACATTCGATACGATCCATAACTATATTGATACAGAAACAATGACGTTAAGAAAAGGAGCCGTTCGAGCAAATAAAGGGGAGAAGCTGGTTATTCCTATGAATATGCGAGATGGCTCACTTATTTGTATGGGGAAAGGGAATGCAGATTGGAATTACTCAGCACCACATGGGGCAGGGAGAATGTATTCTCGCCGTGCTGCAAAAGAAGCACTAAACATGGAAGATTTTAAAGAAATGATGCAAGGCATTTGGACAACATCCGTAAACGAAGAAACATTAGATGAAGCCCCAATGGCATATAAGCCGATGTCAGAAATCACATCTGTTCTTGAGGAAACTGCAGATATAATAAAAGTAATTACACCTGTTTATAATTTTAAAGCTAGCGAAGCCGTTAAGCCTTATGAGCGAAAAAATCAAAAAAATTCCTAATAATAGAAAGTACTTGCATTTACTCTTATCTATTAACATTATTTCTTTAATGGTATAAAATAGGCTTACAAAGATGAAGTGGGTGGTTTCTTGGTATCTTCAAAAGATGTGGCTAAATATGCGGGTGTCTCTCAAACAACGGTTTCAAGAGTGTTAAATACTCCTGAACTCGTAAAGCCGAAAACTGTTGAAAAAGTGATGCGGGCAATTGAGGATTTAAACTATATTCCAAATGATATTGCAAGATCACTTGTACAGAAAAAAACTGGCATTATTACTTTGATATCAGGGCCTTTACATAATCCTTTTTTTGTCGATACAACTACTGCAATCGTTAATTATGTTACTGCTCGGGGCTATAAAGTAAATGTTTATTTTGGTACGGAAGATGATTTAGATTCTATTTATAATTCGGTTTTGGAAACTAGGGCTGATGCGATTATTTTATCGTCTATGTTATATGAAGATGACTTATTTTTTAAGCTTGAAAAACTAGGCGTACCTTTTATCATGTATAATCGCAAGCATCGAGAAAACAGGTATTTTGTAGAAATTGATAATGTGGAAGCTGGTTATATAGCGACGAATCATATTTTATCTTTAGATCATCGTAACATATGCTGGATTGGCGGCCCACATGAAATCAGTACTTTTTTTGAAAGGTACAATGGCTTTAAAAATGCATTAAAGGACAGCGGTATAGATGTAAATACAGTGTCAGCATTTTTTACAAATACGAAAAAAGACGATATTGAACGAATATTTGAGGAAATACTAAAGCTTCCTACGAGGCCTACCGCTATTTGTGCCGCAACAGATGCAATTGCTATTGAAATTTTAAACCTTTGCTTAGAGAGGGGCTTTCATGTTCCTCAAGATTTTAATGTTATTGGCATTGATAATGTGGAGCTCAGTAAGCACTATTCAATTGCTTTAACAACAGTAGGTTTAGAATCCGAAAAAAACCTCGGATTTATTGCTATTGAAAAATTATTTGAAGTAATGGAGAAAAAAAGTGCTTGCATCCAACAAACAGAATCTGTTAAACTTTTCCCGAGAAATACAACAAGTAAAAAAATAAACTGATGCCTCAGTTTATTTTTTAAAACCAAAATGGTTACGTATTCATTTTTTTATTTTCAGAAATGAATACGTAACCATTTAAAGAAAGGAGTGAGTAAGGTCTTGAAAAAGAGCTTATTTATTAATGGACAATGGCAAATGACAGATGAATTTATGGAGGTTCAAGCTCCCTACTCAAAAGAGGTCATTGCTCAATTTGCTATGGCCACTGAAGATGATGTACAGCATGCAATTGAAAGTGCTCATGCAGCAGAAGCCGAAATGGCAGCATTAACAGCATTTCAAAGAGCAGAAATTTTAGAACAATTATCGGATCTATTTGCCGAAAATCGAGAAGAGGCAGCTAGAATTATTTCACTAGAATCAGCTAAACCGTTAAAATATGCCTATGCTGAGATTGATCGAACGATTGAAACTTACAAATTTGCAGCAGAAGAAGCTAAACGACTATCTGGTGAAATGATTCCAATGGATGCATCTAAAAGTGGAGAGGGTAGATTTGGTTATACAATTCGAGAGCCATTGGGCGTTATTGCGGCTATTACACCCTTTAATTTTCCACAAAATTTAGTAGCCCATAAAGTTGGACCCGCATTAGCAGCTGGAAATACGATTGTTTTGAAGCCTGCAACCCAAACAGCGTTATCTGCTCATTTTTTAGCAAAATTATTGGCACAAACAAAATTACCAGCAGGTGCATTTAACTTAGTAACTGGGCAAGGAAAACTAGTAGGAGATGCCTTTTTAGCACATCCAAAAGTAAAGATGATTACATTTACTGGAAGTCCTGCTGTAGGTATTTCCCTCCGCAATCGCGCTGGCTTAAAGAAAGTCACATTAGAACTTGGTTCGAATGCTGGTGTAATTGTTGATGAAGGGATTCAACTCGATAAGATTATGGACCGAATTGTGATGGGGGCTTTTGCAAATCAAGGTCAAGTTTGCATCTCCCTACAGCGTATATATGTAAAAGAAAATATGATGAATGTATTATTAGAAAAACTAAAAGCAAAAATAGAACAGCTAACAATAGGGGACCCATTAGATGTAACAACGGATTTAGCGATGATGATTTCAGAAACTGAGCAACAGCGTGCTGTCACATTGATAGAAGAAGCGGTAGCAGAAGGTGCCGAAGTACTGACAGGTGGTCGTATTGAAAATAATATTTTACTTCCAACAGTATTATATAATGTATCCTCTCAAAGCCGTGTATCTTGTGAAGAAATATTTGCACCTGTTGTAATTGTCAATTCTGTTTCTTCCATAGAAGAAGCTATTGATGCTGTCAATGATTCACATTACGGCTTACAGGCAGGCATATTTACACCTTCAATCGAGATGGCCTTTAAAGCTTCAAAGAAATTACAAGTAGGAGGCGTCATTATTAATGACGTTCCAACATACCGTGTTGACCATATGCCATATGGCGGCATTAAAGAAAGCGGAACCGGTCGAGAAGGCATCAAATATGCAGTTGAGGAAATGACAGAAATGAAGCTAGTGATTTGGAATAACAATTAACTTCTTTCAGCAGCAAATGTTTTTATGTAGCGAAAGCAAAGCGACAGCTACAAATGTTTTATGTAGCGAAAGCAAAGCGACAGCTACAATTATGTCGAGGCATAAATGATTCCGAAATGGAGATGGTTGTAAATGAACATTATCAAACAGCACCCGAAATTGTATGTTATGGGTAATGGAACAATGCGAATGGATAAAAACTATCTGATTGCCATGCATAACCCTGCAACGATTGATCATCCAAACCAGCCAAATGAATTTATAGAGCTTCCAGTTTATACAGTATTAATTGATCATCCAGAAGGAAAAGTATTATTTGATACAGCATGTAACCCAAATTCAATGGGATCTGAAGGGCGCTGGGGTGAATTTACTCAAAAAGCATTCCCGATTAATATGCCAGAAGAATGCTATTTACATCATCGTTTAGAAGAGTTAAATGTGCGTCTAGAAGATATTAAATATGTTGTAGCTTCACATTTACATTTAGATCATGCAGGCTGTTTAGAGCTTTTTACAAATGCAACGATTATTGTACAGGAAGATGAATTCAATGGAACTTTACAAACATACGCAAGAAATGTAAAAGAAGGTGCCTATATTTGGGGTGACATTGATATGTGGATAAAAAACAATTTACAATGGCGATTAATTAAGCGTGGTGAGGATAATGTGAAACTTGCAGAAGGAATCCAAGTTTTGAATTTTGGAAGCGGTCATGCTTGGGGAATGCTAGGTTTGCATATTAATATGCCAGAAACGGGTGGAATTATTTTAGCTTCAGATGCCATTTACACCGCTGAAAGCTTTGGGCCGCCTGTCAAGCCACCTGGTATACTTTATGATTCTGTTGGCTATAATTCTACAGTTGAACGAATTAGAAGATTAGCAAATAAAACAAATTCGCAAGTGTGGTTTGGCCATGATTCAGTCCAATTTAAGTCATTTAGAAAATCGACAGAAGGCTATTATGAATAGATAGGAGTAGAACAATTATGCATAAATTAACCTTTACTCCTGCGAGTTATACAGGCTGGGGTTGCTTAAGTCAGCTACTACCGGAAGTAGAAAAATTGAAAGCAAATAATATTTTAATAATCACAGATCCATTTTTAAAAGAGTTAGGTTTAACAGATCATCTTGAAAAGCCATTATTTGAAAATGGGTACGCTACAACTATTTATACCGATATTGCCCCAGAGCCACCGCTCGCAATTGGTGAGAAACTAGTTGATTTTACTAGAAAACATCATTTTGATTTAGTGATTGGTTTAGGGGGAGGAAGTGCATTAGACTTAGCGAAACTTGCCGCGGTTTTAGCAACACATGATGGGAAAGTGGCAGATTACTTAAATTTAACAGGAACAAAAACTCTTGAAAATAAAGGGTTACCTAAAATTTTAATTCCAACTACATCCGGAACAGGCTCAGAAGTGACAAATATTTCAGTACTGTCACTTGAAACAACGAAGGATGTTGTGACACATGATTACTTATTAGCAGATGTCTCCATTGTAGACCCTGCGTTAACGATTTCCGTACCATCCAAAGTGACCGCTGCTACAGGCGTAGATGCTTTAACACATGCAATAGAGGCTTATGTTTCTGTAAATGCCAATGAAGTAACTGATGCACTTGCATTACAAGCCATTAAATTAATTAGTGGCTCCATTCGAACTGCAGTGCATGACGGTCAGAATAAGCAGGCTCGTTCGGATATGAGTTATGGTAGTTATTTGGCAGGCTTAGCCTTTTTTAATGCTGGTGTTGCAGGAGTACACGCTTTAGCGTATCCACTTGGTGGCCAGTTCCATATTGCTCATGGAGATTCCAACGCAGTGCTATTACCATATGTCATGGGCTATATTCGTCAAAGTTGCGAGAAACGTATGAAAGATATTTTAGATGCAATGGGTATTTCAACTGCGTATTTATCGCAAGAAGAGGCTTCCTATAAATGTGTAGATGCATTGAAGCAACTTGTTCACGATGTTAATATTCCGTCCACATTACAAGGATTTAATATACCAGAATTAGCACTGGAACAACTAACGGATGATGCGACAATGCAAACAAGAATTTTAGCACGTAGTCCGATGCCGCTTAAGCGAGAAGATATCTATTCGATATATCGTGCAGCATTTGATGGAGAAGTTCGAGAACCTCATCTACTATAAAGAAGATACGAGAAACGTTGATTGCTGGCGTTTCTCTTTTTTAGGAACTTACCCAAAGATTAAAGTCCTTGTTAGTGAAATAACTACTTCCAGGTAAATAATGTTTAAACATTTCCAAAGTATCCGTATGCTCTTTTAATACAGCAATGGTTTTATTGTTTGGTTTTGCTAAAATAATAGAATAATCCTCTTCGTTAAGTTCCTTGTTAATGGAAAAAACTAATTTTTTTTCATCAAATGAAAATTGAATATTAACACCTATTAATTAAAGATTGTGAAGGAATCTACTTAAAGTAACGGAGTGCTTTAGTGAAATATTCGATTTAAGAAAACATAAAAACAGAGTTGATTCTACACATCTTGTAGATTAACTCTGTTTTTATGTTTTAACAGCAACAGTCAAAGAAGCCCTTTTTTTAATTCTATGAAGTATTACATACAGAATATAAATGAAAATGAAATTTGTTACAATTGGTTAAATAATTAAAAATAAATCGAACGAAAATGTCAGCTTGACTGTCTAATAAGTAGAAGGGGGTGTATGTGATGGATGAACAAACATTGGTGAAGCGTGCGATAGCTGGGGACGAAGATGCTTTTTTACATCTAATAAAACAATATGAACAGACGATGTACCGTATGGCATTTGCTTATTTAAGAAATGAACATGATGCCATTGAAGCAATACAAGAAGCTACATATCGAAGCCTAAAAAAGATACATACCGTAAAAGAACCAGGTTATTTTAGTACGTGGCTTGTCCGAATTTTACTCAATATTTGCCATGATATGCGTGAAAGAAGCAGACGTCTTGATTTGCAGGAAGACATAGAAATCAGTGATAATGCCCCCAATTATGAGCGCTTTGAAATGACAGATATCATTACGAAGCTACCAAAAGAGCAGCAAGAGCTTATTTTTCTAAAATATTTTCAAGATTATAAAAATCAAGATATCGCTAGACTTCAAAATATTCCAGAAGGAACTGTGAAGTCAAGGTTACATGCGGCATTGAAAAAGCTAAAACTATATTTTACGGAGAGGGGAGAGCTATAGATGAAACAGGTAGAAAAGCATGATTATGATGTTTTTGTCAAAGAACTAGCGAAAATTGACATACCACATGAGCATTTAGAAGAGTCGCATAGGAAAAGTGTCATACGCTTCCAAAAAGAAAAGCGTAATCGACAACGTATATGGAAAAGCATTGCTGTTACTTGTGCATTGCTGTTACTTTTTGTAACGTCTATCCGTGTATCTCCAGCTTTTGCGAGTACCATCGCAAAAATCCCAGGCTTTGCTCCGTTAGTAGAGATGATTACGTATGATAAAGGGGTCAAAGATATACTCCATAACAACTATTATGAGGAACTAGGACTGTCACAAACGAAAAATGGTGTATCATTTACACTTCAAGGAGTTATTGCTGATGAAACAGGTATGATATTGCCTTATACATTTTCGGCACCGTTCGATGTTCGTGATTTAGCAACGAAGAAAATGGAGCTCCGTCTAAATGGTGAGGTATTACCCGCTGGAATAAGTTACAGTTGGTATAGCGAAAAAGAAACAACTTTGATTGAAGATAAATTTGCGGCTTCATTTAAAAATCCTATAAATTATGACAATGCTAATTTTGAACTATATATACAATTTGCAGATGAAAAACAAACAGAGTTTACGATCCCATTCTCACTTAAAAAGCCAATAGCGAAAACGAAGTCCTATGTATTGAATGAAATAATGAGCTTTGAAGGTCAGCAAATCACCATCAAGTCTGTATCTATTTCACCGCTCCGTACAGGTGTTACAATCGCTCTCGATCCACATAATGATCAGCGTATTTTAGGATTTGATGATATTCGTCTATTAGATGAAAAAGGGGAGGAATGGACGACGATTAATAATGGCATAACAGCTACAGGGGATTTTATGGATGGGGAAGCGACATTCTTTATGCAAAGTAATTATTTTAGAGAGCCCAAAAAGTTAACATTATCCATTGGAAAAGTAAAAGCATTGCCGAAAGGGCAAGATTTTATAGAGGTAGATTTTAACCAAAAGAAAGTGCTATCGAAACCACCTCTCCCAGGCTTAAAAGTTCAAGTTAATAAGCACATGGTAACAGTAAATGTTCCAACTTCTTATGAAAATAAAAATATCGGTTTACTTGGTACAGCAATAGATGCAAATGGCGAAACTGTTTATAGTAATTCAGCAAGTTATCATAGACCTGATGAATACGTAATCGAACAAACCGAAACATATGACATGAAGGGAGTCGTCAACCCAGTTCGCATCAATTTCTCACATTATGAAAACTTTTTAGATGGAACTCAAACAATTGATATTCCACTGAAATAGAGGTGGAATTTCGGTGCCGAAATAAGTAAGAAAAAGAGAAATGTTAGTTTTTAGCATTTCTTTTTTTATTAGGCTCTGTTTAATTACGGTGTTGATATTTGATTATTACGAATGTTGGTTCTGACACATTAAAAGGGTAGATTATTAGTATTTACCACAAGAATACGTTTTTAATTTGAGAAAAACAACAATCAAGTTAAACAGAGCCAAATTTAATAATGAATAAAGTATTAGGAAGAAGAAAATTATTGTGAATATTTCCCTAGTAAATGAATAGTAAATAATGATTAATTGGTATATAATAGATATTATTTTATTATATGGAGGGCATACTAGTGAAATTAGTACTACAGATAACAAGTGTGATATTAATTGTTTCCGCTATAATTTTTGCTTTATCTCAAATCTCAAGTTTAAAAAAAGAAAGGGAGGATATGAAATATTGGGAAGAAGCGACTCGTAAACATTATGATAATAACCTTATAGAAGAAAAATATTCTGTATTAAAAGATAGTTATACCTCTCATCTCACTACAACTTTAGTATTAGCAATATCTATTATATTAACAGGAATATTCTTTCTAGCCATAGCGAAAATTATTTCCTTACTTCAAGACATAAGTTTAAAAATTTATAAGAAGCCTCAAGAAGAGGAATTTGAGTTGTTAAATTAATCGGAGGAATAGTATGTTAGTTGATATAAATTGTCCAATTGAAGTGCTTAAGTATCAGCTTTATAGAAGTAAAGAAACTGGTAAGGTTTATTGCTCATTTAGATTTAATAATATTTCAGAAAATAGAATTAAAGGCTTTAATGCTACCATTTATTGTTTTGATCAATTTGGTGAGCCAGTTGGTTGGGAATCAAATAGCTTTAAATATAAACTTCAGCTACCTGAATCAATAGGTCCTAACCAAGCATTTGGTGACAATGAAAAAATTTCATTAGAAAATTTTCCACATGCAAGAAACATTGATATAGTCATTGAGAAAGTACTTTTTAGTGATGAAACTACATGGACTCAAACTGAATCAGAGCTAGAAAAAGTAGAACTAAAAGAAATTAATAACCCTAGGCTATTAACGTTTGTAAAAACACATGAAGGAAATGATGCAAAATACTATTCACAAATATTGAATGATAAATGGACATGTGTATGTGGACGTCTTAACGTAAAGAATATGAACACATGTAAGCGTTGTAAAAGAGAAAAAGATCATGTTCTTTCTATCTATAATAATGAAGAAGCGATTAATGACCAAATTAAATTATATGAAAAACAGTTGGAAGAGAAAAAAAAGAAAGAGCTATTAGAAAAAGAACGCCAACAAGAAATATTTAAGAAAAAAGTAAAGCAAATGATTAAATATAGCTCTGTGTTAATCAGTCTTTTATTGCTTATTGGTATTGCAACTTATGGCTTTATAACAAAGTTTACTTTTTCATGGGAAAATTATCTTTTATTAAAAGATAAGGATGTCTCTTTGATTGAAGCAGTAAAAAGTCAAAATATGAATGATATAAATTTTTTGATTGAAAACGGGGCCAATGCTAATTTTGTTAACAAAGATGGCGAAAATTCAATAAGTGAAGCCATCAAATTACCTAATAAAAAATTAGCTATTTCCTTAATGAATAAAGGAATGGGAAGTATTAGAGTTGGAAAAGACAAGGATACGCTTGCACATGTTGCAATCAATAATGAACAATATGAAATATTAAAAGAGCTTCATAAATACGGTATTGATATGGACGTAAAGAATGAGATGGGGCATACCGTTCTATATTCTGCAATGAAAACAGGGAATCGAGAGATGATTGAATACCTTATTAATGAAATGAAAGTAAATCTTCAAGAAGTAGATAACGAGGGAAACAATATAGTTCAAGTAGCCTTATTACAGCAGTTAAACAATACAGCATTAATAAAAGAATTATTGAACCTGGATATTGATTTAAAGAGAGTGAATATAGATGGACAAAATACATACGAAACGGCTATTCTTACTCAAAATAAAGAGGTAGTTCAAATATTTATAGATAAAGGACTAGATCTTAATAAGGTTGATAAATTTGGAAATAATGCAATCCATGTTCTCCTAAATCATAAAAAAGATAATTTTGATTTTTTAGCAGAATTGATAAAAAAGGGAACAAATGTAAATGGATTCAATGAACAAGGTCAAACACCATTATATTTAGCGATAGTAAATGGGGATAAAAAAACTGTTGAAGAACTAATTAATAAAAAGGCAGATATAAAAACTGTTAATAGTAGCGGTGACTCAGCACAAGAGATAGCTGAAAAGTATAATAAATCTTTGGTGGGATTATTTGAGCAAGGTAGATTTATTATTAAGATTGATAAACAAAAGAATGGTTTTATGGTTAATGGAATCGCTCTAGGTAATTCGAGAAAAGATGTAGTTAATAAGTTAGGAAAACCAGCTAAGAGGAAACAGTTCGATACCGCATATGGTGAAATAGACTGTGATTTTTATTACTTGAAAGACAGTACAGGACAAGATATAGAGACGCAATATTGTTCTTATATAGGTAAAAGCGATAAGATTGAAAACATATCGTTTGAATTTTATTCTAAACAGCTAAATGAAAAATGGTATAAAGATTTAGGAGAACCGTATGTCAATGATGAAGCGCCGTTATTTTACTTAAAGGGTACAGATCAACTATTGCTTTTAAAACCAAACGAAGAAGTAGGGTTTCTTAGCTATAGTGGCCTTTTTGATTAAGTCCATATAATATGTAAAAGAAAAGAGTCATTTTTAATCTTCCTGAGTAAATGTTAAGTAAGACTAAAACATTGAGGAGGAATAAAAAATGACTCAATTTACTAGTAAATTTTAAGCTTCAGCATCTGGTGTAAATGAACGTGTCGCTAATTCAGCGTCAAGCATAAAGATGGCATTAGAATCATTTTCAATGCGTTCAATTTTACGAATTAACGTGTCGAATGTTGATTCTTCCTCCACTTGCTCGTCAATAAACCATTTTAAGAAAGCCATTGTCGCATGCTCGCGCTCGTCTAAAGCGATATCCGATAGATTATAAATACGGCGAGTCACTTCCTTCTCGTGTGAAAGAGCAGTTTTGAAGGCATGTAAAATAGACTCGAAATGGTTATCTGGGCTATCGAAGCCATGGATTGTTGCACGGTAGCCCAGATCGCTTAGGAAATTATAAAATTTCATCGCATGGAAGCGCTCTTCTTCAGCCTGTACTAAAAAGAAGTTGGCAAAGCCATCGTAATCTTGATCTGTGCAATATGCCGCCATCGCCATATAAGCATGCGCAGAGTAAAATTCAAAATTCATTTGTTCGTTTAGTGCTGTGTGTAGTTTTTCAGATAACATAAAAGTTTTCCTCCCTTTGCAGTAAATACCTGCTGCATCTCTTTTAGTATACAGCGAAGAAGGGCAGTGTGGCAATTTGATTGATTTTTATTCTCAATTAGGAAATTTAATCAAATTCATTTTTTAAACGCCAAATAACTTCTAAAAGATTGACAAATAAATTAATGAAATCTAAGTATAGATTTAAAGCCATGCCTACTACTTCAGCATCTGAAACGTGATTATGTCGGATTCGGTTAAAGTCATAAACCGTGTAGAGACTAAAAAGTAGTACAGTAATTCCTGCAATAATCAAAGCGACCAAGTTGCTAACAGGGAAAAACATAAAGGCTAATGAAAATACAATAACGACGATTAATACGGTGAATAAATAGGTTCCCCAATTGGAAATGTCTTTATTCATCATCATACCTATCAGTGCTAGCACAATAAAAATAGCTACAGTCGCTACGAAAACAAGTAAAACAAGCTGTTGCCCTAGCTCTACAATGTAAAATTGTGTTGTCCAAAATAGTGAAATTCCCATTAAAAAGGGGATTGTATACATAATAGAATTAGCAAGCTTCAGGTTTCGTACAAAGATGACAATAATAAGAAGTACAAGCGCAATAATGGATATTGGCATGACAATTGCAGGAGGTAATAATGTTGCTATGTACATTCCGACAACTGTTAATACCCACATAAAAGCAAAGTGTTTTAAGATCTTATTTAAGTTTTGATTTTTAGCATACGCCATATAGAAAAATCCTTTCTTTTGTAAAATAACTTTTATATAGTAACATACGAATCAACATTGAAAAAGATTCAACTATAAAAAAATATGTATTATTATCATCATGTGGTGCTGACTGGTTACCAAGTATCCACGATTTGATGATACAAACAATACCCGGCCTTTGCTAGACCGGGTAATATTTTTTCATTATTTTACATTTTTCCTTTGGTTTTTCACACCAACTAAATAGCCACCAAGGGCAATTGCCACTAAGACAATCCAGAAAATGGCCTTCCAAAGTGTTGAGTGTGGAAATTCATGTGGGATTATACCTAGTTTTTCGTGTGCTAATGTTAGAACAGCCAGCTTTATACCAACCCAACCAACGATTAAGAAGGCAGCTGTTTCAAGTGATGGATAATTATCGAGTATTTTCACGAACCAACGAGCAGCAAAACGCATCATAATAACACCAATAATACCACCTAAAAACATCACAGCGAATTGCCCAGCATTAATGCCGCCAACATCGAAATTTCCGATATGAGGTAGTGTAACTGCAATGGCGACAGCAGCTAATATTGAATCTATGGCAAAAGCAATATCAGCAAACTCAACCTTCAGTACGGTCATCCAGAAACCAGATTGTTTTTTATTGTCCTGAGTTTCCTCGGGATTTTGTTTGGCTTTTCGGGAATCGTAAATATGCTTCGTTGACATAATTAATAAATAGGCAGCACCTAGAGCTTGAATTTGCCAGAAGTTAACGAGCGTTGTAATAAGAAATAGTGCCGCAAAGCGAAAAACAAATGCTCCCACTAAACCATATAGCAATGCTTTTTGCTGTTGATTTTTTGGTAAATGCTTAACCATAACAGCCATAACAACGGCATTGTCTGCAGCTAATAAACCTTCTAGTACAATTAATACGACGAGAACCCATGCGTATTCTAGTAAAATTGCCTCCAAATGTATTTCCTCCTTTATACTTTGAATAGAAATGAATAAATTGCTTTCAACTTATTCTTTGCTTTTTTAGGCAAAATAAAAAGACCCATGCCTAAAAAAATAGGCAAAGGTCTTGCTAAGCTAATTAATTGGTTGTTGCACAGAATATCTGTACGCCAAGATATGCCTTCACACCCGATGGTAAATAACCATGTAATGACGAATGTGAAATCAGATGCTATGTTTACATCTGCTAGCTACTCCCCTTTGACATAATTGTCAAAAGCTATTCAATTCTTTATACATGAATTATAGCATGCTGATCATCAATTGCAAATCAATATGTGAAGATATGTTAATTTTTTTGTGGTAAAAATAATTATTTCGACAATATCGCAGCATATTGCCATATGTTGAACTTCGTAACGACTGGGTGACTCCTTGGGGAATAGCAAGATAAATTGGAATGTGAAAATGAATAAATAAAGTCTTATTTATATTTAATCCAAAATAAAATACCCTCTTAAATAGTTATGTACATTTAAGGGGATATTTTTAGATTACTCATTAAATGTTCCCGTAAATGTTTTACGGCCAGGATTTACTTGGTTAACGTCTATTTCTAATTTCCTAATAGAACTAGGTGTTAATGGAATCTTCCCGTCTTTCTCTATCTTTTTCCATACTTTCACATTTTTTCGGTATAGCTGTTCAGAAAGGCGATAAATATCAATATCTTTTGTTAATGCTTCTTTATACGTTGTTCGAATTTCTTTCTTCACTTCTTTTATAATCTTTTTTCTTATTTTATCTTCTGAAATATTCGTTTTAAAACCATTTAAAATTGCATTTATTTTTACATGGACATCAAATGTTACTTGATCATTTTTAACTAGTGGTTCAATATCTACTTTTATTTTTTCCAATGTTGCTGTCAAATAATCTGTTTCGTCACCCTCTATTTTAAACGTTATTTGACCTCGGTGCGTTCTATTATGCATCCATTGCATGCCTCTTGCGGCATCATTCTTAATAAAGCCTTTAAACCCACTTTTAGAAAGTACCCCAACCCCTGTTAAGGCAGTTTCCTGACCTTGTTGCTCTGCAGTTTCCCAGTTTTTACTGATCGTTACATAAGGGATACCAATTTCGTGATTTGGTTCATTTAAGCCAATAACTAAATTTCGAAAATTAACGGGCTCGACGAATATTTCTTTATCAGCTGTATCTAAAGGAGTACTAAGCTTTGATGATATAAGAGATGTATTCAAAATCGGCGTTAGAAGAAGGATGTCTTTTATAGAATCTTGTGTACAATAGGTCCATATTTGATACCTTGTTTCCCTATACCGCAATACAGTGTCTATAACGGAGAGGGCATTTTTATTTTTCATCGCTTCCTCGGAGAAAATTATAAATGTCATATGCCCCCAAAACACTTTTTGGTCGACGGATTGAAATAATTTATAAAGTGCTTCTTCCATTGTTTTTCCTTTAGAGTGTCCAACCTCAGCCTGTACTGTTTTTTGAGGATTAGGATACTCGAATTTTGCAACATTGGTGAAGTTAATTAATTGCATGTATATAACATACTGACCATCTTTATAATCAATACCAAGACCATCTACATAATACATTCTTTGAGCTTCATAAACATCCCAACATCCTGAAAGAAGGAGTGAAGTAGCTAAGCTTGATAATATAATAATTTTTTTCTTCATTGCTTCTTCCTGCTTTTAGATGTACGAGTGTTATCTTGGGGTGCAAGTGCTTTATTACGCTCGGCATAGCCTTTTGGTGATAAGCGGAAGATCGATTTTTTAATAGTTGTCCAATTTAAATCTGTTGCAAGATTCATGTAAGAATAACCGTAAATTCGGATGTTACATAAGTAAAGAAGTGTAAAGTAAAGTGAGATGAAAAAGCCAAATAAACCAAAGAAAGCGCTGGCAAGAATGAACGCAATACGCAATATACTGATGGTTGTGACAAGAGATTGGTTCACAAGAGTAAATGATGCAATTGTAGAGATCGCTATAACGACAATCATTTCTGGACTTGTCACACCAGCGCGAATGGCTGCATCACCAATAATTAAACCTCCAACTACACTTATCGTACCACCAATAACAGAAGGCAGACGTAAGCCGGCTTCTCGAAACAATTCAAACATAAGTAGCATGATTAGCATTTCGAGAGAGGAAGGGAGAGGTAAACCTGTTTTTGATTGGACGACGGTTGCTAAAAGCTGGAATGGTAGTTGATTTTGATGATAGGTCGTCAAAGAGAGCCAAAATGCAGGCAATAGCAAACCGATTAAAATGCCAACGATCCTTAACAGTCGTTCTATAGAACTGAAAACGATGGGATATTCATTATCCTCAGCGGATTTTAATAATAAAAATAAATTAACCGGTGTGATGACGCCATATGCTACACCATCGACGAAAATAAGAAAGCGTCCTCTAATTAAAGCCTGAATAGCATAATCGGGTCGTCCTGTGTAATCGAATTTTGGGAAAAGTTTGGAGTTTTTATTAATTCGCTCCATTAATATATCTCCACTAAAGACAATATCTGTATCTACAGCTGTCAGTTGCTTTTTAATTCCGTGTAAAATATCCATATCGACAATATCATCAAAATAAAGAATAGCCACGCTTGTTTTCGAACGTTTGCCTAACTCCATTTTTTCTACACAAAAAGAATTCGTAGGTAAACGTTTTCGTAATAGTGCAATGTTGACCCGGATGTCTTCAATAAAGTTATCCCTTGGTCCCTTAACGAGAACTTCCATCCTCGTTTCTTCAGGATTCCGATTAGGCTTTTTAGCAATATTACTAGCATATAAAAGTCCTTCCTCTTCAAAATAAAGCAGTAGGAAACCAGTATATACAAAGGTAATGGCTTCTTCTTTATCTTTGATTTTTTGAAGAGTCGGAACATGAAGTTGCTGCGTAATATTATCTTCAAAGGTTGTATCAGCTAAATTGTCATAAAGGTACTGAACACGCCGAATAATGACTTCATTGAGCATTTGCTGGTCTATCATTGCATCACAGGTAATGAATTGAACCTTTTTTTGATTAAATGTATATTCCTGAAATTGAATATCTGCTGACTTTTGAAATAGTTTTTTTAAGGTGTTTAGATCTATCGCCTTCTCCTGCTGAGGCATTATGATTCACCACTTTCCATCTCTTGTTTTTCAGATTTCTTTTTTGGGGAAGACTTACCTGAAAAGAACGCTACTAGTACGAAAAAAATTGACAGAAGAAAAAAGAAAATAAAAGTCACTGTTAATATATAGTTCCCTTTCACCTTCAAAAATATGTTTTCATTTAAAATAATTAGCGGTAGACAAAGTAGAAAGAAGGGTGGAGCTATCATTCTCCATATTTGCTTCGGGGCCCCAGTCATTTTCAATAAATCCGCTATAACATATAAGAGGAAGCTAACTCGTATAAATGTACCAGTAAGCCATTGGTATATTGAGAAAAAGTCAAGATGCTCAATATAGCGACCAATTGATACTAGTCCCCATTCCTCGTAGGCAGGATATCTTTGCTTTGCGGCTTCGGTAGGACCAAATTCTGCAATTGCTCCAAGGAGTGGACCTAAAGTAAGCCCCATTAAAATGAAAAGTATGATGCCTAAATGATACCAACGAAGACGTTCTTTAAATTGGTGCTGTAAAAATAACAGTATGATTAATTCAATAAATCCTGATGCCGGGTAAACCATCCCTTTGATAACGGGGTGGAATCCATGCTCAAAAAATGGACGTAATAACTCATATTCTTTTACCTGTATATTTGTAAATGCTACAAAAAAACCAAAGACTACTACACCAAATAATACAAAGACATTTAACATAACAATGGTTTGTAAGCTAGTTGTAACGAGTAAAATACAAAGAATCGTATAAATGAGTAATAATATAATGACCGGTGTTTCAGGTAAAAACGTTGTATTTACCCATTGCAAAGTTTCAACCATCGTAAAAGCAGCTAAAATGAGTAAATAAATAACGATAATATAGATGACAATAGTAGAGCCTATTTTCCCGATTTTCCCATCTAACCAGTCTCTAATAGGTTCTTGATTCGTCTTTTTTTGAATATAAACTAAAAGAAATAGCCAGAAGAATATAATAACAGTAGCCATTAATACAGATGCCCAACCATCTCTCCCTACAACGTCGAGTAGTGGGGGAATAATTGTCACGTGATTTTTTAAGCCAATAACAGTCATAGATAAGAAGACAACATGTAAAATACTAATCGATCCTACACCTTTCATATAAAAACCCTCTAACGTTAATTGATACATTTTAGCTTAGACAAAAAGTGAGGGGATTATAAGTATGACAAACTACTCTGAAAAGAGAATTTTATCTTCTTACAGCTACAAAAGTCCCCAACCTTTATAGGTGGTGAGGTGAAAGCGGTTTTAAGTCATTTTATAGCGGGTGTCCAAACATCTGTACCTGTCGCTACGCTTTCGGTACAAAAAACATCCGCTGAAAGAAGTTAAAGCCGATTCCGGACGCAATTATGCCGAGGCATAATTGCTATAGCTCATGAAAAAATTTTTTATAGAAAAAAACGAGGTAATTGACGGTTCAAATACCTCGTTTTTAGAATTAAATTTTAAAGAGCAGTAAGTCTCCCCACATTAAGAAGTGAGGTGGGAGACTTACTGCCCGTAAAAGCCCGATTGGTGAAAATTAATAATCCGTGGGTATAGAAACCCCCACGGATTAAAATTTCACTTTATTAAATGATTAATGAATATAATTAGAGCTTACAAGATCCTTTTTAAGGACATCTGTTGGGATTTCAAATTCTACTACACCCATATAGCCTGGTGCCACTTCATATTTATCAAAGGAAATCACAAGTTTCCCTTTATTAGAAATATAAAATTGCTGGTCTGCTTTAATAGCTGTAAAGTTGTCCGTAACCTCTTCATGCCCTGCACCTTTTACCCAGTATACTTTATCTGAGTCGGAAGCGGCTTGTTGGCGCATCTGTTCGATAATGTTATCGCTGATCGTTTTAATATAATTATCGTCTTTAAATAGCATTGGCAGTGTAATTAAAATTTCATTTTGTTTATCAATCGTATCGTAGTGCATCGTTGTAGAAGAGGATCCTACTGTATTGACAGTGTAACGACCAATCGACAAGATTTGGTCATTATCTGTTTTTACGTCGTAGCCACTATCTACACCTAAATGGCCGCCACCGTTAGCCTTTAAATCACCAACTTCGGCAATAAAGTCATTATAAAGAGCTTTACCTTCTGAACGGTATTTCTCATTTAAAGCATTAGCAAGATCTTTATTTTCTAAGTTTTCAATAGAAGGTACTTTAATGTTTGCATCGTATGTCTCTTCTTTTACTTCATATTCAGTCCAAGTTAAGACTTTTACGACACTGCCAACAACAGGAATATCTGAAAGTGTTCGTGCCATTGCAGGACTGACATTTAAACCAGCTGTAAAAAGCATTGCAGCTGCCGCAGATCCAAGTAACCATTGTGGTGCTCTTTTTTTTCTGTTCTTTTTACCTTGTTTTAATGCGTTTTCAACCACAAAATCAAGCTCCTTTGGAATAGATACCTCATTATATTGTTTTTCTAATTCTTTTAATTTTTCATCCATGTGCTGTTTCTCCCTTCACATCTTCCAACTGTATTTTCAATAGTTTTAGCGCTTTATAAAGACGTGATTTAGCAGTACTCAGCTTAATGTTAAGAATATTTGCAACATCAGCGAGTTTTAAATCTTCGAAATAATGTAAAATAACAACTTCACGGTACATTACGGGTAAGTCTTCTAACGCATGCTCTAAATCAACGTTTTCGTAGACATCCTCTTGCGCAGTTGTTAAATATTGCAATGTATCATCATCTGTTACTTGTAAGCGTTTATGCTTACGTAAAAAATCTATAGATGTACGTACGACGATTTTGTAAAACCAGCTTTTCATATACTCGACATTTTCTAGTCGATCTAGAGAAAGCATTGCTTTTTGAATACTGTCTTGTACGACATCAAGTGCGTCCTGTTCATTTTTCGTATAGCTATACGCGAGCAAATAAAAACGCTCTTTCTGTTCACGAATTAACTGGACAAACACCTCTTCATGTTGAAATGCATTTCTTGTTTTCATGTCCAAAGAAGCTCCTTTATAACATTTTCAAATTGTATACATCTACTAGACGTGTGAAAGGGGAAAAAAAGTTGATAGTATAAAAAAATTTATCTTATTTTTTTAACATCAAAGAAAATAATTAGTAATTTATCTAGCATTAGTTAATAGCCAATAGTGAAGACTAACAATCAGTGGGAATGAAGAAAACCTCCGCAGATTAAAGTTTCACTTTACCGTCCATTTTAATTTGGAGAAAAATCATAGCAAATTATAAACCTTTTGCTATTACTTAGAAAGGGGAAAAAATGAGTTGGGTGTAATTGGAAGTGTCGTTGAGCAGTCTTTATTTGAAGCAGGAAGTAGAGCTTCTGAAATTATTGAAATAACTGTTGATGGGTTTCTAGGAGAATGCCAAATCTATACAGGGAGTAATACGAGTAGAATAAAATTAATTATTTTGACAGTATATTAATCTAGTGTTATTATTTACCTAATATTAAGTAAATAAAGGTGAAATGATGAATAAAAGTTTGGATAATAATTATACATTGTTGAATTTTTCCAAAGCCGATAAAGTGATCTTGTGGCTTGGTTTCCCACTTCTCGGTTTAGTGCTTGGTTGGTTTCTTCCGAGTATTGCTAAATGGGCTATTACTTTACCATGGGTACCCTTTCAAGGGCCTTTAAATCTAATTGCATCTTATAATGGAGCATGGGTAGGTTTTATCACAATGGTTCTTGGATTGTTTGCGGGAATTATGGTGACATTATTTTCTTTTCATGAAAGCTTAGAAATGACTATTTATGATGAGAAAGTTATGTTAAAACTTAGAGATGATGAAACTATCTTAAAAAAGGAAGATATTTCACTTGTATTTATAGATGGAAAGCAAATAGTATTATTAGGTAACGATGAGAAAGAGCTGTTTCGATATAAACAAGAGCTTAATAGAAATACAGTTGGTGCTGCTTTTTTAAAACATAATTATGTATGGAGTGATACAGCACCTTTTATAGAAGATTATAAAAAATGGGTGCAGGATTGTCCTGATCTATCACCTGCTGCAAATGCTCTATTAAAAGCAAGAAAAGTAGCGATTGAAGATGGGAATGATGAAGAAGTATTTCAGTTAGCTAAAGAGCTTTGGAAGCTAAGAGTATCTGTAAAAGAAAAAAATAAAAGTCAATATTATCGATAAACGACAAAGAAAAGTGAAGAGTAAATGGCCTATTCAAAAATTGAGAATTGACCATTGTAAAACAATATATATACAAAACCAATAAGCGGTGCAATTAATATAATTGCACCGCTTTATTTCGTTTTTAAAGATATAAAGAATGTAAGCCCGAAATATAAAAAATATGCGCATCTTTCCGGACCGCACTACGAATGTCCATCTATCTGAAATTTTTTTCGAATAGATGGCTATTTTGCACATGTGGCTTGGATATTTTTCGACCAAGGCATGTATTTATTTAAAATTTGGGGTTGCTGATGGATCGGTAAATTCGGCAGCTCCATCATTAGTTTAACTAAATATTGATAGAAATCAATACCATTCGCTTTTGCTGTTTCAGCCAGACTCAAGCAGTGCATTCGCTTTAGCACCAGCTTCGCTCACAGAAAAACGCCAGTTCTTTCGGCCAATCACATTAGGACGAATCGGATTTTCAGCTGGATTATTATCAATTCCAATCCGACCATCGAACAGAGAAACTTTTAACCCATGTACACGATTTAATGTGTTTTCGGGAACTTTTTCCAAGGTGTTTTTTCCGAAGAAAGGCGATTTATCTACCCATTCCTGAAACTTTTCGACAATCGGTTTTGATTGCTTTTGCTGTGCTTTACGACGCTTTCCTGGTGAGAGATGCTTATATTGCCGTTCTAAGCGATACAGTTGATCACAGTAATCCAAGCCGATTTTCCCATTTTTGCTATCGGCTTTCAGCCAATAATGTCGTATATGCGCCCAACAATTAGCGAATGAAATATTAGATAGCTTACCGTATGCTTATAAAATGCTATTTTTATCGCAATTATTGTCGAAATAATGTCGAAGATTGTAAAAAAATAAATACAGTATTATAAATATCACTACTCATGATGATCTTATCTGTGTATAGTTGCATAAGATAAAATGAATAATATTCTACGATAGATGAAGGGGATTACTTTTAAATGGGAAAGAAAATTGCATGGGTTACAGATACAGCAGCATTGTTAGATGAAAAGTTCATACAGGACAATCAAATTCACGTATTACCACTTAATATAGTGTTCGAAGAAGGGGCTTTACGCGAAACTGTTGATATGACACATGATCAGTTTTACGAAAAGCTACGAAATGCTAAAAAAAATCCAAAGACATCACAACCTGCTATTGGTGAAGTTGTAGACTTATATAAATCATTAAAAGAACAAGGGTATACATGTGCAATTGCAATTCATACCTCTCAACATCTTTCGGGCACTTATCAAAGCACTTTCACAGCAGCTGGTCAAGCTGAATTTGAAGTATATCCAGTGGATTCAAAAATCGGGTCATTTCCGATGATGAAAATGATTAAACTCGGTCAGCAGTTAGAGCGTGAAGGTTTTGAACCTGGCTATATTGTTGAAAGAATCAATGAGATGGCAGATAACAGTGAGCTTTCATTTATTCCGGCTAACTTATCACAATTACATAAAAGTGGTCGAGTTTCAGGGACTCAAGCATTTTTAAGTAACTTGTTGAATATTAAAGTTGTCATATCATTTGAAGATGGAAAGCCCGTTATGAAAGAAAAAGTACGCGCTACGACTAGAGCTAAAACATATGTACAAAATGTTTTAAATACAGATCTAGAAAAAAGTATTATCCCTGAAGTTGCAATTATTCACTGTAATGATGAAGAAGGCGCAACCGCTTGGAAAAAAGCTTTAGAGAACGAATATCCGTACATAAACTTCTCCGTATTACCACTAAGTGCTTGTGTAGCGGTTCATGCAGGTGAAGGAACGCTTGGTTTAAGTTGGGTACGTCTAACAGAGTTTGCACCACTTAAGAAAAAGAAAGCTGAATTAGTTACTATATAAACATAATTGTAATCTAAATTATTGTAGGTACATGAAGTTGCGAAATTCCTATAAACCAACTATTATACAGTCAGAGAGCATTTTAGCTTAAGTAAACTGGCAGATGTAACGTTATTTTTGAATGATAGCAGTGTTTTCATTCAGGTATGGGGGACTGGCTGTTAAATTTTGTTTGAATAGGGATATTGTTATTATAGGTAATTTAGTCTTCGACGATTTGAATCATATGCGCATTTGTCGTGCGGTAGATTCCGTCGAGATAGAACGTTTCAATTGGGGAATTATCAGTGGGTGTGCCTTTGCGGGACATGCTTATGGTAATTCCTTTTTCTTTGACTGATTTTTGATACGCATATGATGTGTACACAGAACCTTGATCGCTATGCAAGATGCAGCCTTGCGGTAAATCAGGTAATTGATATAAAATATCCAAAACGAATGACGTATCTTGTGTAGAATCAATTGTTTGCGCTACACTTTCTCCGATATAGAGTAAGCCCAAAATATAAAAAAGCGCACCTTTTCGGTACACACGACGAATGGCGATCTATCCTAATTTTTTTCGGATAGATGGCTAGTTTGTACATGTGGCTTGGATTTTTTCGACCAAGGCATGTAATTATTTAAAATCTCTGGCTGCTGGTGAATCGGTAAATTTGGCAATTCTGTCATTAACGTCACTAGGTATTGATAGAAATCGATGCCGTTTGCTTTTGCCGTTTCAGCCAAACTTAAACAGATGGCATTCGCTTTAGCGCCTGCTTCACTAACAGAGAAAAGCCAGTTCTTACGACCAATCACATTTGGACGAATCGCATTTTCAACCGGATTATTATCGATTTCAATCCTACCGTCGAACAGAAAAGCTTTTAATCCATGTACACGATTTAATGTGTATTCCGCAACTTTGGCTAAGGCATTTTTTCCGAAGAAAGGTGATTCATCCACCCATTTTAAGAATTTCTCTACAATCGGCTTTGAATGTTTTTGCCGTGATTTTCGGCGTTTACCTGGTGAAAGATGCTTGAATTGACGTTCTAGGTGATACAGTTGATCACAGTAATCCACGCCAATTTGCCCGAGGGACAATTGTTAGTTTGGTAGTTGACATAAAGAAGCACCTCCTCTAATTGATACATTTATCGTACCGGAGATGCCTGGTTATTTATATGCGTTATTTGATTACGGGCTTACTAAGAATCATGAAAAATAGTCATATGTATTTTTTAAAAGTAATAGAATTGTCACAACGATAAATAAATTACGTACATATCCGCTTCCACGTTTAATGGCAAATTTAGAACCAACAATAGCGCCAGCAATTTGCGCAAGACCCATTGGTAAACCATAGGCATAATTTATTTGCCCTAAGTATATAAACATAAGAAGGGCGGCGATATTACTTCCGAAATTCAAAAACTTTGCATTGCCTGCTGATTTTAAAAAGTCAAAGCCAACTATTAAAAAGGCAAACAGTAGAAACGAGCCTGTCCCTGGCCCTAAAAAGCCATCATAGAAGCCAATTAAGGTAATGATCACTACGAAAAATGTGTAACGTTTAGGCGTCAATTTTTTATAGGTAGAAACGCTACCCCAGTCTTTTTTGAAAATAGTATAAATAGCCACAGCTGCTAGCATGACAAGCATTAGCGGCTTTAGAACGCTTGGGTCCATAAGATGGACAATCCATGCACCAATCATGGAACCAATAAAAACGAATGGGAACAATTTATAAACGGCTTTAATATCCAATTTTCCAGAGCGATAAAATGTTATGGTGCTCGTTAATGACCCCATAGTGCCCGCTAATTTATTGGTAGCCACGGCTGCAGATGGTGGAAGACCAACAAACATAAGTGCGGGTAATGAAATAAGTCCGCCGCCTCCTACAACAGAATCAATAAATGCTGCTAGAAAGCCAAAAAAGATAAGAATGAGTAAAATGTTTACATCTAAATCGAAAGGCACGGTGGTCATCTCTTTTCTATAATAGTAATTTGATAGTAGCGAAATGAAACAGGACTGTAAATAGCTTAAATTGTATTTCTCTATTAATTTTGACAATTAGATATTTTTAAATATTTTAAAATTCTACAAAAAAACAAAAATATTCTACTTTGTGTGTATTTTTTAATGTGATATGTAGATGATGATGTTTTTTGCGTAAAGGGGACGTGATAGCATTTGAGTTTAGGGAATCATATAAGAGTATTTATTTGTGTTGTGTTTATGGGGCTACTTGTCGGATATGTATATAATGCCAAAAAAGATATAACTGATAATGAATATATCGATACAGTAAAAGAAGGATATTTGAGGAATTTTTCAGATGTATCTGTTCGTAATGCATTTAATTACGCATTTTTTGAACCGTATTGGCGGTATTACCAAGCAAAAACAGGTGAGCATGTTGTCGAATTATCAGGTGATATTACATTTGAAGGTGAGAAAGGGCATGCCATTTTACAATTCGTAGTGGATGAACAAACAAAGAAATTTACTGCTTACGCAATGAAATTTAATGATGTCGTATTGAGTCCCGTACAAACCCGGTTGCTTATTGGTATGGTTTATGAAACATGGCATTCAAAGCGGCTAGCCTATGAGTAAGGTCTTTTGCTTTGTAAAAAGATATTCCTATATTACAGTAGAGGGGAGTGTTTAGACAGAGAGGGTGTTTTTAATGAAATTAAGTATTTTAGATCAAATGCCTATTCCAAAAGATCATACTGCTGAGGAAGCCTTTCAGCGTACAGAACAAATAGCGCTTTTAGGTGAAGAGCTTGGCTATCATCGTATGTGGTTAGCAGAGCACCATAATAGTCATTCACTGGCAAGTTCAGCTCCCGAAGTTACAGCTGCTTTCTTAGCAGCAAAAACAAAACGTCTTCGAATCGGTACTGGAGGCGTTATGATGATGCACTATTCACCATATAAGTTGGCCGAGGTTTTTAAAACATTAAGTGGCTTGGCGCCAAATCGTATTGATTTCGGCGTCGGCAGAGCCCCTGGTGGTGATCATGCCTCTATTTATGCACTAGCAGAGGGACGGAGACAACGATTTACAGAGCAATACGATAAGCTCGAAATAATATTAAAACTGATGAATAATCAAAAAACAGGGGAAGATGTCTATGATCAAGTAATTGCGGCACCAGTGAATATCCAATTACCTGAAGCTTGGTTACTTGGATCAAGTGGTCAAAGCGCTATGCAGGCAGGTCGATTAGGTGTAGGTTATTCATATGCACAATTTTTTACTGGCAATATATCAAAGGATATATTTGATACGTATAGAGATTACTTTATACCTTCCTATTATATGGAGAAGCCACAAATTATCGTTACTTATGCTGCGACAGTTGCAGATACGTTAGAGGAAGCGGAATATTTGGCGAAACCGATTGATATTACACGTCTCCATCTCATGAAGGGACAAATCATTCAAGCGATGTCACCCGAGGAAGCAAAGGATTATCCACTTACGGAGTTGGATAAAATGACAATTGCCAATAATCGAAAAGCCAATCTTGTCGGAACACCGAAAGAAGTCGCTGAATTTTTAGTAGCAGAGCAAGAGCTTTATGGATTTGACGAAGTGATGCTAAACTGCAATCAATATGCACTAGAAAGTCGCATGAATACTTATACGCTAATTGCGAAGGAATTGTTAAGAACCACACAGCTTTAGCCGCGGGAGTACTTACGTAAAACCTTCTAATCAACAAGAGTAGCTTTGATTATGCTAGCGAAAAAATCTATGAATCTTGAAAAAAGGCCGTACAACAAATTATCAAGAAAAATAGAGTTGAATTCTTGTGGTGGTAGAAATATAAGCAGTTTTGTGAAAAATAACAAAAAAGAAGCGATGTTCAGTACGGGAACATCGCTTTTTTGATATAAACTTATGGATGCTCTTGATGACATTAATCGATGGTTGTTATTACTTGGTATGGTCGATGGTCGCAATAAGAAAGTATATGTAGAGATATATCGTGAATTGGAGGCGTTAGCTTATGAAAGATGAAAACTTACGTGCAGCATTTGATACTTGGGAAGAAACCAGTTACCAGTCACGGTTAAAGTATATGAAGAAGCCCGCTCCCGCTACATTGATGGAATCAATAAGGGAAGAGAACAAGGATATGAACAAGGTCGGAACAAGAGCGAATACAGTTAGTGAAAAAATTACTTAAACGGCATGAGCCATTTGAAGAAATAATGAATTTATTAGGCTTATCGAGAGAAGAGATTGAAAGAATCAAAAGTCTGAATTCATCTCAGATATAAGTATTTTTGAATGACCCCTATCGATCGAATGGTGAAAGTATTAGCCATAGAAATTGATCTTACATACTAAAGTAGTAAAAGTATAGATAATTTTTCTATCTATCACTTTTTCGCAAGAAGCTACCTGATGCTCGGACATTTATTAGTGTTTTATTGTTAAGGTAAAAGTAATATAAATCTTATAAAAAATGTCCAATGCATACATTTGCATTGGACATTTTCCGTTTTAAACTCTAACAGACCCACTAACAAATTTCGTATCTTTATAATACATATTTTGAACAAGAACGTTAGGGCCTAAGCATTTTACTGCTGGACAGTGACAGTTTAGTGATTTTGCTAAATCTGTTGCCATCCATTTATCGAAAATCACTGGTAACTCGTCGTTCACAATATTGCCTAGCGCAGGTGTGTCGCCAAAGTCTGTTACAATGACATCACCTGTAAAGATATTGACATTTAAGCGAGAGCGTCCATCTGGATCATTACGCATCGTCACGTTTTTTTCTTCTCTCAGTCGTTTTAGAAGCTTTTGATCTTCTTCATTCATACTACATGGATAGAAAGGTAGCGTACCAAATAGCATCCAAGTGTTTTTATCTCGAATATCAAGTAGATGATGAATCGCCTCACGCGTTTCTTCAAGTGATAAAGACGTAAGGGCACTAGCAAAATCTGAAGGGTACATCGGATGCACCTCGTGGCGTGCACATTTCATTTCGTTGATGATTTGGTTATGGATATGCTCTAAGTAAGGTAAAGTTTTTTTGTTTAACATAGTTTCCGCTGATACCATTACACCGTGTTCTGCTAGCATTTTTGAGTTATCAATCATGCGTTGGAACAAAGCTGCACGCTGTTCATAAGTTGGTTTTCGCTCCATCATGGCAAAGCCTGTTTCGACGAATTCATCGATAGTACCCCAGTTATGTGAAATATGTAGCACATCTAAATACGGTGCAATCAGTAAATAACGTTCTGGTTCCAATGTTAGGTTGGAGTTAATTTGTGTTCGGACACCACGTTCATGCGCATATTTCAATAAAGGCAATACATAGTTTTGAACGGATTTCTTAGACATCATCGGTTCTCCACCAGTGATTGAGATTGTTTTAAGGTGTGGAATTTCATCCAGACGCTTTATAATTAGTTCAATTGGTAAAGCTTCTGGATCTTTCGTTTGTAATGTATAGCCAACAGCGCAGTGTGCACAGCGCATATTACAAAGAGTCGTTGTTGTGAATTCAATATTAGATAGGGTCATATGCCCATGTTGTTCAACATCTAAATACGCTTCCCATGGATCAAAGGCCGGCGTAATTTTTTGTAGGGTCTTCATAATTGGTACATCTTCCTTTCTAGCATTCTATTGTCTCATATTCGCTGTTATTTTCAAATATGAAATTATCGAAAGGGCTATTTTTTGGCAAGATGATCATTTTTCTTACTCAATGAAGGGAAAACTTTTAACAACTTACTTTTGACGGAAAGGTAGAGCCAACCGACGGAAAGAACTCAGGCATCGACGGAAGGCAATCCCATGTCGACGGATCGGATTAGCGGCTATAAGATTTCCTAAAATTCTGTAAAATAGGGTAATAGATAGATTTACTGTTATTTTTCTCAAAAAACGATATGATAGAAGGAGTGAAATGGTAATACAGCACCAAAGAAAGTAGGGAATGACATGACTAAGTATGAAACATTATTGTTTGACGTGGATGACACATTATTAGATTTTGACTTAGCTGAAAATGCAGCACTTGACCGTTTATTTAAACAGGAAAATATTGCAGTAACTCCAACGATGATTGCTCGTTATAAAGAGATTAATGAATCTATGTGGCGTGCTTTTGAACGTGGTGAGGTGTCTAAAGAAGCACTACATAACACTCGATTTTCAATTGCTTTTAAGGAATTCGGCTTAGATGTAGATGGAGAGCATTTTGAGGCGATTTTTCAAAAATTTTTGAAAGAGGCACATCATTATGTAGACGGTGCCTACGAGGTAATTGAACAGCTTGCAGATAACTATGCGTTATATGTCGTTTCAAATGGTAAAACAATTACCCAAAATAAACGACTAGAGGATGCAAATTTAGCACAATTTTTCAAAGGTATTTTTATCTCGGAGCAAACAGGCTATCAAAAACCAATGCCCGCTTTTTTCGATTATGTTTTTGAACGTATCGATAATATAAATAAAGATAAAACCTTGATTATTGGTGATTCCTTAACATCTGATGTTAAAGGAGGACTACAAGCTGGAATTGATACATGCTGGTTTAATATACGTGATATAGAAAATACAAGCGATATTGAACCACAATATGAAATTAAAAAGCTTCATGATTTACACTTGTTGTTAGATAACAAAGTGGCGATTTTTTAGGTAAATATTTATACTACGCTTTCAACTGTTCGTAAGCTCGAACAATTGAAGTTTAGTTTTTTGGATAGAACAATTTTTTAAAAATACTATGTTTATGGATAATTAAATCCAGTATGATTGTGTTAGATGAAAGAAGGGAGAAATAAGATGAAAGGAAAAATTTCAAAGGGTGTATTGGTTGGACTGTTAGGTATATCATTGGCCATTCCAATGCAGGCATATGCCTATCAAGAGCCAACTAGTTATGTACATATGAAAACGCCAAATATGACGGTGTACTCTGCATATGGTGCTACAATTAATGCATCAGAAAAAGGCGATATTTTTAGTGTTAAAGCAAATATTGTCAATAACCGTCAGCCATTAGAAGTGGAAATTTTTAAAAATGGTCAGGATGGGGTCTTAAAACAAGTTGTTAAAAAGGGGGCATTGGAGCCGGTTGCTTATCGAGATCTAAATGACCGAGTAATTGCCACTATTCATAATAATGCAGAATTAAAATTTGATAATTCACCGCCTAATTATTTTCGTGATATAGGAAGATCAACGTATAGTTCGTATATTAGTACTTTATCGAGGAGGGGCATCGTTCAAGGTAAAACAGCTGATAACTTTGGTGTCAATGATTCCCTAACACGTGCACAAGTTAGTGCATTATTAACTCGCGCATTTAGCTTTCAACAAGTACAAACAAAACAATTCAAAGACATAGATGCTAAAAAATCTTGGTATAGCGGTTATGTTGGTGCCTTGCATTCGCTAGGAATCATAAACGGAAAAACGCCAACTATATTTGATCCAAATGGAAAAATCACACGCCAGCAGGCAATTTTAATGCTTGGTCGAACATTAGAAGCTGTTAATTTTGTCCAAGAAGAAGAGTATGTGATTTTACCTTATCAGGATAGCTACTATCTCCAAGAGGAATCATTGCGTCATACTGAGACTTTGTATGCAATCGGTGCTCTAGATACCAATACAAATCTATTGCCAAATCAATTTATTACCCGTGGAGAGTTTGCTAAAATGTTAGCAATGACTTTAAGCGCAGCTGGAAGATTGTAATTTATATTATCAATTTCGCCATAGCGTAATCGTTGCTGCTGACGCTTTGCTGTCGCACAGAAACCAATTGTTGCTGACGCTACTCTTTCACACAGAAAACATTTGCCTGAATGAAGATAAATTTTGCCGAGCATAACAACGTCTCGGCTTTTTTTGCTGGTAAATTATATTCAATGGAACGGATAGTAGAACTAGAGCACCGGCACGAACTTCAGATAAAGCTATACATAGTGCTCATGTATAAAAATCTATAGAACGGGCAAAACCTTTTATGAGACTAGTTTCCATGAAAGGGGAATATACGATGAATACTGTTTTAACTATAAAAAAGCGCGATAAAGGGCGTCAATCATCATTAACTCAACTTAGACAAAATGGTGCTATTCCGGGCGTTGTATATGGCTATCAAATGGAATCAACAGCAATATCACTAGATGCCAGACAATTTGCGAAATTATTAGCTCAATTCGGCAATAAAAATGTTTTTCAATTAGATGTAGACGGTAAACAGATCAATGCGGTGGTAACAGAAGTACAACGCTGTGCGTTAAAGGGGAATGTTAAGCATGTAGATTTCAAGTCCATTAATATGGCAGAGGAACTAGAGGTTGATATTCCTGTAACGGTTACTGGTAAAGCTATTGGAGTTGCAGATGGTGGATTCCTATTACAGCCTAATCGTGAAGTTCGAATAAAAGTAAGTCCAACAGAAATTCCTGAAACAATAGAGATTGATGTGACTGAAGTAGCCATCGGGACATCACTTTATGTAGGAGATATTCGTCAACAGTTTTCCTTTGAAATTTTACAGGAAGATGACTATACATTAGTGACGATTACACCACCTGCCGCTGAAAATGTGCAGGAAGATACAGTAGATGGAACCCCTGAAGTAATCGAGGCTACTGGGAAAAATCCATCTGATTCAGAAAAATAGAAACAAAAAAGGAGCCATCTTACATTCGGTAAGTGGCTCCTTATAGTTTATGCTATAAGCTTGTGTATGGAATGGCGATAACGGAAATACGTGATTAGATACAAGCTGCCAGTTGCTAAAAATAGCCATGGTGGGATAATGCGCATGATGGCGAATGGTGTTTCAAATAAAAAAGAAAATAGAAAATCATAACCCTTTGCATCCCATAAACCTGGCGTAAAATAAGCATCTTTTATATTGAAAAAGTAATAATAATGGTCATTGGAATAAAAAATCATTAACCATATAAAAGATACTGCCCAATTGCTGGAATGTTTCATTAATCGTTTATATTTAGAAATTTTCGAATCATTATCAGAAAATAATTCATCGTTGCCATCTTTTCTTTTTAACCAATAATAGGTACCATCATACGATTTTCCCTTTAATGCTTGCCATCCAAAATCCTCATATAACTGTTTATAGTTAGTTCGTTTTTCACTCCGAAGATCTTGCCGATAATCAATACGGATAACTTGTTCAAGATCAGCTGTCTTTTTAAATGTATAAAATCCGCTAGAACTTACATTTGTACAAACCCACCCGTTGGACAACATATGATTTAACCATTGCTCTTCCTTTTCGATATCAAAAAAAATTTTAAACTTTTTCATGTCCATCAGCCCCCTCATATAAAGATAAAATTCGCTGTAATCTTTGTTGTTCGACAGCTAGTATTTCTAGTCCCTCAGCTGTTGTTTGATAAACCTTACGCCTCGTATCATGGGTCTCTACAGGCGAAATCCAATGATATTTCAATAAATTTTCAATTGCGCCATACATAGTACCAGCAGCGATCCTTACACTACCAGCGCTCATTTCTTCGATTTTTTGCATCATTGCATAACCATGTAATGGTTCACGTAAGGCGAGTAGAATATAATGCATGGTTTCAGATAAAGGGAGTAATTTATGTTTTTTCACAAGTTCACCTCATATACAGTTCGACTATATAGTTCAATTATATATAGTTGAACTGTATATTGCAACCGAATAAAAAAAGACAATGCACTTTTGCATTGTCTTGTAAGCCTATACTACAGCGCTTTTCACGCCAGTCCATCTCATAAATAATTTTTCATTATACGTTAAAGCAAATTGGACAATCGGTCCGAGTCCGAAGGCCATTAGTACCGTACCAACGCCGATAGGACCACCTAGTAAAAAGCCGATTAAAGCGACAGTTACTTCCATAGTTGTTCGAGAGCGTGTGACACTCCAGCCAAGCTTATGGACCATTAAAAGCATTAATGAATCACGAGGACCAATCCCTAAATTTGCCACCATATACATACCGCAACCCCAGCCAAGTAATAGTAAGCCACATACATATGAAAGAAGTTGCATCCAAAAACCATCTATATCAGGAAGCAAATAGTTAAAAATATCAATAAAAATTCCTGCTAAAAACATATCTATAAACGTACCCGGCAGTGGAAACTTCTTTGTAATTACTATATCAAACGCTATTATGGCTAGCCCGATAAGAATGGACCAAATACCAATGGTTAATCCTAATGTTTTAGCTAGTCCAATATGTAACACATCCCATGAACCAACACCGAAAATCTGACCTTTAATTGTCAATGTTATACCTAAGGATAAAAGCAAAATACCCGTTAAGAAGAACAGACACCGTGTGAAAAATGCTTGCTTCATCATTATAACCCTCATTCTAAAAATTCATGTTGTTCAACAAATTATTATAACAATAGATTTTAAAATGAATCGAATATTGTCAATTCACATTTTTCAAAAAATAGGGTTAGGTAAGCTAAATAAGGACAGAATAGTAGGGATAAGAAAGGATGAGATGATATGACCTCTGTACGAGATGAAATACTAGAAGTTTTAAATCGTGAAAAAATAGGAACGATGGCAACAGTTGAGAATGGCAAACCGTACTCACGCTATATGACATTCCAACATGAGGATTTTGTATTATACACCGTAACGAATAAACATTCTGAAAAAATGGAGGAGCTTCGTAAAAATCCATATACACATATATTGTATGGATACGAAAATGGAGGCTTTGGTGACACATACGTTGAAATTGAAGGAAAGCTAACAGAAATTCTAGAGGAAGGAATAAAAAATAAGTTAGCTGAACTTTTTACAAGCATTTTCGTTGGTAATCAAGATGAAATGATTACACTAAAAATCGAGCCGATTCGTATGCGCTTGATGAATAAAAAAGGCGATCCACCTAAAGAACTCGAATTTACAAACGACCATTAAGATGTGGTCGTTTTTTGATTATTTATCGAAGATGGAGAAATATTCTTTGTTACATGATAAATCTTAACTTGAAATTAGGCGAGTGTTCATGCATGATAATTCAAAATAGAACAAAGGAGTGCAAAGAATGACAAATAAACTACAACAGCTTGCACAAAATATTTTAACATCGCAAAGGAAAATTGAGGCGGATTTTATTTTACGTAACGTACAAATAGCAGATGTTTTTACATTGACGTGGAAAAAAGCAGATATTGTCGTTAACAATGGGCAAATTGTGGCGCTTGATATAATGAATAGATTTAAAGCTAAAAACGAAGAGGATGGCGCAAGAAAATATGTTGTACCTGGTTTAATTGATGGACATATACATATTGAGTCATCGATGTTAACACCTGCAGAATTTAGCCGTATACTGATTCCGCATGGCATTACAACAGTCATTACAGATCCTCATGAAATAGCAAATGTTGCAGGTGCGGAGGGCATTCAGTTTATGCTAGAAGATGCCAAAAAAGCAGATATGGATATCTTTGTTATGTTGCCATCTAGTGTTCCGGGCACTCATTTTGAAAATGCAGGGGCAACGCTGACAGCTGCTGATTTAGAGCCGTTTTTACAGCACGAAGATGTTCGAGGTTTAGCGGAGGTCATGGATTTTCCTGCGGTATTAAATGGTGAAGCCAGCATGCTTGAAAAGATTATTCTTTCGGAACAGGCTAATTTAGTTATAGATGGACATTGTGCGGGCTTAAATAGTCATCAAATTACGGGCTATCGTGCTGCTGGTATCCATACAGATCATGAATGTGTAACGGCACAGGAGGCTTCTGATCGTGTAGAGCAAGGGATGTATGTATTAATTCGTGAAGGCTCAGCAGCAAAAAACTTACGTGATTTATTGCCTGCTGTCAATGCAACAAATGCTCGCCGTTTTGGCTTTTGTACCGATGATAAATATGTTGATGAGTTAATGGATGAAGGTAGCATTAACTTTGATGTGGCAATGGCCATTGAGGAAGGGATGGAGCCATTGCAGGCTATTCAGCTTGCAACTGTTAATACAGCTGAATGCTATCGTTTATATGATCGAGGCGTTTTAGCACCAGGTTATAAGGCGGATTTTGTATTAATCGAGAACATCGACAATATGCGTGCAAAGGCAGTTTGGAAAAATGGTATTAAGGTTGCTGAAAACGGTGCGATGTTAACGAATCGTACTGAACCTATTGTACCTACACATATTCATCGCTCTGTACATTTACCTTATGTAACGAAGGACATGCTTAGCATTCCATTCCATAAAGGTACGAAGGCGAATGTTTTGGAAATTATACCAAATCAGCTTATTACGAACCATTTAGTAATAGATGTACCTGTGAAAGATGGCGTATTTGTACCTTCAGTTGAACAGGATTTACTAAAGCTAGCAGTGATTGAGCGGCATCACAATTTGCATACCACAGGTCTTGGTATTGTGAAGGGCTTTGGTTTACGAAAAGGGGCAGTGGCCACTACTGTAGCCCATGATTCGCATAATGCATTAGTGGTAGGTACGAATGATGAAGATATGTTACTTGCTCTGTCACGCATTCAAGAAATTCAAGGTGGTTTTGTCATAGTAGCAGATGGTGAGATATTAGCGGAAATGCCATTAACAATTGGGGGCTTAATGACGGATGCACCAGCAGATGAGGCGAAAAAGCAATTAGCAAGTTTGCATAACGCCATACACGAGCTCAATCCAACGCTAGATTTTCATTTTTTATTGACGTTTTCATTTGTCGCATTACCAGTTATCCCTGCTTTAAAGCTAACAGATACAGGGCTATTTGATGTGACAACATTCCAACATATTCCGGTAGAAGCGGAAGTTTAACATTAGAATATCTCAATGAAATTAAGGTGTCCTATTAAATAATTATGCCATTTCGGCAAAACGAGAGGGATTTCCGTTCCGTCTGAGCGCTTTGTTGCTGCTGCTTCGCTTTCGCACAGAGCAAAGCTTCCTGGGGGCGTCCGATGAGCCGCTTCGCTTACGCTGCAGGTTCTCATTTGTGACGCTGACCCCCAAGGAGTCGCTCAGTCTCCACTCCAATCAACCACATAGCTTACTTAGTATGTTCTTTTGACATGTTAGTCTTATTTATAGTGAAAATAACGAAACTTCACCAAATGGTAATATTGTGCGAAAGCGAGTAACCTGAAACAGAAATCACATCAATTTAATGCGCTACATATAAAAACGACCTAAAAGCATAGCCGCTTTCAGGTCGTTTATTATATGGGATAAATACGTACTTTTAATTTCTTATTTAATATGGATGCTTGCATCAGTGCTTGTTCATCATGAATAATTTCACCAGGTTTGTTTGCTTCACCGATAATATACGAGGAGAACGGCATCTTTAAAAAGTCAAAAATATATTGGAATTGTTGAATCATTGGTAAACCCTTTATATATGGATCGTCACCACCGACAGCAACAACAAGGGCTTCTGTAGTTTGTAGTTTCTCTTTTAGCTGTGGAAACCGCTCATCTCGAATAGCTTGACTCAGTCGATCTACCATGTTCTTCATGATTCCCGACATGCTGTACCAATATATAGGTGTTGCAAAAATAACGAGATCACTTGTTAGAAACGCATGGATAATTTGATCATAATCATCATCTACAAACTGAAAGCCATTGTTATCATGACGTAAATCGTTAATGGGCTCAATCGTTAAATTTTTTAGATCTATTTTTACATAATTTATGCCATCTAATACATAATCAGTTAGCTGTTCACTATTACTACCGGCTCTAGAGCTTCCAATAAAAGCTGTAATGTTCATAAGAATCCTCCTCTATTCTTCAGGCTATAACAAGTGTAAACTTATATTTATTATCGATAAAGCAGAATCTTTCAATGGAATATATCGAAAAAAACGATTTAGAGGTGGGGAAGATGGATCTTAAACAACTGCAAACGTTCTTAACAGCATCAGAAACGTTAAGTTTTACCCAGACTGCACAGCTAACTAGGCTATGCTCAATCGAGTATTACAGCACAAATTAAATCGCTTGAAGAAGAGCTTGATGTAGTCCTTTTTGAGAGGCTTGGAAAACGTATTACCCTTACTGAGGGGGGCAAGCGATTACAACAGTATGCTCAAAAAATGCTAGATTTAAATGTAGATATGAAAAAAGCTGTAGTAAATGAACAAGCACAAGCGGTGTTAAAAGTAGGTGCACAGGAAAGTCAATGTGTGTACCGTCTGCCGGGTATTTTACAACAATTTCAGAAAGCACATCCACAAGTAAAAATCATTTTTAAGCCTGTCAATACGACCGAAATAGCCAAAGATTTATTGCAGTCAGGCAAGCTTGATATAGCGTTTATTACAGATGCATATAAGGAAACACCTATGTTACATCGTGAGCGACTTATTCGAGAGCAATTAGTATTTGTCAGTGCATCTACTAATAGCAATGTGGACAGAGAGGTATTTTCTGTACAGCAACTCTCAAATGAAACGATGCTTTTGACGGAAAGCGGTTGCTCCTACCGCAATCAATTGGAAGTACAGCTTCAGCAGCAAGGTGCGCTACCAATACAAATGATTGAATTTGCAAGTATTGAAGCTATTAAGCAATGTGTGATGGCTGGCTTAGGTATTACATTCTTGCCCAAAATGGTGGTGGAGAAGGAGTTAGAAAACAATCGCTTAAAAGAACTGACTATATCCATGAATTTAGCTGATATTTTTACGGATATCGCTTGGCATAAGGATAAACACATATTTCCATATCTCGCTGATTTTATAGAGATTGCTATGAAGATGTATAAGAAGTTTTAAGAGTTTGTTATACCCTGACTGATGATAAAAGATCTAGGTCACCTAGATAGGACACCGTTTAAATAATTTACAAAGAGGAAACCACAATTTAGGCTTATCTAAATCTGTGGTTTTTGTCATTTCAATTTAGAGTTAATTTTCCGGTATTTTAAATAGGCTCTCTTTTCTTAAAAATTGTTGCTATCTTGATCGAAGAAGGATCTAACACCTGTATAGGGAGCAACAATAGCAACATAAGGAATTTCCGATACGCGGCAGTTAAAGATGGTTTTTATGTTGCTTGTAAAAGTAATAACGATGACTTGGTGAGTGTATCCTATTATCATTATGATGGGGAAGATATCGAACTTATTGCTTCTTTAGCATTAAAAGATTTATTAAAATCGATATCGGCAGAGAAGGCACCATTTGAATTAACTGTTCAAGATAAAGAAGTTATACTCACACGCTATGTTGTATTTAAAGGTAAACCTACTGTTGAAAAATATGTTTTTGATTGCATAGATAAAAAATAGTAGGGTTTCTGAGAAAACAGAGAGAATCTACAAATCCGTAGAATTCGCTCTGTTTTCGCTTTCTTTAGTACGCTAAATAAAACGAATTGTTATGTAGACGTTATTGAAAGGTAAAGACGTTAGTTTAAAATAAGTATAAAGTGCGAATGAATATTTTTATCCATTCGCACTTTTTAGTTCTTTTCACTAAGAAAGCGTATTATTGTGATTTATAAAAGTACCTCAAGGGTGTTCCTTTATGAGTTTTCTTCGGGCCTATGAAAAACTTATTGTTTCTTTAAAGTACCAGAAAAATTAGTTCCTTCATCATGCTCTGTGCGACAATCTACCTCGGTAATTTTAAGCGCATTATTAAGGCGCTCAAATTCTACTACACAACGATTGCCGTTTGAGGATTTGTTCATCACAGCCTTAGTGCTAGAAGTAATCGTTGCAGTCCCATCGACACTCCCTGCAGCTGTCCCATCATTGGCAGTAATAAATATATTAAAGCTTTTGCTTGTTGCGTTTGAAATATAGGCATCTCGACGATTAAAATCAGTTGTGCCTGTACCCCATTTATAGTAATACGAATAGTTACCATCCCAAGCACTATTAGAAGGTGTTGTCAGCTGCATCGTTTTATCTAGCTGACTTTGCCCATTTTTTGCTCGTGTATTTAAAGAAGCATTACTCGTATTTTCATGTATTGCCTGTGCGTCCTCTGAAATTTCATAAAAATTTCTTTCATCCATACGGTGTAGCATTGTCACGACTTGAGCTCGTGTCATATTGTTAGTTACGCCAAAAAACTTCTGTAAATTGCGGTTTTCATACTGAAAGTTTTGTCCAGTGGAAATGTAATAATCGAGTAAAAATTGTATGGATTGATCTAATCCACTTTTACCGTTAGCTAAATGTGTAATTGCCTGTGCCACAACACCGCGCTTCACACTAGCTGCGCGAATATTATTATCAAAATATCCGTTTAATGGAACACCGTAGCTCGCAAGACGATTGTAATATTCGTCAGACCCGTTTGCAGCAGGGGTTTGTTTTTTTAACTCATCATACGGTGATTCAAGCTCATAAAAATTAGCTAGTAGTTTTGCGAATTGTTGCTCTGTGATTGTTGCATTGGGCTTAAATGTACCGTCTGGATAACCATTAACGATATCGTATTCCTCTGCCCACATGATGGCTTCAAAGGCATAGTGATCTTCTGGCACATCTTTAAAGCCAGCAGCTTGTACAGTGTATCCAGTTGCCACAACAAGTAGGGGAAGCAATAAAGTGCACACTAATTTTTTCATTAGTCTCAGTCATCCTTTCTTTCTAGTCATGTTAATAGTTTGAAGGATATGGATATAAACTGCAAATTTTTTTTTAGTTTATAGACTGAAGAAAACTATTCTTTTATGAAAGAAGGAATAAAAAGAGATGTTAAATAGTTTAAATAAATACTTCCAAAAATGGATGCCTATTTTAACACCGTTTAGCTTAGTAATTGGTGTGTTGTTTGAGAACGTAGGGCATCAGCTATTATTTTTAGTGCCGTGGCTGTTCGCTTTTATGACATTTGCAGGTAGTTTAAGCATGAATTTTGAAGGAATAAAAAATCTTAAAAAATACCCAACAGAAATAGTAATTGTTATTGCATTTTTACACCTACTCATGCCAATTTGGGCTTATTTTGTATCAAACATCATCTTTCACGATCATCTGCTGACAATTGGTTTTGTTTTAGCAGTCGTTATACCAACAGGGGTAACTAGCTTTATTTGGGTTAGTATTTGTAGGGGGCATCTTGCATTGTGTCTTGCAATTATTTTAATCGATACACTCATTTCGCCCTTTGTCATTCCAGCATTACTTCATATTGTAGTAGGGCAATCAATCGAAATTGATACTGTTGGTCTCATTCTAGATTTACTTTGGATGATTGTTGTGCCTTCTCTTATAGGTGTAGCGTTAAATGAGTTTACTAAAGGTGAAATTGAGCTTACATTAGGAAAGCAATTAGCCCCTTTTTCAAAACTTAGCTTATTTAGTATTGTAATGATTAACAGTAGTGCAATTGCCCCATATATAAAAAATATTAACTTGGAGCTTGTTAGTGTTATTTTGGTCGTATTTCTACTAGCTGTATCAGGATATGCTTTTTGTTTAGTATTAGGGCATATGCTTTGGAAGGATAAAAGCATTGTTACGATGTTCGTTTTTACAGGAGGGATGCGTAATATTGCTGTAGGGGTTGTAATAGCGACTACATACTTTCCCGCAGAAACGGTTATGCCTGTGGTGTTTGGTATGCTATTTCAGCAAGTTCTAGCCTCGTTCTTTAGCCGAGTAATGGAAAAGTATCAGCTGAAATATGCGGAAGGTTTACTATAGGTTAAATGTAAAAATATCCGCGAATGTTCGAGGGGAAGCGAGTATGTAAGAGCTACTATCCCGACAGTTATTAGAATGCTACATCATTTTTGTGACAATTAATGATGGTGAAGCTGTTACAAAAAGAAGAAAAGACACTAAAAATTTTGCTGCAAGATCATGAAGTGAAAATAACAAAACATGAGGTTTCCATTATGCTACCTTCAGAATATGATGAAGATAAGCAGTATCCATGTTATTTAAATGTAGGATGGAGGAGATATTTCATATCAGAACTATAAATTTGAGAGTTAATACCAGCCCTTTTTATACAAGAAATTTTAGTGTTTTATGCTTGTCGGAAGTATTTTGAGTACTAATTATGTCACTTAAGAAAGAAGAGTGCATGAATGAAAGAGTTAGATGATGTAAAGCTAACGATTCTTCCGTTAATTATTTTGCTAATTCTTATACTTTTATGGAAACTGACAGAGTCTGTTGGTGCAGGGATGATGGTCATTATTTTCTGGATAGGCTGGCGGCGCCTTGTAAAAAAATTAATATGAATTGAAAACGAGATTTTTCTAATGTTACGTAGTGTTAGTTTTAAGGCTCCTCATAAAATGTTAAATAACGGTCTGTCGACTAAAAATTGCCAAATAGCTTTATGTAAAAACATAACGTTTATCTACTATCAGACTGTAGCTTTGTAATAAAATTAACGATATCAACCTTGATATAAGGGCAAATTCAAAGAGCATGTTTTGAAAAAAGATTGATCAAAACATGCTTTTATTTATGTGGCTGATAAAATTCATTATAAAAAAGTTTGATTATTTTTGATACCTTTGTTGCACTGTAGCTTCTGTTAGGAAGTATGTTTAAACTGCACGCAACTTAGTCGTTCATTTAATGTACCTCTTCCTTAAGTTTGAATAGCTCTTACATAATTTACTCCAAAAAGTAATTAATATTATTTTAGAGCGTAATTTTTTGTTGCAATTTAACGCCATTTAATTCACAATATGGAGTAAGGGAGGGGAATTATGGGAAATGGATGACTTAAGATTAAATGTAAGCTTATTACGCAGGAAAGTACCGAATCTAACAAGTGCAGCCCGACAAGTTGGCTTGCGATCAGCAACCGTTTCTAACTTATGCACGGGAAAAATACCTGTTGGTAGAGCCGAGGTTCGGACTTTAGTTGCACTTGCATCATTAGCCGATTGCAGTTTGGATAATCTGATTCTCAGAGGGGAGAAAATCGAAATGATAGAAACCAAAATCAAAACGTTAGATTTATTTGCTCCTTTAGCAAAAGGAGGTACTGTCGGTTTGGTTGCACGCCCTGGAATGGGGCAGCTCGTAGTTTTAGCAGAATTACTCTATCGTTTTAAAAATGAAGCATATAAAACAATCTTTTTAATGCCTAAAGGTGAACATCAAGGATTAAATGATCTTGTAGAAAATGTAGAAATCATTACAAACACCATTGAAGACACGTATGAGTGTATTGCGAATATTGGTGGAGACAAAGACATTATGTTCGTTGCAGACAGAACCCATGTTATAACAGGAGGTATCCAACAACTGCAGGAGAGTCTTCAAGGGATTGGAATTCATTCTGTTACAACTTTCCTCGTTGATTTGACAGGCGAAGTTGTTGATGAAGATTTACCTTATGGACCACTTGAAACTTTTTGGCAATTTGATGCTGATCTTGCTGCAAGACACCGCTATCCAGCCGTTAATCCTCTTAGTTCAACATCAACTGTTCTCGAAGGAGCACATTTAGATCAGGAACATTTCACAATTCAACAAAAAGCCTTAAAACTTCTTCGCCGTTATCGGGAACTCCGTTCATTAGTGAATGTTAGTGGGATTGAACGGATTCCGACTTCTGAGTTACAAACATATCAAAGAGGAGAGAAACTGGAAGCCTATCTAACTCAGCCTTTTTATACTGCTGAGCCCTTTACAAATAAACCGGGCCAATCTGTCAGCCTTAAAGATACTTTGAATGATGTACAAGAAATTATGAACGGTGCTTTAGATTCTAGAGATGCATCAGAATTAGTGTTTATTGGGAGTCTTTAATCCTAGAATAGGGAAAAAGGCCTTTTCTATTGTTTTTAAAGTTTCTTCTTCAACTAATCTAACCTGTATGTTTAAGTACATTTCTTTATAATCTTCAAGTTTATTTTAATATTCAATATTAAATCACCTCTAAGAAAAACTAAAGAGGTGATTTTTATCTAAATTTTTTTGCAAATTTTTAAAGCTACACGGACATGTTTGATAATATGTTCTTTATCGCTTTCCTGATATGATCGAAAAGGCGATATTCCATAATTAAAGAACTAAATATATTCAAGACATACATATAATGAAATTAGTTAAAATGACTATGTACTAATATTTGTAATTTTGTTACGATTTATTAATTAATGATACAACAAGGAGATATAGCATGTGGCGTAATCGGAATGTATGGATAATTTTATTAGGTGAATTTGTTGTAGGTCTTGGCTTGTGGGCTGGGATTATAGGAAATCTTGCTTTTATGCAAGAAGTCGTACCCTCTGACTTTCGCAAATCATTAATTATTTCTAGCGGTATATTGGCGGGTTTAGTAGTAGGTCCGTTGGCAGGGCGTATTATTGACAGGTCAATGAAGAAAACAGTTGTACAGTGGGCTAGTGTAGGACGAATTATAAGTGTTTTGTTTATGTTTATGGCACTTTATACAAATTCGGTTATTTGGATGATTCTTTTTTTAATTACGTTGCAAATAGCAGCCGCCTTTTATATGCCAGCTTTACAATCTATTATTCCAATGATTGTAAAGGATAAGGATTTAATTACAATAAATGCTTGGCAAATGAATGCACGAACGATTTCAAGGATTATTGGTACTGCTGCAGCGGGATTCATGTTAAGTTTCTTTGAGCTGAAATGGTTGTACATCATTTCATTTATTGTCTATATGTTGATGTTTGTTATTACGAACTTCCTACAATTAGATGAAACGACAAATCAATCGTTAACATCTAAGGAAAAGGGAGACTTTAAAGAAGTGTTACCGATGGTGAAGGAGCACCCGGTTGTTTTAATGACACTTGTCTTAATGTTAATTCCAACATTATTTTTAGGCTCCTTTAATTTAGTTATTATGAAAATTTCTGAGATTCATCATTCAACGACAATATCAGGATTATTATATACAGTTGAGGGCATAGGCTTCATGCTAGGAGCAGCAACTTTGAAATTATTTACGGAGCGGGTGAACATTGGAACACTACTCTTTACATTAGCATTTATTATCGGTTCGATGGAGCTAATGCTACTATTATCGGATATTAAATTCTTTGCGTTAGCAACTTTTGGCGTTTTTGGTTTTTCAGTAGGCTGTTTTTTCCCGACGACAATGGTGATTTTTCAAAAGCAAGTGCCAAAAGATTTTCATGGGCGATTTTTCTCATTCCGTAATATGATTGATTCTGTCATCTTTCAGTTCGTCTTATTGTCAACAGGCATGATGCTAGATTTAGTTGGTTTAAGTGGATTGGGACTTGTTTTTGGTATTATTAGTCTAAGTTTAACCATCACTTTTTTACTCTTTTCAAAGAAAAAGAGTGTTGTTATGCATGCTCATTAACAATAAACAAAAAAAGAACTGTCAAATCTGTAAAATGCTTTGGCAGTTCTTATAGCTTAATTAAGTCTACATTTTTATTGATATTCCGAACGGGAAAGCCCAATCCTTTAAGTGAGGGGAAACGTGGGGTCTGATAGGGAATGCCACTAAAACCAAAAATGTTTGTGGTGCTTCGAGTATCCGGAAATTCCACTCTTTTTTGATGTATGTTGCAGTTTATTAAAAAACTGATACATTGTGTATATGAACGAATATAGACGAGACCGTACCATTAATTAACGTCATTTCGTTTTTTGTCCCCGGTACAGAAGAAAGATGTTTCTTCGTGCAGATGTAGAGGAAAGTAGAAAGAAGGTGTTGAAACATGCTTGGAAAAGCACAGGAAACAATGGATACATATATTGATTCACCCGAAAAACTAAAGAACTTATATAAGCGAGTGTTAATCGTTGTTAGTCTCTCACAAATTTTTGGTGGGGCGGGGCTTGCAGCAGGTATTACAGTAGGGGCTCTTTTAGCTCAACAAATGCTTGGAACAGATGCCTATGCAGGAGTACCCTCCGCTTTATTTACTTTAGGGTCGGCAGGTGCAGCTTTAATTGTAGGGAAACTATCACAACGTTATGGGCGTCGTACAGGTTTATCAACCGGCTTTATTGTCGGTGGACTTGGTGCAATTGGTGTAGTAATTGCTGCTTTGATGAATAGTGTGATTTTATTATTCGCTTCTCTACTAATCTATGGTGCAGGGACAGCGACAAATTTACAGGCTAGATATGCTGGTACAGACTTAGCTAATGAAAAGCAGCGGGCTACTGCTATCAGCACGACAATGCTAATGACGACTTTCGGCGCTGTTTTAGGTCCGAATTTAGTAGAAAGTATGGGTAGATTTGCACTTTTAATGGGGGTTCCTCCCCTTGCGGGACCGTTTATATTATCATCTATAGCTTTTATATTGGCTGGGTTAGTGCTTTTTATTTTGTTGCGTCCTGATCCATTAGAAATTGCTACAATGATAGAAGCACACAAACAAGAACTGGAACTTAGAAATAAGACGGAATCCTTTCATAAAACAATCAACAAAAGAGGTCTTGCAGTCGGTGCAACGGTTATGGTACTTACTCAAATTGTCATGGTTGCTATCATGACGATGACACCAGTACATATGAAACATCATGGTCATGGCTTATCGGAGGTTGGAATTGTTATAGGATTTCATGTAGGTTCCATGTATCTTCCGTCGCTCGTAACAGGCGTTCTTGTTGATAAAATTGGACGAACAGCCATGAGTATATCTTCGGGAGTGACGTTGTTATGTGCAGGTTTATTAGCGGCATTCGCACCGAGTGATTCTATGGTTCTATTAATCGTAGCTCTTTCTTTACTTGGATTAGGCTGGAACTTTGGCTTAATTAGTGGTACTGCTCAAATAGTCGATTCGACTGAGCCGTCCACTCGAGCAAAAACACAAGGGAAAATTGATGTTTTAGTTGCACTAGCAGGGGCTTCTGGTGGTGCTCTCTCAGGCATGGTAGTAGCTAATGCAAGCTATGCAACATTATCTTTAACTGGAGGCCTATTATCTTTAATCCTTATTCCAGTTGTCATTTGGTCAAGAAAAACTTGAGATAAATTATATGATACTAAAAATGGTTACTAAAATAGTTTCAAAGTAACCAATGTTTTAAAACTTGTAGTGAAAAATCAAGAATATAGAGTGAATTTAAATAAAACTTTATAAAAAAACAACTTAATTTAAGGTTCTTTTGTTGACATTCGGTACTCCGAAATGTAAATCAAAAGAACCTTGTCCTCTTACTAAAAATAAATAACTATGTAATTAGCTATTTGTTTTATCATTTGCTTCTGTATGATTAGATTCCTTAATCACCTCATTAAAGGATGCTTTAATTTCTTCGATTGTATATCCCGCTTCGAGTAATTCATTCGTTACTTGTTCTAATTTGTTCATTCCTTGATAATTTTTAAATCTAATTCCTCGTTATAAAATTGTAATCATTGATAAAAATTAAAGTAGTTGTTCTAGCATAACTACAAATATTAAGACGTAGATTCTCACACAAACTACAATAACAAACATCGAAGGTAAGAAATATAACAAACTCTGATATATCAACATTTATAGAGGAATGTTAATTTTTGCGTCAATAAGAATTGACTTTTATTCTAGTTGTAACTATAATGGTTACAACAGGTTGTAACAACAACTGTTACAGGTGGAAAAGCACTGTATATTCAAGCACGTGTTGCTTTCTACTTGAAGTCAAGCTGCAGAACTAGAAATGGGGCTCGAAATCTTTAAGTAATGATGAAATTTTTTTGGTGTCCCTTCTTTTAAGCAATAGATGTTGAAGGCATAATAATGCGCCTGAAAAAGCACAATAGATTACAAAAGATGCAATTCTACGAGCTTAGCTGATAAGTAGCAGCGAGATTGGTTAATAATAAAAAATAAAGGTAGGCGTTTTTAATGGAGACAAAACAAGACACCCTAATATATGTATGGGATGCATATTGTGGATGGTGCTATGGATTTTCAGAAAGTATTAGAGGTTTTTACAAAAATCACCCTGAAATGCCGTTAACTGTTTTATCCGGAGGATTATTTTTAGATAATCTACCAATAAAAAAATTCTCATATATATCAGAAGGAAATAAAAGAATTAATCAACTTACTGGTGCAGAATTTGGTCCTTCATATCAGGCTTTGCTGTCAGAAGGTACTTTTACTATGAATTCAATAGATGCTGCAATTGGCTTTTCAGCTTTACGTTCATTAGCACCGAACCGTTTGTTAGAATTTACTTCAGCTATGCAAAGTGCGTTTTATTATGATGGGAAAAGTCTGAGCGATCCTGAAACATATCGTAAGATAGCTATTGATCATCATTTGGATCCTGAACAAGTGCTAGAGCGGCTAAAATCCGAAGAAACTATACTAGAAGTTCAAAATGATTTCAATAAGGTTCAACAACTTGGTATAACTAGTTATCCTTCTTTACTTCTACACAAGGATAATCAATTAATTCCAATTGGTGGCGGAGTAATGACGTCGGATAAAATTGAAGAGCGTTTTAAAAATTTGTATTAAAGAGGGTTCAATTTTAAGTTTCTATAGTTAAATACACATACTTTCTCACAAAGAAGAGAAAAAATGTAATGATTTTATGAAAGTAAGGGTATTATAACTCATTTGCAACTAATAAAACTACATTGCTAATAACTTCACCAAAAAGGAGATAAAATTCTATGATTAAAACAATCGATGTAAATCAAAATGATGTGAAATTGACGATATTTAGTTCTGAAGAAAAAAGTTTTATGGTGACTGCAACCTTAGTTGAAAAAGCAGGACATGCATTCTTAATAAATACGAAATTTACGCAATCCGATTCGAAAGAAATTGTTGATTATTTGAAAAAAAATAACTTATCATTAGATAAAATTTTTATTATTCATGGAGATCCTGACTACTACTTTGGATTAGAAAGTATTAAAGCTGCGTATCCAGAAGCCATTGCGTATGCCACAGAATCTACTGTTGAACATATTGTTCATTCTGTCTTAGGGAAATTAAAAGTTTGGAAAGATGCACTTGGAGAAAACGCACCAAGTAATGTTGTATTGCCTCAAGTGTTAGCAGAAAAAACTATTGACTTTCAAGGTTTAACATTTGAACTTGTAGGCTTAGATAATTACCGAACGAGCTTATTTAACAAGGAATTAAAATTATTGATTGGTGGCATTGATATATTCAATGAAATTCATGTTTTCTTAGCAGATACTAGCGAAAAAGAAGCAATGGAATCTTGGATTGAGAACTTGAAAGTGTTACAAGGGTTAAATGCTAACATAATCGTCCCAAGCCATGGTTCAATTGAAAAATCTTTAGATAATCAAGCACTTATCGCCACTATCAATTATCTAAAAACTGCAATTAAATCTTCTGAAGTAAGTAAAACTTCTACGGATTTTGTTGCAAAGCTTGAAGCAGCATATCCAGGCTATGCAAATAAAGGCGTATTAGCATTAAGTGCTAAAGTTGTAACGAAAGAAATTCCTTGGGGTTAATGTTATGAATAAATATCAAAAATTATTACATGAAACATATGTATTAACTGGTGAAGGCAAATTGGATGCCTTCAAAACGTATTTAAGTGATAATGTATCTTGGACAGAAGCTGCTGGATTTCCTTATGCGGGTACTTATGTAGGTCCAAATGAAGTAGTGAAAAACGTACATGAACGCCTTGGAACCGAATGGGATGGCTATTCTGCAAAAGATGAAATCTATGCGTTTAATAATCACACGGTTATCGTCTACGGAAAATATAGTGGGACGTATAAAGCAACAGGAAAATCATTTATAGCAGACTTTTGCCATCTATATGAATTTGATGAGAATGATAAGGTTAAAAAATTTATTCAAATCGTGGACAGCGCAACTGTCAATAATGCATTAAATTCAAATTAGTTGTTTGTAACTTTACTTGGGGTAGCGTCAGATAACCTTATTTTCCTGACGCTACCCCATCGCTATCAGGCTAAGATTTTACACTATCCATAAAGCAAAAAGACGTTATCCTTTCTGTAGAATCAGGAAAGGATGGCGTTTTTTTATGAATCTTTTGATTTTTGACGAACTTCAAGCATTTGCTGAAGAATTACAACGACATATGTTTCCACATGTTCTAGAATACCTAGCCAAAGAAAAAGGATTCGTTCAGCAAATAATAACGGCTTAATATTTTCTATAAAGTTGGTGACTACTTCTGGTCAATCGTCCGATTTTCATCGTAAATTTCCATAATAACTGCTTCGTTTTTTTCTATTTTTTCTTATTTCATCTATAGTAAATTCTTTTATTATTTCCTTAGAACTTCCCAGTAATAAAAAAGCTAAACCTGTATCATCCATGCCCTGAGACGTTACATTTGCACGGAAATCATAAATGTCTAAGTGGCTTCTAGTAGCAAATACTTTGTCGGTTTTCTCTACATAGGTTGCTATTCCTTGGATTCCAAATTCAAAAATAAGTAAATGCTCGGGTAATATCCAAGCAAAATAACCCAAGCATAAAATCACTAAAAGAAACTCGATTTATTCCCATTAATCTACTATAACTCTCTTATTCTTTTAAGATTTTGTTAAGGAGACCATTATTTTACTATAAGGATATGCCAATATACTTACACTATATTGAATGAAAACCTATCATTCATTCAATGTAGGACAGATGTGACTCCCATTAAAACACTCAAGGAGGTAAAACAGTTGAAGAACTGGGTTAAAAAATCAATTGCTATTGTAGCAACTGCTACACTAATGGTTCCTACTACTTCTGCCTTTGCTGAAGCACCACAAAAAACAGCGAAGAATCAAGAATTAGTGAAACTAGCTAGCAATAAGGAACGAACATTGAAAAATCAAAAGGATTGGATTAGTAAGGATACCATTATCGTCAAACATTCAGGGCTTGATAATAATGTACATAAAAACATTGGTTCAAAAGTGATCCGATCGATTCCTTCATTAGGATACGATGTTATCAAACTAAACAAAGGAACAACTTTAGAAAAAGCGGTTTCTTATTATGCCAAGCAAAAAGGAGTTAGAAGTGTATCCCCAAGCTACGTGTATCATTCCTTTAACACAGGAGAAGATCCAAAGAAAAAAGATACGTATCATTTAAACCTACTTCAAATTGATAAGACTCTAGAATTAGCAGGCAATCACGAGGTAAAAGTAGCCGTTATCGATGGTGGTGTGGATTTTAAACATCCGGATCTAAAATCTCAAGTGCTTCCACCATATAATGCTGCAGCACCTGCCAATACATCTTATCCTGATGGCCATGGAACACACGTAGCAGGAATTATTGGCGCGGCAAAAGATAATGGTATTGGAGGACATGGAATTAATCCAAATGCTAAAATTCTTCCAATTGATGTATTCAATGGAGGAGAAGGGGCCAATGATTTCGTCATTGCACAAGGAATACTTTACGCTATTGAGCAAGGTGCTGATGTTATCAATATGAGCCTTGGCGGCTATGGAGAAAATTCATTACTGAAGGATGCCGTTCAGAAAGCCATTGATAAAGGAATTACTATTGTTGCAGGTGCTGGAAATGACTCGACAGATAATTACTTCTTTCCTGCTTCTTACGAAGGCGTTATTGGCGTAGGTTCTACGAATGATCGAAATGAACTGTCCTACTATTCAAATTATGGTCCGTCAGTTGACGTAGTAGCTCCAGGGGAAGATATATACAGTACATTTTATGATGAGAAAAAAGGATCATCCTTTAAAGTAGATAGTGGGACATCTATGGCATCTCCTGTAGTTGCAGGTATAGCGTCTCTACTAAAATCAAAATATCCAAATTTAAAGCCTCATGAAATAGAAGCAATTCTTGAAATGACCGCAAAGGATTTAGGGGAGAAGGGCTATGATCTTACATTTGGACATGGGCTTGTCGATCCTGTAAAAGCATTGCAATTCGACTTAAAAAATTTACCTAAACAGTATTCTGAAACAAAAGGAGAGCGTATGAAAAATGCAAAAGTCCTTAAAAAGAATACATTGAATACGGAAAAAGGTGAATTCAAGCAACCGGACGAAAAGAAATGGTACAAGGTTGATCTAGAAGCAAATGAATATGCTCAACTGACATTAAAAGGTGAAAATAAATACGATTATGCATTTGATTTATACTTCTACCCTGAAGGTCACAACAGAGAAGTAGAACCTATCAACATCAATGACGTCCGCGTAGGCAAGCAAGAAGGATACCTATATAAAGCAGTTCAAAAGGGAACCCTTCTTATTGGAGTTAAAGATTATAATGGCAGCTATAGCACAAATGGCGATTCTAACTACGTCTTCACAGTTCAAACGATTAAAAAATTGCCATTTGATTCATTAGATATGGAGCATATGGAGAAGATTCAAAAATTCCCATTTAGTACAGCGGGAAAAAACTATACCCTACTTTCTGAAGATCATCAAGGAGACCAAGATTATTTTACATTTACAGTAACTAAACCAACGACACTGAAATTTGATTTATCTAGTATTCCAGGTGTTACAACAGCTTCTTTGGAACTTTATCTAATAGAGGACTTAGGTAAAGCAAAACCAATCCAAGCATCCTACGGAACTGATAAAGGCAACGGAGTAAGCCTTGTTGTCGATGCGATTCCTGATGAGAAGTATGTAATAAGCGTAACTAATAGAAACCCGGTACTTAGCGGCGTTGAAACTAAAGAAACTATAAGTGAATCAATCATTCCTTACACATTAACAAGTGAAATCATTACCATTCCTAAAGATGAAGATGGGCTTCTGTTAAAGTCCATACCTCAAGATGGCTCTGGAAATCCAGAAGACGTGGATTTGATTATGAAGAATGCGATTCGTTTTGATATTGGTCAAAATCAAAAAGCATACTTCCAAACCGAAGATGATGAAGATTACCACTTATTAACAGTTAAAGAAGATGCCTTATATGGTTTCCAATTTAAAAAAGGTATGAATCAAGTACTAGATAGTACTATATATGAATATGATGAGAAAAAAAATGAATTAATTCCAGTTACTTCATTAACATCAACAAACAATGAAAATGATACAATGACAGTTGCGTTGAAAAAGGGCAAAACCTATGTTGTAAAAGTAGCCAATCTTGGTGAGCGTTCTTCTGACCCATATACACTTAAAACTAGTAAAGTAGCAGCTATTCCAGAAGCCTATAATAGAGATAATAAAGAAGCACTTCAAATGATTCAACCTGGTATCAGTTATAAAAATCATCTCATTTATCATGATGATATGGACGGCTATTATTATAAACATCAGGGTAAAGATGAAGTCATGAGTCTTCAAGTTTCTTCCGTACCATTCACAAATGAAGAGCTAGATAAATTACCTAAAGAGCTTCAAAAGGACTTGGAACTATCAGGCTTTCTTTATGAAGATACAAACGGTAATATGGTAATTGATGGGAAAGAAGGGGATACAGTAATTCCATTTGGACAAGGTGAAAACAACTTAGATACCTCTTTTAAAGCTAAAAAAGATCACGGTTATATTATTCTTGTTGAGGAAGCACTTGGACAAGTATCAACTCAACCATATACTTTAACTTTGTTTGATCATAAAAGAGTAGATGAAGATGCAGATTCTAAGTTAGTTAACGGTATACCGACAAAGTCAACTATACTTACGGAAAAAGACAATAAATGGGTTGCTACTCAATATCTAAATGCAGGTGTTCCATTTGGTGATAAGGACTATTTTGAATTTAACAATGACCGCAAACGCGATGTGTTCTTCTCTCTCCAAACAGAAAAAGCACTAGATGGCGTTATTCGTATTATTGATGCAAAAGGAAAAACAGTAGAGACTTTAGATCTTCACGGAGCTGGTGATGCTGAAGTAGGTACAGTCCAACTTGATGAAGGAACATACTATATTGAAGTAAGTGAATCTTACGGTAGAGCTAGTACACAACCCTATACACTTGAAGTAATATAAGATTAGCATAAAAGATAGTGTAATAGAGACACTATTTTAGTCTCCTAGATGATGAAAAATCTAGGGGACTTCTTTTATATTCGAAAGAATAAAGTTAGGTCTTCAATAATTGCCTAGCTTTTGTATCAAATTCCCATCAAGAAATGAACAAGAAGTTTTTAAACAGTCCTTAATTATCCCTTCCTTTCGACCTCTACTGGTTTATCGTATGGTACTTAACTTATTTTTGTAATTGACAATAGTATAATTTAATACATATTAAAGCAATATAGATTAACAAAATTAATTTTAAAATTGATTTTATTGTTAGATAGTGTTGTTTGAACTGTATATCCTAATTGTTGCAGCAAGGCATTTAACTGTTGGAAGTCCGAGTCTTATACCCGAAAAGTTCTTGTCACCAGAACTTTCTCCAACACGAAAAGATTGCCATATTTTAAATTTTCTGTAAGCGTGGTATCCAATTACACTCTTCACAGTTAATCTAAGACTTTTTTTGATGATAATTTAATGAATTATAGCAATTTTAATTTTTGAGCATGCGCAAAGCTAGAGAAAATTAGTAATGACGCATGTTTTTTAACAGATATGTCCCGGTCTTTGCGATTTTAGACTATGATGGATTGCTGCTTAATGTTTATAAAGAATATAAAGACGAACGCGGTGACAGTGTAGTAGAACGAGTGTGGCTACCTAAAATCCCCCTAAGTTATGTAGATAATGAAGGAAATATTATTAATTTTACGGTTGATGATGACCTGGAAGTGTATGATGCGGAGTTAAAGGAGTGGTACCTCGGGAAAAGAGCAGAATTAGCTGAGGATCCTGAGATTACGATACCGCTTCTGGAAAATGAAAAAGAATTTGAGCAAAAAAGACGACAAACAATCGTTAGTATTGTTCAAGAAAACCTTGCTTTTTACATTAATGAGCATAATGTTTATACGAAAGCGCTTGATGTAACATATAAGTTTGCCTTACCGCTGATACCGAAAGAAGATTGGTATAACACGGTTGATGATATCTCCATTTTTGCATTTATACAGGGCTATCCATACAAAGTTGATACTACTGCTTATAATGGGTACGCCTTTGTAGGTACACGATTACATTATCAAAATCCTATATATGCGGGTGTAGTAGATAATGAACGCCGTTTCTGGTCTAAATCTTGTAATTACAACTACAAAGTAAATGAAATTTATTCAACTAAAAAACAGGCAGCAGCAGCTGGATATCGCGAGATGTCGTGTTTAAACTCGAACTAGAGTTGATAATTTGTGAGATTTGGATATAATAAATTTAGAATATTCAAATACAACATAACTTTTATGATGCAAACGGAAGCACCGAGACATCGTCTATAAGACATGGCTCGGTGTATTTTTTTTTTTTTCAGAAAAAAGTTAGAAATTAAACTGATATTTTGTTGGAGGAGTGGGAAAGATGATAAATAAATTACTATCACTTATTAAATCTAACGCTAAGCAACATTAGTATCGCAGCGAAACAAGCCTTGAAAATCTTGGGAGCTGTAATAGATGACCCATTTATAATAAGGTAAAGAAAGTCCCGAAACATGGTTTAAAGAAACATGCTTCGGGGTTTATTCTGACTAAATGAGAATTAAACTCACTTTTTTATTCCAACTAATTTTAATAGAGAGCGCAATCACTATTGGATGTATTCTATTTTTCTCAGATTGATAGAAAAACACACTTACTAAAGAGGCATTCTTTGAACTTAAAAAGCATGCCGGCATCCCTATGACGAAAGAAGAGCTTAACAGTGGCTCAGTTTTTGCTTAACAAATACAAGGGGCTTTTGTATAAAAGGATTAAATAAGCAACATGATGTTCAAACGAATTCATCTTCCAGGACTAAATAATGTCCCAAAATAATTTCAATCAAGCTAAACCTGAATGTAACAATATCTTTACAGGACGATATGAGGTATAAGGTAAATGTTTTGTTACAATCACTACTAATTTGTTATTAAAATTTTTACACACAAATCGTCCACATAAGATAAATTTGAAAATATTTATCATTTATTTGTTAAAAAAATAGAGTTTTTATGGATACTAATTACCTTTTTAGAGTATTTAACCCAAACATCTATACACTTATATAATATTATGGTATAATTTTGAAAAAAAGGAGATGAATACATTTTGAAGAAATTTGTAACTATTTTTTCTTTAGCAATTCTTATTTTTTCAGTGTCTGGGTTTACTAATTTGGGAGTGGCAAATGCTAATTGGGATTTGTTTCAGGTACAAATAAAGAATGGTGCTCAAAACCATTGCAGTAGTTCAGGTGTTGCATTTTACGGTATCGGAACTGATATCGAAACTGAAAACTATGATACATATGAGAATTATGAATATGTAATAATTGAAGATGAAAATACTTATAACAATAATGAAGAAAAAAACAAAACGGAAAATTCTGATATACAAGCATTGTCTACTTCTACTTATGCGGATCAAAGTGCTAAATCTAAACTAGGCTCTAAAATCGTATTGCCCACTAAATATGGATCCGACCATTATGGTTACTGTCATATTTTTAAACTTCATATGGAAAAATCAAACGGAGATTTTGATAGAACAGTTAAAATTGGTGGTGTACCAAAAAGCCAATTTCAATATGCTTGGTACCCTGGAGGTACTAAGGACATAATCATGGATGTTATAAACGGTACAAAAGAACTTAGATGTACTGGAAATACATGTACTAAACAAGCTAAATCTTCCTCATCAAACGGCCAGATTGTAAGAGTAGTTTTAGAAAAAGGATCAGCTTTTCAATCTCAAAATTATTCGAACTATGATTGGGTAGTTAAATCTGCTTATCCTGTATTTGATTAGTCAATAATTTATAATAACCCTTCACCATCCGTTGTGGTAAATTGGTGAAGGGTTATTTCATTTGTAGAATGTTTTACGTTTGGTAGTATTCTTGTTTGCAATCTAACTTATGTTTATTTATTTTTTTCATAAGTACTGTTCTAACGACCAAGGAACGTTATTTTTATTAGAACTAGTCGGTTCATCAAAAAGTTTTGTATTACCACAATGATGACAAATTAATAAATAACGAACATGCAAAACACCAATACCAGGTTGTTCAACATTCAAATACACACTATAAGGTATAAATATGTCATGTGTACAAAATTGACAAATTATAATTTCGTTAAACATCTTTAGCCGACTTTTCTTCGGAAAAAAAAGATAACTCATGCTTCACTCACTTCCGTATATTCAATAATTGATATGTGTACCCCGTTTGCATGATCATATCGATTTTTTTCTTGAAACATACGTGTCTCACCACATATTGTACAATTAAAAGACTGTAAAATAAGCTTTTCCTTTTTCTCATTAAACGACAATTCTTCGATTTCCAGGTATACTTCTCGATGTTTAAATTTGTCATTCTGACAAGCAGGACATATAAGCTGCTTGTTACGAATTTTTATTTTATAGGTTCCTCTTCTTCTAACCATTTCTTCACCTCAATAGTAAAATAACAGATATAGTCTCTGAATTCTCTCCCTGTTAATAATTTTAAAACACTATACCTCTTACCGATGTTTTTTGGTCAGAGGTCATAATGTGGTAATATTATTTAATTTTACCAATATTTATTTATTGAATCAAACTATATATGGGGTTCCGTCAGATCAGGTTTATGCGGATTTGCAACGTTAAGCAAAGACATGTCCCCAAACTACGCTTTGGGGGCTTTTTAAAGGGAAGTGAAATTGACTCTGTTATGTCCCATTGTGATTGCCTCATTAGCTGTTGAATATCTTTAATATAACGATTCCTCCGTTTGAATGTTGGTGTGGTAACTACATTCTACACGAGGTCGTTATGGGCTTCCTTTATATTGACTTCTGGGTGTTGCACTTAATATTACAATCCGTCCTTTAAATATAATAATAATTGTATTCAGTAGGGCTATATGATAAATTAGAAATAATTAAGTAATAGTCAATGTTGCTTAAAGAAACTAATTTTCTGCTACAAATTAATTATATAATGACGGGAACACCCCGCTTCTTTTATGACTTAACCAATAATTTGGTTAATTTGGTCATATTTGAAGCGGGTTTTTTTTATTGTCAAAAAACGGAAGGGGAGACAAATGCAAGCTATTGTGAATAGAAAAGCAGTTGTATCAAAATGAAGAAAAAACACCTCTTGCACTCGCTACATTTCCAATGAATACAAGTGTCTTTAAAAAAGCAGGGGGCGAGTTAATTAGGATACCAAATGAATGGATCTTACGAAATACCACACATGAAATTGTATCTATTGTGGACGGGATAGCTGAGCTGGCAGATGGTAGGTTTGTTAAGGATATTTATCATAATAAGCCAAAGATTTGCTTCGGGAAAATTGAGGTTACCAACTCAAAAGTTCCGGTATATTCACGCAATGGTATTTTCTTGCGTTATCTCACAAAGGGGCAAGTCTTAAATGTGTTTCAACATTTAAAATAAATTCGAATTTGTTCTTTGGGATTAATGATCGTGAAATTATTAGTAGCGTAGAGTATGGAATTAAGTATGTACCTGTCAATTAAATCTTTTGAATCTACAGTAGGAGTGAAATAATATTGTCTCAAAAAAAAGGGTAATAGAAAAAATCAGTCTCGTTTTAAAAAATATGTGAAACCTTCAGGCAAAACATTCATGGCTCTAGCAATTGCTAACGCAGCTGTAGCCGGTACAGCTGGAGTTCAAAGTGCCGAAGCAAGCACTTAAGATAGACCGTTTAAAGTAACACTACCAACCGTCGGTCAACATCTAAACGAGCCGGGGTATGGGAATCGCGATTTTGCTAAATATTACAAAGATAAGCAAATTAAATTCCCGTTTGACGTTTATACGGAAACAAAGCAAGGATTCTATCCTAAAAATACATGGATATCAGTACCAATTGATATGGAGACTGTAACATTCTTTTTACCTGTATGGACACCAGAAGGGGAATACACAATTGATTATCGTGCTATCGCAATCAATGCACCTGATGGACATGTTAGTAGCAATAATCCTACTGAGCAGGAAGCCAATTTAAACCTTAATTTCCGCACTCCAGATGGAATGATGGATAATCATATTGCTACTGACAAAATTGCAATTGATGTAATTGGACGTTTATACGATTTCCATGTAACTGATATAGTAGATTACAATTGGCAAAATGTACTTAGACAAGGTGATTTATTTACGCCTACAGGAAATAGCTATTGGGTAGGGAAAAATGGAATAGATGGGGCTCTAAGAGGAAATGAACTTCCATATACACTTCCGGTACACCATAATAGCCATCCTAATGGTTATGCAAATGTAGCAACTAAAACGGGCTATACTTTCCGTTTCGATATGAAAACGAAAGGTAATATGTTTGGCCAATCTGATGCCATTCGGATTAAGCCAACATTCTATTTCGTAAACAAAGATGGGAAAAATAGACGACCAGTTGATTTGTATTATCATAATGACGAAAATTACTTTGTAAGAATTGGCTCTGAAAAGGATAAAGTATACCGTTCTGTAGTCTTGAATGAAAAACTCCGTAATGTCCCACAAAAGCAGTTAATAGATAATGCAAATTACTATTACCGTCATGCAGATACTGAGGGGTATCAGGAGGAAGCTAGTAAATTCCAAGAAACATCATTTATGCGTATGTATATACGTAAATGGTCAAAAGAACCTATTGTACTGGGCCGTATAGTTGGCAAATGTTGAACTCTAAACTACGAACATTTATGGGACCAGGTGAAGATGCAGTACCAGACAATACGATGGTACCTAAAAAGGACATCGTGGCTCGTGAGCAAACATGGTATGGCGAATATAGTTTACCTTCCAAGACTTATGTTGTAGAGAAAGATGCAAAAATTGCTGAAGGGGCTGTAGTAGGACGTATAAATGAGAACAATAGAATGTTTTTAAAAGACGGTTACATCATTGTTAATTTCGATATTGAATCAATTAGAGACGGTGATGTACAAAATCCATATTTACAATATATCCATGGTAAAGTGATGAACCAATGGAGTGATATGGAAGGATTTTCACATAGTTTCCAAGATACTTATGGTTATACATTTAACTTACAACATGGAGATGTAATTTTCTATCATGGTGATCAGAGCAGTAACAATGATTTTGCTCCAAGCGTAACTCACTAATCACTAATTAAACCCCCTACGAATATAACATTTTCTGAGTGCTTTTTAACTATTTTATCGGTTATAATGTGAAAGCACGAAACAGGATTTAAGATTCATAACTAAATATTCTTGAATTAATCGTGAGATTTAGTCACATAGAGGAGGAACTAACAATGTTTTTAAAAAAGGAACAGAACACATCAATTGGTAATCTAATTAAATTGAGTGAGGTTCAATTGCAATTGGCTAAACAGGGTCAATTTGATTATGAGTATACATTAGCCACAACAAATGAAGAATTACAACAGTTAGTACATAATTTAAATCAAGTAAATAGGCTTCAGCAAGAATCTGAAGTGCAATTGCAGAAAAAATTGGATAATGTATTGAAAAGTAATGAGATGGGCCTTTGGGAACTACAAGTGTTGAACGGACGCTTGGTTGACCCAAACAATATATTTACAGTTTCGACAGAATTAAAAGAGTTCTTAGGATTTAATAGTTATGCTCTTAAAGACAGTTTTCAAGATTTTCTGAAGTTAATTGCATTGGCGCATCGTTCTGATTTTAAAGAGATGCTAGAGGAGAGTTTAGCGACACAAACGCCATTTAATATGGAACATTTGTTATGCATTCGTAATGGGCAAGAGTGCTGGATACGGACTACAGGAACAGTTTCTCTTTTTAAAGATGATCAGTATAAAATAACAGGAACGATGATGAATATTCATGACAAAAAAATAAAAGTGGAAAAATTACAGGGCTATGTAACACGTTATGATTTAATTAATAAAGCTCTAATAGAAGCGCCATGGGATATGATTGTAGATCAAGGCGATCCATTAAATCCACAGAATTCCTTTTGGTGGAGTGAACAATTTCGAAGAACATTAGGCTTCAAGAATGAGCACGATTTTCCGAATATTATGAGCTCTTGGAGTGATCGCTTGCATCCAGATGACAAGCAGTTTGCATTAGATTCATTTAGTGCACATTTATTAGACTTTTCTGGGAGTACGCCATTTAAAGTAGATTATCGCCTTCAGTTAAAATCAGGTGAATATCGCTGGTTTCATGCAAGCGGTACAACACTTCGTGATAGTGAGGGAGCTCCTTTGCGAGTGGCAGGAACGATTCGAGATATTACACATGAAAAAATGAAAGAGCAAAATGTGCAAGAAACGATGACACGTATGGAGGAGTTATCAGCTTCTATTGATGAAATGGTTGTAGGTATTAATGCTATTACAATGCAGGCACAGGAACTCGCGAACACACAAGAAAAAACAACAGGAGCTGCTAATGATGCTAAAGGGTTAGCAAATGAAACACAGCTGATTTCAAATTTTATTCGAGAGATAGCAGATCAGACAAATTTACTAGGGTTGAATGCTGCAATTGAAGCCGCACGTGCAGGAGAACAAGGAAAAGGTTTTGGTGTAGTAGCTGAAGAGGTAAGAAAATTAGCAGTGAATTCTGCAGAGGCAACAGGTAATATTGAATCCAGTTTAATGCAAATAAAGGTTTCCATTGATACAATTATTGACTATATGGATAAAATTAGTGAGCTTGCGCAAATGCAAGCGGCTCTTACAGAACAATTGAATGCCTCAGCAGATGAAATTGGTACAATGTCACAGGATTTGGTGGAATTTTCGAAGCAACAATAAAATTATGTGATTTTAAGTTAACTTCGCCGCGTTGGCAAGGATATACTTAATTTTATGTTAGGCAAACTTTTAATTCTTTATATTGTGGGGTAAACAATTTTTGATGAGAGAGAATTGTAAGGACCAGGCTCACCTGAACCTGGTCTTTGTTCTTTGAATATCTATCTTGATGATAATACTCTTGGCATGTTGAACAATAAGAAGGGCTGATCAGTTGTTCAACTAACAAATATAAAACAATGTTGCATGATTAGTCTAATAACAAATCATGCAACATTGTTTTATATTAAATAGTTATATCTTTGTATTACATGATTGACTGAAATAAACCTAATTAAACTTTGAGTAAATTAATATTACCGAATACTGGCAGATTATTTTGGTTAAACCTCCTTTTTCTTATGTGGAAGCAAATCTTTAAAAATCAAAACACCTATTATCAACAGACCTATACCAACTATTTTGTTCATTTGAAAAGGTACTTTCTCCAATCCAAATAATCCAAAAGTATCTATACATAATGCAATTACTAATTGAGTTATAGTGGTTAACCAATGTCCTACATTTTCATTTACCTTTGCATTAAAAATAGATTGCAAACTAATTAACGCACCTGCTAAAATGGCAAAAATTAATCCTATCATTATTTTCCTTCTTTTCTATGTAATTATTCATAAATGTTATTTTTAGCAATTTCTTTCATTTTACAAAAATCTTTAATTAGAATGGCTCCGTTTTTCTTTTCAATTAGATTTTCTTTATAAAACTTTTGTAAAACTCGAATTACATGTCTGTAACTTACTCCTATAAAATCTGCAATACTTGATACAGAAACAGAATCTATATCTTCTCTATTTTCTTTTCCCGTACTATCCGTTGAGATTGAAAGTAAATAACTAGCAACACGTACCTCTACAGGATAGAGTAAATTAAGCGCCGTAAAACAAGTCGATACTTTTAAAGTGTTTGCTATGTTCTCAAGCAAAAAACTCATAAATATAGGGTCACGCAACATCGTCTTTCTAATAACCTCAAAAGAAATAGAAATTGTTTCTACATCTGAACATACTTCAACGACATTATGTGCTTTACTATTTTGTATCAATTCAATATCTCCTACAATTGCCAAAGGATTTATAAAGCGTAAGATAAGTTTTCTACCTTCTGGTGTAATCGTATAAACTTTTACTTTTCCTTTTACAACAAAATATAAACGATTAATCTCATCGTCTTTATCACAAATGGTAGTCCCTTTTTTGAAATGATTTACCTGAAAATATTCTATATTCATGTTTGCAAAAACATCAAAGATATTATAAGCCTTCAAATAATGAATAATTAAGCTCAATTTACTTTCCATTTCCAACTTTTCAACAGTGTTTTTTTAATATTTAACAAACCATAGATTTTAATTATAGTAGCTGTTAATAATTGAGCAACCATGAGTGTTCCAGCCGTCAATGTAATCCCCATTGCATAAATTGAAAATGTTTCTGCATAACAGCTCCAAATACGCCAGATGTTAAATACACTTTTTTTACACCTTTTAAATCTTTCACAGTTCCAGTTTTCTTTATAAAAAATACAGAGGTTGCAACAAGAAAACCAATTAAATGTGTAATAATACTTGTCGACCATATACCGATATCCGAGCTAAGTTTTGCATTAAAAGTACCTTGAAGTATAATGAATGCTCCTCCAATAACTGCAAATAATATTCCCTTCAAAAAATCACCTTCATTTCATTTATCCATAACGTAATTAAAAACTAAAACGCCCCTAGGCAAAAGGACATTTGTCACACCATTATAAAAAATTATCTATTCCTTTTGTTTCCATGGACCCATATATACCTCTTTTAGCACATTCAAAAAAAATAAAGGCAAAAAGCATTATTGTTTTTTGCCATTGTGAATTTTTAATTATTGTCAATTATCATTTCTTTCTTCTTATAACGATATTGTGAAGAGTTGTACCCTAACTATAGGGGTGCGTTTGTTGAAAAGAAATATATCTTATTGATCAAAAATAACTTTAATAATAGAAATATTGAAGGGCTTAGGATTTATTCCTAAGCATTTTTGAAGTCTTTTTAGAAGAAAATAGCGTGGATATTTATGTATTTAAAAGGTTCCTTTGGGCGTTCAGTATCCAAAAATGTGTATCAAAAGAATCTTTTTTATTACAGGAAAGTGGATAAATGCATTTTTCGTTAGATTGTATTCAGGATGGTAGGTAGGGGCTCTATTTTTACTTGAATGATGAAGAAGTGAAAAAATAGAAGGTTTTATATTAGAAAAATCAAAAAAATGAAAAAGGGGTTTTGGATTTGAGTATTTCGTCCGATAAAAGCTTAGGGTGGATATTTAAACGAAAAATTTGGGAAGGTTGTGAACAGTATTCTTTCAGTCTAAACCACAAAATTGTACAAAATACACATCTTAAAAACTAATGCACAAAAGGAGAACGGTTTATGAAAAAGTTATTTGTAAGCTTTAAGGGCAAGCTTTACACATTATTTGCTCTTATCTTACTAATTCCAGTTATTTCTGTAGGAAGTCTATCGTATTTATCAGCAAAAGATTCAATAAAAAACGAAATACTTTTTAGTGCGAATGAAAGCGTAGAAATTTTAAATACACTAATCGATAAGACCATTAGTGAAAAAATAAATGATATCACTTTTTTTAGCGAGGATATCAATTCTTCAAAGTATGAACAGCAGGGGTCTGCAGTTAAAACAAAATTTCAACAATATATAAAGCTGCATCCAGATGTTCAGAGCATTTATATTGGAACCAATGAGGGAGCATTTTTTCTAGAACCAAAAACAAATAGCGCCGATTACAATCCTTTAGAACGAGACTGGTATAAAGAGGCTACAGCATTAAAGGGAGAGGTCCTAATTACGGAGCCTTATATAGGTGCAGGAACTGGAGATTTGATCGTAACCATTGCTCGTCAAATAAAAGATCAATCTGGGGTAATAGCAATTGATATAAAATTGACAAATCTCCAAAAAATCGCTAGTTCTATCAGTATCGGAAAAAATGGATATCCTTCTATTCTTGATGAAAATAAAATGGTCATTTCACACCCGACGATTGAACCGGGTAGCGAAATAAAAGAAAGCTTCGTGGACAAAATGTACGACAGCAAATCGGGCACGTATGATTATGTCTTTGACGGTGATGACCGAATTCTGTTCTTTACAACGAATGAACTGACAAATTGGAAAATCACAGGGACAATTTTTGCGAAGGAAATTGATCAATCAGCATCATCTATTTTGTATAAAACGTTTCTCGTACTAATCGCTGCAATTGTAATCAGTGTGATTGTATTCTTCTTTGTCATGAAGGCAATTATAAACCCGATTAAAGCGCTCAAGGATAGTGCAGTAACCATAAGTAAGGGCGATTTAACTGAAAAAGTGACGGTAAAATCTCATGACGAGATTGGACAGCTAGGACAAGCCTTTAACGATATGCAAGACAGTTTAAGAACGCTTATTCAAAAAATTGAACAAAATGCCGAAGAGGTAGCTTCGTCGGCAGAAGAGTTAACAGCCAATGCTAACCAAACGAGCATTGCTACAGAAAAAGTGGCCATTTCGATTCAAGATGTTGCGTCGAGCGCAGATACGCAAACGACGAGTGCCAATAAGAATGCAGAATCGTTACAGGAGCTTTCGAAGGCTATTCTTCATATCGCGGAGATCTCTTCGACCGTGACGGATCTTTCACAGCATGCAACGCTACAGGCAGATGAAGGTGGTAAGGCTGTTCGAGATACAAAAGATCAAATGCATTCTATTCATTTATCAGTGGCCGATTCAAATACGAAAATTCAAACACTACATGAACGCTCTAAGCAAATTACGTCCATTTTAGATGTCATTACAAGCATTGCAGATCAAACGAACTTACTGGCTCTTAATGCAGCGATTGAGGCAGCAAGAGCAGGAGAGCATGGAAAAGGCTTTGCAGTCGTTGCTGATGAAGTAAGAAAACTTGCGGAGCAATCACAGGCGTCTGCACAACAAATTTTCGAGCTAATCCATGGCATTCAAATAGAAACAGAACAATCTGTCAACATCATGGCAAAAGTTACAGAAGATGTTCAAAATGGACTACATGTATCAGACGAAGCTATCACGAAGTTCCAAGTGATAAAGTCGAGTATGGATAAAATTACTCCTAAAATGGAAGAGGTATCTTCTGCATCTGAACAAATGTCAGCAAGTGTACAAGAGGTGACAGCTGTTACGGAGAATTTAGCATTTTCTGCACAAGGAAATGCAACTGCTTCAGAGGATGTTGCAGCGTCTACAGAGGAACAATTAGCTTCTATGGAAGAAATTAATGCTTCTGCACAAGCTCTTGCGCATATGGCAGATGAGCTAAAGCAGCTAATTAGTCAATTTAAATATTAACAGAATCAGACATAATAAAAATCACGATTCCTTTTTTAATGTACCCATTGTAAAGGACATTTTAAAAAGCTCTAGGCACTTGAAGAAGAGCCGCATGGTTGAATGCACCTTTAGTTAATTTAATACCATTCTTCTAAATTCCTTATTGAGTTGGGGCGATATCTAACGTTTTTTTATTAGATACTCCATATGCCAAAATCTCATTAAGAATAGATTGGAATAAGGATTGATAACTACTTTATCATTTGATTTCAACTCAAGCATTACTCAATAATAGAAAGATTGAAAGGCTTAGGAGATATACCTAAGCCTTTTTAGATGCTTTCATGAAAAGTTATGAATATAGCATTGGTTTTATGTATTTAAAAAGATTCCTTTGTTAGCGCTCTATACTTCAAAAGTGTTCATCAAAAGTATCTTTTTTATTGAAGGAGAGGGTTCTGACAAGCTCGGACAATAAAAAAAGATATAAAAAACCCCAGTGTAATACTGGGGAGACGGTTTGTCAGGTAAAATATTGTTATTTTTCTGGGTAATCTACATGTAATGGCGGTGGAACTAACCAACCTTTATTTACACAAATGCTTTTTTTATTTGTATAACCAGCCTAATTAATCTTTAGTAGTTTGTTCGATAGAGCTTGCTTGAAAAGTAGTATAGCTTGTATTTAATGTTTGAATACACAGTCTAAAGGGTTTTGTATAAAGGCCGATTATTTGTGTTATATTGAAATTATTATTATCATTCAATCGTGGAGGTTTAAATGAAAGCAGTTATAACAGGCTATAGAAGCTATTAATAGATAAAGGTATGAAAAAAGCTAACTTCATGTAGCTGTCAGTGCAAGTAAAAGCACCTTTGCAAAAAGTGGGGAAAATGAAAATGTTACGCTTCCCGTCTTACTTGGCATATGTCAAGTTCTTGAATGCGACTTTGGAGATATTATGGAAGCTATCCCCGATAACAAGGAAGGAAAAATACAAGTATGAATGAACATATTTTAATTGTTGACGACGAAAAAGAGATTGCCGATTTGCTTGAGGTTTATCTTAAAAATGATGGGTATACAGTATATAAATTCTACAATGGTGTGGATGCTTTAAAATGTATTGAGTCTATCAAACTTGATATGGCTATTTTAGATGTTATGCTTCCTGATATTGAAGGGTTTAAAATCTGTCAGAAAATCCGAGAGAAGTACTTCTATCCCGTTATTATGCTGACGGCAAAGGTTGAGGATGGCGATAAAATAATGGGACTTACTATTGGAGCTGACGACTACATAACAAAACCATTTAACCCGTTAGAAGTATTAGCGAGAGTTAAGACCCAACTAAGACGTTATAAGATGTATAACAATACATCCGAATCTGAGATTGTTAATGAATATGAATTAAAAGGATTACTAATTAATAGAGAAACTCACAAATGCTATTTGTTTGGAAAGGAAATTTCGTTAACGCCCAAAGAGTTCTCTGTTCTTTGGTATTTATTTGACCGTCAAGGTAAAGTAGTTTCTTCGGAAGAATTAATTGAAGCTGTTTGGGGCGAAAAATATCTTGATAATAATAATACTGTTATGGCCCATATCGGAAGATTGCGTGAAAAGCTGAACGAACCTGCCAAAAAACCAAAGTTCATTAAAACAGTTTGGGGGGTAGGTTACACAATTGAAAAATAAAAAGATTGATTATAATAGGGAATATAAAGAGTTGCGGAATAAACTGTTTTCCAGAGCAGCCATTATCGTTTTCTCTGGCGCTGTTATTCTCTTTTTACTCTTTAGTGTTGTGCTAGAAGGGCGATTTGCAAATGGTGTAGTTTGGTTTCTTAATCGTGTGCTAAAAATAGATTACGATGTTGCAATGACTGTATATCAGCAAATCTTTGGGAATAATAAAGAATTAATTATGTTAGCCGCGTGCGCCGGTGTGTTTTTTATCCTTTTACGATTTTATCTTAATCAATTTACGAAGTACTTCATTGAGGTCAATCGTGGTATTGATGCGTTAATTAGAGAGGACACTGGAGATGTTATACTATCCCGGGAATTATCTGCTACTGAAAAAAAGATAAATCAGATTAAACATACCCTAGAAAAAAGGAAAGTGGACACCCAGCTCGCAGAACAACGTAAAAATGACCTCATTGTTTATCTTGCTCACGATTTAAAAACACCACTCACATCTGTAATAGGGTATCTTACTCTCCTCAGAGATGAAAACCAAATTTCTGAAGAACTACGAGAAAAATATTTATCCATTTCATTGGATAAGGCAGAGCGTCTTGAAGATTTGATCAATGAGTTCTTTGAAATCACCAGATTTAACCTTTCGAATATTACGCTTGAATATAGCAAAGTAAATTTGACACGAATGCTTGAACAGTTCGTGTTTGAATTCCGTCCGATGTTCGCAACGAAAAACTTAACATGTACTTTGCATGCAGCACCGGATATAATGCTGAAATGTGATGTGGATAAAGTACAACGTGTCTTTGATAATCTTTTACGTAATGCTGTTAATTACAGCTTTGAGGACACTGCGATCGAAGTATCTGCCGAGCAGGATGACAGTTATATAACATTAAAGTTTACTAATCGTGGCAATACAATACCAGAAGAAAAACTAGGACGAATATTTGAGCAATTCTACCGTCTGGATACTGCCCGTAGTTCAAATAGCGGTGGAGCAGGGGTGGGGCTTGCGATAGCTAAGGAGATTGTCGAACTTCATCAAGGTACAATATCGGCATACAGTGAAAATGAATTAACCTGTTTTGAAGTGATTTTCCCTCTTTCGTAGGAAATTTGTAAGAAATTCAATATAAAAATAGTAGAAAGTCGTCGTGATAAACAAATAAACGGCACTCTTGTTATGGATACAATTAATGTATCAAAACAAGGGTGCTTTTTGTTTTGAAAGGAATTAAACAAAGGAGTGTACACAGTGTCACGGAAAAGAGTAACACAGTTGTTTCCGTTTCTGCTTCCATTACGCAAATGGCAAAGGAAGCAACTTTTCTATTTAAAGATGCGCTTCGACGGCAACGAATATGCAAAGGAAACCGCCGTAATTAATTTGCCCTATGAAGTGTTTTCAACCTCATCATTGATGCTGAATAAAAACAGCGGATTTGATATGAAGTACCAAGTAAACAAAGTACACAATTTGAAACTTGCCGCAAAAACGCTCGACAAGTTCATTATAAAACCGAATGAAACTTTTTCATTCTGGCAACTTGTACGGTATGCAGACCGTTTGCAACCATACAAGGACGGTTTAAATCTAGTGGATGGGAAAATTGTAGGCTCATACGGTGGGGGTATATGTCAGCTCAGTAATATGCTGTTCTGGATGTTCCTTCATACTCCGCTAACGATTGTAGAGCGACACGGACACGCTGTTGAATCCTTCCCGTCCACAACAGAGGGTTTACCCTTTGGAACTGATGCAACTATTAATGAAGGTTGGTTAGATTTGAAAGTAAGAAATGAAACAGATAATACGTTTCAAATCAACATCTCCTTTGACGAAGAATTTATGTACGGTCACATCCGTTCTGACAAGGAGCAAACCTATAAATATAAGATTTTTAATCAATCTATTTCATATTACAAAGTTGGTAGCCAACTATTTCAAAAGGCTTCTGTTGATCGTATTAGAACAGATGTTACAACAGGACAAAACGAACAAGCCTTTTTATATAACAATACTTGTGAAATAGGTTACGAGCTACCTGATGACATTGAAATCATAAAACATGGAGGAAATAAAAAATGAAACCTAATATTGCAGTAATTTTCGGAGGGAATTCTTCGGAGTATCCCGTATCGTTACAGTGTGCTTTCTCGATTTTGGAAAACTTAGACGCTAAGAAATATACAATTATTCCAATTGGTATTACAAGACAAGGTGATTGGTATCGTTATGATGGAGAATTCGAACATATTCTTAATAACTCATGGCTCGATGACACCGATAACCTTACCCCAATTATCGTTTCTCAAAATTATTCAGTGGGTGGAATTGTGGAGCTTTCAGAAGAAGGTATCCGTGTTACTAAACTTGATTTTGCTCTTCCTTTATTACACGGGAAAAATGGTGAAGATGGAACTGTTCAGGGGTTATTTGAATTAGCAGGAATACAGGTTATTGGTTGTGATACCCTTTCTTCTGCTTTATGTATGGATAAGGATAGAGCACATAAACTTGTTCAAGCAGCAGGTATTGCTGCGCCAAACGCAATAACACTGCGAAAATCTACAATGCATGAAGCGCTTAGCTTATCAAAAGATTTAGCATATCCGTTGTTTGTAAAGCCCGTTCGTGCAGGCTCATCGTTTGGGATTTCAAAGGTTTACGAACAATCCGAATTGCAGGCGGCAGTTGATTTGGCGTTTGAACATGATTATGAGGTTATTATCGAGGAAGCTATTGAAGGATTTGAAGTTGGGTGTGCTGTTTTAGGAATAGATGACTTACTAGTAGGCAGAGTAGACGAAATTGAATTATCTAACGGTTTCTTTGACTACGCAGAGAAATATAGCCTAAAAACTTCAAAAATTCATATGCCAGCACGCATTGATGATGCTTGCGAAAAGAGCATTCAGGAAACTGCAAAAACTATCTATAAAACACTTGGCTGCTCAGGTTTTGCAAGAGTCGATATGTTTTTGACACCATCGGGAGAGATCGTATTTAACGAGGTAAATACTATTCCTGGCTTCACTTCTCATAGTCGTTATCCAAATATGATGAAAGGCATCGGTCTGTCTTATGAAGAAATTTTAGACAAGCTGATTGGTTTATACACAAAATGAAAACGATCATTCTAAATAAATCTCAAATTTATAAAGGGGACTTAATCCTTGTGAATGCCCACTATCCTGTTCACTCTCATAGCGTAGAAGGGTTTTCAATGGTTGATGAAAAGTATTCTGATGTGCGTATGAAGCGAAATGCTGTAAATGCATTACAGTGCATTTTTGAGAAAATCGGCTGTGCGGATCAAATTGTTGCAGTTAGTGGACACCGATCGCTAGCTGAACAAGAAGAAATATATGATGGTTCAATGCGTGATAATGGTCGAAGCTTTACTGAAAGCTACGTTGCTTTGCCTAACCATAGTGAGCATCATACGGGACTTGCAATTGACTTAGGATTAAAACAAGAGGTAATAGATTTTATTCGACCAGATTTTCCGTATGAGGGTATCTGCAATGAGTTTAGAAAAACGGCACCTTATTACGGCTTTATTGAGCGTTATCAATCAGACAAAGAAAAGATTACAGGGATTTCTCATGAACCATGGCATTTTCGTTTTGTTGGGTATCCTCATTCCGAAGTGATGGATAAAGAACATCTGTCATTTGAGGAATACATTGAATATATAAGGAATTTCACTTATAACAAAGAACATCTTCGTATAGTGGGCAATGAAGGAAAAGAAATCGAAATATTCTTCGTTCCTTGTCATACAGAAAAAGTGGAAATTACTTTACCCGAGCATTCTATTTATCAAGTATCTGGCAATAATGTAGACGGCTTTATTGTAACGGTGTGGGGGAGACAAAATGAACAGGAATAAAACGTATGCAGGCATTGATTATTTTAGGTTTGCTGCCGCATTACTAGTTATTGCCGTCCATACATCTCCATTACTTTCATACAGTGGAACAGGCGATTTCGTCTTAACGCGGATTATTGCACGAATTGCTGTACCTTTCTTCTTTATGACAACAGGTTTTTTCCTGATTTCAAGGTACAATTACAATTCCGATAAATTGGAAAGCTTTATCAAAAAGACGTCCATTATATATGGAATTGCCATATTGCTGTATTTACCATTAAACATTTACAATGGCTATTTTTCGATGGATAACCTACTTCCAAATATCATTAAAGATATAGTTTTCGATGGTACTTTATATCATTTATGGTATCTTCCTGCATCGATTATCGGTGCTGCAATTGCGTGGTATCTTGTAAAAAGAGTAGGGGTGAGTGTTGCACTCATCGTTACTTCTACTCTTTATGTAGTAGGAATGCTTGGTGATAGCTATTATGGGTTTACAGAAAAAATACCGTTTCTTCAAAAAATGTTCGCGTTGATTTTTGAGGTATCGGATTATACGAGAAATGGACTTTTTCTTGCCCCACTATTCTTTGTCCTTGGCGGCATTATAGCGGATAAAGATAAAGCAATAAAAGTTACTTTCCAAAAAAGTGTTGTTGGGTTTGTAATATCTCTCGCATTTATGTTAGGCGAGGGAATGATACTGCACCATTTGGGCGTACAGAGACACGACAGTATGTATATTATGCTTGTACCTTGTATGTTCTTTTTATTTAATGCCCTTACATATTGGAAGGGACAAAGAATGAAGGCACTCAGCTCATTAACTTTAATCGTTTATATTATTCATCCAATGATCATTGTTATAGTACGTATGTGTGCAACAATCTTACGTATGCAGTCTATTTTAATAGAAAATAGTCTAGTCCATTATGTTGTTGTATCTGTCCTTTCTGTCGTTGCATCCATTGTACTTTTGCGCCTTTATAGTCGTCTAGGTCGCAGTAAAAAGGTTCAAAAGGTACAAAAAGGTAAGGGTAGATCATGGATTGAGGTTGATTTGAACAATCTTCAGCATAATGCACGAATTTTACAAAAAGCAATGCCGAAAGACTGCGAACTGATGGCTGTCGTTAAGGCAGATGCATATGGTCATCGTACATTTGAAGTTTCGACATCCCTAAATAAAATAGGTGTAAAAGCCTTTGCTGTAGCCACTATAGATGAAGGTATTGAATTGCGCAAATATGGTATTCAAGGTGAAATACTAATTTTAGGCTATACATGTCCAACTAGAGCGCAAGAACTTCATAAATACAACCTTATACAAAGCCTTATTGATTATAATTATGCGGTTTCTTTGAGCTGCCAAGGTTACAATCTTAAATCACATATTAAGATTGATACTGGTATGAAACGCCTTGGATTTGATGTTGATGATCTATCAGGCATTTCTGAAATTTACAATACAAAGCAATTAGGTGTTTGTGGGATTTATTCGCATTTATGTGTTTCTGATAGCCTTTTACCTAATGATGTGGAGTTTACACAAACTCAAATAAGCCGTTTTTATAGTTTGATAGGTAAGTTGTCGGAAAGCGGCAATAACCCTGGTAAGGTGCATATACAGAGCAGTTACGGATTACTGAATTATCCGGAACTCCAATGTGATTATGTAAGAACTGGTATAGCTTTATATGGAGTCCTTAGTTCTCCAACTGACAAAACTAAATTGAATTTAGACTTAAAGCCTGTTTTATCACTGAAATCCAAGATTATTCTTATTCGAGCGATAAAGAAAGGTGAAACGGTCGGTTATGGAAGAACATTTACTGCAAATAGGGATAGTTTAATTGCCATATTGCCTATTGGTTATGCTGATGGAGTACCAAGAAATTTATCTTACGGCAAGGGTAATGTGCTAATCGATGGGTGTCATGCACCAACAGTCGGTAGAGTTTGTATGGATCAACTTGCAATTGATGTAACGGATATCCCTAGTGTGGCAGTTGGCGATATTGCTACGATAATTGGTAGAGATGGTGAAATGGAATTAACTGCACCAGATGTCGCCAACAATTCAGGCAGTATATCAAATGAGCTGCTGAGCAGATTGGGAACAAGATTGATGAGCTTAACAAAATAATTTACAAGATAAAACATTTAAAAAAGAAAATAACTCTAGATATGACGGTTTGTCAGGTAAATCATTTTTACTTTTCTGGATAATCTACATGTAAATGGTGGTGGTACTAACCAACCTTTCTAAACCGAATTCAGACCCTGAAAAAATTGAGAAGTTGTTGAAGAAACAAGATACTGGGAATATGTGCTATGTAATGACATCGTTAAACGTACATAACCCTTTGACTGATCCAATCAAAGGGTTATGGTAATATTTTTTTGTATAATGGAGATTCTCATGTAGACCACTCGTTTGTTTCATTTTAGCGTCCGATAAGTATAACATAAGAACGATTTGAGCATCATATTATTCACCATTATTTTCTAGTTTGTGTATGAATAAAACTCAATTTATCAGGATTTAGAATAGAAAATATGGATTTTATTTTATTCCCTTCAAATTCAAAACTCATGACAACAATAACTTTTTCCCCATTCATGATTACAATACCAGTACTGCCATTGACCTCTACCTGCATAATGGAGTACTCTTCTCGCGTAAGAAATTTAGTTGCTAAAGCAATAAGAAGTTGTTTTACTCGTGTAGCACCGTAAATAGGTCTTACTGCAGCAGTTACTTTACCGCCTCCATCTGCATAATAAACTACGTCTCCCTGAAGAACTTCCATCACCTGCGTTATGTTTCCTTGCTGAATAGCACGAATAAAACTAGTAATCACATGTTCACGATCTGTTTTCACTTGTTCAACTGCCATTTGTTTTTCAAGCTCAGGAAGCATCTTTTTTAGCCTGCTTAAAATTTTTCGACAATTGTCTTCCTTCTTTTGTACAATTTCAGCAATTGTTTCATAATCATATTCCAAGACTTCACGAAGAATAAAGATCGCTCTTTCAATTGGATTTAGCTGTTCAAATAATACGAGCAAAGCATAAGAAACATCACTTTTCACCAGCATTTCCTGTAATGGGTCCTTTTTTATAAAAACTATCGGCTCTGGTAGCCACGTTCCAACATATAGTTCTCTTTTATTTCTAGATGATTTCAACAAATCTAAACATTGGTTAGTGACCATTTTACATAGAAACGCTTTGATATTTCGGTTGTGCTTTACCTCATATCCATTTAGTTTGATAAACACATCTTGAATCACATCTTCTGCATCAGCAACACTGCCTGTCATTTTATAAGCAAGCGAAAATAAAAGTGACTTGTATTCGACGTAAAGTCGGCTTAGTTCAGTTTGTTCCACAATTAAGACCCTCACTTTCCTTTGCACACTACATATTTACACAAGCAAACTCGCTTGATCCCATGTTTTTTCTCGAATACGTGCGCCCATCTTCCCTGATATAGTAAAATCTAATCCCCACTTCTGAGCCCAAACAAAGCCATTATCAGGACCGAGACTAATACAATACAATTTTATCGGAAATGCTTTGTGCGTTATAGAATGGGAATTACCATAGACCTCATTTTTTAATATTTTGCTTAACCTTGCTGCCTGAGGAATCGCTTCCTTACAAGTCATGCCGTCCACTTGATTTGTCTTTCTATATATAATTCTTGCACAATCCCCGATTGCAAATATATTGGGATAGCCTTGTATACTATAAGTATCGGTCACTAATATTTGATGCTCTTTAGTCAAAGGGAATTGGAGTGTTTGAATGAATGGATTTACTTTTACACCTGGCGTCCAAATACACTCTCCTACTCTATAAGTAGTGCCATCAGCGCACTGGATTTGACCATCTTCAAACTGCTTCACTTTCGTTTTAACACGAATAGTAATCCCTAGTCTATTCAGTTCTTTTACTAGTTTTTCACTTACCTTTACTGGAACCCCTCGCAATAAATGCTCCTTTGAATCAAACAAGATGACCTCTACCTCATTAGAATGGAGCCCTGCTTCTTGCACTTCTTTTTTAAACCAAGCAGTTAGTTCTGCAGCTGTTTCAATACCTGTAATGCCTCCACCGACAATAGCAACGCACAATAAACCTTTCCTCACTTCTTTATTTTCTTCAGCTTTAGCTTGTAGAATGAGTGATTGTAATTTTTGTCTGATATCTAGAGCGGCCTTTATACTGCTTAATGTAATCCCACCTAGTTTACTAGAGACCTCCTGAACAACACTACCAAGTGCTACCACAAGATAGTCATATTGTAGGGTGTTGTTTTGTTCATTCTCCATTTTAAGCGTAATTGTTTTCTTGGTGTGATGAAATGTAGTAACTTCTCCCTTTAAATATTCCACACCATTTGTACAATACCTTGTTAAAGGAACTTTTAAATTGGCGTCCTCAATAATCATTTTAAACAATAATACTTTTCGAAAATGAAACGAGTTTTTATCTACTAGCGTTATTTTCACATCTTTTCCAATTGAATGACCAAACTCTTTTATTAATCCATTTACCAAATTGATTCCTGCGAATCCTCCACCCAATACGACAATATGTTTCATCTTTTATTCCTCCTTTACCTTAAAACGAAATAGCCACATCATTTGTGACATCTTTAGAGAGGTTCAATTTTATTCGTTGGGGTATTCACACAAGGTCATGCATAGAAAAGCACAGTGTCACCGTATTAACGGGTACTTTAGTGAAATAAGGAGTACAAAAATAATCAAACTTTATTAAAAATCTAATACTAAACAAAAAAGGTTAAACTCAATTTTGAATAATATTTTTCAGAATGGAGTTTGTTTAAATTAGCTATTAAAAATATCTCAGTACTTCAACCTCAATTGGATACTGACATTAAAAAGGTCAGATAGGTTAAAAGTATAAAAACTACCTCAAATCGAAGCTTTTGATAGGTAATTAAAAATAAAGGGTAGCTTGAAATAAACGTGACCCTTGTACAAAAAGTAGAAGAAAGGCTAGACATTTTCAATTTGCGATTAGTTAGAAATTAATCATTAAGTTTGTGTAACTATTTCTACAGCTTCTACTTCTATTGGAGTTCCGGCTGAGATTGTGCCATTAAACCATTAAAAGTTAACTATGTTGCAGAAATTGTATATGAGCCACCTTCTTGTAATACACCGTTGATATAGAAATAGAAGGCTTAGGAGTTATTCCTAAGCCTTTTTGATGTTTTCTAATGAAAGAAAAGTTATGAAAATAGCATTGGTTTTATGTATTTAATAAAATCCCTTTGTTGGCGTTCGCCACACCGAGTGCTGGTAGCCTGTTTATCTAAACAGGCTACAGATGGCCCTAAAAATGCCATAGCAGAATATTTTATTTCTTTTTAAAATATGGGAAATGTTTCGGAGTAACCAAGGACTGTAAGGTACGTACTTTGTTGTTGGTTTAGGTCACTTAGTAACCGAGAAAACCATTCGTTATAGGTGAAGTTGTTGGTAAGGGAAAATATGGATTTTCCCAAAGTGTTGCGAAAGGAGAAAGTATGGTGGAGTATAGCAGCAAAAAAGTATTTGTGCCTGATAATAAAGCGAAGTGGACACTATTTATGTTGGGGAATGAATACGTTAGACGAATTAACAATATTGAGCCTTTGGATTGCGAGTACTATAAACTGTGGTAGGGTGATGCCCAGGATAAAAAAACATGAGGATTATTTTGGAATTTGAGTACATCCCAATAGCAATCGGCTGATAAAACAAATAAATATTTTTAAGGATAAGTAGGCCACTAGCCACAAGGAGGGCAGGCTTACTTTTTTTGCGCCATTACGCTCTCAGCGCAATAAGTAACTTTTATCAATTATATGAAAAGTGATAACCCAGCTTGATCGAACAACAAATATAGAAGTAAATATAATTGATTAAATTTCTGCTGAACACCAAATACTGCGCAACTAAGGAATTAAATGATTTAGGTAATAACTTGATTATAAATAATAATATGGTAAAATTGGAAATGTAAGGAAATGAATTATAGAAGGGGATAATTGATTATGTTTACAGCGAAACAAAAACTAGTTACCTTAGCAACTACTTTAGCATTAGGATGTGGATTTTCTTTTTTCGGGCAAACACCTACATCTGCTGCATCAAATGAACTTTCGACAGATTCTATTTCTAGTTCATCTTTTGAGAAACAACAACAAACCCATTTTACAGGTTATGTTGTTTCTGTTGGTGATCATTATATGACAGTTGTAGATACGCCGACGATGGAAGAAGCGCTATTTTATCAAGAAAATTGGTGGGACTTAGTCAACCAAAATAAAATATTACTTGTTCCTGTTTTTGATGATATTTCTTATACCAATGGAGATAAACTAGATGTTTATTTTAAAGCAATGACTATGTCTCTCCCACCTATTGCGATGTCACCTATCATTGAAAAAGTAACAGAATAGTCTATGTTTAAAAGAGGAGGGTGAAACTGGCGAAAACCATAAAAGCGTGAGAAATCAATGCTTCTAGAATGATTTCTCACGTTTTTCATCAGATGTGTAGAAGTCAAATTTGCTCCAATTGTTCAAATAAATATGGTTTGCAAATCGTATCTCTTTTTTTACTTGGATTAGGCTGGAACTTTGGCTTAATTAGTGGTACTGCTCAAATAGTCGATTCGACCGAGCCGTCCACTAGCGCAAAAACACAAGGGAAATTGATGTTTTAGTTGCACTAGCAGAGGCTTCTGATGGTGCATTAGACACAATAAAAAGATTGAAAGGCTTAGGAGATAGTCCTAAGCCTTTTATTCACGGTCTTATCGAAGGAGCCTCTGACTTCTTATGCATTCGCTCCTGTCAAGAGAATATGAATGTATATATCTTCACAGAAGGAAAGAGTCACCTTAATTTCACACTGTAATACCTCATTGCTTTTGGAATTCCCTTTATTTCAAAAACTCCTTTATAGATTAGGCTTCTCACCCTATATTCAATAAAAGCATCACCTAATTGATTGTTCTGTCCATATACTTCCCCGATTAACCTTGCTGATTTCATAAAATCTTTTTCACTTTGCTCAGCATGTAAATTTCTGGCAGTATTCACAATAAAATCATCAAAGTAATCTTCATTGACAGTGTTAATTTTGTTATTTTCCCAAATCCTCACCAAACCCTCTGATTCTGCTAATGCGATCCATTCTCTTTCATATTGTGTTCTATCCTTATCAGTTAATGGTGCTGATATTTTTTCTTGATATATTTTGTTTAATTGTTCCCCATTTACTTCGCCCGTATGGATATCTAAACACCCAAATTCAGGTGTGTTAAATAATTCCTGAAAAGCAAGTGTAGTATTAATCACGAAAATTTCATTCTTTTTTTCTTTTAGCAAGTATAAAAGATAGCGTAATCCAGTTTGTTCATTTGAATTTTCAGCAGTCCATAAAACAATGGGGACCTTTTCGTTTAAACAATCTATTTCTGCAAGTGATTTTGAAAATCTATCTTCGTACTCTTCTTCAAAATAGTCTTCGGAATAATTGAGATGGTCCTTCAACCATTCATGTCTGTGCTTACGACCAACCTCTTGATGAAGTTCCCAAATTGGACCAACAGCAAAGAAATCAGGAAATCCGATTATTTTATTCTCACGGCCTAATCCTACTCGTAAAGAACTAGCAGGAGATTCTCCACACACAATATGAACGGTTGAATAATCTCTCTCAACAAGATTTCTATTTTGTACAGCTTCGAAAAATAAATTGTCTATAGAATTTAATTGTTCTAAAATTTCCTCTGGTAAATTCTTTGATTCCTGCATCATTTTTAGTCGAAACATCATGCTTAACAATAGGTTCTTTGCGTCGCTAACGCTCAAATCTTTTATTGATTTATGTATCTCTTCTATCACTAAAATTCACCTCGTTATTTATTTCGTTTAAATTCTTTGTTATCTATAAATTTCTCGCATGGATATTCGAACTATTTCTTCAACCTTACATAACAAGCTTTAAATACGGTAGGTTGAGGTTTACCATTAGTTATTAAGGCTATCTAATAAAGAACACGACGAGAATCCCGAACCCCACTATTGGCCTTATACCGATGTACCAGATTGTGTATTTTTCGGCCCCTAAGTATTTCTTAAAGTCCTTATATGTATTGAATCTTTCAATATCATCAATTTATGTCCAAGCCGAGGGACAGTAGAATTTCAGTATAAGGGTGGGGTTGAAGTCCTTGTAGTACAATCCATTTTACATGATTCTGGAATAAAAAAACAATGTTCCAAAAATAACTGCAGAGTTTCTCACTTTGAGAACTCACGTTTAAATCAAAGGTACATTGATGAGTATAATTTATATTAAATTTTTTAAAACACATATGTGGAGCATGTAGACTATTGAAATTAATTTAAACTAGTTAAAGACCCACAAACTAACGGAGCAGCAGTTTAGCTAAAGAATGACAAGGAGGACATTTGTGTAACTAAAGAGAATTAGTTTAACTAAAAAGGGGTTGGGTAATAATGGACGGATACACGATGGAATTAAGAAAACTAATCGGAAATAGACCACTAATTTTAGTTGGTTCTACTATTATTGTTATAAATGATAAAAAAGAAATTTTGTTTCAATACCGTTCGGATACAAAAGAATGGGGTTTGCCTGGGGGAGCAATGGAAATTGGTGAGAATTTAGAACAAACTGCTGAACGTGAACTTTTTGAGGAAACAGGGTTAAAAGCAAAAAGTTTTAAGTTTATTGATACTTTGTCAGGAAGTAATCTTTATTATAAGTATCCTAACGGTGATGAAGTCTATAACGTAATTTGTGTTTACTTAGCGGAAGATACAAGTGGCGAATTAGCTATGAATGATGGTGAAAGTTTGGATTTAAAATATTTCCCCATTAATGAATTACCTTGTAAACTTGATGAAGGAGCAAAGATTATTATTGAAAAACATTTTATTTAGGTTTGTTTATTTAGCAAGGAATCGCCATTTTTGTTGTATAAACGAAGTAGATTGTGAAGTATTGTACATAAAGTAACGACGGTACATTTCTAATAAATTGTAACACTTTTTTTACTAAGCAAGTTTAGTTCAAGATAGATAATGATATTGTAGGTGGTGAATTTATGAATAAATTTATTATTACATCAGGTGCAGTAGTTCTGGATGAACATAAGAGGATTTTATTAAAAAAAGATCCTGATCGAGGTTGGGAGGTACCAGGTGGGATTGTAGAAGAAAATGAAAATATAAAGAATGCAGTAGTTAGAGAAGTTAAAGAAGAAACGGGAATAAACATTGATATTATTGAATTTTGTGGAGTATCACAAGACATAAAAAGAAATATATGTAATATGTGGTGGTTAGGAACACCTATAAACGGAAGCTTAAAAGTAAGTAAAGAAAGTTTAGAGGTCGGTTTTTTTAGTATTGAAGATGCATTAAAATTGATAAGAAATGATGACTTTAAAGAGGAACTTTTAAGATGTTTAGATAAAGATAATCATCCATTTTTTATTACATTGTAAGTGATTTTTTATTAGCTAACGGGTGCGAACAAAGGCTTCTGTTTTTATAAAAAGAACGGTTAACAATTAAGCTAACTGTTCAAGGGTTTTATAAAAGGTGTACAGGTTGTCACAAATATTCGCGAGGTGACAGCGGAAGAAATCTCCAAATGTACAAAGAACGGTGGGCAATTGAGTCATTTTTTCACTGGATTAACAGAACTTTAGGCTTAAATGTAACGCCATCAACTGCAACAGTTTGAATGCTTGTTTTATTTGAATTGGCAAAAGGCCGCAAAATTTCGGAAGGACCTTTAGCCCCGTAGCCATGTCCTAAAAGGAAAATTGTAAAAATATATTCTATGCAGGATAAGTGGAACTAACGTAAAGCATTACCTTAGTGGGAATAAAGGCTGGCTTGTTGTAATATCCAATCTAGGCAAAGCTGAAGGGCATGAGGCTGGGACATAACTAAATTGTTCCTTCATAAACCGAACTATTCCGAAACACTTCATGAGAGTTTCATTGAATAGTTGGGTATTTTTGTTGGCTGAAACACATTTGTCCAGCCTGATATTATAAATTATTGTCTAATACTTTAGGGTTATTTCACAATAGCTCTGCTGTATTACTCCATAACGACTATTTTAAAGGTCCTGTATTTTAACTAAAGTTATTACCGAAGTGGCCGTTTGTGCTAGAGGAACAGTGCCTACGGCTCCTAACATAGCAGTACCACCTGTACTAGCACTTACTACTTCATTAAATACTGTGTCTCCTGCATTCAAAGCGAATATCGTTGGGATCATTATGGTTCCGCCATTTCGTACACCACCGGATATGAGGGAAAATCCAGATTGTGCCGGCGATGAATTCACAACGATGGCGGTTGAGTTATCCACTTCTACCTGAAGTCTACTGATTACAAGGTAAATACCGGATACATTTACAGTTACACTGCCATCTCCGTTAATCGTAAAAGCACCTGGAGTATTCGTCGGGTTGCTGAATGTGACCGGAATAATAGTAAAATTGCTAAATGGGCCAACGTCAAATCCAAAAAATACTCCCTGTACGAGTGCAAACGCTGGTCCAGTAGAGCCAGTAGCCCCAGTAGAGCCCGTAGCCCCGGTAGACCCAGTAGCCCCGGTAGAGCCAGTAGAGCCAGTAGAGCCAGTAGCCCCAGTAGCCCCGGTTGGGCCTACTAAAGAAGGAGCAGCCAAGATGTTTTCCAGTTTAGATTGAAGGAGTAGCTCCTTCTTAATTAATTCTTGCATAGATGCTAGGGGTTATATTAGGGAGATTTGCTTGCGACACTGTCTTCATCCTTTCTTAATTTGTCGATCTAATAGAGAGGTCTACCTTCTTTTAGTCGTATAATGTAGGATATGATTTTTAAACATTAACGGTATGAGCTTTCAACCTGCGTATACACTATTTTTACAAATACATACCACTAGAATTGGACACAAAGAGCCCAGAATCACCAACGTCTCCCGGTCTTAGACTCGCGCTTCCTATATTCCATACTGCCTCCGTTTTTTTACCCGAACTGAACCTTAAGTATGAAGTTAGATACTTACGCTTTGTTTATAAAATGAAAGTGAAGCAGGTGAAGTAGTCATTTCATTTAAAGCTACAATTGAAGGTTAAATTGGTGAGGGGTTACGGGATTATTTTAAAACGAACAAGAAACAAAAAAGTGAAACTAATAAAAAATAGGACCAGAACTCATAAGGAGTACTGGTCCGTCTGTGAGAGACGTTTTATTTAGCATCTTACAATATATCCCTGGATATTTCTAATGCCTTTAAAAGTAATTCTTTATACATGAATGGATTCCCTTTCCTTTTAAAGCATAGTGCTTGATAAAATAAAGCTTGATAGGATCCTGTACCAGACATCGTTAAATAGGCAAGGTTTTGCTCTCCTAATGCAAGACAATGCTCTAAGGTTAAAATACACTCATTAAACATACCTTCATGATAAAGAGAGACTGCCTTATAAAAGTGTAAATCAACATAATCAGGGTATAAGAGAATCGCTTTGTCAATTCCTTTTATTGTGTGTTTAGTTTTGGGAGAAAAAGAATAATATTAAATTGATGATAGTATAACACTTGATATATCTAGTATATTCAGGTGTTTTCTTTTTACCTGAAATATTTTGTTATGGGATTTATTACCTTGGTTATTTTGAGTGAGGTTTGAATTCTGTATTTTCTCAAATCAATATTGATTTTTAAAATTAAATTAAGAGAGATTTATAGATATGGGTTTAGATAAATATAGATGGATTACTAAACAAACAGTAATAGAACATTTACTCGGTAACAACTAATAGAACCTAGAATAGCGATTACTATAGCGGTAAAGGATAAAGAAACTGGCCTTATTGTTCCTCACCTATTACACATTTTATTAGAGAAAAATATGAATCTAAAGGAAAAAGTTTGAGTTCACAATTGAATCCGGCAAAACAAAAAGTGAAGTTTTTCAATTTTATCAACGAACAAATAACAGCATCTCTTTTATAATCTTTCAAAATCAGTTGGGTAAACTTTTATAATGAATTATGTAAAATGAAGGCTAATTAAGAAAGTTTACTAAGATTAGGTTTTAACTGATCTTTTTTATAAAAGTAGTAATACATAAATTTAACCCACACATTTTGATGGATCTTTGTTCAAAATGCGTGGGTTTCTTCTATTACAAAATCAATGTTTACAGTATCCTTTTAATCAAACTTTATTCTAAAGCTACACTATTCCAATAAAATACTTTCAAAAGTACTTGACTGGAGGTAAGAAAGGGGCTGGGCGATAAGTGCCAGGCTCTTTTTCGATTATTTTTCAAGAATTGTGTTATAGTACTTCCCTTAACAGTTACTCCTCCATACTATACTCTAGAAGTGAAAATTGCGATAGAAAGGAGATGTGTAAATGTCACAAGCTAATATCCCAAATATTACACCAACCATCACACTTACTAGAGATGACGCTGTAAATCTCTTACTAGCTTCTATTGCTTTAGAAGAATTAGGATTAAGCCACATCATTAACTCAGAAGCTGAAAAAATCCAATATGCGGTTGGTACGATTCCAGGATTAAGTAGTCCTGCCAGTATTAGCGATATTCTTAGTATTAACCAGAACGTCAGAGACACGATGAATACCGTAATAAAGAAAGAGATGCTATTGGATTCCAAGTTATCCACTGTGCTTAATTCCACCGTGACAATCGGAGCCACTGGACCAACTGGAGCCACTGGACCAACTGGTCTCGCTCCTACTGGTCCTATAGGGATAACCGGGACAACTGGAGTAGTAGGTACGACCGGTCATACGGGAGCGAGTGGAGAGACCGGGAGCAGAGGAGCAACAGGAGCAACAGGAGCTACGGGAGCTACAGGAGCTACAGGAGCAACAGGAGCAACAGGTACTACAGGTGCTACGGGATTAACCGGTCCTTGTCCGCCGAATTGTCCACCGGGGCCAACGGGTCCTACGGGAGCCACTGGAGTTGGAGCAACAGGTGCGACTGGAGCGATCGGGGCGACCGGGGAAACGGGTGCGACGGGTAGTGTCGGAGCTATCGGAGAAACCGGTGCGCCTGGTGGCACAATTACCAATGCAAACGCGAACTTCATTACCGTCGGTACGCAAACCGTAGCGAACGGCGCACCCCTTATTCTACAATCGAGTAATGCCGTTAACGGTACGCTGATTTCGAACACTCCAGGTACAGGGACGATTAATCTCGCTGCCAACCACACGTATTATGTCAATTATGCGGCACAAGCGGTCGTTACAGGTACTACTGCATCGGCGACTATTTTTTTGGACGGTGTTCCTGTAGCGGGGACTACGGCAACTTACATTACGACCGCAGGGACTCCGGTACAGTTGGCTAATCAAACCATTATCCAGTCAGGAGGCACACCCGGAACGCTACAAATAATAAATACTTCTGGAGCTTCGACTGTGTTCAATGATATTTCTGTATCAGTTTATACACTTCAATAAATAAATTAAAGAAAGGAGTGCTGCCAAGTGTCACAAGCTAATTTGCCTAATATTACACCTATGATCACGTTAACCAAAGATCAGATCATCCCTCTGTTACTCGCTTCAGTTGCCATCGAAGAACTGGGACTTAGCCATATTCTCAATGCCGAAGGAGAGAAAATTCAATATCTGCTCGGTACGCTGCCCGGATTAACGACTCCAGCCACTTTAAGTGATTTGCTGCTGGTTAATGACAGCGTTCAGGATACAATTAGTACTTTAGCCAAGAAGTCTATCTTATTGGAATTTAAGTTAGACAACATCCTGCAGCAGGATGTGTCCATAGGCGCTGCTGGACCGACCGGGGCAACCGGCGCGCTGGGTCCTACAGGAGCAACTGGGCCAACCGGGGTGACAGGCGCGACAGGAGCTATGGGAGTCACCGGCGCGACTGGGTCAATTGGCGCGACAGGTGCAACGGGAGCAACAGGCGCAACGGGCGTTACCGGGGTAACAGGGGTAGCTGGGGCAACCGGAGCAACCGGTGCTAACGGTCCAATCGGGCCAACGGGTACTTGTCCGACAGATTGTCCACCCGGGCCGACAGGGCCGACAGGTGTACCGGGACCGAACGGTGTTACTGGCACGACGGGAGCGACGGGAGCGACAGGGGCGACGGGAGCCACAGGTTCGACAGGGGCGACGGGAGTAACAGGTGTCATATCCCCTGCAACGACAAACTTCCTAAGCACCATATCATCCGGGTTGACTATAGGCACCGCCAATACACCCCTACCATTTAATACGATAAGATTGCTACAAGGTTCCCTTATTTCACTTACTCCAGGTAGTACGACTATTTCTCTACAACCAGGCCACACCTACTATATTGCGGCTGAGGTTGGATTTAACCTCGTTTCCACAGGAAACTCTGACTTCCGGCTCTTATTTAATGGTACGCAGGTACTTCGTCCCTATATGTCAGGAGCGACAGGTAATTTCGCTACATTGGGAGGTAGTGCAATAGTAAATGCTACAGGGACCACCGCTTCGACCGTTCAAGTTGCCACCGGAGCAGATTCAGTTGGTACTGCTAGCAGTGTTAACGTAAGCATCATTGTCTTAAGTTGAGCTAAATAAATTAACGATAAGTGAGAGGAGTGATAACATTGTCGCAAGCGAACATACCCAATATTACACCCACGATAACGATTGGTTTAGACGACGCATTAAATTTGTTATTAGTATCTGTTGCCCTTGAAGAGCTAGGGCTAAGTCATATCGTTAATGCTGAAGCCGAAAAACTTCAATATACGCTTGGAACCATTCCAGGGCTAACCACACCAGCCTCTGTTAGTGACCTGCTGAATATCAACAGCAGTGTAAGAGATACGATCACGCAAGCTATAAAATATGAAATGCTGCTAAATGATAAATTAGCTGTTGTTATCAACACGCCCTTGAAAGGACCTACCGGGGCTACTGGACCCATCGGGGCTACAGGCACGACAGGTGCTACGGGAGCTACAGGCGCTACAGGCGCTACAGGCATCACAGGAAGTACCGGGGCTGTTGGTACGATCGGGACAACAGGCGCTACAGGGACTACAGGAGTTTTAGGCGCTACAGGCAACATGGGTGCTAGAGGTAGCACAGGAAGTACCGGGGCTACTGGGATAACTGGCCCTACTGGGGTTTGTCCGTGTGTAACCGGACCTACAGGAGCCACTGGAGCAAGTATTACCGGGGCGACTGGGGCGACTGGGGCGACTGGCGTGATTGGGGCGACAGGAGCTACAGGTGCAACAGGCACGACAGGTGCTACGGGAGCTACAGGCGTACAGATTACGGAGAATAATGGATTCTTCTTTATATTGGGCTCTACTCCGATCGTTGCGCCTGGTGCTGCTATAGCATTTCCTACAAACACCACGCTTAATGGTACAGCGATAACCCATGTAGCCGGTTCAACGGATTTCATTCTCGCACCTAATCAAACCTACTATATCGACTATCGTACGAAAGCGGAATTATCTACTGCCGGAACGATTATTGGCAATGTTGCGTTGCAGTTGAATGGAGTAACGATTCCAGGCTCAGATTCAATCATGCAGTCATTACCTGGCGGTGTTCAAGCTCAAACAGCGTTGATATCAAACACAATCATCAATACACCTAGTGGAGCTCCAAGTATATTAACGCTGATTAATAACGGAACGATACCTCAATCGTACGACCTTACTAACTTAAGTATCATTAAACTCGTATAGGGCGTACAAGGAAAGGAGAAGAATATGAGTAGTAGCGCAGATTTTGCTTGCTCGGGGGGATGCGGCGCCATCCCTATGAGTGGATCACCAGCTATACTATTTACTGTTGTGCAAAATGGAACTTCTATCCAGTTGCAGGGAATGTCCGACGTCTTATTGGCTCCAAACACAGCCTATTTGGCTGAATACAACGTTCAGTTTAGTACGCCTACTGTGGGTTTTGCTTTATCTTCAGAGTTAACTCTTAACGGCTCACTCATACCAGGATCGCAAACATTATCCTTCCCATCGACCATTCCTCCGGGATTGAATACACCTGTCTCAAGTGTATCGGGTGGAGCCGTATTTAATACGCCTTCTACACCGAATCCAAGCGTTTTACAACTGGTTGGATTTCCTCCTTCTGGTGTGGCGGGAGCCAACTATAGCAGTGTTAACCTTCGGATCGTCGAAGTTGATCCTTCTAACGGAGGTTCCGTAACCAACAATAATGCTGGCATTTATGGATATGGGTATGTAGATGTAGGTTTTGATGAGCCGATCCCTTTTTTAGAAGCGGAAGTAACTAACGGTACGGGCATCAATTTTTCATCAAACACGCCAACGTCTATCTCATTAGCACCTAATGCCACCTACTTTGTTTCTTATAATTTCATTGCGTGCCCCTTGATCGTAGGGTTAGCTGTTCGTGTTATATTATCTCTGAATAACGTATTTTTGAATCAAAGTTTATCGTTGGCTCCAGCACTTACTGATCTATCAACCATATTTACAAGTGCGGCGGGTTCAGCCGTCTTTAATACAGGGGCAGACCCAAATCAAATTCTGGAACTAATCAATAATACAAATACAATGACCAAGTTTGTATCAGCCAATATAAACATAGTTCAAATTGGATGAACCATCTTGATCGTTCGGGTTTACCGTTTACTTCACTCAGATTTTGATAAATCGAATAGGAGGAAGTGACTCGTACCATATCTCTCATACCATATCGACTGATCTGTGAATAATTGGTCTACAAATATACGCCAATATCCCTTCCAGGATTATCTACAATCAAGAGGCTGTCTCAAAAGTGATTAGCTTGCTGGAGATACAGCTCGCTTCGAACAAAGCTTGATGTTAAATCTGAAAAAATGGTGGTGCAGGGGTTATTTCTGAACCGCCATTTTTTTATTTTGGTCTATTGTTGTTTGTTTAAGTAGATTTTGAATATGTGAATGCCCCCAGACCCCCAGACTTAATTTTCACAAGCCACACAGCCGGAAATACGCAAATATCTGGTTACTCTTCATTTGCCCGAATATACTTTCTGGTTCACTTTAGATGGATTTTTTTCTATTCCGATTTATTGAAAAGAGGTTTAGAAATGGGAGTGTTACATTATAGAGTTCGTACATTTTGATCAATCTTTTTTCAAAATGTATGGGTTTCTTCTATTATAAAATCAACGTTTGCAGCATGCTTTTAATCAAACTTTATTTTAAACCAACAAAAGATGAAGAAATTGATGAATGGTTAACTAAAATGATGAAAAAAAGAAAAGAAAATTAAAGGATTCATTTAAAAGAGAAGCATAGTGACACTTGGAGTGTACTTTATGCTTCTTTTTTATCTTTATCAATATATAACCATGCACATTCTTAAAAGAGGAATTTTTTATTTTTGTATTGTTACATATCTTTTTTAATTTGGTGAGGTATTAAATTCTAAATTGAATTTAATTTAATTAAAACCCAATAATTCATCTTTTGCTTCCTTATACTCAGGGTATATTTCTAGTGCCTTTAGAAGTAATTTTTTATACATGAATGGATTCCCTTTACTTTTAAAACATAGTGCTTGATAAAATAAAGCTTGGTATGATCCTGTACCAGACATCGTTAAATAGGCAAGGTTTTTCTCTCCTAATGCAAGACAATGATCTAAAGTTAGAATACACTCATTAAACATACCTTCATGATAAAGAGAGACTGCCTTATAAAAGTGTAAATCAACATAATCAGGGTATAAGAGAATCGCTTTATCAATCCCTTTTAATGCTTCTTTAAAGGATCCGGAAGTTACTAGTATTGAATATTTCAGATTATATAAAAGGGAAGAGGGCTTAAAACCAGCTATCAAAAACCTTTTAATAGATTCATTACAATATAAAAAAGCTGTTTCGTATTTTTTTTGCCGATAGTATTCACTAGCAAGATGATATTCCATCATCGGACTATGTTTGTCGTTTTTAATTTCAGAATGAAGCAAACTCATATTCCGCTCATTTTTCTTCTTCTTCTCTGTTACCTGTGTAAGGTATCCTAAATGATGAATCTTTATAGGTAAATGTTGAATGTTATGAACATCCATATCCAAATCATTTAAGTTTATTGTTTCATGAATACTATTTTCAAATTTTAAACCTAGGCGATTTTTAAATAGCCTGGACTGTGCCATAGTATAAATTCGATTTTGATCTATTTTATCACCATAATAATTCACAAGCTCTAATGAAAATATATCTACATTAGAATCCATAATATATTTATGGAAAAGGGTTCTATCAATATTTTCAAGAGTTTCATCTGCATCGAGAATTAATATCCATTCACCTTTCGCATTTTCGAGGCTTATATTCCTTGCTTCTGCAAAATTATTATTCCATTTATGCGAGATTACTTTTGCTCCGAAACCTTTACCAATCTCAATTGAAGAATCCGTAGAGCCTGTATCCACAATAATTATTTCATCTACTATTTCTTGAACACTCTTGAGGCAACTAGGTAAGAATTCTTCCTCATTTTTAACAATCATACACATAGAAACAAAACAATTATCCAATTAATCTCCTCCCTCAATAGTATATCTTTAAAACTCTATGAATATGAATAAAAGAAAAAGGAGTGTTTTTGTTGAGTATCACTTTATCAATGGTGGTGAAAAATGAGGGCGATCGATATTTAAAAAGGGCGTTGATGCAACATAAGCCATTTATTAACGCTGCTGTCATTATAGATGATGCTAGTACAGATGATACTATTTCAATTTGCAAAGAAGTACTCACTGGGATTCCGTTGAAAATTGTGGAAAACAAAGAATCACGCTTTTTTAATGAAATAACGCTTAGAAAGCAACAGTGGGAGGAGACAATACAAACAAACCCTGATTGGATATTAAATCTAGATAGTGATGAAATGATGGAATCATCTTTTCTTACACAATATGAAATCATTACAAATCAACAAATGTATGATGCCGTCTATTTTCGTTTATATGATATGTGGAATGACTCACATTATAGGGAGGATAAATATTGGTATGCACATAGAACTTTTAGACCTTTTCTAGTTCGCTTCAAACCTACAGATCAATATGTCTGGAAAGAGACAGCGCAGCACTGCGGTCGGTTTCCATTAAATATTTTTGAATATAAACACTTTTATAGTACCGTGAAAATTCAGCATTACGGATGGTCAACAGAGAAAGATAGAAAAGCAAAGTATGAAAGATATATGGAGCTGGATAATGGAGGGGTTTATGGGTGCCTCGAACAATATCATTCAATATTAGATAAGGATCCAAATTTAATTAAATGGGGTTGAAAAAGTAATGGCAACAATTAGTCTGTGTATGATAGTGAAAAATGAAGAAGAGGTTTTAGGTCGATGTCTACAATCAGTAAAACATATTGTAGATGAGATTATTATTGTAGATACAGGATCTACTGATGATACTAAGGTAATAGCAAAAAAATTCGATGCTAAAATATATGACTTTGAATGGTGTAATGATTTTTCTAAAGCTCGTAACTATTCCTTTAGTTTAGCAAACAAGGATTATATTCTGTGGTTAGATGCAGATGATGTAATTGAAGAGAAGGAACAGTTGAAATTAATTAAACTAAAAGAAAGTTTATCCGAAGAGATAGACACAGTAAGTATGCCCTATATATTATCTGTTAATGAATTTGGTGATGTAGGCTATCAGATACGTAGACATAGGTTGGCTAAACGAGAACGACAATTTCAATGGGAAGGTAAGGTTCACGAAGTCTTATTAGTTTCCGGAAATATCTTACACAGTGATGTAGCTATCAAACATAAAAAAGAAAAAAAACACACAGATCGAAATTTACTTATCTATATGGATTGCTATGAAAGGGGAGAATACTTTTCACCCAGAGATGTCTATTATTTTGGCAATGAGTTACTGGATCATAAAAAATATGAAAAAGCTATTGAGCAATACAAAGCATTTTTAGATGCCAATCAAGGATGGGTGGAAGATAATATTAATGCATGTTTTAATTTATCAAACTGTTATAGTCTACTTAACGAGAAAGATTTACAGCTACAAGCGTTATTACGCATTCTAGAATATACTAAACCCACGCCGAAATTTTGTTGTTTTTTGGGGGATATTTTAAAAGAAAAAGGGAATATTAATAGTTCTTTGTACTGGTATTTAACAGCAATAAATATTGGTAAACCTGAAGCGGAATATTCGGTTTTAGAACCACAATATTGGACGTGGTATCCTCATCTACAACTATGTGCATTATATTTTCAGCAGGGGGACTTGAAAAATTCGGAATTTCATCATGATCATGCGAAATACTATGTGCCAGAACATCCAAGTGTTATTTTTAATGAACAATTTTTTAATCAACAACTTGAAGAAAATGAATTATCTGTAGAACATGACATAAAGAACCAAATCTTTAATTTAGTAGAAGCAGAGACCGTTGAGAAAAATAAAAAAGGTAAAGTCAAAATACTGATTGGGAGCCCAATTAAACAAGATAGTGATATTTTGATGCACTTTCTCCATTCACTTGATAATTTAGAAAAAAGTGATGAAGTACAAGTAAATTACTTATTCTTTGACGATAATGATGATTTGACATCAAAGAAACTACTAGAAAACTTCTCTACTAATCGAGAGGTTTCCATTATTGAAACAAAAAATAAATATGAATATATAAAGAATGATGTCACACATTACTGGACCCCAAATAATGTACATCATGTGTCAAATATGAAAAATCATATCCTTCATTATGCTAAAGAAAAAGATTTTGACTATGTATTCTTAATAGATTCAGATTTAGTGTTACATCCCAAAACTTTAGTTAATTTGCTTAAAGCAAACAAGGATATTATATCAAATATATTCTGGACTAAGTGGACACCCGATGCTATTGAAATGCCACAAGTTTGGATGCAAGACGAATATCAACTATTCAATAAAGAAGATAATCATATTCTTTCTGAAAGTGAGATTAAACTTAAATCCATTGAATTTATTATGAAAATGAAAGTTCCAGGGATATATAAGGTCGGAGGACTAGGTGCGTGTACACTTATAAGTAAGAATGTAATAAATGCTGGTGTAAACTTCAACAAAATTTATAATGTTTCTTATGTTGGTGAAGACCGTCATTTTTGTATAAGAGCAGCAGTACTCGGCTTTTCTATGTATGTAGAAACGACCTACCCTGCTTTTCATATATACAGAAAAGAAGACCTAGAAGAAATAGAGCAATGGAAATCTAAAAGTTCATTCAAACAAAAAGGGGAATGAAAATGAGTTGTTTAAACGATGCCCTTTCAAAAAAAGTAGATTTTTCATTTTGTATCGAAAAGGAAATTTCAAGACATTATCTTTATAATGTAGCTGAAAAAATAATCAAAACAGCAATTGACGATGAATCAAAACATAATTTGGTTATAGAAAATTTAACTTTTTTATTTACTAAAATTCATGGTCAACAAATATCTGATATGCAAAAATATAGTATTTATAAAAAAATACTTATTGAGTTCAATGATGTGATAGAAACTTCATTTACAGAAAAGTTAATAAAAGAGTTGGTTATTGGAAATAAATTGTTACATCTTCTGAACAAAAAATTAGAGCAATATCAACTGAACAAGAAAGTAGAATGTACCCATCTCAATTTTATCATATTAGGAATAAAACATAATTACAGTACGTTTTTGATTGAGATAGATCCAAAATTAATTGATTTAATTAATACAAATCATGCAGATGAAAGCATTATTAGCTCAAGAAATAAAAATGTATCTTCTCAAAATAATACTACAAGTGAAAATATTAGTAGCCCACGAGATAAAAGTATTTCTCAAAGGAATAATAGGGAAAATATTTGGATAGATAATAAAAAAGTATGGAATCGTAGTGATGATGACTAATTTATCGTTTCACGGTTAAAAAGAGGGGTATAGGTTTTTCTCTCTGGATTTAGAAGAATTAGCGGTGATGAAAATCTAACGAGAATCAAGTTACGTGTTTGTACGATCATAGGCATCTATAAAAGTACCCTGTAAAAGACTTAAAAGGTCCTGCACCCCTAAAGTTAGAAGTCAAAATTCTACTTTAAGGGTGTTTTTTGGGGGCAAAATACAGTGAAGAATTCAAAATAATTGAAAGCGTTGGGTACGACTAGATGGAGCAGAACTTATCGTAAAGAACCTTTTTTTTAAAAAATTACCATCGAAGCTCCTTATATATCTACTTTACTAAATGATGCGGGAGGTATTGTAATACGCTATACAAAACGTTTATTCCCATATATTTGCATGAACACAGACGGACCAGTACTCCTTATTGAAGTGAGTGCTGGTCCTATTTATATATATATATTCGTATTTTGTAGCTTTAAATGCATCACTTTCATTTTGTAAACAAAGCGTAGGCATTTGATATTATACTTCATGTTCAGTTCGGGATGCAGTATATCGGAATATAGGAAACGTGGGTCTAAGTCCGGGGACGTGGGTGATTCCGGGCTCTTTTTGTCCAACTCTAGTGAGATTCCTGCTTTGGTATGTATTTGTAAAAATAGCTTCTTTACGGGTTGAAAGCTCATACCGTTAATGAAACAAAATCATATCCTACATTATACGACTAAAAGGAGGAAGACCTCTCTATTAGATCGACAACTTAAGAAAGGAGGAAGACAATGTCACAAGCGAATATTCCTAATATAACCCCTAGCATCACTATTACTAGAGATGACGCCTTGAACCTCTTATTAGCTTCTATAGCGATTGAAGAGTTAGGGCTAGGACACATCATTAATGCCGAAGCGGAGAAAATCCAATACGCTGTCGGTACACTACCAGGACTTTCGGTTCCGGCGACCCTCAATGAGTTACTGGAGGTTAATGCAAGTGTTCAAACTACCATGCAAGGATTAATTAAGAAGGAGCTGCTCCTTCAATCTAAACTGGAAAACATCTTGGCTGTTCCTTCTGTAGTAGGTACAACAGGTACAACTGGTGCTACTGGTGCAACAGGAGCCACTGGTGCAACAGGAACCACTGGTGCAACAGGAACCACTGGTGCAACAGGTGCAGGGCCGACGGGAGCCACGGGAGCTACAGGTGTCACAGGGGCTACAGGGCTAACGGGAGCCACTGGAGCTACAGGCGGTGCGTTTACAGCCAACAACATCAAGGTAGGAAGCTTCATTCAACAAGTAGTTACACCAGGGTCGTCTTATATGTTTGATTCAAATATAAATAGCAATGGAATCGGTATTACCCATACACCTGGATCACCAGATATTAATCTAAGTCCGAACAGCGTCTATTGGATCAATAGCTATTTGGAAGGGTTTGAGACGCCAACTGGCGGTATAGGATTTGCGCTTCGCCTAAACGGGGTTCCCCTTTTTGGGAGTCATGTAGGCAACGGAGGCGCTGTTGGGGTAGATACACAACTATCAGGAGCATACATTTTGAACACGGGACCTGGTGTTAACGTTCTACAGATGTTCAATGATGATAACACAAATACTACGACGGCCAGTAACGGTACGCTTGGCGCTTCATTGACAATTATGCAGATTGGTTAGTGCATTAGACAATGAGGACCGCAAACAAATCGTTGAACGACACGTTAGAATCAACAGTCCTTCCACTCTTCCAAAGGGGATGCCGATATCAGAAGTACTGGTTTAAATAAAAAAATATAGAGCCATCATTACACCGACATAGGCAATTTCTAACATGACAAAATAATCGCAGAACAGGTAGTAGCCTCTAATAAACGTCTAAATAAATGCAGACATAGCCTGCGTTTATTTAGACGCGATGTATATTCCAGTACGGCATGAAAGTCCAAAGAAGCGGTTGTTGGCATTCGTGAAGATGTCTCAAAGGATACGCTAGCCTAGAACTGAATCTGCATACAACCGATAGAAAATTCTCACTGAACTCAAGGAACGATTCCTGTGCCATGGAGGTGTCCCGAAGTCTACAATCAGATGAGCATATACCACCTATTGTAAGTCTAATGTATAATGGGTTTGACAGTTTTTCTCCATTTTTCTCCGTTTTATCACCAACAATCACCTCTAAATGCCCAACTAAATTTAGGGAACAATGGTTACTCTCATTTCGTGACTTCATCCATTAATCGACCGTGTTATTTGCAATCATAATCTTCACATTCACACTCACATTCACATTCACACTCTTTTTCATGCCTACAATGATTTTTGCATTTCATTTCATGTAACTCAGTAAAATCAACAATACTTTCTAATTTCATTAATAAAAGCATTTCTTTTTTAACAATTGTTTTTAATAATTGATTTACATTACTATTTGCTTCTAACAAAATATTGATATCACACGTTTCTTTAGTTATCTTATCTAGTTTTCTTCCTTGTGCTTTAATAATCTCAGCTAAACCTAATTCTTCCATCGCAATTGATGAAAGTAATAAATTTGCAATGTCTTTTTTACTAAGATTTATATCAGGCGTGATATCAGGTATGTTGGGCATCGACAATTTAAATCACCTCAAATGTTTTCCAATTTTTTCTTCATCGATTTAAAAATAATTACGCAAATCAATATATTCATATTGTCCAAGCTTTATTCTTTAATCAAGTATGCCTTGGCATAATTGATTCCAAATTCGTACAAGAACTCCTTCCCGATTCCATGACATCCGCTGGAGGCTTTCTGCACTGCTTGTTATACAATTCATAACAGCGAAGTAATAAATTTGGTTTTTTAGTAAATATTAACCGAAGCTTCTAGGGGCCTTCCTGTTAGAAGGGTTTTAGGAGCTTGAAAAAGAAAAAGTCCTTTTGTATGATGCGTGAGTGTCAACGGGAAATTGACTAATCATCAGAGGTATCATGAGTTATGTTCGACTTAATTTGACAATCTATATGAACAAATTTAAATACTCATCATACAATAAACATGTAATCAAAAATATGTTAATGGAAGGGGTTTTTTATGAGTTTTCCGAATATACCCAATATTACAGCTTCAATTACTATTACTAGGGACGAAGTATTAAATTTATTGCTTTCATCTATTGCTTTTGAAGAGTTGGGATTAAGCCATATTATTAATGCAGAAGGAGAAAAAATTCAATATGCTTTAGGATTGATCCCGGGTTTAACCCAACCAGCTTCAATACCTGATTTACTAAGCATTAATAATAGTGTGCGTAAAACATTAGATTCTGTTACAAGAAAAGAATTGGTTTTGCAATCAAAATTGCAAAACATCGTGGATCTTTTGACAGGTGACTAATTACTTATAGTTACATCAAAAGAAGTGAAAATTGATATTGAAAATCAAAACGATTGATTCTTATTTATTTAATTTAGTTAAATTGGAATGTAAGCCCGTAATCAAATAACGTATGCACTCCCGGAATGATAGACATCAAAAAAGGGGGTGCTTCTTTATGTCATCTACGAAACTAACAATTGTCCCTGTGATACTGGATACCAATCACGGACAAGTATTCTTTTAATAATTCAACGCAATTTTCCTCTGAGCCAAGCTGTATCATAAAAAACAGTTGGTGCTAAATTTCCTTCTTTAATGGCGTAAACGAACGCATCATCCAAACGATCATGAAGGAGTTGAGTAATCGATGAAGCATGATTGTACGAGTGTGCAAAACATCTATATCATTTGTGGCAATGTGGATGTGTAAAAAGGCATTGATGGAACTAGTAGAGATCGTTATAAATGTTCGTACTTCGATGGAGATGACTTTGTCATACTTTATAAACGGCTAGAAATTGGGAAACTGCAATAAGAAGGATTATCGCTCCAACAGTAAAAGGCAATTACTTTGAGAAAGACGATCGCTTATCTTCTTTGCATAGTGGTATTCGTTATGAAACACGAGTAAGAGATTCCTACATTTTCTCTAAACCGAAGTTAGCAAAGCGATTTAGATCGTATTTTACATCATGCAAGCGTTGTCATAATCGATTGTGTTCCTACCGGTTAAAGTATTATGTAACTTCGGAAAAAACGAGTGATTTTGTACACCCTTAAACGAGAGAAACTGTACATATTGGTGTTGACTTTTATAATTACTTCAAGACATGTAAATACCCCTTAAGAACAACAGTCTTTATTTTTCATCTCTTTACCTTATGAGGAGCGTATCAAACACTAATTTCAATAAGGGACCCAAAAAGATTTTCATCTCCATTTGCTATAAAGGATTCTGAGCTGTTCGACTTGATTTGACAATTTATATGACATAAATCGAAATACACATCATACAATAAACATGTAAATTAAAAATTAGCTAATGGAAGGGGTTTTTTTATGAGTTTTCCTAATATACCGAATATCACAGCTTCAATTACTATTTCCAAGAACGAGGCATTAAATTTATTACTTTCATCTATTGCTTTTGAAGAGTTGGGATTAAGTCATATTATTAATGCTGAAGGGGAAAAGATTCAATATGCTTTAGGTTTAATCCCAGGTTTAAGACACCCAGCTTCAATAACTGATTTATTAAGGATTAATGATAGTGTCCGTAAAACACTAGATTCTGTTACTAAAAAAGAAATAGTTTTGCAATCGAAATTGCAAAATATCATAGACCTTATGTGTGATGACTGGAATCAAGAATATAACCCCAAAAAAAAAATAGTTAGTCAAATTGAAAATCAAAACAAAAATACCAATCCTGATATTGGTAACATGGAATAGCACATATTATTGATTTTTAGAAGGGAGCACTTTTTTATGCTTCCTTTATACTGTAGATAAACTCGGCAAAAATCAAATTGTTCTTGCTAATAAAGTTAGTTCTTTTGTTGGCATAAGCAACTCCGAAATGTAAATCAAAAGAACCTTGTACTTTAACGAACGAAGCAGTTTTGTTGAAAAAGGTAAATGGAAATTTTTTATTGTAGAATATACTTTTACAATAATCAATCGGTGTTAGGGATTATGTTGACAATCTATTATTTTTTTATTATTATTTTAAAAAACATTAAGGAATCAATAAATTTTCGTATAACTCCAATAATATGGTTTGGGGGTCTCTACCAGGAACCGAAATTCCTGATTACGAAGAAAGTACAAAACTTGTATTTTCTTTGTAATCAGGAATTTTTTTGTATTTATCTGAAAATTTATTGTAGGAGGTCAACAATGAACTTTTTAGCATTGCCCAAAATTGAACTTCACTGTCATTTGGATGGAAGCCTAAGGGGTGAAACTATTATCGATATTGCACAGAAGGAAGGTATTCAGTTACCCACTTTTGATAAGGAAGAACTGCAGAAAGAGCTGATTGCTCCGTTAGAATGTGAATCCCTTGATGAATATTTAAAAAGATTTTCTCTTCCTAATTTAGTCATGCAGTCCAAGGAGAACTTAAGAAGAATTACGTTTGAACTATTTGAGGATGCAGCAAGAGAAAATGTGAAATATTTAGAAGTCCGATTTGCCCCGTTACTTCACACATTACAAGGTCTTAGTGTTGAAGAAGTTGTTCAATCTGTTATAGAGGGGATGAGAGACGCTGAAAGCTGCTACGAAATAAAGGGAAATATAATCCTGTCTTGCATGAGAACGATGTCTGTAGAAAGTGCATTTGAGGTAGTTGAAAAGGGGAAAAAGTTCCTTGGAAAAGGTGTGGTGGCAATTGACCTATGTGCATCTGAAGAAGAAGGTTTTTGTGAAGTATTCGTGGATCCAATCGCTTTAGCAAAAGAATATGGCTACAGAGTCACTATTCATGCTGGTGAAACGGGAATTGGTAAAAACGTACTAGAGGCAGTTGAACTGTTGGGTGCTGAAAGAATAGGACACGGAGTATTTATTAAAGATTGTGCCGAGGCTTATAAGATTGTGAAAGAAAGACAGGTAGTGCTTGAAATGTGTCCAACAAGTAATGTCCAAACGAAAGCTGTTCACCATTATTCTGAACATCCGATTTATAAGTTTCATAAAGATGGAATAAAAGTGACATTTAATACGGATAACAGAACAGTATCAGATACTACTATGGCAAATGAAATCCATTTAGTTAACAACGAATTTAATCTAAGTGAAGAAGATTATCGGCAAATCTATTTAAATAGTGTAGAAGCATCCTTTGCCGACCAACAAACTAAAGAATGGTGCTTAGCGCAATATTAAAGAAAATTAGATTTAGCAACAAAAATAATCCCTGTACGCGAACATATTTTTTAACTATTATAAAACTAATATTTTTAGAAATTTACTTAAAGAAACGAGGGCGTTTGTTAAATAAGAAATATGGATATATAATTATTGGATGTAAATTGAAACTAAAAAGCTTTGCTACTTATAAATTGTAGTAAGTCTCTTACCTTTACAACTCGATTTTGAAATACGTCAGAAATAATCTCAAACAAAAAACCTACTTAACATAAGTGAAACTCCAACAGCAAAATAAAATCATGCAACATTCAATAAATAAATCAATAAACGTTTGGTTAGTTTCTCTTATCTGTTAAGTAGACCCCTAATGTGGCAGGGCTTTACGTATCCAATATAGCCAACCTCTTATAAGGAGCAGTTTCTCTGACTGCTTTTGCGACATCCTTCTTTCCCACCGTCTTATCTAAAAATTCATCCTCACCATCAAACTCCTCTAAACGCTTTTCATCCATTCTTCTAATGATATTGATTAAGGACCGTCCTTTATATAAAATTCATTCTAGTGAATCAGAGCTGTTACTTGTCATATTGGGAACCTTTTTCTATAGCTTTCTTTATCTTTACTGGATAATTGCATGATCTTCTGAATCGCAACCCAGTTTTTTTCACCATCTATAGCAATTTCATGTATCATTTCCCATAAGGATTGCTCTATTCTCTTTAAGTTATTCTGTTCTTTTAACAAAAGATTATTGACTCTTTAGACTATCCGACCAATCCCACTCACTGGAAGCGAGCATTTTCTTCATCTCATTTAAGCGAAATCCAATCTTTTTTAAAATTGAATCTGCTGTTGTGTATATAAACGATGGCCACCTTCTGTTTTGGATGTTGGTTTTAATAATCCGATGTTATCGGAGTGACGTAGTGTTCTGTTAACGATAAGGTATTAACGTACAGAAAGATAGGTTGATCAGTTGATACACATTAACAAAGTGGGAGAGCTGACAGGTGTTACAACTGTTTTATTCATTCCACTTTTATTCTTCTTTACTAAAAAAAGTTTTAAGTAAGAACCCTGCTCCCAAGCCAATTAGTACACCAGGAAACGCATGATCCATAGCCAGTCCAATCCCAGCACCTATAATGACACATCCATAAATAATTATATCTCCCTGTTTCATCTAATCCCCCTTATTTTTCTAATTTATTTAGATATTGCAAAAAAGTGGTTACTTAACAGTATACAAAATGACGTAATGTAAGCTTCAAGGTTTTTTTAGAGTTTTATTAATTATTTATAGAAACCTTGAACCGACAAGGGGTCACCTTTTATAATGAGATCCAAAGAGGGGAGGGTAACAGTCGTTGGTAAGGATCTGCAAACGCTCGATCTCTAAATTAATAGTAGCAGTGTAACGTAAACTTGACCCTTGCATAGTGAGGTTCACGTTACTACAACAAGTGGAAATGTGGACATTGCATTGAATGAGGATGAATCTGATGTCACGCTCCTTCTTAAATCCAACAGGTAAAGACGTTCAGTCGGCTTTGTAGTAAATGATAAACAACAAAGCAAAAAAGAAACAAAAGGAGCTTCCGGGAGCGGAGATTATGAAGTGCAACTGGAACCCTCTTCAAGAAATATAGCATTGAAATAAATACAATACTTGAAAGTTAATGCATCGTTAAATAATTACTTTTTATGTGGGAATTCTACATAATGATCGGAGCGTCACTATGAAGATATCACCGTAAGTGTTGTGACTATGGTGATTAAAGTTGATAGCGTGATGTGTCATATTAACTATCTGTTAACTTTTAACAATCTGAATATAGTACTAAGCCACTATGTTTGGACGTGGTGGTTTTGTGGTATAATTTCCTAAAAAAGGAGTGTTGTTTTTGGGAATTCGAAATTATTTTAAAGTAATAAAAGTACTAGTATGTTTATCTGTTAGTTTATGCATCATAAATTATCCGTTTATTTCCTTTGCTGAAACACTTGATACTAATGTTAGTGACAAAAGCAAATCTAATGACATTGATACTGGTATCGCAAACTTGAACTACGATAATAGAGAAGTTTTAGCAGTGAATGGTGACAAGGTTGATAGTTTTGTCCCAAAAGAAGGTATTAACTCAAAAGATAAATTTATAGTGGTTGAACGTAATAAAAAGTCACTTACAACTTCACCGGTAGATATTTCAATTATCGACTCTATGGCGAATCGTACATATCCAGGAGCATTACAACTTGCCAACAAAGCTTTTGTAGACAATCAACCTAGTTTATTGGTTGCCAAAAGAAAACCGCTAAATATTAGCATAGATTTACCTGGCATGAAAAGGGAAAATACAATGACTGTGGACAATCCAACATATGGTAATGTATCTGGAGCAGTAGATGATTTAGTATCTACTTGGAGTGAAAAATATTCAACAACCCATACTTTACCTGCAAGACTACAATATTCAGAATCTATGGTTTATAGCAAATCTCAAATTGCAAGCGCTCTGAATGTTAACGCTCAAGTTCTTGATAATTCACTAGGAATTGACTTTAATGCAATTGCGAGTGGAGAGAAAAAAGTGATGGTTGCGGCATATAAACAAATATTTTATACGGTAAGTGCAGAACTACCTAATAATCCATCAGATATTTTTGATGATAGCGTTCCTTTTGAAGAGTTAACGCGTAAAGGGGTAAGTAATGATGCCCCTCCCGTTATGGTATCAAATGTAGCTTATGGCAGAACAATTTATGTGAAATTAGAAACAAACTCTAAGAGTAAGGATGTACAAGCTGCTTTTAAAGCCTTACTGAAGGATGTCAATACGAATGTAGAAACTAGTGGGCAGTATAAAGATATTTTTGAAGAAAGTTCCTTTACTGCTGTAGTATTAGGTGGAGATTCACAAAAGCATAACCAGGTTGTCTCAAAAGACTTTAATGATATTAGAAAAATAATTCAAGATAATGCAGAATTTAGTCTTAAAAATCCAGCATACCCAATATCATATACAAGTGTTTTCTTAAAGGATAATTCAATTGCTGCTGTTCATAACAATACAGATTATATTGAGACGACAGCTACAGAATATTCTAAAGGCAAAATCATCCTTGATCATTATGGTGCATATGTTGCTCAATTTGAAGTAGCCTGGGATGAAGTTTCATTTGATGAAAATGGACAAGAAGTACTATCCCATAAAACTTGGGATGGAAACTGGAAAGACAAGACAGCACATTTCTCTACAGTAATACCCCTTCCGCCTAATTCAAAAAATATAAGAATATATGCAAGAGAATGTACAGGTCTTGCATGGGATTGGTGGAGAACAGTTATTGATGAATACAATGTTCCATTATCTAATGAAATAAAAGTTTCAATTGGAGGAACTACATTATACCCAACAGGTACTATTAATTAGGTATAAACCCCCACTCCAGAAAAACAAACGGCTGAGGCTCTTGTTACACAAGAACTTCCGCCGTTTTTATTTTCTCAAACAACTAGCATGATTTATGAACACCAAAAACCCCACCAAGTGCATCCACCATAATGGTAATCCCCTTTTTCTATGAACTGAATATGAGTTTAATACTCGATTTATTATCAAAAGATTTACGCAGGAATTATTTAACCTTAAATGTTCAATAACGCTTGTTTAAATTTACTTGAAACGAAAGCTTACAAAAATATAAGTTTTATGTCACCAAAATTAATTGTTAAAACTAAAATTATGTTTTAGAATTGCTATTGTTGAAAAAAAAGCTAAAAAGGTCGTTCGTCCTAAAAGTGACTCGTAACTAAAATAAACATTTCAATAAATACTGAGGTATTCCTATGGTTTAAAATATCCGGTAAATGTTAGCGGGGGTTTTTATGAAAAGGGTTTACAATAATAGAAAGAAGCGTGTTACTATTTAACAGCTTGACAGAAGTCAATATGGGGAGTAGTATACAATAGCTGTGAAAAAAGCTATTGTGAAGTAACATTTTTTTAAATGCAATACTTATATTCTAAGTTTATATATAACTAGATTTAAGTTTAAGTAAGTAAAAGGTAGGTGCAAAAATGAAGAATTTATTAAGTAAAAAAAATGACCTATTAAATAAATTTTTAGGGATATATTTATTAGCTGTTTTAATGTTATGGATGAAAACATACATCGCTCAAACAGCACAATTTAAACTAGGAGTAGAAGGATTCCTTCAACAATTCCTTTTATTTATAAATCCACTAGGTTCAGCAATGCTATTTCTAGGAATTTCATTTTTATTTAGAGGAAAGAGAAAATATACATCACTAGTTGTAGTTTACACGCTGATGTCTATTCTTTTATATGCTAATATTGTTTATTACAGATTTTTTAGTGATTTCATTACATTGCCTACAGTTACCCAAACACAGAACTTCGGAGATTTAGGTGGTAGTGTTCTTACTTTACTAAAACCTTATGATTTCTTGTTCTTTGTAGATGTATTTGTAATGTTTTACCTACGATTCTCAAGAAAAATACAAAAAGATAGCAATCGCTTTGGATATAAAAAAGCAACGGCAATCATTACTTTTGCATTAGCAATATCAATCCTAAATTTAGGACTTGCTGAAGCTGATCGTCCGCAATTATTATCTCGAGGTTTTGATAGAAACTATATTGTAAAATATCTTGGAATGTATAACTATACGATTTATGATTCAGTAGAAACGATGAAAGCATCTTCACAGAGAGCTTTGGCGGATAGTAGTGATATTACAGAAGTGCTGAACTATACAAAATCTAACTACGCCAAACCTAATGCAGAATATTTTGGTAAAGCAAAAGGGATGAACGTCATCTATTTACATTTAGAATCATTCCAAAATTTCCTGATCAACTATAAATTAAACGGTGAAGAAGTTACACCATTTTTAAATTCATTAACAAAAGATAAAAATACAATGTATTTTGATAATTTCTTCCATCAAACAGGTCAAGGTAAAACGTCCGATGCAGAATTTATGTTGGAAAATTCTTTATTTGGGTTACCACAAGGATCTGCTTATATTACAAAAGCACAAAATACGTATCAAGCAGCGCCTAGTATTTTAAAAGATTATGGTTATACATCAGCTGTCTTCCATGGTAACAACGGAAGCTTCTGGAATCGAAATGAGATTTATAAATCATTTGGATTCGATCACTTCTTTGATGCTAGTTATTATGACATTGGTTCTTCAGAGAACATGGCTGAATACGGATTGTTAGATAAACCATTCTTTGAACAATCTAAAAGTATGTTAAGTAAGTTACCACAACCTTTTTATACGAAATTAATTACAGTTGGGAACCACTTCCCATATAAAATGGATCAAAGCTTAGTAACAATTGAAAAAGCTAGTACTGGAGATTCAAGTGTAGATAATTATTTCCAAACAGCGCGTTATGCAGATGAAGGAATTAAACAAGCATTCGATCAATTAAAAGAATCAGGCTTATATGATAATTCGATGATTGTCCTTTATGGTGACCATTACGGTATTTCAGATAATCATAACGATGCGATGGAACAAGTCATTGGAAAAGAGATTACACCATACGAAAGTGCTAATTTACAACGTGTACCATTATTTATACATGTTCCAGGAATGCAAGGTGGAACTAACCATACTTATGGTGGCCAAACAGACCTTCTTCCAACGCTATTACATTTACTAGGAATTGATACGCAAAAATTTGTTCAATTTGGTTCAGACTTATTATCAAAAGAGCATGATGAGATTGTACCATTTAGAAATAGCGATTTTGTTAGTCCTACGTTTTACTCAATTAATGGGAAATTTTATGATAATAAAACAGGCTTACTACTAGATGATAGTCAACTAGAGTTTGCGAAAACGATCAAAGATAAAGTAGAACTTAAGTTGCATTTATCTGATAAAGTCGTGAATGGTGACTTATTGAGATTCTATACGCCAAAAGATTATACGCCAGTGGATCGTTCTAAGTATAATTATTCCAAAGATGCGAATGAAGAATCTAATTAATTGAATTGTAGAATATGCTTTTACAATATACTAGATGATTTATGAAGGATCATCTTTACAATCTAATAGTTTTTATGATTATTTTAAAAACGATAACGAAACCCTATTTTTTCGTATAACCGCAATAATAGGGTTTGGGGTCTCTATCAGGAACCGAAATTCCTAATTACGAAGAAAGTACAAAACTTTCTTTGTAATCAGGAATTTTTTTGTATTTTAATCGAAGCATTTATTTCAGGAAGTTAAAAATGAACTTTTTAGAGGGGCGCTGAAAGCAGTTACGAAATAAAGGGAAATATAATCCTGTCTTTCATGAGGACGATGTCTGTAGAAAGTACATTTGTGGTGGTTGAAAAAGCTCCTTAGAAAAGGTATGGTGGCAATTGACCTATGTGCATCCGAAGAAGAAGGCTTTTGTGAAAAATTCATAGATCCAATTGCATTAGTCAAAAAAATATGGCTACAGGGTCACTATTATAATTTGTCGTTAGGCTTTTACCTTTGTGATTAAAATTAAATAATTCTAATCACAAGAGGGGATTAAGAGGTTAAAGGAAAAATGAGATAAGGCAAAGGGATCTATTAGCCATCATACATAACCTAGTGGTAGCCCTGTTCGTAATGAAGCAGTTATTTCTTTCTTGAAATACTACTTATAAATTTGTTTAGGAAAAATTATGTATTTTATATTAGTATTGACAAATTAATGTATACATACTATTATTTAATATATTGATAATGATTATCATTATCAATATATATTATCTCGAACACGCAGAATAAAAAGGGGTATTTTTTAATATCCCTTTTTATTTATAAAGTGTTGATAATGATTATCAATTAAAAAGGGGGTTCTACTATCAAAAAGTTATTTTTAGTTTCAATGCTAGTAGCATTATTAACAATTTTAGTTACACCAAATTTATATGCATCTGCTGCACTTGCAGATGGGAAGTACACAATCAATTATCAAGTAAATAAACCAAATTCTTCATCTGCTTCAATGGCAAATGATTATTTTTTGAAGCCCGGGACAATTATCGTTAAAAATGGCACTTCGGTAATACAGCTGAAGATGAAAAATAGTTCGTGGATGACGAAATTTGAATCTAGTACAGGTGGTAATAAAGTTATTAGCGAAAATAAGGCTGAGGATACACGTATTGTCCAATTTGCACTTCCTTCTTATAAATCACCGACTGCTGTTACTATGAAGGTGGATATTGATGACTTAAATTATCATCATGAATACACTGTAGATTTTGTATGGGATGCGGCGTCATTGAAAAATGAAAATGGTAGTGCAGTGGTAGCCACAACAGTACAAAGTAATAATAACACGGCTATAAAAACTGGTGAAACAAGTTCTTCAACAGTTAAAGAAAAAGTAACAAATCCTTCGTCAGTTAATGAAAAAGTAGCAAATCCTCAAACAAATGATAATTTTCCACTCGGTATGCTTTTATTGTTCGGTGTTAGTGGATTTATATTACTAATTTCAAAAAACGCATGAAGGAAGAAGAAATCATTTAAAATATTTTGAAAGCACCCTCATCCACTACACCTAGGTAGAGGCAGGGTGTTTTTTTTAAGGAGTGGATGGACATAAAGAAGATAAAAGATATGAAAATATATAATAGAATGCTACATATTATAGGGCTATGTAGTATTGTTATCATTCTTTTGGCATGCAGTAATTCAATTAGAGAAGATGAAAATAATGTAGAAGAAAAAAATAATGAAAGCCATACAGCCATACAAGATGAAAATCGAATTATTCCAACGACAGTTGCAGCTACTCAAATTATAGATGCGCTGAATTTAGATGCTATTGCTATTCCTACGACTTCATATGATTTGCCAAAACGATTTGAGGGTTTACCCGAAATCGGTAATCCGATGTCACCAGATATGGAAATTGTAAAATCCTTGAATCCAACAGAAGTTTTTTCAGTGACAACATTGGAGGCAGATTTAAAAAAGATATTCCAGGAAGTAGGTATCCATGCATCGTTTATCAATTTGCAGAGTATTGATAATATGAAAGCTGCCATTGTAGAAATTGGTAAAAAATATGATCGTACTGCTGAGGCTACTAAGCTAGTGTCGGAGCTTGAAGGAAAAATTACAGCCGTTCGAATGAAAGCGGAATTAAATGAATCACCTAAAGTTTTAATTTTACTAGGTATTCCAGGTAGCTATTTGGTAGCAACAGAAAATTCGTATATTGGGGACTTAGTGAGAATGGCTGGAGGTCAAAACGTGATGAACGGGCAAGAGCCTGAGTATTTACCGTCTAATACCGAATTTTTACAACAAAGCAATCCAGATATTATTATTCGACTGTCACATGGGATGCCTGAACAGGTTTTGGAAATGTTTAATGAGGAATTTGTTACGAATGATATTTGGAAGCATTTTGACGCAGTGAAAAATGGACGTGTGTATGACTTAAAGGAGCCGCTATTTGGAACAACAGCAACGCTTGCAGTACCTCAAGCACTAGAAGAACTTATTAACATTATGTATCCATAATGAGAAATGTAGAGGGCCCAGATGAATAAAAAAATAAGTAGTTTTATAGTTGTAAGTATATTACTTTTAGTAGTTATTATATATTCTGCAATTACAGGCTCGGTTAAAATGGATATGACGGAATTTATGAGAGCTTTTTTTGGTGAAGAAAATCAAAATTACACCGTTATTAAAGATTTACGTTTCCCACGGATCATAGTCGCTTTATTTGCAGGGGCAGCTTTATCAGTTGCCGGCGTATTATTGCAGGCAGTAATGCGTAATCCATTAGCCGATGCAGGTGTAATTGGAATTTCAGCAGGGGCATCATTTGTACAATTACTTGTCATTACATTATTTCCAATGATGTTTTTCTATACGCCACTATTGGCTTTTTTTGGAGGAGCATTTGCTTGTTTTTTAGTATTTATGTTGTCATGGAAGTCAGGCTTAAATCCTTTGAAAATTATTTTAGTAGGTATTGCTATTAATGCGATGTTTACTGGTCTAACAGAAGCATTTGTTACGATATGTAGTTATATGAATGTTATGGTTGGTGGTGTAGGGGGCTCTAATTTGTCAATGCGTACTTGGAGTGATGTTAGTTTAATATCATTTTATGGTGTGATTGGTTTACTAGCTTCCCTACTACTAGCTTCTTGGTGCAATTTATTGACCTTGCAAGACAAAACGGCAAAGAGTTTAGGCTTTAATGTAACACGTGCACGACTGATTATTGCAGCAATAGCGGTATTACTTGCGGCTATTTCAACTGCTACAGCAGGAGTTATTGCATTTGTCGGGTTATTAATTCCGCATATTTCAAGAAGGTTAGTCGGTTCAGACCATAAATGGTTGATTCCATTTTCAGCATTAGCTGGCGCCTTGCTGATTTTGACTGCGGATACGTTAGGTAGAATATTAGTTTCGCCTTTAGAAATTCCAGCATCAACAATAATGGCTATAATTGGTGGACCGTTCTTAATTTTCTTAATTCGAAAAGATAAGTAAAGAGAGGTGAGTGCTTTGAACGTTTCTCAAATAAAACTATCTTATGATCAGCAGCAAAATCATTTAGATGGGGTTACGACAAGTATTGAAAAGGGGAAAATCACGACGATTATTGGTCCAAATGGTTGTGGTAAATCCACATTATTAAGTGTCATTTCACGTAATAATACGCCACAACAGGGGGCAGTAATGTTAGAACAGAAAGATATAATGGCATACAAGGCAAAGGAATTTGCGAAAAAACTAGCAATTGTTTATCAACAAAATTCAGTGCCGCAAGATATCACGATTGAAAAACTAGTTGCTTATGGACGGGTACCACATCAACAATTGATGAAAAAATGTTGAAGAAGATGAGGCGGCAGTAAATTGGGCACTTACAGCTACAAATTTAATACAGAAACGCACGTGTAAATTGGATGCATTATCGGATGGCGAACGTCAGCGTGTTTGGATTGCCATGGCACTTGCTCAAAAATCGTCCATTCTTTGTTTAGATGAGCCAACAACATATTTAGATATTTTTTATCAAATCGAATTATTGGAGTTAGTGAAGAAATTAAACAAAGAAAATGCTTTAACAATTGTTATGGTGTTACACGATATTAATCAAGCAATTAAATATAGTGATCATATCATTTTGATGAAAGACGGTAAAATAATATGTGAGGGGACACCTACAGAAACAGTAACAAAGGAACGTATGAAAGAAGTATATGGAGTGGAAGTCACTATTCAAACGCATGAAAGTGTTGGTACGTATATGATTCCTGTAAGGGTTTAGGGAATTTGAGGCATATTTGAAAATTTCTTTAGCTTTAATCAAGTTAAATTATTAGTAGATAATTGACACAAAAAAACATCGCGTTACAAATTTTAACTTTCTTGACAATAATAGTGGGTGGGTTATAATAAATGATAATGAGAATCATAATCAATTAAAGAGAGTTGCATACTTTATAACATCCAAGTAATGAATAGCTGTTTTTCTTTTAACTTTAATTGAGAATGATAATCATTTGAGCTTAGGGGTAGTAATAGTAAAATCTTTTAATACATAAAGGAGGTAGAAACGCACAGGAAAGGTTGAAATTATGAAAAATTCAGGAGGTCAAAGTAGTGAAGAAACTTTTACAATATGTAGCAATGGTAATGCTAATTTTAGGTACAATATTACCGAGCTTTGGAATGGAAGTAAAGGCGGAGAAAAATACCGAAGCTAACTGCACAATTGACTATTCATCAAATATCAAAATTCTCAATGAACAACAAACAGCAGATTCAATGATGAATAGCTATGTTGATAAGAAAGCTACTGTTAAACACAAAGATGGTCAATATACGGTAGACATTACGGTGCCAAAAGAATATAAAACGTGGTACCAGGATTTTAAAGTTGAATCAGGTGGCGAATTAAAAGCAGCTATTGGAAAAATAACAGACATGAGTGATAACGATATTTACACATTCGTAGTCGACCAATATGAGGAAACAATAAAAGCATGGGTTGATGTTTACATTCCAGCTCTATCTTACGACCATGATTATATTGTGTATCTAGCTATTTCAAATGTTGCGGAGATTGACCGGGTTTGTGAAGAAGCACCAGATCAACCGGATCAATCAGAACAGCCAGAACAGCCAAAACAACCAGATCAACCAGATCAACCAGATCAACCAGGGCAAAATACAGATGAAGTTATCACAGAAAATGTTCCTTTCACATTTTTAACAGATAATAAGTCATATGATTCGTATTTTAAAAGCTATATTAACTATGCTGATTTAGCCACTGTTGGTGAAGAAAAATATGCATATATTAAACTAACAGGTCACACATATGCATTTACTACACTAAAAGTAGGCAATGAAAACGGAGAAGACGTAAAAATCGTAAGCTCTGAAGGAGAAGGAAAATCATTAGTACGCGTCATAAAAGTAAAGTTAGACGCTAATTTAAAGGCTACAGTAATTATGTCAGGTGAAAATTATCCAGCAACTTCGTTTACATTTGATTTTACACCGGTAAAAGAAACAGTTGTATATTTACCTGAACATTTTAACAAGAACAATCAAATAATTGAGTTTGGACTGACTCCAGTCAACTCTGGTGCACCTGCTCATACAATAATCGGATTACTTTTAGGACAAGCATATGCAACAAAAACAGCAGATAATAAGATTGCTGTAACAATGAATTTAGTTGTAAATGATACGATGAAGGGCCTTTCTGTACAACAAGGAAATAAAACAGTTGCAGAATGGACAGCAGGCAGCACGAAAAGTGAAGGTACAGCTAAAAATGTAATTAAATTTACAGTAGATTCATTAGAAAATTTAGCTTTTACGTTAACAACTGAGCGAAATGGGACTGCTTCAACAATGAGTGCGACAGTTGAAAAAGTACTATTAACTGGCGAAATTGCTAAGCAAGAGGAGAGTAGTTCAGAAGGAAATACCAACGGCAGTGAATCTGGTTCTGGGGAGAACAATAATAATTCAAATACCGATGGCAATAACAATTCTAACACTGTAAACACTGAACAATCAACTAATGGGCTGTATACAGTGAACTTTACGTTCTTAAATGAATCAGGTACTGGTAGTTCAATTATGAACACATATGTAGATAGTCAGGCATATGTAGTGAAAAATGGTTCTTCATATCAAGTTCAATTAACACTAAAAAATAGTTCATGGATTACTGGATTTACAGTGAATGGGTCAACTCCAAGTACGATTAGCGACACAAATGATGTACGAGTAGTTCAATTTACAGTATCGAGTTTATCTAAGCTTCAAAATGCGTGGGTAAAAGTAGATATTGCAGATCTTAACTATCATCATAATTATAATATTCTATTAAAATTTGATGAAGCCTCACTTTCAAAGATAAATAATAGTACAACATTCCCAAGTACAGGTGGTTCAACTAATAGCAATTTAACTAATAGCCATTCAACTAATAACAATTCAACTAATAACGGAGCAAAAATAGAAGGAACTACAGGGAACTTAAATCAAGAGGGAGTAGCTAGATTTGAATTTGCAAAGAATGCAAAAGAAATAGCTGTATTCCTACAAAAAGCAAAAACAGTATTTGAAGATAACAAATATAAAGTTACGCTTTCATTAAATATTGAAAATAACTTACAGAAATTTATTGTGAAACAAAATAGTAAAGAAATTGCAAACTGGTCTAATAAAGTAGCTTCATTAGTACCTGTTGCAAATGCAAAAACAGCAACATTTTCATTTGAAGCTGATACACTAGATAACCTTGTTTTCGAAGCAGTAACGACTGAAAAGACAATTTCCACAAATGTAACAGCAACTACGACAAATGTCACAGCAATTACGGCAAATGAAAAGATTACTCGTCAGCCAATTAAGTACAAAATGCAGGCTGATCCAAATGGTAAAATGGCTGAATTTATTTCGAACTACTTAGCGCCATATTTCACGAAATCAGAATTAGTTACGATTGACGGTAAACGTTACATCGAAATGACACTAATTGGTAAAGCTTATGGCTTTGCGACTCTTGCTTATATTGATGGAAATGGTAAGCAACAAAATATTGAAGTTATAAGTTCTACAGGTGAAAAAATGGATCAAGTACGAGTTGTTCGTTTGCCATTAGTTCAAGATAGCAATGGCGTAACTAAAATATTCGTAGATTCAGGAGATTTAGGTTATGGGGCGTACACATTATTCTTTACGTTTGATGTACCAGTTTTAGAGGGAGAAACAAATAATAACTCTAATAATTCTAATAATAAACTCGAAAATCCTTTTACAGATATCGAGAATATATTCAGTAAGGACGAAATTTTAGCTTTATTCGCGGCTGGGATTACAACAGGTACAACACCAACGACATTTAGTCCAAATAAAAATATAACTCGTGCACAATTTGCAGTGATGATGGCTCGAGCTCTAAATATTCAATCAGCTAAAGAAACTACATTTACGGATGTTAAAGGTAATTGGTATGAAAAAGAAGTACAAGCACTTGCAGAGGCCGGTATTGTGACAGGTATAAATTCAAAAACATTTAACCCAACGGCAAATATAACACGTCAGCAAGCAGCAGCAATGATATTACGTATGCTTGAATACAAAGGCTATAAAGCAACAGTTGATAAAAATACTTTATCATACAAAGATGCTAGTAAAGTATTTGACTACGCAAAGCATGCAGTATCAGAATTACAAGTAAAAGATATCATGACGGGGTCTAATGGCTATTTTAACCCAGAAAATAATTTAACACGGGCAGAAATGGCGAAAATTTTAAAACGATCACTACAATTAGTAAATTTAATGGATTAATAATTTAAGTAAAGCACTATTACTATCCCATAAGCTCTGTCTTTATTATTTACTTCATAGTAAAGATCGGATAAGGTGACTATGCTTTCTTGTGCTCCTGTGAAGTATTCAGCTCAAGCTATTCCCACAGGAGTCTTGCACCGGGTGCCTTATCCAATAAAAAAATGCAATTCAAGCTGACATCGAATTGCATTTTTTATACGTATTAATGTTTTTCAGCAATTGTTTTATGTAACGAAAGCGTAGCGACAGTTCAGAAATCACCGATTTGGAAAAAAACTAAAAAAGCACACTTATATTCAAGAGTGTACTTTTCTAGGCATAAGGAAATGCATATGAATAATTAAATTTTTTATTTGCACCAGTAAAGAGGAAGTGTTCTAAAGATAAAATTTGGCTAATAAGATCTCGCAAAAATAGAAAAACGCCTTTTTAAAATCTTAAACAGTCCGTAAAGCGTTCTTAGACGAATTGCCGTAAACTCGATGAAAATAACATCTAAGAACGTATAGGAATTTTTACTGTTAATCCCAAAGAGTGATTTAGGGATTGGAGCACTTTCACCTTTTAAGAGATCCATATACTTAAATTACTTTACTAAAGTAGCAGCAATTTCAGAAATAACAACTCGGTTACCTATTATTGGAGACGGTGCGCTGTTTTCTTTGTTATTAATCTCTTCACGGCGGTGTACATTTTTAAAGTCTTCAGATTCGCGCCAAGCTTTAAATTGCTCGACTGTATCCCAAAACATCATAACGTTCATTTCATCATGATCTTCTGGTTCTGAGCAAACGTTCACTTCAACTTTATTAAATCCTTCCCAGTTCAATAAATATTTACCGGATATAAATAGTGGTGCCATTTTATGAGCGAAGCCTTTTTTTACTAAAATACGGTTAGTAACTGTAATCATTTATATTGACCCCTTTTTTAATAAGTTTAATTGATAGTGATTATCATTATCAATTAAAACATACATTAATTGTATAATGCAATAAAAAATATTAAAAAAAACCAAAAAAAAACGTTTGTTGACAATCATTATTATTTAAAATAGAATCATAAACAATCGTATGAGAATGATTCTCAATTTGGGTTTTTAATAAAAAGAAAAGGTTGGTAGTAACATGAAAAATTTTAAATTTTTATTAGTAGGTGCGTTGGCATTATCATTAGCAGCATGTGGAGTGGAAAGCAAAACAGCGGATGTTAATGCTTCAGTAGACCAAGTAGATATGGAACAACAAACACTTGAAACAGTGGGAGCTTTAACATTTATAGATGACCTTGGGAATAAGCATGAGTTTGAAGCAACGCCGGGGTCAGTTGCAACGTTAAATCTAGGAATGATGGATATTTTACTCGAGTTAGGTGCAAACGTTACTGGTCGACCAACGATTACATCCGATAGGGGGGCAGAAGTAGAAGCTATTCAAGAGATAGGTAACCCGCATGAACCATCATTTGAGCAAATAGCTGCATTGAATGCGGAAATACTTATTGTGCCACCAAGCTTCCAGCAGTTCGCGCCAACGGTAGAAGCAACAGGTACGAAAATTGTCTACTCAAACATGAATTCAGTAGATGATATTAAAAAAACGATTAAAAAGTATGGAGCGTTATTTAATAACACAGCAACAGCAGAAAAGTTAGTTGCACAAATTGATGAGAAAATTGCAGAAGGCACTACAGGTTCAACGTTAGACGCTCTTATCGTTTATGGAGCACCAGGTACATATTTAGCTGCGCTTGATAATTCGTTATACGGAGATATTTTAAAAAAAGCAGGTGGTAAAAATATCGCAGCTGATCTACCAGCAACAGATAAATATCCAACTTACGCAAATTTAAGTGTAGAGAAAATTGTTGAGCGTAACCCAAAAGTAATCATGCTGATTACGCACGCGAAACCAGCGGCAGTAAAAGAAGGTTTTGAAAAACAATTGAAAGAAAATGCAGCGTGGAAAAATTTAGATGCAGTAAAAAATGATCAAATCATCATTTTACCAGCAGAATTGTTTGACAATCCTGGTACGCAAGTCGTAGAAGCGATTGACTATATGCGTGGAGTTTTGAAGACAGCTGAAGAAGCAGTTAAATAATTTTTTATCTTCATTCACCAAATGAATGCGATTATGATTACTTTTTCAGTGAGTGCCCAAACACCTACTGAATGAAGATAAAGCCTCCGGCGGATGTCACGGATTTACAAAGGAATGAATTGTGCGGGCACAATTCATAATCCGGACGCATTGTTTATCTGTAGCGCAAGCAAAGCGACAGCTACAATTACGCCAAGGCGAAATTGATTGTGAGGAAATAACGATGATAACAGAAGAGGAAAAATATGCCCACCCTCTTGCTAAAAAACGAAGAATGGCGCTTATTGTGTTACCGATACTTTTAGTCATAGTGAGTGTCGCTAGCCTTATGATAGGGCAAGTTTCATTTTCAGTAAGTGAAGTGTTTAGTGGGATTTTTAGTTCAGAAGATACAATGGCACGCCGAATCGTATGGGAAATCCGTTTGCCCCGAATATTAACGGGTATCATTGTTGGTGTTTGTTTGGCTATTGCAGGTTCAATTTTACAAGGTGTAATGCAAAATCCATTAGCTGATCCAGGGGTTATTGGGATTACTTCTGGCGCTGGAATTATGGCTGTAGCAGTTATGGTCGTGTTTCCTGGCTACATTATATATTTACCTATTGCAGCTTTTTTAGGTGCTTTTGTTGCTGCAATGATTGTGTATGCATTATCGGTAAAAAAAGGTGGTACATCCCCAATGCGAATTATTTTAGTAGGGGTAGCCATTAATGCATTATGTGGTGCAGGAACAAATGCACTAATGATTCTTTATAGCGATCGTGTACAATCTGTACTGCCGTGGTTGTCTGGTGGTTTAACAGGTGTTGGTTGGGTGCAATTTAAGATGATTATTTACTATGTCATTGTAGCAATTATAGTATCAGTTTATGCAATCAAACATATTCGTATAATGCGTCTAGGAGACGAAATGGCAAGCCTTTTAGGACACAATGTTGAACGAAGTAGATTCTTTTTAATTGTATTGAGTACGTTATTAGCAGGGATTGCGGTAAGTGTGGCCGGTTTAATTGGATTTGTTGGTTTAGTTGTACCACATATTTTACGGCTTATTATCGGTGGAGATCATAAGTATTTAATACCTGCTTCAGCTTTGGCTGGTGGCTTACTTGTTGTTTTCGCTGATACAATTGCGAGATCAGTATTTGATCCTATTGAGGTTCCTGTTGGAATTTTATTAGCATTCATCGGAGGACCGTATTTCTTATATTTAATCCATAGAAAGGGGAATTCCATTGCTACGAATTGAGCACATTAATTACCAACATGAGTTCACCAATTTCCGGTTAGATGATATTAATTTGAAAATTAATGAAGGAGAAGTTGTTAGTTTAATAGGACCGAATGGCTCGGGTAAATCAACATTATTACGAGTGATTTCACGTCTTTTAAAACCGAATACTGGTACAGTATATTTAGATGAGCGAAACATTCATGAAATGAAGTCTAAAGAAGTGGCTAAAACACTAACGATGCTCCCACAAATGAATAGTCATCAATTAGATTTAACTGTGCGTGAGTTAGTAGAGTTTGGGCGTCATCCGCATAGCGGACGGAAAACAGTCCTATCAAAAGAGGATATAGAAATTGTCAATTGGGCAATTGAAGTAACTGGATTAAAACATTTGCAAAATCGAGTATTACCATCGATGTCTGGGGGAGAACGCCAACGTGCTTGGATTGCAATGACTGTAGCACAGCATCCCAAAGTGTTGCTACTTGATGAACCAACAACATATCTAGATATTGCACATCAATTAGAAGTGATGGAGCTCGTAAAAGAGTTAAATCATAAATACAATATGACAGTTATCATGGTGTTACATGATATTAACCAAGCTGCACAAAATAGCGATCGTCTGATTGTACTAAAAAAAGGGAAAATACATTATGATGGTTCACCACATTGTGTATTATGTAAAGAAATGTTCCAATCAATTTTTGATATTGATGCTGAAATTTATATACAAGGTGGAAAACCAATATTTACCCCGGTAAAATTGTGTGCAAGTCCTTGTAAATGATGTTAGCTTCCTACAAACACAAGAAGTTTAACTATAAAAATAGAATTCTAAAATTTATGAGCAACTGTAACAAACACACCTGATTAAAAGTAAATGCTATTTTTAGATAGATTCATATCTACGAATATAAACGTTTTGCTGCCTTTTTATTTCGCACTTTATAATATGTTTAGTTTATAAAGATGGAATCGCAAAAATCTTAAAAATTTACTAATTACACTGTAAAAAAGGAGCTTTTAAATGATTGGTATAATTTATTACGCTTATGGCGCACCGAAATCTTTAGACGATGTTACACCGTATTTTTCACATATTTTGAATGGTAAAACGCCACCACCTCAAATGCTTGAAAAAATTACAGCACAATTTAAAAAATTAGGTGTTGTTGATCCATTAGCAGCAAATACGAGCCGTATCGCTAAAGGGCTAGAACATGCTTTACAGCAGCGCTTAACACAGACTGTAAAAGTATATAACGCATACAAACATACCGAACCTTACATTTCACAGGTTGTTGACACAATGCTTGAAGATGGAATTACAACTTTCATTACGCTACCTGTGAATCCGATAATGTCTTTGTCAGGTGCTGGCGCGTTTTATGATGAAGTAAGTGCGTCATTAGCCTCACATGACGTTACGGTCATTCATGCGAAAGGTTGGCATTTACATTCTGACTTACTTGCTGTGTATAAAGATCGCATTCAACGTGCTTACGAATGGATTCCTGCTGGAAAACGGGCTCAGACTCATGTCTTATATACTGTACATAGTCAGCCAATTGATCCAGAGCGAAACGAAATATACGTACGACAGTTTTCTGAATTATCAGAGGCCATTTCAAAAGCTACTCAAATAGACAACTGGCATATTACATATCGAAGTGGTCATGGTAAAGTTGACTGGCTTGGTCCAGATGTAAAAGATATGATTTATACATTAAATGCAGAGGGTGCTCAGGGTTTCGTCACATGTGAACTACTTTCGCTTTCAGCGGATATTGAGTCCTATTTTGAAATCGGAAGTGGCTGTCAGAGAATTTGTGAAGAACTTCAAGTTGACTTTGCCCAAGCGGAATTTCCAGGTGATAGCTACGATACTATTCAAGCTTTAGCTGCCATTGTCGAATCCTTTATTCCAGCAGAATAACATATGCGTTATAAAGCTCGGCAACATTTGACAGCTACTTATGGAAAGATTGAAAAAGGCTTAGGAGATATTCCCTAAGCCTTTTTGGCGGTTTTCAATGACAGAAAAGTGAATATTCTTTTGTAGGCGTTCGCTACACCGAGTGCTGGCGGACTATACGTAACTCACCAGGTAAGAGACAGCGGAAGATATAATTTTCTATTTTGATGACAAAAAACAACACTTACAAGTATTTGACAAAGTGCGGCAGAAACTCTGTTCAATATGTCTCTTCGGGAGTGAAATGGCCGATTCCTTTTAATTCAAAGTCAAAAAATTTAAGAATTAATGCATTTTCAGTTTCAATACAGTAATATTTATCAATCTCGGCTTTTCCGCCTTGTATAATATATGTCAAAATAGGAGAGAAAAGCGACAAATCGGTCAAGCTTAAATGTTTTGCCCCTTTAAGATGAGTAGTATATGCTCCTTCGAACTGTTTATTATCGAGTTTGTTCGCTACATAAACAGGAGTACTTTCCAGTTGACGCCAAACATCGTCTGAATAAATGTTAAAAAGAGGGGTTGTGTAGACTTTGCTGCTTGCCATAAATTTATCATCCGCTTTGTTATAAACAAGTTCACTAAAGAAAGTGGCATCGATATTTACTACTGCACTTACATCATTGCGTGCTCTACCTAGCCACACACTTGCAGCACCTCCCATTGAGTGCCCAAACACACCAATCTTCTCTGTATTGATATGTTGATAAATAGGGTTATTGTCACTTTTGGCTTTTGCTAGTACTGTATCAATGACAAAATTCATATCGTCTGTTCGCAGTTTCATCCATTTTTGGATAATATTATAGCGTTCTTCATTCGAGTAAACACCTTTATTTGCATTTTCAACTTCATTTTTAAAATCTGAATTGATCATCGTTACTTTTCCATCCTCTGATTGAGTATAGAAGGAATGATAAGGATGATCGATGGAAACGACGACATACCCGTGGCTTGCTAGCTCAGTAAAAGTAGATCCGTTGCTTGTCTTAATACCATATGCTCCATGTGAGAATACTAATAGAGGGTATGTTCCATCTGCGTTTTTTGGATACCAAAATTCCACATTAACACTTCTGTTGTCCCCCTTATTAGAAAATGCCTCCATACGATTCCTGTCAATATATGTGTCAGTAGCGGTTGCGACTTCATATTCTCCTGTCACTTTTGGTAATTGATACTGTGGAAAAATAATGACAGGTGAGAGTACAAAGACAAATATCAATATCATCATAATGGACTTCCACACAATGTTAGAAGTTTTGTATTGTTTGATATTCGTTTTCTTAAGAATAAGAGATACTGTCCCTTTAACGGCCAATAAGAAAAGAAGGATAGCAAGCATTACCCAGCTAAAACCCCAGACAATAACCGATGAAACAGTAAGTATTGCAAAAACAATAAATATAGCAATTCTAATCCAATTCTTTAATTTTTTATGGTTTTGCTTAGTTGCTATGCAGTAGATTGCAAAAGCAATTTCGAAAATTAAAGCAATTACTAATAGTAATATTCCCATAGTCGTTCCTCCACCTCATTAGAAAAATTTTTATGAAATTATCATAATAAACAGCTGGAAGGATGTATATGGAAAAACAGTAAGTTGTATTTATAAGGCAATAAGATGCAAAAAAACGGTAAGCTCAAAATACTTACCGTAAAATAATCTGTTGCAGCCGATTACTGTACTGCTTATTGATTTTCTGTTTACTCATCGACGTCTTTCTTAAAAGTCTTTAGTTTTTCATTGATTTTTTTTGCATCTTTTTTATCATTTTGCCATGACAGTAGATGAACAATGATATAGATTACCGCAATTTGCAGTGCAAGAATGATGACACCCTGACCAGTTACAAGATTCAAAGCGCTAGCAAGAACAATCAATAAAATCTCCAAAGTGAAGAAATGAATAATAATTCTTATACGCATTTTCTTCTCACTTAGATCATTTGGAGAATAAAAAATAAATTCCGTTAGTGCACCTAAAAATGAAAATGCCATAAGGATATAAATCGACTTCAAATCAAAGTCCATGTCAGGATGATACATTTGTCGCAACAAAGTAATAATCATGATTATGGATGCGAAGATGATAAAGAAATTCTTAATTATCTTTTGCACAAATTCCAAAAAATTCATATGTATCCCTCTTTACAAACCAAGCATATTTTTAAGGACAGGCACATACTGCCTTGATATAACAGCTCGTTCTCCGTTATCCAGTACCGCTTCGAATCGACCACTTATAGTCGGATAAACAGATGAAATTTTGGTGATATTCAAAATGGTTGATTTCGATGCGCGAAAACAGTTTTTTCCTTTACATAATTCTTCTAACTCGTATAGTTTTTGTTTTACCTCAAAAACGTTGTCCCTGCAGTAAATAAACACTTTTCCCTCAACTGCCTCGAAATAATAGATATCATGAAGCTTAATGCGGTGAATACTATCATTTTGATGTCCAAGTAAAATGATGTCTTTCGTTGTCAGCTTGTTAATGATTTCGTCTACTTCGTCATCAACCTCATAACACCTAATAAGAATCTCTTCTTCTAATTCTTGGCTTATTTCTTCAATTGAAATTTTCAAATGATCACCCACGAAATTTCAAATTCTTTAATTCTATTCAGTTTTATAAACTTGCAAATGAAGCATAGCTAAATTGATTTGTTTAATCTAATATTAACATCTCTTTTATACAATTTTATACATTTCATCAGAATACTGTACGGATTTTATTTTATGATAGTAGTCAAAGTCGGCTAAGTCAAGTGGACGAGAAAAGGCACAGTACAGATAAAGTATGAGGGAAATCACAATAGCAGGGGTGGCTGACATTTTAACGAATAAAAGCTTATAAAAACTTTAATGGTTAAACTTTACAAACGAATAAACAAAATATATAATCAATAATCATATTAACAATGTTTATATGGTTGTTGGTTATATAAAAATATGTGAGGTGCTTTTCTTGAAAGGAAGAGATGTTGTTTTAGGGTTACTCATGGAAAAAGAATTATCTGGTTATGATATAAAAATAGTTTTTGAAGATGTATTTTCGCATTTTTTTGATGGCAGTTTTGGAATGATTTATCCGACATTAAGACAGCTAGAAAAAGAGGGGAAAATAAAAAAAGAGGTTGTGATGCAAGAAGGTAAGCCAAATAAAAAAATGTATTTCATAACAGATGAAGGAAGAGAAGAGTTTTATCAATACATGAAGTCAGATGTAGAGAAGGAGGTTCTGCGTTCTGACTTTTTAATGCGCATGTATTTTGGGGATTATAGCGATACGAATACTATTAGAAAGTGGATTGAAGAGGAAATTGAGAGAAAAGAGGCGTATGTTACAGATCTCCGTTTAAAATACGAAAAATGGAAAGAAGCTATTACATTTGCGGAGGAGATTTCTTTTGATGTTGGGATTGCAAGTTATACTGCACAAGTTGAAACATTAAAAAATAAATTGGCGCAATTAACAATACAAGAAAAAAGAGAAGGAAAGTAAAACAAGTGAGTGGGGAATGTTATGGAACAATCTAAAGGAATCAAAATCGTATTTTTAATGTGTCTAGGAATTTTCTTGTGTATGATTGATACGACAATTATGAATATTGCTTTACCAGCAATACAGGCTGATGTGAGCGCATCGTTGGAGAAAATGTCCTGGATATTGAATGTATATACGATGTCTATTGCGGTATTAGCAATACCACTAGGTCGAGTCGCTGATATCTTTGGAAAAGCAAAATTATATATTATAGGTTTAATAATTTTTGGCATGGGTTCAACATTATGTGCGCTTGCAAATACGGGTGATTTTCTTATTTTTTCTCGTTTTATTCAAAGTATAGGAGCTGCTATTTTGTTTCCAACAAGTATGGTGATTGGAGTTTCGGCGGTTCCAGTGGCAAAAAGGCATGTTGCGCTTGGTATTTTAGGGGTGACACAAGGATTATCTGCAGCCATAGGTCCTGTACTAGGAGGAGTTATTACACAAAATCTAGGTTGGAGATGGGTGTTCCTCGTTAATCTACCGATTTGTGCCATTGGTATTGTTTTATGTTTCATTATGTTAATTATTAAGAATGAGGAACGAGTAGTTGCTAAAATTGATTGGACTGGATTAGTACTTTCTAGTTTGGCTATTTTCTTTTTCACACTTGTTTTAGTGAAAGGGAATACCTGGGGGTGGCTGAGTAACTTTGCATGGATATGCTATATCATCAGTACTATTTCTTTTGTTTTATTTATATTAGTCGAAAGAAAAGTTACGTCACCGATGATAAATTTACTGTTATTTAAAGATCGAACTTTTGTTGGGGCCTCTATTGTAGTTATACTTAGTAATTTGTTTTTAATTGGGGTAACTGTTTTACTGCCGACGTTTCTCACTAAGATACAACATCGAACAGAAATTGAAGCAGCTTTCTTAGTGACACCTATTTCTGCCATGATATTTCTAGTTTCTCCATTTGCTTCACTGATTATGAAGAAGCTCGGTAAGGTTCGGGTAATATTAGTAGGATTTATAGTTATGAGTTTGGCTTATTATTGTTTACAAATGATAGGAACAAATTCAACAAGTAAAGAAATTATCATCCCGTGTATGATTTTAGGTGTTGGATATGGTTTAGTTGTTGGGCCAATTACTATATTGACAGCCTCCACATTTGAGGGAGAATTATTAACCGCTTCTCAAAGTGTTGTGTCCATGCTTAGACAGATAGGAATTGTATTGGCAGTGGCTATTTTTGTATCAGGCTTGACTCATAATTTGTCAACAAATAAAGGTAATGTTTTTCATTATGCGGAAGAAAAAGTGCATGGTCTTCATGTTGATAAAGCTGAGCAAGAGAAAATATTAACAGTAACAAAAGAAAAAATACAAAACAAAGAATTAGAGTCGAGTATAGAAAAGAAACAGGGAACTGATAGTATTGGCATAAGTCAACAACAAAAGGAAAGCATCATTGAAGAGAAAGTAAATAATGCACTAAATGAAGTCCCGGTACAATACAGAGAAATGAAAAGGTCAGCAATTACTAATCAAGTAACGAAAGGGGTTGAAGAAAAACTAGAGGGTATAAAGAAAGAAATGGATGCATACTCGGATGATATTAGTCATTACGCTGAAAAAGAGATGGCAAAAAGTTTTACAGATTTATATAAAGTGAGTGTACCAATTATTTTGCTATGTAGCTTAGTCGCGTTTATGTTCCGTAATAGAAAATTTGAAGTTGGTAATAAAAAGAGACAAAATGTATAGTTGTCCCAAGATTTAACAACTAAGTTTCATTGTAGATTGGCTAGTATTACAACAATTTTAGAATTACACTTTACATAAACTTACTTTCATGTTAGATTACTCTATAATAAATTTGACAAAAGGAGGTGGAAGCAATGTTAACTGTTTTTAGAATTCTGTTCGGTAAAAATGTAAAAATTGGAAATGTTTTAGCTGTTAAAGGGAGTAGTCTGTCCTTTTTTAAGCTATACAACCATACAAAAACAGTTATCGGAGCTTTACCTCAATGGCAAATAAATGACAATACAATGATTTAGAGTCTTTTATTTATTTGTGCATTATTTTTTTATTTAAAGTTCAGCACCGATAATTTTATCGGTGTTTTTTTGTGTTTAAGGCATAGACAACTCCTTTCAATTTACTCCTATAAAAATAGAGAGCTTATGGAAGGAATGAGAATGATGCAAGTAAAACTAAACAATAAGTATAAAAGAATAGAAGAATTATTAAAGGAACATAATTATCCTAACTTTAGAATGAAACAAATATTGAATGCCATTTTTAAAGAAAGAATAAATAAATTCTACGAAATTAATGTACTTCCAAAGTCGTTAAGAGAAATTTTAATTAAGGAATTTGGAGAGTCTATTTTAGATGCTTCTCCTTTAAAGGAACAACAATCTGAGCAAGTCACTAAAGTTTTATTTGAGATTTCAGGAAATGAAAAAATAGAAACGGTAAATATGAAGTATAAAGCTGGGTGGGAGTCATTTTGTATATCTTCTCAATGCGGATGTAATTTTGGGTGTAAATTTTGTGCAACAGGTGATATTGGATTAAAAAGAAATTTAACGTCAGATGAAATAACTGACCAAATCCTCTATTTTTACCTACAAGGTCACTCCATCGATAGTATTTCTTTTATGGGGATGGGAGAAGCATTAGCCAATGTACAAGTTTTTGATGCCTTGGATGTACTTACTGATCCTATGTTGTTTGCTTTCAGCCCTCGTAGAATATCTATTTCAACTATTGGTATTATTCCAAGTATAAAAAAAATGACTCTGAATTATCCGCAAGTCAATTTGACGTTTTCGTTACATTCCCCATTTAATGAACAACGAAGTAAGTTGATGCCGATTAATGATAGGTATCCATTATTAGATGTGATGGACACATTAGATGAGCATATTCGAACAACATCAAGAAAAGTATATATAGCTTATGTAATGTTACCTGGTGTAAATGATTCTATTGACCATGCTAAAGAAGTAGTAAGTTTATTAAAAGGTCGATATAAAGAAGGACGTTTATATCATGTAAATTTAATCAGGTATAACCCAACTGTTAGTTCTCCTTTAAGATACGGCGAAATTAATGAAAGTCATGTTGTGAATTTTTACAAAAAATTAAAATCATCAGATATTAATGTGACCATTAGAAGTCAATTTGGCATTGATATCGATGCAGCTTGTGGTCAATTGTATGGCAATTACCAAAGGAGCAACAAGCAGTAATTTGAAATGAAGAAGAATGTTGAATTGTATTTCATAAAAAAATTTGGTAAAATGAAAATACAAATTATGAGAGGACTGATGAATGGACGATGATTAACTAAACTATATTTTTATTTGAAATGAACAACTTCAAACTTCAAATTACAAAATATAGGATTAGTCTGTCCATTTTTATAAATCAGTTTACGTTTTATTTGTCATGGTTCCAATGGCAAAAAAGAGCACTTATTTAGTATAAGTGAAAGACTAATCCTTCCAATTTCAAATTGGGAGGATTTTTTATGCTCTCATAGTTAAGACAATTTTTTTTAGTCTGTAACATAAATCAAAAACAAAGGAGAGAAAAAAATGAGCGATTCAGACACTATTGTTACGCATGTATTACTCCGTACAAGTCGTTAATATCCATCAACTTATACGGAGAAATTTACAATGGATGGATATGCCGACTTTGTATAAAAAAGTAAAAAGAATTGATATACAAAGGAGGATTTATCATGTCAATGATACAAGTTCAAAATTTAACTTTTTCTTATCCAAGTAGCTTTGACAATATTTTTGAAAATGTAAACTTTCAACTAGATACGGATTGGAAACTTGGATTTATCGGTCGAAATGGACGAGGAAAAACAACATTTTTTAATTTATTATTAGGGAATTATGAGTATAGTGGGAACATCATTTCTTCAGTGGAATTTAATTATTTCCCTTATCCAGTTTCGGATAAAAACAAGTATACGCATGAAATCATGGAAGAAATTTGCCCCCAAGCAGAAGATTGGGAAATTCTTCGTGAAATATCCTATCTAGACGTTGATGCCGAGGTCATGTATCGACCTTTTAAAACATTGTCAAATGGAGAACAAACAAAGGTGTTGCTTGCTGCACTTTTTTTGACGGAAGGTCAATTTCTATTAATTGATGAGCCAACCAACCATCTAGACACGGAAGCACGAAAGATGGTCTCTGAATATTTAAGGAAGAAAAAAGGGTTTATCTTAATTTCACATGACAGAATCTTTTTAGATGGATGCGTTGACCATATTCTATCTATAAATAGGGCCAATATTGAAGTTCAAAGTGGTAACTATTCTTCTTGGAAGTTAAATTTTGATAGACAGCAGGAACACGAAGAGTCAACTAATGAGCGTTTACAAAAAGATATAGGGAGATTAAAACAGTCTTCAAAGCGTACATCAGGTTGGTCAAATCAAGTGGAAGCTTCCAAAAATGGAACAACGAATTCAGGTTCTAAGTTAGACAAAGGTTTTGTAGGACATAAAGCAGCAAAGATGATGAAGAGAGCAAAAAACCTTGAATCAAGGCAACAAAAAGCTATTGAGGAAAAGTCAAAACTGCTGAAAAATGTGGAAAAAACGGAGTCATTAAAATTAGAATCATTGGCGTTTCATTCAAATGAATTGATTGTTTTGGCTGATGTGTCTGTTCAGTACGATGACCAAATAGTGAATAAGCCAATAAGCTTTAAACTGGAACAAGGTGACAGAATTGTGCTGGATGGCAAGAATGGAAGCGGAAAAAGTAGCATCCTCAAACTAATTCTAGGAAATCCGATACAGCATACGGGCTCGATGTATGTAAGTTCAGAACTTATTATTTCCTATGTCCAACAAGATACTTCTCATTTGAAGGGAATGTTAACGGACTTTATTGAAGAGCATGGGATTGATGAAACGTTATTTAAATCTATCCTACGTAAGATGGACTTTGACCGAATTCAATTTGAGAAAGATATTTCTCATTATTCTGGTGGACAAAAGAAAAAGCTACTTATAGCCAAAAGTTTATGTGAAAAAGCGCATATCTATATTTGGGATGAACCATTGAATTTTATTGATATTTATTCGCGCATGCAGATTGAAGAGCTTATTAAAAAATTTAATCCTACAATGGTTTTTGTTGAGCATGATCGAGCATTTCAACAAACAGTTGCAACCAAAACTATATCTATGTAGCTAAATTTGAAAAATTAATATGTAATTAAAGAATCCATTTTGAAACAATCTTTTTTTCAAAATGGATTCTTTTATTTATCGTAAAATACCGGATTTTGAGTTGTATAAACTTTATTTTAAACAATAAAAAGAATGTGGACAAAGGTATGAAATTAGCCACAACTCAGTATGCTGAGGGAACTGGTATGCCAAAAGGTTAAAGGAGGTGGCTATTAATCAATTATTGTGATTGATTTATACGGTCATTAACAAATGCTTTTAAGAAAAATAATTCATTATCATTGGGGTCTCTTTTATTTTCTACCTTAAAGCACTTAATAGCAGTTTCTAATGAGGTTGATTTTACAGCTTGACTAGCTGTTGTTAACTCTTCCCAATAAATATTCATTTCATTGGAATCACAGATCGATTCATGACCAAGTAAGAACCATTCAGCATTATATTTTTTAATGTCTTGAATCATAGGTAATAATAATGATTGCTTGAAATGAAATAGGCCATTTGTTGTTGTACAATATGCGGAATCACCTAAAAAAACAACTTTTTCATCCGGAATATAAATAATCGTAGAGTCGTCTGTATGAGTACTTCTAATTTTTTCAATTAGGCAAACTTTATTACCTAAATCAATGGTTAATGTATTTTCAAAGATTACATCCGGAGAATTCAATTTAAAACTATCTCTTTTTGGTATATTAGCTTGTATAATCTCCATATCCTGAGCACTTATCTTATTAGCTTTTACATATTTTTGAAGCGAATTATCATCAAACCTATAACTTTGCCATTCTTTTAACAATTCGTTTGTTCGACTATTAACGATAACAGTTGCTTCAAATTCATTCATACCAAGGAAGTGATCCCAATGAGCATGTGTAATTACCAAATATTTGATAGGTGGTACATCTAATTTGTCGATTTCAAGTAAAAAATCTTTAGCATGTTGAGTTGAATTGCCAGCATCTATAATTAGACTACATTGGTCACCACACACCAATCCTAACGTTGGTCGTTCATTATCATTTTGATTTGGTAAATAATAAATAGTATCACTTAATTTATTTAACATGTTATTTCTCCTTTACATTAGATATTAATTCTATGAAAGAGAAAATCTACATGTTTGTTGGAAAAAACATAATTTAAGATTTTCTCATTTTACTTTTTTACCATTGGACTGTACCTCCTTTTTTTGCTAAGGAAAAGCATAACACAATAAATTGATTTTTGCGAAAATTTGACGCGATTGTTTTAGTGTAATTAACGTATTATTGGTGGTCTGTTTGTACACTGGATAATTCCTTTAGCTGCTGTCTTTGCTTTAATGGCTATTTTATTACCTTCAGACTCAGTGGCAGTAAATGGCATCGCCAAACCGAGTTCATATTTTAGATCGTATGATGAATTTAGTTCGTGGGGAATTTTTATCGGAATTAATCGCGTTTAAATATTCAGTTGCGGAGATCGTAACGGGTTATTTTTCATTGAAATCAGGTATTAGAGATTTTCGGGGCATTAACAATATTTTGGATATGTTTCATCTTGGGCAGTATTGGAATAGTGGATTCAACATTTTACGTCATGCTACAAGTTCTAATACCGTTTATTTAATATTTGAAAGCAGATGAAGTGTTTCACGCTTCAGGCGAAGTTATGGATAGTAGAGCTAAAATCGTGGATAGAACAATCAGAATCGTGGATAGAAGAGCCAAAATCGTGGATAGAACAATCAGAATCATGGATAGAAGAGTCAAAATATGGAGAGAAGACCCAACATGGCGGCTTGAGCCCTTTAGTAAGACGGCTTTTTACTGTATCTAACCAAGTTATAGTTGTTTTTTTAGCATTTGAGGGTTGAGTATGATAGAGACAGAGGAAAATTTAAAAGGGTCACCGGAGGATAATGACCCTTAGTATTTGAATGTGAAAGGTTAAATTATTATGACCTTCCAATAGTTATGAGCATTAGGGGGCGGTGTTGGGTATTAATAGACTCTCATGAAACTAGCGCCGACAATAATTAGAAGAATGAACAGAACAACAATTAACGCAAATGCTGAACCTGTACCATAACCACTACCACTACCACAAGACATAATTATTTCCCTCCTTTCTTTAATTTATAGTATTCATAGTATTCGAGAACAATATTGATAATTATCTAGTTGTTTTTAAGTATTTTTAGAAAAGAAAATGATGACGATTTGAAATTGGAAGATGATTGGTGTTGAGTGCGTTAACAAGAATCAATGCTATAACATTGTGAGCTCTAAAGGGATAGGTTTTTATTTTAAATAAAACTGTTTTATGTTGTTTTCAAAACGGTGCTTATGATATATCAGGGCATAACTTTCGGACAATTTGAATTCCTCGGGTAAATCGGGCTGTGAATTTTTAGCAATATCAATAATTGAATAACACTCCAATTGTATTTGTGTGTAAGTATATGGTAATATTGGAATAACCCTATTTGGATAGAAAGGATACAGGAGAACACGTATGCCAAACTTTACTTTGTAATGATCAATAAATTGGATAGCATTATCCTCAAAAAAACAATGTTTTTTTCAAGGGGGTAGTATGCCCATTTTTCTCATTACAAAGGAACCAAGCAACCCTGTAGTCTCAATGCGTCAGGAGGTCCTTGTTTAGGATCTCCTTTTTTATTTAAACAATAAATTTTACATTGTACTGCGAGATATCCAAATAGATGCTTGCGTACCTTTATCTTAAGAGGTGAAGGATTAATGTTAAATATTACATTCCGCTGGAGACTTTCTCAAATACCAGAACAAACTGTCAAGAAGCACTGCAAAATGTGTGGGAGAATATCTGTTTTTACGGATACAAATGTACGAAGGCATAACGCAAATGGAAAAAACATATACCAATATGCAATATATAAATGCGAAAAAAATCATACGTGGAATAAAAAGTTAGCTATTTATAAAACGTTCTCAGAGCATGTTGCTGAAGTTGAGGAGCAGAAAGAAGAAGCTTCAATATTATCAACGATTCCGATAATCAGCTTAGCAAAACAAGGAATAAAGGTGATATACATTGTATTAGATGATGTAATTGGCAAACACCGAATTGATAAAGTGCTTGCAATTCAAATTGAAGATTGGAGTCGATCACAGATCATAAAGAAAATTGAAGATGGAACGATTCAATTAAATGATCAAATCATTAAACCTAGTGCAAAATTGTCAAAGGGTGAACGCATTTCTATTTACATTGACAAATAAATTTCTTTCAAGGTCGCAACATGGTGAAGGGAGACATTTCCCTGCATCAGTGCGACCTTTTGTTTGAGGGAGAAACTCACATAATAGCGTAACAGGTGGATCGTGAAATCCTAATGGTCAATTGAATAGTTTATTACAACTTTTTCTTTTTGGTCTAACGACATCAACTGTTTAATGGTAATAGGGAAATTTATCCAATTCTAGAGGTAAGTCAGAAATCTCTATTCCTACGAAAAAGGAAGAACAGAGCAATAAATGTTGGACAATAGTCATTCATCTGTAAAGGAAAACTTGTCTATAATTCAGACATCAAGGTTAAGAGGGGAAATCAAATGGATAGGTTTAGCTTTAGTTTCTTTCGGCAACTAAAGAGTTCTATAACTTTATAGTAGCTAGCAGTACCCTCAAATTAGATTTTTTTGGAAAACGGTGAAACTATTGTCATGAATTCACGTCTACTAACCGAATCCTAATTTTAGGAGGTAGATATATGAATTGTATTGAACGCTAACAATTTACAGGTTTTACGGATTAATCAATGATGAAACTGCTCTTCGGGGTTTGAAAATAAAAGATAATGGGTTTTCTTACCGTAAAGTAAAGGTAAAGAATTACGATATGCCTGGTTATAAGTTTAATGAATTGACGAAACGAATTAAATAACAAAGTTTTAGTTGATTAAGGATAGGAAAAATAAAGGGGGCCAATGCCATGAAAAAAATACTTTTCATTGTCATGTTTTTAAGTTTCAGTATAATAAGTGCATGCTCTGATCAAGAAGAACCTGTGCCGAAAAAGTCGCAAGAAGAAAAACAAACTAACGTGTCAAACAAGCCACAAGAAGAAGAGCGTCAATCACATGAAAATAAACAGGAACCGTCCAAAACAAATAAAGGAAACATAGTAGCTTCTAATACACAAGCTGGTGCACTAAAAAATTTGAAGGACCAGCTTAAAACTAATTTACCTATAATTTTACCAAATGGACTTCCTATACCAAAAGGTACATTTTTAACTGCAGCAACGAAGGCAGAAGCAAACCAAGTTGAAGTACTATTTTTTGAAAGTAAAGAGTATTTGCCAATCAATGATAGAAAGCTTAAAAATTCACAGACAGCTACGATTATTGCAAGACTAGTAGTAAAGCAATATCCGAATGCTAAAGTAGCAAATGAGCAAATTTCATTTGTGAACTATAGTCAAAATGGTGGTCAAAAGGTTGATCTTGGTTATGACATTATAGGTTATCAGGATGCTGGAGCTGGTTCGCTATGGACTGGTTGGAATGAGGGACGATGGGCATTAGCGACACATACACGAACTGACAATCCAAATGCAGGTGTGAAGCTTGCAAAACAGGCAGTCCAGTTTTTAGAAACACATATGCTTCCTATTCCAAAACAAAATGGTTTTGCGCGCTTAGATGTTTATAAATCAGGAAATATAATTGTTTGGCAGGACGAAAAACTTGTCTATACGCTTGACTTAATCAAAGAGCCGCTAAAAGCACTTGAAATTGCTGCAGCTTTTTACCATTAACAAATTCTAATTGGTGTGATGGAATAACCCGCTTTACCTCACTAAATTTGTTACGGGCTAAAACTAAGAGCCAACATGTGAAGGGCATTTGAATAGTAGGATGCTCCCATATGGATTATGTTTTAGAGTATACGGTGAACAAAATAGGTTTAAATAGATTCGTAAAAATGTATAAATGTTAAGCGCCTGAGGTTGAAGACTCAGGCGTTTTTTGAGTAAGAGTTTGTTGGGAAGTGCCTATGAGATAAAGCAATTTGCAAAACGTTCATTACCATTATTGCTGATGAGTGAAGTTACATGGAAAATGATCTTCGTTTCTAGCGCAATTGCATAATTATTTAGTAGTGATTTTAAAACTTGCATTATTATGCTAATATTTACACAAATAAGAATATTAAAAGGAGACCTTTATGAATTCATATGAAACTAAAGTGAAGGAATTTTTAGACGCTAATGATGTAAAAGCTGAGCACTTCGTTTTTAATCAATCATGCCACTCTGTAAAAGAGGCTGCTGAAACAGTTAATGGTTCAGAAGACGATTTTGTAAAAAATATTTGCATGATTGACTCAAATAATGAATTAATCGTTGCTATTGTAAAAGGAAACAATAGAGCTAGTACAACTCGTGTTGCCAAATCACTAAACATAGAAAAACCAAGACTTGCTAACGGCAATGAAATTATTGAACATACAGGTTTCCCACCAGGTGGAGTTCCTTCTTTTGGTTTTCAAGCAAAGTTTTTAGTGGATCCCAAAGTAACAAATATGGATGTCATATATACTGGTGGTGGTTCTGAAAACTCATTAGTTAAAATAAATGTTCAAGACTTATTAAGAATCAATCAAGGTACTATTATTAAAGTAAGTAAATAGCAATTTATCACAACCGTATATAGTGATGGAATTTAAAATTCCACTTTTGTAGCGGAACATGTTTCTTCAACAAGCTTGCACCGTTAGTTCAATAAAGAAAAAAGAGCTGCGTTTTAATGAAGCTTGATTTACCTAATTAAGATTCGTTTGCATAATAGGGCATTGGGTCACTAGACTAAATGTGACCCAATGCATCCCCTTTATAAATTTTTTATCTGTTTTAGTAAGTCATTAAGTTCATGCGTCTCTTTTTTAGTCTTAGTAAGTGTTATGATCCAAGCAAACAAATAGAGTAATACAAAACCACCAATAAAATCTACGCTTAGAAAATGATCTACCCACTTGTTATATAAAGATATAGAAAAGACTACTAGAAACATCATGATAAAATGGATGACTAAAGCAAACAAATAGTTCAATTTTTCAATGTCAAAAATGATTGTAAAAATACCTGCGAAAGCTGAGATTATGATTACACTAATAATCTCAGCTTCTGAAGAAATGATATTTTTTCTCGATAGTAAAACCATCATATAAATAAATGCACCAGTGCCTAAACCTGAAAATAGTCTGTTTTTTAATTGCAACGAAATGTCTTCCTCTCAAAATAAGATAGGCTTGTTTAATTCTTTTTGTACATAATATGTAAAAAGAATTCCCCCGAAGAAAAGTCCGATAGATAGTCCATTTATAGCAGAATAAATGATATTAAATGAAAGGTCATTATAAAATGATGGCGAGATGCCTAAAGTTACATTTAAGAGATACTTCACTAAAAAGTTTATTAGAATAATGATCAATGGAAGATAGCACTTCTTTCTCATAATTACTGATCCCTGTTTAAAGAACATTTGATATTTTTTGTACAATAAATAACCAATTAAAGTCCCGGGAAATATGAAAAAGAAATAGCTCATCAAACAACATTCTAAGTGTGTAAATTGAGAGGTCATTTTTTCAAATCCCCATATCATAAATATGAAAGGAACTAAAAACATTTTAGATAAATTGATTGGCCTTTCCTGGGAGATAGCGATACCTCTTTTTATTAAAATAATTAGTAATAGCCATACTGGCATTGGCGTTCTTAAAATTACTTCTCTAATGATGTTATACATTCTTTATTGCCTCCTTTAATGTTATTCATCATGGCATCAAAGAGGGAATAAAGAAATACGTCTAAACATATGTGGTGAAAATCAATACATAAGTGGACTTTTGGAATATGTTTTTAGCGTCTTTTTCAAAGAAGATACATATTTTCTTGACACAATTACTTTCTCTTCATTCGAGAGAATGGCTTCAAGATTACCGTTAGGTTTAACCGAAAATTTATTTAAAAAATGAATATTGATGATGATCGTTTTTGAGATTCTGATGAAGTTATTGGGAAGATCATGCTCCAATTTATATAAAGGGCTTTTTGTTTCAAAAATAGTATCATTTGTATAAATGAATATTTTCCGTTCAAGATATTCTAAATAAAATATATTGGAATAAGGAATTTTTTCTTGTTCGTTTTTTGATGTAGACCTCGCTAATAAATAGTTGTCGGAGCTTTTTTCAAGGGTTGATACGATATCTTGAATAAAAGACGTTACTTTGTGAATGTTAAATGTACATGTTTCTTCTGTAAGTTTTTCAATAATTTTAATGTTAACCTTCATGTAAGACATATTTTCCTTTCAAAATGGGTTCTTCGTAATTTAATGTTATGCTGTAATTGTAGGATAGTTTTCACCAATATTATATATATAAAAACATAAATTTTGAAATAAGCCATTTCTTAGCAGAAAAATCTGTCCATAGAAATGGCTTTTTGTTGTATGTAAAAATTTGTTTGAAAATTTCAGTCTTGTATCATTTTTGATACCTACAATGAAGTCAAAGGAAAGGAGTAGTGTAGATGAAGATGAAAAAAATTAGTCTTGTTGTAGTTCTCATATTGGCAGGTTTTATTACAAATGACGTAGTCGTACATGCAGATGATCATGAACATAAAGATAAAAAACATGAAAAGTATAAAGAATATAAGGACTATAAAGACGACGATGAGAAATATTACGATGACGATGAAGAAGAAGGTGAAACTTATTATTTTCAAGACGCAGTAAGTGTGAAAGGTACTTGGAATATTTGGACACGAACAGTTGCTGTAGATAAAGAAGCGCTACCTTTTACAAATTCTCAAAAAGTTACGTTAAAGGTAGAAGGGACAAATAAGGAGCTAAGCTTTTTTATTGTACCAAAAGACAGAGAATTTTTTGTACCTGGAAAAGCTGTAGCACAGGTTTTAGGAGCGGAAGCGACATTTTACAAAGAGAGTAAAATTTTAGATATCAAAAATGAAGCAAATGAATTAATTTACCGAGCTGGAACTAACGTTGTTTATGATAACAATGTGAAAACGCCATCTCCTGCACAAGTATTTTACATGAATGAAGAATTATATGTACCTATTAGTACAATAACGAATGGCTTAGGTTATATAGCAGAGTGGCAAGAGAATAATCAAACATTTGTCTGCCAACCAATTACGAATTAGGGGGAAGCACTATGAAAGATCCGAAAAAGACAAAATGGGTATTAGGGGCGTCAGGGATACTTTTATCTGCAGCGATACTAACCCAAATTAACAGTCCAACAGAAGCCGAAACTAGACGTACAAATAATGTTCAGGGAGTAGATCAGAAAAATATGACGAAGAAAGAAAAAGAACTCGTACAGCTGGATTGGACAAACTTTGAAATTACAAGTCAGTCTGCTGTCAAAAGCGAGCGCAAAACGAAAAGAACTTAATGGAGTTGGTCGTGTGGATACACTAACTTTGCAAATAATGAATACTGAATTTTATATAGCTATGCCAAAAGTTGTTCATTTCGTATGGAAAGAAAAAGCTGAGAAATGGCTTCAATACGTAGCAAAAGAATGGTCAAGATTTCAATCGAATAATGAATTATCACAACTAAATCATTTGGCAATTGGCGAAACGTTACGCATTAATTCGTTACTATATGATTGTTTAATGCAAGCGGATCAATATTATCAACTTTCTAATAGTTTATTTTCACCGTATCTTAAACGCCAATTAGAACAGCATGGCTACAATCAATCTTTTCCATTTAATGCAGCTAATAGCAAGGCATTTCAAAACAAACCTCTGATTGCAGACCAACCATTTCAATTTCTAGGCGATGAGCAAGTAATGAAGGTAGCGCAGCAGGAAATTGATTTAGGTGGATTTGCTAAAGGGTATGCCATTGAAAAATTGGCGAATTGGCTTGAAGAAGAGATATCTCCTGATTACGGACTAATAGACGGGGGAGGGGATATGAAAATGTGGTCTTCTGGGGACAAGACTTGGACAATCGGTGTTGCAGATGCCTGGGATATCGACAAGGAAATTAGCTCGATTAAGATGAAAACAGGTGCCATCGCTACATCTAATCGAGTTTATCGAAGCTGGACGCAAGGAACATGGAAAAAGCATCATTTATTAAATGGACAAACAGGTGAAATTGCAAATACTGAAGTATTACAAGCTTCAGTCGTAACATCCTCTTTATGTGATGCAGAGGTTGGTGCCAAACTGTGCTTTCTTATGGATGAAAGGGAATTGCAGCAATGGTTCGAAAATAATTGTCAACATAGTGCCCGTTTCATTGTTAAAGAAGGGCAAGTAGCAAATTGGAGAATGACGGGGGTGAAATAGATGATCATCAGTACGTGGGAATGGATTCGATTATTAGGGTTTTTAGCGTATTTTTACTTTACAATTTCCATTATATTTGGGTTGTTGAGAAAATCATCATTTGTCAAATCCCATAAAAATTTAATTTATCATATACATCAAAATGCGGGATGGCTAGGATTAATCACCGTAATAGCGCATATGTTAGTGCTTTTAATCGATCAATATGAGCCGTATAGTATAATAGCAATTTTAATTCCATTCTCAGCTAAATATCAGTCTCTACCATCGGCACTTGGAACAATAGCATTTTATTTGTTATTAATGGTGATTATGACATCGGATTTATGGATTCGTACAATGAATCGCTCCTTATGGAAAAAACTTCACTTTCTTGTGTTACCAGCATGGGTATTATCGCTCGTTCATGGAGTGCTAATTGGAACGGATACAGAAAATACATTGATTATTATGTTTTATGTAGTTTCTGGGGGGATTACGATGTTAGTGCTGGTTGCGAGAACAATAAGCCAGCTCATGAAAAGAGTAAATATTTCAACGTCACAACAATAAATCAATTATGCCTTGGCATAATTGTAGCTGACGCTTCGCTTTCGCGCAGAAAATGATTGCTGAAAGAAGTTAACAGGAAGCGGTGCCATTTTAAAAAGCCCCGCTTCCTTTATGTTGAACAATATTTATATAGGGAATTCAATATGAAATGTAGTGCCTTTACCTACTTTACTTGTCGCGTAAATTTTCCCATCATGTTGCTCCACTATTGCTTTTGCTATGGCAAGACCCAAACCAGTGCCATTTCGTTGACGAGCAGCATCACTTCGGTAGAATCGCTCAAACACTAAAGGTAATTCCTGTTCAGTCATACCAACGCCGCTATCAGCAACAGTAATTTTTACAGAATCTCTATTTTTTAAAAGCGTCAGTGTTATTGCTCCACTATTTGTATATCTTATCGCATTGTCTAAAAGAATATAGAGTAGCTCTTGTATTTTTGAAGCATCACCAAGTAGCTCGATGTTTTCTTGGATTTCAGTAGAAAACTGGATGTCAGGAGGCATAATCCTTTGGAATTTCGTGCCCACTTTTTTGAGTAAAGATGATAATAGTATGGTTTCTTTTTGAATGGCAACCTGTTGCTGATCATGTCTTGCTAAGAACAGCAGTTTATCTATGAGCTCTTTCATTATTTCAGATTCATCTTTTAAATCCGTAATTAATTCTTTTCCAAAAGGGCTTAATTGCTTTGCTTCCTCTACTGCTAAAATTTCAAGTGAACTATAAAAAATACTCAATGGTGTTCGTAATTCATGGGATGCATCGGATACGAATTTTTTTTGTTTATCGAACGACCATTGAATAGGTACCATCGCTTTCCCAGCCATATAATAGGACAGCAGACCGATTAAGACCGTTGAAATACAAGTTAATAAGATTAGTAAATACTTTGTCATTTGGAAAAAATGATGCTGTGACGTCACAGATTTACCAACGATTATATAACCAGCTACCATATCATCTTTAAAAATTGGCTTTTTTAGAAGTAGAAAATGCTCTTCTTGCCATTCATAATGCTGTACGAGGTCCTCATCTGGATTGCTATCGCCAAACGCTTTTTCAATCTGATTTTTCAGACCCTTGTAAGATTCGTCACCATGGACAAACTTGTGATCCTTTGTGTAAATATAGTAAAAAAAACTGCGATTTGGATCATAACTTAAAGTTTTAGTATTGGCATGAACATGTTCAAAGAAATCGTGCTCTTGCCGAACATAAAAATCTTCTAATTCGTTTATTTGTTGATTTTCCATTAATTTTACGAGGGAAAAGTAAAGAACAATAACGAATAGTGAAAATAGCAAAAAATAAAGCGTTGCATACAAAAAGGATAATTTTTTTTTCGTTTTATGAAACATTAGTTTTCCCTCAGTTTATAGCCAATTCCTCTAACATTTTGAATCCGTGATTTGGATTGGCCATCATTAATTTTTTTTCGTACAAGTTTGACTAAAGCATCTAAGGAATTATTCGAAACATCGTAATCGTAGCCCCAAATATAAATACAAATTTGTTCTCTCGTTAGTACACGACCTTTATTGATAAATAAATATTCTAACAGTAAAAACTCGTTTTTTGTTAGATCTATACTTTCATTATTGTACAAAAACACACGGGAATCTACATTCAGCTGTAATTGATCTATTTGGATGACCTGTTCTATCACTTTATCTTTTCTTCGTAATAATGCACGAATTCTTGCTAACAATTCCTCTATTTTAAATGGCTTTACTATGTAATCATCTGCGCCACTATCAAGTCCTTTAATGATGTCCTCTGTGTCGTCCTTCGCTGTTAGCATTAAAATACTACCATTGAATCCAGCATTTCGTAGCTGCTGGCACACTTGAATTCCACTAAGGTTCGGCATCATCCAATCTAAAATAACAAGATCGTATTGCTCTGTAAGCGTATGGTCTAGCGCTTCCTGACCGTTCTCAGCTTCTGTCACATTGTGAAATTCTTTCTTTAGAATATGAACGATATTCCTTCTTAATCGTGCATCATCTTCTGCTAGTAATATTTTCAAGGCAGCTTCCTCCTAGTACCTACTAAGTATACGCATTAAAAATGACATGAAACTGAAAAAGTTACTTCCTCCACTATATGTATTTCATACTTCGATAAGAGTTGTAGCTTTTCCTATCTATAATGTCCTTAAAGATAGAAATAGGGGGACAAATAATGAATATTTATAAATTTACAGTATTGTTAGTTTTAACGACATTTTTAATGGGATCTTCGTTTGCCATTGTTAAATTGGGATTGCCTTATGCATCTCCACTGTTATTGGCTGCACTTCGCTTTATACTGGCAGGGATTTTGATGGCTGTCGTCGTATTAGCGATAAAAAGACCTCATCCCACTTCAAAAGAAGGCTGGATGAAAATTTTAACGATTGGAGCATGTCAAACTGCGGGTGTAATGGGCTGTATTTTTTTAAGCTTACGGACAATTACGGCAAGTGAATCTTCTATTCTAACATTTACGAATCCGTTACTTGTCGTCATATTTGCTACAATATTTACGGAAGCTCGTTACCGATTGTATCAATGGTGTGGTGTTTTCTTGGGGTTAATGGGTGTTACGATTACAATGGGTATGCAGATTGAAGGGAAAATCGGCATTCTTTTTGGTATTCTTTCAGCCGTTTTTTGGGCAATTGCAACATTACTGGCTAAAAAATGGGGTGTTTTATTTGATACATGGGTGCTATCAGCCTATCAAATGCTTTTTGGTGGTTTACTACTTTTAATGGCAAGTTTCGTGTTAGAACAACCATTTTTTACTGTGAATGTTCATTCAGTATTCATTTTATTATGGCTTAGCATTTTCTCGTCAATTGTTCAATTTGCCGGCTGGTATTATCTTTTACAAAATAGTGATCCTGGAAAAACGAGTGCCTTTTTGTTTTTAGCTCCTTTTTTCGGTGTGATAACAGGCTGGCTACTATTACATGAACCATTAAAACCATCGTTAATCGTAGGAGGGCTGTTTATTATTGCTGGTATTTATTTAGTGAATCGGAACTTTACGGCTTACCCAAGAAAAGTATCCGCGGAGCGTCAAGTATAGTCTGTCCGCGGAAAGAAGGCAGAGCACTGTGCTAGTTTAAACATCTAACTGAAAAACTTCTTTAAAGCCAGCCCGTCCTTTTTCAGTCACTTTAATGGCACGAATAGACGGGACACGAGTCACCCATCCCAAATTTAATAAATGGGCAAGGATCCCTTGACCAAGAGCACCAGCTAGATGATAACGGCGTTCACTCCAATCCAAACATGCAGGGGAAAATGATCGACGCTTTCTTTTTAAATCATCTAAATCAAGACCGAAATCGGTAAAAAATTGTGCACCTTCAGATGATATGAGAAACTGCTTTTCTTCTAGCTTTAGATAGCCAGCGTTAAGCAAAGAGTCTGTTAATTGAACACCTAGTTTACCAGCTAAATGGTCATAGCAAGTTCTAGCACCCTGTAATAGTTTCATTTGGCTAGATTGTTTTAGGGAGCGTACTTCAGGTGGAGGAGAAATCGCTAAGAAAGATTCGAGTAAATGAGCAATTTCTTCGTTTGCTAATTGAAAATATCGATGATGACCTTGTTTCTCTACTTTCACAAGTTTACCATCTACTAACTTTGCAAGATGAAAGCTAGCAGTCTGGGGCTTAATAGCTGCCATATAAGCTAATTCACTGGCAGTGTGAAAACGACCATCCATCATACTAGCAAGCATCGTAGCTCTTGAAGTTTCACCTAGAAGCGAAGCGATTTCAGCCATGTTTGGATTAATACCCATTTGTCACAGTCCTTTCTGCATTCCATATTTCGATTCAGTATATATCGTTTACAATAATACATAAAAAGGTGGTAGTAAATAGCTATGAAAACATATTATGCCGTAATTTTCACATCACAAAGAACAGACGAGGATGGAGAAGGCTATGCCAAGATGGCAGAAATGATGGATAAACTAGCACAAAAACAGCCCGGTTTTCTCCGTGTAGAAAGTGCCAGAAATGCAGAAGGGAAAGGCATTACTGTATCCTATTGGGAATCACTAGAGGCAATTCAGGCATGGAAAGACAAATCAAAACATCTAGTAGCACAGCAATTCGGGAAAGAAAAATGGTACAAGCAGTACAATGTGGAAATTTGTACAGTCATAAAAGATTATTCTTTCATAATGTAATTAAATCGAACGCCATGTCCTGTGGCAATTTATCCGTAGCGAAAGAAAGGCGACAGCTATATTGTTTTTTGCGTGAAAGCGAAGCGTCAGCAGCAATTACCTCAAGACGGAACGGATCTGATAAGGAGGAGGAGAATTGGACAATTTTTTTCAACGGTATATAAATTCATGGCGTTTTAATGGCTGGTTTATCCACGATATCTTTTTAGGCATTGTCATTGGAGTTGGTCTTTTATTATTATTGTATGCTGTATTCAAACGCCGACTTAATCTTGCGCTTGTCATAACTTTTATCCTTTACGCTTTTTTAGGTAATCTTTTGATGATTGTTTTTGGTTTAGCTGGTCGCCGCTTCCCAATCAATTCCGAATCACCTATATATACCGATGATGCACAGAAAATTGCTGTCCAAATGGTTGAAGGATCTGAAAATAACGGCACATCTAACGGAATTTCGCAAATTATTTCACATCATCAAATTATTGCGATTAATATGCAAACAGGTGAAAAACAGTGGACGAAATCTTCTTCGAGTAAAGAGACATTAATTGGCTATTTTATGGGGGGACTTCTTGTTCATCATCGTGACGGTGATTACGGGAAACTTTCATTATTAGATATGAAAACAGGAAAAGAAAAGCTCTCTGAAAAAGAATTTACAGACAAGCATAAACAGTTAATAAATGTTTTAGATATAGGTTCTTACAATATAGTATTGTTGGAGAATAATCTTTATTTAGAGGGAGTCGATGGGAAATTTTATCGCTTCGATGGCAAGAAATTAATTGAAGATAACAAAGCTGAAAAATACCTTTCTACAAAATTTTTCATTGAAACCGATATTCCAGGTTATTTTGCTTCGCACAATCAAGCGTTGGAGGATTATGAAGAGGTTCGAAAATTTAGTAGCAATGTATTAGCTGAACCTGCCATACAAGTATACAAGAATTTAGATCCAGCTGTATTAGATGTTGATCTGCAACAACAAACAGCCATTGTATCTTATCGACAAACGAAGCAAGAAAGTGCAGATAGTATCGTATTATCATATGATATGAAAAACCATCGCATTATTTGGGAAGAAAATATAGGTGTTGTTAACGCTGAGCAAAAAAATCCGGGTGTTCGTACATTAGAGAACTACTATGCGATTCAAACAGGAGATGAGTTTTTGTTGTTAAATAAGGACACGAAAAAAGAAATGTTCAGATATCAGCTACGTTGGAATCGCCCAATTCAGTGATAATTAAAGAGCGAAGAATTATTTATCCCCTCCAAGTAACGACTTGTGAGGGGATTTTTTATAGAGTTGCTCAATGTATCATAAAATGATATATTGTTTAGTGATATATCGTTTTATGATATATTGGAGGTGTAGACAATGAAATCATTAGAGCAGTTAACTGATTCTGTTTTTTATATTATGGCTGCCTTAACGGAGCCTCGACATGGCTATGCGGTCATGAGTTTAATAGAGGAGACAACAAAGGGTACTTTCGTAGTTGGTCCTGCATCCCTTTATACAATTATTAAAAAACTAGTAGCTGAACGACTTATTCAGCTACATGATGATTCGGATTCTCGGAGAAAGGTCTATGTCTTAACGGATAAAGGTCGAGATATATTGCTTGAAGATATTGAAAGAAGAAAGGTCATGATTCAGTTGGCAGAGCAGGGACTACAAAGGGGGCAAAAATAATGCGAAATAAGAGATATATGGCATCATATGGTTTAGCTTTTTCTGAGGAGCGCGATATGAAAAAATTAAGCGAAAAAGCGGCAAAAGGTTGGCATTTAAAAAGATTTCGATGTGCTGGCTATGGTCTAGAGAAGGGTGAACCACAAGACGTCATTTTTAGTATTGATTATCGTAAATTACCGAAGAGTGAAGAAGAGGAGTATTTTGAGCTATTTGCTTATGGTGGCTGGACACATGTTTGTTCTAGTACTGATATGCATATTTTTAAGGCAGCACCAGAAACTACCCCCATTTATAGTGACGCTGAGTCTTCTATTGATAAATTAGCACGTCTTGCAAAGCCTGTAAACCTAGCAGCATCTATTGCTCTTGCTATAACGATGGTTTTGTGGGTAATTATGACATTTACTACTGGAACAATTCAACACATTGCAGACCAAGGATTTATATATTCCTTTGTTTTTACTGTTCCAGCAGTGATGACTTCTGGTGGAGTTTACTATCATATGTGGAAAAACCTACGATTAAAATCCAAGCATATTTAAAGAACGAACAGCTGAAGCTTATCAGCTGTTTTTTCATGTTGTTGAAAATTAGTATGTCAATGAAATACAAAATGGGGGGGATTTCCGTTGCAACTAGGGTGTTCGATGAGCCGCTTGGTCCAACATGATGTTTTATGTGCGAGATCGTAGTGCTACGAACACTAAATCACAGGGGAAATTTACTTAATGTTGAAGTAATATATGTAGAACATTAGAATATAGATAGCTAATTGCTTTTAAAATTTAAGATCATTATATTTACAAACTAGGCATGTCCAATATTTGATGACAATATAATAGTACAGTTGCCTACATTAATTGGTAATACACTTACAAAGTAGAAAAACCATAACTTACTACTCGTTGAGAAAGGATAGGATGATGGAATGAATATTGGGAATAGCATAGCACTTATTGTAAGTCTGATTTTTTCAAGCATTTTGATTCGGGCAATATATCGCGTTTTTGTGAAAAAGAAAGTACCTACTATGACGTATACACCATTTGATAATGCCATGGATGGTGGAAGTAAACATGACAATTAAGTGAGTGGTGGTTATAAACATCAAAACAGTAGAGGTGCAGGCTTCATATAACTAATAGTATAAAATATGAGAATCTACTATTATTTCAATATGAGATAATAGTAGATTATTTTTCTTTTATCGATAATAAGATTTATGAAGGAATTTTATCCTGTATTTGGTATTATTTATTCAAGGGATAGTAATTTTGTGTAAATGACAATCTACCCTTTTCTTATAGATCAAAGAATGATTTTGTTTTGAGAAGGTTAACTCTTCCATTTTCGCTTTGCGTATATCAGAACTTACCCTGATACTTAACTTCGCTCGTGACTGATTGAAACAGTTACTTTATATGAACTCGCTGGAGATTATTATTCTAAATAATTTGTAAAAGCATACTATTCGGATTTATTTTTGGGGGGATATTATGATTCAAGGTTCTTGGAGAGCATTGGTATGGATTGGATTATCAGAATTATTTGCATTAAGCTTGTGGTTTAGTGCATCAGTGATTGCACCCGAATTAATTGAAATTTGGAACCTTAGCTCCAATTCAGAAGCTTGGCTTTCAGCTGCTATTCCTATTGGCTTTGTAATAGGATCATTGTTTAGTTCCTATTTTGGGGTAGCGGACCGATTTAATTCCCGAAAGATTTTTGCAATTTCAGTTTTTCTAGGCGCAATATTAAATGTCTTACTAATTATAGTCCATTACGCTTTTTTAGGTATTCTACTTAGAATTTTAACTGGAATAACTCTTGCCGGTGTCTATCCAATAGCAGTGAAAATTTTATCACAATGGTTTCCACAAAAACGTGGGTTTGCAATCGGAGTCTTAATAGCTGCATTAACATTAGGATCATCATTACCACATTTTGTAGTTATGTTTTTCTCTTCGTTAAATTGGAAACTCGTGATAATTAGTACTTCAGGAATGGCTTTATTATCGGCTATAATAGTTACTTATATTTTAGAAGATGCTCCGATTGTACCCAATAAATCGCCTTTCTCTTTAAAATTAATAAAAAAAGTTGTTTTGAATAAACCGGTAATGCTTGCGAACTACGGTTATTTCGGGCATATGTGGGAATTGTATGCGATGTGGACATGGCTTCCAGCTTTTTTGACAGCTAGTTTCTTAACTTATTCACCAGAAATTCCTCATTGGTTTATTGCATTATCCTCCTTTATTTCAATAGGAATTGCTGGAGGAATTGGTTGTGTGATAGGAGGACTAATCTCGGATAAAATCGGAAGAGCCAATTTAACGATTATTTCTATGTTTATTAGTGCTATCTGTTCGCTAGTAATAGGTTTTACATTTGGGCAGTATATTTGGTTAACGTTAATAATCTCCATGATTTGGGGGATGTCTATCATATCTGATTCCGCCCAATTTTCTGCTGCAGTTTCAGAAATAGCCGATGTTGATTATGTAGGTACAGCCCTTACTTTTCAAATGTGTATTGGTTTCTTACTTACTATATTTTCAATAAACCTAATCCCGATTATACAGAGGATCATTGGTTGGGAGTGGGTCTTTACAATATTAGCGATTGGACCTATTCTTGGAATTGGATTTATGGTCAAATATAGACGTTACGAAATAACTAATGAGAAAGTGTAATTTGTAATTTTTAAGTATTATCTTTATCAAAATAAAAAATCCAATTGTTTTGATTATTTCTTGCAAAACAATTGGAATAATTTAGTGGTAAAACAATATTTTTTAAGTATGAAGCTTAGGCTTTCTTTCCTTTCGGGTATCCGATGAGGATAGCGATGGTTCCGCAAATACCTATAAGGGCTGGATAGAAAGAGTATTGCAACATGCTCACTGGTGAAATTCCGGCTACACTTGCGGCTGCCAAGAATTGGGCTCCGTATGGTAGAAGGCCTTGAATCGTACAGGAGAAAATATCTAATATACTTGCGGACTTTCTTGGCTCAATCTCATACTGTTCAGCAATATTTTTTGCAAGCGGACCAGCAATTAAAATAGCAATCGTATTATTGGCCGTCGATAAATTAGTTAGGCCCACAAGACCGGCAATACCAAATTCAGCACCTTTTTTCGATTTAATTCTTTTTGTTGCAAGGTGAAGTAGAAAATCAATCCCTCCGTTAAACTTTATAACCTCCACCATTCCAGCTATTAATATCGCAAGGAATGCCATTTCATACATGCCTGACATTCCTTCGCCGATCTTTTGAAAAAGGCTCATTAAATGATAGCTGCCATCCGCTAAGCCAACAGCTCCGGCGAGAACAATCCCAGATGCCAAAACAAGGAAAACATTCATTCCAGCTAACGCTAAAATAATGACCAAAACATAGGGAACAATTTTTACCCAACTATAGCTTAAATGCTCCACTTGTGCAGTTTCACCCATTGTAATGAACCCTAAAATAAAGCTCGTTACAATAGCTGCCGGCAACACAATCCAAAAATTCACCTTAAATTTATCCTTCATTTGTGCACCTTGTGAACGAACGGCAGTAATGGTTGTATCTGAAATAAAAGATAAATTATCGCCAAACATTGAACCGCCAACAATCGCTGCCATTACTAAAGCCATGGAAAGTTCGATATGCTCGCTTATGCCAACTCCAATTGGCGCTAGCGCAACAATCGTCCCCACCGATGTACCCATTGATAGGGAAATAAAGCAGGCAATGATGAATAAGCCTACGACAAGCAGATTTGGCGGAACGACCGATAAAGCAAAGTTTACAGTGGAATCCACTGCCCCCATGCCTTTTGCTACTTCTGAAAAGGCCCCAGCCAAAAGAAAAATAACAACCATCAGCATGACATTTAAATTTCCTGCGCCTTTGCAAAAAATATCAACCTTTTGCGCAAACGATTCTTTTCGATTCATCGCTAAAGCGACCGCGCCTGAAATTGAAATGGCTACAATGACAGGGAAGGCGTAAAAATCACCTGTAATAACCCCTGAACCAATAAATAAAATCAAAAAAACAACAAATGGGATCAGCGCCCATGGATTCTCTTTCTTCATGTCTACCTCCAAAAATAAAATTGGACACGTCTTTTGTCCATTCTTTTTACGAAAAAAGGCCTCTTCTTGTATCAACAAGAAGAGGCCTTATATCTATAAAACACTCCTCTTATCTATCAAGCCTTTGCCTGCTGGATTTGGCACAGTAACTTAAATCATAAGTTCCGCTGCCGAGATTTCATCGGGCCAGTCCCTCCATCTCTCTTGATAAGAAGCAAATATATTATTTTTTTTCACAATAATAAATATTATAATAAAAAGTCGATATTTGCAACATATTTTTAATCAAGCTTGATTAAAAGCTATATTAATTAAGGAGATTGAACAAGTAAGAGGATAGGAAAGTGTGAATTTTTGGTGCCGCTATTGAAGGCTTTAATAGTCTAACGCAGCACAATTTGATTTAACAACTAAAAAGGGAAAAAGAAGGCGCCCTTAGAAGTAGGGGCGCCTAAAACATTTGTGGTAAAAATTCCGTCATAAAGCGTTGATTTTTACGTAGCCATATTTTTAAAATCATACGATGTGTTAGGAGGCGTTGTCTTTTTTGTGGTCTAGCCTTTGCCTCTATTAAACTTTGTAGTAGAGTACATGTTTCTGTTGCAAATGCTTGAGGGTCAACTAGGACGTCAAGCTTATAATCAATTAATTGTACCGCCTGTACCTTTGCAAGTAATTGTGCAAAGCGTGTATTCATTTCTGGAAAGTTTTCTTCTAGTTCTAGGTCGATTAAACTATATAGTGTTAGTTCAATGTCAGCTTCGAGTGCTTGTAATTGTTCAATGGATGGCTGTGTCAAAAAATCACCTCTAGTTTTTAAAAATGCGGCTACACAAGGTAAAAGCCAAGAGCAGCGAAAAGTAAACCGAATAAAACGGTAGTGCTTATATAAACAATCGCTTGTCTCCATTTTTGCTGCTCTAAGAGCGTCAAACATTCAAAACCGAATGTCGAAAAAGTCGTATAGGCACCTAAAAAACCAATCCCTATAAAATGCCAAATCCAATCACTTGGATGTAGCGCAAATAAAAAGCCAAGCATAAAAGAACCCGTTATATTAATAAAAAATGTTGCCCATGGGTATGTATGGACAATCAATTTTCCTAGATAAAATCGTGTTAGTGCACCTAAAAATCCACCGATGCCAATAATTATCATACGATGCGCCCCTTTGCTAGTTTAAATCCTAGCCATGCACAAGCTAAACCGCCAAAAACACTTACTAAAATATAAAGAACGGCTTGGAGCCATTTACTATTCTGCAAAAGTAATAGTGTTTCTAAAGAAAATGTCGAAAAGGTTGTAAAGGCACCAAAAAAGCCTGTACCAATTCCTATAATAACAGGCGTTCGCTTTGTAAACGTAGTAAATAGCCACGCTAAACAAAAGCAGCCAATTAAGTTTATACAAAGTGTCGCAAATGGAAAACCACCGTAATTTGAAAGTGCTAGACCAAGGCTATATCGACAGATGGCACCCAAAAATCCGCCAATTCCAACAGCTAAAAATGATTTCAAAGTAAAGACTCCTTACTAAAATGTCTATATTAAAAAGTGTATCATGTGAACACCATTTTAGATATATTTCTATAGTTATATAGGAAATACCACTGTTTTACGATATATTATATTTCCTTCCAAAATACTTCGTAGTTATTGTCCATATATCATATCAAAATTTTAGTTCTAAATAAGAAACTCTTTAGTATTTCAAACACTATTACATCGTTCAATTGAAATCCGATAACGGTTAATCCGTTGACGGAAAACCCGCTAACAGAAAAAATAATAATACAAAAATAATAATAACAATAGAGCTGATGCCTTGAAAAGCGCACAGTAAAGTTCAAAACAATAAACGATGTTTCATTTTGGCGTTCGTGTCTCTTCTATTCAACTTTCACCGATGGATGCTCGCGTAGCAAAGATGGATGGCATTTTACACCCTTAATGGAAAGCAGGGGACAGTCTCCGTGTTTACTATTCTTTAATTTTATTGGGAGGATGGGCGATAAATTAACGTTAGGTGATAAATTTAAAAAGTTAGGAGATAAGTTAAAAATGTTGGGTGATAAATTTAAAAAGTTAGGTGATAAATTTCAAAATTAGGGTGATAAATCTAAAAATTGTTCCGATCAATTGCTGGAAGCCCCTTTCGAACTAGATTTGTTCGTTTAGGGTCTACTAGAATTGAAAAATTTGTATTTAACACAGTAATCGATTGTCAAATTGTGAGAAATCAAGGATACTACTTACCGTTTTTTGAACTTGATTCTTTTTTACTACTCTGCCAGCTACTTAACACAAGTAGTGTAACAGGTAACGTGTTTTTGCTGTTGCAAACATGTCATAATTTATTATTACTATAATTGACCTTTAACATTGTCAATGACAGTATCAAAGTCTTTATTGGAATCGACACTTTCCGTTATTGTAAAAACATATCCATCTGGATCTTCTAAAGTTAATTCTTTTGCATTCCATGGTTGAACTGTCGGTTTTTGGATGATATTCGTTTCATTTTCCAGTGCAGCTTGATAAATACTATGAATATCACTAGAAAATAAATTAATAATGACTGAGTCACAAGTGTTGACTTCTTCATCCTGTAATAACATCAAATCTTGGTACTTTGCGCCTCTTAAATGTATCATTGAAGTTGTTCCGTTAGCATCTGAAAAATCAAATACTGAATTGAAATTTAGTACATTCCCATACCATTCTTTTGACTTTTCAATATCTCTTACTTTTAGCTTTACAAATAAGGGCATTTGATAAAATTCATTCATGTCTATTTACTCCTTTTGGTTAATACAAACTAACCATAAAGGTTTACGCAGTGTTAAAGTCAATACAAAAAGTTATAGATTTTTTATTTTAAATTTTAGGATTTTAGCAATTCATCGCTTTAAAGCGTTAATTTTTTCCTGGGAAACAGAAAAAATAACAGTGAGTTAGTTGACAAATATTTCTAAAGTATGATAATCTTCAATAACACTATAACAATCTTAAGTAAAGGAGGGCATGACGATGTTAATTTTACCAGTATCATATCAAAGTACAACTGCATACATTGTCCATGTCTTCTAACATTTTTTTTTGCGTTGCAAATAAATGGCATGGGTAACTCCTTGCCTTTTTTGAAGAGACACATGCTCTTTTTTTGGGGAGTATGTGTCTTTTTTGTTGCAAAAAAGTGTTGTAGTGATCATAAAAAAGGAGTGCATGTGTATGCGAAACAAAGTACAAAAAATGATTTTCATCAAGAAATTTATGGAGAGTGGGTAGCAAAGTTTTAACAGCACTTGAGAAAGAAGGTTATAACGTATGTTTGATGTTTTAAGTAAATTAAGCTGGTTTTTCAAGAAATACTGGAAGCAATATACAATAGCCGTTACGCTCTTAATGATTGCGAGTGGCTTAGAAGTTGTTCCACCGTATTTACTAGGGTCAATTATTGATATATTGACTGCTGGTGAAATGACACCAGCTCTTTTAACGAAGTATATTTTGATTTTCGTATGTATCATGATTGGGGGTTATGCCCTTAATTTTGTGTGGCAATTCAGATTATTTGAAGGGGCTATTAACTTAGAGAAAATTTTACGCCGCAACCTTATGCAGCATTTTTTGCGTATGACACCAACTTTTTATGAAAAAAATCGTACTGGGGATTTAATGGCCCGTGCGACGAATGATTTAAACGCTGTGTCGCTGACTGCTGGGTTCGGGATTATGACATTGATTGATTCCACAATTTACATGGGCTTTATTATTTTTGCCATGGGTTTTATGATTTCGTGGAAGCTTACTTTTTTTGCAATGCTGCCAGTACCAATCATGGCCATCCTTATTCAATATTTAGGGAAGATTGTGCATGAACGCTATATGAAGGCGCAGGATGTTTTTGGAGAGCTGAATGATAGTGTTCTAGAGTCGGTTGCAGGAGTGAGGGTTGTACGGGCATACGTACAAGAAAAAAAGGACGAAACAAATTTTGCAGAGATGAGCGAGATTGTGTATGAAAAAAATATGCATACTGCAAAAATTAACGCCTTATTTGGACCGATTACAAAGGTCGGTACTGGGATTAGTTATGTTGTAGCGCTTGGCTATGGTGCTCATTTAGTAGCGATTGAGGCTATGACAGTTGGGCAGCTTGTAACGTTCAATGTTTACTTGGGGCTAGCAGTTTGGCCAATATTTGCAATTGGGGAACTTATCAATGTGATGCAGCAAGGTAACGCTTCACTTGATCGTGTACAGGAAACGCTAAACTACGAGATGGATGTTCGAAATATTGCAAATCCGCAAATGATTTCAACACCAAGTGCGATTGGCTTTGATGATTTAACATTCCAATATCCAATGAGTCAGGTGAAAAATCTCCAGCAAATTTCGCTGTCGTTGAAAAAGGGGCAAACACTTGGGATTGTCGGTAAAACAGGAGCGGGTAAAACGACCTTCCTACGACAATTATTACGCGAGTATCCAATCGGTGAAGGACAGCTATCGATTGATGGAGTCGATATTACTGCACAAACGAAGGAGCAGTTACTCGACTGGATTGGTTATGTTCCACAGGATCATGTTCTATTCTCACGTACTATTCGTGAAAATATTTTATTTGGGAAAGAGGATGCTACACAGTCTGAATTGCAGCAGGCGGTTCGTGCAGCATACTTTGAAAAGGATTTAAAAAATTTACCAATGGGCTTAGAGACACTTGTTGGTGAAAAGGGTGTATCTCTTTCAGGTGGTCAAAAGCAACGTGTTTCAATTGCACGTGCTCTTATTAAAGACCCTGAAATTTTAATGCTTGATGACTCGCTTTCTGCTGTAGACGCCAAAACAGAGGCAAGAATTATTGAGAATATACAGCGAGAACGACAAGACAAAACGACGATTATTACAACACATCGTTTATCAGGAATTCAGCATGCCGATTTAATCATCGTGCTAGATGAAGGCCAAATTGTAGAGCAGGGAACACATGAGCAGCTTCTTTCACTACAAGGATGGTATAAAGAGCAATTTGACCGTCAGCAGCTAGAAGGAGGTGCCTCATGAGTACGGGTCAACGTTTAACACGCTATGCAATGTATTTTAAAAAACCGATACTACTTGGATTATTTTTCTTAACAATCGCCGTTTTTACGGAGCTTGTTGGGCCGTTTATTGCGAAGCATATCATTGATAATTACATGACAATTGGCCGCATTGAATTTAAACCAATTACTTGGCTATTAGTTGTCTATTTACTTTTAGCAATAGCTACAGCTGTTTTACGCTATTTTATGTATATCTATTTACAAATGGGTGCTAACCGTGTTGTACAAAAATTACGTAAAGATGTATTTGAGCATATTCAAACATTGCCAATTCAATACTTCGATAATTTACCAGCAGGGAAAATTGTAGCCCGTGTCACGAATGATACGGAGGCTGTTCGTAATTTATACGTTCAAGTACTTTCAAACTTCGTTACAAGTTTAATTTCTATTGTGGGTGTTTATATCGCACTCTTCATTTTAAATTGGAAAATGGCATTCCTAGCACTGGCTATGGTACCAGTCGTTTATTTATGGATGATTTTATACCGTAAAGTTGCTTCGAAATATAATGATGTTATTAGAACGAAAATCGCCGATATTAACGCAATGATTAATGAGTCAATTCAAGGGATGACGATTATTCAAGCATTCCGTCGTGAGCAGCAAATGACGAAGGAATTTGATGACATGAATAATGAGCATTATGCATATGAGCGTAAGCTGCTTTTCCTCGATTCTGCAACTTCCTTCAACCTTGTTAATACATTAAGACTTCTTATGTTTACGATCTTTATTTTTTACTTTGGTACACAGTCATTTACAGCAACGGAAGTTATTTCTGCGGGGACATTATATGCTTTTGTCGATTATTTAACGCGATTATTTAATCCGATAACGAATATTGTCAATCAATTTTCTCAGCTTGAACGCTCACTTGTTGCAGGGAAGCGTGTCTTTGAGGTGTTGGATATTAACGGGGAACCAGTATCTGAAAAAAGTTTACCTAGATATAAAGGGAATGTGGTGTTCGAAGATGTTTCCTTTGCTTATAAAAATGATGAATACGTATTGAAAAACCTGTCATTTGAAGCACACCAAGGTGAAACCATTGCCTTAGTAGGTCATACAGGATCTGGTAAAAGTTCTATTATGAACTTATTGTTCCGTTTCTATGACCCTTCTAAAGGGAAAATTACGATTGATGGCATTGATATCACTTCGGTTCCTCGCCAAACAATGCGTGAACATATGGGCATTGTTCTACAGGATCCATATTTATTTACAGGCACTATTGCTTCGAACGTTAGCCTGAATAATCCTAAAATTTCACGTGAAAAAATAGAAACGTCATTAAAAGCTGTTGGTGGTGAGCGTGTTTTAGCGAACTTGCCAAATGGCTATGATGAGCCTGTTATTGAGAAGGGGAGCACACTGTCATCTGGACAGCGTCAGTTAATATCCTTTGCGCGTGCGCTTGCCTTTGACCCAGCTATTTTAATTTTAGATGAGGCTACTTCTAATATAGATACGGAAACAGAGGAGATTATTCAGCATGCGATGGATGTGCTAAAAAAAGGACGTACAACATTCATTATCGCTCACCGACTTTCTACTATTAAAAATGCAGATCGTATTCTTGTCTTAGATCGAGGTAAGATTGTTGAGCGTGGTACACATGATGAATTATTAGCGCAGGGCGGCATTTACGAAAAAATGTATCAAATGCAGGCGAATTCATTGCAATAATTTATGGAATACATGAAGCCCCACTCTATGAAAAATAAAGTGGGGCTTTCTATTTAAGATCTTACATTTTTAAAGACATTGACAACAAAGAATAGCACTGAAATTGCCACTGCGATACCGCCACCAGATACAAAGAGTTCAAATAACCAGTTTGGTACATCTATATAAACCATCATCATACCGACTAAAAGGAACGGTAATCCGATATTGTAAAACCAAAATTGTGCTTTGGCTAAACCTGTCTCAGCGGCATCTTTATATACAGAATAAATTATGCCGATTAAACCAGTTGTTAGCCAACCTACAACACCAATATGTGCATGTGTCGTCTTCCAGTCGAGTTGATTTGTATAATGCATAAACAGTCCAAAGGCCATAACAATCACTAAATATAAAACTGAAATCTTTATCCATTTAGCACCCATATTTAATAAACAACTCCTTTCCCGAAATGATTTAGCTAGCTATTACAGTTTATTCTTGTCGAATAAAAAAGATGACATTTTGTAAAATAAAAAAGTGTTTTATTGTATAATGCTAATTTTTTCCGTAGAATAAAAGCATGAAAAGTAGAAATTTGCCAATTGGAGGGTCTATGAAAAAGAAAATTAATTTTTTAATAATGATTTTATTGGTCTGTTACTCGACCATCATCTTTGTTGAAAAGGCAGGTGCTAGTGAGCAAATGATGACAACAAAAGTGAATAGTATTATTGCGAAGAGTTGGAAGAACAACGAGTACAGCATTACCGTACGAGATATAGAAACAGGTAATGTGCTCTACAATAATAATGGTGAAAAAATGATACGTCCTGCCTCTACGCATAAGCTTTTAGTTAGTGCCGCTGCATTGGATTTATTAGGACCAGATTATCGCTTTGCGACGAAGACGTATATCGATGGATCAATTGAAAATGGTGTACTTTACGGTAATATTTATTTACAGGGCGGGGGAGATCCAACGCTTCTACCTAGTCATTTAGAGTCATTCGCCAATGGCCTGAAAAAAATGGGTATCTCTAAAATTACGGGTTCTTTAATAGGGGATGATACTTGGTTTGATGCAGATCGCTTACCGAAGGGTATTGTACCTCAAGAAGAGAATCAACCTTATGCTTCACGTATTTCAGCATTAACGATTTCGCCAAATGATCAATATGATATAGCAAATGTGCAGGTGAAAGTGACAGGCTCAAAGGTTGGTACTACAGCTAATGTTCAGCTCGTTCCGTTTGCAAGTAGTATCCCGGTTGTTAACATAACGAAAATTGTTAAAAAGGGCGAGAAAAGTACTGTGAAAATTACAAGAGAATATGGTACAGATCGAATTATTGTAACGGGTAACTTACCAGCAGGTTCACAGAAAAGTACATATGTAACGGTCTTTAATCCAACTCTATATACACTCGATGTATTTCGGGAAAAATTAGTAGCAAAAGGTATCCAAACAATGCCTCTTGAAACTGGGAAGGTACCTGAAAATGCACAGCAAGTGGGTATTTCGTATTCAAAGCCATTAACTGATATTAACTTTAAATATTTAAAGTTAAGCATTAATGGCATGGGTGATATGTTGACAAAACAACTTGGACGAGAGTTACTGGGGGAAGGAAGCTGGTCGGCTGGCATCCAAGCAATTCGTACATATGGTAGTGATAATGAGCTTACTATGGATCAGTGGTATTTTGAAGACGGTTCAGGTTTAAGCCATCAAAATCGAGTTAATAGTATGCAAGAAAGTCTATTATTATATAAAGTTCGAAGTAAATCCTGGTATAACTCATATTTAGATGCATTACCGCATGCAGGAAGAAAGGGCAGCCTTGTTGGTGCGACTTTAGAAAATCGTATGAAGGGCTATAGTGTATCTGCTAAAACAGGCTATATTTCTGGAACATATTCTTTGAGTGGTTATGTAAAAGGAAAAAGTGGCAAGTGGTATATCTTTAGTATTTTGACACAGGCGAATAAAACTTCAGCCATCCCAACTATTGATGAAATTGTTAAACAGATTGCTAATGAAATGTAAGCTTAATGAGCATGTGCAAAGACGATAAAAGTAAAAATCTCGTTAATTCACTTTAGTGATGAAAAAAGCTATACTAGAAAACAAAAAGCTATTTTTAAGCTGAACTAATTTTTGTATTAGTTCAGCTTTTATTTATGATTAAAGCTATAATTTGGAAAAGTGATGCTGGTAGATACTGAAGTAATACCCCAATCAATTCCCAAGTCTGATGGAAAGGGCATTCCTAAGAAGCCTAGATGGAACAATTCTTAATATAATGCAAAACCTCGGTGATCATCAGTTAGATAGAAAAAATAAAACATAGTGGAATCAAATAAAGTTTTTAGTCATAAAGTTAGCTGACACTAAATAAATGAGGGGGTATTTATAAATAAAAAGATTAAGATGTCGTGCATTTAGTAAATACTAGTGTACGTCTTTTTTTCGTCCAATATGCATATAATTAGACTATATTAACTTTTTTCCAACTTAAAACGTCAAAAAGAGGGGTAAATTTTTTTGCAAGAGAGGACTTATGTATGGAAAAAAATATGAAACGCTCTAAGGGAAAAAAGAGCAAGAAGAAAATTTGGCTATGGATAGTAGGTAGTTTATTAACAATTTTTTTAATTTTTATAGGTACTGCTTATTATACAATCCAAAAAACGATGAATAAAATAAATACACCATTACTTGAAACGACAGGTGATGAAAATAAAGAACAAAAAATAGTTACGAAAAAAGATCCGTTTTCTGTGTTAATGCTTGGAGTGGATGAACGTAAAAATGATAGTGGCCGTTCTGACACGATGATAGTCATTACCGTGAATCCTGAAAAACATACGATGAAGATGCTCAGTATACCTCGAGATACTCGTACAGAAATTATTGGACATAATTCCGTCGATAAAATTAACCATGCCTATGCATTTGGAGGCGTTCCAATGGCGGTGAATACGGTGGAGCACTTTTTAGATATACCAATTGATTATTATGTATTTATTAATATGGAAGGCTTCCTGCAAATTATCGACACGATTGGTGGGGTAACAATTGATAACGACATGAATTTAACTTATAACGCCTACCATTATCCGAAGGGTGAGATCACTTTAGACGGTGATAAGGCACTGATTTTTTCACGTATTCGTTATGAAGATCCCCGTGGTGATTTTGGTCGTCAAATTCGACAACGTCAAATTATTGAAGCAGTTCTGAAAAAAGCCTCTTCGACATCTTCTATTTTATTAAAGGCTACAGATATGCTTGATGTAGTAGGAGACAATGTCCGTATGAATTTTACGATGAAGGACTTAATCCAGTTACAAAGTATTTATAAAAAAATGGATGGTAATATTGATCAGTTATCATTTAAAGAGGGAAATGGTAAAAGGATTGATAATATATGGTATTTCATGCCTGAAGAGACAGAGCTAGAAAAAATAAAATCGGAATTAAAAGCCAGTTTGCAATAAAAACTTAGGTGTGACAATTTGAGTATGATAGCTGTAAATCTATTGACAATGAAGGGAGGGAGATCAATGAATGGGAGGACCCAGGTGCTTAGGTATACAGCTCTAAACAATTGCATGCAAAGCTATGTGCCTAAGCGTAAGGTTCAAAAAAGTCGAGTCAGTTCAGCCATGCGACATTTACAACTATGGTGTTTGAAAATTTTTATGTAAAAAATAAAAAAAACCATTCAGGTAGGGTGCATGCCTAGTTGAATGGTTTTTTTATTTTTTTTCAGCAGGTATCCAAACACGCTGAAATAGAGGAACTCAGTCTAAGAACGCCACGTCCTGTGGCATTACCGAAATAATCGACATCGTGTATGCCCTCATGTAGGCCAAAGCACATAGCCGATTTAGAGCGCATTATGCCGCGGCATAAGTGTTTTGAATTAGGTGTTTGAAAAATCAGGAAATTGCTGTATAATTTTTTTAGAAATGGTTGAGGGAGTGATTGTGTTGATTATAGGCACAATTTTATTAGTAGTTGCAGTACGTGCAGGTATTGGTTTAGTCGTCAACTTAATTAATAGCAGCATCACTCTACTACACAAAGTAACCATTCATACTCGGAAAACAAAAGAATAGGATGCATCTAGGCAAAGTTATAAGTAACTTTGTCTATTTTTGTGGCTCATAATCAATTTAGGGATGGCATTTTTAAAACAAAGGAGCGTATTTAGGACCGACTGGATTTGTTTTTTTGGACCTATGCAGATTTTAGGTTGATTAGTTTTCTATTTGACCTAAGCGTTTCCTTTTTACATAGATTGCAGCGTCATAGATGAGACCCTGGAGCTCTCAAGAGAAGCGATGCCCCTGGAAAGCCTCTAGTCGGAACAGAAAATCAACCGCATGTTTTGTGATGAGTCATTTTGGTGAACTTGGAACAATTTATGTGATTAATTCGTCAATATACTGTGAAAAATGTTATACTATAAAAAAACAGTATCGGGGAATGAGCATGCAAGAAGAGAAATCAAGTTTCAAAAAAGAATTAATATCTTATCTTAAAATTATAGTGATTACAGCTATAGTTGTTTTAGGCTGTAAGCAATTCTTATTTGCACCGATTAAAGTGCAAGGGGCTTCTATGTACCCAACTTATCATGATAAAGATATTATTATGGTAAGTAAAATGAGCAAAATTGAACGCTTTGATCAAATTGTTTTTCAATCACCAACAGAAGATGAACTCTATATTAAACGAGTAATTGGCCTGCCAGGTGATACAGTTGAAATGAAAGACGATGTTTTGTATGTAAATGGCAAAGCTTATAAAGAAGATTATGTGAATCGTCAAACAGATGATCCTAATCAATTACGTATTACAGAGAATTTCACATTAGAGCAATTATTAAATGAAAAAAAGGTTCCTGAGGGTATGTATTTTGTGCTGGGGGACAACCGTTTGAAAAGTTCTGATAGCCGCCACTATGGCTTAATTTCTAAAGATGCCATCTATGGTGAAGCTAAATTAACAATATATCCGTTTAGTCGTTTCCATATCGGTCCAAAATAAATAATTGGGATTTTCAGTGAAAAAAGAGGCAGCGCTTGTGGAGGGCACTGAAAAAGTCTATATCTTTTCACATTGCGAGCTATTCAACGATTAAATTGTTGAATAGCTCGCTTTTTTCATTTGGCACTGTGACTCTACTGTTGTTTTCCGAAGCATTCCGCTCGCTTTCCGCGGGCGAGCGCCGAGCCTCCTCCTACGCTTCGCTTCGTGC